>NZ_CAUTAP010000007.1:0-99915 GCF_963536705.1 uncultured Streptococcus sp. | reverse complement strand
ACGAGCCAATGGAATATCACTGGTCATTTTCAAACGGCGTGGCTGAATATCTGGAGCCAACTGCAGGGCAATCTTAACCAGTAAATTGCGTCGGTCCTTAGGAATTCTCGGATTGAGGTCATGCTCAATCACCCACTCCTGACTTTCTTCCAAGACTTCAATTTCCAGATATTTTGACAGGGCTACTCCAACAGAGTCAAAGCCAGGACCGATATTGGCGCTGGTCGCTGGTACAATAATTTTCATCTTAATCTCCTAATACTTTGAAGGTATTGAGCAAGTCAAACTCAGCAACTTCTTTGAGCTTAGCAGTGACATTTTCCAGCTGCGTCTTGCTGACAGCATGGGTAATAATCACCACGCGAGCCTTCTCGCCGTCAGTACCTTCCTGCAGAATCTGCTTAAAGGAAATATCCTCTGCATTGAAAATCTCAGCCAAATGCAGAACTTGGCCTTTAGAATCAGGTGCCAAGATAGAGAAGTAATAGCTACTCTTCACATCTTCTGGCTTAGCTAGCACAAGCTCACGGCTGAATTCATTGAAGGCCTTGCCAACTGTTCCATCATTCAAACGGCGGCTGATACGGACAATATCTGCCACAACACTAGTTGCAGTTGGTTTTTGACCTGCTCCTGGTCCGTAGTACATGGATTCTCCGATACCTATGGATTCGACAAAGACAGCGTTCATCACTCCATTGACACTAGCCAAAGGATGCGCTTTAGGCAGAAATGTTGGAGCTACTTCTGCTGCAATTCCTGATGGCGTTTCTTCGATAGAACCTACCAGCTTGACTACATAGCCAAGGTCTTGAGCAACAGCCACATCTTCTGGTGTGATATGCCGAATTCCCTGATGACCCACATCTTCAAACTTAACATTCATACCAAAAGCGAACTGGCTGAGAATAACCATCTTGTAAGCCGCATCAATGCCATCTACATCATTGGTTGGGTCGCTTTCTGCAAAGCCAAGGCGTTGCGCTTCAGCAAGGGCGTCTTCATATGACCAGCCTTCTTCTACCATCTTGGTCATCATAAAGTTAGAGGTTCCATTGACCACACCCAAGATACGGGTGATTTTGTCAGAAGCCAGTGAATTAACCAAGGTACGCAGGATTGGAATTCCACCGGCAACAGCTGCTTCATAGTAGAGAGCTACATTTTGCTTTTGAGCAATTTCCAACAACTCTGCTCCGTGAACAGCCAACAAGTCCTTATTGGCCGTTACTACATGTTTGCCAGCTTCAAGAGCACGAGTGATGAACGTTTTCGCTGGCTCAATCCGTCCCATCAATTCCACAACTATAGTAATCTCAGAATCGTTCAGAATTTCTTCAACATTTGTTACAAAATTAAAGTCATTTCCAGCTGCTAAAAGACGATCTTTTTCGGCATCATCTTTGACCAAGACTTTAGCAACCTCAATCTCTGAATGAGCCGCTTGAACGATTTTTTCTCCGTTTTCTTTCAGCAAAAAAGGCACACCGCTTGCCACTGTTCCAAAACCAAGTAAAGCTATTTTAATAGACATGAAGCACTCCTTGAAAATTTCTTGTATAAAAAATATTATAACAAAATTATATAAAAATGCCTACAAAACTACTTCTTTATTTGTTATAATAGATGTAAATTTCCGAAAGGAATTGTAATTTTTTTAAAAAAGGAGATATTATGACAGGAAAACACCGAGGAAATCGTATGCAGCAACGCAAAGCTAGAAAAAGAGCTATTTTACTTTCTCTGACAAGTTTATTACTTTTTCTCGTCCTGATTGTAGGTGGCTTTTCTTTACTAGCCAAGCTGCAAAACTCGCACAACCAAAAAGAAGTTAACAACGTGTCAACGAATCAGGTCAATACTTCATCTAAAACTTCGTCAGCACCGACTCGGGAAAAAAAGACAACTTCGGATGACAACAGTAAAGACAAAGTCAAATGGGTCAAGCAAGACCAGCCAGTTCAAGTTCCTATCTTGATGTATCATGCCATTCACGTCATGGATCAATCAGAAGCAGCTAACGCCGGTTTGATTGTGGACCCAGCCACATTTGAAAGTCATCTGAAAGCCTTGAAAGACGCAGGCTACTATCCACTAACACCAGCAGAAGCATACAAGGTACTGACGGAGAACGTCCTGCCAGAAAACAAAAAAGTCGTCTGGCTGACCTTCGATGATAGTTTAAAGGATTTCTATACTAATGCCTTTCCGCTTCTCCAGAAATATGACATGAAAGCAACCAATAATGTCATTACCGGATTTGTTCAAGCAGGGCGTGAAGATATGCTGACACTAGACGAGATAAAGGAAATGAAGGACAAAGGCATGTCCTTTGAAGATCACACCGTCAACCATCCCGACCTCTCAGCAACGACAGAAGACCAACAAAAAATTGAGTTAAAAGATTCTAAGTCTTACTTAGATAAAGAATTGTCTCAAACCACAACCACCGTTGCCTATCCATCTGGACGATACAGCGATGCAACCTTGCAGATTGCTGAAAGTGTTGGCTACAAGATGGGACTGACAACCAATAACGGACTAGCTTCCCTATCCAATGGCTTGCTCTCACTCAACCGCGTACGAGTTAACCCAACCACCACTGCAGAAGACCTGCTAAATGAAATCGCAACAAACTAATCTTAAAAAGCTTGCTTCACCTGAAGCAAGCTTTTTTATTCCAATGATTATAGCTTCTTTCAAACACCAAAAAACACCAGCTCCAAAGAACTGGTGTAAAGGTTTATTTAGACTTGATATAGTTGATACCATCCGCTTTCGGAGCAACAGCTTTACCAAAGAATGCCGCAAGGACTACAATCGTCAATACATATGGCGCAATCTGTAGATAAACCGTTGGAACACTTGAAAGCAATGGCAACTGGTTCCCGATAACCGCCAAACTTTGGGAAGCTCCAAAGAAGAGACTCGCCAGCATAGCTCCGATAGGACTCCATTTACCAAAAATCATAGCTGCCAAGGCGATAAATCCTGGACCTACGATAGTTGTCACAGCAAAGTTAACCGAGATTGACTGAGCATAAATAGCTCCACCAATACCACCGAGCAGACCAGAGATCATGACACCGCAATAACGCATGAGATAAACATTGATTCCCAAGGTATCTGCCGCCTGCGGATGCTCTCCGACTGAGCGAAGACGCAGTCCGAATTTGGTCTTAAACATGATAAACCAAGCAAGGAAAGAGAAAGCAATAGCAAGGTAACCAACCAAGCTTGTATGCTTGAAGAAAATGTCTCCCAAGACTGGAATATCAGACAGAACAGGGAAATTAAACTTCCCGAATGAACGCTGAATGTTATCTGTTTGTCCCTTGTTATAAATAGCTTTAACAAGGAAAATTGCCAAGGCTGGCGCCAGCAAGTTCAGCACTGTACCACTCACAACGTGGTCCGCACGGAAGGTAATGGTCGCAACAGCATGGATAAGAGAGAAGACAACTCCGACCAAACCAGCAGCAATCAATGAAAGCCACGGAGTCGCACTACCAAAACTCTTCTCGAAAGTCAGGTTAAAGAGAACGCCTGTAAAAGCCCCCATAACCATGATTCCTTCCAAGCCGACATTAACCACACCAGCGTGTTCAGAGTAAGCCCCGCCAATACTTGTGAAAATCAAGGGAGCCGCATAAATCAGCATAGATGATACTAATAAACTTAATACCGTTACAATATTCATCCTAGTTTCCCTCCTTCACTTTTTTAGCTTCTTGGCGACGATTTTTAAGGAAATCAAAGATTGTCATACCTGTCATACGCTCAATCAGATAGTGGGCGCTGACAAAGAAGATAATAGAAGCTGTTACGATGTTTACAAGTTCTGTTGGAATCTGAGCCACGTTCATACCTGGAGCACCCACACTCAGGACCGCAAATAGGAAGGCTGCAAAGAGAATTCCAATTGGAGAATTGGCTGCCAAAAGACTTACCGCCATACCATTGAAACCAACACTCAGGGAACTTCCTTGAACAAAGACATTCTGATAAGTCCCAAGTCCTTCTACTACTCCTCCAAGTCCTGCAAGAGCACCTGAAATAATCATAGATACGATAATAGTACGCTTAGATGACATCCCTGCATATTCAGATGCATTTGGATTAAGCCCTACAGCACGAATTTCAAAACCAAGTGTTGTTTTCTTAAGCAAATACCAAATAACCACTACTGCAATCAAGGCAAAGAAGATACCGATATTCATACGAGAGTTAGATGTAAGACTTCTCAACCACTCTGTTTGATAAATCGCATTTGCACTGACACGCTTACTAGAGTCAACACTCTGCATCACAGATTCTGGGAAACTATGAATAAGAGCATTTCCAACAAAAAGAACAATATAGTTCATCATAATGGTTACGATAACTTCACTCGTTCCCAGATAAGCGCGTAGAATTCCTGGAATAGCACCAACAATACCACCAGCTACTGCTGCAATGACTACAGTCGCCAATAACATCAAAGGACGAGGTAAATTAGGGAAGGAAAGTGCAAACCAACCAGCCAAAATCCAGCCAGCTAAGGCTTGACCAGGAAGTCCGACATTAAAGAATCCAGCCCGGCTAGCTACAGCAAAGCCCAAACCAATGAGAATCAGAGGTCCCATCGCACGAGAAATCTCACCCAAACTTCTCAAAGAACCAAAAGCTGTTTTAAAGAGGGATTCATACCCCCAGATAGCATCATAACCAAAGATGGCCATGACAACCGCTCCCAATAAAATCCCTAGAAGAACTGAGATTAAAGGAACCGCAATCTGTTGTGTTTTTTTAGACATTTGAAGCTCCCTTCTGAATCTTACCACCAGCCATGAGAATACCAAGCTCTTGCTTATTAGTTTCCTCTGGAGTTACAATTCCCTGAATCTTACCATCGTGGATAACGGCGATTCTATCAGAAACATTGAGGATTTCGTCTAGCTCAAAGCTAACAACTAGGACAGCCTTGCCTTGAGTCCGTGCTTCAATCAAGCGTTTATGAATGTATTCAATCGCCCCCACATCAAGTCCGCGAGTTGGCTGACTGACAATCAGAAGGTCTGGATCGCGATCCATTTCCCGAGCAATGATAGCTTTCTGCTGGTTTCCTCCTGAAAGAGCTGAAGCAGGTACATATTCACTAGCCGCCCGAACATCAAATTCATCCATCAACTTGCGTGCGTAAGAATAAATGTTACCATAGTTCAGGATTCCATTTTTACTGAGCGGTTCTTTATAGTAAGTCTGCAGAGCAATATTTTCAGAAATGGACATTGCCAGGACCAAACCATCACGGTGACGGTCTTCAGGAACGTGGCTGACTTTCATTTCAGTTATCTGCCGCGGCTGCTTACCAATAATAGACTGGTTCTTAATTGTAATCTCGCCAGAGCTAGCTTTTCTAAGTCCTGTAATAGCCTGAATCAGCTCGGTTTGACCATTGCCATCAATACCTGCAATACCAACAATCTCACCAGCTCGGACATCAAGAGAAAGTCCCTTAACAGCTGGAACACCACGGTTTTCTTCAACAACAAGATCTTTGATTGACAAGATAGTTTCTTGAGGATTAGCAGGCTCTTTCGCAGTCTTGAAGGAAACAGCCCGTCCCACCATCATTTCAGCCAAATCTTGGTTAGTTGCACCAGCGATTTCAACTGTTTCAATAGATTTTCCGCGACGAATAACCGTTACGCGGTCAGAAACTGCCCGAATCTCATCCAACTTGTGAGTGATAAGAATGATAGACTTTCCTTCTTTGACGAGATTCTTCATGATTTTCATCAATTCATCGATCTCAGCTGGCGTCAGAACGGCTGTCGGCTCGTCAAAGATGAGAATGTCCGCCCCACGATAAAGAGTTTTCAGAATCTCAACCCGCTGCTGGGCACCGACAGAAATATCTTCAATCTTAGCAGATGGATCAACTGCCAAGCCGTATTTCTCAGAAAGTTCCTTAATTTCTTTAGTGGCACCTTTCAAGTCCAACACACCATTTTTTGTGATTTCACTTCCAAGGATGATATTTTCAGCGACAGTAAAAGCTTCAACAAGCATAAAGTGCTGGTGCACCATCCCGATACCAAGTGAGGCCGCCTTTGATGGAGAGTCCAGTTTAACTGACTTTCCATTCACTACAATCTCACCGCTGGTCGGCTCAAGCAGGCCAGCCAGCATATTCATCAAGGTTGACTTGCCGGCACCATTTTCTCCCAAAAGAGCGTGAATTTCACCTTTTCTGAGTTCCAAATTGATTTTATCATTGGCTACAAATTCACCAAAAATCTTGGTAATTTCTCGCATTTCAATGACATTTTCATGTGTCATGGCTCTTTCCTTTCCAGAATTTCATTTTATTTCAATAAAATTTACTAGCACAGCCAGTGCTAATAAATTCTATTGACACAAAGGCGTCTCAATTTCAAAAAGAAGCGACCCTACACGGTCGGATCGCTCTTAAATTGTTTTATTTGTCAGGAACAGTGATGCTGCCGTCAAGGATTTTTGCTTTCGCTTCTTCAACGGCTTTTTTCGCATCTTCTGACAGGTTTGTAGTTGTCAAGTCAACTCCACCGTCTTTCAGGCCGAAGGTTGTAGTTTTACCGCCTGGGAATTTACCTTTAGCAGTTTGGTTAGCAATGTCTTGGACAGTCTTACCAACTTGTTTCAAGCTTGATGCCAAAACAAAGTTAGATTCTTTACCATCTTTAGACTTGTATTTACCTTCTTCAGTTTGATCACGGTCAACACCGAGTACCCAAACTTTTTCATCTTCATTTCTTGTTTCGTTGATTGACTTAGCTTCGTTAAATACTCCAGCACCAGTTCCACCAGCAACTTGGTAAACCACGTCTGCACCTGCAGCATATTGAGCAGCAGCAATTGTTTTACCTTTAGCAGCATCACCAAATGAGCCAGCATAGTCTACTTGAATCTTGATAGACGGGTCAACTGATTTCACGCCAGCTTCGAAACCTTTTTCAAAACGTGTGATAACTGCGCCTTCTATACCACCTATGAAACCAACTTGTTTTGTCTTAGTAGTTTTTGCAGCAGCAACACCAGCAAGGTAAGCAGCTTCATTGTCAGCAAAAATAGCTGAAGCAACATTCTCTTTTCCTTCGATAACATCATCAACAATAACATAATTGATGTCTGTGTTATCTTGGGCAGCAGATTCAACCGCATCACGAAGGGCAAATCCGATACCATATACTAAATTATAACCATCCGTAGCAGCTTGGTTTAGGTTATTCGCATATTGAGACTCATCATTAGACTGATAGTAAGTAAAACCATTATCTTTAGAAAGACCGTTTTCTTTACCCCAAGCTTGCAGACCTTCCCATGCAGACTGGTTAAATGACTTATCATCAACACCGCCAGTATCAGTTACGATAGCAGCCTTCAAATCAGTTTTCGCGTTTGAAGAATCTGAGCGAGAAGCACGGTTTCCACATGCAGCAAGTCCGAATGCTGCGACAGTTACTAGACCAAGACCTAGCCATTGTTTTTTGTTCATTTCTGAACCTCCTAAATAAGATGTGCAACACAGTTGCAAGTTTGAGTTTGGTCAGATGACCGATAACAGACTTATGTTAAATCTGTAAAAGAATATGGAAGTAATTCCTTGACCGTCATCACGACCGTCGATTTATCTTTAGCGACCAAGGTCACTTTTAGATCCTCAGAAAAAAATTCTGCCATTACTTGGCGGCAGGCACCACAGGGTGATATAGGTTTTTCCGTCTCACCATAGACAATCAGTTCTTCGAAGTCTAAAACTCCTTCTGAAACTGCCTTAAATATAGCTGTCCGCTCTCCGCAGTTGGTCAAGCCAAAACTAGCATTTTCAACGTTAACGCCAGTAAAAACCCGTCCGTCTTTAGCAACTAAAATCGCTCCGATAGGGAAATGAGAATAGGGAACATAAGCATTTTTGCTGGCTTGGACAGCTAAGTCAATCAACTCAGTAGTCGCCACTAGCTTCTTCTCCCTTCATAATCGCCACACCGGCTGAAGTTCCGATACGAGTCGCACCTGCTTCAATAAAGGCCAGCGCATCTTCATAAGAACGAGCACCGCCAGAAGCCTTGACGCCCATGTCAGGACCAACTGTTTTTCTCATGAGTGCAACATCTTCAACTGTCGCACCGCCAGTTGAAAATCCTGTAGAGGTCTTAACAAAATCAGCTCCAGCTTTCTGAGCCAATTGGCAGGCCTTAACCTTTTCCGCATCTGTCAGCAGGCAAGTTTCCAGAATTACCTTGACCAAGGTACCGTTAGCAGCTTCTACAACCGCACGGATGTCTCGCTCTACTAAATCATAATTTTTAGATTTCAGAGCACCGACATTGATGACCATATCCACTTCGCCCGCACCCTTTTGGATGGCGTCCTTTGTTTCAAAAGCTTTCACATCGGAAGTGTTGGCTCCTAAAGGAAAACCAATTGGTACACAAACCTTAACATCTGAACCTTTCAGCTGCTCCGCAGCAAACTCTATCCAGGTTGGATTGACACAGATACTGGCAAAATCATAAACTTTTGCTTCTTCAATTAAGTTCAGAATCTGCTCTTCTGACGCTTCTGGTTTTAAAAGCGTATGGTCTATGTATTTGTTTAATTTCATGTTGACTTCTCCTAGAATTAAGCAATAACCTCGATAATTTCGCTTACTGCAACGCTTTCATCACCTATTTTAACATTTTTTTGAAATTCTGTAACTAGTTCTTGAGAAATTTTTTCATTTGAATAAATTTTTGCGAAAACTTCTCCAATTTCGACCTTTTCTCCGACTTTCTTTTCGAAAACAATTCCAGTTTCATAATCCAAGTCGTCAGATTTAACTGCCCGTCCTGCTCCAAGTCTCATGGCAAAGAGTCCGAACTCCATAGCAGGCAGTTCAGTGATATAACCTGCCTGTTCTGCTTTCACATCTACAATATGAGCTGTACTTGATGGACGATAGAGATCTTCCAAGTCGCCGCCTTGAGCAGAAACCATAGCTTCAAATTTCTTCAAAGCAGCACCGTTGATCAGCTGTTCTCTCACTTCTTCCACCGTTTTCTCAACATCTGCCAGTCCGAGCATAATCTGAGCCAACTCACAAATGAAAGTTGTGATGTCTTCACGGCCCTTGCCCTGCAAGATTTCCAAGGCTTCTATGATTTCAAGACGATTGCCAATGCTGGTTCCCAAAGGCTGACTCATATCTGTCAGAACAGCTACTGTTTTTCTTCCGACAGCCTTGCCCAAATCTACCATAGTACGTGCTAGTACACGAGCGTCATTAATATTTTTCATAAAGGCGCCTTCACCGACCGTTACATCCAGAAGGATGCTATCGGCACCAGCCGCAATTTTCTTACTCATAACAGAGCTAGCTATCAGCGGAATCGTATCAACAGTTGCGGTTACATCTCGCAAGGCATAGAGCAACTTATCCGCTAGCACCAACTGATCAGACTGACCAATTACTGACAAGCCGATTTCCTGCACCTGCTTGATAAAGTCTTCCTGACTGCGCTCTACCTGAAATCCTTTAATGGATTCTAATTTATCAATGGTTCCTCCAGTATGACCCAGACCGCGGCCGCTCATTTTAGCAACAGGCACACCAAAGCTAGCCACCAAAGGAACCAAGACCAGAGTTACCTTATCACCAACACCTCCAGTAGAATGTTTATCTACTTTTATTCCCGCGATTTCTGACAAGTCAAACTGCTCTCCAGTTCCAACCATGGTCATGGTTAAATCCGAAATTTCCCGAGTCGTCATGCCCTTAAAATAGACAGCCATTGCAAAGGCTGCCATCTGATAGTCGGGCACCGTCCCGTCCACATAACCCTCAATCAACCACTGAATTTCCTGACTGGTTAGCTCCAGACCGTCTCTCTTCTTTTGGATAATATCTACAGCACGCATCCTATTTTTCGCTCCTTAGTATATAGTAGCCTTTGTCCTTCTTAACAATCTCACAGTTTCCAAAAACATCTTCCATCTTTGACTTGGCACTGGGTGCTCCCTGCTTTTTCTGAATCACAAGGGTCAAATCACCGCCTTCTGTCAAATGCTCATAGCTTCCGCTGATGACTTCGTGCACGACTTGCTTACCAGCACGAATAGGCGGATTACTGATAATATGGTCGAAAATGCCGTTGACTTTTTCATAAACATTCGACTGGAAGATATCAGCTGAAATCTGGTTTCTCTCAGCATTCTGCTGAGCCAAGTCCAAGGCTCGCTGGTTGATATCCACCATGGTCGCAGTTACTCCTTGCGCTTTGGCTAAGGTCAAACCTAGAGGCCCGTAGCCACAACCAACATCCAGCACTCTTTCTCCAGCTTCAAAGTCCAAGACAGACAAAAGGACCCGACTGCCATAATCAATCATCTTTTTACTGAAAACACCAGCATCAGTCAAAAAAGTCAGCCGCTGTCCTAACAGTTCTACATTTAATTCATGAATATCGTGTTTGGCATCAGGATTTTCTGCAAAATACATTTTAGTCATACAACCATTTTATCATAATTTTCCTAGATTTGTAAATCGTTTTCATTTCTCCAAAAAGTATGTTATACTAAAGTCCATCATACAGGAGTAACTTATGACTAACGAATTTCTTCACTTTGAAAAAATAAGCCGCCATACATGGCAAAACCTGCACCGCAAAACAACTCCGCCCCTGACTCAGGCTGAACTTAACTCTATCAAGAGTTTCAATGACAAAATTAGCCTTCAGGACGTGACGGACATTTACTTACCCTTAACCAATCTCATTCAGATTTATAAGCGTTCTAAGGAAGACTTGGCTTTTTCCAAGGGGATTTTTCTACAAAAGGAAAGCCGAAAACAACCTTTTATTATCGGAGTTTCTGGCAGTGTAGCCGTTGGGAAATCCACCACTAGCCGTTTGCTGCAGATTCTGCTTTCTCGGACTTTTTCAAATGCAACAGTCGAGCTAGTTACCACAGATGGTTTTTTATTTCCGAATAAAACCTTGGAAGATTATGGCATTTTAAACCGCAAGGGTTTCCCAGAAAGCTATAATATGGAGTTGCTTCTTTCCTTTCTGGATAGCATAAAAAACGGTCAGGATTTCCAAATTCCAGTCTACTCGCATGAAACTTATGATATCGTCCCTCAGGAAATGCAAGATGTAAAGGCTGCTGACTTTGTTATTGTCGAAGGCATCAATGTTTTCCAGAATCCTCAGAACGAGCGCCTATATATGACAGACTTTTTTGACTTTTCTATCTATGTTGATGCTGAGGTCGAAAATATTGAAAATTGGTATCTAGATCGCTTTAAAAAAATGCTGACGCTGGCTGAAAACGACCCCAAAAACTACTATCACCGCTTCACCACTCAAGCAGAAGAGGAAGTGGTAGCTTTCGCCCATAATGTCTGGAAAAGCATTAACCTTGTCAACCTGCTAGACTACATTGAGCCAACCCGAAATCGGGCAGAAATTATCCTGCATAAAGCTGGAAATCACGAAATTGATGAAATTTACTTAAAAAAATAAAAAAGCTTGTCAAATCTTAACTTTTCATATATAATTAGATAGTTAGTATTTTCAATGGAGGTGAAACAACTTGGCAAACATTAAATCAGCTATCAAACGCGCTGAATTGAACGTGAAACATAACGAAAAAAACTCAGCTCAAAAGTCAGCTATGCGTACTGCAATCAAAGCATTTGAAGCAAACCCATCTGAAGAACTTTTCCGTGCTGCTAGCTCAGCTATCGATAAAGCAGAAACAAAAGGTTTGATCCACAAAAACAAAGCAAGCCGCGATAAAGCACGCCTTTCAGCTAAACTTGCTAAATAATGCATACAAAGGGAGCTCTCAGGAGCTTTTTTTGTTTCTCACACAAAGGAGAAAGGGATGAAAATAGCAATTATTGGTTATTCCGGCTCTGGCAAATCCACTCTAGCAACACAACTGTCCAACCACTACTCCATTCCCAAACTTCACATGGATAGATTGCAGTTCCAACCTGGCTGGAAGGATAGCGACCGTGATTGGATGAGTGAACAGATGGATGATTTTTTGTCAAAAAATACCGACTGGATTATTGATGGCAACTACTCTTGGTGTTTTTATGAACGGCGGATGGAAGAAGCCGACCAAATCATCTTTCTGAACTTCTCTCGCTGGAACTGTCTTTATCGAGCTTTCAAACGCTATTTAAAATACCGCAATCGGACCAGAGAAAGCATGGCTCCAGGCTGCCCCGAAAAGTTTGACTGGGAGTTTATCTGCTGGGTTCTTTGGAAAGGACGACGTCAGACAGCACTGGCAAGATATAAGAAAATCCGACAAACTTTTCCTCAGAAATTCTACGAATTAAGGAACCAAAAAGAACTGAACAGCTTCTTACAGAACCTAAAAACAAGCGAGCCCTAATGACTCACTTGTTTTTATTTGATTTCTTTTTCTGTGGGAAAAGAGGTAGGCCTAAAGAAGCTATTTTTTCAGCTGGAACCTTCATGCCATCCTTAATCCACTTGGAAAGAACGGAAACAACTGCCGAACTCCAGAAGGAATTCATGTAAGAGTTAGTCGTTTTCTTAGCATTGCGATTGCGCTTTTCCAAAAAGTCAAACACAGCCTGAGTCAGCAACTTTTCAAAATTATAGTCAATGGCTAGACTGATAACCCGAGCTTCTTTCTTGGCTTCCTTAAAAAGGAAGAGCCAAATTTGGTACATCTCCGTTTTAAAGTTAAACTCTTCCAATTTATCCGTAATACCTTGAACAGTATTTTTAAAAATCTCTTCCAGAATCTGCTCTTTAGAGCTATAATTGCGGTAAAATGCAGCGCGGGAAACCCCTGCTCGCTCAACCAGCTCTGAAATCGTAATTTTTTTGAGTTCCTTCTTCTCCAGCAGCTGCATGAGAGAAATTTCCAGAGACTCTCTCGTGATTTGATTGGATTCCTGATTGTATTTCTTTAAATTCGCGAGTGATTTTTCCGATATTTTCTTTTCCGACATAACAATTTCTTCCCTCTTGTCTCAGCTGACAGTTTCCGCTTTCTAGTAAGCATTCTTCATGTTATAATTGTAAAAAAAGACAGGTTTTTTGTCAATTTTTTTATTGTACATACTTGACAAAAAAGGAGAAAAATATGACTTGGAAAATTATAGCTGACTCTGGCTGTGACTTTCGTGAAATGGCAAACTTGGCCAAGGACACCCAGTTTGAAAGTGTTCCCTTGACCATTCAAGTGGAAAATGAGATTTTTGTAGATGACAAGCAGCTTGATATCGATCTTATGATGGAGAAAATGTATGCTTCTTCTGCTGCTTCTAAGTCTGCCTGCCCTAGTCCAGATGACTATCTCAAAAGCTTTGAGGGAGCCGACAAGATCTTTGTGGTGACTATCACTGGAACTCTATCTGGCAGCAATAATAGTGCACAGGTTGCTAAAAAAATATTTTTGGAAGAACATCCTGATGCCCAGATTCATGTCATTGATAGTCTTTCTGCAGGCGGCGAGGTGGACTTACTTGTGACTAAACTCAATGAACTCATCCAGCAAGATCTCAGCTTTGATGAAGTCGTTCAAGTCATTAGTCGCTATCAAGAGAAAACTAAGCTTCTCTTCGTTCTGGCAAAGGTAGATAACTTGGTAAAAAACGGCCGGCTTAGCAAACTTCTGGGAACCGTTGTCGGCTTGCTAAATATCCGCATGGTCGGTGAAGCTAGCCAGACTGGCACGCTAGAGCTTCTGCAAAAGGCACGCGGTCCGAAAAAGGCTCTTGCTTCTGCAATCGAAGAGCTACTTAAAGCTGGTTACAAGGGTGGCCGACTCATCATCGCTCACCGCAATAACGAGAAGTTCTGCCAGCAATTTAGCCAACTGGTACAAGAAAAGTATCCACAAGCTCAAATCGAAATGGTGCCAACTTCAGGTCTATGCAGCTTCTATGCTGAGGAAGGCGGAATCTTAATGGGCTACGAAATTTAATAAGGTATCTAAAAAAGCAAAGGATTAGGTCAATTATCTTAGCCTAATCCTTTACTTTTTCGATTTAATTCGCTATAATTGAAACAAGTAAAGGAGTTGATATTATGGCCAGAGGAAGAGGCGCCGCAAGCCCCCAAGATAAGGAAGCAAGTCTTCTCATTTCTAAAAAACTCAAAGAACTTCTCAAGGAAACAGGTAAAAAACAAGTTGAGCTATCTCGTGAAACAGGCATTCCCGCTAGTACACTGACTGGCTATATCAAAGGGACATCTCTGCCTATCGCAGCCAATCTAGAAAAGATTGCAAGTTTTTTTAAGGTAGAGATTGAAGAAATCGATCCTCGTTACCGATTAATTGCAGACATCCCTCAACAATTTCCCGATTTAAATCGTATTTATCAACAACTTGACCAAAACAGACAGGAGCAAGGATTAAAGCTACTGGAAGCTAGCCTGACTGAGCAAGAAACACAAGCCAGCTTAAAGGATGACTACTTCCCCTACTTGGTCTATGAGAATTACTATCTCTCTCAGCATAAGCCTGAACAAGCTGATTTAGTCTGGCTGGACAGAGAAATTGACTACGATATTGCCCTTTGGGTACGAACTGACTCGTTAGAGCCCAAGTATCCGAGAGATTCCGTAGCCCTAATCAAGCAGACTCATTTCGAGCTTGCCGGCGCTATCTATGCTATTGACTATGACGGTCAAACCATTATAAAAAGAGTCTTCAACGATCCATCCGGTATTCGTCTAATTTCCCTTAATAAAAAATACAGTGAAAAGTTTATCCCTCATGAGGAAGAACCTAAACTAATCGGTCGAGTTATGGCGACTTTCATGCCACTGGATGTAGAAAAAATAAAGAAAAACAAATAACAGTTCTGTACATTTGCAGAACTGTTATTTTTATGATTATCAGTCAAAAAATCAGAAAGTCTTTCGACTTCCTGATGCTTGTTTAATAAAATACTGCTAAATCTTCATTCAGCTTCTTCATGTAGTGTTTGTGGACTATGTAAGACAACACAGCTAAGCCTGCTAAAACTAGAGCAACTATCACATAAATTACCAGAGGCGCAAGAACATTGGATATAAAGAAGAGAAGAGTAATGACAATCAACATTCCTAAAATCAGAGCGATGGCTAAGAGAGTTTTCACCATATTATTATCTCGGCTCATCAATTCTGTGACATTGGACCAATTAGTCACAAAATGCTTGTAGTCTCGGTAGTAACCCCAAGAACTCCACATTAGGCTAATTAAGGCCCAAACAATCACCATGCCCAAGAAAGTCACTGGATGCATACCGGAAATAAGGCTAGTTATCAAAAGCAAGGTCAGAGGCAGGATAGACTGGACGGCAAAGAGCTGCCAAAACTTCAGACGAATATATTGCTTCAAATCAAAGGGGAGAACCTTGAGATAATCAAAATTTTCCCTTTCCAGAGAAATCCCAATAGCCGTAAGGTTGCTGCCGCCTGAGTTTAGCGTTGCAATCAAAACAGCCAGAGCCATCATTGGCAAGAGGAAACGTGGTCCCAGATAAGAAGTCAAAGACAGGCCACCTTGTATCATGCCCATTCCCATACTGAAAATGACAATGTAAGGGAGAAAGGCCGACATAAAGATAGCTTGCATAATGACAGAACCCTCGCTCAAGAGCCTGATATTGTAATGCCAGACAAACTTTTTGAGATTTTTTGCTTCCGCAATATTGATGTCATGCACGCGCTCCCGCTTTCCTACTGAAGAGCCCGTCATGAGAGCTGCCTCATAAAACTCTGGAATCACCTTGGTCTTTACGATGAAAAATAGAAGAGCCGCAACTGCAACCCATCCCAAAAATCCCAGCAAGGAAGCTGTATGAAAAGGATGAAGGATAAAATCATAAAAGGCCTGAACTGGCGGAAAGAAAGCTTTGACCTCTGTACGATTTACAACGCTTCTGCTGTTCATTTGATTAATCATAAAATAGAGGAAAAAGGATCCAACGGAAACAAGAGCCAGAATGACATTGGACAGGATGGTCTTGTACTTCCTGAAAAAGGCTGTCTTGGTAATGAAATGGACGGCAATCAGAATCAGAAAGGTGATAACTGAACTTAAAATCAGAATAGCAAGCAGAGCTAAGGGCAGGCCCAAGAAAGGATTACCACCTTGGAAAGCCAGAACCAAGAAATAACTGAACATAGGCAAAATGGCAATCAGCAAGGTCAGAATAACTGAAATGCTTTTGCCGACGATGATTTCTGCTTCGCTAAAAGCGTAGGGACGATAAGACTGCAAGTCCTTGCTTTCATAAAAGACATTGTAAAAAACCAGAAAGCCCTGAGACATAGAAAAGAGAGCAAAAGCGGAAACCAAATTGGCAAAGAGACCCGGATTGCCAACCAGTTGGTTCAGGGAGCCCATCAAGCCGAAAAGAAAGAGATAGACCAGTCCTAAAATCAGATACATGCGGATGGCCTTCAGAGATACATTGACCTTGCGCTCAGGATTCTTAGCTTGCATCTTGCGGTACTGCTGCAGCTGAGACGGCTGAATAGCATAGAGAATGTTGATATCAACGAGTTTTTTTATAGCTTTAATGCGCATCAGGACTCACCTCTTCTCTACGGCCAGCTAGACCAAGATAAATGGTTTCAAGAGACTGTTCTGGATGTTGGCCTTTTAGTTCTTCAATCGTTCCGTAGAAAATCAATTTCCCTTTTTTGAGAATGGCCACCTTATCACAGAGCTGCTCTGCCACTTCCAAGACATGGGTTGAAAAGAGAACTGTATTTCCTTTATCTGCATGCTGGCGCATCATCTGCTTGAGGTCAAAAGCTGCCTGCGGATCAAGACCAGTAAGCGGCTCATCCAGCACCCAAATATCCGGATCAGACAAAAGTGCCGCTATGACGAAGACTTTTTGCCTCATCCCATGAGAGAATGAATCAATAACCTCATAGCGATGAGAGCCAAAGTCGAAAAGATGGAGCAGATTTCCCAATCGCTCTTCTACTTCAGCATTTGTCATATCGTAAGAAGTCGCTACCAGCTCCCAAAACTCATTGGCAGTTAGGCGCAAAAATAGATCAGGTGAATCAGCTACATAGCCGATTTTTTTCTTGATTTCCAAGCGATTAGCGGACAATTCTTTCCCATCCACAAAAATCTGTCCACTGCTAGGATTGATAACGCTGACCAATGACTTAATGGTAGTAGATTTGCCGGCGCCATTGTGACCAATCAGACCGACGATTTCTCCGCTCTGCAAGGTCAGATTCAGCTGATTGAGAGCTACCGTTCCTTCATAAACTTTAGTGACATCTTTAAATTCAATCATAAGAGAGCTCCTTTACCGATTTCTATACAGATTAGTATACTCTTTTTGCGGCTTTTTGTCTCGTCTCTGCCTAACGACTGCTACAAGATAAAGCTAAAAGCAGCTGAACTTCATCTAACTATGAAATTCCAGCTGCTTTATTAAACAGAACGACTACGGTTGTTTGTATTTCTTTGCTAAACTAGATAAGCCTAGTGTGCTGACCAGCAGAGCCAGGCCAAGATGCAGGATTCCCTTATCTGAATTGCTTCCGGTTTTAGGTAAGGCAGCTGGAGCTTGCTGCTTGCTGATCTTCTGAACTTTTCCTACTGCCTGATCATAATGTTCTGCATAGTGAACCGCCAACTGAACTGACGGAACTTCTTTTCCTTCTTCGCTGTCAAAGATATACTCAGGAACTTCTAAAATTGCTGGTGCAACTAATTTGGCACCAATAATCTCTGGTAGAGCTGCATAAGCTGTATCAAGAGCATTCGGTATATAGTTCGCCTTTTGCAAACGACTAGCTTCCAAAGTAGGTATTAGCGCACTGATGGAGTCCGTCTTGAAAGTTACTTCATATTGACGATCAATCGTGAGGTCGCTTGGGTCGTACGTGTTGAAAACAAGAGCCAGCTTATGACCTTTTTTCACCGTATAGAGATTAGGCTGCAAATAGACTGTATAGTCTTGGAATTGACCAATTTGAGGATCAATACTATTTTGCGAGCTAGACGGTGTATAGCCCGATTCTGGATTAGCCAGATTGACCCATCCTTTTGCAATGACTTTGTATTTGGTTTTGATAGTCGCAAAATTTTTGATATCCATATTGTTGAGATTGCTGCCCATCCAAAAGCCGTCTTTCTGACTTTCATCACTGGCTGCGCCGTTTCCAACCACATCAAACTCTTGGTCTGATACATCTACTAGGAGGGCATTGACCTGCAGATTACTGCCGCCCCACTTTGCCAGAGCTGCCTTGAAATGGACTGGGATATGTCCTTTAATGGTCATATCCTCTTTGACATCTGTCATAAAGGTCAAATTAGCTTTAGAAGAAGCTTTGCTAACCGCTTCATCACGCTTGCTGGTATCAATTCCCGCTCCCGCGTAGTCACTGGAAATCGTTTCTTCTAAGCGCTTGGACTGAGCTGTCAGAATCAAGCGATTACTGCTTTTCCAGTTATCATAACTGGTCCATTTATTTGGATCATAGTTGTTTTGGGCTAGAACAGCTGGAAGCTTGCTGACATCATTTTCCACATCATAGAGGTAATGAGAGAACCAAGTATTGAGCAGGTCATAAAAATCTTGCTTGTTAGCTGTAATACCAAAGCCTCTAGATACGGCAGCAGGATTGATATGATTCCCTTGGTGAAGATAAAGTTTCACATCTTGACCGGCTTTTTTTAACGCATCAAACATGAGCTCAAAGTGTTTGGTTTTGACATTGTCATCATTCAAACCATGAACTAGCAGGGCACTGGTCTTTATCTTCTCTGGATGAAGTGTATAATCCCGCTCCTGCCATACCGGACTATAGTTACGGCCGTGCGCATTCTGGTCCTTATTTAACTGATTAATGTAGTCAGCATACTTGTTACTAATAGCAGCCCAATCTTTTTGATCTAACAAGCGTGTAGCGACATAGAGAGAAAGCCAAGATAAATCACTGTAAGGCGGATTGGTGTAAGCCGACCCCTGACTATTGAAATAATCATACCAGCTGGCAATTCCAGCTGCTGGAACAATGGTTTTCAAGCCTTCAACACCAGTCGTTGCCACACCGAAAGTTGTCGTACCAGCCCAGGACAGGCCAGTCATACCGACCTTTCCATTAGCCCAGTCGGCCTTGATTTCGATATTATTAGTCCTGTCTGTGTAGGCCGTTCGTTTACCATTAATCCATTCGACAATATTTTTAAATGCTTCAATTTCTAAATCAGAGCCAGTTGTATTAAAACCTTCAGAACCTTTGGTTCCTAGACCGGCGCTAGAAACAAAAGCATAGCCTCGAACGAGGAAATAATCATACCAGTTCAAGTTTTCATAGTCATAAATCCCCTCATAAGGACTGTAATAATACCAATCCGATGACATTGCTCTTTTTGCCGCATCAATACTGCCCATACTAGAAACTGGCTGGCGCTTAGCTGGCTGATTGCGGAGGCTCTTCATATCATAAGAACCGTTTGTCGGCAGATTGAGACTTTCCAGCGTCACATGGTCTTCATCTAAGGTTCCAGCGACATAAGGCCGGGCTTCCAAAATTGTCGCAGCCTTATAATCACCCTTAGCAGCCGCTTTAGGAAGCTGCACAATAGCCTTGACCAAATCTCGCTTACCGTCACCATCCGTATCGTGGTCAGTCTCTACATAGACAGGGAAACGAACAATCTCACTGCCTTCATAAGTATACTCCTCATATCTATCTTCACCACTACTATATGGAAAAATTGGTTGTGAACGACCATTCAAAAAGAGGGGCTCTTTCTTTTCAGACCGATAGGCATCATGCAGTCGCTTAGCAACCGAATACATAGATTGCAGATTAGCACCCTGGACACTGGCTGTCAAATCAGCTTCTTTTTCAATCATCCCCAGACTCTTTGCAAGATTTGCTCTGTCCTCTGCACTGCTGCCCAACTGAGAATCACTGACTGCTGCCCATTTGAGCAATTCATCTACAGCCTCTTGCAGGGTTATTTCCTTATCAGCGAGGGAAGGGTTTGAAAGGCCGCCAGTATAGGCAGACAAATCTTGGCCTTTCACAGCAGTTGAGCCAGCGGAAGGCGCTGAGCTGACATCTTTAGCCAGAGCCAGAAGCTCCTGCTCCTGCGCTTGGTTAAGGCTAGGTGCTGCTTCATCAGGCACAAGTGGTGCCTTTTCTTGCTTTTCCGAAACCGGTTCTTCTAAAGAAGTCTGACTTGCAGTTTCTACTGCCGTTGATTGTTGATCCTGAGAGCCAATTTCAGAAGCCTTTGCAACTGTTTCTGTCTTGAGATTGTCCGTGCGCTCGCTACTAGCTTGAGTCGCCTCATCCGCCTGAACAGCTTGCGCCAATACCAAAGGTGCAAGCAACAAAGTCGGCAGGAGTAATGTAACTAGTCTTTTCTTTCTCATAAAGACACCTTTCCTTAGATAAAATATTTTATAATAAGTCCATTATACTATGTAAGCGCTTTTAGTTCAATCTATTCTATCTTTTATCTATGAAAAACGTCAAAATATCTATAGAAGCATAAAAACGCAAACGATTGCGCCTTTCTGCTTCTTTTGGTACAATAAAGCCAATCAGTGAGAATGAAGAGGAAAATTTATATGGAAAACCAAACCTTAATGCAGTATTTTGAATGGTATCTGCCAGATGACGGTCAGCATTGGAACCGCTTAGCGGAAGATGCACCAAACTTAGCAGCCAAAGGAATTCGCAAGGTCTGGATGCCGCCCGCTTTCAAGGGAACCAGCTCTAATGATGTCGGCTATGGCGTATATGACCTCTTTGATTTGGGAGAGTTCGACCAAAAAGGGACTGTACGCACCAAGTATGGATTGAAGGAAGAATACCTCCGAGCGATTGAAGCGCTTAGCCAAAACGGTATCGAAGCTATTGCAGATGTGGTTCTCAATCACAAGGCCGCAGCTGACTATAAAGAGCGCTTTACCGTTGTTAAAGTTGATCCTAACGACCGAACAAAGGTCTTATCAGAACCTTTCGAGATTAAAGGCTGGACTAAGTTTGTCTTCCCAGGCCGCAAAAAAGCCTATAATGACTTCGAATGGCACTGGTACCACTTCACCGGCACCGACTATGATGCCAAAAACAACAAGTCAGGCATTTTTCTCATCCAAGGCGACAATAAAGGTTGGGCAGATGATGAGCTAGTGGACAACGAGAATGGCAACTACGACTATCTGATGTATGCGGATATTGATTTCAAGCACCCCGAAGTCATCCAAAATCTCTACGACTGGGCTCATTGGTTTATTGAAAGCAGTGGTGTACATGGCTTTCGCTTAGATGCTGTTAAGCACATTGATTCATTCTTTATGAAGAATTTCATCCGCGATATTACTGAAAAATACGGCGATGATTTCTATGTCTTTGGAGAATTTTGGAATAGTGACGAAACAGCCAATAACGATTATCTAGAAAATATTGACTACCGCTTTGACCTAGTCGATGTCAAGCTCCATCAAAATTTATTTGATGCCAGCAAATCTGGAGCAGACTATGACCTGCGAACTATTTTTGATCAGACACTTGCAAAAAATCATCCTGAATCAGCTGTGACCTTTGTAGACAATCACGATACTCAGAGAGGTCAGGCTTTAGAATCTACCGTCGAAGAATGGTTCAAACCAGCTGCCTATTCTCTTATACTTCTAAGAGAAGCCGGATTGCCCTGCGTCTTTTACGGAGACTACTATGGCATTAGCGGAGAATTTGCCCAAGAGAGCTTTCAAGAGCTACTGGACAAACTCCTAGACATCCGCCTCAATCTTGCTTATGGAGAGCAAACCGACTACTTCGACGATGCAAACTGTATCGGCTGGACTCGTCAAGGTAAGGACGATGATGGTCAGCCAATCGCCGTCCTTATCAGTAATGACCAAGCAACAAGCAAATCTATGTTTGTCGGTCCAGAATGGGCTGGCAGAGAATTCAGCGACTATCTAGGCAACAGCTCCCAAATCGTAACCGTTGACGACCAAGGCTGGGGAGAATTTCCTGTGGAGGAAAAATCAGTTAGTGTCTGGAGTGTTAGATAAGTCACAGCAAAAATATGGAAATAAAAAAATAAGACCAGATTGGCCTTATTTTTTTCGTTCTTTCTTGGAATGTAGTAAGCCAACGGAAGCCAAAAGGCTGATAATTGCTGCTCCCAAGAATGATGAATTTGTGTTTCCAGTATTTGGTAATTGATGTTTGGACACTCGAGATAGAACCGGACTAGTCTCAGAGTTTTCAACCCTTACAAGACTCTTCTGCTCAGAAGTTTCTGTTCCCAAAGGTGTTTGAGTGTTCGTTTTTGGCTTGTAAACATAAGTGCGAACGCCATTGGCATCTGATACAGAAACGAATCCATACTCCTCAATAGTCTTAGCATCTAGCAAACCAAATTCCTCAGCTGCTAAAGGTCTTCCTTCTACATCTACAAAGCGAGTGATTTCGATAGAAGGCTTGTCCTCAACCGGAGCATCTTTCGGTACTTCATGCACACTGGCACGATAGACATGCGTACGAATGCCGTCCTCGTCACTGCTGGATTGGTAGTCATAACCAGCGATAGTCTTAGACGCCACCAAACCACGTTCAGGATCTGATAATTCTTGACCTGATTCATCTACAAAACGGGTCATTTCCAAGATTGGTTGCTCTTTGCTTGGAGCGTCTGTCGGCACTTCATGCACGCTGGCACGATAGACATGCGTGCGAATGCCGTCCTCGTCACTGCTGGACTGGAAGTCATAGCCAATGATAGTCTTAGATGCAACTAGACCACGTTCTGGATCTGATAATTCCTGACCTGATTCATCTACAAATCGGGTCATTGCCAAGACAGGCTTGTCTTCGCTTGGAGCATCTGACGGTACTTCATGCACGCTGGCACGATAGACATGCGTGCGAATGCCGTCCTCGTCACTGCTGGACTGGAAGTCATAGCCAATGATAGTCTTAGATGCAACTAGACCACGTTCTGGATCTGATAATTCCTGACCTGATTCATCTACAAATCGGGTCATTGCCAAGACAGGCTTGTCTTCGCTTGGAGCATCTGACGGTACTTCATGCACGCTGGCACGATAGACATGCGTGCGAATGCCGTCCTCCTCAGTACTAGACTGGAAGTCATAGCCAGCGATACTCTTAGAAGCTATTAAACCTCGCTCTGGGTCTGATAACTCTTGACCTGATTCATCTACAAAACGAGTCATTTCCAAGATGGGCTTGTCTTCGCTTGGTGCATCATTTGGAAGCTGGAACTGGCTGAGTTCATACTTATAGACGATTTCTTTGGTTCTTCCTGCTTCGTACTCTCCCGATTCAGCATCATAGGCAGCTAGTCGAGATTTATAAGTATAGAGCTTGTTATTATAGGAAATTAAAGGTTTAGGACTGACTGTGTATCTAGTCTTACCCGGCTTCTCATCCGTAATGGGGTTAGCAATAGCATGACCCTGCTCGTCTTGGTAACGGACAAGAACCTTTCCCAGTCCAGTCTCTCTCTCATTAACCTTCTTAACATCTGAAAGTTTAAAGACGAAGCCTTCAGCTTTGACCGTTCTAAAAGCTGCATCTATGCCCTCTTGGTTAATTTGTAAGCCAAGTAATGTCTTACCTCCCCTGTGAAAAGTTGGTTCAACAGATTTAAGTCCACCATCAGGCGTCTCAATTAAATTATGTACACCCTCAATTTGGATCGTATAGTCTCTATCGATATAATAGCGAGTCCTGTCATGAGGTTTCATCAGATACAGTTTGTAGTGGAAGGTTTTAATATTGTTTTCACCAAACCAAGGTGGCATTACAGTCGGATTATTGCCCAGCCAGTCGATATACACTAGGTCGTTATATTTTTCTAATCCCATACGATCTAGTCGAAAAATTCTACCAATTTGAGACTCAGTGAAACGATAATTGTGTTGTCTCCATGGTGCATTGGGTTCTCTATAACCAAAGGCTAAGGGATCCGTATCTCGTGTATCAAGCAATCCAATCTTTAGATTCGTATTGTAATTAGGGACATCAAAATCAATTTCCTTTTGATTAATAACAATTTTCTGAAAGTACGGATTAATAGGTACTCGTTCAGCCAATCTCCTTTCACTAGGATACGCATCAACTCGGAACATATCTGGATTTTCAGAATATATTTGCCTTATCTCTTTCATAGATAAAATCCTACGATCTGACTCAGGCAGATATTTTCTAGAAAAAGCTTCTTCATAGGTTATCCCATCCCATTTTGATGGAGTATACGCTGTCCTCAAAAACACTCTTTTGGGCATAGATTCATCAACTGTCAAATCCAATTCGGAGCGTGGAATAATAGCCTTTGGTATTTTAGCTACTTCTTCTGGAGTTGGATTTACATTCAATATAGACTCCCACTTATTCAAAAAGAAAAGGGCTGTATTCTTTTGGATAAATGACTCCCAACTAGATACTCTTTTTGATGGAACTTGTCTAAAATCCTCATCTTTGACTAGATTTAAATTTTCAACTTCCTTTAAGTTAATGTATTTAAAGACACCATCCATCTTACGGATCGCATAAGCATGATCATACTTTTTAGCTGCTTCTTCTATTTGCTCCACCGACTGTATCTCTGGCATGACAGAGGTCATGGTTGCAGCCTTAGTTATTTCATAGCTCTCTTCCTGAGTATGATAGTCATAAAATTCTTGAGCTAACTGTTTGATTTCAGGCGTGACTTGGGCTGCTCCCTTCTCTCCTTCTTCTGAGATAGTCAGACCAGAAGGTCCCTCTGCTGGTGTATTTTTGATTGTCCCATCATTTGGCAATTCTTGATTGACAGGAGGTGTGGCTTGATTATTCTGGACTTGATTCCCCTCTGTTTCACTACTTACCTCCTCTGCTTGTACAGTCACTGCCATTGTCCCAGCAAGCAGCAAGGACAGAGGAATCGGGACTAATTTCATTCCCATTTCTACTTTTTTCCCTAAAGTCTTTTTCATCTTCTTCTCCTTTTAATCTCCTATTTTAGATAATTTAAAAACTTTTTCCCATAGATTGACTAGTAATTCTTTGTGATAGCGATTGGCAAGTTCTTTGGATCTTACCGAAAATCCCCTCCATTCTTTTTCTCCAAATTGGCTAAACTGCTCCAGATGAGCAATATATTGATTAGCATCATTTTGCGGTATCAGCCAGCCATTCTCTCCATGCTTAATATAAGCCTGATTGGCATAACGGACATCCAGACCTATCAGAGGCAGGCCATTGACCAAAGCCTCATAGAGCGATGTCGCAAAGGCTTCCGATAAAGAGGTGCTGATATAGGCATCATAAGCTTGATAAGGTACCTGAGACTGATAACCCTTAAAATGAACTATGTCTTCCAAATCATTGAGCTGAAGGACATCTTGCAGCATGGCCATGTCAGGACCGTCTCCATAGATATCGAGCGTAAAATGCCTATGACCTTTAAATTTCAATAAAGCCATGATTTTCAGCAATAACAGAACGTTTTTCTCCTCAGACAAACGACTGACTGTCACCAAGTGAATCTCCTTAGAATCAAAGACCTTCTCTCTTGGATTTTGGACCACTTGTTCTGCATAGGTGGTTGGGATAAAGAGTGCCTTATCCCTCATCTTTTGGGGCAGATAGGCCTCCTGACCTTCGCCAACTAAAATCAAACAGTCTAACACATCCTGGTCCAGCCATCCCATGACCTTTTTATTTAACTCTTGTCCGAGGGCAATCATGTGATCCTGATGAAGGACGCGCGCTACATAAAAATCTTGTCCACGTCTCAAGAGAATATTTTCTGGAATATCCAGACGCTCCATTATCAGCCAATCTTCTGCCTCAAGCTCCTCCTCAGCAAACTCCTGGACACTTCGTCCCCCTAACTCTAAACCAAGAAAACGGACCTTAGTCCTATCAATACCCAAGGTTTCATAACTTTCTAGCACTCTTCTCCTGGCACCAACATCACTATATATCTCTGTATCCGCTTCAGAAACCCACAATTCATAAGGAACTTTCATTTCTTCAAAAAGTTCAAACCGATTGCGGAGGGCTATGTCAATCCCAAAGACCCTGGAACGAATACAGGAATCCACACAAACTACTTTCATTTTCTCCCTTTTAACCTAAAGTAATTCTATATACGAACATAACATATTTTTAAGAATTATACCAATAATTTGAGCGATTTTTTGGACATTATTAGACGCCCTGTCCGACTAATCCGTTTCTAAGATAAGCATCCACCATGCGCTCTGTCGCGACAACTGAATCAATATGGGTACGCTCATAAGAGTGGCTGGATTCGATGCCGGCACCTAACAGGGCATGCTTGACTTCTGCTCCTGCACTCATGGCTGCAGAGGCGTCTGATCCGTAAAATGGATAGATGTCCAGTTTGTAAGGGATGTTCTGCTCCTTGGCTAAATTTACCAAATGCTGGCGGAAGCCATAGTGATAAGGTCCTGATGCATCCTTGACACAGATGGAAACCGTATACTCATCCGTCTGCTGATCGTCACCCATAGCGCCCATATCAACCGCTAGATACTCCACCGCTTGCGCCGGCAGACTGGAATTAGCCCCGTGACCAACCTCTTCAAAGACACTGAAAGCAAAATGAGTCGTCACTGGCAGCTGAATATTTTCCTCTTTATAGATACGCAAAAGATTGAGCAAAATAGCTGCGCTGACCTTGTCATCCAGAAAGCGAGACTTGATAAAGCCTGACTCGGTAACATTGGTACGAGGATCAAAGGAAATAAAATCACCGACTTCGATTCCTAAATCCCGCGTTTCTTTCTCACTTGTCACTTTTTCATCCAAACGAACTTCCATATTGTCCTGAGTTCGCTCAACCGTCCCAGCATCCTTATAAACATGGCAGGAAGTCTGGTGAACTAAGATAGTCCCACTGATAGTCTTGCCACTGCTGGCCACATGGACTAGGCAATTTTCTCCTTCGATCATGTTCCAAGGGAATCCGCCAATCCGATCCAGCTTGAGACGACCGTCAGACTTAATCGCCCGAACAATAGCCCCCAGTGTATCCACATGGGCAGTCACTACCCGATGCTGGACATCATTTTCACCCTTAACCACAACATGAACGCCGCCTTTATTGGTCCGAATAGGCTCATAGCCCAATCCTTCCAGCGTGTGTACCAAATAGTCTGTCACCTCGGCCGTAAACCCTGTTGGGGAAGGGATAGCAGTTAATTCTTGTAAATATTGAACAGTTTGATTCATGAATGTCTCCTCATCGTTTTTCTTTATTATAGCACAAAGAAAGCCTGAGCTAGTAGTTTTTCAGCAGGCTTTTAATGATTTTGAGAAATTTTGAAACCTCAATTACTATCGCCGTACTCCTACTCTTCCTTCTCTTGAACTTCAATCTTTTTCAACTCCCCAAAAAAGAGATTGCCCAGAAAACCTAAAAGAAAAACCAGCCATTCGAATGACTGCTTATTTTAGAGTTTATAAGTTTAACTGTCAGCACATTATCAAGGATAGATGGTGACAAAAATTAGAAAAAATCATCTCAGCTAGCTGAGATGATTTGTCTGGCTAATATTAATTAGCTTTTTTGAAACGATAGACAAGAGCTGATAAAAGAATCAGAGCAAATCCTGCTGCTATCGCAAAGATAGATGTTTCGCTGCCAGTTTTCGGCAAAACTTTTTTGCCAGTTGCTGATCCAGTAACATCTTTTCCATCTTTATCTGTCGAATTACCTGGGGTTCCATTTTTCGAACCGCCTGATTTATCACCAGATGATGACGGTGGTGGTGTCGAACCTGAAGAAGGTGGCGGTGTACCTGGTCCTTGAGGACGCCCAGTTTCAAATGTCCATGTGCCTGTAAATTTGACATCTGCCCCTGCGATAGTTTTGCTATCTGCGTCATATTTGAGGAATTTCCAAGTACCTTCAGTTGTTTTAACAGTTTTCTCTGTTGGCTGAACCGCTTGAACGGCAGCACCGTCTGCATATTCAGTGGCATCATTTGGTAACAATGCTGTGACTTCTGCTGGTAAGCTACGGTTCGGATCTGCGCTTACAAATTCATAAGTTGCCTTGTATTTCGGTGCTGGAGTAAAATTCCATTTACCAGTAAACTTAAGGTCCTTATCCGCAACAGTCTGGCTATTCGTTTCCGCATATCCTTCGAAAGTCCAGGTGCCTTCCGCAACTGCAACACTTGTTTGTGCAGGTTGCTTCGCATCTACATTTGTACCATTCGTGTAACGGTTAGCATCTGCTGGAAGCAAATCAGTTACTTCTTTTGGCAGATTTGGATAGGCTGGATTAGAGCTGAGAAACTCATAGCTAACACCATAGTCTTTATAACTGTTGGTAAATGTTGGATTATTGTCTGTTACAGCAGCTTCCAACTTGCCATTGTTTGCGGTCACTGTGACAGTCACAGTATGTTCTGTACTGTCATAGGTCACTCCAGCTTCACTTCCAGCTACTTCTTTCAGCTTGTAGGTATAAGTCCCTTCTTTATCATAGTTGATTTCAGGAAACTTGATATTACCATTGGCGTCATTTGTCGCTTGAAGTTCCACGTTATTTCCGCCAACCTCAGTCAGTTTGAAAGTATACTTTCCAGCTTCAAGTGCTTTACCATCCAGAACTTTCTTAGCGGTAATCGCTGCAGTTGCTGGCTCTAACTTGTAGGTATTGGTGAAAGCCTCACGGTCATAATTAACCGCCGCTGTCTTAACGCCGTTGTTGTCTGTTACAGTAACAGTAACATTGATGTCTGAATTGGCATCGTTTGTCACACCTGGCAGATTACTTGCTCGTTCACGAATGACGTAGTTAAAGGTTCCTTCTTTTTTGAAACGAAGTTTCTTAAAGGTTACGGCACCAACTTTATTGGTTACCGTTTGAACAACTTTATCATTGTCATCCTTATTGATCAAATCAAAAGTAAATTCACCATCTGCCAAATTGCGGCCAGTCAATTCCTTTTTGACTTTGAAGATAACTTCATCCGAACGAGTACCTTCCCCGACACCATCAAGAGTTGTCAAAGGTGCAAATGGACGTGATACTAAATCTGGCATCTTTTGTCCATTAGCCGTAACAGTTATATCGTTAAAGGCTTTTTTGGTCACCTTATCAACTGGCTCTGTCAAACGTGTCCGGTAGATAACATAAATACCTCTTCCACTCAAATCCCCAGCATTAACTGTGAAATGATTGGAGTCTGTAATTGAAACGACATCGCTTGGATTAAAGGATTTACGTGTGCCAGAAGCACCTTCCCACTCAGTAAAGTAGTAACCTGTAATCCCTGAATCTTCATCCAGCTCTTGACCTTCTGGAATAGTGTCCTCAATGACAACTTGACCAAGATTTTGGACATCGCGATTGACACGGATACGCCAGTTGACGTAGTTTGGATCCTTAGAATCCTGAACACCCCACTTGGAATAACCCTGAGGCTCCTCATCAACCTTGATACGCTTCAGTTTGTAGGTCCTAGCACCCGGAAAGTTCACTTCTTGTTCTTGGTCATAAGGCATATTATCAGCCCAAACCACTGTGAAAGAAGATTGAATACGCTTGGTATCTGACATTTTCGCAAAATACTCAGCATTTGTGACAGTAATGGTTGCTGTATTGGTAACAGGATCTGTCACCAACTTGGCAACAACAGTGCCATCCGGTGCGCTTATGTTTTCCTCCAAAGTTCGCTCAATTTTGAACTGTGATGGAACACGATAAACCATGGTATCACCATTATTTAATACTTTGCTATCTGCAAATGTATAGGTCGGTGCAATGTAAAATTTACCTTCACCGTAGCCAGTATCCTTTAAAGGATTAGTATTAATAGTGACGTTTGTAGTTAGTTGATAGTCGCCATCACCTAACTCTGCAGCAGAAACCCTAGGACTTGAGCTTAACAAGGGAATAAAGGTTGATACCAAAAGCAGCAAAGTCATCAGAGCATGAGATACTTTATGATAAGTTTGTTTCACCTTGAATGCGGTCCTCCTTCTTTTTAAATTTTATTTTTGACAAATGCTGGCAGGCACACCATCACCTGTCTACCCCCTCATTTTCAGCCGATTCTAAATCAAGATTTATTACCAAACTAAAAATGAATGTGTTTGTATATGATAAGCGAATACGACATATACATATCAATTATAACATAAAAATTATAATTTACGCCTTGTAAACTATAATTTTTATTAGCATTTTTCTATTTTTTGTCTACTTTCGTTACAAAAAAGTTACAAATTATTTTTTTAATCTAACTCAGATGGATTATTATTGATTTTTTAGAAATAAATGGCAGAAAAAAATACCTAGACTATAAAAAGTCTAGGTATTTTTTAATATATGCTGAAAATAACTTATTGCTTACTTATTAAAGATTGACTGTCTGAAGTCATCTGTCTCACGAAGATAAGCATTATAAATCTTCTTCTTGAGCAGGTTGACCCAGCTAGCATCAACACGACTGGTAGCATTGGCAATGTTGCGTACATCCTCTGCTACTGCTTCGTCCATCAGCCTTTGCATGTCTGCATAAGAGCGAATGGTTACTTTCTTAGTACTGTTTGGATTTCTTAGTTCGTACTCAATGGTGATTGGTTTGAGCTTGGTCAGCTGATCAATCCGCTCCTTATACATAGCCTTCTTGAAGGCTACCCAAGAGTCATATTCACCTTTGAATACATTTTCCAAGACTTTCTGGTCCGTTACCAGACCAACATCTCTTCCGGACCATCCATCCCACGTTTTCTTACCTTCATCGAAGGCTTCCTTAGAGTACTTACCAGATACATAAGGAATAAATCCTTCATGGTAACCCTTGGCTGCCAGCAACTCATAGGCTGTGCGGCGGAACATAACGTCACCCGGCGCTCCATTTGGATTGCTCAAGGCTGAATAGATTGGTGAGAAGAGACTGAGACTGAGATAGCCATTTCGTGCATACCTACCACTTTCCTTATTCTCCCGACGAGTGATGACATCATTGTCAATCAGGGAGTCAAAGGTCTTAAGCTTTTTGATTTCCTCAGCAGTGAAACTACGTGTCTCGTTACCAGCGTGGGTTTCCTTACCATACTTATCAGTAACGTAGTAATTCTCCATCTTTCTGAACCACTGAAGTTTCGCATCATCACTCTGCTTCAGCATAGAAGTACCTTCTAGGTAATCTAACGTGTAGATCATGTCAAACATACCATGGACATAGTGTTGCAGATCTTCTGCATTTTGAACGCGTTCCTTGAAGTTATATGTGTGTAGGCGCGTCTTAGAGTCCTTGTCCACCTTGAAGAGGGTATTGAGCGTAATGGTTGCCTCATCCGCACTTGGTGTGGACTGCAGGAGTCCGCGAGCATAGAGCTCGGCTCCCAGACCTTCGCGGCGGCCATTGCCCTCAAAGTAGATGCCTCCGTCAGAATTATGGGTCATCTCATGCGTGTAGACTGAGTTACCATAGTCTTCTAACAATTTAGCTGCATCAAAGTGGGTTACGCTTCCCGTAGCATAGGCATTGTAGCCCTTGCTTGGATACCACTTGCCAGCTGGTCCGAAGAATTCCTGCATAGCCAGTGATTTTTTGTCATTAGCCGGGGCCCAATATCTTTTACCATCCTTGTCAACCAATGAGAATCCATCATAAACCAAAACAGAACGGAAGAGCTTGTCCTTGCTTTCATCGCTTAGAATCTTATACCAGAAGTCATAGTGATCGCGCTGGTATTCAGCTGTTTTTCTCACTCGGTCTTCGACATATTCCGCTAGCTCTGCATCTGTCCGCACCCTGCCATTGGCATCAAGGCGATAGCGGTCATAAGCTCCCATAGATATGGTAGACATATTGGAGATAGCATAGACACCTTTCTCAGTCATGGTCAAGAGTGGCAGAAGCATGCCCTTGTGTTCCCAGTTATCAGCAGTAATCTTGTCGTAAACGCCAACAGAATACTTGCTCTTGTCCTCGGCTGCATCCTGAAGCTGTCTAGCTGCTGCTACATCCGACTTAGCCTCAACGATGTAGGCTTTTGTATTGGTCTTGAGCCATTCATTATTGCTCTTGTCCGGCAGGAAGAGCTGACGATAGCCTTCTACATAGTTGAAGAGCCCTCGTTTACCAGTCGCTTCAGAAAGTGAGGCTTCATAAGCCATATAGTTGTTCTTGGCTTTAAGATTGTCCATGCCTGACTTACCAAGTGAAATGATGGTATCTAAAGTTGAAGCATTATGATTTCCAAAGAAGTCAAATTTATAGGCTGACAAATCCTTGACATTGATATTGTCATAGTTGATATTATACCAACGGTTGAGATAGGTCAGACCAAGTAAGAAGGCTTCTTTATTGTCTTTAATTTGCTGAGCTATATAGTCTGCTACAACATTTCCTTCCGTATTGATAGACTTGTCCATAGCCAGTACCTTGCGCAGCTCTTCTGACAGCTTGGTCTTGACTTGGTCAAAGGCAGTATCCAGATAGAGATCATCCAGAGAAGTGTCAGCATTTACGCCTAAAACAGTTCGCATAGCCGGTGAGTCAAGGACAACCTTGTTCAACTCCGGCAGCACTTGATTGAGAATTCTGCTATAGTCTGATAGGAAAGCTTCTGGTGTATAAAGGAGGTCTAAGCCGTTGACAGTGTACTCTGCAATTGCCTTATATTTGAAATCTCCCTTATAGGTCAGATCCAGGTAATCAACCGTATTGTCCTCAAAGTGCAGCATCAGACGGTTAATCCCGGTCTTGTTGCTATTGATATCAGTGATAATCTGATCGCCCTTCATCGGAACAACATCCAGCAAGTACTCTTTATTGAGTTTGTGGTTTTCTGGAAGTTTATTTCCATAAGCAACGATGGTCTCCTTATTGTAGAATGGAAGGAGTTTTTCCATGTTAGCATAAGCTATCAGACGGTCTTCTCGGGCATTCTTTTCCTGAGCATAATTGACAGAATAAAGGTTGAGATTCGTGTCTTCTAGCGTGGTTGTAATGTCTAAGCTAGCCAGCTTCTCTTCTGCCTGGTCCAGAGTCAGTATTGAAGTGACAAACTTGTCATTTTCCAGCGTTTTATTTCCTTCAACGGCATAAGCTTCTGTGATACGGTTATTCTCATATCCCTGGTCGCCAGAAATACTGTAAACATTTGTACCGCTGACATTGCTGATGACATTATCAATCAAGCCATTGAAGTAATTGGAACCAACTACTCCACCGATTTGACCATTCTTAGTAGAGTTTTGAATCTTTCCAGCTACATAAGAGCGGCTGATGCGGGCATTGTTTTCTAAACGGCCAACTAAACCGCCAAAGCGTTGGTTGTTGGCTCTAGCGCCTGCTAGAATGGTCACATCTGCCCTGCTTTGGCTAATCAAGGAGTTTCCTCCCTTAAGATTGGCAACCAAACCACCGACATTGTATTCTTTGCCCTGTTTATCATTTGACACGATAGTTCCAGTAAAGGAGCTATTGGTAATTTGAGTATTGTTAGCAATAACGACCAAACCTGCTACTTGAGAAGCATTGTCTTTTACTTCTACTCTACCTTGAACTGAAACATCTGTGATTCGAGCATTTTCTGCATTGCGAGCCAAAGCCGCTGAGTCATAGGTGCCTACTATATTTACCTCTTTCAGGTCCAGATTAGAAATAGAGGAACCACTCTTGAGGTTTTCAAATAAAGGCTTGGCCAGATTATAAATCGCGTACTGCTTGCCATTATGGCTACCAGTCAGACTGCCTGTGAAGTTCCCTTTGAGGTAGACATAGTCCGCAGGTTCCAGACTGACCTCGCTAGCATCCAAATCTGCTCCCAGAACATAGTTGCCAGCCATATTTTGCTTCATAGCGTCTACCAAGCCAGCAAAGCTGGTGTAGACATTTTGCTGGCTAGGGACTGCCTTACTGATATAGAAGTCATAGCCAGACTTATAGCCTGTCTCACCTTCTTGAACTAGCTCAGGTAGAGAGACTGTTACTTTATAGACATCCCTGCCATCTTTATGGCTTTCCGCTATGCTGTGAACCGGCAGGAGCATTTCCTTAGATTCACTTGATTTGACTTTGACAAAATAGGTAGACAAATCCGTAGGCATAGAGCTCATGGACACGACACGCTTAAACTGGTCGTTTTCTTTTCTGTAAAACTCGACCGAATCAATATCTCGGAAGGCAATCTTCTTGTATTCCAATTCAAAATTGCGGCTGTCCGTTTCAAGGTCTGTGAAGCTGCCATTATCCAGTTCATAAGTCAGCTTGGTTTTTAACGTATAACCTGTGTAGTAGTCTAAGTCGCCAATCTTCAGACTTCCTGCGAAATTGGTAATTGGAAGAGTGCGAACAAGCTGATCTCCCTGATACAATTCTGCAGTCGCTGAACGGAAGGACTGGGTCTGGTCTTCCAGTCTATATTGGACTGTAACCGACCTATCATCAGGATTTTCTGTCAGACTTAGAATGGAAACTGTTGGCTTGACTTTAGGTACTCCATTTAGAGCTTCTTTGGCTTCTGTCAGGCTAGCAAATGCTTGGTTGACCTGCACTTGTGTGGCAGTTTGATTGTTCAGAACTCCTTCTGCCTTGGCTAATTCGTCAGTATAAGCTGTCTGCTTATCTGAATCAGCATTTTTATATTTTGGAGCTGCTTTGATAATTAGATTTAAATCGTATTCAGTTTGAAGAGCCGTTTTGACAACCTCAAGGCCACTTAACTGTGCCTTGGCTTGATTGATTTGTTCAACAAGCTGGTTAACTTCTGCTTGGCTAGCATGTGATTGGCTCAGAATCGCTTGACCTGCTGTCAAAGCAGTATCATAGCTAGATTGATGACTCTGACTATCGTTGAAATAACGTGCTTGAGCTTTAATCTGATCCGCTTCCGCTAATAGATTGTACAGTGGAATTAAATCGAACTCTTCTAAGGCTGCTGCTTTTGGTGCTTCGTTCGGCACCATATTTGGATTAGCGGTACCGATTTTGACAACTTGAGTAACAGGTGCTAGAGTTTCTTCGTTTGAGATCTCTTGACGGTCAATCTCTTGGCCATTGGAGTTGTAGATACGAGTCTTAATAGTGCGTTCACCTTCAACACCCGGAGTGGCGATTTGACGGGCATCTCGTACAAGTTCATCCGTCTCTTCTTCACGAATGGTAAAGTTGATTTTCTCTACGCGAGTTTCATCCGTGTAAGTCAACGGATATTCTGGAAGAGCCTCTGCTTTCGGTGCATCGTTCGGTACCATGGTTGGCTTAGCTGTACCAACTTTGACAACTTGCGTTACCGGAGCTAGTGTTTCCTCGTTGGACAGCTCTTGACGGTCTATTTCTTGACCATTAGAGCTGTAAATACGGGTCTTAATGGTTCGTTCACCCTCAACACCTGGAGTTGAGATTTGGCGGGAATCGCGAACAAGTTCATCCGTTTCTTCTTCACGAATCGTGAAGTTAATTTTCTCTACGCGGGTTTCGTCCGTGTAGGTCAGTGGATACTCTGGCAAAGCGTCTGCTTTTGGCGCATCACTCGGTATCATGGTTGGCTTAGCCGTACCGACTTTGACAACTTGCGTTACTGGAGCTAGAGTTTCCTCGTTGGACAATTCTTGTCGGTCAACTTCTTGACCGTTAGAACTATAGACACGGGTCTTGATAGTCCGCTCACCTTGAACTCCCGGAGTCGCAATTTGACGGGCATCGCGAACCAACTCGTCCGTCTCTTCTTCACGAATGGTAAAGTTGATTTTCTCTACCCGAGTTTCATCTGTATAAGTCAACGGGTATTCTGGAAGAGCGTCTGCTTTCGGTGCATCGTTTGGAACCAGATGTGGCTTAGCTGTTCCGACTTTGACAACTTGTGTTACTGGAGTTAGAGTTTCCTCATTGGACAACTCTTGACGGTCAACTTCTTGACCGTTTGAGCTATAGACACGAGTCTTGATGGTCCGTTCACCTTGGACACCTGGAGTTGCGATTTGACGGGCATCACGAACAAGCTCATCCGTTTCTTCTTCACGAATGGTGAAGTTGATTTTCTCTACGCGAGTTTCATCTGTATAAGTCAGTGTATACTCTGGCAAGGCGTCTGCTTTTGGTGCATCGCTCGGTACCAGATTTGGTTTAGCCGTTCCAACTTTGACAACTTGCGTTACTGGAGCTAGAGTCTCTTCATTGGACAGTTCTTGACGATCGACTTCTTGGCCATTGGAACTGTAGACACGGGTCTTGATGGTCCGTTCACCCTCAACACCTGGGGTTGCGATTTGGCGAGAGTCCTGAGGCAACTCATCGGTGTATTGTTCCTCGATGTTGAAGGCTATTTTCTCAACACGCGTTTCATCTGTATAAGTCAGTGGATACTCTGGCAAGGCGCCTGCTTTCGGCGCATCGTTTGGTACCAGAGTTGGTTTTGCCGTACCAACTTTGACAACTTGCGTTACTGGCGCTAGAGTTTCCTCATTAGACAGCTCTTGTCGATCGATTTCTTGGCCGTTGGAACTATAAACGCGGGTCTTGATAGTTCGCTCACCCTGAACGCCTGGAGTTGCGATTTGACGGGCGTCCTGAGGCAATTCATCCGTGTATTGTTCCTCGATATTAAAGGCAATTTTCTCAACACGCGTTTCATCTGTATAAGTCAGTGGATACTCTGGCAAAGCGTCTGATTTCGGAGCTTCATTCGGTACCATATGTGGTTTAGCCGTACCAACTTTGACAATCTGCGTCACAGGAGCTAAAGTTTCCTCGTTGGAAAGTTCCTGACGGTCGATTTCTTGGCCGTTGGAACTATAAACGCGGGTCTTGATAGTTCGCTCACCCTCAACACCTGGAGTCGCAATTTGACGAGCGTCTTGAGGCAATTCATCCGTATATTGCTCTTCAATAATGAAGGCGATTTTCTCTACATGCGTCTCATCCGTATAAGTCAGCAGATATTCTGGTAAAGCATCTGCTTTCGGAGCTTCATTCGGTACCATGTGCGGCTTAGCCCTACCAACTTTGACAACTTGCGTTACTGGCGCTAGAGTTTCCTCATTAGATAGCTCTTGACGATCGATTTCTTGGCCGTTGGAACTATAAACGCGAGTCTTGATAGTTCGCTCACCCTGAACGCCCGGAGTCGCAATTTGGCGAGTACCTTGAACTAGCTCGTCTGTCTCTTCTTCACGAATAGTGAAGTTGATTTTTTCTACGCGAGTTTCATCAGTGTAAGTCAACGGATATTCTGTCAAAGCATCTGCTTTCGGAGCTTCGTTCGGCACCATGGTTGGCTTAGCCGTGCCAACTTTGACAACTTGCGTTACAGGAGCTAGAGTTTCCTCATTGGACAACTCTTGGCGGTCAATTTCTTGATTGTTGGAGCTGTAGACACGAGTCTTAATCGTTCGCTCGCCTTGCACACCTGGAGTGGCAATTTGACGGGCGTCCTGTGGCAATTCATCGGTGTATTGTTCTTCAATATTGAAGGCAATTTTCTCAACACGCGTTTCATCTGTGTAAGTTAGCGGGTACTCTGGAAGAGCGTCGGCTTTCGGTGCATCGTTTGGTACCAGAGTTGGTTTTGCCGTACCAACTTTGACAACTTGCGTTACTGGCGCTAGAGTTTCCTCATTAGACAGCTCTTGACGATCAACTTCTTGACCGTTGGAACTGTAGATGCGGGTCTTGATAGTTCGCTCGCCTTGCACACCTGGAGTCGCGATTTGACGGGCGCCTTGGACTAGCTCGTCTGTCTCTTCTTCACGAATAGTATAGTTGATTTTCTCTACGCGGGTTTCGTCCGTGTAAGTTAGCGGGTATTCTGATAGCTCTTCTACCTTTGGTGCGTCAGCCGGAATCAGACTTGACTTACTTGTACCGACCTTAATAATTTGAGTAACTGCTGCGAGAATTTCTTCATCTGATAAAACTTGGCGGTCAACCTCTTGGCCATTCGAGGTATAGATACGAGTGGTAATCGCCCGCTCACCCTGTACACCTGGTGTGACAACTTGGCGACTGCCTTCTGGAATCTCATCAGTATACTGTTCTTCGACGGAAAAATCGATCTTTTCTCTTCTTGTTTCATCCGTTGTAGTCAGCTCTAATTCTGGGGCTTGATGCACGGGTGCTTCATCTGGTGCGGTACCGTAAGTTGTTAGTTCCGGAACTTCTTGTACTGGAGCGGTGTCTGGTGCAGTGCCATAAGTCGTGAACTCAGGCATTTCTTGAACCGGTGCTGTATCTGGTGCTGTGCCATAGGTCGTCAATTCTGGGACTTCATTTACAGGTGCAGGTGCGCTATCTGGTGCAGTGCCGTAAGTGGTTAACTCTGGAGCTTCTTGTACGGGCGCAACATCAGGTGTAGTTCCATAAGCCGTCAATTCTGGGACTTCATTTACAGGTGCGCTATCCGGTGCAGTGCCATAGGTTGTCAACTCTGGAACTTCATTTACGGGTGCGGTATCTGGTGTCGTACCATAAGTCGTCAATTCTGTGACTTGATGCACTGGTGCTTCATTTGGTACAGATTTTACTGCAGCAGTTCCGACCAACACAATTTCCGAAACTGGCTCTGCAGTTACCTGGTCTGAAATCACTTCGCTTTTTACAATTTCTTTACCAGCAATATAATTGCGAGTGACAACAGTACGTGTACCAGCGACACCTGCGCGAATGACCTGAGATTGCCCCTCTGCGAGCTCATTTGAATATTGGTATTCAGTTTGATAAGGCAGGACTTGGGTCTGGCTGCTTTCTTGGCTCTTGAATTCCAGCTCTGGTACTTCAGTGACTGGAGAAAGCCTAGCAAATTCGCGTTCTTTGGCAGCAATAATCTCTTTTTCTTGCTCTGTCAGTTTCTCTGTTTCAGTAGATACAGGCTTGATGGCAGTACCCGGATTCCCAGAAAGACTAGCAGATTTACCTGCCTGCTGATCGACTTCGACAGCTGACAAGTCCTTTTGTTCCGTAGGAAGCTGATGACTTCCTGCTGCGTTCTCCTTGCCCTGTTCACCGCTTTTCAGATAGCCAACATATTCGAAACCAGCAATCTCTAAAGGCTCCGGCAGCTTATCTCCCACTGCTAAATTCAGCCTTTGATTGTAGGCGGCTAATTCAATATTGGTCACTGCAAATACAGAAGGAGCTAGGAGAATAGAGCCTAGACCAGTCACCAGCAAAATAGAAGACAGGTACCTCTTGCCATTTCTACCTCGTGCAATTACTAAGACTGCTAAAGTCAGTCCTGCAGCTGCAAAAGTTGCTTCCCACAGACTTGAGTAGCCCGTCTTTGGCAAACTTTTTGCCGAAAGCCCCTGAGTCTTTGAACGGTAAACCAGGTAATAAGCATCAGAGTTTTCTTCCACAAACTTTGGAAGCTCCTTAACAACAGCATTCTTCTCAGCTTCAGTCAGTTCAGACTCTACTACGTAGTGATACTGGACTGGAACGGTTTTGCCTGCTGAGACTTCTGCAGCCTCAACCGTGCTTATATTTCCCCCTATGGCGGTACTCAAAAAGAAGCTTCCGATAGTGGCGGAAACCAATCCTACTGATAACTTTCTAAAAGAATAGCGCTGGAGCGTATCGCCAGTGATTCTTTTTTCCATAATAATTCCCTTTTCTCCATATAATAATCTCTTAAAATTTTACAGAATTTCCTACAAAAATTCAATGCTTTTGCTTAAAAATATATCTTTGAAGGCTGAAATCATCATGTTTTTGAACAGCCTGAAAATAGTGTTCATTTTTACCTAAAAAATTAAAAACAAATCTTCGGTTAGAAAATTTGTTTTTTAAAATATGATTTATTTTGTTAGTCAGGAGTTCAAATCCAATTCAAAGAGACCATACTCATGCTTGTCTCCTTGCAGTTCTGCCGCATAGTGGCGCGTGACTGTTTTTTGATGAATCAAGGCTCCAATAGCTGAGGCTTGACGCTTCTGCGCTTCTTTAAAAATCGGGTAGGCCAAGGCAGAGCCTAATCCCAAGAATTCATCATCTACTCCCAGATACATAATCATATAGCGTTTTGGAAAACGCTTGATCCAAAAAAGTTTAGCTAGGTTGAGAGGAGTCAGTTTTTGATAAACCAGAGAACCGTAGTCCGGCATTGCAATCAGAAAACCTGCTAGCTTTCCCTCCTTATAGGCCAGCTTAACCATGGAAAAATCAAGAATATACTGGTATTTTTGAAAAATCTGACTGAACTGCTGACTGGAAATAGACCGATAAATTGGAAAATCTTGATAGAGGCGATTGAGTAGTTCGAAAACCTGCAGCGAAGCTTTTCCCCACTCCTGCTTCTTAGGAGAGCAAATAGTGAATCCCGCTTCTTCAAAAGACTCAAAGCGATGAGCCAGCTTGTCCTGATGAATTTGATTGCTGACCTTGGGATAAAAATTAGATAGATAGCGCTCCTTGAGCTCAAAACCAGCAGCCTTCCATAACTCAGGATAATAGTCTGGATTATGAGGTTCTCCAGTAAAAGGGATCTCCTCTGTTCCAGTCAACTGCATTCGATAACCCAGCCAAAAACTTGCCTGTACGGGACCAATTGTCTTATTCGCTCCGAGACTGCGAGCAAAACCTGCTAAATGCTCGATAAAAGCAGATGCAATCTGCTGGTCATTGATTGATTCGAAAAATCCCAAGTAAGCAGCCTCATCACCGGAATAGAAGGTCAGAAGTCCTCGAATACAAGACCGACCGTCCTCATAGCCGACAAAGGCATAGGTTTCTAAGTCAGAACTCAGCGGGTGACTGCCTTCAATCAAAGCTAACTCTTCCTCTTCCGACTGCATGAGGTGGTCTGGCTGGTAAATCTGTTTGGGCAGGGCTAGAAAATCATCCAGCTCTATCATATTGGGTTTGACTGGTTTAATTTCCAGCATGGTCTTCCTCCTTGATCAGTCGAATCTTGCCAGTAAGGCCATCCATCTCAATCCAATCACCGTTTTGCAGCTGGCTGCAAGCACCTCTGACATTGACAATGGAAGGAATCCCTAACTCTCGAGAAATAATGGCCGTGTGGGAGAGCAAAGACCCCTGCTCGGCAATGACACCCATGGCTTGGGTCAGAAGATAAACCCAGCCCGGATCGGTCATCTTGGTCACAATAATCCGGTCCTGAGCAGACTCAATCTCCTTCACATCTTCCACGACCAAAACCTGAGCCTTAACGCAGCCAGGTGAGCAGCCAATCCCTTGTAAAGCTTGATTTCCTGTATTATGACTGTGAGTGCGATTTTGCGGTTTCAGGTATTTCTCAAAGACCTGTCCAGCAAAAACATAGCGACTAAAGGTTGGTAGTTCCTTATCAGCCTCCAACTTCTCCCGACGCTCGGCTATCAAGCCACTAACATCTCTGGGCTTTCTGGTCAACTCAAACAGCTCTTCCTTTGTCAGGTTAAAAACATCGTCAGGCATAGCCAGCAGCCCTTGATTGGCTAATTGCTGCCCCAGAGTTCGGAAAATCTGCCGCATCATGCCATAGATTCGTGTGCGATTTAAGCGGGAGCTTTCCCGATATTTAACACCAGTCATGGCTCGCTTGCGAAGAAAATTCGCCCACCAGCCTGATTTTTGCACCTCTTCTTCAAGTTTCTGAGGTGCCAACTTCTTCTCCTCTTGTTGGCACATTTGCAGTAAGAGCTTGAGCAGACGCTCTGGGTGCGTTCTAAAGGTGGGAGTTTCTAACTTCAACTCTTCCGGAGCCCGATCACCAAATTCATGGATAAAATGGACTATTTCTTGAACCAAAGGATGCTGACGATTTAGAAAGACTGCTGGATTTTCACTTGCCATGGCCTGTCTAATCTCTGCATTTTCTTCTGCTTTCAGCTGAGCTGTTAAAGCCTGCAGCGCCAAGGCTGGCCGCATACTTTCAATCTGCTCGATTCCCGCAATCTCAGCCTGAACAGCACCGCCGAGACGCGACTTCTTCAGGAGTCCAGTATAGACAAAAGCATACAAATCATTGACCAGCGTAATGTCCCAGTGAGCCAAAATATCCTCTTTTAGCTTGCTGACCAAGGCAATCAAGGTCTCCGCATCTGCGTCGGGAGAAAAGCTCGCTTCATATTCTAGCTGAATCTGGGCAAACTGCTCTTCCAATTGCCTCATTTGCTTGGGTGCTGTCCAAAACTCTCTGATGATACGAAGCATGATTTGCATGAGTTTGAAAGCAGAAAGGTGCACCGGCATCTGAGGCACCTCTGTCTCTCGCACTCCCAGCATATCCTGCCAGATAGGGATGATTTTCTTAGAAAAAGGCAGAAGCTGCAAGAGCTGATACCAGCTCTGAATCTGGTAATAGACCCGGCTGTTGACCGGCTGTAGCATATTTTGAAAGGTGGCTTCATAGGCAGCCAACTCAGGGGCATCCTTGCCAACCAAGCGCTGGGCAAGACTGCGGAAAATGCTAGCATAGGCCTCCTGGATAAAGCTAATGGTCAAAGGACTAGAAACGCCCGGATAGCTCTCGACAATGTTGCTATTATCCAGAATAATCTGCTGGCCATCTGGCAAGGTGGTAATAGGTCTAGCCTGCAAGAGATAGAGCTGGCCATTTGCGAAGGTGAACTCCATATCCATATAAGGTCCGAAAAGCTGACTTACCTGACTAGCCAAGGCTTGTAACTTCTCAAGTTGTTCCTGTGATATGTCTGGTGAGTCCTCCGTCTGCTCTGTATAAAAGAGCTGGTCCTTGGGATGGAGCGTCACCATGGTTGTAGGAATCTTATCCTCGACAACCTTGTTGCCCAATCCCCGACCGATGACCATGATGTGCTCGTTCAGAATACCCTTGGGATTAGCTGTGAAGTAAATCCCAGACAAGTCTCCCTCTTGCATGACCTGAACAAGGCAAATCATCTGCGCTTGCTTCAAAGATAGTCCCTGCTCAAATAGATAACTAAGAGCTGACTCCTGATAAAGAGAGAGCAAGGTCGTTTGGATAGCTTCTTTAAGCCCTTCTGGACTGACATTAAGCTGGCTTTCAAACTGACCGGCAAAGGATGAGGCCTTGCCATCCTCAATGGTAGCAGATGAGCGAACTGCAAAGTGACAGTCTTTCTGAGAAAACTCCTGATGAATCCAGTTTTCTGCTGCCGTCAGATCTTCTTGCGCAAACTGCTCTATAGCCCAATCCTGCAGTTGCTGACTGAGCTGGGACAAGTCCAACTCTCCAGACCGATAGGCTGCTTCCATCCGCTCCAAGTCAGCAGAGCTAGCAGATTTTTGAAAAAAGTCAAAAGCAAACACTGCAAAGTCAGGAACCGGCAAACCAGCAGCCTGCATTTTCAGCAAATGATAGGCCTTGCCTCCAACCTGGTCAAGCCCTGTCTGCTCGATTCTTTTCATCAAAGTACCCCCATCAAGAGATAAACAGCAACGGACAGAACCATGGTCGTCTCTGTGATATAAGTATAACGCTCTACCCGCTCCCGGATATTAAAGCGAGTCGGATCCTTGATAAACTGTTCAAACTGGACGGTCATCCAGATGACATTCAGCACTAAGACCACCACTCCGACATGGGAAATATTCCAGAGGAGTACAAAATTGGTCAAGATATCCAGCAGAGTCACCACTTCGATAAAGCGAGTGGCTTTTTTGTAGCCAAAAAGCATAGAATAGGTCACATACTCTGTCTCGTCTTTTGGCGCCCGAATCTTGCGGCAGACTTCCCAGATTAGACTTGGGAAATACATGGTAAAGGCCAGCAAGACGGTCGGCAGGGACAAGAGGGGCAGATTGTACTTGTAGCAGACAAAAGAAATGGTATAGAGATTTAAAATCATCATGACCGGATTATGGGTCACTAGAGCCAGTGGCAGAGAATTTTGAATCTTGTCACGCTTGAAGAACCAGAAGGACATGAGGGTTCCGTAGATATAGAGAAAGAGGAACCAACCGATATTGTTCATAAAGAGGATATTGAGAAGTACAGATACAGCTACGATAAAGCTGAGGGCAATAGCCAGATCCTTCTTTTTTACCCGACCAGATGGCAGAGCCCGATGAGGAAAGAGCCGTCTGTCGGTCTCATAGTCCTTGAAATCATCTGCAATCCGCAGAATCATCAGAAAGACGAAAATGGTAAAGATTCCGATCAACTCCTGATGGTCAAAGTGAAAGGTGGTCACTCCGTCATTGAGCAGAAGGACAAAATAAATCTCAAAAAACATGATGGCAGCCACAAAAAAGCGCGACAGCAAAGGAAACATTTCCTTATAATAAACAGCTAATCGTTTAAACATAGCTTCTCTCCAATCTTTTCACCCATTTGAATCTGGGTTTCTATTCCGAGGTCTGAGTAAGTCAGGATATCCTGATCCAAGCGAATCGTGTCTGCCGGATAGAGGACAAGAATAGTTGAGCCGCCCAGACCAAAGCAGCCCTTCTCCTGTCCCCTAACCAAATGGTCCTGACTGTGATTGTATATTCTTCCGACCAAGAGAGCCCCTACTTCCATCTGCAGGACAGGTCCTAGGTCGGTATCTAAAAGACAGTATTCTCTTTTATTTTCCTTGTAAATCAAGCGCCGCTTCTGGGCTACCTGTCTAACCGTATGCAGGCGGCCTTTGATTTTTCGACTTTGGGTAATTCTGCCGGATTCAGCTGCCAAATAGCGGTGCAGATCTTCTATTCCCAAGCGATAGACCAGCGCTGTTCCGCCACTAAACAGTTGAGCCAATTCTTCATCCAGCAGTAAGTCAGCTAGCCTGTATGTCTGCCCCTTTATCGTCAGCTGCAAGTCCTGACTGATGGTAAAAGCCTCCAGCTTGGCATCCGCCACAGCCAGTACTTGACTATCAGGACAGACCGGACGCAGAGCGGGCTTGATTCTCCGTTGGAAGAAAGCCGCAAAGCTAGAATAGGGGCCATCTTCATAGTCAACTAAATCCAACTGATAATTTTCCACAAAAGCTGCAATTTTCTTGCGAGAACAAGGAGTGTAGTCTTTCAAAGTCAGAAGATAAGACATGCTAGGTCGGGTCAAGATAGGCAATAAGAAGCGACCCAAAGCAGTACCATAAAGCTTGTCTAACAGACCCGCCTTGTATTCTGTCGGTTCCACTACTTGGCAAGTCTTTCGCTGATAGACCTTAACCATGCGGGAGAACTCCCAGACCAATCAAACTTGCAACAGCTAAAATCGCAAAGACCAGATAGGCCAGCTTATTGGGCTTGGGAATTCGGCAGTTGTAGACAAATAGGAAGGTCAGCAAAAGAGACAAGCTCAGCCACACCCAAGCAAAGAAACCAGGCGCCAACCATTGACATACCAGATAGGTCAATGGAAAAAATAGGGCACTGTAGGTCACGGGCAAGCCGATAAAATACGAGCCAGATCCTTCATCATGCTTGGCCAAGCGATTAAAATGAGCCAAGCGCGTAACCGCAGCTAAGACATAGAGGACAGCCAAGATGATATTGGCCGCTCCCAAGGGCAGCTGAGTCATAAGAAGCACAGCCGGGAGAGCCGCAAAGCTAATCATGTCGCAGAGGGAATCAATCTCAATGCCGAAGCGTTTCTGACTTTCAGTCCGCTTCATCCGCCGCGCTACGACTCCGTCAAAAAGGTCGCAGATACCACTAACGATAAAGGCCATCATGGCTAGCCGCAACTGGGACTGAATGATGGCATAGACTGCCAACAGTGCAAAAGCAGCGCCCATATAAGTCAGGATAACAGATTTGTCGTATTCACCGATAAACAAAGGTTCATTCTTCTTCATGAATTCTTATTTCTCCTCTTCTTCCATCTAAGGTAACCAGCATGCCAGTTTTTAGTAGCTGAGTTGCATTCTTGGCGCAGACCAGAGCTGGAATCCCGCATTCCCGAGCGACAATGGAGGCATGGCAGAGAACTCCACCATACTCTGTCACAAGACCGCCTAGAATACCAAAAACATAGCTCCAGCCCGTATCTGTATAGCGGGTGACAAGGATTTCTCCCGGCTCAATAGTCTCAATATCAGCCAAATCCAAGAGAACTCGAACCCGACCGGTTACCTGACCGCTGCTGGCTGGCATTCCCGTCAGCAGAGCCTGACTCTCATGGGCCACCTCTTCCAGGCTCATCTCTTTGTCGGTCAAATCACCGACTGGCTCAAAATTCCGATAGGCCTGGCAATAATGCTGATTATCAGCCGCTTCTTCTTGAAGCTGGTCGGCAGTCTTTTGCCCTTCCATAAAGGCAGTCAAACTTTCTTTCATAATGTAAAAAATATCTTGTTCATTTTTCAGAAAGCCTTGCTTTTCGTAGGCCTGGCCGAGTTTGAGACTAATCTGACGAATGAGGTGGTAATAACGTGTGGAAATATCTTTGAACTCCTCCCGCCACCAGAGCAAGTTTCGCAGGGCTTCGCTGATTTTTTCTATCTTTTTCTGCTTGGATCGAGATAGATGAGCCAGATCCAGCTCAGACTCTGAGACAGGACTGAGCGAAGCTTTGGCCGCTTGGTAATACGCTGAATCAGCAACCAACTGCTGGACAGCTGTCAGGACCTGATGAGCATCTTCTTCATAACTAGCTACTCGTAAGTCCAGCTCTCGTGACGAGTGATAGCCAAAGTCCTTTTGAAAATTCCGAATCTTAATGAAATCTGCTCGGTCAGGATATTGTGCAGTCAGTTCCTGCAATTCTTCCACCGATAACTTCAGCCAATCGTCTGTCAGTTTCTCGTCTGCCAAAATAAGATCCGCAGCTTCCAGCATTCGAGTTAAAGGCTTGGTATGAGAAACATTTCCTAACTTTGCAATCAGCTGGAAAAATTCATCGACCGTCAGCCATTTGAGTAGACTGGTCTTTTTCATAGACAGCTGGACCGTATTGATGTAGGCCTGCCAGAAATAAGTTCCCTCACTGTCTAAATAAGCCTGATTTAGCACTAACTGCCAAAGACTCTCGACTTGCTGGAGCGGGCTTTGGTCGTTCAGTTCTCGTATTTCTTGATTTAGGCGGGTAAATTGCTGGCGCAGCTCTTGCAGCTTGTCTGGTGCCTGATGCAGAAAATTCTTAGTTACCTTTTGCGTTTTCAAAGCTACCCGCAGGAAATTCAAGAGCAAGGCTGGACTTAATATGCTGGTAAAACCTTGACCTCGGTAGTCTTTGTTGACTCCCAGCTCATCATCAAAGTCTCGCTCAATATAACCCGGAATCTGCTCCATGCCTTGTTTAACCACACCTAAGTTCCAGAAAGGTCGGGCATAATGCAGGCGCATCAGTGGCGGCATCACACCATCTGGCTCTAGGCCAATTGCCAGCAAAAAGCTGGAAAGGGCCTCTTACCAAGAATGGCGGTAAAGGCTCCACATCAGGTTGGGACAAGGCTGGGCCGCCACTCCTCCATCCCGAAAATTCGCCGTCGTCCAGCGGCCAGTGTCGATTTTAGTTGGTACTGTCGTGATGGGCCGAGCCTGAAGCAGATAGACTTGCTCTTGGACAGCGCACCACTCAATATCCATCGGCCGACCAAAATACGCCACAATCTCCAAAACCTGCGCGTGCAGTTTCTGCAAGACTGCCAGAGGGATTTCAACTTTTTCAAACTTGCTCCAGTCCGGCTTGTACCAAGAAAGAGTCAGCTGCTCAGGATTGACTTGACCGCTAACCAAGCTCTCAGCTGAGCCTTTTACATACTCCAAGAACATGGCCTGGTCCTGATTGGTCGCCACGTCTAGGGAAAAGCAGACACCGCTAAAGTCAGGCTCTATCTGCTCCTGAATCAGCACTGCCATAGCAAAATCCTGCTCAGCAAGCCCATGACGCTGCCAGTAGGCCAATGCTTCTGGATTAAAGAGGGAAAGCAGACAAGAACGAATGCCCTGCTCAATTTCTGACAGTGTCCAGCAGTTGCCAATCGAGTCATATTGACCGGCAAATGACATGGCCTGTCCGTCTTCTAAAAGGGCACTGCTGCGAACGATATAAGCTTGATTTTCCTGACAAAAGGCTGCTAACTCCTGTAGCCAAGCTGGATCCAAGGGATATTGCTGCAAACGCTCCGCAATTTCCTCCTTGCCCAGTTCGATTAATTCTTTAAGTCCCTGTTTTGAGTATTCTGGCAGAGCTACTTTTAGCCAAGCCATGACTTGGTCTGCCGGCAATATTAGAGCCCTAGGCACCGAAAGCCCCAGCTGACAGAGGTTGATTAACTGATTGATTTTACCGCCATAGACGGCCGAAGGCTCTTTTTCCAGCCATAGTTCTTTCATCAAAAGCTCCCACCTCACATACGATTTTTTCTAAGTTTAGCCCAGTAGAGCAGACGATTGACTCCTAGATGCGTGCCTACCCCCAGGATTATAATGCCCAGCATCTGCTGCCAGGACAGAGGGATATAGAAAAGCAAAAAAATAATACAGCCAATCAAGGAATCAATCTGGTCTATCCAGATAAAGGTCCATTTCCAGCCATTCTCCGCCGTCTTGCCCTCTCTGATTTCCAACCGGCGCTTGATAAAGCTATTAGGCAGCTCAAACAAAACATAAGCCAGCCCCAAAAGAGCCCCAAGCACCAGATTAAAGAGCGCGGTATTTTCGTAGAAAGCATAGACCAAGTGCAGCTTCTCTAGGCTAGGAATACTCTTCAAGAGCACGCCCCAAAGGATCTGAGCCAAAGCTCCCCAGATAATCATGCCAATGAAACCTTTCCAGGTCTTGTTAGCCCCAAAAAGCCTCTTCCCATCCTTTAAAATCAACCCAGCATCCATTGGTCGATAAGCCATCTGCAACAGTGAAGACTTGCAAAAGATCATATTGAGAACTCCAGCCAGAATGACCGGCATCAGGGTGATATATAAGGCAAGAATCGAACGCATACTTATTTCCTATTCTTTTTATGAAAATCAGCTTGAAAAGATTAAGAGACTTCTCAAACTTTTATGAGTTCATTATATCATAAGTCTCTAAAGCCCTTACACAACAAACTGTCAACAACTGTCACATCTGATTGTTGTACAAAAATTCGTTATTCTAAAATGTCGCTTCCCGTGGCATCTGTAACTACCTGATTTTTTAAGACATACTAAGAGTTAGCAGCAACTAAATAAGATTACAGATAATATGTCAATCAATCTTCTTTTTATTATAAAAGGCTTTTAAAAATTTGTAAAGAAGGGTTTTATAATTCAAAGTAAAAAACCAGCTTTTCTAGCTGGTTTGTCAGTTTATCTTCTGTCATCATAGCCATTTGGATGACTGGAGTGCCATTTCCAAGCAGTTTCGATAATGGTTTCGATATTGTCAAATTTCGGCTGCCAACCCAGAACATTTCTTGCCTTCTCAGAGGAAGCAATCAGCGTATCCGGATCCCCTGGGCGCCGCTCTGCTATTTCCAAAGGAATAGGATGTCCGGTCACCTTTCGGGCCGCTTCTACAATCTGCAGGTTGGAAAAACCAGTCGAAGAACCAAGGTTAAAGGCATCTGAAGGATTTCCAGCACGCAGATGCTCAACAGCCAGAATATGGGCGTCAGCCAAGTCGAAAGGATGGACATAATCGCGAACATTGGTGCCGTCTGGAGTGTCATAGTCGTCGCCAAAGACGGCAATCTTCTCACGTTTGCCCTGAGCCACTTGAAGCACAATGGGCAAGAGATGAGTTTCAGGTCCGTGGTCCTCGCCAATAGAGCCGTCGGGCTTGGCACCGGCCACATTGAAATAACGCAGAGCTACAAACTTGATCCCATAGGCCCGGTCTGCCCAGCGCATAATGGTCTCCATCATAAGTTTGCTCTCACCATAAGGATTAATCGGCTTTTGCGGAGTTGTTTCCAGAATCGGCACTTCCTCAGGAATGCCATAAGTTGCAGCAGTTGAAGAAAAGACAATGTTTTTAACGCCGCATTCCTGCATGATCTCCAAAAGAGAAACCATGCCGGCTGTATTATTATCAAAATACTTGAGCGGGTCCGCCATTGACTCTGCGACCAGTGAAAAGGCAGCAAAGTGAATGACTGCATCGATGGATGGATGTTTGGCAAAAACGCCACGCATAAAGTCCTTATCCGCCAAATCCCCCTCATAAAAGACTGCTTGCGGATGGACGGCTGCCCGATGGCCAGTCACCAAATTATCAACGACGACTACCTCTTCCTTGCCTGCTGCTACCAGACGGTCTACCATGTGCGAGCCGATATATCCAGCTCCACCTAATACTAAAATTGCCATAAAACCTTCCTTTCCCTGTTACGATAGTTTCATTATAACACATTTCCTAGGGCTGGATGCCGACGGATTGGACGAAGCGCATGAAAGCCTCCTGCCCTTCCTCTGTTCGCTTGTAAACTCCCGCATCTTCCAGTACTCGGCTGAAAATTTGTCCAACCGAGGCCTGAACGACTCCTTCCACCATCTCATCGGAAACATCTAGATTCTGGTCTTTGAGTTGATTGGCCCACTCCTGATGATAGGCCGCGACCTGACAGTCTTCTCCCAGCAGAAACAGTTCCACCTGCTTGAGTTCTTCCTTGAGCCGAGGCGGCAGAATAGCCAGTCCCATAACCTCAATCAGGCCGATATTTTCTTTCTTAATATGCTGCACATCCTTATGAGGGTGGTAAATGCCGTCCGGATGTTCTGGGGAAGTTTGATTGTCCCGCAAGACCAAGTCCAGCTCAAAACATCCATCTTTTCTGCGGGCAATCGGTGTGATGGTATGGTGCAGCTCACCCTCAGACTCTGCCAAGACCTGCACACTCGGGTCAGAATAAGTCCGCCAAGCTTGCAAGATCTTGTCAGCCAACTCAATCAAGTGTTTTTTCTTCTCAGACCTTAGACGAATAACGGACATGGGCCACTTGACAATGCCTGCCTCCACCTCTTCAAATCCGCTAAAAGTAAAGCTGCAATCCAGCTCTGCTATTTCCATAGGGAAGGTATGACGTCCGCCCTGATAGTGGTCGTGGGTCAGGATAGAGCCGCCGACAATAGGCAGGTCGGCGTTAGAACCTGCGAAATAGCCTGGAAAGGTCTCAACGATGTTCAGCAGGCGCTCAAAGGTCAGCCGGCTGATGGACATAGGAAGGTGCTGGCTGTGCAGAAAGATGCAATGCTCATTAAAGTAGGCATAGGGCGAATACTGGAAGCCCCACTCCTGTCCAGCCAAGTCAAATCGAATAATGCGATGGTTGGCACGGGCTGGGTGGTCCAAGCGACCTTGGTAACCTTCGTTTTCCATGCAGAGCTGGCAGGCTGGATAATTGCTATTCTTGGCCTTTTTAGCTGCCGCAATTTCCTTGGGATCCTTTTCTGGCTTAGAGAGATTGATGGTGATTTCCAAATCTCCATAAGCGGTCGGTGCTTTGAAAGCAATGTTTTTAGCAATAGCTTTGACCTTGATGTAGTCATTCTTTTGACTAAGCTGGTAAAAATCAGCCACAGCTTGCTCGGGATTAGAGGCATAAGTCGTCCAGAAGTCCCGATTGAGCTGGCTAGGGGCAGGTGTGATTAAGTTCATGAGCTCAGCTCCCAGTATATCCTGCTCTGCCAGAGTATCACCAATCTTCCCACTCTTCACAGCTACGGCTACCAAGTCATCCTTAAGGTCAATTAGCTGATCAGCCTCCGTATCCTCCTCTGCCACTGCCTCTCCGACCAAAGCCATGACACGATTGCTCAGATAGATGGTGTCCATTTCCTCAAAAATGCTATTGTCAATCACTGCTGATACGAAAGCATCCAGTAACTTCTTGGACATAGTTCTTCCTTTCTTTTGCTAGTAAAGAGAGTGGGACAGAAATCGGTAATTCGTTAGAATTCGATTTCGTCGTCCCACCTCCGCACAGTTGAGTAGGGCTGTAAAAGCTGATGAAATCAGCGTAGTAGAGCCCACTCAACCACTGCGTCTTGCTCGACAATCCAAAGACAATTGAGAGGCTAGGACTTTTGTCCCAGACCCAAGTTTCTTTTCTCTGATTTAGTCCAGCACTCGGCTTCCGCCAGCTACTTCTGCAATGTAAAAGCTAGGGGCATAGCCGACGACTTCTTGATACTTGCGGCCAACATTTTCTTTGAAAGATTCCACCGCATCCTTAGCAACTAAAGCAATGGCGCAGCCACCGAAGCCTGCTCCAGTCATACGAGCCCCTAGAACACCTTCTTGCTCCCAGGCCGTGTGAACCAAGGTGTCCAGCTCTAGACCAGTCACTTCATAGTCATGTTCCAAAGAAACGTGGGAAGCATTCATGAGACGGCCAAACTTGTCAAGATCGCCTGCCTGCAAAGCTGCTCGCGCTTGCAAAGTGCGCTGATTTTCTAAAACGGCATGGCGAGCCCGTTTGAGGCGATTTTCGTCCTCTATCAAATAGCTATACTCGTCAAAAGACCACTCGTCCAACTCACCCAAGGTAGTGATAGACAGCTTACGATTGAGTTCTTCAACAGCTTTTTCACACTCAGCACGGCGTTCATTGTACTTAGAGTCAGCCAGCTCACGCCGCTTGTTGGTATTCATAATCACTACGACATTGTCCTTGAGATCAAGCGGCACCAAATCATATTCAAGAGTATTGGTATCTAAGTAAATAGCCCTCTGGTCAGCTCCCATTCCGATAGCAAACTGGTCCATAATGCCAGAATTAACCCCGATAAATTCATTCTCAGTTAACTTCCCGATTTTCACTAAGTCCAGACGTTCTAACTGCAAGTCAAAGAGTTTCTCAGCAATGACACCCGTCAAAAGCTCCAGCGATGCAGAAGATGATAAGCCAGAACCATTTGGAATATTTCCATAAACATAGACATCCATGCCTCGGTCAATCTTATAGCCTGCCTCCTGCAGAAAATGCAGAACTCCTTTCGGATAGTTGGTCCAGTTATGCTCAGGCTCAAAGTGCAGGTTTCCCAGCGACACTTCAATAATCCCTTTTTCTTCAAAATTCCCTGAGAAGAATCGCAAGAGCTGGTCATCCCGCTTGCGAGCCGCTCCATAGGTTCCGAGAGAAATTGCTGCAGGAAAGACATGGCCGCCGTTATAGTCTGTATGCTCACCAATCAGATTGATCCGACCGGGTGAAAAGAAAGTGTGGTCCGCTTCTACTCCAAAAACCTTGGCAAAATCTGCGCGGACTTGCTCCGCTGAAATTAGGTTTGACATAAGCTAAACTCCTTTAAAATGAATAATCGATATTGTAATCGTTTTCTTATCTTTATTATAACTATTTTCAAGTAAAACTTCAATAAATTTAGTAAAATTTTACTTAACAAAATGTTTACTAAATTCTTCTTTGTTATTTACTAATTTTTGAGTTATAATTTATGTAGACAGTAAATTAAAAAGGATCAAATCAAATGGCTACTATCAAAGATATCGCCCAGACTGCTGGTGTTTCTCCCGCAACTGTTTCGAGGGTTTTGAACTATGACAAGTCCATGTCTGTCAGCGATGAGACGCGTAAGAAGATTTTCGATATCGCTGAACAGCTCAATTACCAAAAAAGCAAAAGGCAGAAAAAGACTTCACCTCAGACCCACCGCATTGCCATCGTTGAATGGTACACTGAGCTGGAAGAGCTGGATGATCTTTACTACTACTCCATCCGCTTAGGCATTGAAAAGAAAGCCCAGGAACTGGGCTATGATATCGTGCGGATTTTCAACAACGACTCTCTGAGCCAGCTAGAGCAGATTGACGGCATCATTGCCATCGGAAAATTCAGCAGCAAGCAAGTCAAGGACCTGGAGCAATACAGTCCTGCCTTGGTTTTCGTGGATAGCGATACGATCGACCAAGGCCACAGCTGTGTAACAACGGACTTTGAGCATGCCGTTACTCATGTTCTCGACCATTTTCTTCAGCAGGGTATTGGAGAAATCGGTATGATTGCTGGACGTGAAGAAACAGCAGATGGAACGACAAGTCTTGACGATCCGCGCTTGGCCTGCTTCTGCCGTTACCTTAGTGACAAAGGTCTTTATCAGCCGACTTATGTCAAGACAGGCAAGTTCTCCTCAGAGTCGGGCTACCAGCTGATGAAAGACATGATTGACGAACAAAAAGAACAGATGCCCAAAGCATTTTTCATAGCCAGCGATGCTCTGGCAGTCGGTGCTCTCCGTGCTCTTCAGGAAGCGAGAATAGCTGTTCCCCAAGATGTCCAGATTATTTCCTTTAATGATACATCCATCGCCAAATACGTCTATCCGCCTCTCAGCACTGTGACAGTCTTTACAGAGGAAATGGGTAAGCAAGCTCTGCAGATGCTGGACCAGATGATTAAAACTGACGAAAGCCCCATCCCCTATATGATCAAGCTCTCTACCAAGCTGACACTAAGAGCAAGCAGCCTTTAAGCTAGAAAGACCGCCTATGAAAACCTACGAAAAAATCTTTGACATCCTCAGCCAGGCTGACGACTATGTCAACGGTGAAAAAATAGCCCAAGAATTGGGCATTTCACGAACTTCCATTTGGAAAGCCATCCAAAAACTGGAAAAAGAAGGCATCCAAATCGAATCCGTCAAGAACCGGGGCTATCGATTGACAGCGGGTGACTTGCTGATTCCTGATTGGATTGAGGAACACTCACCTGTTCAGGTCTCCTTTAATCCTGACTGCCAGTCCACTCAGATGGACGCCAAGGCTGGCATGGAGGCCGGACGCCCGGCCAACACTCTTTATCTGGCCGCTGCCCAATCTGCTGGCCGTGGCCGTTTCGGTCGTGCCTTCTTCTGCCCCAGCCAGGGCGGCTTTTACATGTCTCTCCACCTCAAGCCCAACCTCCCCTTCGACCAGCTCCCTTCCTATACTATCTTGACTGCAGGAGCTATCTACAAGGCAGTGAAAAATCTAACCCTCATGGAAGTTGATATCAAGTGGGTCAATGACATTTACTATCGAAACAAGAAAATTTCCGGCATCCTGACCGAGGCTACAACTTCTATTGAGACAGGGCTCGTCACTGATGTTATCATTGGTGTTGGCTTTAATTTTTTCATTAAAGACTTTCCAGCTGAGATTAAAGAAAAGGCTGGCTCCCTCTTTGAAGAGAAACCAGCCATTAGTCGCAATGAGCTCATTGCCGAGATTTGGAAATGCTTCTACGAAAGTGCCCCAGAAGAGCTCATCTACCTCTACAAGGAGCGCTCCTTGGTGCTAGGACGGCAAGTAAGCTTCAGCCAAAAAGGCGCAGACTACCAAGGTTTGGCCAAGGATATCTCAGACAGCGGGCAACTCTTAGTCCAGCTGACAAATGGTCAGGAAATCTGGCTCAACAGCGGCGAAGTCTCGCTAACCAATTGGTAATCAAAAATTTCATTTCAAAAGGACTGAGTCTCATAGCTCAGTCCTGTTTTCATTATTTCGGTCCTAAATGTTTATCGATTTCATCCACAATCCGCCCCATGACATAGGAAATCTGCAGATTACGCAGCACTAAAACTGCCCAGAAAGCAGCCATGAAATAGCGCCCCGCCATGATAGATTCATTGAAAAAATAGGTTTCTAAGGCCGTAAAAACAGCCATTACAATAAATTGTCGTCTGTTCATAGTTTTATTATAACACGAAAGCCTAGAAAAATCTTTTTTAATCCTCTTGAATGGTAATTTTTTCTGCTAAAAAGTCAAATCCCTCTGGAATCAGGCTTTCCTCTTCCTTCTCTTCAGCCTCTGTCTTGCCATTGCGGCTGCGAGCTGAAAAGTCCGCCCGAATCTTGGTCCACTCTTCCAAGGAAATAGCCAAAATCTCTGGTGAAAAGCCTGCTGCATTGCTGAGGATATTGCCAAACATGGTATTGAGATTGTCCCGCTTCATGGTCTGCTCAGCGTTGAAATTAGACTCAAAAGCTAAGATAGCATGACTTTCATTGGCCGCTACCGGCTGCGATCCTGCCAGCAAGGCCTTATCAGCTCCAGCCAGACTTTCGATAATCTCACCCCAAGCATTCTGCAGCTTAGTCAGATTGCTGCGAGCCAGACTAGGATTCTCAACAGCCTCTTCTAAGATGGCATTGACCTTATTGCGGTCTGCTCGGTAGCCCTTAGACTTCTGCGGTCGAATATCCGAAGTTTTGACAGCCGCTACAGGTTTCCCATTGCCATTAGCCAGCTGCTGTTTAAGACTATCAATCTCTTGTCTCAGACCCTTGAGCTCATCAGCTAGATTATCCGGAATCGCTGCCGCTGCAGGAAGACTGCTAGTCTCTGCCAGTCGAATGGTCATCATTTCTGTATAAATCTTGGGCTGCAGGCTATTCTTGATATCTGCCAAACTCTTGGTCGCCATATCAATCATGGCAAAGAGAGTGTCCTGCGGTGTCTTGAGATTTTCCAGAAAGAGCTCGCTGGTATGATGATTCTCCCCACCAGTTTTGACAATAATCAAGTCACGCAGGTATTGCAGGAGGTCCGTCACAAAACGGGCCATATTTTTACCGCTGTCAAAAATCAGATTGAGATTATCCAAGGCTGCTACTGCATCATGAGAAATCAAGGCTGCTACATAGGCATCCAAGGCTCCTAAGCTGATGGAGCCAGTGATTTCTTCAGCAATGTCAGTAGTCAAACGATTTTCCTGAGTTAAGCTAAGAGCCTGATCGAGGATAGACAAGGCATCCCGCATACCGCCCTCGGATCGACGGGCAATAATCTGCACACCTTCTTGCTCAAAATCAATCCCTTCCTGCTCTAAAATCCACTCAATATGGCCAATAATGTCCTGCGTCTTGATAGACTTAAACTCAAAACGCTGGACGCGTGAAAGAATGGTCGCTGGAATCTTATGCAGCTCTGTCGTCGCTAGGATAAAAACCACATTTTCCGTTGGCTCTTCCAAGGTCTTAAGCAAGGCGTTAAAAGCCCCAGTCGAGAGCATGTGGACCTCGTCAATGATATAGACCTTGTGCTTGGCAAGACTGGGTGCATAGGTTGACTTGTCCCGAATGTCACGAATCTCATCTACCCCATTATTTGAAGCAGCGTCGATTTCGATGACATCTTCAAGGCTCCCCTCAGTAATGGCCTTACAAATATAGCAGTCATTGCAGGGCTCGCCGTCCTTTTGATTCGGACAATTCATAGCCTTGGCAAAAATCTTAGCAACACTAGTTTTCCCTGTTCCACGTGGACCAGAAAAGAGATAGGCATGGCTGATTTTTCCTTGCTCCACAGCCTGACGCAGAGTGGTAGCTACTACTTGCTGCCCCACCAGCTGACCAAAGGTCTGACTGCGGTATTTCCGATATAAAGCTTGATACATTAGGCTTTTTCTCCAAACATTTCAAAATTCCAAGTCGTTTTTTCAAGCAAAATCTGGACAAATTTTTCCAGATATTCCTGTTCCACATAATCATAATCACCCGCCAAGGCTGAGTCCAAATCCAACACTCCCAGAAGACGACCGTCTTTTACCATGGGCACCACAATCTCGCTTTTCGCTCTACTATCACAAGAGATATAGTTGGCATGCTGGCTCACATCGTCTACGATAATGGTCTGCTTTTTCTCAGCAGATTCCCCACAGACACCCTTACCTAAGGCAATATGGACACAGGAAACACCACCCTGAAAAGGCCCCAGAATCAGCTCACTCCCATCAAAAAGATAGAAACCAGTAAAAACCGAATGAGGCAGGGCTTGATTGAGCAGGGCGCTAGCGTTCGACAGATTTGCCAAAGCATTGGTCTCGCCCTCCAACAAGGCTTCTAGCTGAGCCAATAAAAGTTGATAATTTGAATTTTTTTCTTTTGTGTTCATAGAGTCTATTATATCAAAAAGCCGGTCTTTCAACCAAGCTTTTCTTTAATTTTGTTATCCAAAAATTCATCAATCAGTCTATTTACAATATCGGGTTGGTCGGTATTAGAATTATGTGCCGCCTTATCAATCCATTGAACAGACTTCCCAGTATTTTTTTCATAGGCTTTCAAATATCGTATACAAGACCCTGCACGATCTTCTTTTCCACATATAACCAATTGTGGACATTTCACTTCATAAGAAAGCTTCTTCTCTACCGCTTCTGAAAATATCTTATATCCGTATCCTGTAAGACGAGCATATCTTTTTTGATCGCCATCATAAACCATCATCATATCATACATCAGTTTTCTTCCATAGTCTGTTGTTGATACGCTTTTAGGTCCAGATTTCAAAAGAGATTTCCATGGATAGATTCTATAAATTGCTTCCATATTTTTTAAGAGCCACAATTCCATAGCTGTATAATACTTCCTTTGCATGGAAGGTGAATCAATCATAACAAGACCTTTTAATTTCTCGGGAAAAAGTTGAGCATAAACCTGTCCCACATATCCTCCCATCGACTGACCAATTATGATTGGCCTTTCAATTCCCTCTTTGACAAATATTCCATCTAGCCATTTCGCCATATCAAACAAGCTAAAATTGAGCTTAAAAGGATAAGATAATGCGTGGCCTGGAGCATCCCACACCAGGACTCTATATTTGTCTTTAAAGTACTCTATTTGTTTGTCAAATAATCTATGGTCAGCTGTAAGTCCAGGTAAAAAGATAAGAGCACTTTTCGCTGATGCATCCATATCATTCGTCCAATAGTGAATGACTCCACTTGATGTTTCATATGTCTTTTCAATCAAAATACTACACCCGCATTCTTATTTATTTTCCTCCAAAACCTTCATTTCTTCCCCCTCCACCAGCACTGCTTGGCGATTATTAAGAGGCAGTAAATTAAGCTTGTCTCCATAAGTTTCTAGGATTGCCTTAGCACTTTCAGCAAAGGGTTCTTCTCCGACATGAGGAAGGAGATAAAAATCTGCCTCCTTTAACGCCACCGTATCAGACAGTTCCCCTGCTACTTCCTTATCGTCCATAAGTCTGATGTAGTCAATATCCTCAGCAGTAATAACAGCGCCAGCAGATTCACCCACATAGATCATACCGTCTGCAATCTGCTCTTTTATCAAGGACATAAGTTGCTTTTTCTTTAGTTCTTGCAGAAGATAAAAAGTATTGCCACCAGAGACATAGAGGAGCTTGCTTTGGAAAATTTTGGCCTGAGCTGTTTCTCTATCACAAGCTGAAATATCCAAGACTTCTACTTGAAATCCCAAGTCCTCAAAGGTTTGTAGGGCTTCGTCAATATAGCCTCTGTAGTCTTCTACATTTCCAGCCGTCGGGATAAAAAGTACCTGATTGCCCAATTTCTTTTCGGACGCATATTGTCCGAACAAGTCCTTGACTCCCGCAAAATATGAACATAAAAATAATTGTTTCATAGGATACCTCCTTATTTTTTCTTAATTTTATAAAGAATCCATTGACCATTTCTTTGGCTATCGATGAGATGCAAGTCCAAGTTAGACAAATAATGCTCCAGTTTTTCTTGCTTTCTAAAGTCTGGTAGGTAGTAAGCTAATTTACTCCATTCACATGCCAGTAAGATGATTCCATCTGACTTAAGTATCTGCTTAAGTTCTAGGAACGCCTGAGCTAAATCCGACCAATGAAAATGAGTCTGAAAGGCTGTAATCAAATCCCTCAACCGGAAGATTTGTATTCTCAACATTTTTCACCTCAAATGCTAGTCCAGGCCCAGCAAATTTTTCAGCTGCTCTGATGGCCGTAGAAGAAATATCAATCCCCAACACTTGGCTATTAGGAAAGTGCTTTTTCAAATATTTCGAGGAAGCTCCATTTCCAACTCCAACATCCAAAATAGCATTATATCGTTTCTTATAATCCAGCTGACTGACCGACCAAACAACCATAGGCAGATAAACGCGATTCCATAATTTCATCATCCATAAGCCGACAAAACCTGATGGTTTCTTAGATTGGTAAATTAAGTAAAGAAAAGCAAGAATAATCAAAAGGCTAATTATTGCTAGATAACCCATACGCCTTCCCTCTCATATCTTCCGCCATAAAACTTTTTAGCTTCTTCTGTATAGTTCTTGATAAAATCCGTTTTCGCCTCTGTATAGGCATCACGATTGTGCTCGTATTGCTTCCACAAGGACAGCTTGAGCTTTTCATAGTCTTTAGCTACAGCAGGGTGCTCCTGTAAGTAGTCTCTAAAGTAAAGTTCATCATGATCGCCTTCATAGCGCAGATGCAGATGGAAAATCCGCTCGGCAAAACCACTCGGTGTGTAGCCTTTATTAAATGACATCCGCCCTTGGCTTTCTGACATGAGCAGATAACCATTTTGCAGCAGCAAGTCTCTCATTACCGCCATATCTGTTTCTTTGGGAATTTCCAATAAGATATCCACTATTGGCTTGGCCCAAATGGTCTCTACCGATGTTGAGCCAATATGGCTAAGACGAACGATCTGATGTTCTGGCAAAAAACTCAAGAGCCGAAGCCGTTCCGCCTCATACCAATCTTTCCACGCTACCTGATGCTCTCTCAGAAAAATCGGAAAAAGCTGCCACAGCTCTTCTAGCGACATTTCCTCTAAAGATGGACTCATAAGCACCTCCTTAGGTAATTTATACAAGCGTTTTCTATAGTTATGATTATAGGAAAAATACGCATCCTAGTCAAACCTCGCACTTATTGAACAGATATTTATTTTTGTAATATTTTTGAAAAGTTTCAGTTGTCAAACAATCTATTTTTTAGTAGAATGATGTCGGAGATATATTATTTAAAAGGAGTTCTTTATGAAAAAGTTTAGGTTTGGCACTTGGCTTGTCCTGTCAGCCGGCTCTTTGTTGTTACTTTCACAGGCTCTTCCTGCAGAAAATGTTGCTGCGAATCAGAAGAACCAGATTAAGGTCCAGCTGCTCAACCATAGCGATGAAACAGCTATCGGCACTCTGGAGTTGAATGGAGAGTATCAGCTAAAGCTAGGGAAAAAGGACAAGTACGGTCGGGCTACTGCTGCTCATGTTCAAATGCAGGAGCAACACAAAGCCAAAAAGAAAAAGGAGACCAAGGTCACTTACAATCCCATCGGTTGGCACAATTACAAATTCTACTACGGAAATGGAGATGATCGGGCTTGGCTCATGAATCGCGCTCACCTGATTGGCTTCACTTTCAGCGGCCTCAATAACGAAGGGAAAAACCTCGTTCCGATGACCGCTTGGCTCAACTCTGGCAGTTTCCAAGGACTGGACGACAATAACCCAGATAGCATGATCTATTATGAACATCGCTTGGAGCGCTGGTTAGAGGAAAATCCAGATTATTGGCTGGATTACAAGGTTACTCCGATTTATACGGACAATGAGCTTCTTCCTCGCAAGATTGAGCTCCAGTATGTCGGGCTTGACGCAGAAGGCAATATTGTCAGCATCCAGCTAGGGGGCAAGGAAACAATAGATGAAGACGGAATGTCTCATGCCATCCTGGACAATATCTCTCCAAATGCAGAGATTGACTACCAAACAGGCACTGCTGTCAATACCATGATTGAGTAGAATTAATAGATAAGAACATACAAACAGACCATCGCTATGATGATCTGTTTTTTTATTTATTTTTACCAATACAGACAACCGTAAACCAACAAGACTGCAATCATACTGAAAAGCGAGCCAATCAGATAGTATTCAGCAAAGGACTGGCTTTCTGAAATCTTATTATAGCGGGCAATAGACTTAGCCGTAAAAACTAGCCCAATGGCAGTAAACTGCCCGAAAATAAGAGAAAGTCCCATAATCAAGCGCTCTAATATCCCAATCATGGCACCAGCCCCCGCAATAGTCTCCCCACTGTCTTCCCCCGCCTGATACTTGCTGAAGAAGAGTTTAAAGAGGATATTAATCGGCTTACCAGTAAGGGCGAAGAAAAAGAAAGCCTGTAGCATGAGGTAGCGCTCAGAAAGCCAATTAGGAGCTGGAATTTGCTGCTGCCCTAAGAGAAAATAAAGAGCAAAAATGCTAATCAGATGCAAGACCTGATCCAGTATAAAGGCAAACTTTTGAGCATGATGCTGGACAATCGATGAATTCAACCTATTCTTCAAGAAGTCAATCAGCGCATGACTGAGCCAGACCAAGGCGAAATATAGCAGATAATTAGGTAAGATGAGCCCCAAGAGCAACAAGGGCAATAGAACAATTCCCAAGTGGAGAATCAAGAAATTCAATCGCTGGCTTTTGAGGTCGGCCATTTTCTGACTTTGAAGCTGAAAATCAGCTAGCACATGAGCCAGCAAAGTCAATACGAGAATCGGATTTTGCATAAAAAATTCTGAAAATCCCATAAAATTTGTCATTCTTCAGCCTCCTTTGCTGCCTGTAGAATCATTCTCATGGCTAAACGGCGATTTCTCAGATAGATCTTCAGACCAGACGACTTGAGCCGCTTACTAAGCGCACTGGGACTAATCTGTAACAGCTCTGCTATTTCTCCATGAGAAAAATTCTCGTCATAGATATATTCCATGAGCATCTGCTCCAAAACCTCTCTCTGACTGGTGTTCCACTTGCTTTGGATAAATGAAGTAGCTGTCAGCACCGTATTGACCGCCTGACTGAGCTCTTCATCTCCCAAGGATACAGCTATACGACTGCTGCCGTAGTCGTTCTTCTCATGAATAGCCTCAATGGCTGCGCGTGCCCTCCAGTAGGCCGGACCGTCCGCGCCAATACTCTGCTCCCGATTGATGTCTGTCACAATCTCCCCCAGGCCAAGCCCGAAGCGAATAGGATGAGGAAAGCCCAAGGCAATCTGATCAAGGAGCTGCATAATCTCTGGATTAGGCCGCAACAAAGCCTGAAACTCATCTCCAGTTGTTACTGTAAAAGGCGACACCAGATAATCCTGATAATCCTGATTTAGCACCGCCATCATGTCCTGCAGGTCCTTCTGGGCCTGCTTACGATTTTTCAGCTGTTTGGATTCAATTAAATCTCCAATAAGAGCAATATAAAGCATACCAAACCTCCTTTAAGTCCATTATAAAGGAAAATTTAAAAAATGTCTATTTAAACGGCAACTTTTTAGAATATCTATTGTAAAGGAAAGTCTATTTTTTCTTTTTAGGTGCTGGTAAGGCAGGATAGGCAGCTTCAATCAAACTGCAGAGAAAGGCAGCATCTTCTACTTCTTTTATATGAAGCATTGGTTTTGCGCCTGGATAAGGAGACTCATAAATCGGATTTTCAAAAAAATTCAGAGCTGGCTGGACCGGCTTGAGCAGCAAGCGATTGTCATAAATCCCGCCGAATAAGCGACCTCGATAATAAAGCAAATACTCTCCCATCATTTTGCGAAAGCTAATTTCTTGGCCTAAGCCCTGCAGCTGCTTCAGAATAAAATCCAAATATTCTTGACTAGATGCCATCGGAACACCTCCATGAATTGATACTTTATTATACCAGAAATGGATGAAGATTTCCTGACTAAGAGATAAACACATCTCCTTCAATCCGTAGTCTATCTATCCTCAAGTAAGCAAAAAAGCTAGACCTTACAAGTCTAACCCTTTTACTTCTTATTTTTTTAAAAGTCCTTCCTTGACCAGATAATCACGCGCAACAGCTTCCGCTTTTTTACCTTCGATGCCAACTTGATAATTCATCTGGCTCATCTGACTTTCCGTAATTTTACCAGCCAGCTTATTGAGAATACCTTCCAACTCAGGGTGTTTTTCTAGCAGTTCAGCCTTCAGGAGAGGCGCTCCTTGATAAGGAGGGAAAAGATGTTTATCGTCTTCTAAAACTTGTAAATCATAACGCGCAAGTTCTGCGTCAGTCGAATAGGCATCCGTGATTTGAATATCACCCGACTGGATAGCTTGGTAGCGAAGGGCTGGTTCCATGGTTGACACATTGAGATTCAGTCCATAGACAGATTGAAGTCCCTTGTTCCCATCTTCACGGTCGTTAAATTCCAAGGTGAACCCTGCCTTGAGCTTGTCTTGAACCGCCTTAAGGTCAGAGATGGTTTTAAGATTGTATTCTTTAGCAACACTCTTAGGTACTGCAATTGCATATGTATTTTGATAAGCCATGTGATTGAGCAAAACTAGATTGTCTTGTTTTTTGATTCCATCACGCGCTGCTTCAAAAACTTCTTCAGCATCATTGCTGACCTTTGGAGCAGGCTGCAAGAGTGTTCCAGTAATCGTACCGGTAAACTCAGGATAGATATCAATATCACCTTTTTTCAGTGCTTGATAAAGGAAGTCTGTCTTCCCAAAATTAGGTTTGACTGTCACAGTCATATCCGTATTTTCCTCTATGAGAAGTTTATACATATTCATGAGAATTTCTGGCTCTGGACCCAATTTCCCAGCAATAACCAGATGATCCTTCTCCTGTTTCGGTAGCAAACTTGGCGTATAAGAAGCGCCGAGCCCGAGTATTAAGACAGCAAAAGCTGTAAATACAGTCCGAAGCTTAGCCTTTTCCATCCATTTAAGGAGACTGTTGAAAAGAATAGCCAAAACTGCAGATGAAATTGCTCCAATCAGGATCAGACTGGCATTGCGACGATCAATTCCTAGAAGGATAAAGGAACCTAGTCCACCAGCTCCGACAAGGGCTGCTAGAGTTGCTGTTCCGATAACCATTACCGTTGCCGTCCGAACTCCTGACACGATGACGGGCATAGCTAGAGGCAGTTCAAACTTTTTGAGTCGCTCCCACTTGGTCATCCCAAAGGCGATTCCAGCTTCTTCTAAACTAGGATCAATCCCATTCAAAGCCGTGACAGTATTTTCTAAAATCGGGAAAATAGCGTAAATCACCAGAGCAGTCAGTGCCGGAAGTGTACCAATCCCCATGAGGGGGATAAAGAGTCCCAGCAAGGCCATTGAAGGAATGGTTTGAAAGATTCCTGCAATTTGCAGTACCCAATTGGCTGCCTTTTTGTGACTATGAAGATAGATAGCGAGCGGAATGGTCAGGAAGATGGCCACTAGTAAGGTCAGAAGAGACAGCTGGAGGTGTTGCCCTAAGGCTGCCAACCATTCGCCAAAACGCTCCTGAAAGGTAGAAAACAAATTAGCCATGTTGAACACCTCCAAATAAATCTGCTACGAAATTAGTCGCAGGTGAAGATAAGATTTCCTCAGGTGTCGCCACTTGACGAATCTCTCCGTCCTGCAGAACAGCAATCCGATTCCCCAACTTTAAAGCCTCGTCCGTATCATGAGTCACAAAAATTGTCGTCATCCCAAACTGGTCATGGATACTCTTGGTCAAGCTCTGCAATTGCTTACGAGAGATAGCATCAAGAGCTGAAAAAGGCTCGTCCATCAGTAGGATTTTGGGTTGGGCGATAATGGCACGGACAATGCCCACCCGTTGCTGCTCACCGCCAGATAGCTCGCCCGGCATGCGCTGAGCATAGTCTTCAGCAGGCAAGCCTACTAACTCCAGCAATTCATCAGTCTTCTGCTGAATATCTGCCTTGCTCCATCCTTTCATTTCAGGAATGAGAGCAATATTTTCAGCCACAGTTAGGTTTGGAAAGAGGGCAATCGCTTGTAAGACATAGCCAGTAGAAAGGCGTAGCTCTCGCTCATCATAGTCCTTGATGCGCTTGCCGTCCATGCAAACATCACCATCTGTAGGTTCCAAGAGGCGGTTGATGATCTTGAGCATGGTTGTCTTACCGGACCCAGAAGGACCCACTAAAACCATGAACTCTCCATCCTCAATCTGTAAGTTGACATCTCTCAAGACATCCTTTTCTGTATAGCGTAGCGCTACATTTTTATATTCAATCATTGTTTGTCCTCAATTTAAAACTTTCCTCGATTAATTAAGTCTTCTACCTTAGGCATGACTTCTTTATTATCCCAATGCTCCACAATCAAGCCATTCTCATCTGCACGGAAAGTATCCGTTGTCACCCATTGAGCTTCCCCGCCATTGAGATATTGATGAACATGAACAAAGACCAGATTACCATCCTCAATAGTACGGACAATCTTCATCTCACGCTCGGGATGGCGCTCGAAGAAATTTGCAAAGAAAGTCGCAAATCCTTCTTTCCCATCAGGCACACCTGTCGAATGTTGGATATAAGTATCTCCTACAGACTGTGCTTGAGCCTCAGCAACTCGTCCGTCTTGAATAGCATGAATGTATAGATTTTGTCCATTTTCAACTTGTTTTGACATATTCTAAACCTCATTTTCCTTCTCTTTCAGATTAGCCAAAATTCTTTCTTGAAAACCTTCAAATTGGCGAATTTCTTCCTCTGAAAATCCTTTGTAACAGATAGTATCCAATCTCTGACTGACACGTTGCCCAACTTCTTTCTGGGACCAACCCTGATCCGTCAACTTGACATATTTTTTTCGCTTGTCGGAGCCACACTGACTAAAGGTCACCAAACCCTGCTCTTCCAACTTTTTCAGCATAGTCGTCAGCGTATTATTGGCAAGTCCTGTCTCCAGCGCAATATCTGTCGCCGTAGCGCAGCCCGTCTTACTATTCCATAAAACCGCTAAAATCTTTCCCTGCTCACTCCGATAAAGAGAGTCAGGGTCATGTCTCAGTAACTTTTGAAAAATCCGCCCATTCAACAAACGAATATGATGGGCTACCAAATGACAATATTTCATGAAACCTCCAATTTATTTCTATATCGAATTGTTTTTTAATTGTAACAATTTGAATTATATCTGTCAAGAATTTTGTTCTATTTGGAAATAATTTTAAACTGGGTAAAGATTTTAAACTTAAAGTTCCAAACTAAAAAGCTCAGTGCGGAAGAAGATCTTCTCTCTCGCACTGAGCTTCTTTTTTCTTAGTAGTATTCACCCTGACGGTAATCCCATGAGTTAAAGGTATCGGACAGGTGCATCATGATTTTGTCAATGTCCAAACCTTTGCGGATGACCACTGGTGCTGGTGAGATGGAACGTTGCCCACCTTGTTCTGGAATCAGTTTTCCAGCTTTATCAACCATAGAGACCATAACGCCTTGCTCGTAGCGCGTTTCAATGGTCTTATCTGGCTGGATAGAGGCTACATAGTCATCTGCTTCAATGACTAAGTCAACAGCATTTTCGATGCGCTCGCCAATTCCTTCGACTTTGCCGCGGTTTCCTTTACCGGATGGGTTGGCTGAGGATGCATAGACCATCTTGCCTTCTTCCCAAAGCTTAGCTGCCAGCTGCTCGCCCGCCTTACCAAACTTAATAACAAAACAGCTAGTGCCACGAACATCTGTCATCAGCTCTTCCCGACCGTCGCCATAGGCTTTGAGCTTTTCAAAAGCTTCTGGCTTCCATGGAAGGATACAGCCCAAGAGGATGTCTTCATCCCAATGCTTTTGATAAAAAGCTTCAATTTCCGGATTCAGCTGAGCCAAAGCACGGAGCTCATCCATACTGCCACAGAGGACAACACCTGGCTTATTACGGTTACGAGCTTTAGCTTCAAACTTACGCTCCAAGCCAGCTTTATCGCTGGTCATGATGATGTAACCCACCTTGGTCGGGCAAACGATACAGCCGCCATCGCCTTTCAGGATGTCATAACCTTCTTGTGAAAGCTGTCCGTTCCATTGAATGTGTTTTGTCATAAGTTTCTTCCTTTTCTATTAAATTAAGATTTATTTTACCATATATTTTTATCGGATACAAGGTTTTTTCAGAATTTTCTCAATATAGCAAAAATATGGTTACTGCCAATAAGATGGACGATTTTTTTCATATTCTGCAATCAAATCCTCATACTGCAGCGTAATGCCAATGTCATCCAGGCCGTTGAGGAGCTTGTGCTTCCATTCACCATCAATGTCAAAGGAGAATTCTCCCACCGGCGAAAAAATCTTCTGCTGCTCCAAATCCACCGTCACTTCATCCGTCGGCTTCAGATTCGCCAAGGCTTGCCGGACTTCCAGTGGCTGGACGATAGGCAGCATACCGTTGTTAAGCTCGTTATTGTAGTGAATATCGCCAAAAGATCCAGCAATGACTACCTTGAAGCCATAGTCAGACAAGGCCCAGGCAGCGTGCTCCCGAGAGGAACCCGCTCCGAAATTGTCCCCAGTAATCAGAATAGTCGCCTTGCGATACTCAGGTCTGTTAAAGACGAAATCAGGATCTTCGGTGTACTGATTGTCCAGATAGCGCCATGCGTACATAAGGTACTTACCAAAGCCTTTTTTATCAATCAACTTGAGAAACTGCTTGGGTAAAATTTGGTCTGTATCGATATTATCGTTCATGAGGGGGACTGTTGTCCCCGTGTAGATTGTAAATTTTTCCATAAAACTTCCTTACTGGACCTCCGGTAGTTGGCGGACATCTACGAAGTGCCCGGCAATAGCTGCCGCTGCTGCCATGGCAGGACTGCAAAGATGGGTTTTAGCACCAAATCCCTGACGATCCTCAAAGTTCCGATTACTAGTAGAAGCACAGTGAACTCCATCTGGCACCTTGTCTGGATTCATTCCCAGGCACATGGAACAACCCGGATCGCGCCACTCAAATCCCGCATCCATGAAAATTTTATCCAGTCCCATCTTTTCAGCAGCCCGCTTGACCGGACGAGAGCCTGGTACGACGATAGCTGTCAGATTGGGAGCAATGTGCTTACCAGCGACAAACTTAGCCGCCAGCTGCAAATCGCTGAGTCTGGCATTGGTACAGGAGCCGATAAAGATATAACCTAGGTCAATATCTTCTGCTTTCTTACCTGGTGAGAGGTCCATGTAATTATAGGCCCGCTCATCGTTCATATCACGTATTTCTGGGAAAGCCGCGCCAAACTCTACTCCCATAGAAGGATTGGTTCCCCAAGTCACCATAGGTGCCAACTGGGAAACATCAATCTCAATAACCTTATCATAGACAGCATCAGGATCACTAACCAGAGTCTTCCAATCGGCTACCGCCGCCTCAAAGTCCTTGGGAGCGCCCGGCCGTCCTTGAACGTAATCATAGGTCTTCTGGTCGGGATTCATAATGCCCATCTTGGATCCAAACTCAATGGACATATTGCAGATGGTCATGCGCTCTTCCATGGTCAGATGGTCAATCGCATCACCAGCATACTCGACCACATGACCGACACCTGCAGCCACACCATATCGGGCAATCAGAGCGAGGATAAAGTCCTTGGAATAGACACCTTTAGGTGGCACCCCAGTAAATTTGACCAACATTTTCTTGGGCTTGACCTGCCAAATGGTCTGCGTGGCAAAGACGTGCTCCACCTCCGAAGTACCGATTCCAAAAGCAATAGCTCCAAAAGCTCCGTGAGTGGCCGTGTGACTGTCACCGCAGACGATAAATTTGCCCGGCTGAGTCTTGCCCGTTTCCGGTCCAACCATATGGACAATCCCCTGCAGTTCCGATCCGTGAGCCGCGTGTTCAATGCCAAAATCCTTGACATTCTCAGAAAGTTTATCAATCTGAGCCTTGGAAATCACATCCCGGATATCATAGATATTGACCGTAGGAACATTATGGTCAAAGGTTCCAAAGGTCAAGTCCGGCCGTCTAACTTTGCGCCCTGCATCTCGAAGACCTTGAAAAGCCTGAGGGCTGGTTACTTCATGAATATAATGCTGATCCACATACATAAGCTGGGGTTGGCCTTCTTCACCCGTTATCAGATGTCTTTCCCACAGCTTATCAAAAATCGATTTTCCAGCCATACTTGCTTCTCCATATGTAATATAAAATTCCGATTTCCACTATTATTCCGCAAATCCAAGCCAGCCAGAAATACCATTTTCTGGTCTTGTGGTGAAAGAGTCGACCGCCTAATAAAGCGCCTAAACCTCCCGCTGCCAATGCTGACAAGAGCAAAGTCTTCTCTGGAATGCGGTAGTGATTTTTCTTAGCCTTTCGCTTATCCCTGCCATAAAGCAAGAAAACGACAAGGTTCCATAGCAGGCAAATACCTGTTAATATCCATTTCATAAGTTATTGATAATGGCCTCCGTCATTTGAGTTGTTGTCGCCTGACCGCCAAGATCTTGGGTTAAAATACCTTGAGCCAAAGTCTTTTCCACCGCTGCTTCAATCGCTTCTGCAGCTTCAACCTCTGCAAAACTATCCCGCAGCATCATGGCTACAGAAAGTATCATGCTGATAGGGTTGGCAATGCCTTGCCCTGCAATATCTGGAGCAGAACCGTGAATAGGCTCATAAAGACTTGGCCCAGCAGCCGAATGACTGGCCGATGGCATAACTCCCAGCGTCCCTGACAAGACACTGGACTCGTCTGAGAGAATATCGCCGAAGAGATTTTCCGTTACCACAACGTCAAACTTAGCAGGATTGGTAATCATGAGCATCGCAGCGCTATCCACCAATTGGTGCTCCAAGGTCACATCTGGATAATCCTTGGCCACCTCATCTGCTACTCTACGCCAGAGTTTGGATGTCGCTAGCACATTTTGCTTGTCAATACTGGTCACGCGCTTTCTGCGACCACGCGCAATGTCAAAGGCCTTACGGACAATTCGTTCCACCTCTTCATAGCTGTAGTCGTTGATATCACGCGCAGATTTGTCCTTCAAAATATGCTCACCAAAGTAAATCCCACCAGTCAGCTCGCGCACGACCACGAAATCCACACCAGCAATTCGCTCTGCCTTCAAAGGCGACAAATGCTTAAGAGCATCGAAAATCTTAACTGGGCGGATATTGGCATAGAGTTCAAGCTCCTTGCGCAGAGCGAGCAAGCCTTGCTCAGGACGAACTGGAGCATTATCATACTGGGGACTGCCGATAGCTGCTAGGAGAATAGCATCCGCCTCCTTGGCTGCTACCAGAGTAGACTGAGGCAGAGGATTACCTTCCGCATCAATACCAGCACCCCCAAAAGCCTTCTCTGTGACATGGTAAGTAAATCCAAACTTGCCCGCAACAGCAGCCAGTACTTTGAGACCGGCTTCCATGATTTCTGGGCCGATACCATCACCCGCCAGAGCTACAATTTCTTTTGTCATAGTCGCTTCCTTCTAATTATTTGCAGGCAGATCGCGGTAGGATACCTGATGGCCGATTTCACCCGCATTTTCCTTTTGCACAAAGGTATTGGCATGGATATAGGCAATGGCGCTGGCCTTAAGAACATCAAAGTCAATACCAGAGGAGTTGAAAATTGTATCTGTATCCGTATTTTCAACAGCTACCAAGACGCGAGCCTGAGAGTCAATACCATCCGTCACCGCCTCGATGTTATAAGATAAAAGCTGAACAGACTGGTTAAAGAATTGGTCAATGGCATTAAAGATAGCTTCAACGCTTCCTTTACCTTCTGCCACACAGCTGACCGTCTCTCCGTCGCCATTAACCAGCTGCACATCCGCTGTGATGGTATGGTCATCATTGGTCGTCAGCTGCAGATCATCAAAGTGGAAGCCTTCAGGATTTTCGACCGTCGTTCCAGCAATCAGAGCCCGAATATCAGCGTCTGTGACTTCATTTTTCTTATCAGCCAAGACCTTAAATTTAGCAAAGAGATCATTAATTTCAGATTCTGCAAAGTCCAGAGCCAATTCTTTGAGTTTTTCGACAAAGGCATGGCGGCCAGACAGTTTACCAAGCGGAAGCGAATTGCTCTTAACACCAACCAGCTCAGGTGTGATGATTTCATAGGTCAGTGGATTCTTAAGAACACCATCCTGATGGATACCGGACTCATGAGAGAAGGCATTGCCACCAACGACCGCCTTGTTCTTAGGCACTGGAATACCTGAGAAGCGGGACACCAGCTCAGAAGTGTTGATGGTTTCATTAAGGACGATATCCGACTCAACCTGATAGTAGTCCTGACGAATTTCTAAGGCAACTGCTACTTCTTCCAATGCTACATTACCAGCCCGCTCACCGATTCCATTGATAGTTCCCTGAACACGACCAGCACCGTGCTTGATAGCCGTCAAAGTATTGGCCGTTGCCATACCAAGGTCATCATGACAATGAACACCAAATACCACCTTATGATCAGAAGTCACATTTGCCACTAGGTAGTCGAAAATATTTGCAAACTCTTCTGGAGTAGTAAAGCCAACTGTATCTGGAATATTGATATAAGTCGCACCTGCATCCACTGCTGTTTGTACCACCTGAAAGAGGAAATCCAGCTCTGTTCTTGTCGCATCCTCTGGTGAAAACTCGACTATATCGAACTTGGAGCGCGCGTAGGAGACATGCTCTTTCACTGCTTCTAAAATCTCTTCCTTGGACTTTTTCAGCTTGAACTCTCTGTGAATAGGACTGGTCGCAATGAAGACATGAATCTGTGGATGCTTAGCATCCTTGAGCGCTTCATAGCAGGCATCAATGTCTGATTTAACCGAACGCGCCAGCCCAGTAACAGAAGCTTTTGTGATGACTTTAGCAATCTCCTGCACCGCCGCAAAAGAATCTGGACTCGCAGCAGGAAAACCGGCTTCAATGACTGAAATCCCCCACTTCTCTAACTGCTTGGCAATAGCCACCTTCTCCTTGATAGAGAAATTCACTCCTGGTGTCTGCTCACCATCCCGGAGGCTGGTATCAAAAAATTCAACTTTGCGTGTCATAGACAACTCCTTTTCTAAGATACATAGACCATTTAGGAAAAAATCTTCCCCAACTTCTAGGTCGTGTTCAATGACTGAGACGGTATAAGACAAATCGATTTCAGAAAAATCAAGATGTAGCCCCACTCCCGTCGCTCCTTTAGAATCCATTTCTTCCTCATCAGAGTTTGAGGTAAGATAGGTGAAATAAAAAACATCTCACTTGAGGAACAAGCGAGATGTTGATTTACTCCCGCTTGGTAAGCCAAACAGGACTAATGCTTTTGCACTAGCCCGAGTAACGCAACAACAAAGCAAAGCTTGAAGATTGGGTTGACTTCATGTTTGACTAACTCCTTTTTGAGATGGTTTCTTATTGTTTAGTATTTTAACACAGTATCATAAACCTGTCAAGAAAAAGTCGATATTTTCTGAAAATTTTTAATATGCTGGATTATTTTTGGGGATTTAAACTGTAAATACGAGAAAAAGGAAGTGAGGTAACTTTGCTTCTTCTATTTTTTCAGGAATCGTAACATGATTCATTCTACTTTCTTCATCTCCTCATATACTGAATTCCTCGGAAAAGGAGAAAGGCTGTTAGAATCAGGGAAACAAGCCAGATGGTCTTCAGGAGGTAAAATTGAATCAGATAGGTAGAGATGATGGCTCCGACTACAAAGCTTGCCAATAGAGCAACAAAGAAAAAGCCTTCTTTCAAATCTTTTCCTTTCTTGTTTCGAGCATAGTTGCCAAAAGCTACCATAGTTTTCTTGATATTCCCCGTCATAAAAGAGTTGTTATAGACAATGCCATCCACCTCGCCAAAAGCCGTCGCAACTAGGCCCATGCAGAAAGCTAGTGGTGGTACGATATAGAGACGAGGCACATTTGCTGGTAAAAATCCAGCGACAGCTGTCGTCAATATCAAAGGAAAAACACTGGACAGCCTGCGCCAAGAATGCTCAAAATGATGCTGAAAAACAGTCATCAGAAAAATCCCCAGCATAAAAGCCAACATAGTTGCCAATTTCACTTCGATTCCGCTGGTTTCCTGATTGATAAGCTCGACCGAAAGAAAAACGACGTTTCCCGTCTGACCTGCCACCAAGGTACTACCCCTCTCAATGAAGGTATAGGCGTCGATAAATCCTGCACAAAAGGTCAAGAGGCAGGCAAAAAATTTTGAACGAGAGTGAAACTCTCTTTTTACAAATTGTTTCATAAACCACCTACAAAATAAGGGAGTGACCAGACTCCGAAAATCATAGATTTCAGTCCGTCCACTTCCCCTTGCTAGATTACATTTCAAAAATCTTGCAGCTACTGCGATTCGCCAAATTGACAGCTATTTATTTCCTCAAATGACGGAGCAGAAAGCTACGTGTCCTAGCCTTCTCTGGCTTCCTTAAGGATTTTTTCAATCTTGGTCGTAATCAGGTCAATAGCCACCTTGTTAGAAGCTCCCTCTGGAATGATAACATCCGCATAGCGCTTGGTCGGCTCGATGAACTGATGGTACATAGGCTTTACGACTCCCAAATACTGCTCAATAACGCTATCCAAACTGCGTCCACGCTCTTCCATGTCTCGCTTAATCCGACGAATAATCCGAACATCGTCATCTGTGTCCACAAAGATTTTAATATCCATCAAATCCCGCAGGCGCTGATCTTCTAAGACCAAAATCCCCTCAACTATGAACACATCCTGAGGCTCCTGACGATAGGTTTTTTTGCTGCGGGTATGCTCCGTATAGTCATAAGTAGGAATATCCACAGGCCGACCAGCCAAGAGCTCCTTGATTTGCTCAATCATCAGGTCCGTGTCAAAGGCAAAAGGATGATCATAGTTGGTCTTAACCCGCTCCTCAAAAGTCAGATGCGTCTGATCCTTATAGTAGGAGTCATGCTCAATCATGGCAATTTTTTCGTTTGGAAAATTAGCCAAAATTGCTCGAGAAACACTGGTCTTTCCGCCTCCGGAACCACCAGTCACACCAATAATAATAGGTCTATTTTGCATTATAAGCTCCATCTCTTGTTATCTTATCTATTTTACCGCAATTCATGTTATAATGAAAGAGCTAAAATAAAAAAAAATACATGCTTAAAAATAGAAAAAAGGAGGTTTTTATGTTCAAACTTGGAATCATCGGAACAGGTTCTATTTCTCATGAGTTCATCAAGGCCGCTCACTCAACAGGCGACTATCAGCTGGCAGCAGTCTACTCTCGGACTCTGGCTTCTGCTGAGCGCTTTGTGCAAAACTATGAAAATACAGCCGTCTATACTGAAATGCTGGACTTTCTGTCGTCTGATATCGATGTCGTCTACATTGCTAGCCCCAACAGTTTGCACTTCAATCATGCCAAGGTAGCTATTCTGGCTCGTAAACACGTCATTGTCGAAAAGCCAGCGGTTTCTCGTCCCAAAGAATGGCGGGAATTGGTCAAGCTGGCGGACGAGCATCAAGTCTATCTCTTTGAAGCTGCCCGCAACTATCATGAGCAGGCCTTTGATACAATCAGTGATTTTCTCAAGGACAAGACCGTCTTGGGAGCCAACTTCACCTATGCCAAGTATTCTTCTAAAATGCAGGCTCTACTTGCAGGAGAGCAACCCAATGTTTTCTCAGCTAAATTTTCTGGCGGCGCTTTGATGGACTTAGGTGTCTATACAGTCTATGCGGCTATCAGACTTTTCGGCCATCCGCGCTTCGCTCGCTACAGCGCCCAGCAGCTAGCCAATACGATTGATTTAAATGGAGCCGGCTGTCTCATCTATCCAGACTTTCAAGTTCAGATTCAGGCCGGTAAAAATATAAACAGCAATCTGCCTGCGGAAATATACACGGATCAAGGAACTCTGACTTTAGACGGGATTGAATTTATCAGCTCTGCTATTTTCCAATGTCTGGATGGTCAAGAGGAGGTGCTGCCTATCAAGCGTGCTTCCCATACCATGCTGGAAGAAGCTCAAGCTTTTGCGCGAGTGCTCAAGGGCGGACAGGATGCGGCTTATGAGAAATGGTTGAATGCGGCTACGGCTGTTCACGAAAGCTTATTTGCCATGCGCAAGGACGCTGGCATTAGATTTGAGGTTGATGATGATTAAGGAACTATTTCCCCCGAGTTGGCAAAATCAGCTGGCTCAGCTAGGATTTGAAAATTTGACAACTATTCAGGAGAAGATGTTTGAGCCTATTTCTGCAGGCGATACGGTGCTGGGAATTAGTCCGACTGGTACTGGCAAAACTCTGGCCTATCTCTTTCCCAGTCTGCTCAAGCTGACACCTAGAAAAGCACAACAGCTCTTGATTTTAGCTCCTAATACTGAGTTGGCTGGACAAATTTTTGAGGTATGCAAGACTTGGGCGGAGCCTTTAGGACTGACAGCCCAGATCCTGCTCTCCGGCTCCAGCCAGAAGCGACAGATTGAGCGCCTTAAGAAAGGTCCGGAAATTATCATCGGAACGCCTGGGCGGATTTTCGAGTTGGTCAAGCTCAAGAAAATCAAGATGATGAATGTCGAAACCATCATTTTAGATGAATTTGACCAGCTGCTCAGCGATTCTCAGTATCATTTTGTAGATAAAATCACCCACTATGCGCCTCGTGACCACCAGCTGGTATATATAAGCGCCACTGCTAAGTTCGACCACGATAAGATTGCTGAAAATACTCTAGAAATCAGCATTGACGACCAAGTTTTGGACAACATCCAGCATTTTTACATGCAAGTCGAAAAACGTGATAAGGTGGAGTTGCTCCGCAAATTATCCAATGTTGAAGATTTCCGTGGACTGGTCTTCTTCAACGCTCTGTCAGACCTAGGAAGCGCTGAGGAAAAGCTCCAGTATCATGAAGCCAATGCCGTTTCTCTTGCCAGCGATGTCAACGTTAAGTTCCGCAAGGTGATTTTGGATAAGTTCAAAGAGCACCAGATTACTCTCCTGCTAGCCACTGACCTAGTTGCTCGCGGCATTGATATTGACTCGCTAGAATGCGTCGTCAATTATGAGCTTCCGCGCGATTTAGAAACCTATACCCACCGCTCTGGCCGAACCGGCCGCATGGGCAAGGAAGGCTATGTCATCACCCTCATCAGCCATCCAGAAGAACTGAAGACATTAAAAAAATACGCCCCCGTTGGTGAAATTGTATTAAAAAATCAAGAACTTTATGTAACAAGTTAAACTAAAAAGCTTTGGAAACATTAGATTTCCAAAGCTTTTTTACTTATTAGCAACAAGAATTTCAAAAAGCTAAACCCAAGGACCGTCTTAGTCTCTACCATAATAGATACGATGGGGCTCTAGCTGACCTTCCAGCAGCTCATCGACCGTTACCAAAGTATAGCCGTTATTCTTCAGATACTCGAGGACACTTGGCAGAGCGTCAATGCTGGTCTGGTGAATATCATGCATGAGAATAATCGAGCCTGGCTGGGTTTTAGCAATCTCTTGCATAATGGCCTTAGTATTGCGTGTCTTCCAGTCTAGACTGTCCACATTCCACATAATAAAGGACTGGTCAACCGAATTTTGGATTGTAGCATTAATGGCTCCATAAGGAGGCCGCGTAATCGTTGGCTTGATGCCTATGACATTGTTAATAGCGGTCTGTGTATCAAGGATTTCTTTTTGGGCTGTCTCCAGAGGAAGTTTGGTTAAGACTGGATGGTCCCATGTATGAATCCCAATCTGATGACCTTCATTGTGCACACGCTTGACGATCGCTTCATTACCAGCAATGTTTTGACCAACCATAAAGAAGGTCGCCTTGGCACCGTATTTCTTAAGGATATCCAGAGCCTGCGGTGTTGTCTTAGGATCTGGACCGTCATCAAAGGTCAGAGCAACCATCTTCACATGCTTCTTAGCTTCAAAACTCTGATAAGCTGCCAAGTCATCGCCAGTCAGATAGTCCACATTGATTTGGTCATAAAAGCTAGACAAAGGAACGTCAACGCTGGTTAAGCCTTGCACTTCCTTACTCAGCTTAATAGAAAAATGGCTGTACTCATAACGGAAGGACCACTGACCCAACTCCGTTCCATTGAGGTTATTGAGAATTTCCGTCTGTAACGCTTCATCGGCCTGTCTAAAGGTCAGCTGGCTGGATATCTCGTTGATGAAGATTTCCTTAGCTGCATCAGGATCCTGAAAGAGCTTATCCAGAGTGAAAGGGCTGCCGTCTGGACCGAGATAGCTGTCAGCAACTTCCCGCTCTTCTCCTTTACTGATTTTCATCTCTTTGACATGATAGTCCTTGCGATGCACCAATACTTCTTTAACATCCTTCAGGCTCGTTTCTTTTTCCTCGGCATAGTAGAAGGTCAATTCCTCAATCTTATCGCCCTTCTTCTGATTATCCTTAATCGTCTGGCTATCAGCGTCCATCTGCTCCTTGACACTTGCCATAACCTGACCATCCAGCAGAGGATAAAAGGCCTCTACATAGTGGCTGCCAATCATCTTGCTCTGCTTTTCAGTTTTTTCAGCGTGGTAGGTCTCTTCTTGAGAAATCAGCACACTAACCTTCTCTTGCAGTTCCTTTTCTTGGAAAATAGCGTAAATTTTTACAGCACCCAGAAATAGAGCAGCAACAAAAGCTAAACCTAGCAAGCTGAGAACAATGAATGTTTTCTTACCGTGTTTCTTGTTATTTTGTCTTTTCATACACCTGTCCTAAATGAATAAAAATCATCATTTATCTTGCAAAATTAACTTCAGCTAGATGTTAAAGACTCTTCTCACGAATGACTTCCACCTTGTAGCCATCAGGATCTTTTACAAAATAATAATTAGGCGGGTTACCAGGAAGACCCTTTGGATCTGTCACTTCATAGCCTTTGGCCTTGTGCTCAGCATGCAGACCTTCCAAGTCTGGCGTGCTAAGTGCCACGTGAGCAAAACCGTCCCCAATCACATAAGGGCCATGATCATAGTTATAGGTCAGTTCCAGCTCATAATCATCACCTTCCAAACCTAGATAAACGATAGTAAACTGATAATCTGGAAAATCCTTGCGGCGCAGCTCTTTAAAACCAAAAGCCTCTGCATAAAAAGCGATAGACGCTTCCAAATTCTCCACACGCAAACAAGTATGTAACATTTTTGATGCCATAATTTCACCTCATTCTTTCTTGTTTATTATTATACCCTATTTTAGGCAAAACTTATATTAAATTTTTAAAAAAGTAAATAAAAGCAGATAAAAAGCAAGCCATTAAGGCCTGCTAAGAATTGTTTTTCAAAAACTGATCAATGAAGTCGCTATACGAATTCCATTGAGGCATGGGAATGCTTTCTTTCTCAGCACTTCTTTTGATTTCAAAATATTGATCAACCCACTCGGCATAGCCTGAATGCATGTGATTTGTGACCATTTCGGTAATCAAAGGCTGACTCAACATGAACTTCATTACTGGAACCAAGAGAAATAGGGGCAGGGATAGATATTTAGTAGGTTTATAACGATGTTTAGGAATGCCATATCGCTGACAGAGTTCTAAACCTTCTCGCCAAGCGCAAATCATCTTTCGAATTGCTTTTTTATCTTTCAAGAGTGCATCAAAAGTCCCCGCTTCTGCAACTGCACCTGCCATTACCGCCTCCTGAAGGCAGTGAACCTTCATCCAAGAAGCCAAGTCAGGCATAGCATCAATGCCTATCCCACTAGCTATGAAAATAGGAGACAACTCTGATGTATAAGAATCATCATCAAGTAACGTAGCTTCTTTGAAAATGATAGCTTGGATCCGACCATCACTCTTTCGCCCTCCTCCAACAGAAGAAGGAAAAGCTAACGACACCTGCTTTCTGTTCAAATAAGAAGGAATCTTGGAGTTGATATTCCAGTTATTCTGTAAAATAAGTAAATGAGCTTTTTCCTTTATAGCCGCTAAATGATTCAATGCCTGCTCTAGTTGCAAACTATTTACCGTTAAGAGAATCAGGTCATAGTCTTGATCAATACTCGTCACCAATGGCGGCTGGAAATGATGTTCTTTATAGACCTGTTCGTCTTTCCTTAAATCTTTAATAGAAAGTGTGAAGCCTTGCTCTAAAGTCGACAGCTTATGCTCTCTAACTAAGACAGTAACTTGATGTTGATTAGACAGTAACCAAGCGTATGTCAAACCAATTGTGCCAGCACCATAAACCAAAATGTTCATATTAGGCCTCTCCCGCTATTTAACGGAGCGCTTTTTCATTTCTTTCAATAGCAGTTTAACTTCAAAGACCGTACCTTTTGGTTTGTTGTCCTTGACATAAATGGTGCCCTTGAAAGCATCGACAATCTGCTTGGCCAGAGAAAGTCCCAGACCAAAGCCACCTTTCTGACGGGTCCGAGCCTTGTCCACCCGATAAAAACGATCAAAAATCTTCTTCTTATCTTCATCGCTGATACCAGGGCCATTGTCCGCCACTCGGAAAATAAGGTAACGATCTGTCGAAGTAGCCATGACACTGATTACGCCATCATCATCTGTATACTTGATAGCATTGTCAAATAGAATAGTCATCAGTTGTTTGAGAAAAATTTGATCGGTCACAATAGGGTGCTTGATCATATTTTCTGAATGAAAAGCTTTTTTATTCTCCCTTGCGATAATGCAGTAATTAGCAAAGGTCGTATCAAAAAATTCTGGTTCGACTTCACCATATTGAGGTTTGATGCCATCATCACGACGTGCCAGATTGAGCAGATTGGTCGTCAATAGGCGCATATTACGTACTTCATCCAAGCTAGAAGCGATATTTTCACTGCTCTGCATAATTGTTGCTTCAGGCTTACGAAAGAGTGTTTCTAAGCGGCTCTGCAATACCGCCAGAGGAGTCCTCAGCTCATGGCTGGCATTTTCCACGAAAGCTTTCTGCTTCTGGATACTTTCCAGCAGGGGCTTAACACTCATCCGAGCCAGATAGATACTGGCAATCAGGGAAATTCCCCAAAAGCTGACCATAACCATGGCAATCAACTGCTCATGCTTGCCGCTGGTCTGCTCCAACTGACTGATACTAGTCATGACCACAGCGTACTTGATATCAGGATACTCATTTTTAGGATCAATATCAAAGAGATAAGCCCGATAGCTTTCCGTTTGACCAAAACTGTTGCCAATCACAATTTCCTTAATCTGATTCAGATAGGACTTGTTAAAGTCCAAGGAATTAAAGTCCAGAAAGCCATCGCTCTTGCTGGTGGAAATATTTTTATAATTATCATCCAAAAGCAGGGCGAAAGTATTAGAACTGAAATTTGGCGTCGTCAGATTATCAGGCTTAGGCTCTTCGTTTGGATTGCCATCTGGGTCTTTACTGCTTTTAGGACTTTTAGTATTGACCTTATTGCTTGGATCAGACTGTTGGCCTGTCGTCCTATAGGCCAAATCAGCTACTGAACTAGGATCATTACTCAGGTTTTTCAGATTTTCATCAACTGACGTATAAAGGCTGGAGCGCATAACCTGAATAATAATCAAGGTCATGGCCGAGAAGATTAATGTAAACAACCCAAAATAGCGAATGAAATAAGAGAAATCATCCGCATAAAAGGTCTTCTTGATTTTATTCAGCATCTTTTAAAATGTAGCCGACACTACGAAGAGTATGTAGGTTTTTCGCAAATGCCGTTCCTTTCAGTTTTTTACGAATCTTTGAAACGTACACTTCGACAACGGAAACAGTGGTATCACTGTCAAAGCCCCACAGACGGTCAAAAATTTGAGTCTTAGGCAAGATTACATTTTGATTTTGCAGGAAATAAACCAAGAGGTCGAACTCTTTACCAAGCAACTCTACATCTTTACCAGCCTTCGTGGTTGAATTTGTAGATAGGTTAACAGTTACATCACCATAAGAAAGAGTATTCTCGTTGAATTTACCAGCGCGTTTCAAGAGCGCTTGGATCCGCATTTTCAGTTCTTCCAAATAGAAAGGTTTTGTCAGATAGTCGTCAGCGCCTAGCTCAAAGCCATGTCCTTTGTCATCCAAGCTTTCCTTAGCAGTCATGATGAGGACAGGGGTTGTGACTCCTTTTGCTCGGAGATCTTTCAGCACTTGGAAACCATCCTTTTCAGGCAGCATGAGATCCAGTAAGATGAGGTCATAAACACCGCTTTCTGCTTCATATAGACCTTCTTCACCATCAAAAACCTGCATTACATCTGCAAAATCATCTAAAAAATCAAAAACTGAGTTTGACAGTCCAAGATCATCTTCTACCAATAGAATTTTAATCATTTTTCTTTCCTCCAATAAAACTTTCCAAGATTATGTCTTTTGGTTTTTGTTTTATTTGCTATTCTTATTATATCATGACTTGGGTCAAAATCAGTAAGTTTTTTCTACGACTGCGACGTTTTATTTTCTTTTGTCGACTTATTATTGTTCTTGTCCGATTGTTCATTTGTGTTCGTTGAAGACTTTTTCTTATTTTTCTTCTCGTTGTCATTTTGCTGAGCAGATGAATTCTTGCTCTTGTCATTGTCAGACTCCTGGCCGTCTTGAGGCTGCATACCTCGGTCTTGACCGTTTTGTCCTGGTCCACCATCCTGCGGCTGCATGCCATTACCCGGTCCACCATTTTGACCATTCTGACCAGCTTGTGGCGGCATTCCATTTCCTGCATCCTGGCCATTCTGACCCTGCTCCGGTGCTCCAGGCATAGCAGCTGGCTGTTGAATAGCTGATTGCTGATTGTTTGTACCGTGAATAGCTGTCGCAAGACCATAGCCACTCAGAAGTCCGACTGCTAGAGCACCACCCGTCGCAACTGTCAGCCACCATTTGGTGCTTTTTTCTACAACAATCATTTTTTCCATATCCATTTAATACGATTCCTTCTTTCTTTTGTAAATTTTTCAATCTGTTTCTATCAAACAAGAAGCTAATGCAGCTTACAAGTCATCCCATACACATCCTTTCACTTGAATAGCATTATCATATAGATTTTTACTTAAACAGGACTGAATTTTTTCTTAAAAAAGGCTGAAAATGCGAGAAATTGGATATAAAGCTCTTTATTGTCATTCATACAAGGCAATAAATTGAACTTTTATTTTCAAAATCTTATAACACAGAAAAAGCCTGAAATAGATAATATCTCAGGCTTTCTAGTCATTTTAATCAAATCTATCAGATTGCAGCTCGAATTGCTTTTTCCACTGCTTCTTTCTCACGCTTCACCAATTCAACACGCGCAGCGATTTCTTTGATTCCCATGCTGATGTTTCGGCTAATCGCCATATCGTCCAACTGCGGTTCAAAGAAGTCTTTGTACTCTGCTAATCTCTTCTCTGTCTTGAAGACCACTGCCGGGCTAATGACAAAGCTATCAAAGCTCATGTCGCCACCTAACGCTGCCTTGATCCAGTCCCAATTCTCACGCGCCCAAGTCCACACTGCTTCTTGAGTAAAATCACGGCTGAGGAATCGAGCATACCAAGCTGACAAATCCTGCGGTTTCACAGTAAATTTGTCCTTCCAAGTCGCTAAAAGTTCATCCAAGGTTTCCTGGTTCTTCGTATAAGAAAGGGCTGTAGAAAGAGCGTTTTTGAAGCTTCCGTCATTTGAAGCGACATATAGGTCCAGATAAAGCTTAGTCAGCTCCTTGCTTTCATGATGCTTGATTTGGTTGACCAATACCTGCAAGCGAATAGCGGCAGGGAGTTTTTCCAAATTATCACGATAGCGTTCAAAAATCTGGCTAGCTTGAGCTCTAGCTGTCTCATCGTCCGCCTTAATCATATTACCCACAATGAGCTGACGAACCATCTCATCCTCATCGCTTTCACCTTCCTGTTTTTCAAAACCAAGACGGTCGAAATTGCTTTGACTAAGTACTTTCAGCAGGGCTTTGTAATCTTCTTCAGTCTGACTTCCCTCATCCACAAAGCGGTTCAATCCTTCTAGCACTTGGGAAACAGCTGAAACCACCATATAAGAAGTTTCGTTTGCCAACTTGCTGATAACTGGCAGCAGATCCGCATAGGAAATCATACCTGACTCTGCCAGAAGTCGGCGCTCTTGCACGATTTGCAGCTTGCTGATATTGTCCAAAGAGCTAAGATTATTCAGAAGAGCATCAAGCAACTCACCCTGATAATCTGTAATATAGTGAGCAGTGTTTTCTGTATTGAGACGCAGGGCTCCTTCATTTTGCGTTGCCAGGGCTGCATAATTAGGAATTTCCAGTCTTTCTGTCGTCAGAGTATCAGGAAGTCCTTGCCAGTTACTGTTGAGCGGTACTGGCCAGAGGCGGCCTTTGTCTTCGTGCTCTCCAATGAAGAACTGCTTCTGTGTCAAAATCAAGCAGTCATTTTCAACCTTAGCAGTGACAACTGGATAACCCGGTTGTTCCAACCAAGCATCCATAAAGGCAGCTACATCACGGCCAGAAGCTTGAGAAAGAGCATCCCAAAGATCACGACCGATGGTATTCCCATACTGGTGCTTCTCAAAGTAGGCGCCTAGTCCCTTACGGAAGGCATCGTCTCCCAGCCAACGGCGCAACATGTGCATGAGACGGCTACCCTTAGCATAAACAATCGCTCCATCAAAAAGAGTATTGATTTCATCAGGATGCTTGACCTCTACATGGACCGACTGGACGCCATCTGTCGCGTCACGCTTGAGGGCATAAGGAGCTCCGCTGGTCTGAAAATCTTCAAAAATCTTCCAGCTAGGCTCAATCGCATCAACTGAGACATACTCCATCATATTGGCAAAGCTTTCATTGAGCCAGAGGTCGTCCCACCACTTCATGGTCACTAGATTTCCGAACCATTGGTGGGCTAGTTCGTGTGCAACAACCAAGGCAACTGTCTGACGGCTCAGGGCTGTTGAATTTCCATCCACCAGCAGATAAATTTCCCGATAGGTCACCAAGCCCCAGTTTTCCATAGCCCCAGCAGAAAAATCTGGCAGGGCCACATGAAGGGACTGAGGAATAGGATACTTGACTCCATAGTATTCTTCGTAAAATTCGATACAGCGAACCGCAATGTCCAAAGCAAACTCTAGATTGCTCTCTGGGTGGGCCTTGGTCGCATAAACTCCTACTAAAGTTCCATTCTTGGTTTTAGCAGTAATTCCTTGCATATCACCCGCAGCAAAAGCCAAGAGATAGGAAGACATACGTGGAGTCGTTTCAAACTTCCAAACGCCAGTCGCTTTGCGGTTTTCAACATCAATTTCCGGCATATTAGACAGGGCCAACTCACCCTCTGCTTGGTCAAATTTCAAAGCCAAATCAAAAGTTGCCTTAGCCTCTGGCTCATCCACACTCGGAAAGGCTTCGCGGGCAAAGTGACTCTCAAACTGCGTAGAGATAATCTCTTTTTTCACACCATCAACCGTGTAGTAAGATGGGTAAATCCCCGTCATATTGTCCGTAATCTTACCAGTATAAGTTATTGTCACCACTACAGACCCAGCTGCTTCCAGCTCGATATAAAGAGCTTCATTGTCCTTATCCAGAGCGAAAGGACGTGCTTGGCCAGCCACCTCTACAGCTTCAACTGTCAAATCTTTTTGATGTAGGGAAACCTTACTCGTCTTAGCTTCCCCAGTAATGGTCACCTTGCCTGAAAAAGTCTTGTCAGCACGATTCAGATCCAAAAAGAGATCATAGTGCTCAGGAACAAAAGTTTCAATAAAATGTTTAACTGCTTGCATAAGCTTCTCCTCATCTAACGAACAATGTAGCAAGATCAATCTGCTACCCTTGTCCGCTTATAATCTGTTATTATTGTATCATATTTAAAAGATTTCGTTGCAAAATAAATGCAAGCAAAAAGACAGGAAAACCTGTCCATTTGGTTTATGATAATAGAAGAAAGGTTCCCATTCAAATAGCTAGGAAAACTATCACATTCCCCAGTTAGTGCCACATCATCCTTCCTCTTTGCTTAGCTTAACATTGTAAATGATTTCAGCTTCTGGGCTTCCTTTTTCATCCTTGACAACATCTTTTAACTGACCGTATTCAACTAATAATTCCATATTCAAATCAATCCCTTTAGCTCTTGTGAGTTTAGCTTCATCAGGTAAATGTTGCGCGTTAGAAACATCAATGTTATTCCCGTTTGAGTCCTTTAAATCTATAGCTTCATTTCCACCTCCATCAAAATTAAGAATTATATGTGAGACGATACCAAAGCTACTTGGATACACATTATTAACTTTAGTGCCAAGAGTGGCTTTATTTCCATGCTTATCATAAATAGTTGGACGGATATAGACATTTGAGAAAGTTGACCCTTCCTCAGTAACGTAGATTGGGGAAAACTCAATCTTTTCAACCCCTGAGTAATGCTCTTTTATATAAGTTCCTAGTTGCTCTTCCAGAAGTCGAAAGCCATGCTGATAGAGTTTAGCTGTTTTGGGGCTAAGGTTAGGTTTTGTTAGTTTGTTGTACATGTAGATTCCGCCTGAACCTAACATGACCAAAACAGTAATCATTATAAGGATTTTTTTCTTCATAAACATTCTCCATTATATACTTATATAAATATATATGAATTTCAACTCAACTATAGTAGTATAACATAGTTAGTTGTAAGTTAAAACACAAAATAGAATGCTAACCATACTTGAGATTATACAAAAAAGACACGACACAAATCGTATCTTTTATCATCACAACTCAATAATTTTACCTGTTTCAAAGTAAACAACCCATTCACAGATATTCTTGGCATAGTCGCCGATTCGTTCCAAGTAAGAGATAACTTGGAAATAATCGCGGCCAGTCACAATCAGCTCTGGATTTTGTTTGATTTCCTCTGTAGCAAGATCGCGAATATCATCAAAGTATTGGTTGATTTTCTCATCCATAGCTGCTACAGCATAAGCTTGGTCTACATTTCCATTGAGGTAGACGTTCAGGGTTTCTTCGACGAAATTCTTAACATCACGCCCCATCTTGCTGATGGCATCTTCTACGGACTCGATGCGAACTTCTCCCTTCATCCGAACAGTAGCTTTGGCGATCGATACAGCGTGGTCACCCATCCGTTCCAAGTCACTGCTAGCTTTCAGCACGGTGATAACGGTTCGCAAATCCTGCGACACAGGTTGCTGCAGGGCGATGATTTCTAGAGATTTCTTCTCCAGTTTCACCTCGTATTCATTGACTTCAGCATCGTCTTCAATGACCTGACGAGCCAGTTCACGGTCATGCGTGACAAAGGCACGCACTGTCCGGTTAATCTGCGATAGGACTTCATTTCCCATCGCGTAGAATTGATTATGAAGTTTTTCTAAATCTTCTTCAAATTGTACTCTAAGCATAAGATTCCTTTCTGTTATCCGAATTTACCAGTAATGTAATCTTCGGTCTCTTTATGGGCTGGATTGAGGAACATCTTCTTGGTTTCATTAAATTCAATCAAGTCTCCACCAAGGAAGAAGCCGGTCTTTTCAGAAATCCGAGACGCCTGCTGCATGGAGCGAGTGACCAAAAGCATGGTATATTTGTCTTTCAGGCTGTAGAGGGTTTCCTCGATTTTCCCAGCTGAGATTGGATCCAAGGCTGATGTCGGCTCGTCCAAGAGAATGATCTTAGGACTAGTAGCTAGCACGCGAGCCACACAAACCCGTTGCTGCTGACCACCGGAAAGACCGATAGCGGAATCATGCAGACGGTCCTTGACCTCGTCCCAGATAGAAGCACCAATAAGGGAGCGCTCTACTGCTTCGTCTAAAACTGCCTTGTCCTTAACACCATTAATCCGAAGTCCATAGACTACATTTTCATAAATAGTCATAGGAAAGGGATTGGGCTGCTGGAAAACCATTCCGATTTCCTTGCGAAGCTCTACCGTATCTGTCCTCGGACCATAGATATTGTGACTGTTATAAATGACCGTTCCTGTAGTAGTTACTTCTGGATTCAGGTCGCCCATTCGGTTGATGGCCTTGAGCAAGGTTGACTTACCTGAGCCTGACGGTCCAATCAAAGCCGTAATCTCATTTGGCATGAAATCAAGTGAAACGCTATTAAGGGCTTTCTTTTTATTATAATAAACCGACAAGTCCTTGACTTGCAAAATAGGTTCTGTCATACGTTTTTCCTTCATTTTATTTTACATTCAACCAAAGACTAAGCTTGTTGAATCGTGATGAATACGGACGGCAGCTTAACCAAAGTGGCCTGAAACATAGTCATTAGTGGACTGAAGCTTGGCATTTTGGAAAATATTAGCCGTCTTATCGTACTCAATCAAGTCGCCCAGATAGAAGAATCCAGTGTAGTCACTAGCACGGGCAGCCTGTTGCATATTGTGGGTCACAATGATAATGGTATAGTTATTCTTAAGCTCAAACATGGTTTCTTCCAGCTGCATGGTCGCAATCGGATCCAAGGCTGACGCTGGCTCATCCATGAGCAGAATGTTTGGCTTGACCGAAATAGCACGGGCAATGCAGAGCCGCTGCTGCTGACCGCCAGAGAGGGTCAGGGCCGACTTGTGCAAGTCATCTTTGACCTGATCCCAAAGGGCCGCTTGCTTGAGCGAAGTCTCCACAATTTCATCTAGAACCTTTCTATCTCTGACACCAGCCCGTTCATGAGCAAAGGTAATATTTCGATAGATGGACTTGGCAAAAGGATTTGGCCGTTGGAAAACCATGCCGATATGCTTACGCATTTCATAAACATTGATTTCAGGGCGGTTGACATCAATCCCCTCATAGAGAATCTCTCCAGTCACATTGGCAATATCAATGGTATCGTTCATGCGGTTGAGGCTGCGAAGATAGGTTGATTTACCTGATCCAGAGGGGCCAATCAAAGCAGTGATTTTGTTTTTTTCAAACTGCATATCAATGCCCTTGATGGATTCCTTTTTACCGTAGTAAACATGCAAATCCTTGGTCGACAGGGCTACCTTTTCTTCAGGAAAAGTAATGATATGTTTTTCATTCCAATTATATTCTGTCATTTCTTCTCCTTTAAGCAGAGGTTAATTTCTTATGCAGATAGCTGCCCAGTTTGCGGGCTCCCAGATTAAAAATCAAAATGAAGATTAGGAGAACCGCTGCTGAACCTGCAGAAACAGCCGTTCCATCAGGAATTGTTCCCTCACTGTTGACCTTCCAGATATGGACAGCCAAGGTTTCAGCCTGACGGAAGATAGAGATAGGACTAGTGACGCTGAAAATATTCCAGTTGGACCAGTCAAGAGCTGGAGCTGATTGACCTGCTGTATAAATCAAGGCTGCTGCCTCACCAAAGATACGACCAGAAGCCAGTACAATACCTGTTACAATACTAGGCAAAGCTTCTGGGATGACCACATGCAGGACCGTTTCCCAACGGGAAATTCCCAAGGCCAAACCAGCTTCACGTTGGGTGTGGTGGACATGGCGCAGGCTATCTTCGACGTTCCGCGTCATCTGAGGCAGATTAAAGACTGTCAGAGCCAAGGCACCAGAAATGATTGAGAAGCCATACTCGAACTGGACAACAAAGATCAAATAACCAAAGAGCCCGACTACTACCGAAGGCAGTGAAGACAGAATTTCAATACAGGTGCGGACAAAGTTGGTCACTGGTCCTTTCTTAGCATACTCTGACAGATAAACCCCAGCCCCCATAGAAAGAGGCACAGAGATAATCAGAGTAATTACCAGCAGGAAAAAGGAATTGTATAGCTGAATCCCAATACCACCGCCAGCTTGGTAAGAAGAGGATTTCCCTGTCAAGAAAGACCAGGAAACATGCGGCAGACCTCTAACTAAGATATAGAGGATGAGAGAGGCAAGGATAGCAACAATGATACTCGCTATTGTGTAGAGAACACCAGTCGCCAATTTATCTAATTTCTTAGCGTGCATAGTTTTTCTTACCTCTTTCTTTTGTAATTAGTTTAATCACACTGTTAAAGGCTAAGCTCATCATCAAGAGCACCAGAGCCAGAGACCAGAGAACGTTATTATCCACTGTTCCCATAACGGTATTTCCGATTCCCATAGTCAGGACAGAGGTCAGTGTAGCTGCTGGTGTTGTCAAAGAAGTTGGAATCACCGCAGAGTTCCCAACGACCATTTGGATAGCTAGGGCTTCACCAAAGGCACGTGCCATTCCAAAGACCACAGCTGTAAAGATACCTGAGCGAGCAGCCTTGAGTGTTACCCGCCAAATGGTCTGCCAGCGCGTTGCGCCCATAGCCAGACTAGCTTCACGGTAGTGACGCGGCACAGCACGCAGACTGTCCGTCGTCATAAAGGTTACTGTCGGCAAAATCATAACAAAGAGTACAAAAATACCAGACAAAATCCCAAAACCCGTACCGCCAAAGACTGTACGGACAAAAGGAACCACGATTTGCAGACCGATAAAGCCATAAACAACAGACGGAATACCAACTAAAAGTTCAATCGCCGGTTGCAGTATCTTTGCTCCTTTTGGAGACACCTCTGTCATAAAGACTGCTGCTCCAATCGCAAAGGGAGTTGCTATCAGGGCTGACAGAATGGTAACGATAAAAGAGCCTAAAATCATTGGCAGGGCACCGAATTCCTTACCAGAAGGATTCCAGACGCCACCAAAAAGAAAATCAAAAACATTAACGCCGTTGACAAAGAAAGTAGATAGACCTTTCTGAGCAACGAAGATTAGAATCATAGCCACAATCACCACAATCAGTGACAGACAGGCAAAAGTCAGATAGCGGCCAAACTTCTCCAAGCGAGAATTTTTAGAAGGCGATAACAACTTTTTGGTTAATTCCTCATTTTTCATTTTGAATCTCCTTCTATTGCTGTGACATTCCCATCAGCGTCCTTGCTGACTTTCATATCATTGATTGAGATATAGCCCATGCTGGTAACTACCCCTTTTTGAACATCGTCTGACAGCATGTATTCAAGAAACTCAGCAGCAAGACCAGTCGGCTTGCCCAGTGTATACATATGCTCATAAGACCAGAGCGACCAGTTATTGGTAGCAACATTTTCTGCTGTTGGCTCGTAGTTATTAAGTTTCAAGGTTTTTACAGACTCGTCAACATAGGCAAAGGCCAGGTAAGAAATCGCACCAGGAGTTTGAGAAACGATATTTTTGACCATACCGTTGGAATCCTGCTCTTGACTCTGCACAGCTGATTTCCCATCCATGATAACACTGTCAAAGGTTGCTCGGGAACCAGAGCTAGCCGCACGATTGATAATTGAGATCTCCAAGTCCTTACCGCCCAGCTCTTTCCAGTTGGTAATTTCACCAGTGAAAATTTTCTGCAGCTGCTCGGATGTTAGATTATCCACGTCAACTTCTTTATTGACAATCACAGCAATACCGGCCACAGCGACCTTATGGTCCACCAAGTCAGACGCTTTGATCCCTTCCTTCTCTTCAGCGAAAACATCCGAGTTCCCGATTTCAACAGCTCCTGACTGCACTTGAGACAGACCTGTACCAGATCCCCCCCCTTGTACATTAACCGTTTTACCGATGTTGTTTGAGCCAAAGTCATCAGCTGCCGCTTCAACTAAAGGCTGCAGGGCAGTTGACCCTACCGCTGTCATGGATTCACCACGGTCAATCCATGATGAACAAGCTGATAAGGTGAGTCCTAAGCCCAGAGCTGTCAGCGCTAAAGCAAATTTTTTCAATTTGTTCAAAAGATTTCTCCTTTAATAAAATCAAGAGGATGGGAAGTATCTTTAGTATTTCTTACTTAGCAGAAAGAAGCTTTTTTCAATACATTCACATCTTCAACTATATCATATAATACCAGCTTTTCCTAATATTTTATCTAAATCTCAGGCCTTTTGGGAAATAATTTTTCAGGGTTTTTCCAGTGACTTTTGCAAAGCCCAGACCGTTCCCGCCAAGGACTAGTTGGTACCAGCCGTTTGGCTGCGGCTCTGCCAGTTCAATCGTCTCACCTGCCGCATATTTCTTGAAGTCCTGATTACTGATTTCAACTCGATTCAGAACTTCGCTGGGCTTCATAGCCAAGCCTAGGGCAAAGCTAGGCTCAAAGCGATTCTTCTTAAACGTTCCTAGATGCAAACCGTTACGAGCAATCTTTATCTTGGACAGGTCTGGCAGGCCAGCTGGCAACAAATAAAGATTGTCCCCAAAGGTCTGCAGGTCACCAGTCAAGACTGTTTTTAGATGCTTGCTCTCAAAATCCTGCCATAGCTTTCTTTGCTCGCTCGTCAAACGATTCTTACATGATTTAATTTTCTTGCAGCTATTCTCACCAGTAAAGCGAAAATGGGCTGCAAACTGACCTTCACCTTTGAAGCGATGCGGATACATCCGAGCTGTCTCAGGAAAGCCAATCCCTTCAGCCATCCCGTTTATCTTAGGAATATCAATCAGTTCAAGTGGAAATTCTTCCAGTAACCAAGAAACAATGTCTTCATTTTCTTCAGGAGCCCAAGTACAGGTCGAATAAACCAGACGACCGTCCTTGGCAAGCATGCTCATAGCAGCTGTTAAAATTTCTCGCTGGAGCTGGGCGCATTGGGCTGGATAATCCGGAGTCCAATACTGGGTAGCATCCGGCTGCTTACGAAACATGCCCTCGCCCGAACAAGGGGCATCTAAAACAATCAGATCAAAATAACCTTCAAAGACCTGAACCAAACGCTCAGCTGATTCATTGGTAACCACCACATTTCTGGCACCAAAGCGCTCAATGTTCTCCACTAAGATTTTAGAGCGTTTGCTGTTGATTTCATTAGAGACCAGTAAGCCTGTATTGTCCAGAAAAGACAAGAGATGGGTAGACTTGCCACCTGGTGCTGCCGCCAAATCTAAGACTTTCATCCCCTTAGTTAGTGCTGCTATCTGAGCCACCATCTGAGCTGCAGGCTCCTGCGAATAAACCAGACCAGTCACATGCTCAGCAGACTTGCCAGGCACCTTGCCATAAAAGCCCCAGTCTGTCTGAGGAATGGCATCTGAGAAATTCTGCTGGCCTTCTTTCAGAGGATTGCTGCGAAAGGCCGAAATCGGCTCCTCGTCAAAGGTTGCAAAAAAATCCGCCGCTTCTGCGCCTAAAATCTGCTCATATTTTTCTTTAAAACCTTTAGGAAAGTCCATCTACTGCTTCCCCTTTTCTAAATAAGGCTTCAGAGCTGATAGTTTGCACTTAGGCGCCATCATGACAGGCTGCCTAGTCTGGAAATTTAGCCGACTGCCATCCAAGGTCTGGACGATAAAGCCTAGCTTCTCCGCCATAATCGAAGCCGCCGCATAATCCCAAGGCCAGTTGTAGGAGAAATAAGCCAAGAGGCCACCAGACAGCACCTTGCTAAAGCTAATCCCAGCACTGCCATAGACCCGAACACCTAAACACTCCCTAGCCAAGTCTGCCAAGCCCCAATCATTGGCCTGCAGCATACCGGCATTAGAAGCCATAAGAAAATCTTGAAAAGGCCGGTCCTCAAAAGCAGGAAGTTTCCGGTCGTTACAATAGACGTCAAAGTCTCCGCCACCATGATAGAGCTGGTCTCTGGTCACATCATAGATTAAGCCAAAACGACCAATGCCCTTTTCAAAATAGGCAATCATAACGGCAAAATCAGCCTTCTGAGTGATAAAGTTGGTAGTCCCATCAATTGGATCAATCACCCAGACATTGCCATCAGCAATATTATGTCGGAGTCCATTTTCCTCCGCTAAAATAGCATCCTGCGGATAGCGGGCTAGAATCTTAGCCACCAAATCATCCTGAACCCTCCGGTCCATCTGGGTGACCAAGTCAGTGGCACTGGTTTTTTGACTCACATCCAAATCATCATAGAGATGTTCTCTCAAAAAAGCACCAGCTTGGTAGATGATTTCTTTAGCAAAATGAAATTTATTTTCCAAGAGAAATGCTTCCTTTACCTTTACTTTTTGCCTCTTGAACAGCACGATAAAGCGAATAACCGCTGACGTTTTCAAACTCACGGCCGATTCGCTTCTCTTGGCCCTTGCTAGGAACAACTTGCTTGAAAGCCGCATAGGACTTCAAGAGCTTTTCTGCTTGGACATTCTGTTCATAAGCTGCTTCTACATCATTAAAAAAAGAGAGCACCGAAGCAAGCTCTTCAGTGCTCCACGATAAATCTAGTGGGTAACTATAATTTTTGTTCATCTTTACTGAATATCTGCCCGCATAGTTGCGGATCTTAACTCTTCCTTACGATAACTACGAGGCAGGAAAGCACGAATTTCATCCTCGTTAAAGCCGATTTGCATCCGTTTGCCATCTAAAATAATTGGGCGTCGCAAAAGACTGGGATTTTCCTCAATCAACTGAATCAAGGTTGAAATAGACAAATCCTCCACATCCAAATCTAATTTCTGAAAAATTTTTGAGCGAGTTGAAATAATGTCGTCTGTACCGTTCTCTGTCAGAGAAAGAATGTGTTGCAATTCGGGAGCTGACAGAGGGCTCGTCATGATATTATGTTCCTGAAAGGGCACTTCATGATTTAGCAGCCAAGCACGCGCCTTACGGCAAGAAGTACAACTCGGCGATAAAAATAATGTAATCATGCGTTTCTCTTCTAATTCTGTATAATAACTACCTCTATTATACTAAATTTTATTTGGCTTGACTATATTTTTTTGAAAATTACTGCCGAATGTCATGAAAATATAAATTTTTCAACTATTTCGATAACCAGTCCAACTTCTAGCGATTCGTTCATCACTCTGCAGTTGAGCAATCAAGCTGTCAATACCATCAAACTTAACCATCTCGCGAATCTTATCCAGCCAGAAAATCCGAATGGTATCGCCATAGATATCCTGAGAAAAATCAAAGATATTAACCTCAAAACGGAGTTCATCACCGTCAAAAGTTACATTTTTCCCAACACTAGCCATACCACGATAGCGCTGACCATTGTGCTCAACATCCGCGACATAGACGCCATCTCCTGGGAGATGGACTCGATCCAAGGGAGCTAGATTGGCTGTTGGATAGCCAATCGTCCGTCCTCTGGCATTGCCATGAACCACAATGCCACGAGTAGACAGAGGGTAGCCAAGCAGCTCTTGTGTTTCCAGCATATCTCCGACAGCAATCGTCTCCCGAATCCGAGTGGAAGAAATCTTCCGATTATCCAAATTAACCGAGGGAACGATAACAATCTTGCCATTAAAATAATCTCTCAGCTCATGTGACTCTTTGCGGTCTGAGCCAAAATGATAGTCAAAGCCAGCTACCACGGCTTTGGCACGCAGACGAGACACGTACTTCTCAAAAAAGTCCCGAGCTGTATTGCCCGCAAAATGGCTAGTAAAATCAATCAGGTAAAGATAGTCAACACCCAGACTTTCCAGCTGCGCCATCCGGTCTTCAGGACTAGCTAGATGCAGCATGAGCTCAGGCTGATAGCGGACAAAGGCTAGCTTAGGCGACTCTGGGAAGGTCATCACTGCAATCTTTAGTTCTTGCTCATCAGCAATCTCTCTCGCCTTCTCAAAGAGTGCCTGATGCCCCTTATGCAGCCCATCAAAATAGCCTAGAACAAGGACCGTATCTTCTGTCTGATCAATCCCTTTTTCATCTATAATTCTCTTGGTTATCATCATTCCTCTATTTTACTACGCATTTGCTATTTTTACAATATCCGTTCTGCTCGAAAACGCAAAATATTCAAAAAGATTTTTACTGCCTTAGTCAGGGCGTTTGTCAAAAACTGAAAAAAGCAAAACAAAAGGACAGCAGTTGTGCGGTTGCTGTCCTTTTGTGAGGTTTAATGAAATTATTATAACATGCAAGCGCACATTTCATATTACAAAAGAGTAACAATCTTTTGACAATTCTACTGCGGATATTAAAGGAAGACTTTGCGGGGCTTGTAGGCGGTTTCCCGCTTTTCCAAAATGGCTACTAACTTCTCCTTATAAAAGCCAGCTAGCTCCGATTCTTCTGACACCAAGCTGATAAAACGGCCATTTCTCACATCCTCAACCTGCTCGTCAGAGAGCTCAACTTTCACTAAATCTCCGATTCCTAACTCGAGTGGTTGGAGAAAGGAGAAATCATCTACTGCTACTCGCTCTGCTATTTCATCCAGGGTCAAGGCATCATCTAAGCTCATACCTGCTGAGGAAGTCCGTGTCAGCTGGGACATGTGACTGGCAAAGCCAAGCTTGGCTCCCAAATCAACAGACAGGGTTCGGACATAGGTCCCCTTGCTGCACTTGACTCGAAAACGAAAGCGGGCTTGCTCATCTTCGTAGGAAATCGGACTGGTGCGCTCAAAACTATAGATGGTCACCTGCCGCTCTGGCCGCTCCACTTCTTGACCCGCTCTTGCATACTCATAAAGCTTGCGGCCATTGATCTTGACTGCTGAGTACATAGGCGGAATCTGGCGAATCTCACCAGTCATGGACTCTATCGCTTCATCAATGAGAACTTCTTCTAAAAGCTCCGTCACCGGAGTCCGCTCAAGGATGTCTCCACTGGCATCCTCTGTTGTCGTTGAGCAGCCCAGGGTAATCTCCCCCTCGTAGACCTTGCCTTCCTCCTGCATAAACTCTACCAAGCGCGTCGCCTTGCCCACAGCAATCGGAAGCACCCCGACCACATCTGGATCCAAGGTACCCCCATGACCGACTTTCTTGTTTTTTAAAATCTTGCGCAGCTTAAATACCGCATCATGCGAGGTCATGCCCGCTTCTTTTTTTAAGTTGATAATTCCGTTCATTGGTTAACTTTCTAAAAATACTAAAACTCTCTTTTGGAAATCCTTATGCTGTTCATAGAGTGCATGGCCACAGTCTAGCAAAATAGTGAGCTGGCTATCTTTGATATGTTGATGCAATTCGAGCGAAGCTTCTACACCTAGAACGTCATCTTCTTCTGCTCCGATGACTAGCGTAGGACAGTTGATCTTTTCCAGAACTGCTAAACTATCATGTCTTAAGCAAGATATGGTCTGAATAGCAATCCGCTGTTTATCTTTAATACGACCAAAGATTCCCATTATTCGATAAAGGTATTTAAACTTTCCAAAGGATTTAGGTGTATAAGAGTGACTTGCAATATCCAACATTAGTTCCTTATAGGATCCAGTCTGACTCAACTCAAGCCAGCGAGTAATCCGCTCCCTACCAAGATTATTCAGTTTCGCAGTAGTAACTGTCAAAATCAATTTTTCAACTCTTTCTGAGAAATCTGCTGCCAACCATTGGGCAATCATACCACCTTGAGAAATTCCTAGGACAGCTACCGTTTTCAAACCTAAAACATCCATTGCTTCAGCTATATCAGTCGCCATATCTCGCGTTGTATAATTTTCTGGCAACTCATTAATTCTGCTAAAAACATAGACCTGGTAAGCTGTTGCGAAGCCCCTATAAGCTAGGGCAAGCATTTGCGTCATTCTCTTAACAGTCGCCAAACCATCCCCTAGACCTGGAATGATGAGCAGCGGCTTCTTCCCTTTTCCAAAGGTCACATAATCCATGCTTTTTTCGTTAAAATATAAGGTTTTCCCTTTTGTTGAAGACATTACTTCGTTTCCCTTACTATTTTATCATGTTTATTCATGTTGACTTTTTAAATGCAGAGCAAAGCCGGCAGTCACTTTTTCAAATCCAACCGCCTGATAAAACTGATGTGCAGCATTTCGTTCAGCAGTTAATCCACTATTTAGAGCCAGCGCCTTAACTCCTTCTTTTACCGCTTGTTTTTTCAATTCATCGATTAGCCTACTAGCAATTCCTTGTCGTCTTGCTTCTTTTGCAACTGACAAAGCCAAAATACGATAGTAAGATCCATCTGCTTCAAAAAAGAAGAGCTTTGCATAACCTAAGAAACCTAAAATTTCTCCGTTTCTTTCAGCTAAAAGACAGCCATAATGCGGCTGAGAGAGAATCATTTCTAAACGTCGAGCCAGCTTAGAAGCGGTCGTTGGATAGCCCAAGTCTTCGTATAGAGACAATAAGGCTTCAGCATCTTTCATGGTTGCTTTTCGTATCTGCATAGGAGCCTCCTAGTCTCCCTTCAATGCTTCAAACTTAGCTTTCATGGTAGGATTTTTGCGCGTCAGTTTTTTGACAGAGACGTCGTCCAGTTTGTTGTTTGCTAAGCGCAGCTGGTTTTCAGAGGTTGTCAGGAATTTCTTGATTTCTTCCATCCGGCGGATAGCTTTGTCAATCTCTTCGATGGCCTTGCCAAAGTTGGTAGAAGCAGACTGATAGTTCTTGGCGAAAGCTACTTTAAAGGCATCCAAATCTTCCTCAAAATGCGTAATATCAATATTCTGCTCCCGCACCAAGGCCAGTTCCTGCTTGTACTGGAGCGAGTTGAGCGCAGCATTGCGCAAGAGGGTAATCATGGGCAAGAAGAACTGTGGTCGGATAACATACATCTTCTCATAGGCATAGGACACATCGACAATACCTGAATTGTAGAGCTCGCTATCAGCCTCAAGAAGTGTCACCAGAATGGCATACTCGCAACCCTTCTCCCGCCGGTCCTTATCCAACTCTTTGAAGAAATGCTCGTTTTTCTTCTTGGTCGCTGTCTCATCGCCTTCATTTTTCATCTCAAACATAATGGAGAGAATTTCTACACCATTTTCATCCACCTCACGGTAAATGTAGTCACCCTTGCTGCCGGTTCTGGCATCATTGTCCTTGCCAAACTCAGCTCGTGGGAACATCCCCATACGGTTCTTGTTAAACTCGTACTCGCAGTGCTGTTCCAAACTCTCGCCAATCATCTTAGTAGACTGCTTTGCCTTGAAATCCTTGTAAAACTCTATGGTCTCGTCTTTCTGCCGCAGCTCTACCTCATAGCGCTCTTTGAGTGAGGTCTGAGCCAGCGCTGCTTCCTTTTCTTGCAAAACTAGCTGATTTTTCACCTCGTCACGCTCTTTTTCCAGCGCAGACAAGGTCTTTTGCAATTGATTTTCATGTTCCAAGCGCAGCTTTGTCAGCTGACTTTCCAATTGCTGAACTTCCTTATCCTTCTCCTGCAATTGAAGACTAGCTGCCTGCTCCGCCTCTTTCTTTGCCAATTCCTGCTGGGTCTCAAACTGAGCAATTTGATTTTGAAGATTGCTAATTTCCTGCTCTTTCTGCGACAGGAGAGCTTGTTGGGCATTCTGGGATTTCTGCTTTGCTAAAGCCAGTTCCTGCTCAATCCGAGCATGAATTTCCTTGTCAAACTCTGCAGTCCGAACCTGCGACAAAAGCTCACTGTACTGGCTCTCATTAACAGTAAAAACCTCCCCGCAGTTGGGGCATTTGATTTCGTTCATGGGGTACCTCTTTCTCTGTAGTTAAACTCTTTATTCTTTTTCTTTTCCGACCCGACAGTTCATGCAGCCTTCATACATTATTTGGAGCTGACAAGGAAAAATCTTATTTCCCATTGATAATTCTCCCTGCCAAAGACACTTTTTATCACTGTAATATTCGTGAATAATTGTAATAATAAATTGCGGATATTCTTTTAGAAAATGTTCTAATGGATAGTAAACACCAGTGAATGCCCGATTTTCTTGACTGTCCAAAATGTAGATTTGACAATAATCAAGCTCAACATTTTCAAAGCAAATGCTAGCTTCATAATACTTTTCGCCCTCCTGACTATAATCAATCATATAATCAAACTGAACATGCAAATGATTGCTTTCCAGCCAAATCTTCCGAGTGCTCAAATCATGCAAACTAAAGGCCCGGCCAGGAGGCTTCTTCTCTGCTCCTTCCATCTTTCTCCTACTTCTACTCGTTAATCTTTATGATTATTATATCATCCTTTCTCGAAATTAAAAACAGCAAGCCGTTGGCTTGCTGTTTCAGCTTATCACTCACCCATCTCAATCCGCCAGCTGGCGGCTGTTTTTCTTTCTTGAATAAACTTACTGTAAATACCTTGTTTGGCCAGTAAGTCTTGGTGTTTGCCTTGCTCGACAATGCGGCCTTGATCCAGCACTAGAATCTGGTCTGCATGCTCAACCGTCTTGAGTCGGTGGGCAATCATGATAATGGTCTTATCGCGAGTCAGAGCCTGAATAGCCTGCATGAGAGCTTCTTCGTTTTCTGGGTCAACATTGGCTGTTGCTTCATCCAGAATGATAATAGGTGCATTCTTGATAATAGCCCGAGCAATGGAAATGCGCTGACGCTCACCTCCAGAAAGACTAGCACCCCCTTCACCAATCTTGGTGTCATATCCATCAGGCAACGAGAGGATAAAGTCATGACAGGCGGCTTTCTTAGCAGCCTCTATCACTTCTTCCTGACTGGCCTCCGGCTTGCCAAAACGAATGTTATTAGCAATAGTATCCTCAAAGAGATAGACGCTTTGGAAGACAAAGCTGAAATTGCGAATCAGGCTGTCATAGCTGTAATCCCTGACATCATGCCCGCCTAGACTGATACTTCCTTGATCCACATCCCAGAAGCGGGCGATGAGGTTGCAGAGCGTTGTTTTGCCAGAGCCAGAAGGTCCGATCAAGGCAGTTGTCGTTTTTTCTGGAATGGTGAGGGAAACCTGGTCAATGATTTTCTTATTTCCATAAGAGAAGCTAACATCTCTCAGCTCAATCCGACTGCTCT
>NZ_CAUTAP010000006.1:0-103906 GCF_963536705.1 uncultured Streptococcus sp. | reverse complement strand
ATATTAGTATATCACCTATACCCACCAACTGTCAATACCTTTTTTAATCTTTTTTCGTTTTTTTCTTGATAAAAAAACTTGATAGTCGAACCTGTTCTATTAAAACAGATTGTGACTCATCAAGTTTGTTCATTATAAAATCGTATTATCTTGAAAATCTTTTAAGTGATTTTTCAAATCTTTGAGCATAGCTCTTCTTCCTTTGAAGCGCTCATTGCTAATCAATCTCTGATAATTATCCAATCCAACATCATCAAGAGTCCTTTTATAATTACCAATTGCCTCTCTAAAAGCAACTAACTCATCTAGAAACAATTCTTTTGATTTCAAACGATGTCCAATCTCACTCACTTCTTCATAAGGCTGACGGTCCAATTTGCGCTTTTGGCTTTCTTGTTTACGAATTTTATCATGTATATGATTTCTGAATTTTGTTTTGAAATAACGATAGAGTTTTTCCTCATCGTTTTCAATTCCTTTTTCTTTAAGCAGAAGTTCGTATAAAACCAACATTCCTTCTTGCTCCCAATCACTATGTTCCCACAAATGAATATAATAGTCTTTCTTACACTTCCAAACTATCCATTTCACCTTCTCATAAGTAGTTCTAAAATCCATAGTTCCTCCTTAAATTTTACTTGGCTTAATTCTACTGTAAATAGAAAGCGAGGTGGGCTTTTTCTTCTAAAAAGCATCTTTCAGGAGCTCTTCTGACTCGAATAACTGTTTTTAAGTCATTTCAGGCGTACATTTAGTCATTTGGGAGGATTGTGCGAAGTATGAAAGCAAGAAAAAAATCAAATGCTTACACATTTGATTTTTTAAACCTAGCTCCGCCAGTAGGACTCGAACCTACGACATCATGATTAACAGTCATGCGCTACTACCAACTGAGCTATGGCGGATTATATAGTCCGTACGGGATTCGAACCCGTGTTACCGCCGTGAAAAGGCGGTGTCTTAACCCCTTGACCAACGGACCATTTTTTGTCCTTCTGCAGAACATATTCCATTATATCAGCTTTTCTTCCTTTGTCAATAATTATTTCAGAAAAAGAGAAAAAAGTTGGAATTTCTCCAACTTCTTCTACTCGGAACTTTTTTCTTCCATTTTCGTTTTAATTTCATCATAAGAAAGCGCATGAGCTTCTTTGTCTAATTCAAGTTCAGACTCTTCTGGCATTTTGCCAGTTTCATACAATGATTTAATCTGATTGCTATCCAAAGTTTCATATTTAAGAAGCGCTTCGGCAATCAATTTATGAGTTTCACGATGGGACTGAATAATCTCTGCAGCTTTGTTACGTGCTTCATTAAGAAGTTCTCTTACTTCTTCGTCAATCTCATATGCTGTCTGTTCTGAAATTGATTTTTGAGGACTGGCTGCACCAAACATAGCATGGTTTCCTTCGTATTGAACCGGACCAAGTTTTTCGCTCATTCCATACTCTGTTACCATACTGCGGGCCATCTGAGTTGCCTGTTCAAAGTCATTAGAAGCACCCGTTGTCTGCACATTAAATATAATTTCTTCAGCCACACGACCACCCATAAGACCAGCTAATTGCTCTTTCATATCTTCTTTAGATAGAAGCATTTGGTCTTCCTTGGGTAGGGCAATCATATATCCGCCAGCGCGCCCACGAGGTACGATGGTTACCTTATGTACGACACGCGCATTTGACAATACCAAACCAACAATAGTATGTCCAGCTTCATGATAAGCAACCATCTGACGATCACGTTCAGACACCATCTTATCTTTCTTAGAAGGTCCTGCGATTACCCGGTCTTCTGCTTCATCAATATCATCTGCGTCAATGACTTTCTTGTTACGACGAGCAGCAACCAAAGCAGCTTCATTCAAGACATTTTCCAAATCAGCACCAACAAAACCTGGTGTCTGCTGAGCGACTAATTTCAAATCAACATTTTTAGCCAGCGGCTTATTCTTAGCATGAACACGAAGAATAGCTTCCCGACCTTTAACATCAGGACGGCCGACCAAGACTTTTCTGTCAAAACGGCCAGCACGCAGCAAGGCTGGATCCAATACATCCGAACGGTTAGTAGCTGCAATGATAATGATTCCTTCATTGCCTTCAAAACCATCCATTTCAATCAAGAGCTGATTGAGGGTTTGCTCCCGCTCATCGTTACCACCGCCAAGGCCAACACCACGCTGACGACCGACTGCATCAATTTCATCGATGAAGATAATGGCAGGAGCTGCTTTTTTCGCATCTTCGAACAAAGAACGAACCCGGCTTGCTCCGACCCCAACAAACATTTCTACAAAGTCGGAACCTGAGATACTGAAGAAAGGAACACCTGCTTCTCCAGCAACTGCCTTAGCAAGCAAGGTTTTACCAGTTCCTGGAGGGCCTTCTAGAAGAACACCAGCAGGAATACGAGCACCTAGTTTGGTGTAACGTTTCCGATCTTTCAAAAACTCAACAACTTCTACTAGCTCTTGTTTTTCTTCTTCGGCACCAGCTACATCTGAAAAACGAACCTTAATATCTTCTTTGTTAGCAGCACGCGCCTTATTGCGGCCGAAATTCATGGCACCGCGAGCACCGCCACCACCACCTTGATTCATCATGGACATAAAGAAGAAGATGACAATCACAAAAGGAACGATGGAAGTGAGGATTGTAATCCACATTCCGCTTGAACTTTCGCGCTTTATGCTGATTTCAGTGTTATGCTCAGAGGCTAATTTTTGTAAATCAGAAATTGTAATATCTGACGGTAAAATAATACTTGTGAATTTCTCTACTTTAGAAATGTTTGGAGTGAAAAATAAAATCCCTGTATCTTCTTTTGATTCCTGAGGTGTTTTGTAAGTACCTGAAATCTCTACGACACTACCATTGGGCTGGTAGCTCATCTCTGTGACATTATTTTCCTTAATTTCCTTCACTAATTCTGTGTAATTGATTTGCTGACTGCGACCGCCAGTATCTCCTGAGAAGAAATACTGAAACCCTGTCACTAGGACAACGATAATCAGAATATAGAGAAATGGATTTTTTATAAAACCATTGTTTTGCTTATTTTTCATCTATTATATAGTAAACCTTTATTTTGTATAAACTTCTTCTTTCAAAATACCAATATATGGAATATTACGATAGTTCTCATTATAATCTAATCCATATCCAACAACAAATTCATTTGGAATTGTGAAACATGTATAATCTGCATCAATCTCAACAACACGGCCTTCTGGCTTATCCAAAAGTGTAGCAATTTTTACTGATGCAGCATTTCTTTCCTTAAACAAATTGCACAGATTTTTCAAAGTCTGACCAGTATCAATAATATCCTCAACAAATAGGATATCACGTCCTGTGATGTCTTGATCAATGTCCTTAATAACATTAATGACACCTGAGCTAGCAGTACCACCATGATAGCTGGAGACCAACATAAAATCAAGCTCAATATGTGTGTCAATATGCTTGATTAACTCAGCCATAAAAGGCACGGAACCTTTTAAAATTCCAACAAAAATTGGATTTTTACCTTGGTAGTCTTTGGTTAATTGCTGACCAAGCTTTTTTGCAGCATCCACGATTTCATCATGGGAAATCAATATTTTTTTGATATCTTGTTCTAGCATAATTTTACCCATCTATTTTCTGAATATAAAGTACAGTACTCATTATATCACTTTTTAATGCCTTACTCAAATCACTGATAGCAATATTTAAGATCGCTAAAATTTGATGATTTTGTTCAACTACTACAGATGAATTCCGTTCTTCAAAAGAAACCTTCTTATCAATAAAAAGACGACTAAGTTTCTTGTGATGATCATTCAGCAAAATACTATCTCCCTCTTTTCGGAAGCGAAGTGTCAGAGAAGTTTCACGCGAAACAAAAATTTTCTGAATATTTTCACCACTCAAAGGAATCCCAAATGAAAATCGATAATGCCCAAACTCAATCAGGTTCTCAAATTCTAACAAAATTGAATCCATTTTTAAATCGGGCTTACGACTGATTTTTCTAATTTCAAAACGCTGGTAATCTTTAACAAGCTCATAGTCTTTTTTCAAAGTGTGCTGATAATTGGCCTTAGTCCGCAGGATGTTTAAAACCTCCTCAAACTGCTTCTTGCTCAGATTCAGATCAGGAAAGTTTTCCAGATAGTTCTGCAATAGAAAACGTTGAACCTGAGGGATTTGCTGATGAAAAACTTGTACATTTTCTATATCTAAATCCCTGGTCAAGTGAGACAAAGCGGTCTGCCAATCTTCAATTTCCTTTCCCAGATACCGCAAAGAATCCTTAAATTGTGGATTTTCTTTTTCTAGATCCGGCAGATAAAGATTGCGAATTCGATTTCTGAGATAATCATTTTGAAAATTACTGCTATCTTCAAAATGCTGAATATCTGGAAAGTCTGACTTATGAAAAGTAAGCAAAGGACGAATCAGCTCCCCACAATCAAAAGGCTGAACAGCTTTTATACCAGACAGATGACGAAGTCTAGCTCCACGCAGCAGCCGCATAAAAACAGTCTCAGCTTGATCATCCGCGTGGTGGGCAGTTACCAGAGCTGTATAGTGCTCCTCTTGCATCACTTTCCCGAAAAAATCATAACGAAACTGCCGAGCAGCATTTTCTGAAAAATTACCAGAAAAACTTGATGTAAAAATCTTTACACCAAGCTGTTCCGCAATCTTTACTAATGCCTTTTCTTCTTGATCTGACTCTGGCCGCTGTTTGTGATTGACATGAGCAATCGCAAGCTCGATAGCCAGTTCTTTTTGAGAATGAATCAACAGCTGCAGCAACGTCATAGAATCCAGTCCACCTGATACAGCAACCAAAACTTTTTGATGGTCTTGGAAATACTTTTTCTCCTGCATTTTTTTAAGAAATTCTTGCTTAATCATTTCAGGACTCCATAGACATCATCTGCTATCTGAGAAATGTTATCGTAGTTTGAATTATTAGTAAAAATGACAATGATAAAAGGGGAATCTGCATAGACAATCGCTGCATCGTGCTTAAAATCATAAGCGTCACCAATTTTATGAGCTACTTTAACATCAATATTTTTAGAAATCCGCTGATTATCATAATTTGTCTGAGATAAGGCATCGATAATCATGCCATTTTGCTCATAGATAGCTTCCAAAACATTTCCAGCCATACGTGAAGATGCTTGTCTTTCTTCCACATCCCATTTCTTTCCAGCTATTTTGTTAATCGTCTGCTGAAAATTTTTATCAGATTGATTGGTCGCATAATAGCCTAAAATATTGTGGGCGACATTATCTGATTCTTTGGCCACTCGATTTATCAAATCCTGAACCGAATATTCCTTATCATCAGCCGATTTAGCAATACTGCCACTTCCTTCTGGTTCGTAAGCACCTGCAAAATCATTGACTGCTCCAATATACTTGAACTTCTGATCTAACGAAAGTTTTTTCTGATCCAGCTGTTCCTGCACATAGTAGAGATAAGGCAGTTTGGTAACGCTAGCCGAATACATCTCTTGATCTTGATTAATGCCTGCTTCTTTGCCTGTGTCCAGCTGTTTGACATAGATAGAGTAGTCTGCCTTGTTGTACTTACTGCTCAAAATTTCTTGAACCTTGTCCATTCGATTGTCAGTTTCATCCAGAAATTCCATAGAAACCCAGCCCTGTCCTTCAATCTGGGCATAAGTTCCTTTGACTGTCTGAACAATTTGGACAATGTTTACTTTTGTATATGGAGCTACCGTTGTATTGATTTTTTTAGCTCCGTTGATATTGGCTTTATCATAAAGAGTAAAGCCGGGTTTCAGCCACATTTCTTGATGGATATCTTGAATTGACTGGACAGTATCTTCGTAAATTGTATTTTTATCCGCTATCACAAACTGCCCATTTTTCAGTTTGAAAATCGGGACTTCTTCTTCATTTACATAAAATCCAGTTATCTGGATAGGCTGGTCTGGAACTAGCTTTCCAGCAGTCTTACTCAGAGTAGAATCTGTAAATGTAGGAGTTTCTTCATAAACATTAGGATTTGTCGGGATACTATCATAATAGCGTCCATACGTAGTGCTTGTAAAATGATATTTTTCATCCTCGTCTAATACGAAATCTTTTTCGGTACTAATAACTGTGATACTGCTAAATAAAGCTGGTAGCAAAAATATCAGTAACAAAAACTTACGCATGTTTTCCCCTTTCATCTTGATTTTCTTGAAGTTTCAAAGCTTGATTTTTTTTAGACAGTTCTTCCAATTTCTCATCTGAAAATTCCAAGAACTGCTCAATGGTTTTTAGTAAATCTTCCATAACTACTGTGGTAATAAATCTGGGATAGTATAAATGTACTCGCCCTCTTTTGAAAAAGAGTATTTAGCGCGTGCATACTTAGCAGCATAGCTGTCATCTTTTAACTTTGTTGCTATATCAGATTGATAGACCTTTTCTTCGCTGAGTGTCTGATATTTCTCCTGGAGTTTAGAATATTGTTCACGACGCTGCAGCAAGGTTTGATAACTCTGGTACAAATTATAGGTAGGTAAAATAAATAAGAGAATCACCAAAATCAGAACCCAGCCCATAAAACGGTTGCGTTTTCGCCGTTCCTGATCCACATATCTGCGGCGTTGATTTTCATCTTGAATAAAACGATTATTGAGTTGGACGATATTTTTAGGCATCTTCTTCTATCCTTGTTTCACTGACGATTTCGTACATTTTAGCTGCATCTTCTTTTTTGGTACTATCTTTCATCTCCAGAACCTTTACAGTCAAGAGTTTATTACCAAAGCGTACTTCAACCAAGTCATCTACTTTCAAATCTGTTGAGCTCTTAGCCAAGATACCGTTCACTTTTATCCGGCCCTTGTCAGCTACTTCTTTAGCCACTGGACGTCGCTTGATAATCCGTGACACTTTCAAATATTTATCTAATCTCATCCCATTACCTCATTTTCTCTTAATTTATTATTCTACCATTTTTTGAGAAAAATAGAGCTTAAAAAGCCAAACTTCACTGAATTGTAACCTTTATTCTGCCTTGCGCTGTTTAATTTCCAGCATCTTTTCTCCAAAATTAACTAGACCTTCTAAAATCTCATAATCTTTTTTGTTCCTCACATCAAAAATCACTTCAATCAAGCCATTTTTTTCACCAATTCGAGCCTTTAAATTCGTCATCGAAAGTGCTTCAAAATAGTCCTGCGTCAGATAAAGCTGCTGCGAAATTTTCTCAAAATGAATACTTACTGCATTCTGCTGGCGTTCCACTGACTTTACAAATACCTGATCTAAATAAGACTTAGCAAGTCCAATCTCCAACAGATAGGCTACAACATCAGGGTATTCACCAAAGCGATCAATCAATTCATTTTGCAGATTTTCATAGTTTACACGGCTGTCAATCTCACGAATTCTCTTGTAAATTTCAATTTTCTGTCTTTCATCAGAAATATAGTCACTAGGCAGATAGGCATCAATCTGCAGATTAATCTCTGCATTGCTCTTTTGACGCTTGTTTTCTCTACCCTGCTTTTTAGCAATGGCTTCTTCTAGAAGCTGTGAATACATTTCAAAACCAACAGAATCAATAAAGCCAGATTGCATACTTCCTAAAATATTGCCAGCCCCTCGAATAGACAAATCTCGCATGGCAATCTTAAATCCAGAACCTAACTCTGTAAATCCCTTAATAGCCTCTAGACGCTTTTCAGAAACTTCTGTTAGGATCTTATCTGGTCTGTACATCAGATAAGCGTAGGCAATCCGATTACTGCGGCCAACCCGTCCACGAAGTTGATACAAGGTTGACAGCCCCATATGGTCAGCATTTTCTACAAACAAAGTATTGGCATTTGGGATATCAACTCCAGTTTCAATAATGGTTGTGGTCACCAAAATATCGTATTCTCCATTGATGAAATCCAGTAAAGTATTTTCTAAACGAATCTCACTCATTTGACCATGAACATAGCCTATAGAAGCTTCTGGGATTAACTCTCTTAACTCTGAAACTTTCTGTTCAATTGTGTCAACCTTGTTGTAAAGATAGTAAACCTGTCCACCTCGGTCTATTTCACGTAAGACAGCTTCTCGAATTACTGTAGGATTGCTTTCTAAAACATAGGTCTGAACAGGATAGCGATTGGTAGGCGGGGTCTCAATGACTGACAAATCGCGAATCCCCAGCATAGACATATGAAGAGTTCGAGGAATAGGAGTTGCTGTCAAAGTTAAGACATCAACTTTCTTTTTCAATTCTTTTAATGTTTCCTTATGTTTAACTCCAAAACGCTGCTCCTCATCAATGATGATTAAACCTAAATCCGCAAATTCTACATCTTTTGATAAGAGTCGGTGGGTTCCGATGATAATATCAACTTGTCCCTTCTGCAGCTTCTCCAGAGTCTGTTTTTGTTCTGCTTTACTCCTGAAACGGCTGAGTACCTCGACATTAACCGCAAAATCATTAAAGCGTTCTTTAAAGTTAGTATAGTGCTGCTGGGCTAAAACCGTTGTTGGTACTAATACAGCCACCTGTTTATGATCGTTGACAGCCTTAAAAGCAGCCCGCATAGCTACTTCTGTTTTTCCAAAGCCTACATCACCAACTAAGAGCCGGTCCATTGGACGACTGCTTTCCATATCCTTCTTCACTTCCTGAATACTTCTTAGCTGGTCCTCTGTTTCAACATAAGGAAAATCATTATCAAATTCCTCTTGATTAGAATCATCCGCTGAGAAAGCAAAACCTTTTAGCTGGCTACGTTCAGCATATAGTTTAATCAAATCATCCGCAATATCCTGAACCTGATGCTGAACTTTTTGCTTACTCTTCTGGAAACGTCCGTCATTTAGCTTATTTACCTTAGGTGTTTTTCCATCGCTGGCAACATACTTTGATAGGAGATCAATCTGGTCAACTGGAATCGAAATACGATCAGAATTTTGATATTGAATCGTCAGATAATCACGGTGGACACCAGAAATTTCAATCGTTTCAATCCCCAGATAACGTCCTATCCCATGAATATTATGGACAACATAATCCCCTTTTTCTAGCTCATTATAATCTTTCAATCGTTCGGCATTTAAGATATTCTGTCGCCGGATTTTTCGTTTTATTTTCTTGTGAATAATTTCGTACTCTGTAATAAGAACAATTTTCTCATCTACGAAATTAAAACCCTGAACAAGATTTCCTTCTATAAGCTGAACTGCATTTTTGTGAATCTCAGCCTCTTTTATATAGTCTAAATGAATATCATATTCCTGTAAATTTTTATGTAAACTTTGTAAACCTGCCGAAGAATTTGCTTGTAAAATTATTGTATAGCCAGATTTTTTATAACGATTAATCTCTTCCTTGAGCAAGGGAAACTGACTGAAAAATTCTTGCATTGGGTACTGATTGAATTGATACAAAGCATCAAATTTCAGATTTCCCAAACCTTTTTGAAAGCTTGAAAAGAAGGTTGCTGGTTTATATTGACGATAATCTTGGTACTTATCTGCAAAATATTTCTGACTTGATAAAGCTTTACAATTTTGTAAATCATCTGTCAATAAACTAGCTGTTTCCAGTTCAAATTGAGCATGTCGATCCACAATTTTTTGAAAATCATCAAAAAACACAGGACTATGAACAGGCAAGTAGTCTAAAATAGTCCATTCTTTCTGATAAAAATAAGAAAGGAATTTACGAATATCTGCATGATGGAACTCCTCTTTGGCACTTATTAGTAGCTCTTCTAAGTAAGATTTCAAAGCAGGATCAACAGCTTTTTCTAAAATAGCTTCCAGATTTTCCCGTCCTCGAGCATAATCTTTCTCAGAAAGCAGGATATCAGAAGCAGGTTTAATCAAAATACTTTCTATGTTATCAATTGAAGTTTGATTTTCTGGATTGAAAATCCGAATACCATCAATTTCATCGCCAAAAAACTCCAGGCGATAAGGTGCCTCTGCTGAGCGCTCAAAAATGTCTAAGATATCTCCTCTTAGACTATATTCTCCCTGACTTAAAACTTGAGATACCTTCTTGTATCCTGATCTTGACAACATTTTTACAAGATTATTTAAGTCATATTCTTGTCCAACTGTCAAATTTATGTTGGTATATTTAAAATCAATAGGATCAGGCAAGAGTAATTTACTAGCCGCAACATTAGTAACTAGAATTCCAGACTTTTGATGGTCTATTAAAAAGTTCAGAGCATCTAATCTTGAAAATATTTTTTCCTGTGAGGCAAAAACAAATTCTGCTATAGGAGTATCATCTGCTAAGAAAGTATAGACCTTGTTTTCTCCCAGCAAAGAAATCAAATCGCTAGCCAAACGATCTGCTTCATTTTGACTAGAAGTCAGCACAAGGATTTTATCAGCTTCTTCTAATCCAGCCGCTATAGTAATCGCTTTTGTTGATGCAGACAATCCCATTATCAACTGTCTGCTGTTTTTATGGAGATTTTTCTTCCAATCTGAAATTTGCTGGTTTTGACAAAATAAGTCAATCAGGTTCATTTTATTATCCATTGTATTTCTGCATTGTTTGTTCAAAATTGCCTGACTGTAAATAATAATTTACAGCATTGTCAACTTTATCAAGAGTATTCAGAATCATTATATAATCATCTTTATCAAATTTTCCTAGAACGTGGTGGACCACTGTCATACCTTCTTTTGGACGGCCAATACCTATCTTTATCCGTTTAAACTCTTGACTTCCAATATGTTTGATAATAGATTTAATTCCGTTATGGCCGCCAGCTGAACCCTTGCTGCGCAAACGAATCTTACCAACTTCCATATCCAAATCATCATAGATGACCAATAAATCCTCTATATCTAAACCATAGTATGCCAGTAAAGCTTGAACAGCCTTTCCGCTCTCATTCATAAATGTAGTTGGTTTGACAAAATAAACTTTTTCACCATTTAGAAAAGTAGAGGCGATATCTGCTTGAAAGATTTTATCAGCTGTAAACTTTAAATCAAGGTCTTTACAAATCTTGTCAACTAGCATAAAACCAACATTATGCTTGGTTTCGATATATTTTTCTCCTGGATTTCCCAGACCGACTATTAACTTTACCATTTTTCTCCTTTATAAAAGCCAAAAGGGCTGGAAAAAATTTTCCAACCTAGAATTTTTAAACTTTACAAATACTTTACACATTAAATCTAAATTCCATAATATCGCCATCTTGAACGATATATTCTTTTCCTTCTTCGCGCAAACGTCCAGCTTCTTTAACTGCTTTTTCGCTACCATAGTGCACTAGGTCATCATAAGACATAGTGACTGCTCGAATAAAGCCTTTTTCAAAGTCTGAGTGAATAATGCCAGCTGCTTGCGGAGCTTTCATTCCACGCTTAAAGGTCCAAGCACGCACTTCCTTTTCACCAGCTGTAAAGTAGGTTCCAAGTCCCAACAGATGGTAAGCTGCTCTGGTCAGTTTATCCACACCTGATTCTGTCAAGCCGATAGCTTCCAGAAATTCTGACTTATCTTCATCGTCCAATTCAGAAATCTCTTCCTCTGCACGCGCTGAAATGACAACAACTTCAGCATTTTCTGTAGCTGCAAATTCACGAATCTGCTTCACATAGTCAATATTATCTGGATCTGCTACCTCATCTTCACTGACATTGGCCACATAGAGAACCGGCTTAGTCGTTAAAAGAAAGAGTCCTTTAACGATTTTTTGTTCTTCTTCTGTGAATTCAATTGTGCGAGCTGACAGACCATCTTCCAAGACAGGCTTAATTTTCTGTAAAACATTAAATTCTGCCACTGAATCCTTATCTTTTTGGGTCCGAGCCATCTTCTCTACACGCGCATAGCGTTTGTTAATACTTTCTAAGTCTGCTAAAATCAATTCTAAATTAATGGTCTCAATATCAGCCATTGGATCTACAAATTCAGACTCACGGCCCTGTTCCCGCATGACATTTTCATCATCAAAGGCACGTACTACGTGGACGATAGCATCTACTTCACGGATATTGGCCAAGAATTTATTCCCTAGTCCTTCTCCTTTTGAAGCACCTTTCACAATTCCAGCAATATCAGTAAATTCGAAGGTTGTTGGGACTTTCTTCTGTGGTTTGATGAGTTCTGTTAATTTATCCAGACGAGCATCCGGAACTTCTACCCGCCCGACATTTGGATCAATTGTCGCAAAAGGGTAATTAGCTGCTTCTGCACCTGCTTTTGTAATTGCATTAAATAAAGTTGACTTACCAACATTGGGTAAACCAACGATTCCTGCTGTCAAAGCCATTTTTATCTTCTCCATTCATCTTTTCAATCCAAACCATTATACCATAAATCCTTATCCTAAACAGCGGATTTAAGTTATTTTTTCTAGCTTTCTTTACAAAAATGTAAAATAAATTGAAGAAAAAAATGGTATAATATAGCTAATATTCTTATTAAAGGAGTCCCTAATGAAAAAGAATACTTTCAAAACACTTTTTCTTTCCTTCCTTGCGGTTTCCGCTTTGTTTGTTTTAGCTGCCTGCAGCAGTCCTAAAAAAGCTTATTTCCAGCTGATTGACCAAAATACTAAGCAAGATAGCCGCATCACTGTTGAATACAAAGGTGATGAGCTTCTTATAAACGAAACAAACAACACCTTCTACTATAAACCAGTTGGCTTGACAAAAGACACTGCTAAAGAGCAGACAGAAGCCTATGCTAAATCTATTGAGGGTATCAAAGGATTAACTCATAAAATCGAGTACAAAGATGATTATTTAACTGAAAAACTGACAATTGATTTCAGTAAAGCTGATATTGAAGAACTACAAAGTAAACAGCTTCTTCAAACATCTGGTAATCAAAAAGCAGATTATATCAGCTATAAAGAAACTGCTAAATTACTTGAAAAAGCAGGCTATAAAGAAGTTAAAGACGGTAAATTTGAAGAACTTAAATAAAAGCAAAATGGATAGGACTTAAAAAGTCCTATCCATTTTTGCTTGAAAAATTAAATCTAAATCTGATCTTCAGCAATGCAAATTAGTTTTCCACAATAGCATTTACGATGATTTTTAGTTCAATCAATTATTTTCTTCATTTTTCTTTCAAAATCGTGACGACTCATCATCACAAGATGTTCACAATTGGTGCAACGGATTTTGATATCTGCACCAATCCTTGTGATTTCCCAACGATTCGCCTTTTTCCCAGTCGCTTTAATGGTGCAGGCATGTGGCTTTTTCATTTCTACAAAATGACCAATTTCATACATTTTCTTTCTCCTTTCAAGGAACTATCATAGTCCAGGAAGAAATATTAAGCATCTATCATACTTTGTAAATGAAAAGACCTTAGGACCAAGAAGTAAAAATCTTTAACTTGGCCCACTGCTTTTCATCTTAATTAGTTCTGACAGGTGTAATTAGCTGAATAAAGTTTTCTGTGTCTTCACTCGGTACCAAGGTGAAAGGACGAACGGATGAGATAAAACTAATCGTTACTTTTTCACTGTCAATGGCCTTCAAAGCATCGATTAGATAAGTTGGATTAAAGCTAATGGTCAAATCTTCGCCAGTTACACTTTCTGTATCAATTTCTTCGTTAACACGGCCGACCTCTGGTGAATTTACATGGGCACTGACAACACCACCTGCAATCTCCAGTTTAACTGTTCCATTCTGTGTAGCATTAGACAAGAGACGAGCGCGTTCCATAGCTGCACGTAAATCAGAAGTATTAAAAGTAAGGACACTCGTAAATTCAGTCGGAATCAAACGATCTGTATCTGGATAATTTCCTTCTAAGAGACGGGTGTAAAAGCTGATATTTTCGCTTCTGAAAAGAATTTGATTGTTAGCAAAGAAAACCTCTACCGTTTCAATTTCATCGGTAAAAACAGCCGTAAATTCACGTAAAGAGCGACTTGGAATGACTACGTCAAAATTATCTCCGTTTTTCTCCAGAGTAATTTTCTTTTGACTCATTCTATGGGAGTCTGTCGCAACTGTTTTCAAAAACTGGTTATTTGTCAAAACAAAGTGAACACCAGTTAAAATTGGACGGCTTTCCTGAACACTGGCTGCAAAGGCTGTTTCGTTAATGACATCTTTTAGAATTTTTGTTTCAAGAACCAAGGGATTGCTGGCAGAAATTTCCTGAATTCGTGGATACTGGTCAGCGTCTTTTCCTTTCAGGGTAATCTCTGATTTGCCGCTCGTCAAGACGATTTGTTTTTGTTCAATTTCTTTAAAATCCAAAATAATATCTGGCAAGCTGGAAACAACATTAATAAAGAAGGTCGCTTCTAATAAAATTGAACCTGTTGAGTTGACAAGCAAGCCTGCATTTTCATTTTGAGTAGAAATAAAGTTTTCAATCGACACTTGACCATTCGAGCCGATTAAGGTGATTCCTTCTTTGGTAACATCGATTTTTACAGTAGAAAGAATAGGAATTGCATTTTTATGGCTGATAGCCCTTTTAGTGGTATTTAAAGCTTGTAAGAAGAGATTTTTATTAATAGAAAAATGAATCATGGGATCTCCTTTTTATTTATTTATGATTATAAGATTAATAGTAATAGTAGTTTGTGTGAATTATGTGGAAAAATAGCTTCATCCTTATTCTAACAAGTTTTGAGACCTGTTCACAAAGTGTGGATAAGTTTTGAAAAAATTCTGTAGTTTTCCACAAACTATTTAATTTTATTCTTGATGCTTTCAATTTCTAAACGTAAATTGTCGTCTGATTCAATCATGGTTTTGATTTTTCCATGTGCATGGATAACAGTCGTATGGTCTTTCCCGCCAAACTCACGACCAATTTTAGGTAGACTGTTGTCAGTCAGCTCACGAGTCAGATACATAGCTACCTGTCTAGCTAAAACGATATTTTGCACTCGACGGCTGCCTTTCATCTCTTTGACACTAACACCATAGAATTTCCCAACTTCAGACTGAATCTTATCAATCGGGATAACTGTTACCTGGCTTGAATCCTGTTTGCGTGCTCGAATGGCTTCCGCAGCGATATCAATAGTAATTTCCTTTAGATGACGAACTCTAGCGATGAGACTGATGTCATTCAAAGCACCTTCCAAGTCGCGGACATTAGAGTCGAACTGTCCTGCAAGGTATTCCAAGGTATCATTCGGGAAAATATAATCCAAATCTTCAATTTTGTTTCTTAGAATTGCAATTCGTGTTTCAAAATCTGGCGGTGTAATATTCTGAGTTAATCCCCATTTGAACCGTGTCACTAAGCGTTCTTCCAAATTATCCAGATGATCAGGACTGCGGTCGCTGGTTAAAACAATCTGTTTATTTTCACCATGAAGAGCATTGAAAGTGTTGAAAAATTCTTCCTGAGTTGAAACCTTTTTTCCTCCCAAAGATTGAATGTCATCAATTAGCAGAAGATCCAGACTACGATAGATTTTTTTAAAGCTATCCATCTCTCCCAATCTTAAATGTTCAAGGAAGTCGTTAATAAAGGTTTCAGCCGGTATATACTTGACACGCGCATCTGGAATATTTTCTAAAATTTGATTGCCAATAGCATTTAATAAATGAGTTTTGCCCAGGCCAGGTCCTCCGTAGATAAAAAGAGGATTATAGGTTGTGGCTAGATTCTCAGATACCGCTAAGGCAGCAGCTTTAGCCCAGATATTTCCGTCTCCCTGAACAAAATTATCAAAGGTATATTTTGACTTTAAGCCAGTATCAATAGGTGGCAAGCTTGGCTGAACAGTGCTGATTTGAGGACTGGTTACTGCAGATTTCGGAGTTTCAGTGTTAGTTTCTTCTTCAAAAATATATTTTCCAGCAATCTGATCATTAAAAATCTCAAATCCTGCAGTAAGAATAACCCCTACTAAGTTTTGCTCCCAAAATAGTTGTTTCACCGGACTATCCAAGAAAATAACAGCTTGCTTTTCTTCAACTTTGACAAGCTTGGCTTCAGCAACAAAGAAATCATAAGTTGTCTGTTTTAGCTGAGCATGAGCCAATTCTAAAATACGATTCCAAAAGTCCTGTTCTTTGGTCATAACTTCCCTCCTTTTCTATAATTTTCTGATTCATACGCATCTTATTTTATCATAAAGGTTCAAAGTTTTCCACAAGAACTGGAAAAGAATTCACATTGTTAGCTAAAGTTATCCACAGAATGTGAATAAAGCTAAAATTTCTTATTTTAATAGGCTTCCTAATTGATTTAACAGTGGATAATTTTGTTATTTTAAAAAAAGAAAATAACAGTTTTATTTAAAACTGTTTATAATTCTTTGATATTCTTCTTCGCTTTCAAAAGGAATAATCAGCTTTCCTTTACTCTGGCTTTTTAACTGAATAGAAACTTCCAGACCGAGAATTTTTTTAATTTTTTCCTCTTCAGATTTAGCAAACAGTTCTTTATTAGGTTTCTTTTTGAGACTCTTTTTTTGCTGGAGAAGCTTTTCAACTGCTCGAACCGATAAATCTTCTCGACAGATCTTGTTCAGCCATAGTAACTGTTCTTCTTCTTTTAAGGGGACTAGCAGGCGAGCATGTCCTTGAGATATCTCTTCTTCCTTGATAGCTTGGCGAACTTCTTTAGCCAGCTGTAAAAGTCTGACAATATTGCTGATATAGGGTCTAGATTTTCCCATGATTTTAGCAATTTCATCATGTGTCAAGCCTTTGTCAATCAAATTTTGATAAGACTCAGCCTCTTCTATAGGATTCAAGTCTTCTCTTTGAAGATTTTCGATAATGGCCTGTTTCAGCATTTCATCATCAGATAATTCTTTGACGACAGCTGGGATTGTTTCTAGGCCAAGAAAAGAGGTAGCTCTAAATCTCCGTTCTCCTGCTAAAATTTCATAACCAAAAAGTGAAGATTTCCGAAGAATGATTGGCTGAATGAGACCATTTTCTTTGATTGATGCTGCCAATTCTTCAATCTTTTTTTGTGAAAATTGTTTACGAGGCTGATAAGGATTGGTTCGAATGTCTTTAAGTGCAATATATTGAAAGTTTTCCATTTGTATATAGAATAACACACCTTTACGATTGTGTAAAGGTGTGTTGACAATCTTGTAAATAGGTTAATTTGAGCTTAACTCTTTTGTTGATTTAGTGAGTTTGATTTTGACTGTTTGAGATTTACCATCTCGATAATAAGTAATCTCTACCTCATCTCCAATGCTATGCTTGTAGAGAGCAGACTGAAGGTCACTAGTGGATTCCACATCTGTGTTATCTACTTTTGTAATGACATCATTTTTTTGAAGTTTGCCATCAGCAGGCATCCCTTGCTGAACAGAGCGAACAAGAATACCTGATTTCACTGAAGAAGGAAGATTTAATTTAGAAAAATCAGAAGTTGTCAGATTAGATAAATCCATCATTTGAATTCCTAAAGCAGGACGTGTGACTGTTCCATTTTTTTCAAGTTGATTGATAATATTTACGACATCATTAGACGGAATCGCAAATCCCATCCCTTCAACAGAGGTTTGCCCATTTGTTGAAATCTTACTTGAAGTAATCCCAATAACTTGTCCTTGGATGTTAATCAACGGGCCGCCAGAGTTACCAGGATTGATTGCAGCATCTGTTTGCAATGCAGTTGTTGAAATATTTTCACCATTTTCAGATTGTAACGTAACGTTTCTGCCTAAACTAGAAATAATTCCTTGTGTTACAGAGTTAGCGTATTCTGTTCCAAGAGGGCTTCCGATGGCGATTGCTGTTTCACCAACTGTCAGAGAACCAGAATCTCCAAATTCTGCGACATCAGTTACTTTTTCAGAGCTAATTTTAACAACAGAGATATCTGAATAAACATCTGATCCAACTACTTCACCTGGAACCTTGTTTCCATCAGCTAGCAAGATATCTACATTGGTTGATCCGTTAAGAACGTGGGTGTTGGTTACCAGATAGGCTGATTTTCCGTCTTTTTTATAAATTACGCCAGAACCTTCACTGGAGATTTGTGATTCATCGTTGGAAGATTCATCATTGATAACGCTGCTAGAAGATTCAGCATAAGTAATTACTGAAACAACCGCATTTTGAACCTTTTTCACAGCTTCTGAAATGTCTGTAGAGTTTTTATATGAATTAGATACACTAGTTGGTGAATTTCCATTCATTTTTACACGTGAAGTTACTAATGTAGTAACATAATTCCCTAAACTTCCGCCGATAAAACCTACAATTAACACTGCAAAAAGCAATAAAGCCTTTTTGATGGCATTTGAAGAGTTTTTCATGTTTTCCTCCTTGAATTACAATTGATGAAATTATAGTTAGCTAAACTTAATTATAACTTAAATCCTCTAAGTTTTCCACACCTTGTGGAAAACTTAGAAAAACTGTTGATAGGCATTAGAAAATACACAGATTAACCGATTCCCAGATAAATTTTACTTGTTAATAAAGTGTGAAGTATAGATGAATATGATAGAATAAACTTATGAAAATAAAACTTGTAACAGTTGGAAAACTGAAAGAAAAATATTTAAAGGATGGAATTGCTGAATACATGAAGCGTCTCAATCGATTCTGCAAGGTGGAAATGATTGAGCTAGCGGATGAAAAAACACCTGATAAAGCTAGTGATTTAGAAAATCAGCAGATTCTTGAAAAAGAAGGAAATAAAATTCTGGCTAAAATCAATGAGCGTGAATTTGTTATTGCTTTGGCAATTGAAGGAAAGCAATTTCCGTCAGAAAAGTTTAGTCAGCTCATGATGGATACTACAGTGCATGGCTTTTCTGATATCACTTTTGTTATTGGCGGAAGTTTAGGTTTATCTCCTGCAGTAAAAAAACGGGCAAATCTTCTGATGAGTTTTGGCAAATTAACGCTACCTCATCAACTGATGCGCCTTGTTTTAATAGAGCAAATCTATCGAGCTTTTATGATTCAGCAGGGGAGTCCTTATCATAAGTAATCTTGACGGCAATCCTATTTTCTGATAGAATGAGATAGTATTGGTCTCATAGCTCAGCTGGATAGAGCATTCGCCTTCTAAGCGAACGGTCGCAGGTTCGAATCCTGCTGAGATCAGAAAGGTAAAAAAATGCGAAGTATTTTACAATATTTCGTGTTTTTTTCTTCTATTTTTTTGGTATAATGTCATTTTGGGGATAAAAAATGACATTTCAGGGAAAATTGTCACTAACTCTTTCTATTTTTCTATAATGATAAATGTAAGGTGACTTACAAGATAAAAAGATAGGAGATATTTATGAAAATCTATTCTTTTCAAATTGCTGCAAATAGCAATTCACTTGTTCAAACCTTTTGGGATATAAGAGGTATTCCAAATCCATGGGATTGGATTTTTGGAAGATAAGAATTTTAAAGTTTAGGGGAGAAATTTATGTCACTTGAAATAATAGGATTAATTGTTCATCCTTTTATTAATGTAGCTGCATTTTTAGTGATTTTATCAAAAATCACTAAAATTAAGCATACTTACTTTTTTGTAGGTGTTTGCTTTGGTCTTGAGATTATAATTCCGTTTATAATTGCTTTTTTAGGGCATGTGTTTTCATTTGAAATCTCATTTCCATCATATGCACTGTCATTTTTTCTCCCTCTATTTATAGTTTGGTATTTTTGTAGAGTTGAAAAAATTAAAAAATATCAATCTTTCTTACTTTCCTTCTTTTTATGTCTGTCAATTGATAGTTCTACTACTTTCTTTTCAGTTATTATTTCATCTGTTTTAGGAGATGATTTTGTAGCTCAGTACATGGGCTTGTTTCTGACATGTATCAACTTAATATCCTTGTTCTTTATGGTAAAGGTTATTGATATTTTTGATTTCAGAATAGATTATCTTAAAAGAAGTTTCTTTAAATCTCAGATCCTGATGATTAGTAGTTTATATGCAATGAATTGGCTGATTTTAAATCTCTCTCACTGGATTAGTAATATAAAGCATTTCAACAGTTTTAGCAGTATGATTGCTACTATTTGTTTCTTGGCCTTTCTTTCTACCTTGGTGACATTCAAGGACAGCCGTGAGAAATACGAAAAAGAAGAGCGTTTGCATCAAAAAGAGTCTGAACAGCTTCGACTTCAGGAATATACTGATGAAATTGTGAGATTGTACTATGAAATCAAAGGATTCCGTCATGATTATGCTAGCATGTTGACAAGTATGCAAGTGGCTATTCAAACTGGAGATATCAAGGAAATTGAGCATATTTATCAAGAGGTCTTGGCTGATGCAAATTTGAACCTGCGTTCAGATAAATATACAGTTTTTGATTTGAATAATGTAGGAGATTCAGCTTTAAGAAGTGTCATGACTGAGACAATCTTTCTAGCGCGTGAACATCAGATTCAGCTGACTTTTGAAGTTAAGGATAAAGTAGAACGCCTTCCAATCAAGTTGTTAGATCTTGTGAGAATTTCTAGTATTTTATTAAATAATGCTATTGAGAGTGCTATTGACAGCCTGGAAAAAATTGTCCATGTTTCTCTGGTTCAACTGGATGATAGAACCATTTTTGTTGTTCAAAATTCTCGTAAAGAAGGAAAATTGGATTTGGAAGAACTCTATCAGCCAGAATTTTCAACTAAAGGAGAAAATAGAGGCTACGGATTAAATAACATCAAGGAAATTTTAGATAGGTATGAATTTATCACCCTTGATACACAAATCGAGCCAAGAAATTTTACACAGATTTTAACAATTAGGAGATAGAATTTATGAAAGTGTTAGTTTTAGAGGATACCGTATCTCATCAAGTTAGGATGGAAACGACATTAGCAGAAATTGCTGAGGAACTTGGAATTGACATCCAGGTTCAGGTTACAGGAAAAATCAAGGAATTCAAAAAATATATTGAAAATGGAGATGTTAACCAGCTTTATTTTTTGGATATTGACATTAAGGGGGAGGAAACAAAAGGGCTGGAAGTAGCTCAATTTATCCGTCATCATAATCCTTATGCCATTATAGTTTTTGTAACCTCAAAATCTGAATTTGCCACTATGACTTTTAAATATAAAGTATCAGCACTTGATTTTATCGATAAAGATATCAACAATGATGCTTTTAAAAATAGAATCAAAGACAGTATTCTTTACACTAAGAGTACACTAATTGAAAATACCAATATGGTAGATTATTTTGAATATAGTTATCGTGGCAATGATGTTCGAATGCCTTATAACGATATTTTGTATATCGAAACGACAGGGAGCTCTCATAAACTTCGGATTGTCGGTAAAAATTTTCTCAAGGAGTTTTATGGAACGATAACAGATATTCAAGAAAAAGATCAGCAATCTAAACGATTTTTTTCACCCCATAAATCTTATCTGGTTAATATTGGCAACATTGTTGATTATGACAAGAAAAATCGAGAAATTATTTTTTACGAAAATCATCGCTGTCCGGTTACTCGTTTAAGAGTGAAATATCTGAAAGATATTTTTGAAAATAAAGGGAAAAGAGTTGACAAAGCTTAAAAACCTGATATAATGGAATATGTTCTGAAAGAGAGCATACCATATGGTCCGTTGGTCAAGGGGTTAAGACACCGCCTTTTCACGGCGGTAACACGGGTTCGAATCCCGTACGGACTATATTATCCGGCATAGCTCAGTTGGTAGTAGCGCATGACTGTTAATCATGATGTCGTAGGTTCGAGTCCTACTGCCGGAGCTAGAGACACTCCTAGTGGGTGTTTTTTTATTGTTCAAGAAAAGGCCTTCACTAGCATTTTAATGAAGAGCCTTATTTTTTATATATTTACATTCTATGTCGTTTCCTACGTAGAAAATTATAGCAAACAAATAAGATTATGCCAGATATGAAGGCAATGCCACCTTCTTTCAGTCCATTAGGAATGAAAGTGAGGACAACTTTTCCTTCTCCTTTTTTCACATCTAATTTCATAAAACCGTTTTGAGCTCGTTTTAGTGTGACAGGCTTCCCATTAAGAGTGGCTGACCATCCCTTATCATAAGGAATGGTAAAGAATAATGAAGTATCCTTTTCCGCTCTATAATTTGTTTTTACTGTGTTTAAATCAGTAGTTGTGGAAACGGGCTGCTCTTTTAATTTTTGAATGACATTTTGATATTGCTCAGTATTAACGGCAAAAAATTCTGGCGTATCAAATGAAACTGTCGAATTGTCTGGGAATGTAAAGCGAATAGACACTGTCTGACTTTGACTGAAATAGCCAGCATTAAAGAAAGGAAAGACATTATTAGTTGTATAACGTTCTGTAAAGTTATTGACAGTAATGTCAACATCTGTCTGATCATCATTACTAAAATCAATCCCAGCAATATTAACATATAGTTGACTGTTAGCAGGTACATTGACAGTATAGACTACACTAGCAAAGCTTGTATTATGCTCTCTGTCAACATCCACAGTCACTCTGTTACCAATTTGCTTGACATTTTCATTAGTAGTTATAGCATCTACTTTATCATAATATTTAAAATCAAAGCCAGTTAATTGATTCAAAAATTCTGTCTGATTATCTAAAGTCAAATTTGTAAACTTGACATCATGGTAAACATCATTGGTCAGAAAAGCTAAACCAAGAGCAGCATCATTTTGGTAGAGAGACATTTCTTTTTCAGTTTTCTCAGGAAGAAAACCAAATTTTTGAGGATCTGTTTCAGATAGATTGTAGCGAACACCAAAAATACTGTCCATCAAAATACTATTGTTTTGATAACGGAGATTCAGATTTGTTCCTGCTGATTTAAAACCAAGTTTATCTAAAGTAGAACTTGCCTGAGTATTTCGAACAGATGAGAACTGGGAAATTCCATTGTAGTTGAATTTCATACTGTCATTGCCCGTTTGTGGATTCAATCTTTCTGTTCTAAAAAAGTTAATATTGTCCTTTTTGGAATAATTGACAAGCTTGTCAATCTCGTCAAGGTGACTGGCATAAGATGAACGAGTGGCAAATACCCATTCTTTAGCAATTCCTCCAACTTGATAATAGGAATTAAGCGACAATTCAAAAGTAACAAAGAAGAGCAAGACAGGGAGAATGATTTTTGGTTGAATAGAAGATTTTGCTAAGACAAAATTAATCAAGAGATAAGCAAGCAGGAATTCTAATGTTAGAATATAGTTTTCAGGACCCAAAAAGTCATAATGTTTTCTCTGAATAAAAGTAAGAATGAATCCGAGGCTGAGCAAAGTGAAACTAATGGCAACATTCATCAATTTCACGTCTTTCCAACGATTTAAAGTCTCAGCAGCCATATAGATAACTACCAGAGAAAATAGCCAAGAATAACGGTGAAGAAACATGTTCGGTGCATGCATTCCCTGCCAAAGTAAGTCTAAATATTGAAGATAAAAACTAGCTATGAAAACTGCAATGAGTAAAAAGTAGCAAAGTTTCACGTGAAACTTAATAGATTTTAATGTGAAAAATAAGATAGCCAGAATCAAGGGGAAGGTGCCGACATAAATCATAGGGATAGAACCATACTTGGTTGTATCAAAACTGCCAATAAAATTTTTAGCAAACACATCTAAGAACCAACTTTTTTCTGTCAATAATGACGAAACTTTTGTTAAGGTTTCACCATGAGTGCTTATGTCCAAGTATGTTGGTAGAATCATGATTAGGCTAGTCAGACCTGCTAAAGCAGATACGACTGTAAAGTCAAATAAACTTTTAATTCTATTTTTGAAATCCCAAGATAATTGAAGAAGGTACCAAAAGACCAAAAAGATCGCCATCATATATCCAAAATAATAATTTTGGATGAAGAGAATTGACAATGTTGTAAAGTATAGTACTCTGCCTTTTCCAGTTATCAACCTATGTAAACCTAGGACTATCAAAGGTGCAAGGATAAACACATCTAGCCAGGTTTTAATTTCCAATTGACTGACTGAAAAACTCATTAAAGAAAATGAAGTTGAAAGAGTGATGATGAGTAAAGTTGGAATCTTTTTAAATATTCCTTTGATATTGATAAAGGTAGAAAGTCCAATTAATCCAAACTTGATTAAGGTAAATAGATAGACGGCATCTGGCATTGATTTCAAATCAAAGAAATAAACCAAGGGAGATAAGAAGCTACCTAAATAATAACTGGATAAAGCATAGAAATTCTGACCAAGTCCACTAGAGAAAGTATAGAAAATACTATCTGTGCCATGGAGGATATTTCTTAGGTTAGTATCAAAAATGACATACTGATGAAAACCATCACCAAGCAAGGGAGACGTTTCGCTATTCCAGTAAATTCCGTACATCAAGTAGACAAAGAACATGATGAAAAATGGAAGAAAGAAGGCACAAAAATAAGGCCAATTTTTTTTAAAATATTCTTTAATGTGATTCATATTTCTTATATAGAAAGAGGCAGAAACGTTGTTTCATGCCTCTGTAAAGCTTTGTAAACGTAAATTGACAAGGAATTAATCTTTCCAAAGTTCCTTGACTTTTGCCTGAACTTCTTGATTTTCCAAGAATTCATCATAGGTTTCGTCAATGCGGTCAATGACACCATTTTTAGACAGGACAATGATATGGTTGGCCAAGGTTTGAATAAATTCATGGTCGTGACTGGCAAAAATAATAGATCCTTTGAAGTTTTTTAAGCCATCATTTAAGCTGGAGATTGATTCCAAATCTAAGTGATTAGTTGGATCGTCCAAGACTAAAACGTTGGATTTAAGCAACATTAACTTAGATAGCATAACCCGAACTTTTTCTCCTCCTGACAAGACATTGACAGACTTGTTAACCTCATCTCCAGAGAAAAGCATGCGTCCAAGGAAACCTCGGAGGAAGGTGTTGTCATCCTCTTCTTTGCTAGCAAATTGACGCAGCCAGTCAAGGATTGATTCACCACTAGCGAAGTCCCGAGAATTATCTTTTGGCAGATAAGATTGACTGGTTGTGACACCCCACTTGATAGTTCCTTCATACTCAATATCACCCATCAAAGCACGAATCAAAGCTGTTGTTTGGATGTCGTTTTGGCCAATCAAAGCTGTTTTATCGCCAGGACGTAAAATGAAGTTGATATTATCAAGAATAGTTTCTCCGTCTATCTTGACAGAAAGGTTTTCCACTGTCAAGAGATCATTACCAATTTCACGTTCTGCTTTGAAGCTAATAAATGGGTATTTACGGCTAGATGGAACAATTTCTTCTAACTCAATCTTGTCAAGCATCTTTTTACGGGAAGTTGCTTGTTTTGATTTTGAAGCATTGGCAGAAAAGCGAGCAACAAACTCTTGAAGTTGCTTGATTTTTTCTTCTGCTTTGGCATTTCGGTCAGCTAGAAGCTTAGCCGCTAGTTCACTTGATTCTTTCCAGAAATCATAGTTTCCGACATAGAGCTTGATTTTTCCAAAGTCAAGGTCGGCCATATGAGTACAGACTTTATTCAAAAAGTGACGGTCGTGAGATACAACAATAACTGTATTGTCAAAATCGATAAGAAAGTCTTCCAACCAAGTAATAGACTGAATATCCAAACCGTTAGTTGGCTCGTCCAGAAGTAAGACATCAGGTTTACCAAAAAGGGCTTTAGCTAAGAGTACTTTAACCTTGTCTCCGTTAGAGAGCTCACTCATATTTTGGTAGTGAAGATCTTCTGGAATATTGAGATTTTGCAATAATTGAGAGGCTTCACTTTCAGCTTCCCAGCCACCTAGTTCAGCAAACTCACCCTCAAGCTCGGCCGCACGTACACCATCTTCATCAGAAAAATCAGGCTTCATATAAATAGCATCTTTTTCTTTCATGATGTTGTAGAGATGTTCATTTCCCATGATTACAACATCAATAGCCCGTTCTTCTTCATAGTCAAAGTGGTTCTGGCGAAGGACTGAAAGACGTTCATTTGGTCCTAGAGAAATGTGGCCTGTTGTTGGCTCGATATCACCAGCTAAAATTTTTAAAAAGGTTGATTTTCCAGCGCCGTTAGCTCCAATCAATCCATAAGTATTTCCTTCTGTAAATTTGATGTTGACTTCATCAAACAATTTTCGGTCACTGAAACGCAGTGATACATCTGATACTGTAAGCAATGTCTTTCTCCTATATATATAATCTTCTTCATTTTACTAGAAAACAGAACTTTTTTCAAATAATTCTGAGATAAAAAGAAAAAATCAAAGCAGAAAGAAAAAAGGAGAATAGAATGAACTAAGACTTTTAGGTTTTACAGCCAGAATAGTTTGTCAATTAAGTTTACAAATGTTGTAAAGGCTTGTCAATAAAGTTGTAAAAACTGGATTTTTTGCTTTTTTCTAGAAACTTCTTTCTCATTTTCATTGAAAATGATATAATGAACTCATTATAAATTGAGGAGTAATAAATGACTAAACCAATTATTTTAACAGGAGATCGTCCGACAGGAAAATTGCATATTGGTCATTATGTAGGAAGTTTACGGAACCGTGTGCTTTTGCAGGATCAAGGTAAATATGAGATGTTCGTATTTTTGGCTGATCAGCAAGCTTTGACAGATCATGCAAAGGACCCCCAAACAATTGTTGAGTCCATTGGTAATGTAGCTTTAGATTATCTAGCGGCTGGATTGGATCCTGAAAAGGTGACTATTTTTATTCAAAGTCAGATTCCTGAGTTGGCAGAGTTGTCAATGTATTACATGAATTTGGTGTCATTGGCTCGTCTTGAGCGTAATCCTACTGTCAAGACTGAGATTGCGCAAAAAGGATTTGGTGAAAGTTTGCCGACTGGGTTTTTAGTTTATCCTATTTCTCAGGCAGCAGATATCACTGCTTTTAAAGCTAATTATGTACCAGTAGGACATGATCAAAAGCCTATGATTGAGCAGACTCGGGAGATTGTTCGTTCTTTTAACAACGCTTACCAGACAGATGTTTTGGTAGAACCGGAAGGAATTTATCCTGAAAATGAAGCAGCTGGACGTTTGCCTGGTTTGGATGGCAATGCTAAGATGTCTAAATCTCTCAATAACGGTATTTATCTGGCAGATGATATGGATATTCTGCAAAAGAAAGTTATGAGCATGTATACAGATCCTAATCATATCAGAGTGGAAGATCCTGGAAAAGTTGAGGGAAATATGGTCTTTCACTATCTGGATGTTTTTGGCCGCCCAGAAGATGCTGCTGATATTGCTGCAATGAAAGAGCATTATCAAAGAGGTGGTCTGGGAGATGTCAAAACCAAACGCTATCTGTTAGAAATTTTAGAGCGAGAGTTGGGTCCGATTCGTGAGCGTCGTGTGGAGTTTGCTAAAGATATGGGACAGGTCTATCAGATGCTGCAAGAAGGATGTGATAAGGCTCGTCAAACTGCCGCTCAGACTCTTTCAGAAGTGAAGTCTGCGATGGGGATTAATTATTTTAAATAACGAACATTATTGATTGTAAATCACAAAAACTATCGTTTTTAGTTTTAAAAATGATGGTTTTTATTTTTTGTATAATAATGATTGACAATTTCCTATAGAATGGTATGATATTAACAACAAAAAAACCAGCTCTTATTCAAAGAAAACTGAACTTCAATTTTCTTTGGGTATTAGTTCAAATAAGAAGGAAAAGAGGAAACTGTGGATGTCTAACTGGGACACTAAATTTTTGAAAAAAGGTTTTACCTTTGATGATGTGCTTCTGATTCCAGCTGAAAGCCATGTACTGCCCAATGATGCTGATTTGAGTACCAAGCTTGCTGAGAATTTGACCTTGAATATCCCAATCATTACTGCCGCTATGGACACTGTTACAGAGAGTCAGATGGCTATCGCTATTGCCCGTGCTGGCGGTCTTGGAGTTATCCACAAAAATATGTCTATTGAGCAACAGGCCGATGAAGTTCGAAAGGTTAAACGTTCTGAGAATGGCGTTATTATTGATCCTTTTTTCCTAACGCCAGAGCATACGATTGCTGAAGCAGATGAGCTAATGGGACGTTACCGCATCAGTGGTGTTCCTGTTGTAGAAACTCTTGAAAATCGTAAGTTAGTAGGGATTCTAACTAATCGTGATTTGCGTTTTATTTCTGACTATGACCAACCTATTTCTCGCCATATGACCAGTGAGAATCTTGTAACGGCGCCTGTTGGAACAGATTTAGGAACTGCAGAGCGCATTTTGCAGGAGCACCGGATTGAAAAGTTGCCTTTGGTTGATGATAAGGGCTGCCTTTCAGGTTTGATTACCATTAAAGATATTGAAAAGGTTATTGAGTTTCCAAATGCTGCTAAAGATGAGTTTGGCCGTCTCTTGGTAGCTGGTGCTGTTGGTGTTACTTCAGATACTTTTGAACGTGCGGAAGCTCTCTTTGAAGCTGGTGCAGATGCGATTGTTATTGATACTGCTCATGGCCACTCAGCTGGAGTTTTGCGCAAGATTGCTGAGATTCGTGCTCATTTCCCTGATCGCACCTTGATTGCTGGAAATATTGCAACTGCTGAGGGTGCACGCGCTCTTTATGAAGCAGGCGTGGATGTTGTTAAGGTCGGAATTGGCCCAGGTTCTATCTGTACAACCCGTGTCATTGCTGGTGTTGGTGTTCCTCAAGTAACTGCTATTTATGATGCAGCTGCTGTGGCGCGTGAATATGGAAAAACCATCATTGCTGATGGTGGGATTAAATATTCTGGAGACATTGTTAAGGCCTTGGCTGCAGGTGGAAATGCTGTTATGCTGGGTTCAATGTTTGCAGGAACAGACGAAGCACCAGGCGAGACAGAAATCTTCCAAGGTCGGAAATTTAAGACTTATCGTGGTATGGGCTCTATTGCCGCTATGAAGAAGGGCTCTAGTGACCGTTACTTCCAAGGGTCTGTTAATGAAGCTAATAAACTAGTTCCAGAAGGAATTGAAGGCCGTGTGGCGTACAAGGGAGCTGCTGCAGATATTGTCTTCCAGATGCTGGGTGGTATCCGCTCTGGAATGGGCTATGTTGGTGCTGCAAATCTGCAAGAACTTCACGATAATGCTCAGTTTATTGAGATGAGTGGCGCTGGATTAAAGGAAAGCCACCCTCATGATGTGCAAATTACTAATGAAGCCCCTAACTATTCAGTTCAATAAAAAAATAAAACGAGGTCGGGAATTTTTCCTAACCTCGTTTTAAATTTACGATTTAAATTGACATATATTTACAATTCAAAAGGCTATAATAGCTGTTCTAATAACAATTCGATATAATTCGTTTACATTATAAGCAATATTATGTAAATTAAATTTACAAAAACGTAAATCTCATGTAATGCTAGGATTGAGATACAATTTGGCCTTGCTGGATGGTGAAAATTTTTATATCTTGTGGAAGGTTCTTTAAATGTTCTAAAGTTGTTGTTGTGATGAAAGTTTGGATATCCTGAGAGATAGTTTCTAATAATTTCAGTTGACGGCTATTGTCAAGTTCGCTCATTACATCGTCAAGCAACAAAATAGGGGTCTCCTTTGTAATGCTTTCTATTAACTTGATTTCGGCTAGTTTCAGAGATAAAACAAGACTGCGATGCTGACCTTGACTACCAAAGTTGGCATCCATTTGATTGATAAAAAAAGCAATATCATCACGATGGGGACCAACGCCTGTATTTTTTTTGAATAGGTCGCGTTTACGACTGCTTATTAGGGAAGAGCGGTAAGTTTCTTCTAAAGTGTCAATTTGGTGTAAAGGAATAGATGACAGATACTTGACAGTCAATTCTTCCAAATTTTGAGAGATGTCCCAGTGCTTGTCTTGGGCAAAGCTTTCTAATTTTTGCAAAAAATCCAACCGATGCCTGATTACACGACAGCCATAGTCAACCAGCTGCTCATCAAGGACAGTCAAGAAGGTTTCATCAACTTTGTCATTAGCTTTCAGATAGGCATTGCGTTGTTTAAGGACATGATTATAATTGAATAAATCTGACAGATAGACAGGCTTGATTTGTCCAAGTTCCATGTCTATAAATTTACGGCGTAGACTGGGAGAACCTTTAATCAACTGTAAATCTTCAGGAGCAAAAAGAACAACATTCATAGTTCCAATATAGTCTGATAATTTACTTTGTTTCAAGTGATTGACTTTTGTGATGCGACCTTTTGGTGTCAAGTTAATGTCAAGGGGAACTTTACCAGTCTTTTTTTCTAATATGCCAGAGACAAGGAGATCATTTTCTGTAAAATGAATCAGATCCTTATCTGAGCGTGTACGGTGGCTTCTTGTCAAGGCTAGGAAATAAACAGCTTCTAAAATATTGGTTTTACCTTGTGCGTTCTGGCCTAGAAAGACATTTAAACCAGGATGGAAGTCAATATCAGCTTCCTGATAATTTCGGAAATGCTTGATTTTTAATGATTGCAGCCACATGATTAGATACCAGGGAAGCGAACAGGGCTTTTAGTAGTTTTCTGCTTTTTAGGTAACCCTGTATTCTTACGCTTTTCTTTTTTAGAAGTCTGCGATTTTTTTAAATCCTTGTTCATGGCTTTGACAAGTTCAGCAACTCGTTTTTTTTCTGCGATTTCTTTTTGGTGTTGCAGAATTTCTTCTTGACTAGGAGCTGTCAGATTAATTTCAATTCCTTGCTCGGGAAGGGAAATCCTGTCATTGACACGGAGTTTTTTTCCCCGGCGGTTTTCTGGCTCACCGTTAAAAAGGACTGGATATTCACTTAGAAATGTTTTAATTGCTCCGCCGCTTTGGATAATTCCTGTTTCTTTTAAAAGTGCTTGTAGCGTGATGTAGTCATCAAATAATTTATATTCCATATTTCACCTCAACCCTGTCATTATACCATATTTGTTAGTAAAAAGTGCTGAGGTGCTTTGTATAAAATCGGAAATTTTCTCCTATTATCAGAAAACGTTTTAATCAGCAAAAAGCTTGGTGGAACAAACAAATCAGAGGCATTTCATGATATAATAGTAGTCTATATTATTCAGTATGAGGGGCGTCATGGAAATCACTAAAGGAGTTCGTCTCCATTTTATTCAATCAAAAAAATTTAAAACAAACAAAATTAGGGTTCGTTTTTCAGCGCCTATGTCCAAAGAAACAGTAGCTGGTCGGGTTTTAACAGCAAGCATGCTAGAAACTGTCAATGCTGTTTATCCTACTTCGCAGGCCTTCAGAGAACGTTTGGCCAATTTGTATGGTGCTGATTATTCAACGAGTCTTTCAAGGAGAGGATTGGTCCATTATTTAGATATCAATCTTTCTTTTGTGCGGGATAAATTTTTGAGTCGTAAAAATGTCCTGACAGATGCCATGCTTGATTTTTTGAAAGCCAGTTTGTTTTCTCCATTGGTAAGTCAGGACGCTTTTGATGAATCTGCTTTTGAAATTGAGAAGAAAAATATCTTGAATGATTTGGAAGCTGAAATTGAGAATCATTTTTATCATGCTCATCGAGAATTAGATAAACTCTTTTATGAAGAAGAGGAAATGCAGATGCCTCGTGTTGGGACGATTGAATTAATCCAGAAAGAGACCGCTGCAAATAGTTTTGCTGCTTTTCAGCAGATGCTTCAGGAAAATCAGATTGACTTTTTCTTTATTGGGGATTTTAATGAAGTGGCTGTTCGGGAGAAAATTCAATCTTTCAATTTTGCACCTCGCCAGCAAGAACTTCAGCTAGTTTATCAGCAAGAATATTCCAATGTTTTGCGAGAAGGACTGGAGCAGAAAGATGTCCATCAGTCAATTATTGAGTTGGCCTATCACTTCCCTATTCAGTACGGAGAGAGTGAACACCTGCCTTTGGTCGTTTTAAATGCTTTGCTAGGTGGCTTTGCCCATTCGAAATTATTTGTCAATCTTCGTGAAAAGGAAGGGCTGGCTTATACAATTTCTAGCAATTTTGATATTTTTTCAGGAATGATGCGGATTTACGCTGGTATTGACCGCGGTAATCGGACCAGAACAATTGCTTTAATCAACCGACAGATTGTTGATTTGAAGCGTGGGAATTTTAGTCTGGAAGAACTGAATCAAACCAAGAAAATGCTGAGAAATTCAGTATTGTTAGCTCAGGATCGACAGAATACAATCTTAGAGAGAGCTTATATGGCTTCTGTTTTAGGGAAAAAATTCTTATCTCTTGAAGCTTGGCTGGAAGCTTTGGAACAGGTTCGTAAGGATGATATTATCAAAGCAGCTGGTCTCTTAAAATTACAAGCTATTTACTTTATGGAAGGAAAATAATGCAGGGAGAAGTGCTAGAAAAAATCAATTATTCAGCAGTGGGAGAAACTGTCTATCAGACAGTATTAGCAAACGGTTTACGTGTTTTTCTTCTGCCTAAAAATGATTTTAATGAAACTTATGGGATTATCTCAACTAATTTTGGTTCAGTGGATACTGGGATTGTTTCACGTGAAACCAAGCAGGTCACTCAATATCCGGCTGGAATAGCTCATTTTTTGGAACATAAGCTTTTTGAAGGCCCGCAGGGAAAGGATCTGCTGCTGGAATTTACTAAGCTAGGTGCTGAGAGCAATGCCTTTACAAGCTTTACTCGGACCAGTTATCTATTTTCTGCAACGGATAATATTTCAGAAAACCTACAGCTTTTGCAAGAACTTGTGCATCAGGCTGATTTCACAAAAGAATCCATTTTGCGAGAACAGGATATTATTGGCCAAGAAATTGAAATGTATCAGGATAATCCGGATTATCGTCTCTTTTTTGGAGCCTTGGCCAATCTCTATCCTCAAACATCTCTGGCAGAAGACATTGCAGGAACGAAAGAGTCCATCTCTGAGATAACCGTCGAAAATTTGAAGGAAAATTTCAAGAACTTTTATCATCCTTCTAATATGACTTTGTTTGTGATTGGTAATTTTGATTTGGAACAGATAGCTGCAGAGATTGCAGAACAGCAGGAAAAATTAGTTTTTGCTGGGAGTTCGGAACCGATTGAAAAAATTCCTGTTAGCCTTCACCCAGTGGTATCAACAGATACCTACCGAATGGAGGTGGCTAGTCCAAAACTGGCAGTTGGGATTCGAGGTACAGACTTTGTTGATGAATCGGAGTTGTATCGCTATAAAATCACTTTGAAACTTTTATTTGCCATGATGTTTGGCTGGACTTCCAAGCGTTTCCAATCCCTCTATGAAAGTGGGAAAATGGATAATTCTTTAACGTTGGAAGTGGAAGTAGAAAAAGATTTTCACTTTGTCATGCTGACGATGGACACTCAGGAGCCGGTGGGACTTTCTCATCAATTTCGCTCAGCCATCAAGAATTTTGACAAGGATTCGGATGTGACAGAAGAGCATTTGGATACGATTAAAAGTGAGATGTTTGGTGATTTTCTGCACGGTTTAAACTCACTTGAGTATATTGCAACCCAATATGAACCGCATTTGACGGGTGAGAATCTGTTTGATTTGCCGAAAATTTTACAGGATATCAGCTTGAATGATGTGATAAAACTAGGTCATCGATTTATCGATCAGTGTGATATGACAGATTTTACTATTTTTCCAAAATAATTCCAGAATCGTTTTTAAAATTTTGTTAAAATAGTGAAGAATAGAAATAAGGGAAAAGTACGTATGAGAAAAAAAACGATAGGAGAAGTGTTGAAGCTTGCCCGGACCAATCAAGGGCTGAGCTTAGAGGAATTGTCAAAAAAGACAGATATCCAGCAGGATTTGCTGGAAGCGCTGGAACGAAATGACTATGATTTGCTTCCTAGTCCCTTCTATGCCCGCAGCTTCTTGCGGAAATATGCTTGGGCTGTAGATTTGGATGAATCTATTATTCTGGAGGCTTACGAAGCTGGTAAGATGATTGTCTTTGATGAAGTGGCACTGGCAGCAGATGAGGAATTCAGGAGCAGAAAAAATAAAAATAAAAGCTCTTTTCTGCCCTTGTTCTATTTTCTCTTATTGGCTTCAGCTATTGCAGCTTTCGTGGCATACTATATTTGGAGCTATGCTCACACCAATTCGGTAAGTTTCAAAGCATCTAACAGCAATTATAGTCTGGTTTCCTCTACAAGCATTAACAGTCAGAAGAGTTCCTTTTCTTCAGCTGATTCTAAGTCAGTTTCTTCCTCAGCTAGCAAATTGACAGTTAGTGGAAGCGGAGATAATTTGATTGCTGAGTATAGCGGAGCAAGTCAGCCTGTCAAAGTGACCGTTTCTGTGGAGCAAACAACCAATTTGGTAAGCATAAGCGATTCAGAACTAGCCGAAGGTATCACCTTATCTCCTGAAAAATCAAGCCAGACGGTTGCTCTTGAGCCAGGCAATAAGTATCTTATTACGTTAGCACCTGTTAAAGGAGCAACTGTGACGATAGAGGGACAAAAACTAGATACTTCGGCTTTGACTAGCGATAGTGGAACCATTAGTTTGAACATTACGAAAGGATAAAAACGAAGGGAATCCCATGAAAAAAGAAAATATTCCAAATGCCTTAACTCTTGTCAGGATTGCTTTAATCCCTGTATTTGTTGTGATTTTAACATTCGGTCATTCTTACACCATGCATATTTTATCGGCTTTTATCTTTGCTTTTGCCAGTATAACTGATTATCTAGATGGTTATTTGGCTCGAAAGTGGGAAGTAGTAACAAACTTTGGTAAATTTGCTGATCCCATGGCTGATAAGCTTTTAGTGATGTCTGCCTTTATCATGTTGATTGAGATGAAAATGGCTCCTGCCTGGGTTGTGGCTATTATTATTTGCCGAGAATTGGCAGTAACAGGTCTACGCTTGCTTTTAGTGGAAACAGGCGGTACAGTCTTAGCGGCTGCTATGCCTGGTAAAATCAAGACCTTCACGCAGATGTTTGCTATTATTTTTCTACTGATTCATTGGACTCTCTTAGGGCAAATCCTTCTGTACATCGCTTTAATCTTTACGATTTATTCTGGATATGACTACTTCAAGGGAAGTGCCTATCTCTTTAAAGATACCTTTAAATAATATGGAAAATATCATCGAAGTAAGAAATCTTAAGTACAAATACGATAGTGAGTCTGAGAATTACACTTTAAACGATGTCTCCTTTCAAGTAAAAAAAGGGGAATGGCTGTCTATTGTCGGTCATAATGGGAGTGGAAAATCAACCACAGTTCGTTTGATTGACGGTCTTTTAGAAGCGGAAAGCGGAGATATTATTATCTCAGGCGATAAGCTGACAGCTGAAAACGTCTGGGAAAAGCGTCGACAGATTGGCATGGTATTCCAAAATCCAGATAATCAGTTTGTCGGTGCAACTGTAGAAGACGATGTAGCCTTTGGTTTGGAAAATCAAGGGCTGGACTATGATCTGATGGTAGAGCGAGTCCAGCAGGCATTAGAGTTTGTCGGCATGCAGGATTTTAAGGAGCGTGAACCAGCTCGTCTTTCTGGAGGCCAGAAACAGCGGGTAGCTGTTGCAGGTGTGGTAGCTCTGAGACCGGATATTATTATTTTGGATGAAGCAACTAGCATGCTAGATCCAGAGGGACGTTTGGATCTTATCCAGACCGTGAAAAAAATTAAAGATAGTAATCAACTGACCGTCATTTCTATCACTCATGACCTGGATGAAATAGCCTTAAGCGACCGTGTTTTGGTCATGAAAGAGGGTCAGGTTGAATCTACCGCTACCCCGAGAGAACTTTTTTCTCGAGAAGATTTAGAAGAGCTAGGATTGGATCAGCCATTTGTTAATCAGGTAAAGACTGCTTTGCGTCAGTCAGGGCTTCCTCTGCCAGACTCTTACTTAACAGAAAAAGAATTGCAGGATCAACTATGGGCATTACTCTCAAAAATGTAAGTTATACTTATCAAGCTGGCACCCCTTTTGAGGGACCAGCGCTTTTTGGGGTGGATTTGGAGATAAAATCCGGCAGCTATACCGCTCTTATCGGCCATACAGGAAGCGGTAAGTCAACCATTCTCCAGCTTTTAAATGGCTTGCTGGTTCCCAATCAGGGCAGTGTTGAAGTAGGCAGTACAGTCATCACAGCTGATTCCGTCAATAAAGACATTAAACAGGTACGCAAGAAGGTCGGTCTGGTCTTTCAATTTCCAGAAAGTCAAGTTTTTGATGAAACAGTTTTGAAAGATGTGGCTTTTGGTCCTCAGAATTTTGGTGTTTCTAAGGAAGAAGCGGAAGCTTTGGCGCGTGAAAAGCTGCACTTAGTCGGAATTTCTGAGGATTTGTTCAATCGCAGTCCTTTCGAACTTTCTGGTGGCCAGATGCGTAGGGTGGCCATAGCAGGTATACTGGCTATGGAGCCTGATATCTTGGTTTTGGACGAGCCGACAGCAGGACTTGATCCATCTGGTCGAAAAGAACTGATGAGGCTCTTTGAAGAGCTGCATCGTGCCGGTATGACCATTGTTTTGGTAACACACCTAATGGATGATGTAGCCAACTTTGCTGATACAGTCTATGTTTTAGATAAGGGCAGAGTAGTCAAGAGCGGTCAGCCTGCTCAGGTCTTTCAGGATTTGGATTTTATGGAGAGTATTCAATTGGGTGTTCCTAAGATTACAAAATTTGCTCACGAATTGGCGGAAAAAGGGATGACCTTCTCGCACTATCCTATTACAATTGAAGAATTCAAGGAGATCTTGCATGGATAAGTTGATTTTAGGTCGCTATATTCCCGGAAATTCAATCATCCATCGTTTGGATCCGCGGAGCAAGTTGCTGGCGATGTTTCTTTTTATTCTATTAATTTTCTGGGCTAATAATCTTGTGACCAATCTGCTGTTGTTTGTTTTCGTTTTTAGTTTGGTCTTGCTGTCCAAGGTTCCATTGAAGTTCTTTTTAAAGGGTATCCAGTCCATGGTTTTTATCATAGCTTTTACTACCTTGTTCCAGTTGTTTTTGACCTCGGGAGGGGCCACAATCTTTCGATTCGCTTTTGTCAGAATTACAGAACTAGGACTGTCACAGGCTGGCATTATTTTTAGCCGCTTTATTCTGATTATTTTCTTTTCTACTCTTCTGACTCTGACAACGACACCCTTAAGCTTGTCTGATGCCGTGGAGTCTTTGCTGAAGCCTCTGAAGGTTTTCAAGGTGCCAGCACATGAGATTGGTCTGATGCTCTCTATGAGCCTGCGCTTCGTTCCAACTTTGATGGATGATACTACTCGGATTATGAACGCCCAGAGGGCGCGTGGTGTTGACTTTGGCGAGGGAAAGCTTGTTCAAAAGGTTAAATCTATTATTCCCATTCTAATCCCTTTGTTTGCTTCTAGTTTTAAAAGGGCAGATGCTCTAGCTATTGCCATGGAAGCTCGTGGTTATAATGGAGGTGAAGGTCGGACACGTTTTCGCCGCTTAGCATGGAAAAGAAATGACAGCTTGGCTATTATTAGCTTACTCATATTAGGTATTCTACTTTATATATTGAAAAACTGACCTGCTGTTTAAAGTGTTTTTAGAGAATAGTATAAGTTAAACTTGTCTATTTTTTGCTTGGTCAAAGAAAATATTTGACAAAAAAGCTCTAAAAGTCTGTTTTTAACGTCTAAACTAAATGTTCTTGTAACGTTTGACTTGGTAATGTAACTTTTTGGTAATATTTTATGTGTAAGATAGTATTATCACCGAAAGGAGAATTACATTTTAATGAACAAAAAAACAGCAAAATGGACTTTAACAGGTGCAGTCGCTGCAGCGGCTTTCTTGGTTTCAGGTATTGCAAATGCTGAGACCTATACAGTTGAAGCCGGTGATACTTTATCAGCTATTGCTAACGAAAAAAATACAACTCTTGAGAAATTAGTAGAGTTAAACAAGATTGCAGATCCAAATCACATCCGTGTTGGTCAAATCTTGGAACTTGGAAATAGTGCCAAAACGTCTGAAACAAGCGTAGCAGCAACTGCAACTCCCGTTAATAATTATGCAGCACCTGCAGCAACAGCTAATTCAGCAGCAACTTCAGGGGGCCTTGTACTTAGCAATGGTAATACCGCTGGTGCAACTGGTTCTTATGCAGCATCACGTATGGCAGAAATGACAGGTGTTCCTGCATCAACTTGGGAAGCTATTATTGCCCGTGAATCAAATGGTCAAGTAGATGCTTACAACCCTTCAGGTGCTAGTGGTCTTTTCCAAACAATGCCAGGTTGGGGCTCAACTGCTACTGTTGATGATCAAATCCAATCAGCATATAGTGCCTACAGTGCTCAAGGGCTTTCAGCTTGGGGCTATTAAGATAGAAACTAAAAAACCACAGATTTCTGTGGTTTTTTAGTTTACATAAAGTTGACAATTTATAAGCAGAAAATGATAGTGTAGATAAAGATTTAAAGGTAACAATCTTATCTAGATTAACAAATGTGTAAAGTTATAAAAAGTGTTCGTTCAATATTTTTAAAATATGCTTGGGAGAATTAGCCAGCAAATCTGCTCCATTTTCTAGTAACTCTCTTTGGCTGCCAAAGCCCCAAAGAACTCCTAGAGTTGAGATTCCTACTTCTTTACCGCCAATTATATCAAACTTTGTATCACCTATAATTATGGTTTCTTCTGGATTTGCATCTAGTGTTTGCAGAGCTCGGCGCAGAACATCTGCTTTGTGAAATGAATCTGGCAGTGAGCCAAAAATATCATCAAATTGCTCAGAGATAGCTAGATTTGCTAATAGATCTTGTGCCGTAGGTTGATTCTTACTCGTTGTTACATAAATTTTATAACCAGCTTCTTTTAACTGTGTCAGTAATTCTGGTATCCCTTCATAGAGGCGAACGCCCCAGATGCCTTTTTCCTTATAGAAGCTACGATAATAGTTAATCGCTTCTGGAACTTGCCTTTCTTCAAGAACGGAGGCGAAGCTTACTTCCAGAGGCGGCCCCATAAAACTTTTGATAATACTTTCTTCAGGGCACACTTTTCCAAGTTGTTTGAAGCTGTATTCAAAAGATTCTTGGATGCCCTTTGAACTGTCAACTAAAGTTCCATCCAAATCAAAGAAGATATATTTCAAATGATTCATCTTGTCTCCTTGTTTACTATCTAGTAAATCTACTTGACAAATTTGTCAAAGTTATTCTCCAAAGATTTCTTTTGAAAGTCTGCGTCCTGTAGGTGTTGTAGCTAGTCCGCCTTCAGCTGTTTCTCTGAAAGCAGTAGGCAGACTTGACCCGACTTGATACATAGCGTCAATGACTTCGTCAACAGGAATTCTAGACTCGATTCCTGCAAGAGCCATATCAGCTGCAATAAATGCGTAACTGGCTCCCATAGCATTTCGCTTGACACAAGGCACTTCCACCAGACCAGCTACTGGATCACAAATCAAGCCCAGCATGTTTTTAATGACAAAACAAATAGCTTGACTGGCTTGAAAAGGTGAACCTCCAGCAGCCAGAACTAAAGCAGCTGCACTCATAGCTGAAGCGGAGCCAACCTCAGCTTGACAGCCACCTTCAGCACCCGAAATTGAGGCGTTATTTGCAATGACTAGGCCAAAAGCGCCTGCAGCTAATAGAAAGTTTAGCTGTTCTTCTTCTGAGAGGCCTAATTTTTCGATAGCTGATGTAAGGACAGCAGGCAGACAGCCAGCGCTGCCAGCCGTTGGTGTAGCACAAACCAAGCCCATTTTAGCATTGTGTTCATTTACAGCAATAGCATTTTTTGCAGCAGTCAGCACAGTGTGGTCTGATAAAGTCTTTCCCGACTGGATATAGCGGTCAAGTTTTGCTGCGTCTCCGCCAGTCAATCCGCTGCGAGACTTGCTCTCATCAAGTCCAAGAAGGACAGAGGCTTTCATGACTTCCAGATTGCGATGCATCAGTCGCAGGACTTCATCTCTTTCGCGACCAGTCAATTCATACTCGGTAGTAATCATCAATTCAGCAACATTTCCTTGGTAATCCAAGTCAGCTTGCTCTACCAATTCTTTGATGGAATAAAACATATTTTCTCCTATTTAAAGAAATTCACATTATGCAGATGAGGAATATTGCGGATTTCATCGATGGCTTCCTCACAGCTGCGGCTGTCAACTTCAATAATCATAATTGCTTTTTCTCCAGCCTTCTCACGGGTGACATTCATCTGAGCTATATTGATATTGTAGCGTGATAGAGCTTCTGTGACATGAGCAATCATACCTGGGACATCCTGGTGGACGATAATGATGGTCGGAGTATTCATGCTCAGAGATACTGAAAAGCCATTCAACTCTGTTACTTGAATGTTGCCGCCACCGATAGAGACTCCAGTCACACTGATTGTTTTATGGTCATTTTTGACAGTAATCTTTGTCGTATTTGGGTGAGGTGCATTGCTATCCTTTTGAATGGTCCAGACAATCTTGATACCGCGTTTATGGGCGATTTCAAGACTGTTAGGAATCTCTGGATCATCTGTATCCATACCTAAAATCCCTGCTACAAGAGCCAAGTCAGTTCCGTGACCTCGGTAAGTTTTGGCAAAAGAGTTAAAGAGCTGGAATTCTACTTCTGTAGGCTCATCGTTAAAAATAGAGGAGACAATTTTTCCGATACGGACGGCACCTGCTGTATGACTGCTTGATGGGCCTATCATAACGGGTCCGATAATATCAAAAACAGATTGAAATCTTAGTGAAGTCATGATTTCTCCTTGCGGCTAATTTATTATTTTCATTATAACAAAGTTAAGGGCTTTCTGCTGATTTTTTAAATGAATTAAAAGTGGATATTATAAAATTTCGTTAGATAGGAAAGTAAACGAGAAAATCAATAACTTTACAACGTTGTAAATATTCTTTACAGATAATAAATTTAGTTGAATTTCTGATTTGTTTTCCTAGTCCTTTCGTGCTATAATAGGCCTTGCTCAAGCGACCTTCAATCGTTGAAAGCACAGCACGACCTTCAATCGTGAAATAACGAAAAGATGGGAGAACACAATGAGTGATAACTCTAAGACTCGTGTCGTTGTTGGTATGAGCGGAGGCGTCGATTCATCAGTAACTGCTTTGCTCTTGAAAGAGCAAGGTTACGATGTGATTGGCATCTTCATGAAAAACTGGGACGACACAGATGAATTTGGTGTCTGCACAGCTACAGAGGACTACAAGGATGTAGCTGCTGTTGCAGATCAGATTAGCATTCCTTACTACTCTGTCAACTTTGAGAAAGAGTACTGGGAACGTGTTTTTGAATACTTCTTGGCGGAATACCGAGCAGGTAGGACTCCAAATCCAGATGTTATGTGTAACAAGGAAATCAAGTTTAAAGCCTTCCTTGACTATGCCTTGACACTGGGTGCAGATTACGTTGCAACGGGTCACTATGCTCAGGTGAAGAGAGACCAAGAAGGCGTGGTTCACATGCTGCGTGGCAAGGACAACAATAAGGATCAGACTTACTTTTTAAGTCAACTATCACAGGAACAACTGCAAAAGACTATGTTTCCTCTGGGTCATTTAGAAAAGCCAGAAGTTCGAGCAATTGCTGAAAGAGCTGGTTTGGCTACAGCCCAGAAAAAAGACTCGACAGGTATTTGCTTCATTGGTGAGAAGAATTTTAAAGAGTTTCTGAGTCAATATTTACCAGCCCAGCCGGGTCGCATGATGACCTTGGAAGGCCGAGATATGGGCCAGCATGCTGGCTTGATGTATTATACTATTGGTCAGAGAGGTGGTCTTGGAATTGGTGGTCAGCACGGGGGAGATAATGAGCCTTGGTTTGTGGTTGGAAAAGATCTCAGCCAAAATATTCTTTATGTCGGTCAGGGCTTTTACCATGACAATTTGATGTCAACCAGTCTTGACGCTAGTCAGGTTCATTTTACAAAAGAAATGCCAGAAGAATTTACTATGGAATGTACAGCTAAGTTCCGTTATCGTCAGCCGGATTCCAAGGTGACAGTTACTGTAAAGGGTGACAAGGCTGTTGTCAACTTTGATAAACCACAAAGGGCTATTACTCCAGGTCAAGCAGTCGTCTTCTATTATGGAGATGAGTGCCTGGGTGGAGGCTTGATTGACAGAGCTTATAAGAATGGTCAAGTCTTGCAGTACATTTAGATTGACAATTCAGCTCAATCTGCTAAAATAAGATAAGCAATACCTATGATGGTCAAAGCTCATGGATGTTGCAGGCTTTTTTGTCCTGCACTTCTAGAGACTTGGCCTTTTTTGGTGAAAAAATGAAGGAAAAAGAAATGTCACACAATTTTACTGAAAGTTATGATATTATCGTGATTGGAGCAGGGCATGCTGGGGTTGAGGCATCGCTTGCTGCTAGTCGAATGGGTTGTAAGGTTCTTTTGGCAACCATCAATATTGAGATGCTGGCTTTTATGCCCTGTAATCCCTCTATAGGAGGCTCTGCGAAAGGCATTGTCGTTCGTGAAGTAGATGCTTTGGGCGGAGAGATGGCCAAGAATATTGACAAGAGCTATATCCAGATGAAAATGCTCAATACTGGTAAAGGACCCGCTGTTCGGGCTCTTCGGGCGCAGGCGGATAAGGAAGTCTACTCCAAAGAAATGCGGAAGACTGTCGAAAATCAAGAAAATCTGACTCTGCGGCAAACCATGATTAATGAAATCTTGGTAGAAGATGGTAAGGTCATTGGGGTTAAGACAGCGACGCAACAGGAATATGCAGCTAAAGCTGTCATTGTTACCACTGGAACAGCCTTGCGGGGAGAAATTATCATTGGTGATCTCAAGTATTCATCTGGTCCAAACCATAGCTTGGCAGCCATTCCTTTGGCAGATAATCTGCGTGATCTAGGTTTTGAAATTGGTCGTTTTAAAACCGGAACGCCTCCGCGTGTTAAGGCGTCATCTATCAATTATGATGTGACCGAGATTCAGCCAGGTGATGAAAAGGCCAATCATTTCTCTTACACGTCTCGTGATGAGGACTATGTGAAAGATCAAGTTCCTTGCTGGTTGACTTATACCAATGCAGAAAGTCATGAAATTATCCAAAACAACCTGCATCGGGCTCCTATGTTTTCTGGTATCGTTAAGGGAGTGGGGCCACGCTATTGCCCGTCTATAGAGGATAAGATTATCCGTTTTGCGGATAAGGAACGCCACCAGCTTTTCTTAGAACCTGAGGGTCGTGATACAGAAGAAGTTTATGTGCAGGGGCTGTCAACCAGTCTGCCAGAAGATGTACAAAAGGACTTGGTTCACTCTATCAAAGGTTTAGAAAATGCTGAGATGATGCGGACAGGCTATGCCATTGAGTACGATATGATCATGCCCCACCAGTTACGGGCAACCTTGGAAACCAAGAAAATTTCAGGGCTCTTTACAGCAGGTCAGACCAATGGAACTTCTGGTTATGAAGAAGCCGCTGGTCAAGGGATTATTGCTGGGATTAATGCGGCCTTAAAAATCCAAGGGAAGCCAGAGTTGATTTTGAAGCGAAGTGATGGTTACATTGGAGTCATGATTGATGATTTGGTCACCAAAGGAACCGTAGAACCTTATCGACTCTTGACTAGCCGAGCTGAGTACCGTTTGATTCTCCGCCATGACAATGCCGATATGCGTTTGACAGAGATGGGACGGGAAATTGGTCTGGTAGATGATGAGCGCTGGGCTCGCTTTGAGATTAAAAAGAATCAGTTTGACAATGAAATGAAGCGTTTGGAATCTATCAAACTAAAACCTGTCAAGGGAACCAACGCTAAAGTAGAAGAGCTTGGCTTTAAGCCTCTGACGGATGCAGTGACTGCCAAAGAATTTATGAGACGTCCAGAAGTGTCTTATCAAGATGTGGTTCAGTTCATTGGTCCGGCTGCAGAGGAGCTTGATGAAAAGATTATCGAGCTAATTGAAACAGAGATTAAGTATGAAGGCTATATTTCCAAAGCTCTTGATCAGGTTGAAAAGATGAAGCGCATGGAAGAGAAGCGCATTCCAGCTAATATTGACTGGGATGATATTGACTCGATTGCGACAGAAGCACGACAGAAGTTCAAGAAAATCAATCCAGAAACAATTGGTCAGGCTAGTCGTATTTCTGGTGTCAATCCAGCAGATATTTCTATTTTGATGGTTTACCTAGAAGGCAAGTCCAGAAGCATTTCTAGAAATCAAGCGAAGTAACTCTTGTAAAAGGCTGAGTTTTCCTTAGGAAGCAGCCTTTTTGTGTAAATTTACAATAGGTTTACAAAGTTGTAAACTTTGAAAGACTATTTTTCACTTCCTTTACCATTGTTAAATGCTTTGATTATTGGGAGAAATTCGCTTTTTTCTAGGATTTATGGTAAAATGGCGGAATAAGAGGTCTATGATGAAAAAATTTCGTTTTGCCCCAATTCACTTGGCGATGGCGGGTCTAATTTCCTTTATAATTTTAGCCATCTGTCTGAGGCTTTTTGGTGATAGTTTGGCCATGCTAGCTGCTCTTATGCTTGTGCTGGCTCTTTTGATTGTGCTTTTTATCCAGCAACAGAGAGTATCCGAGCTAGATGAGATTGAGCAGATTCATTATGTCAATCATCAAGCAGAAGGAAGCCTCGCTTCCTTGCTGGATAAGATGCCAGTTGGTGTCATTAAAATCAGTGAAGATAATGGTGATGTAGAGTGGTTTAATCCCTATGCAGAACTGATTTTTACAACTGAAGATGGTGATTTTGATGCTGATATGCTGAAGAATATCATGAAGGCTGCTTATTCAGACTCTGGTCATTATGCTACTGTTGGAGACAAGAAATATTCGGTTTACTTGGACCGTGCATCCAGTGTGTTTTATTTTTTTGATGCATCCAATGAATACGAAGCCACTGTTGGTCTGGTAACAACGCGCCCTGTGATCGGAATTATCTCGGTGGATAATTATGATGATTTGGAAGATGTCGTTTCAGACACGGATATCAGTCATATCAATAGCTTTGTGGCTAACTTCGTAGCAGAATTTTCTGAGCAGTTTCATATGTTTTACCGTCGGGTTGGCATGGATCGGTTCTATCTTTTTACGGATTACACAGTGCTGGAACAGCTGATGGAAAATAAATTTTCTATCATTGATCAATTCCGGACGGAAGCTAAAAATCGAGAGCTGTCGCTGACACTCAGTATGGGCTTTTCTTATGGTGATGGCAATCATGATGAAATCGGTCGGGTCGCCCTGCTTAACCTCAACTTAGCTGAAGTTCGGGGTGGGGATCAAGCTGTCGTCAAAGAAAATAATGACAACATGAATCCAATCTTCTTTGGTGGAGGAACGGCGTCAGCTGTTAAGCGCACGCGCACCCGTACTCGGGCTATGATGACTGCAATCTCTGATAAGATTAAGAGTGTGGATCAGGTCTTTATAGTCGGACATAAAAATCTGGATATGGATGCCTTGGGGTCTTCTCTTGGTATGCAGCTCTTTGCTAGTAATATCATTGAGAAAGCTTATGTGGTCTATGATCCGTCTCAGATGGCTTCTGACATTGAGCGGTCCATTACAAAGCTCCAGCAGGAAGGGGCTGATTATCTGGTGCCGCTTTCTGAAGCAGTAAATATGGTGACCAATCGGTCGCTCTTGATTATGGTTGACCACTCCAAGATATCTCTGACTCTGTCTAAGGATTTCTTTGATCAATTCAGTCAGATTATCGTAGTCGACCACCATCGCCGTGATGAAGACTTTCCGGAAAATGCTGTGATTGCCTATATCGAAAGTGGGGCTAGCAGTGCCAGTGAGTTGGTAACGGAGCTGATTCAGTTCCAGAATTCTAAAAAGAACCGTCTCAGTAAGATGCAAGCCAGCATTCTCATGGCGGGGATTATGCTTGATACCAAAGGATTTTCATCTCGAGTCACCAGTCGGACCTTTGATGTGGCCAGCTATCTACGAACTCGGGGCAGTGACAGTGTTGTGATCCAGGACATTTCAGCTACGAATTTTGAGGAATATCGTGCGATTAATGAGCTGATTTTAAATGGCAAGAAGATATTGCCTAATGTCATTGTAGCAGCTGGTCCAGAGGAGAACACTTATGATACGGTTGTCATCAGTAAGGCAGCTGATACCATGCTCTCCATGTCAGGAATTGAAGCTACTTTTGTCGTGAGCAAGAATACCAAAGGCTATGTGTCTATTTCGGCTCGCAGTCGTAGCAAGATCAATGTTCAGCGAATTATGGAAAAGCTGGGCGGTGGCGGTCATTTCAATCTGGCGGCAGCTCAAATTGAAGGCAAAACAGTTTCTGAGGTCCTTCAGTTGCTGAATCAAGAAATTATGGACCAAGTCATTAAAGAGGAAGTAATAATAGACGAGGAGAAAAAAGGATGAAAGTAATTTTTTTAGCAGATGTAAAAGGCAAGGGCAAAAAAGGCGAAATCAAGGAAATGCCGACTGGCTATGCTCAAAATTTTCTGATTAAGAAAAATTTGGCCAAGGAAGCAACAGCGCAGGCTATCGGTGAACTGCGCGGTAAGCAAAAGTCTGAAGAAAAAGCTCACGCAGAACTAGTGGCAGAAGCTCAAGCTATTAAAGCTAAGTTAGCAGCAGAAGCTACTCTTGTTCAATTTACTGAAAAAGTTGGTCCGGACGGCCGTACCTTTGGATCTATTACAAGTAAGAAAATAGCAGAAGAGCTGCAGAAGCAGTTTGGTATCAAAATTGACAAACGTCATATTAAGGTTGACTCACCGATTCGCTCCATTGGTCTGATAGATGTTCCAGTGAAAATTTATCAGGATATAACTGGTGTGATTCGTTTGCGGGTTAAAGAAGGATAATAGTGATTTGAAGGAAGGATTTACCGATGGCAGAGATTGATGAACTCCGAGCTCAGCCTCAGGATATTTTAGCTGAGCAGTCTGTCTTAGGAGCCATTTTCATTGATGAGAGCAAACTGGTCTTTGTTCGTGAGTATATCGAGCCTGCTGACTTCTTTAAGTATGCCAATCGCTTGATTTTCAAGGCTATGATTGACTTGGCTGACCGCGGCGATGCCATTGATGCAACGACTGTTCGCAATATTTTGGATAGTCAGGGTGATTTGCAGAATATCGGCGGTCTCAGCTACTTGGTGGAAGTGGTCAATTCTGTGCCAACCTCTGCCAATGCTGAATACTATGCTAAAATCGTTGCAGAAAAGGCCATTCTAAGGCGGCTGATTTCGCGTCTGACAGAGTCTATCAATCAAGCCTACGATGGTGACCGTCTGTCAGAGGAAATTATTGCCGGAGCTGAAAAAGCTCTGATTGATGTCAGTGAGACGGCCAATCGCAGTGGCTTTAAAAATATCCGTGATGTGCTGAACCTTAATTTTGGCAATCTGGAGGCTCGGTCTCTGCAGACATCAGATATCACCGGAATTGCGACTGGCTATCGTGAGTTGGACAAGATGACGACTGGTCTGCATGAGGAAGAATTAATCATTTTGGCGGCCCGACCAGCGGTCGGAAAGACAGCTTTTGCCCTTAATATCGCTCAGAATATCGGAACCAAGCTGGATAAGACTGTAGCCATTTTCTCTCTGGAAATGGGGGCGGAGAGCTTGGTGGACCGGATGCTGGCTTCAGAAGGGGTGATTAATTCTCATTCCATTCGTACGGGGCAACTGACAGATGAAGAGTGGCAAAAATATACCATTGCGACAGCTAATCTGGCTAACGCTAGTATCTATATCGATGATACACCAGGGATTCGGATTACAGAGATTCGCTCGCGGGCTCGAAAACTGGCCCAGGAAACGGGGAATCTAGGGCTGGTTTTGATTGACTATTTGCAGCTGATTACGGGAACTGGGCGTGAAAACCGCCAGCAAGAGGTTTCGGAAATTTCCCGGCAGTTGAAAATCTTGGCTAAGGAGCTCAAGGTGCCGGTCATTGCGCTGAGTCAGCTCTCGCGTGGCGTAGAGCAGCGGCAGGATAAGCGACCAGTGCTGTCTGATATTCGGGAATCAGGTTCCATTGAGCAGGATGCGGATATCGTTGCTTTCCTTTACCGGGATGATTATTATGATCGAGCCGGTGAGGAGGAAGAAGGCATTCCCAACAACAAGGTCGAAGTCATTATCGAGAAAAACCGGAGTGGGGCGCGTGGTACAGTTGAGTTAATTTTCCAGAAAGAGTATAATAAATTCTCAAGTATTTCCAAAAGAGAGGACGAATAAAGATGAGTGATGCATTTACAGATGTGGCAAAAATGAAAAAAATCAAAGAAGATATCAAGGCGCATGAAGGACAAATCGTTGAGATGACGCTGGAAAACGGTCGTAAGCGCCAAAAAAGCAAGCAAGGCCGTCTGATTGAAGTCTATCCGTCTTTGTTTATCGTGGAATATTCCAATGAAGGCGGTCAGCCAGGGGAAATTTCCAATACCTATGTGGAGTCTTATACTTATTCTGACATTTTGACAGAAAAGAACCTCATCCGTTATTTTGATGAATAGAAAGGTCCAGTGGGCCTTTTTACTTATATTTGAAGCAATTCCTCAGTCAAATCGACTTATATAGAGGATGATAAGCAAAGAAAACAGGTGGTCATCATGATTAAAAATTTGGTTTTTGATTTGGGCAATGTTCTGATTGAATGGAATTCTGAGAAAATCTTGACATATTTTGAACCTGAGAAAGAGCGGCGGCAGGTTCTTAGGCAGGCCATTTTTGAGTCGGGTGTCTGGCATCAGACAGACAAGGGGGAGCTGAGTTTGAAAGAAGCCTGTGAGGAAGTCCTAGCTCAGCTGGACGCTTCCTATCATTCTGCCGTTAAGAATATCTTTTACCATTGGTACGAAGTCGTGCATGTTTACAGTGATTTACAGGAAAGGATTCGGCTATGGGCTAATCAAGGTTATCGAATCTATATCTTGTCAACCACTTGTGAGATTTTTTATCATATTGAAAAAGCTGGTTTGTTGCCCATTTACCCACTGCTGTCGGGCTATATCCTTTCCTCAGAGGTCGGGGTTGTCAAGCCGGAAGCAGAGATTTACCAAAAGCTCTTTAAAAAATATAATCTGAATCCAGTGGAATCCGTCTTCATTGATGATATTCAGGCTAACTTAGATACGGCAGCTGAATTGGGCTTTGAAACCATCTTATCCACAAGCGAGACAGAGAATATCAGTGCTATGGAGGATTTGCTGGCTGCGAAAGGAAAGTTTGACTGATTGATGATCGTTTGCTTCACTTATCGTTGAAAAGGAGTAAGTCTAAGCTCAAACCTTGACATTTGCTGATGATTGCGCTATCATAGTCCTATATATGGGAGTCTGTGTACAGTCTGAGAGGAAGTGTAAGCTTCGACCGCACCTGATCTGGGTAATGCCAGCGTAGGAATCATACCGAAAATAGTGGTATTTGTGCGCCTTTTCCATATATGGAAAAGGCCTTTTCTTTTATCATCTTTATCGATGGTGATATCTTGAAGAATTGTAGCGTTAAAAATGCAGGAAGGGAGGAAAATAGTTCTAATGAAAGCACTACAAAGGCTGATGCGGCAGCAAATCGGTCTCTTAGGTATGCTGGGTGTACTTGTCATCTGGCAGGTCATGGGCTGGCTCAAGCTCTTGCCCAAGTTTATCCTGCCGACACCTCTGGAAATCGGTCAGGCCTTTATCAGAGATGCTGGATTTCTAGCAAGTCATAGCTGGGCGACCTTAAAAGTAGCCTTGCTGGGTTTAGTCTTGGGCGTCATCTTGGCCTGTATACTAGCTATACTCATGGACAGCATGAGCTGGCTCAATGATCTAATCTACCCCATGATGGTCGTGGTGCAGACGATTCCGACCATTGCTTTGGCGCCAATCCTGGTTCTCTGGCTGGGTTATGGGATTTTGCCCAAGATTGTGCTGATTATTCTGACGACGACTTTTCCGATTATTATCAGTATTCTGGATGGTTTTCGGCATTGTGATCGGGATACTCTGACTCTCTTTGAGCTTATGCAGGCCAATCGCTGGCAGATTCTCTGGCATTTTAAAATTCCAGCTAGTTTGCCTTATTTCTATGCGGGTCTGAGGGTGAGTGTTTCCTACGCCTTCATTACGACTGTGGTTTCTGAATGGTTGGGTGGTTTTGAAGGCTTGGGTGTTTATATGATTCAGTCTAAGAAACTTTTCCAGTACGATACCATGTTTGCCATTATCATATTGGTTTCGGTTATCAGTCTTCTGGGGATGAAGCTGGTGGCTGTCAGTGAAAAATATATCATTAAGTGGAAATAGGAGCTCAGCTCTGCTATTTTCCAAAGAAAGAAAAGAGGATAATGATGAAAAAAAGTTATAAAATGTTGTTGGCGGGTTTGGCTACTGTGTCAATCATCGGCCTAGGGGCCTGCGGTCAGTCGAAATCTACGTCTGAGAGCAAGGATAAAAAAATTGATTTTATCCTAGACTGGTCACCAAACACCAACCATACCGGCCTTTATGTGGCTCAGGAAAAAGGCTACTTCAAGGAAGCAGGCATGGATGTGGATATCAAGTTGCCGCCTGAAGATAGCAGTTCGGATTTGATTATCAACGGCAAAGCTCCTTTTGGAATTTATTTCCAAGATTCTATGGCTAAAAAACTGGATAAGGGCGCAGAAATCACAGCTGTTGCCGCTATTGTAGAGCACAATACTTCGGGTATCATTTCCAAGAAGTCTGCAGGGATTACTGGACCTAAGGACCTAGCTGGGAAGAAATATGGCACCTGGAATGATCCAGTGGAGCTAGGCATGCTCAAAACTTTGGTTGAAAGCCAAGGCGGCCAGTTTGATGAAGTGGAAAAAGTTCCCAACAACGATTCCAACTCTATTACGCCGATTGAAAATGGTTTGTTTGATGCAGCCTGGATTTATCATGGCTGGGACGGCATCATGGCTCAGACTCAGGGCATGGATACTAATTTCTTTTACATGAAAGACTATGTCAAGGAGTTTGACTATTATTCTCCAGTGATTATTGCTAATAATGACTATCTCAAGAAGAATCCGGACGAGGCGAAAAAGGTCTTGCAGGCTATCAAGAAAGGCTATCAATATGCCATGGAGCACCCTGAAGAAGCGGCGGATATTTTAATCAAGCATGCGCCAGAGCTGAAGAACAAGCGTGACTTTGTCTTGGCTTCTCAAAAATATTTGTCCGAGCAATATGCATCGGATAAGAGCAAGTGGGGTCAGTTTGAGGCTAGCCGCTGGAATGCCTTTTACAAATGGGCCAAGGATAAGAGCATCGTGGACAATGACTTAAGTGACAAGGGATTTAGCAACGATTATATAAAATAATGACAGAAATTAAACTTGAAAATGTAAGCTATGCTTATGATGAGCAGCAGATTTTGAAAGATATCAGCCTAGAGGTGGAAGCTGGCCAGGTCGTAGCGATTTTGGGACCAAGTGGAGTCGGGAAAACGACCCTCTTTAATCTAATTGCTGGGATTTTAGAGGTCCAGTCGGGCAGGATTGTCCTAGACGGGCAGGAAAATCCCAAGGGCCGGGTGAGTTATATGCTGCAGAAGGACTTGCTGCTGGAGCACAAGACGGTGTTGGGCAATGTCATCTTGCCCTTGCTAATCCGAAAAGTATCCAAAAAGAAAGCGACAGAGCAGGCAAGTCAGATTTTGAAGGAATTCGGGCTCTTTGATGTAGCAGACAAGTATCCACATGAGCTGAGTGGGGGGATGAGGCAGCGCGTGGCTCTGCTGCGGACCTATATGTTCGGCCATAAGCTATTTCTTCTGGACGAGGCCTTTAGTGCTTTGGATGAATTGACCAAGATGGAGCTGCACGCTTGGTATCTGGACATTCATCGTAGGCTGGGTCTGACGACCCTTCTCATTACTCATAGCATCGAGGAAGCTCTGGCTCTCAGTGACCGTATCTATATTCTGAAAAATCGGCCTGGGCAAATCGTGGCAGATTTCCAACTGACTTGGTCAGACAGCGAGGATAAGGAACTGCAGAAGCTCCGATATAAGCAGGAGATATTGAGGATTTTGGGAGTGTGAAATAGTTGCCTGAATTCCTTTGCTTTCAAGAAATAACTTCAATCAAGCCTTTTGGCTTGATTTTTTGGATGAGCCCCTTTACTTTTGACTTTATTCGTGGTACAATAGCTTTTGTGTGAAATAGCAGCAGGAAAGCATGGAGCTCGTCAACAGAACATCAGCTATAAAAGTAGCCTTAGCTGTTTGGGCGAAAATGTTCTGCACGAATCAGGGCTTTCTAAGTGACTATTTCCTCAAAAATATTTTACAGGAGGACATTTTATGTCACGTTATACAGGACCATCTTGGAAACAAGCTCGTCGTTTGGGTCTTTCTCTTACTGGTACAGGTAAAGAATTGGCTCGCCGTAACTATGTACCTGGTCAACATGGACCAAACAACCGCAGCAAATTGTCAGAATATGGTTTGCAATTGGCTGAAAAGCAAAAACTTCGTTTCACTTACGGTGTAGGTGAAAAACAATTCCGTAACTTGTTTGTTCAAGCTTCAAAAATCAAAGAAGGAATCCTTGGTTTCAACTTCATGCTTCTCTTGGAGCGTCGCTTGGATAACGTTGTTTACCGTCTTGGTCTTGCGACTACTCGTCGTCAAGCTCGTCAATTCGTAAACCACGGTCACATCCTTGTTGACGGCAAACGCGTTGATATCCCATCATACCGCGTAACTCCAGGTCAAGTGATCTCAGTTCGCGAGAAATCATTGAAAGTTCCAGCAATCCTTGAAGCTGTTGAAGCAACTCTTGGACGTCCAGCATTCGTATCATTTGATGCTGAAAAATTAGAAGGTTCATTGACTCGCCTTCCAGAGCGCGACGAAATCAACCCAGAAATCAACGAAGCACTTGTCGTTGAATTCTACAACAAAATGCTTTAATTTGTATTTGTTCAGAAGTCGGTTTCCCGGCTTCTTTTTTAATATTCTCAGTGAACTAATAAAGCTGATTTTAACTAAAAAGGTTGACGAAAACTTGAGTTTGCTCAATTTTCTATAACTCTAAGAGCAAGGAAAAGGAGACAGATATTTTTCAGAAATTTAGTGATTTCTTTCTGCTCCTATCTAATCAGGTGAGACACTCTGTAAAGATTTTTTCCAGCTTTTTTACGGAAGATTTGCTGAAATGGTGTATAATGAGGACAAGACACAAACAGAAAATTATATGAAAGGAGTAGCGATGAAGGTTCTAGTGACAGGAGCGACTGGCTTTCTAGGAAAGTATGTTGTTGAAGAGCTGGCTGAACAAGGCTATCAGGTGCGGGCTTTTGGTCGTAATCTGAAGGCTGGTCGGCAGTTAGAGGGTCCTTTAGTAGAGTTTTTTGCTGGAGATTTTACCAGAGAAGAAGAAATTTTTGCAGCCTGCGAAGGAGTGGATGCAGTGGTGCATGCTGGTGCCCTTTCAACGATTTGGGGACCCTGGGAGCAGTTTTATCAGACTAATGTAGTAGGAACCAAACTGGTTATGGAAGCCTGCCGACATTTTGGAGTGCAACGACTGGTCTATATTTCCTCTCCAAGTGTTTATGCTGCTGCGCGTGATCAACTTGATATTAAAGAAGAGGCTGCTCCTCAGGAAAATGAGCTGAATTTTTATATCAAAAGTAAGCTCATGGCTGAGCGGATTGTCCGAAGTTATCCTCAAGTTCCATCGGTTATCTTGCGTCCAAGAGGGCTTTTTGGTATTGGGGATACCAGTATCTTTCCTAGGATTCTGCGCTTAAGCCAAAAACTGGCGATTCCACTCATCAGAAATGGCCAGCAAATGATGGACATGACCTGTGTGGAAAATGTGGCCTTTGCTGTTCGACTGGCTTTGGAAATGCCAGAAGCGCAAGGACAGGTTTACAATATTACCAACGGAGAATCCCGTAGTTTCAAGGATATGCTGGATGAAGCTTTAGATGGTTTACAGGTTCGTAAACGTTATATTAAATTACCTGCTGTTTTTCTAGGATTGCTGGCACAGGGATTTGAAAGCTTTTATCGCTTCTTTAACATTGAAAAAGAGCCACCTCTGACTCTTTACACTTATTACTTAATGCGTTACAGTCAAACGCTGGATATATCAGCAGCAGTAAGGGATTTGGGCTATCAACCCAAATTGACAATCAGTGAAGGGATTGCAAAATATGTCCAACATTATCGAGAAAATTGAGTATCTTCAGCCTGGGCGCTGCAGCAGTCACTTGCAGCAGATGTTTAAGGGAGTTGCCAAGAAAAAAATTATTTTTCCAGCTGGTGTTTTCCTCTTGAAGCATCGTGAGAAAGGCTATATTCTCTACGACACTGGCTATTCTCCAGCTATTCTGAAGCCCAACTTCAAATACTGGCTTTATGGTCTGGGAACGCCTGTTGATATGTCAGAAGAGGAGCGTGTAGACCGGCTACTTGAGCAAAAAGGAATTGCACCAGAAGATATTTCTTATGTCATTTTGTCGCACTTACATCCAGATCACATCGGCGGAGCCGCTTTCTTTCCCAAGGCCCGTTTCATTCTGACCAAGGCCGTCTTCAAAACTTATCAGCATGCCAAACTGAATGATTTGATTTTCAAGGAATTTCTTCCGCAGGATTTTGAGAGTCGGTTGGAAGTAGTGGAACCTCAGCAGGTGCAAGCAGCATTCCTCTATCGCAAGACAGTCGACTTGTTTGGGGATGGCAGTATATATCTGGCCTCAGTTGATGGCCATGCTGCTGGTCAAGCGTGTCTCTTTTTGCCAGATTATCATCTGTTTATCGGAGCTGATTTGTGCTGGGGCGTGGATCTGTTGTCTTATACGGAGCAGATGCGTTTCTTGCCGTCACTGATCCAAGATAGCAAGGAAGAATACATGGCCGGTGTGGCCTTGCTTCGGCAGTTACTTGCTGTTGGCTATCAGGTGCTAGTCAGTCATGATCCGGCTGAGAGAGCGGAGCAGATTTTGTATGAAACTAGGAACATTTCTAAAAACCTTTAGCGTCATGCGCTGGGGGCATCGATTTAAGGATCGACAGGCCTTGGAACGCTATCAAATCAAGGCTTTAGCAGCCTATCGGGAATTTCTGCAGCAGGAATCACCTTATTTTAAATCAGGTATTCCAGCAGATTTTAAGATGAATAAGGCCTTTATGATGGAGCATTTCAATGAGCTCAATACTCAGGGGCTGGATCGAGATGAGTTGTTAGCCTTGGCTCTGGAGAGCGAGCGGACACGTGATTTCAGCCCCATGATAGGAGAAATTGCTGTCGGCCTGTCTTCTGGGACATCTGGTCACCGAGGTTTATTTGTTACCACTGAAAAGGAGCGCAGTATGTGGGCGGCAGCCATCTTGGCCAAGATGCTGCCTCCAGGCAAACTCTTTGGACATAAAATCGCCTTCTTTCTTCGGGCAGACAACCAGCTCTATCAGACTGTCAATTCAGGCTTGATTTCTCTGGAGTACTTTGATACTTTTCAGGGAGCCGAAGAGCATGTAGAGCGTTTGAATGCTTACCAGCCAACGATTTTGGTAGCGCCAGCATCAATGCTCTTGGAGCTAGCTAAACAAGTCCAGGCAGGGAATTTGCAGATTGCTCCTAGCAAAGTCGTATCAGTGGCAGAAATTTTGGAAGAGCCGGATCGGCAGAGGATTCAAGCAGGATTTGGTCTGAAAAAGGTGGACCAGGTCTACCAAGCGACCGAGGGCTTTCTAGCTTGCACTTGTGTCCATGGGAATCTTCATCTAAACGAAGATATTGTCCATGTAAATAAGTGCTACTTGGACGATAGACGCTTTTATCCAATAATTACGGATTTCAAGCGGACTTCTCAGCCAATTTTTCAATATGAGCTGAATGATATCTTGGTGGAAAATCCTGAACCTTGCCCCTGCGGCTCGGTCTTTACACGGATTGATAAGATTGAGGGGCGCTCGGATGATATTTTCATTTTTGAAAATGCTGCAGGTCAGTCGGTGGAGGTCTTTCCAGACTTTATTCGCCGTTGTCTGCTCTTGGTTGATGGGATTGGAGAATATCAGGTGGCTCAGGAACGGGATTATTCGCTGACCATTGCTATCGAACATCGTAGTCAGCAGCGAGAAGACGAGCTTGTCCAGCAGTTTCAGAACTTGGCGACTGATAAAGACTTTCTTATACCGGCTATTTCTTTTGAAGATTACCAGCGGGACAGAAGCCGTAAGTTGAAACGTATCTATCGGACTTAAGAATGCTCCAAGTGGAAAAACATATGAATCAGAGGCTGAAGCGCTTTGGCAGTTTACCTAGCTATTGAGCAGCCCCAAGTCTGACAAGAAGGAGTTTAATATGACAGCAGTAAAGAATCATATAAAGATTGTTGGTTATGGTACGCATCTACCTAGAAATACTGTGACTTTTAAGGATCAGACCCGGTATCGGGTGGTGGAAAATGAAGAAACCCAGCTTTCCATGGCGGTTAAGGCGATTGAAAAAGCCCTAGAGCAAGCGGGCTTGACAATCAAAGACATCGATTGTATCGTGTCAGCCAGTGCGGTGGGCGTCCAGCCTATTCCTTGTACTGCTGCCCTGATTCATGAGTTGGTAGCCAAGGGCTTGTCCATTCCAGCCATGGATATCAATACGACTTGCACCAGCTTTATCTCGGCTTTGAGTCTCATGTCTCATTTGTTGGAGGCTGGTGAGTATCATAGGATCCTCATCGTATCTAGTGAGGTTGGAAGTTTAGGGCTTAATCCCAATCAGAAAGAAAGTTTTGAGTTGTTCAGTGACGGTGCGGCTGCTTTGATTTTTGAAGCAACAGAGGAAGAGAGAGGTGTCATCTCCAGCCTGCAGCGGACTTGGTCTGAGGGAGCTCATGATACAGAGATTCGTGGTGGTTTGACATCTTTTCAGCCTAAGGAGTACTCGGACGCTACCAAGACTCACTACATGTTTGACATGAATGGTAAGAAGATACTCTTGCTCTCTGCCAGAAAAATTCCGGAAATGTTTAAAGAATTTAAAGAAAAGAGTGGTCTCAGCCTGTCTGATTTGGATTATATCATTCCGCATCAGGCGAGTCGTGCTCTGCCAATGGTCATGCGCAGCTTGGGTATTCCTGATGATAAATACCTTAATATTGTGCAAGACTATGGTAATATGGTGTCAGTAGCAGTGCCCTTTTCTCTCTGCTATGCTCTGGAGCGCAATCTAGTCAAGGAAGGAGACACCATCGCTCTGATGGGAACAGCAGCTGGTATGACAGTCAATATGCTGGCTATGAAATTATAATACAATAAAAATAGGGTGTACAGAACCAAAAGAGGTTTTGTACACCCTGTTTAATTTTTCAAAAATTTGAGTAGAAGTGTGCCCGATGGGCTTAAGCAACTTCTTATATCATTTTTAAAAGAAATTCTGCTATTTGTTCAGGACTTTCTTTTTTCCCTCTGGAAACCCACATCTGGCAGACGCCGAAGAAGGCATTAGAGAGAAAGACCCGGCTGTATTCTTTTTCAAAATGATTGTAAATGCGATTGCTAAAGCGATCCTGAAGGCTATCAGCTAGCATCATCTGCAGCTTATGGCGCAGGAAATTTTGAATTTCTTTCGTTCCGTTTTCCGTCAGAAGAGCAGCTAAAAGCGGCTCTAGCTGGAGGAACTGAAAGACCTCCGTAATCGCGGTTTGAATATCCTCCTGATTGTTATCAAAAATATACCCCAGTTGATGAAAGAGGTTTTGCTGATAACGTTCAATCATATCGTACTTATCCTTGTAGTGAGTATAGAAACTACTACGGCTGATGCCAGCAGCTTGAGCTAACTGAACAGTAGTGATATGGTCGAAGGACTGCTGATGCAGTAGTGTAACCATGGCTCTCTCAATAATAGCCTTGGTTTTTCGGCGTTTATTGCTTTCTAACATAAAATCTCCCTTTGAGGCTAAGCCTCAGTCTGCTCTTCAAACTAATAGCTATCATAGCAAACTACTTTTTCTTTTTCTCCATGTACTATTATATCAAATGTTTTTCAAGTGGAAAAGAGTTAAATTCCGAAAATAGGCATAGATAGGCAAAATTTTATTTTATTAGGTTTCTTAGACTGGTAAAATAATAAAGCCAAGACTTAAAGTAAAGTCTTGGCCTTCGTTTTGAGCATTATTTAAAGTAGAGGTAGTCGGGGTCGGGAGTGACGTAAAGCAACTCACCCTCTTGCGAAAAGATAATAGAAATTTGCTCATTTTTATAAGAGTAAATTGTATAGGTGTTTTGTAACCTTGATGCTTGAGAAATATCAACTACACCTGCTAAGAAAGCACGCGCTTGTTCAGTGTTGATTTTTTGCTCTTGAACCAGCCTCTTCAGATTTTCTAATTCTTTGTTTTGGAAGGCTTCGTATTCAGAAGCGAGGTCGGTGCTTACTTTTTCTGGCTCGCCGAGAATACTTTTAACTTTTTCTTGGGTATATCCTTTAAATTCAGGAATTTGAGCTTCAAAACCGCCAGATTCATAGGATTGGTAATAAACCTTGGCATCGCTAGTCGCATAAATCTTATCTTTCTTAGCATGATCGGCATCTTCTGGAAGACCATCTGTGGTTTTTTCTATATCCTTACTAGAACTACTATTTTCTTTACTAGAACTTCTGGAAGAACTACTGCTGCTAGAGGAGCTGCTTTTGCTTTTGGAAGATTGCTTTGATGAGCTTGAGGAATCCTTTAAACTAACTTTTTTTCCTGATTTATCTGAATTGGAAGAGCGAGTGGTTGAATCTGAGTTAGATGGTACAAGGAAACGGCAGGCTGATAGCAGAAATAGTGCTGCAACTAGAGCAAATAAGCTAAATGGTGTTCTTTTTTTCATTTTTTAAAACCTTTCTTTAATGCTGCTCAACACAATTGAGCTTCTGTAGTGTGAGGCATCTGCTGGCAGCGGTGTTTCACATGGAACCCTATCATCAAGTTAAGTGCTCGATGCTTGACTCCATTTACCTCGCTTATCATTCTAACATAATACTGATTTTCTGTGTAGCTACCTGTGGAAAAATACCTTTTGTTTACAGATTATTCAGGGATTAAAGACACTAGGGCTAACTTATTCCGCTTCCCTACAATCTTTTTGAACAAAATTGGACACGGTGTCTAATTTTCAAAGAATAAACTTGTAATAATTTTCGATTGGTGTATAATCAATTTTATTGAAATTTGGACACTGTGTATAATTTTGGGAGATAGACATGTTAAGAGAATGGAAAGCTATTTTAAAAAAGCCGACTTTTATCATTGTGATGTTAGGAGTCTCTTTGATTCCTGCCTTGTATAATGTTATTTTCTTGAGCTCCATGTGGGATCCGTATGGAAAGGTATCGGACTTGCCAGTGGCGGTCGTCAATCAGGATAAAGCTGTAACTGCTAGTGGCAAGACCTTGTCTATAGGTGAGGATGTTGTTTCCAGCCTCAAGGAAAATAAAAATCTAGATTTTCACTTTGTCAGTAAAGAAGATGCTCAAAATGGTTTGGAAAAGGGTGATTACTATATGGTTGTGACGCTTCCAAGTGATTTATCTGAACGTGCAGCTAGTATTTTGACCGATAATCCTAAGCAAATGAAGATTGACTATCAAACGTCTAGCGGCCACAGTTTTATTGCTGGTAAGATGAGTGATTCAGCCATGGCTTCTTTGAAGCAGACGGTGGCGCAAAATGTGACGGATACTTATACAAGCGCCATATTTAAGAATATGGGAGATCTAAAAACGGGATTGGTTAAGGCATCTGATGGTGCTCAGCAATTAGCATCTGGCAGTCAACAACTAGGTTCAGGCAGTCGGACAATTGCAGATAACTTAAGAACTCTGAATCAAGCTACGAGCAAATTATCGTCCGGTGCAGCTCAATTTAATACAGGACTACAGACTTATACTGGGAGTGTTGCACAAGTATCGTCTGGACTGGGTAGTTTGTCAAACGGGATACACACTTATGCAAATGGTGTAAGTACTGTGGCCGCAGGTGCAAATCAGCTGTCGGGTCGATCAGCAGACTTATTGGGTGGAGTCCAACAGCTTACTCAGTCAGGAGATGGAGTTCAGGCCTTATCAACAGGTGTAACGAATCTGAACACTGGCTTGGCTACATTAAAGTCATCGGTAGATACAACCTTAGCTAACAATCAGCAAAACGTGAATGATTTGGCAACTGGCTTGACTCAGTTGAATGCTAGTATTCAAGCTGCAGCAAGTGACTCAGCAGTGTCGACAAACAGCATTGAAGCTTCACTGACTAGCATAGCAGCATCCGCTCAGGCTATTATCAATAATAATCAAGACGCCAAGGCTGCAGCTTTGGCAAGTGTCCAAGGGACCAGTGCATATCAAGGCCTTTCTAGTGAGGCTAAGGCTGAGATTGATACAGCAGTCAGTGCTAGTCAAGCAGGAAGTGATCAATCTGCTCAGGCAATTTTATCAGAAGTTGATACAATGAGGACTTCTCTTGAAACGATAAAAGGCGCTAGTCAAACAAAACTAAGTCAGTTAGAAAGTGCATCAAATCAAGTTCTGCCACAGGCATCTAGCATGATCAATGGCCTTTATAATGGCTTATCAACAGTGAGTACTAGCCTCGGTTCAGCAAGCGGAGGAGCCAATCAACTAGTCGCAGGTGTAGATACCCTAAATGAAAAATTAACGACTGGCGCGACACAATTGGAACAAGGGGTGACAAGCTATACCAATGCAGTCGGTCAGCTATCTGAGGGGACATCAGCTTTGGCAAGTAAGAATCCTGATTTGCTAGCAAATACAACAAAATTAGCAAACGGGGCAGCCCAATTAACAGACAAATCTCCAGAATTGACCTCTAGTTTTGAGAAATTAGCAGATGGAACCAATCAATTAGCGAGCGGAACAGAGAAGCTGGCTGATGGTAGCAGTGCTTTAACAGATAATCTCTCTAAACTTACTGTGGGAACGAGCGATTTGTCCAATGGCCTCTCAGATGCAGGCGATAAATTGTCGACTGTTTCTACTAAGGAAGACAATGCAAAAACTCTGGCAGATCCTCTGACACTGAGCAAGACAGATGAGAATAAGGTAGAAAAAAATGGCATTGGGATGGCGCCTTATATGATTTCAGTAGCTTTATTTGTGGCAGCTATTTCAACCAATATCATCTTTAGCACACTTCCATCGGGTCAAGAACCTAAGACGAGACGAGACTGGCTGAAGGCTCGTATAGAGGTAAATGGAGTCATTTCTGTCGTAGCGGGTGTCTTGGTCTATGGTGCTGTGCACTTGATCGGCTTATCTGCAAACCATGAGTGGGCAACCCTTGGTTTGATTGTCCTAGCCAGCATGACCTTTATGGCTCTTGTGACGGCTTTGGTTACTTGGGATAGCAAGCTCGGCGCCTTTGCTTCTCTGATTCTCTTGCTTTTACAGCTGGCTTCTAGTGCAGGAACCTATCCGCTGGAGCTGACTAGTAAGATTTTCCAAGTTATCAACCCTTGGCTGCCAATGAGCTATTCTGTATCGGGCTTACGCCAAACGATTTCTATGAACGGTCAAATTGGTAGTCAGGTCCTCTTCCTTGCTTTTGTTTTAGTTCTTTTCATGGCACTTGGTACTCTGGTCTATCGAACAGATAAAAAACAGCTAGCTTAGGGTTCTTATTCTTATGAATCTGTAAAAATGTAGATGAAAAGTCTATCTGTAATTCGTTTACTTTATATCTAATCAACATCTCCTGAAAAGGGAGATGTTTTGTTTTCTTTAAGTTTTCTTTATCTTTCTTTTAAGTTTTCATCTTTAAAATTGCATTACATTCAAGAAAGATAGAGAGGTGAGAAGCCCATGGCAGAAAAATTTTTTCAACATCATTTTCAGCGCTTTGAAACCAAATACATCATTTCCAAGGAAACCTTGCTGGATCTATTGCTAGAGTTTGAAGGACATCTGGTGGAGGATGAGCGAGCTTATTCGACCATTAACAATCTCTACTATGATACGCCGTCCTATCAGTTCATTCGTGAGTCTTTGGAAAATCCTCACTTTGATGAGAAAGTTCGCTTGCGGACCTATCAAGAGCATCCGACCGAGGATAGTCAAGTCTTTTTAGAAATCAAGAAAAAGACGGAGAATCTGGTCACCAAACGCCGGCTTGCAGCAGATTTGCTGACAGCGGAAGCCTATCTGGACGGTGATTACAGTCAGCTGACTGACCTTCAGATAGATACGGAAATGGTCTGGCTGACCCAGCATTTTGGCCATATTCAGCCTATGATGTATATCGGCTACAATCGTTATTCAATGAAGGGGATTGAGGATGAGCGGATTCGGATTACCTTTGATCACGGCCTGACCTACCGTCCTTATGATCTGAGTCTCTTAGCCGGTCGCCATGGGGATCATCTCCTGCCAGCCAATCACGTGATCATGGAAGTTAAGATTCCAGAAGCTTGTCCGCTATGGCTAAGCGAGATGATGGATCGCTACCAGCTGTCTCCAAGCTCTTTCTCTAAATATGGTTTTGCCTACAAAAAGTTAAACTGTATCAGCAGCAAATAAAATAGATAGGAAAAGAAAAATGAAACAATCAACATCAACCCTTAAAAAAATTAAATTAATGATTCCACTGGTCTTGATGACAGCAGTGCTGGGAGCCTGCAGCGCAAACGCCAGCAGCTCTACAACTTCAAGCAGCATCCAAGCTGCTAATGCTACCAGCACTAGTCAGACTAAGACCAATACTTCTGATTACTTTGCTTCAGAAGACTCAGACGCTTCTTATGATGAGTCCAAGGCGACGACCATCAGCCTGAGTGGCTCCAGTGCTAAGACCTCTGGTGACGGCGTTAGTGTCTCCGGCTCTACTGTGACAATCTCTGAGGCTGGGACCTATGTCGTTTCCGGAACGAGTGAAAATGTGCAGATTGTCGTCAAAGCAGGTGATAGCGACAAGGTCCAAATCGTCCTAAATGGCGTAACCATGAGCGGGACAGATGCAGCTATTCTAGTAGAAAATGCGGGTAAAACAAGCCTGACTCTGGCTGACGGCAGCCAAAACACTATCTCAGACTCATCAAATCACAGCAATACGGATGCAGATGCAGCTATCTATGGTAACTCTGACCTGACTCTCAATGGCTCTGGAAGTCTGACAGTTGATGGCAAGTATGAAACAGCGATTAAGTCTGAGCAGACCTTGCGGGTGACAGGTGGCACTTATACGCTCAAGGCAGCTAAGAATGGTCTGTCAGCAGCTTCAGCCATTAATATCAAGGATGCTACTATTGACATCACAGCGACAGAAGATGCTATCCACGCAGACAATGATGAAGATACTTCTCTGGGGAATCTCTATATCCAGTCCGGCACCATCACGATTAATGCTGGTGATGATGGTCTACACGCTAGCAATATCGCTTTGATTGATGGTGGGACAATTACGGTTTCCAAGAGTGTAGAAGCTCTGGAAGGAACCAATGTTACCATTAACGGAGGCAAGCTGAACCTTTATGCGACAGATGATGGTATCAATGCAGCTAGTGATGTAACTGGAGCTGATATCTTTATCAAGATTACTGGTGGCGATATCAAGGTCGAGGTCGGTGAAGGCGATACCGATGCTATCGACTCCAACGGCGATGTCATTATGTCAGGAGGAAACTTGGATATTACTTCTACGGTATCTGCCTTTGACTTTGATGGAACGGCTACCTACACTGGCGGCACCATCACGGTCAATGGTGAGAGCCGAACAGAAATTACAGCAGACGGACCTGGCGCTGGTGGACCCGGTGGCGGCGGTGCCCCGGGCGGCCAAGGCGGTTTTGGTGGACGATAAGAAAATAAGGCAGTTCAAATTGAACTGCCTTATTAATTTATGAAAAAGACGGGGATGCAACTATGTTTCTGCAAAGCAATCTTTTATAGAAGACTTAAGAGGGACGATAAATTTTCTATAGTGAAATCAGGTTTTTCTTCTAGTCGTTGGGGTTGGTAATAAGCACTAAAACCTTGTTTTAACCAGATAGTTGTCATTCCTAGTGCTTTAGCAGGTATGATATCATTGTCTATTCGATCACCAATCATAATAGCTTGTTTAGCAGGGCAATGAGCTTTCTCTAAAGCTAAAGTGAAAATGGCAGGGGAAGGCTTGGCAAGTCCGAGCTCTGCAGAAGAGACAACTAAATCAATCCATTGATATAGTCCCATTTTTTTCAAACGTTCTTTTAGGCCAGGTAGTTGGTTGGCGATGATTCCGATTTTATATCGGTTGTGCAATTCTTTTAAGACCACTTGGGCATCTGGGTATAATTTCTCCAAATTAGAGTTCCAAATGGGACGTTCTAAGTTAAATTCTTTTATTGTCTCCAAGTCTCCCTTTTTGCCTTCTTTAAACAGTTCAACCATACGAGCATAAAAAATATCGTAGTTAATATTTGTCTCTGTAATTGCTCTCCTAATTCTATCTTGATAGGCTTCTTTTTCATCAATCAAAGTAGAGCCAACGTCAAAAAACAACCATTTATGAGCTGACATTTTACTACCTCCACAATAATTATGATATGTCTTACTCATCTATCTTAATCAACATCGTCTCTGTATCCACGGTCACTTGAGCACCGATGGTAATGGTAAAGAGTGGCTGAGTATGGGCAAAGTCCAAGTCATAGAGGACGGGAATCGTCTTTAGAATTGGATGTTTATCCAAGATATAAAGGAGCAGCTCCTCTGTCATCTGGCATTCTTTTGGAAAGCGGCCGATGAGAAGGGCCTGCGGGTTAGGATAGGCCTGAAGGAGGGCAGCTAGATTGCGTTCAAACTCCACATAATGATCTTCCTCCGCCTCTTCAACAAAGAGGACATAGTTTTCATCTGTCGGAGCATAGGGAGTCCCACGCAGGAGCGAGAAGGTGGAGAGATTGCCGCCAATAACAGTGGCTTGGGCTTGCCCGTGATGATAAACTTTCCACTCCGTTTCATGGAAGGTCAGTGGGGCATCAGGTAGATACCAGGCATTGTCGCCCCATTTTTCACTAGGAGTTAATTCATAAGAAGTCTGGCTGACGGCCTTGAGCCAGCTCTCGGTCTGATAGTCCTGCAGGGCATCCATCTTAAAGCTAGAGTAAGACGGTCCCATGTAGGTTTTCATGCCGGTCTTGCTATAGATGGCGCTGAGCAAGGCTGTCGTGTCTGAGTAGCCGCAGAAAATCTTAGGATTGCTGGCTATCAACTCAAAGTCCAGATAGGGCAGGAGCTCATTGCAGTTAAAACCTCCGATGGTGGCCAGAATGGCATCAACGGACTCATCCGAAAAGGCAGCATGGATGTCTGCCACTCGGCTTTCGATGGAGGCAGAGCCTAGTATATCATTTTCCAGATAATGCTCCGAAAAAGACACGGTAAATCCTAGCTTTTCCAAGCGCTCCTTGGCGGTTAGATTGGCCTCAAAGCCACCGATGTGTTCGATTGACGCTGAGGGGCTGACGACCCGAATGTGCATACCAGGTGTGAGTTTTTTCATAGGGACCTCCTTGTGATAAATTTTTATAGAATATCATAGCACAAAGCCCAAGGCCTGTAAAGCAATCTTAGGGGATTGCGGGATTTTTCATCAAAAAAGGAGTCGCTGAGGACTCCCTGATTGTATATATTCTTTTCTATGATTTATTCGCTGAGCTTAATGCTGCCGCTTTGGGCGCTGGCAGAAAGTGTAGTTGTCGGATTTTCGACTTTACGGATGGCAGAGCCGCCAAGTTCATCGCCTTTGGAGTGCTCTACATTTATACCACTAGGGATATCAATTTCACCTAGATCCGTTTTCAGATCAAAGGATAACTGCGACAAACTGCCAGAAACCAGATGAAGATTAATATCGCCCAGTTGGTCAGTGATAGAGATTGTACCAGCTAATTCCAACTGTTCAGAGTTCAGTGAGCCGCTTGAGATTTTCAGAGTGCTGTCGGAGATTTTGCTCGAGTTTAGATTGACCTCTCCCAGAGAGTTTGCTATTTCGCCCGATGCGAACTGGCTGTTGCTCAGAGTGATGGTACCCGAAGAAGCATTGATTTTTCCAGAGCTAATCTGACTGTTATTAAAGGAAATCTCTCCCAGAGAGTTCTTAAATTTACCAGATGCGAATTGGCTATCATTCACGGTCAACGAGCCATTGGATAGAGAGAAGTCAGCATTTTTGGATGATAGATTGGACAGCGTAACATCTCCTAGTAACGAGCTGCCGCTGAATGTCTCAAGTTTAGTCCCCTTAGGTAGGGAAAGCTGCACAGTACGCTCTCCCTGAGATTCTTGGTCAAATAAGCTGAGTAAGGAGCGGATTCCAGTGCTTATGTGGAAGGAGCCTGCATCTTCTTCCTTGATGTTTAAGTTTCCGTTTTCAGAACTTGTCGTGATTTTTCTAAGCGCGTCTCCATCAATCTTATAGTTGCCGTCGATTTGGTAATAGGTCAAGTGAGCCTTGTCATCAGGAGATTCGCTGATGACGAGGTTTCTAGCCACTAAGTTAATATTTAGGGAAGAAAGATCAGAGAAGTTTTCTTCTTTTTTCGTTACTTTTACCTTGCTCTTGGCAGAATTGACCAAGTCGTTGACACCGCCTGTAGTGGAGCCGATAGTTGTCAAGGCTCCACCAAAGAGACAGGCTAAAATAGCTGCAGATAAAAGAGGTTTTTTAAATTTGATGTTAGCCATGACGTGCTCCTTTCTTTGCGAAAAGTTGAGCTAGTTTGACAAAGCCGGCCTTGCCAAACTGAGCAACAGGAGAAATGCCTGAGTAGAAGATGCCTGACAGTCCCAGAGATAGGATACTGAGACCTAGGGTGAACAGGAGGGCTGGGACAGATGTCGTCAGTCCTAGGGTTAGAGTATCCCAGATCAGGCTGATTCCAAAGATAAAGAAGGCAAAGGCACCCGTAGCCATAAATATAATAACGTTAAAAATTAAGAGGAAGAAAATAATAATCAAAAGTGCTGCTACTATAAAGAGCGGAATAGCCAAGGGTGCTGCCAAAATGGATAGGATAGCAATCTGGACGATGTTCTTAGTGTTTTTTGATGAACTGCTGTCTTGATTATCTTCCTCGACTTTTTTATCCAAAAGATTCAACATAATCTCGTGGGCTGCTTCTTTAGGGCTGCCTAGCTCAGCAATAGCTGCTTCCTCCCCCTCTGGACCTACCTCGTTGAAGTACTCAGTGAAGTAATCCATAGTTTCTTCATAGTCCTTGCGTGGCAGTTTTTTTAGATATTTTTCTAGCTCAGCTAGATACTCGGTTCTTGTCATGACGGATGCTCCCTTCTATGATACCGCTGATGGTCGTGGTATAAGTTTGCCACTCTTCTTTTAGAGTGAGTAGATGTTCATGCCCGTAGGCAGTGAGTGAATAGTATTTTCGTTTTCGTCCTTGGTACTCCTGCGAATAAGTCGTGAGGCAGTCATTTTGCTCCAGCTTCTTCAGAATGGGGTAAAGTGTTGATTCTTTGATATTGGCAATCAGCTTGATTGTCTGGCTGATTTCATAACCGTAGGAATCGTCTTTTTCAAGGATGGCTAAGATGAGAAACTCAATCAAAGCCGATGATGTGGGGAAAGACATAGGACCACCTCCTTGTGTAAAATATTTATATATAATCTTTCTATATATAGTCTACAACCTCTTAGGGAAAAAGTCAAGCAAAATATATAAAATTTTTATATATTTTTTGAAAAAGTCTTTTAATGGCTGTTTATAAGGCACATCAAAGTAACTTTCTTCCTTACAAGAACTTTACACCTTCCTTAGCTTTTGTGTTGAAAACATCTTCCATAAAATGGTAAAATGGTGTAAGTCTAACTAAAAATATAAGAGAGATCAATGAAAAAACATCAAACCCTATATAAGTTTTTGGGCCAAACCCTACTATATTTTGTTATCTTTCTGGCCTTGCTTTATTTCTTTAGCTATCTGGGTCAGGGTCAGGGTGGCTTTATCTATAATGAATTTTAATGTGAGAGAGTAGGAAATAATGTCAAATAAAGTGATACATGATATGATTGAAGCGATTGAGCATTTTGCTCAGGTGCAGCCGGATTTCCCGGTTTATGATATTTTAGGTCAAGTTCATACTTATGGCGATTTAAAGAAGGATTCCGATTCGTTGGCGGCTCAGATTGACCGTCTGGGACTTCCTGACAAGTCTCCGGTTGTGGTCTTTGGCGGTCAGGAATACGAAATGCTGGCTACTTTTGTGGCCTTGACCAAGTCTGGTCATGCTTACATTCCTATCGACAGCCACTCAGCCTTGGAGCGCGTGGCAGCGATTGTGGAAGTTGCTGAGCCAAGCTTGATTATTGCTATCAATGATTTTCCGCTGGCAGATGTGGCAGCGCCTATTTTCAGTGCGGAGCAAGTTCAGACGGCTTTCAGAGAGGGAGCATCCTATGAGCTTAGCCATCCGGTGCAGGGAGATGATAATTATTACATCATTTTCACATCAGGAACAACTGGCAAACCTAAGGGAGTACAGATTTCCCACAATAATTTGCTCAGCTTTACGAATTGGATGATTACAGATAAGGAGTTTGCGACTCCAGATCGTCCTCAAATGTTGGCTCAGCCTCCTTATTCTTTTGATTTGTCGGTCATGTATTGGGCACCGACTTTGGCCTTGGGAGGGACTCTTTTTGCCCTGCCTTCGGCTGTGACTCAGGATTTCAAGCAGCTGTTTGATACGATTCTCAGTCTGCCTATTGCTATCTGGACGTCGACGCCTTCTTTCGCGGATATGGCCTTGCTGTCGGATGACTTTAACAGCCAGAAGCTGCCTCAGCTGACGCATTTCTACTTTGACGGCGAGGAGTTGACGGTCAAGACAGCTCAGAAGCTGCGCGATCGCTTCCCTCAAGCTCGCATTATCAATGCATATGGCCCGACTGAGGCAACAGTGGCTCTGTCTGCAGTAGCAGTAACAGATGAGATGCTGCAAAATTGCAAGCGCCTGCCGATTGGCTATACCAAGGCTGACTCTCCGACCTTTGTCATTGACGAAGAAGGGCAGAAGGTACCGAATGGCCAGCAGGGAGAAATCATCGTCTGCGGTCCAGCCGTATCCAAAGGCTATCTGAATAATCCTGAGAAGACAGCGGAGGCCTTCTTTGAATTTGAAGGCCTGCCAGCCTATCATACAGGAGATGTCGGCTCGATGACAGATGAAGGCCTGCTGCTTTACGGCGGCCGGATGGACTTCCAGATCAAGTTTAATGGTTTCCGTATTGAGCTGGAGGATGTGTCTCAGAATCTGAACAAATCGAAATACATTGAATCTGCAGTGGCAGTGCCCCGCTACAATAAGGACCACAAGGTCCAAAATCTGCTAGCCTATGTCATTCTCAAAGACGGTGTGGCTGAACAGTTTGAGCGGGAAATCGATATTACCAAGGCAATCAAGGAAGATCTGCAGGATATCATGATGTCCTATATGATGCCGTCCAAGTTCCTCTATCGAGAGACCCTGCCTCTGACCCCGAATGGCAAGATTGACATTAAGGGGCTGATTAGCGAGGTCAATAAGCGATGATGGATTTTTTGAAACAGCTGCCTCACTTGGAACCCTATGGTAACCCAGTTTACTTTGTCTATATCGTTCTGGCAGTTCTGCCAATCTTTGTCGGACTTTTCTTTAAGAAACGTTTTCCCCTTTATGAAGCCTTGGTCAGCTTGGTCTTTATCGTCCTGATGCTGACAGGTCCTAGTCTGGCGCAGCTTTGTGCTTTGTTAGGCTATGTCATCTGGCAGATAGTCTGGGTTTATTCATACAAGCTCTATCGCCGGTCGCGGGATAGCAAGTGGATTTTTTATCTGCATACCTTGCTGGCGGTTCTGCCGCTTGTGCTTGTTAAGGTAGAGCCCGCAATCAGTGGCCATCAGTCTCTCTTTGGCTTTTTAGGGATTTCCTATCTGACCTTTCGCTCGGTAGGGATGATGATTGAGATGCGGGATGGAGTTTTGACAGAGTTCACGCTCTGGGAGTTCCTGCGTTTCCTGCTCTTCATGCCGACCTTTTCAAGCGGTCCTATTGATCGTTTCAAGCGTTTTAATGAGGACTATTTGAACATTCCTGAGCGCTATGAGCTGCTGGATATGCTGGAGCAGTCTGTTAAGTATATCATGCTAGGCTTCCTTTATAAGTTTATCCTGGCCCATATCTTTGGACATCTGCTGCTGGGTCATGTCAAGACCTACGCTCTCTATACCGGCGGTTTCTTTAATCTAGGAACTCTGGGCGTTATGTATGTCTTTGGTCTGGATCTCTTCTTTGACTTTGCCGGTTATTCGATGTTTGCGCTAGCTATTTCCAATCTCATGGGAATCAAGAGCCCTATCAACTTTGATAAGCCTTTTCTCTCACGAGATTTGAAAGAATTTTGGAATCGCTGGCACATGAGTCTGTCCTTTTGGTTCCGTGACTTTGTCTTTATGCGGTTGGTCATGGTCCTGATGCGCAATAAGGTCTTTAAAAACCGCAATACGACCTCTAGTGTAGCCTATCTGATCAACATGCTGATCATGGGCTTCTGGCATGGAGTGACCTGGTACTATATCGCTTACGGTCTCTTTCATGGAGCTGGGCTGGTCGTCAATGATGCCTGGCTGCGCAAGAAGAAAACCCTAAACAAAGAGCGCAAGGCTAAGGGGCTTCCGCCTCTGCCAGACAATAAATGGACTCAAGCTTTGGGGATTGTGGTGACCTTTCACGCAGTCATGTTCTCATTTTTGATCTTTTCGGGATTTTTAAATGAGCTTTGGTTTAAAAAATAAAAATGAATGAGGAAGAAAAATGGATATAAAAGCAGAAGTAATTGAAATCATTGAAGAACTATTTATGGAAGATGTGTCAGACATGATGGACGAGGATTTGTTTGACGCTGGTGTCCTAGACAGTATGGGAACGGTCGAGCTGATTGTTGAGCTGGAAAACCGTTTTGACATTCGCGTGCCAGTGTCAGAGTTTGGCCGTAATGACTGGAACACAGCCAATAAAATCGTTGAAGGCGTAACGGAGCTTCGCAATGCTTAAACGACTCTGGCTGATTCTGGGGCCAGTTTTCTGCGCTATGGCCATGGTTGCCCTGCTCTTTTTCTTCTATCCGCTTGATAAAAAGCATGATATAGAAGCGGAGAAGCGCTCAGCAGTGACCCTGACAGCAGAAAACTTCAAGAGCCGCAGTAAGAAGGTGACAGCCTTAACCGATAAGAAGATGCGTTTTGTTCCCTTCTTTGGATCTAGCGAATGGTTGCGCTTTGATAGTATGCATCCGGCAGTGCTGGCTGAGAAATACGACCGCTCCTATCGTCCCTATTTTCTAGGCCAGCGCGGGGCAGCATCATTTAATCAGTACTTTGGTATGCAGCAGATGTCCTCTGAGTTGGAGGGACAAACGGCGGTTTATGTGGTGTCGCCCCAGTGGTTTACCAAGACTGGCTATGATGCTTCGGCCTTTCAGCAGTACTTCAACAGCGATCAGCTGACGGCTTATCTGTCTCAACAGCAAGGAGATGCGGCGGCGCAATATGCAGCCCAGCGCCTCTTGCAGCTCTATCCAGATGTCGCTATGGCAGAGAGCGTCCAGAAGCTGTCTGAAGGTAAAAAGCTGAGCAGCTTTGAAGAGCGTCATATTGAGATGATGGCTCATCTTAATGAGCGCCAAGATGCTTTTTTCAGCAACTTTGCTGCCCTCAATAATGAAAATTATGACCAGCGAATTTTACCTTATATGGCTGATCTGCCAGATATCTTCTCTTATCAGGCTTTGGAAGAGATTGCCACAGCAGAGGCCAAGAAGAAGACCAATAACAATCAATTCGGCATAGACAATCATTTTTACAAGACCCGTCTGGCCGGCAAGGTTGCCAAGCTCAGAGGTTTTCAAACCAAGCAATCTTATGAAAAATCCCCTGAGTACAACGACTTGCAGCTGGTTCTGGACCAGTTTGCCAAGTCAAAGACCAATGTTATCTTCATCATTCCACCGGTCAATTCTAAGTGGATGGAGTATACAGGTCTCAGTCCTGAAATGTACCAGCGGACAGTGGCTAAGATTCGTTACCAGCTGGAAAGTCAGGGCTTTACCAACATTGCTGACTTTTCTAAGGACGGCGACAAGCCTTACTTCATGCAGGACACTATTCACATGGGCTGGAATGGCTGGCTGGCCTTTGATAAGGCGGTTGATCCTTTTGTAGCCAATCCACAGCCGGCGCCAAACTACCAGATCAATGACCGTTTCTTCACTAAGGAATGGTCTCAGTATACTGGCAAACCAGAAGAATTCAAATAAGGTTGGGATTTTCCAGCCTTATTTTTATAAAGGAGGAAAGATGAAAATTCGTTTGTCCCAAATAGAAGATATCCCAGCCATTATGGCGATTTATGATGTGGCCCGTCAGTTCATGAAAGATCAGGGCAATCCAACTCAGTGGGATGGAGGCTATCCTAGCGCAAGCTTGATTGAGGATGACATTGCGGCTGGCCACTCTTTTGTTGTCGAGGAAGAAGGGCGACTGGTCGGCACCTTTGCCTTTATCATTGGAGAAGACCCGACCTATCAGGTCATCGAAAAAGGGGTCTGGCATTTTGCAGAGCCTTACGGCACCATTCATCGCATCGCTTCAAATGGCCAAGTTAGAGGCCTATCCCGTCAGGTCTTTGATTTTTGCTGCCAGCAGATTCCCTATTTGCGCATCGATACCCATGCGGACAATCAGCCTATGCAGACAGCTGTCCTGAACTACGGCTTTAGGGAATGCGGCATTATTCATGTGGCAGACGGTAGTCCTCGCCTGGCTTATGACTATCATCAATAAAAAAATCTGCCTTTGAGCAGATTTTTTACGTTATAGTAAAACATACTTTTCGACAGCTTCCGCGACCCCGTGCTCATTGTTGCTTTTGGTGACGGCTTTTGCCTCGGTTTTGACTGCTTCAGGGGCATTGCCCATAGCGACTCCAAGTCCAGCCAGGCGCAGCATAGGAAGGTCATTGAAGTTGTCTCCGATTGTCATGACCTGCTCTAGAGGCACTTGATAGTGCTGGGCAATTTCGTACAAGGCTTGCTCCTTGGAGACATGCTTGGCCGTGACTTCCATGTAGTTGTCCTTAGAAAGGTAGAAGGATGTCTTGGGAAAGCCTAAGGTCTGTAGGTAGTCATGGAGTTTCTGGATGACAGGCGCTTGATCAATCAGGAGTAGCTTGTGGACGGGCATTTGCGCATTCAGCACTGGGATTAGCTCATTCTGAATCATCGGTCGCTCACCTGTAATAGCTGCCTCTATCTGCACCCACTTATCCAGACAGTCAGCAATCCAATCCTTACCGGAATAGAGATTGATGGACACACTAGGAAATTCAGCCTTGACAAGTTCCAGAAAAGTGCGGATTTCTTTCTTATCCAGAGGATGCTCGATAATAGTTTCATAAGCTTGCGGGTCGCCCTTGATGACCAGAGCGCCATTGTAGCAGGCTAACGGATTATCTCTCAGTTCCAGCTCACACGCAATGGGCTCCATGCCTAGAGGAGAGCGGGCAGAAGCGAGAACGAAAGGGATTTTTTCTCGGCTTAGCAGGGGAATCATGTCCTTGAGTTTAGGATCTACTTGGTGCTGGTCATCCAAAATGGTGCCGTCAATGTCGCTGATAATCAGGCGAATCGCTTGGTTTGTCATAGCTCTTCCTCCTTTGTGTCTAAAAGATCGATTTAATAAATTATTTTAACCTTGTCTCCGAGCAGTTTTTGGACTTCAGGGCTGGGCTCTTGGTTCGTAATCCAGTAGTCAAAGTCGCTGACAGGACCCAGGATGTACTTAGATTCTTTCTGCCACTTGTCTTGTTCGGCCAGCAGAATCTTAGTCTTGGCGTGCTTCAAAGCCAGTTTTTTCAGGTGGGCATCAGCTTCGTCTTCAAAGCTGACTAGGCCATCAGAGACACTGGCTGCCCCGATAAAGGCAATGTCAAAGGAAATTTGCTCCAGCAGCTCTGCTTCATTGAGCGCGTAGTAGAATCGGTTTTTGGGATAAAATTTCCCGCCTAAGAGGTGAAAGTTCACTTTGTCCTGACTGCTCAGCATGATTGCATTATCCAGAGAATGGGAATAGATTGTCATAGGCTCCTTGATGCGCTGAGCCAGATGGAGAACGATGGTTGAGACATCAAAGAAAGCAATCTGCTCCGGCTTGAGAAAGTCATGAGCCTTCTGAGCAATAGCCTTTTTTTCTTGACTTAGTTGGCTGATGCGGTCGTTAAAGGAGGGGATTTGCCGGCTAGTGTCTAGCGGGATAATACCTCCGTGGGTGCGTTGCACAAGCCTACGCTCGCTTAAAATTGAAAAATCTCGCCGAATAGTATCTTTAGAAACCTGAAAATGCTCAATCATATCCTTGGCTGACAGCTGTTTTTTCTCAGCTAAGAGCTCTAAAATTTCAGCTAAGCGTTGTTCTTGGTACATGCTTGTCCCTCCCTACTTTTCTAGATAGAGTATAACACAATTGATAAGTTTTTAAAAGCATTTATAATCATTTGTAAGTCATTAAGAATTACATTGGAGAAAATCAAAAAACCGAGCAAATCTCGGTTTTCATGATTTATAATAATTGAAAGACTTTTTTCAATTAAGGTGTTTGGATATTGACAGATCCATCGCTGCCGACCTTAACATCAACACCGCCGCCTTGAACATGAACGCCATCTTCATTTACGCTAACACCAGCGTTGTCAGTTTGTACATTAGCACTACCGTCTCCGTTAGTTTCAACAGAAGCACCTCCGCTTTCGTCTCCGCCATTTACATTAACGCTAGCATCTCCGCCATTTACGTTGACTTTGGCACTACCGCTTTCTTCAGATGTGCTGCTAGAGCTTGTCTTAGCCTTAGATGAAGAAGATACGCTTGAGCTTGAGCTTTCTTCAGTCTTCTTATCTACAGAATTTCCGCAAGCTGCCAAAAAGAAAAGTGCAATTAGTGGTAATAAAAATAAAGAAATTTTAGATAATTTTTTCATCTTACCCCTCCTTCTAGTATAATATTAAACAAATATTTCATTTGAAGCAATGAAAAACCGGATTGATACATAAATAACATACTCTGTTAATAAAAATGTTACAAAATATATGTAAGATAAATAGAAAACATACAGATTTTAAAAGGCTTTTCGCACTTTCTGGGCTATTTGCGTTGTAATTATTTCGTAACAAATGATAAGTCTATGAGAAGGAGAAAAATAACATTTTTGCAACATTTCTTTTCCTCTGTAAATGGAGAAATCATGCTATAATCAACCTATGTTATCAAGAAATTTTCAGAAACTAATCGAGACAGACACAGTTGCAGCAGCGCGAGCTTTGTTAGGTATGCAGCTGATTCTAAATGGCCAGAAGTTAGGCCGGATTGTCGAAACAGAGGCCTATCTAGGAAGTCAGGACAGCGCCTGTCATTCAGCTAGAGGGCGCCGCTCCCCTAAGAATGAATCCATGTATCTGCCAGCTGGTCACTGGTATGTCTATCAGATTCATGGTCATCAGATGCTGAATCTGGTTACCAAGGCTGAAAATGTGGCCGAAGCCGTACTGATTCGAGCCTTGGAGCTGCCGGATGGCCGTCTTTTAGCTAATGGTCCTGGTAAGCTAACCAAGTATGCTGGGATTGATAAGCGCTTTGATGGACAGAGTTTAGCGACCTCCAGTCTGCAATTAGCCTATGACCTGACTCCGAATCAGATTGCCAGCCGTCCGCGGATTGGCGTGACCTGCACAGATGTCTGGCGGGAGGAGCACTTGGGCTTTTATGTGGCCGGCAATCGTCATGTCTCAAAAATGCCCAAGCGAGGCCTGCTGGATGATGAGGACACCTGGAAGAAGGAATAAAAGATGAAGAAAACAGAGATTTTTGACCAAGTCGTAGAAATTATGCGAGAGGATTCCTCTACAAAGAAAGACATCAAGGATGCAAATCCCGAAGAATATCGAGCGCGTATCACAGACCAGATGAGCCAAGAGGACTTTCTTTACCAGATGCATTGTTATATAGCTAGTTTTGGAATTTTGTCTCATGTTTGGTTTGGACTTAAGGAAACGCAACCGCCCGGCTTTAAAGTTAGATACTACCAAGACTGCCTCTACGTCCTGCAGGCAAATAGCGATACAGAGCTGAAACGTGGAGACCAGATTCTAGCCTTGGATGGGAAACCTTTGCCCCAGGTTTATCAAGAGCACAAGGATTATTTTGTCAGTGCTACACCAGAGCGACAGCACAAGGAGTGGGCTTACTTTGTGGAGCATGCTGGAGAAGTTACGGTGGTACGCAATGGCAAGGAAGAGCAACTGCATATTCAGCCGACTGCCCACCCAAAGAAGCCACCGCAGTTTGAATGGCGCAGACTTTCTGAGGATGTCGTCTATCTTAAGTTAGAAGATTTTACAGATGAGGCTGCTATCGGTCAGCTATATGCAGACAGTCAAGCAGCTATTGAGCAGGCTAAGTATTTAATCATTGATGTTCGAGTCAATTATGGTGGGACGGACTCGCTTTATTATCCACTTTTCAAATATACTCTCCCTCAGGGAAAGGCCTTCAGTGACTTAAATTTGCCAAGCGACGATGGGATGGAGATTCTCTATACTGATAGAAATGTTGATTTGCGTCAGCAACTGATGCAAAATATCCTAAAAGATCCAAACTTGTCAGCAGAAACTCACCAGATTCTCAAAGAATTTCTAAAAGAGCTAGAAGAAAATCGGGGGAAAGGGTATGTTCTTTATGGCGATGAGGACAGCAATCAGAACTTTTTGCCAGACGTTCTAGGCCTAGCTCGACCTGAAAAAGTCTTTGTACTAGCAGATGTTACCTGTGGGTCTTCAGGTGATAATTTTGTTGATACCATGAAGAAGATGCCCAAGGTTACGGTCCTAGGGCGTCCGACTATGGGAATTTTAGATTATTCCAATTGCTGCGTGAAGGATTTTGGTGACTATGAGCTCCTGTTTCCCACTTCACGTGACACTAGGATTGATCAAGGAAAGGGCATGAATGATAAGGGAGTTGAACCGGATATCCTGATTCCTTGGACACCAGAGCACTTAGAGCGGGATGTGGACCTGGAAGAGTGTCTCAACTATTGCAAAAACGCTTAGGATTTCTAAGCGTTTTTTCGTCTATATTAGATCTTGTCAAACTTCTCAATGTAAAAGAGAGTTAGTGTCACGATGGCAGCCAAGCCAATGAGAATGAGGATGGCTGGAGTCCAGGAATGGAATAAATCAAAGCTGTATCCAAAGAGGCTAGGTCCAAAGGCGGCCAGAATATAACCACCAGTCTGGGCTAAGCCAGACAGCTGAGCGGTTTGCTCAGGAGTACTGGTTTTCAGCGAGAAAGTAACCATAAGGTAAGGGAAGAGGGCGCTGACGGACATACCAATCAGAAGATTGAGGATGAGCCAGTAGACAAAGGAATCTGTCCTGACCAGCAGCATGCCCAGACCAACCATACCAGTTACAGAAAAGAGAGCAATCATCCCCAAGCGTTTTTTAGCGGATAGACGCGTTGTCAGACTAGGTATCGTCATAGCCAAAGGAAGGCTGATAATTGAAAAGATAGAGGCTAAGAATCCAGTAGCATCATCGGAAAGTCCTGCCAACTGGCCAAGAGTCGGCAGCCAAGTGATAGCCGTATAAAAGAGTAAGGACTGCAGGCCACCGAAAACAATCAGAGCCCATACTCTAGGATTTGTTAGCAGAGAGCCCATTTGCTGTTCACGATTTTTACTAGTCAGCTTGTGATTGTGACGGCTGTTAGGCAGCCAGATTAAGTAGGCCAGTAAGGAGATGAGGGTCAGGACGAGAATTAAGCCTTTCCAGCCAGCTAAGCGGACAATAGGCGCAGCCAAGGGAGACATGACTGAGATAGCCAGTCCCATAGAAGTGATATAAAGCGTGGTTAAAAATCCAATTTTCTCTGGCTGATTAGCCTGAATGACATTGGGCAGGAGCACATTTAAGACAGCGATGGCAGCCCCTAGCATGATTGTACCTGCGTAGAGTAGAGGCAGGTTAAAGATACGAATAAAAGAGCCCAGAGTCAGCACAATCATAGCCATGGTAAAGAGCTTTTCCAAACCGACCTTTTGAGCCAGGCGTGGGGAAAAGGCTGAGCAGAGTGCAAACATGATCAAGGGCAGGCTAGTCAGCAGTCCCAGAGAGTTGACGGGAACTTGCAGTCCCTTAGCAATATCGCCCAGTACAACAGGCAGCACTGCAAAAGGCGCCCGTAGGACAACCCCTACCATCAGAATACCTGGAAGTAGAAATTTCGAATGTTGCTTTTTCATAAAGTTAAGTTTCCTCCTATATAAATATCAAAATAAAATCAGTCCATCAAATCCAGAAAATACTGGCTGATAACTGTTTCTGGCAATGTTTTCTTCTGCTGGAGCCACCAGCTGACCGTCTCCACAAAGGTAGAGGTCACGTAATTTCTCAGAAAGGGTTCTGGTAGCTGAGATTTTTTTCGCAGGAGCTGTTCCTGAATCATCGGAAAGAGATAGTTTTCCAGCTCAATCTTTAAGCGATTGGTGAAATAGATATTTTTCGAAAGCAGCAAGGTTGCAATCTTGTCCTGATTCTTTTGGAAATGCTTGAAAATGTGGGTGGTTGCTTCAAAGAGTTCCTTGCCGTCGTCGCGCTCAAGAAAGGTATGCTGAAAGAGGTCTTGGCAAACCTCCTCTAGCAAGGCTTCCTTAGTATCGAAATGGGCATAAAAAGTCGACCGGCCAACGTCTGCCAGGTCGATGATTTCTTGCACGGTGATGTTTTCATAGCTTTTTTGATGCAGCAGGCTGATAAAAGCTTGGTAAATAGCTGCGCGTGATTTCTTGACTCGTCTGTCCATAGCATTTCGGAACAAAAGAGCAGGATTGTTCAGTAACAGACAAAGCCCCTCAATTGCTTCTTGTTTCCTTTCTGAGAATAAGGGATAATAAAGATGAAGAAAAACTGAACAAGGTGTTCCGTTTTGATTACATTATACTATAAAATTTGCTAAACTGAAAGGGGGCTGCCGTGAAATCTAGTAAAAATATGACTATTGCCTTTCTGTTAAACTTTTCCTTTGCCATTCTTGAGTTTATCTTTGGCTTCATGTTCAATTCCAGCGCTGTATTAGCCGATGCCGTGCATGACACAGGAGATGCGATGGCCATCGGACTTTCCACCCTTTTTGAAAAAATTTCTAATAAAAAAGAAGACAAGAAATACACTCTGGGCTATAAGCGCTACAGCCTTTTGGGAGCCCTGCTGACCTCGGTCATCTTGCTGGTCGGCTCGACCTTGGTGATTATCGAAAATGTACCCAAGGTCTTTGCGCCTGAAAAGGTCAATTATGACGGCATGCTGGTGCTGGGTATTTTCGCCATTATAGTCAATCTAGCAGCCAGCAAGGTGGTCGGTCATGGACATAGCCATGGACACAGTCATAATGAGTCTATTCTCAGTCTTCATTTTTTAGAGGACATTTTGGGTTGGGTGGCTGTTATTCTGGTCTCTATTGTTTTGCGCTTTACCGATTGGTATTTTCTAGATCCGCTGCTCTCCCTGCTCATTGCAGGCTTCATTCTTAGCAAGGCCCTGCCTAAGTTCTGGGAAAACATCAAGATCTTTCTGGATCACATCCCAAGCGATATTGATTTGAGCCAGCTTTATCAGGAAATTCTGGCGGTTGAAAACGTTCAGACTATTACTCAGCTCAATGTCTGGACTACAGACGGTTTGGAAAAATTTGCCATGATCCATATCTGTCTTGAAAATCCAGAGCTGCTGGCCGAGACCCAAGCCACCCTGCGTCAAGAACTGCAGGCCTATGGCATCACCAAAATCACTATCCAGACGGATAGCAGCTTGGAAGAACATGAAGAGTGGTGTATAGGTGGAGAAGGCGATTTAAAACTTCATACTTAAATAGTGCTACTATAAACTATATCTCTGCAGTCCGATATTTCGGGCTGTTTTTTCGTTTTACAGTCTAATTTTCATCACTTAACTGGTTCTATTTTTATGATTTTCTTCTTATTTAATTCCTCTATTTCCCTGTCTGAAAATTCTAGCTTTTTGATTTTGTGATTTTTCTATAAAAAATAGACAAGCTAAACACTCTGTGCATTTTTAGGGTGGTTTTACCTCTTAGAAAATGCAAATGTATTGACAATGCATTTTCTTTAGCATATACTATTGAGTAGGAAGAAACAGGCAAAGCTTGCTAAGCCTTGTCCTGAAGCGCCTTTCCTAAGCATATCGACTACCGATTAGAAGAAGACAGATGCTGTCACACTGTCCATCTGAAGGTTGAAAAAGTAGTAGTAAAGGGGAGAAATTCCCTTAAAAATTTTGCTGTTTTTTAAACTTTGAAAGAAAAGAAGCTATTAAAAAAACGTTAGAAACGTTGATATAACAAGCTTTTATCAAAATTAAACATTTTTTTAAATGCAATCATTTTTTTCGAGGCAAACCTGTTGACAAGATGTCAATTATGTCATATACTGTGATAGGTAAATGTTTTTTAAAGCAAATAAAGCTTTTGTTCCTAGCATTTCCTACCACAATATGCATATCGGTAAAAAGAAAAACCATAAGATAAGAATTCTTATCTTATGGCACTGGCTGCTTGATGATTCGGGTTAAACCAACTTCACACACACACGGTTTAACCTGCATCTAAAAGCATGAGAAATTTTGCAAGAGAACTTGCTTTGTATAGTATTTAAGAACGCAAGAACAAATGTTTTTGGCATCTGCTTTTTTGCGCCCCTTTTGACAAATCTAAAACGCCCCTTATCAATCCTAGGATTGTTTTAAGGACTGTTTGCTAGGTTTATCAAATGGAGATACTGCTCAAAGCATCTAACTTAAAACATTAAGTTTGGTTCTATTGGTAAATTTTCCATGTACTAGCCTAACTTAAAAAGCTTAAAGAAACCTTAAAGGAAGCTTTAAGCGAGGGAGATTTTTTTAAGAAAGCTGTTATCTATTAACGCATAGAAAGAATTGAAGGATTTTTACAAAAAAATCACAGACAGGAGAAACAAATGGCACTAATCGCTATATTGGTTCAATTCAATCTGATAACGGCAGCTCAAAAAGAAGAAATTCTTCAAGATATGCCACAATCAAACATGCAGTTAGAGAGATATCTAATCAGCAAGGGCTATGTGACAGAAGAAGATATGCTGAAAGTCATGAGTTACTACTATCGTGTACCTCATGTCAATCTATCACAGTTTGTGATAGAAAAGGAAGCTGTCGAGAAGGTTTCAGAAAAAGTTGCTAAACGTCATGGATTGATTCCGATCTCTTTCACAGATGGAGAAGAGGGAGAAGAACCCAAGTTAATAGTTGCGATGGCAGACCCAAGCAACTATATCGCCCTAGATGACGTTAAAATCGTCTCTAAGATGGCGGTAGAACCTTATGTAACTTTTCGGGATGATATTGAGAAGTATATCGATCAATACTATTCCAAAGGAGAAGAAGCCCAACAGGCAGCGACCGAAATTGAAGGTTTTAATGTGGATGAAGAGATCGTTGAAGAAGATCTCGAAATCAAAAACGCTCCGGTTGTACGTTTGATTGACTCGATTATCAGTCAGGCAATCAAGACGCGGACCAGCGATATCCATATTGAGCCCTTTGAAAAAGTTGTTCGTGTTCGTTTCCGGGTTGACGGGACCTTGGTGGAAAACATGCAGTTGAAAGCCAATGCTCACTCAGCCATTGCGACACGGATTAAGATCATGAGTGGTCTGGACATCGCTGAGCGGCGGATTCCTCAGGATGGACGGATTGAGACAACCATCGACGGCAAAGAAGTCGACATGCGGGTTTCAGTCTTGCCTACTGTATTCGGTGAAAAAATCGTTATTCGGATTTTGAGCCGGAATGCAACCCTCCTCAGTAAAGAGGAGTTGGGATTCTCGCCGACCAATCAGAAACTCTTTGAGGATATTCTTAAGGCGCCAGAAGGCATCATCTTGCTGACCGGTCCTACAGGAAGCGGAAAGACGACCACTCTCTACACAGCGCTCCGTGAGCTCAATGATGTAGGAAAAAATATCATCACTGTTGAAGATCCGGTTGAGTACCGATTGGAAGGGGTCAACCAAGTTCAGGTAAATAACAAAGCTGGACTGACCTTCGCGAGTGGTTTGAGAAGTATCCTGCGTCAGGATCCGGACATCGTTCTCTTGGGGGAAATTCGGGACGAAGAGACAGCTAGTATCGCGGTTCGGGCCGCTATCACTGGTCACGTCGTTCTCTCGACTATCCACACCAATGACACAGCTAGTACAGTCAACCGTTTGGTCGATATGGGCATCAAGCCTTATCTGGTCTCAACGGCGACTGTCGGTATTATCGCACAGCGCTTGATTAAGCGCATCTGTCCTAAGTGTAAGACTGAATATACTGTAGAAACAAATGAACATGCAGGTATCGGTATTCACAAGGGAGACACCTTGTATCGCGGACGCGGCTGCAACTACTGCAGCGGTACGGGATACTATGGACGTATAGCTATCCACGAAATCATGGCAGTGACAAGGGAGATTAAATCACTAATTAATGATGGTGGAACAACGTCACAGCTTCGGGCAGAAGCTAAGAAAAATGGTATGCGAGACTTGGCGGAGGAGGCCATTGATATCGCAAAACAGGGGACTACAACGATTGAAGAAGCAATGAAGATTGCCTTCAGTCTAGAAGGGGAAGTTTAGGATGAATTTGGATGAGTTAATTAAGCAGGCGATTGAAGCGGGTGCATCAGATATCCACTTCACGGTTGGCGCTGAGCCAAGCATGCGTCTGCACGGGAGGTTAACACAACTCAACAATACAATTTTGACCAACGAAGACACGGTTCGCTTCACCAAGCATATTTTAAATGAGAAGCAGATTGCTCATCTTTTAGAAGTCGGTGAAGTGGACTGTGCCTACGAGGTCGATAATGGCTATCGCTTGCGGGTCAATATCTTTAAGCAGAAAAACAACTGTGGGATTGCCTTGCGGGTCATTCCCAAAGATATTCCATCTATGGAATCTCTGGGATTGCCACCAGTTATCAAAAAGCTAGCTGAGAAACGCCGGGGTCTGATATTGGTTACCGGACCAACAGGAAGCGGAAAGTCAACGACCCTGGCAACCATGATCAACTACATGAACAGCTTGCGGGACGAGCACATCATCACGATTGAAGATCCGATCGAGTACATGCACACGCATAATAAGTGCTTGGTCAACCAGCGTGAGCTGGGAGCGGATACGCAGAGCTTCGGCAATGCCCTCCGCGGTGCACTTCGTCAGGACCCGGATGTCATCCTAGTCGGTGAGATGCGGGATAAGGAAACGATTGAAATCGCCCTGCGTGCGGCGGAAACAGGTCACTTAGTCCTGTCAACTCTCCACACGGTCGGTGCCGTAAACACCATGGACCGGATTATTGACGTATTTCCAGCCGAGCAGCAGGAGCAGATTCGTGTGCAGCTTTCCGCCGTTATGGAAGGGGTTGTATCGCAGCAGCTTATGCGTACAGCGACCGGCAAAGGTCGTGTGGCTGCCTTTGAAATCATGCTGGGAACACCCGCTATTCGCAACCTCATTCGCGAAGGGAAGACCCACCAGCTGCTGACGCCAATCCAAACAGGGGCTCAGCTAGGCATGATTACTATGGACACTTCGCTCATGGGACTCTACCGTCGCAATGTCATCGATCAAAGAACACTGCTGTCCTACTCAGTAGACCGCGCTCAAGTTGAAAAATCCCTAGGAATAGTGGGGTACTAGAGCATGACAGTATATGTTTGTAAATACTTAGACACTCGGCAAGGGGTCGTCACACTAGAGGTAGATGCTCCTAACCGGACTGACGCCGTCAATCGGATCCGTCTCAAAGGGAAGCCAATCAGTGTCGAAGAAAAGGTCATGGGCTCTAAGGAGATTGTCCTTTTCCAAAGCAAGAAGATCAAGCTCAAGGACATATCGCTTTTCTGTAAGCAGATGTCAGTTATGCTGGAGTCAGGGATTCCCCTCAATAATGCAGTGGATATCCTAGAGCAACAGGCTACTTCAAAGAATCTCAAGTCCAGCCTTAAAATCGTCAGCAAGAGCCTAAAAGAAGGTAGTCAGCTGTCCAAGGCCATGCTGGATCAGGAAGGGATGTTTCCCGATCTCTTGATTCGTATGGTGCAGGCCGGTGAAAAGACTGGTAAGCTAGACGAGGTACTGGAAAAGATGTCTGAGCACTATAATAAAGAGCTCAAGACCAGTCGCCAGATTCGCGGAGCTATGATCTATCCCGCAGTCCTAGCCTTTCTAGCTGTAGGAGCAGTCTTGGCCTTACTCTATATCGTTATCCCAAGCTTCTCAGGAATCTTTGAGCAGAGTGGGATGGCCATGCCACTGCCAACGCGTATCGTACTAGCAGCTAGTAACTTTGTCCGCTCTTCATGGTACATCCTCTTCGGTGTGGCAGGGATTCTGGTCTTCCTCTTCCTGCGCTATCGCAGCACAGAGGCAGGCCGCTACCAACTGGATCGGCTCAAGCTTAATCTGCCGGTCATCAAGGGGCCAATGCAGAAGATTGTTACTGCTCGCTTTGCCAGTACCTTGGCTATCCTGACCAGTGCAGGTATCCCTCTGGTCGAGGCTATTGAGTCTGCTGCTGCGACAACCAACAACGCCGTCGTCATTGAAAAGATGAAGATCGCTAATGAAGGTCTGCAAAAAGGGGAACGTCTGACAGGGATGATTACCGCAACCGGTCTCTTCCCACCCATGATGCTCTCTATGGTCAAGATCGGTGAGGAGTCCGGGTCTCTGGAGTCCATGCTGGTCAAGACATCAGATTATTATGAAGAAGAGCTTGAAACAGCGATCAAGCAGCTGCTCTCACTCTTGGAGCCAGCCATGATTATCGTTATGGGGGTTATCATCGGAGGTATCGTTGCCTCAGTAATGTTGCCAATGTTTGAGCTTGCTCACGCTGTGGATGCAGGTGCTGGAGCTGATCAGTAAGAAGGCGCTTCAGAAAAGTTTAGGAGATAGCAGGGTAACTGCTCTGCACAAAAAGTTAGGAAACCGTTCTGATGTTGGGAGTTTGTAGGGTCTCCCAGCTAGGAACAAAACAAATGCCCCTGTGGGCGAAAATAGTAAAAATTATGAAAAAACAGGAGATCTATTCAAAATGTTAAACAAATTACAAAAATTCCGTCAGGACTTGAAGAAAAAAGGTAAAGGTTTTACCTTGGTTGAGTTGATCGTGGTAATTATCATTATCGCTATCATCGCAGCTGTAGCTATCCCAGCTATTACTTCCTTCCAAGATAACGCTCGTAAGAGCCGTATCCAATCAGAACACCGTGAGTTGGTATCAGCTATCCAGTCTTATATCGGAGCTCAGGACGACCCAACCAATCCAGGTGAAATCACTTTGGCAAAATTAGCTCCATACATGTCTAAAAATGCAAAAAATCAAGACGGTATTGTAAACACACTGGCTAAAGATAAAAGTGGAGATTCTAGCACAAGTGCACCAGGCTCTGCTCACCAAATCGATTCTGCTAACCATAAATTGATTTCTACCTTTACTCCAAGCAATGGAGGAAATGCTACTACTTTGACCTACGACTGGTCGAATAAAGGTGTAAACTCAAACTAATTGTCAAATCATCTAAATAAGATGTAGTAAAACCCTGCATTTGAGAAAAATAAAAAAGTTAGAAACTATGCTTCAGTTAAGCTGCTATATTATAAAAACATTAGGAGAAAATACATATGTTAAACAAATTGCAAAAATTCCGTCAGGATTTAAAGAAAAAAGGTAAAGGTTTTACCTTGGTTGAGTTGATTGTAGTAATCATCATTATCGCCATCATCGCAGCTGTAGCGATCCCAGCTATCACTTCCTTCCAAGATAACGCTCGTAAGAGCCGTATCCAGTCTGAACACCGTGAGTTGGTATCAGCTATCCAGTCTTATATCGGAGCTCAGGACGATCCAACTAACCCAGGTGAAATCACTTTGGCAAAACTGGCACCATACTTGTCTAAAAATGCCAAAAATGAAGATGGTATTGAGAAAGCGCTGGCTAAAGATAAAAATGGTCCAGCTCACGTCATTGATCCAGCTAAACACACACTAACTTCAACCTTTACTCCAAGCGATAGCAAGGCTAAGGCGACAGTTTTAACGTACAACTGGACTGAAGCTGGTGCAAATTCAAACTAATAACTTGAATTAATTTGAGTAATTCGTTAGAAAATTAACTCTTATCCGACTACCTTTGTAGTCGGATATTACCAAAGTAGTTGTCAGACTATGACAACTATTTTGGCAATATCAAAAGAGAAAACTAGGAGATATTATCAATGAAAGGGAAAAAAAGACAAGGGTCTACTTTGCCCATGGTTATTGTAACCATTGTGCTGTTGGTAGCTATGATTGGGATTTTGGCTTCTATCGTAGATACAGGGCAAAGCCAGACTCAACGCATGTATAACTATCTCAAAGCTAAGTACACAGCGACTTCTGGAACGCAGTTGGCATGGGGTGCCTATCTAGACCCTGTTGATGGCAATCCTTCATCGGTTTATGCAGAGTTTGACGAGAGGGCCCATAACGTGGATCCTTCAACAGAGCCGATTAAGTCAACCCACACTTTTAAGGATGGCAGTGTAGCAGAAATCGAGATGAATGGACAGCTTGTAGATGGTTTGACTGGTCCAGAAAATTATAATATCACGATTAAATCGAAGTCAAAATTAGCTGGCAGTAATGACTATTACGAGCATATTGTAACCTTCAACTTTGACACAAAAGGAATTCGCTCGGAAGAAGGACATTTGAGATCGGCGCAGAAGTAAAAATAAATTAGGTAGGAATGATGAAACAAATACAAAAAGGTTTTACCCTAGTCGAAATGGTTATGGCTATCATGTTGATGAGCATGATAGCACTCATCATTGGTGTTATATTTAACACCATGTTTTCCAGCCGAGAATTGATCGAGCGTGAAGCAAGTATCCAAGCAGAAATGCGAACCTCCATGCAGTATGTGGATCGAACCGTTGGTAAGGCAACTTCAATCTTTGTCTTGGATGACAGCAAGTTCAAAGGTTCCAAGCAAGGACTAAGCAGAGAATGGAGCTATATCGGCCTATCTGCGGATGGCAAGAAGGTCATGAACTATGTCTGGAACAAGCAAAAACAGGACTGGGATGTCAGCGAGCTGGGAACCAAATCTCTCTACAATATGAAGTTGGACTTGGAGTTTAAGACAGAGGGCGCTTATCAAGACAACCGCTTGATTAGCTATAATCTGACAGGGAAATATCCAGATACCAATAACAAGTTAGGCATTGATACAGCTATATCAGCTCTTAATACTAAGCAGGTCTTCTCTAAAGTTGCTAAAGGCAAGAAAGGGATTGCTATTGCTTATCGAACTGACCCTATTCAAGGGCAGATGAATATTGCCGTTTCTTTTGTTTTTGATACATCTGGTTCCATGGATTGGGATTTGCAGGGAAGAAATGTTAAAAAAACTGGTAATGAGAGTCGTATGGATATTCTACGAAAGAAATCCGTAATCATGATCAAGGACCTTGCGGAAATTGGGAATATTAGTGTGAACTTAGTGGGCTTCTCTACTTCAGCAAAATATATTCAACAAAATTTTTCTAATTTAGATAACGGTACAAATACTATTATAAACACCATAACTAAAAGTGAAAATTTAAACCCGGATGGTGTTACAAATCCAGGGGACGGACTTCGCTATGGGATGATTAGTCTGCAGTCTCAACCAGCTCAGCTTAAATATATAGTTCTATTGACAGATGGCATACCTAATGCTTATTTAGTAGATTCAAGGGCCTTGTACGCTGGCAATAGAGTAGATCTTAGCCAGGGAGCTGGTCGTGTAACTTTTAACAATCCTATTTATGATCTGTCCCCAACTTTAGGGTATGAGTATAGTCGTCTGGGTTATGATTTGTATTCTAGAGACTCCATAACGCGTGAAAACTCTATTGCTTATGCTGGAGAAGTGTCTAAAAAATTTGGCCTTGGTGTTAAGCGGGTCAATGTGATTGGTTTTTCTGGTGTGAACCATGAAATCGCTTATGGTCAAAGCTTGACAGATAGGATTGGCGAGGGTGGTATGGAGACTAAATATGTATCAGCTACGAATGAAGAAGCTTTGCAAAAGACCTTTTCTGACATTAAAAAGCAGATTCAACAGGATTTGTGGTTTGTATCAGGGCCGTAGAAAGGAGCAGAGATGAAAAGATTAAAGAGACACAGAGGGATTACACTGGTCGAAGTCTTGATTTCTCTGATTCTGATTGGAGTTATTGCGGCAGGGTTCTTGACCTTCTTTTCTGGGAGTTTTAATAATATTCTCCGTCAGCGAAGTCAGAATGCTATCAACTTTGATATTCAGGAGTCTTTCGAGAGACAACTGGCAGAAAGCAAGAAACACGAAGGTACGGGAACGGATGTTGAAACCTTTACCTACCAAATCGGCAATGGAACCAAGCAGAGTATTGATGTAAAAGGTACAAATCTGTCTTATAATGATAGAATCAAAAAAATCCATCTTTTTGCTGCTAATGCAATCGAAACCCCGCTGGGACTTCCTGATATGAAGGTTACTATCCCTAATGGGAAAAGGTATTATTATGCTGGTATGGGGATAACGACTCCCGGCGGTAAAGTAGATATAGCTGATAGTAAGAAAAAGAGTAAAACTAGGATTTACACAGAATCTGGATGGTTTCTAAGTGATCGTGCTATAGGACAAGGGGTGTCTGGCATTGTCCCAGTGGGAACGATAGGTCAAAAAGGTGACGGCACTATATCTCAGACGCTTTTTCCAGAAATGCCGACAGATTTTAAACAATTATCAAAGTTAGAAACCGGGATACATATTACAGATGATATGAGAGGGAAGTACCTGACTTTTGCTGCTCGAGCCATTAACTCTTATGGACGGGTAGGAAATTATCAGGAAGCTGACCGTATCTGGATTATGGGTCTGCCAGTTACACAAAACTTGCGTCTTCATACGGATGCTGACTTGGCTCTGTTAAAGAATGGGAATACTACCTCGCTTATACCAACTGATAATCAGTCACATACTAATACAGAAGTAAGAGATTATTTTAATGATGTTGTTTATGGTGCGACCATCCCTGTTCTGAATTACAAAGAGCCTGCAATTAACCAAGCTCGACAGCTAATTGCACTTGATGGTCGTACGATGCAGTTTAGTAATCATAATTTTAATAATGGCTATACGACTTCTGTATTGATTGGGAATCGTCAGCAGACCGGACCGCTTCTAACCTATAAACTAGATGATACACTAACTTGGGGGATTAATCTGGAAAACGATGGTAGAATTGCTATTAAAACAGTAGATACAACTACAGCTAATAACGGTGGTCAGGAATATATACAAAATGTTAAGTTAGACTATAGTAATGATAATTCTATACAAGTGCGTAGTGCTGCGAAGAATGGCTCTTTAGGGATTGAAATTTTTATCAATGGACAATCAGTCTATAATAAAACAGTTTCGCTGACTAGAAACAGAACGACGCATAATATTAGTAGTGGTCAGATTATCTTTGGTGGCAATACTTACATTAATGAGTTTGCAGTTTATACTGAAAGTCTGAATAACAGCAATATACAAAAACTTGCTGAATACTTCCGCGATAAGTATAAGGCGAGCCAATAGGGAAATAGTTTTTAGGAAAAATAAGGGAGATTAGGAGATTATGGCAAAAAATATGTTTTCGTCCAAGGGGCGCAGAAGAGCTTTGGACGAAGAAGATAATGAGAAAAAAGGCTCATTTTTAGGAAAATTAAATAAACCGCTCTTCTCATCAAAAGGGAAACATAAAGAACACTTATCTATTCAAGGAGTTCAGATCAAGTCAGATCGTCAAGAAGACTTTGACGATGAGGAAAAGTCAACAGCAAAAGGGAGCTTCTTAACCAAGCTCAACAAGCCGCTCTTTTCTAAGAATAGTGACAGTGATGACATGCCTGCTAAGTCTGGTAATCGTTCGCTTTTTGCTAAGAAAGGCAGTGGTGCGGCGAGCCAACCGGTCACTAGAATGCATGCGCCTTACACTATGTTTGGTAAACCAATCAAGGGTAATCTGATGGCCATTGACTTCACTGACGAATCAGTCTATCTGGTTGTTGCTAGACAGAAGCGCAATGAGCTGGAGATTATCAAGATGGCATCTGCCAATCTGCCAGAAGGCGTTGTACTGAATAGTGAGATTATCGACCCGATTACTCTCAAAAATATTATCAGCGACTTGATGGAGCAGCATGCGATCACTGCTAAGTACGCTTTCTTTGCTCTGGGCAATACCAATATCATCGCCCGTTCGGTTGATGTGGCAGCTAGTGTGCAGAATGATGAGGATATTGAGGGCTTGGTATCTTACGAGCTCCAGCAATATCTGGATATTGATCCGACTTCTTATGTTATCCAGTTCCAAGAGCAGGAGTCTAATTCAGCCTTTCCGCTTGATGAAGATACTCGCTCACTCATGGTCTATGCTGTGCCAAAAGGCGTGGTAGAGCAATATCTGGGCTTGGCTGAGAATTTGAAGCTAACACCTTATGTCTTTGACCTTCAGTCTAATACCTTTGAAAAATGGCTGGAACGCGTTCAGGCGGTTAACAATCGCGCCAAGAAGCTGACCAAGGAAAATGTCGGCATGGTACATCTGAGCAAGAGCTTCATCGGTGTTTATCTCTACTCAGAAGGCAAGTTTGTGACCAGCAACTATCTCAATCGTGGCTACAAGGACATCCTGAGCTATGCAGACGATGCTAGTCTTTTGCAAAAGCTTCCAGCAGTGGCTTCAGATGATCTGGATACAGGTCTCTTGAAGAGGGCCTTGGATGAGTGGGTGGCTGATGCTAAGAACCACATTCTCAATACTGAAAACTTCTTTAGCGGATCAACTGGCCTTAACATTGACAGTTTCTATGTCTTTGGAGACCAGGACATTTGCTGGCAGTTGGCAGCTATTCTGAAGCAGACCATGAATCGGGAATTCATCTCAATTGATAATGTAGATTATGAGAATGTACTGTGGGACGGTTCTGCCGAGTTTAATGCGGAGTTCATTCCGGCTACAGCCATGTTGATTAGGAGAGCAAACTAATGCGGAGAGATTTAAACTACTTTTCAAAATATCATGTGGCACCGGCTAAAACCAGTCCACTGAAACTTGCTGCTATTTCCGCTTTTGCAGGGATTGTAGCGATTATGATTGTGCTGATTGGCTTCTTCCAGTTTAGCGCTATGCACCTCCAAGGCGAGATTGACCGAGCGGAGCAGACACTCAAGAGTCCAGAGATGGCTCAAGAGCTGAAGGCAGTCTCTGAGACTGAAGATAAGATTGTTACGGTCAAGAATGACGAACTTCTCTTTACCAGCCTAGAAGGCGACTTCCGCCGCCTGCACCGAGTAAACAAAGCCTTTATGGACTTCCTTAATAAAAATGTGACAAGAAACTTGGTCTTTGACGATATCAAGATTAATAACGACAATGTAGAAATCAATGGTTCGTCTCAAGAGCATCTTTCTATCGCTAAGTTTGAGGAAGAGCTTCGTAAGTCTGAGAAGTTTAACCATATTTTTGTGGACAACATTACTCGCGAGGAAAAGGATAACAATACAGTGTACAAGTTTAACATTAAAATTTTGACGAAGGATGTAGATTTCAATGAAGAGCAAAAATGAGAAAGAAAAGAAAAAAATCCTGAGTAATTTAAATGAGCGTGACAAGAAATTGTTGGCCTGTGTTGGAGGAGTAGCGGTACTTGCTGGTGGTGGGTATCTGGTAACAAATTCTTATACACGGATGGCGCAGTTAGCTGAAGAGCATGCAACTATCTCGACAGAGTTGGAAGGCAAGAATGCCAAGATTAGTCAGAGGAAGTCTCTTACCAAACAGCTCCAAACTCTGAATGCTAAGACTCTGGATCAGGCTAAGAAATACTATGGTACGACCAATCAAGGGGAATTCATCTTCTTGATTGACAAGTTGGTCAACGAAAGCGGTATTAAATTCAAGTCTGTCAACTACACTGAGAGCACAGAGTTGGAACTCCAGAAGGATGGATTGGCTGCGACTTCGTCCAAGGGGCAAAACTCCAACTCTTCTGGTACGACTGGCAGTTCAAGCTCGAGTGAGACGTCTTCTTCATCCAATACGACTTCTAGCTCGTCTGGTACATCGTCCTCATCTTCATCTAGCAGCAGCTCTTCATCAGATGCGAATACTGCAACAACAACTGCAGCTAATACAGCGACACCAGGGAACGGAACGACCAATAATACCAACATCACGCAGATGACAGCGGACATTGAGTTCGAAGGAACTTATACACAGGTTCTGAAATTGCTGGAATTAATTGATGGCAATCAACAAAAAATCGTTTCCAGCGAGCTGGAATTGGGCGGAAAGAAAAGCCTGTCTAGCACGGAGGAAAACAAAAATCCTGATCTAACCAGCGGTAAAATCAAGCTGCGTTTCTATCAGGTTAAAGATGTCGAGCGCTATGTGACCTTAGAGAGCAATGTCGATAAGACACCTATTCAGTTTGCTAATTGGGAGTCTCCATTTGCGATTCCGACTTGGCAGGCAGGCTCTATATCTGTAACAACAGCTGGTGGCGGCACAGATGCAACTGGCAATAAGGGCAGTTTGGGGGCCGCAACAACCAATACAACTAGCAGCGCGAATGCTAACAGCAGTACCAATCTAGCTCCATCTTATCTGGAGCAGCTTAGCACTCAGTCTAGTCGGAACGATGGTCTGTCAGCTTATTACAATTCATCAACTATCTACCGCTTTGAATCACCACTGAAGCTGATTCAGTCAGGCGGCAGCAATCAGTATGATGTGACGGTTGACAATACGGACTTCCTTGAGGGTTCAGGTTCCAATGTAGTTAAGATTCCAGCAACCAAGTCTTCTACTATGTATGAAATGGAATTTGCAGCACCGTATGTATCCTTGAACAATAAGCCGGATGCTATCAGCTTCTCCCTATCTCTGTCTAATCAATGGCAGGGCAAGATTGGCTTGATTGTCAAGAATGCCAGTGGGCAGAAGATTTACCTTCACGTCATTCGTCCCAACAGCTGGACTGGCTGGCGCGAAGTTAGCTTCGATCCTGAAAACATTCCAGGATTCAGCTATCCAATGACTATTGTGGGTTACTACTTCGAAACTCCAAGCGGAGAAAGCCCTGAAACGACTATGAAGCTGGATAACCTATCTGTGAACAACTTGGTGGTTAGCTAAAACACTTTGAAAAAACACCAAATAAGTCTATGGTTTAAAATTTCAAGAGCATGAGTAAATTTTTCTTAAAAAAATGCTAAAAACCAAGTTATTAGACTAGTATTCACGGTGCATTTATAGTAAACTAAAACATAGAGATATTTGAAGTATAATACAAGCAAACTCAGAATAGACGCCCGAGTCTATTTTGGGTTTTAATGGAGTTTATGGAAAAACAAAATCAAGTCTGGTTTTGCATTGAAAAAGTTTAATATCATTTAGAAAGTGGGGGGTGTCGAAAATATTCAAATGGCATATTTTTTACCTTTTGGAGCAGGGCTTATAGCGCTGCATACGATTAGCATTTTATTTGTTTCTAGGATTTCATTAATAAAGCGCCTTTTTCTCGTAGTATGGGTCATGCTATTTGCGATTGGTGCTCCATTCCTCTTTCAACAAGTTCCCGGCATAGCCTTTGTTGGGCTCTGTGCTTTGGCCTTGGCAGTCTATATGGTGCTGCTCTTTTCACAGGAGCTAGCTCCAGTCAAGAAGAGAGCAACTGCTTCAGCGCGAAGCAGAAGCCAGAAGCATGCCAAGAGCACACGCAAGAAAGCGGAAGCGACGAGCGCAGGCTTGTCATCTGCTAGGGATTTGAACTTCTCCAATGCTTCAACCGGTAGGATGAGAAAGGAAAGTAAAGAAAGGGTTCAGGCTGAGGAAAGTCCGGCAAGGCAGAGGGTATCTGCTTCTGGTCGCACCCTAGCAGACCGTTCTATCAAAAAGGATATGACAAGATTTGAGAAAGTAAAACCTCTCTACCCTGTTGATAACTTGGCTACAGCTCCTGCCTTTGGAGAATACGAGCCAAACAGTCAGCTAGCGGCAGCTGAGGTCGGCATGGTGGGTATGGACCACAGCGCACAAAAGGCCAATGATGAATTTTTGCAGTCTCTGCTTCATCACCGCAAGGGCTCTACTAAGATTAAGGTAGCCAACTCTCTGATTCAGCCTACGGAAGCAAATGCAGCCGGCAATCAAGGCTATACAGATATAGATGATCCAGCCTTTGAAACAGCTGTTCTGTCTAAGATTAGACCGATGTCCTATACGGAGTCTAGCTATGGCAACTTCAGACCGCAAGCAGTTGAGGTAACAGGTGTTGTTTCTCAAGATGAGGAAGAATTCTTCACTGAGCAAGAACAAGCTCAGCAGCCAGTGGCAGAAGAAGTAGGAGGCAACAGCCTGGAAGATGTTTTTGCTGCTACGGGAGATATCAAGCCAGTTAGAGCAGAAGAGTCGAGAGCAGCAAACAGCTTAGAATCTCTCTTCTTTGCTGACTCAGACACTGAGCCACAAGCTAAGATGGATTCCGCCTTCAGTCAAGCAGCTGCAGAGCCAGAATTTTCTGCTACTGAAGAGTCTATGGTTAGCCGTGATCGTGCTGATATTCAGGGTTATCAAGATATTCTCAGCCAGATTCAGCACGATTTGTTGGGATCTGAAGAGGAAGATTTGACTGCTGAAGTGGCAGAGGCTTGGGAGGAAGAAAGTAGCATCGAACCTGCAGCTGAAACGTTTGAATTTGAAGAAGCTGCTGAACCAGCGGTTGTTCAATCAGTTTCTGAAGACACTCTTTGGACACAGGCTGAGGCTGTTCAAGAAGCAGTTGCAGATGAGACAGAAGAAGACCTGCTCAAGGGAATTACAGACATCCTCAAAGCTGAGGAAGCACAAGTCAAAGCAGCTCCGGTCGTTCCAGCTGCAGATGAAACAGAAGAAGATTTACTTCAGAAAATTACAGACATCCTCAAGGCTGAGGAAGCAGCAGAAGCACAACCAGCTGCAGCAACTGCGGGAGATAAAGAAGTCTATTTCCAATTCCTCCTACTGGAAAGTCAGGAATTATTGGCTTCTAATGCAGTTCAAGAAGCTGAGAGCTACCTGAAAGAGATTGTCCAAGGCAGCTCAGATCAAAATCTTCGACAAGAAGCGTTCAACATGCTGGACAAAATCGGGAAAAATTAATACTATATAAACATACAATTGATAGTAATCAATTAGAAGGGTTTTAGGGGAAATTATGAAAAGTTGTAAAACAATCACAGGGACCGTTGTCATTGAGATTGAAAAAGGGATGGGACTGGGTGAAGTCCATGAAGTCTTTGTTGACGAGGGAGTCAATCTGACTTTTGTCATTAAGTCAAAGCAGTCTGAACAGCCTTTTGCCTTGCTGTCTAGCAAGAACATCCAAGGTATCGGTGACTTTGCGGTCATGGTAGAAAACAGCTCAGTCTTTCAAGAACTGCAAGAAGCTGACCTGAAGGTCTTGAACGACAAACAGGGCAGTATCTTTGACGAAATCGTCATTACCATTGATGGAAACAAGGTGGGAACTGTTGTTGACTATCACATTGACGAAAAGAATGAAATTGGCTACTTGGTGGTTAATTCTGAAGATGCCAGCGAGGAAATTCAGATTCCTAAATCACGCATCTTGATGATTGGTAAAGAGTACATCATCCTCAATGATGAAAAAAAGACAGCTCCTCATCTTGAAGCAGATGTAGAGATGGGTCGTCTGGCTGCAGCAGATCTGCTCCATGAGACTGAAGCTGCAAAACCTGCCGAAAAAATTGAGGAAGTAGTTGCTGAAGCACCTGTATTCGAGCCAGTTGTAGATGAAAAAGTGGATGTAAAAGAAGAAGCAGCGACAGATTTGACAGAGGCCTTGGCTGCTGTAGGTCTGGGAGCTGCTGCTTCTGACTTGGAGTTTTCTGAAGCGGTCGTAGAGACAGCAGAAGAACCAGAAGTCCAAGATTTGGTACAAGAAATGACAGCTCCAGCTGAAGAAGAAGTTGAAGAAACAGATGCAGCACTGAGTCTGGATGCTGCTTTGGAAGAAGTATTGGCAGCCCCTGCTGAGGAAGTAGAAACAACTATCAGCACAGCGCCAGTTGCTGAGGAAGACTCTGCAGCAAAGAAAGCTGTTAACGACTTTATCGATCAGCAAAAACGTCTTCTGGTAGGCAAAACACTGCAAAAAGATCTTGTTAATGCAGATGGAGGAGTTATCCTGAATGCCGGAGATACTGTTTCTGATGACATCATTGATTTTCTTCGCCGTATCGACCGTAAATTCCTTATCCGCTTAGCTGAATGCGTAGTATAAGGTTGGGATGAGATTCATGTCAAGAAGAAAAAGAAAGGTTTCATCAAAATATCAAAAACTACTTCCAGCAGCGACACTTGCTGCCTTTCTGCTGGGTAGTTTATTTTATGTCATTTTTGTCTTTAATCCAACGATTGACCTGAGTATCAATGGCCGTCCCTCTATGAAGGTTCGCTCTCGGAGCGAAGCTGAGATTGAAGTTTACAGAGAACTGCCCTATAAGGCGACTTTTCAGCTGACTACTGGGCAACACTTCTCTGTAGATATGCGCTTTTTAGGACTGAGCTATTTCACAGAAGAAGAGCTCAAGCGGCTGGATAATATTTCAGCCAAGACAGTTTGGGATAAGTTTACACCGTTTTTCGATACCAAGGAAAATCTACAGATTTCCATCTATCCCAATCGACTCTTTTGGCTTAGACCTTTAAACGATGTCTTAGCTGCCCATCCTGATGTTCTCAGTCAGCTTCCAACGACCAATCATCTGGTCATGGACGGCGAGTCTAACGTAAAGGTGGGAGACAAGTCTAATGGCTATAAGATTGACCCTGCTGCTTTTATCCAAGCATCTGAGGAGATTGCCAAGACTGGTAAATTTGATGATGTCAAGGTTGAGAGTACGCCTGTCGAAGCAGAAGATCAGAGTGAGCTTCTGAGCCAATATACGCACTTTATAGAGCGTAAGGAAGTACCACTGCCGACCAACGCTGCCCAAGCTCAAAACATGAAGACAGCCTTTTACAAGCTGCAGAATGTTTACTTGGCTCCTGGCGAGACCAAGTCTATCTCAGAATTGCTGGGCGCTTTGAATGCAGAGTCTGGATATCTGCCAGTCAAGGGCAAGGATAATAAAGAAGTTTACGGTCAGGGTGCTGAGCAGATTATAGATGCCATTCAGCAGCTCGCCTTTTCACGGACCAATGTTATTTCCTATCGAGGACAGTATTTCAACGTCGGAACGCCGGCTGAAGGTTTGACCGAATTGACCATTCAAAACAATACAGAAACAGATATGGTATTTTCATTAAGTTTGGAGGAGGGGCAAGTATCCATCATTCTGGCATCTAAGTGATACTCAAGGGAAGTCGAAGTTTGACATCGTCACCTGAGATTTTCAAAGAGTATAAAAAGGGAAAAATTATGATTGCAAGTTTAGTATTTATATTAGGTGTCGTATTTGGGAGCTTTTTCAATGTCGTCATCTACCGTGTGCCACTGGAAAAGAGCATTGCCAAAGGTCGGTCTATGTGTCCGTCCTGCGGCCATGTCTTGACTTCGGTGGAGCTGATTCCGGTTGTGTCGATTATCATGCAGGGCTTTAAATGCAAGCACTGTAAGGAGCCGATTTCACCGCGCTATCTCATTGTGGAGCTCCTGACGGGTCTGCTCTGGCTGGCCTCTTATCTGATCTTTCAAGATCAGGGGCCATGGATGGTTGCTTCAGCCTGTCTTTTGGTGTCACTTTGTCTCATTATCGGTTATATCGATTTTGATACTCAGTACATCTCGGACTCGGTTCTGCTGGTTTTCTGGCTGGGCCGTATGGCTGTTACGTTTTTTACCAATGAGTTCAATTGGGAACTGCTCTTTTCGCTGCTAGTCGGCGCTGGTCTCTACTCTCTCATTTATTTTGGGGCCAAGGCTTATTACAAGAAAGAGGCCTTCGGGATGGGAGACATTCTCTACTTAGCTGCCCTGAGCAGTTGGTTTAGCCCCTTGAATACGCTGATTTTGGGATATGGTTCTTTCTTTGTGGCTGGAGCGATTCTCTTAATCGCAACCATCTTTAAGAAATTCAAATTTAAGTTGAAAGAAGAAGTCCCTTTTGGTCCTGCTATGAGTATCATGGCGGTCATCCTATATTTCTGGGGAGGAATCTAGGAAACTAAAAGCGACAATAGAAATGGATAAAAAAATGTTTAGGAAGAAAAAAGTTATCATAGCATTAGCGACAGCTACTGTTCTTTCAGGCAGTGTACTGCCTGTCAGCCACCTAGCGGCAAATGAAAAGGCCAGTCTGGATCCGTCTTTAGTGCAGGTATCAGATCAGTTTCAGGCCAAGAAAACAGGAGCAGTCGTCTTTTCAGAAGATGTAACAGTGCCAAGCACAGTGTCAGCCGATTTCATTGATAGTCGTCTGGCTGGCACACCGATGGCTGGATTGGGAAAAGCTTTCAAAAAAGCAGAGAAAGATCATGGAGTTAATGCAATTTTTCTCGTAGGGCTGGCTATTCACGAATCGGATTACGGCCGCAGTCAGATTGCTCAGGCCAAGCACAACCTGTTTGGTTTCATGGCTTATGACTCCAGTCCTTTTTCCAGCGCAGGAAATTTCGCAACATTTGACGATGGTATAGATACCGTTGCCCGCTATCTCAGCGAGCACTATCTCAAGCCTGGCGGTCAGTTCTACAATGGTAAGAGCATGGCTGCTATCAATGTAAGATACGCATCTGACAAAACTTGGTCAAGTAAGATTATGATTCGTATTCGAAATTTTTTGAAAAAAGGTTAAGGCGGCTGGGACAATCGTGTCTCAGCTTGCTTTATTATAGGAAGAATTTCTTGGTGAGGCGATTGACGGAGTTTTTGCTGCTCTCTGGGGCTCTAAAAATTCCTAATCATCCTCTCGGGATTAAAAAACAAAAAATTGCTTCTGTGACATCTACATCGTCTTTTCTGGCGAAAAATGACTTAATTAGGGGATTTATGAAAAAAAAGTTTGACGTAAGCGATGTGTTAAAGGAAGCCTGGGGACTGACTGTTGATTACTTTTTTGTATGGACAGCAGGGCTTGCTATCATTCAACTGCCATTTTTTATTCTGGGGCTGTTAATTCTATTTTTTTCTCCATGGACTTCTACATTTCTTCCAAGTATAATTCTGCTGGGATTTCTATGCTCTTTTGTGATTGCTTATATCCATAAGTTTTCCTTGACCATGGTTCGTAATCCGCAGATGGTGCGAAGAAACTTCTGGAGGGCTGTTGGCTACAGTATTTCTGATGGCTTTTTTGGGCGTTTGCTTTCTATGTCTATTTATGTCTTCATCTTTTTCTTGGCTATATTACTTCTTTTTGTATACTTTTATAATGTCTTGATGCCAGATGCAAATTTTCGAGAGAATATGGGAACTTGGATGATTTGGGTTGCAAAAAATCAAGAGAAGATAGCTAGCATGCTCTTCCTGCTTTTTTTAATAGCACCAATGTTTAACTTGGTATTCCATTTGTTTTACAGTTATTTTATCGTCTCTCACTTCTTCTTGTTGCCTTATATTATTCAGGATACCAACTCCTCTGATAACCTCTTGCGTCCTCTGTCAGCCTTTGGCAGCTTGGGCAAGTCCTTTTCTCGTATGAATGGTCAGAGGGGGCGTTACTTACTGGTAGAGCTTGTCTTAAAGCTTATTCCTGTAGTATTGGGTCTAATAGAAGTTTTGAGTTTACTTTTTGGCGATGGCGTGTCTAATGTTGTGGGAATGATTGTTAGTATGATAAATGGCTTTTTGCTGATTTATGCCTTGGCAGCTCGCTCGGTTATGGCCGACATCCTGATGTCTTATGATCGGGAAATAGTTAATTTTGGAGATTAATATTTATGAAAAAATTAGAAAGGGTTTTAGGATTTAGGATAATGAACGATGAATGATGTAAAAGTAACAAGGGTTTTCAGAGAAGCTTGGATTTTTGTTACAGAATATTATTTTGTCTGGCTGAAAGGCCTTTTGCTGGTCGGAATCCCGCTTGCAGTGCTGGGCTGGTTTCTTTTTCCGCTGGTTTCGAGTTGGTCTTACCGGTCCATTTTAGTCTTGACTTGTTTGGCATTTATAATTGCCTTCGGTTTTGCTTACGTCAATAAATTTGCCTTGACAGTGATACGAAATCCGCAGATGGTTAAGCTCTATTTTGGCTATGCAGTTTGGTACAGTATCTCAGATGGCTTGCTTACTCGCCTCTTTTATTCCTTCATTGTCAGTGCAGTCCAGGTTCTGATTTTGTACATGGGTTGGTCGGCAATCGGCATCAATCTTGGGGTGGCTAGTCTCTTTGCCTTTTATCGGAGAGCAGTAAGTCCAGAGGCCATTGTGATTTTCCAGTTTCTCTTTCCTTTCTTGTTCATGGTTTTTTACCTGCTCTTCACTTATCTGGTTGATTCGCACTTCTTTTTGCTGTCTTATATCATTCAGGATACTAGCTCAAGAGACAATCTGGCCAAGCCACTTTCTTTTTATGGCTGTTTGAGAAAGTCAGTCCTGCTGATGAAGGAGCGCAGGGGTCGTTATGTTCTGCTCAGCTTTTTTCTAGCTTCTTTTGGTGGGCTGATTGGCTTGGGCACTCATCTCCTGATGGATCTGATAAGGCAGTATATTGGTCCCTTGCTGGGTGAACTGGATGATTTACTTGGCCTGATCCAGATGATTCCTGTCCTAGTTTTCAGTAGCTTTTACTGTGTATTTGTTCTGGTTGTTCGGACAGTTTTTGCCGATACTCTGATGGAAAATGATGCAGAAGTGGTGGATTTTGGTGATTAATTTAGGAAGTAGCAAGACCAGACAATACTTGATAGAAACAAGAGGAAGGATATGAAATCAGTAACAAGAATCTTAATAACAGCTTTGGTGCTAACTGGGATTGGCTTTATTCCTCTCCCTTATGAATTAGAGACCGTGAGGCCGGCTTTGAATGCCAAAGACTTTGTCCAAGTTCAAGGAGGAACTGATAAAGGAAAAGGTAAAATCTATGTCATGGCTGTCGGTGTTTCCGATGCCCGGGTGTTCAGCCTCTTTTTAACTTTGCTGCCTAATTATAGGCTGGAAACAGAGTATGTCTCTGTACCTGAAAACTATTTTGATAAGGAGAAGGGACGGGAAGAGCGAGAGAACAGCACTATGGGGTCTTCCCATCTCAATGCCTTGCAGGTAGCTTATCAAGCAGCTGGTCGTACTGTTGAGATTAGACATAAAGAGATTTTCGTGGATGCTGTCAGCCAAGAGACGCCGTTAGCTCAGGAGCTGCAGAAAGGTGATGTGATTTTAAAGATTGACAATCAGAGTTACACTAGCCCATACGACATTGTCGATCAGATGGAGCAGCGGCCAGTTGGCGATGTGGTATCAATTGAGTACAGCCGTAATGGTGTAATCGGTTTGGCTAGCGGTCCTGTGATTGTGGATGAGACAACTGGTAAGCCTGGTTTGGGGATTGCATTAGGTTCCAAAGCCAGTGTTGCCATGAATCCTCTGACGAAGTTTAAGAGCAATGGTGTAGCAGGTCCCTCTGGTGGCCTCATGTTCAGTCTAGAGCTGTACAATCAGCTCGTGTCTGAAGATATTACCAAAGGAAAAGCTATTGCTGGTACTGGAACGATTGACCACAAGGGAAATGTTGGCCGGATTGGTGGGATAGAGATGAAGGTTATGGCTGCAGATAAGGCAGGCGCTGAGATTTTCTTTGTTCCTGATGATACCATTGACGCCGATATTGCCCAGTACAATCCCAAGCTGCGTTCTAACTACCATGAGGCACTTCGTGCTTCTATCAAAATCAAGAGTAAAATGAAAATCGTCCCTGTCAAAACCTTCAACGAAGCTTTGAACTATCTCAGAGAGATGGAATAAGAGACTTTACTACTCTATGAATAGTCAATAGAAACACAAGCTCCTGCTAGTTATTTATCTGGCGAGGGCTTTTATTATAGAATTTTTTCAAATAATTGCCACCTTGGCACATAAATTCTTGCTTTCCAAATTGAAGTGTGATATATTTATAACATAAAGAGTGTTAAATATTTCTAACACAAGGAAAGGAGTCTATCATGAAAAAAGGTCAAAAAACGGGTGGCCTCATTGCAATGATTGCCGCAGCTCTCTTTATTGATTTTACTGTTTTATTTGGTTCTAATCTTAGTTGGGGACCCAAGTTAGTTATTGCTGGTATTTCAGTGTTAGGTCAGATTGTAGCTATTTGGGGCTGGCTGCACATGAAACCATGGCCTCATAAGAGTCAGAAAGGTAAGGGAAAGACTATTTTTGACTTGTCTGCTAAGCTTTACACGATGCTTTTGTTTGCAGCAACCATTTTTTATACAGTAGGGATTTGGGTTGCGACCCCAAGCGAAAGAACGGGCATTAAAGAATGGATTTTGGGAGTTGGCCTCGTTATTGAAGCGATTGTATTTGGTTTTTTCTCTTTGAAAAATGTCAAGGAAACTCCAGACGAACGCTTCTATGCTAATCTAGCTAAGGCAGCTAGCTTGATGTTTGTTTTTATACTAGGTGCACTGATGATCCTAGCAGTTATCATTGGGTACATGGGTTCTCTCACTCTTTACATGGGGCAGATCTTTATTAGCATAGCTGCCTTGATTTGCATCTTTGCGGTTGTCTATCTTATCTTAGAACGGAGAGGATAACCATGGCCAAAGAAAGCAAGATTATCACCAATCTCAAATCTGTTCGTGAGTCCATGGGCATGACCCAGCAGGAGCTAGCCGACCGCATCGGCATGCGGCGAGAGACAATTCTGCACTTGGAAAATAACCGTTACAATCCTTCGCTGGAAATGGCTCTCAAAATTGCTCAAGTCTTCAATCTGAAAGTAGAAGACCTCTTTGAACTCAGACAGAAAGAGGAGGCTTAATTCTTTTCGAGACCTGCTAGTGACATAAACGAGAATACTCTAGGCAGTTTGCTGCTTAGAGTATTCCATTTGTAAATGAATCAGCGTTTTTATCTTTTTCCAATAAATGCTATAATATGAGCAAGTATGTAGATTATAGAGGTATTAGGTTGGAAAATTGTGTTTATATCATTTCGGGTCCTCCAGGTGTTGGAAAAAGCAGTGTCAGTAAAGAATTAGCCTATTCTTTTGACAAGAGTGCTGTGATAGAAGGCGACATGATTTATTTAATGGTTAAAAGCGGCTTAGTAGCACCTTGGGAAGACGATGGCTACTATATGGATTTATTCTGGGATAATATCATTAGCCTTACCAGTAATTTACTTGATAGAGGTATGACAGTCATCATAGAATATGTCATCTTTGAGGAACAAATCAAAAAAATTACAGATTTTTTAAAGGCTAGACAAACAAGATTAAAATACTGTGTATTGCTGGCAGAAGAAGAAAGGCTTAAAGAAAGGGATCTATCTAGAGAGGAAATAGAAAGAACGGGTGACTTATCAATCAAATCTAGAAATGAGTTTCTAGCCAAAAATATTAATCCAGACTATTTACTTTATACGGATCATTTAGATATCAAAGAAACTGTGAATCTCATAAAAACAGAAGATAGATTTTTAGTTTAAATGTCAATAAAAGAAAAAAGCCTTTGAAATACTGATTTCAAAGGCTTTTCTTTATCTCAATTATTTCACTTCTATCTACAGTTTCTAAATCTCTAAATATAATAGAGCTGAAGCAGTGGTAAAACAAATCATCAACAAACTTGGTAATATCTTAGAAAATAATTTCTTTATAGTCCAAGTCGGTTTGCTTTAAATTATACTTTTTTCTTAAACATTTGCTACGAGTAGGTCTTTCTTGTGAGTAATTTTCATCAAAAAATTTCATAGATAAGTCCTATATA
>NZ_CAUTAP010000005.1:0-140824 GCF_963536705.1 uncultured Streptococcus sp. | reverse complement strand
GCTCATCTTTTATCTGTTTTTTTTATTTTCCATCATTACAGAATGGCAGGACAGCAGGCCGCTGTCCTGCCATTCTAGTAAATCCGATAATTCAAATCTCCGACAAACTAGCCTTGCCAGTCAGCCGGATAGGTCACATAGATAAAGCGGGCCTTATCTCTGACAGAGAACTGAATGTCGCTGCCTTTAGGGATAAAGAGTACTTCGCCAGGACCAGCTGTCATGACTTCGTCACCAACGATAATATCAAGACGCCCTTCAATAACATAGTCCACTTCATCATAGTCCAGATGCCAAGGGAAAGTTGTCTTTTCCATGGTCATCAGACCTAAGCCCAATCTTGGACTCTCATCTAAGGTCAGCAAGTCTCGTGTATAAACTTGATGGCTCGAATCACCTGTATCCAAGCGATCTTCTGGACGAACATCCAGACCAGGCAGGGCGATAGAAGCTACGCCTGCCTTGCTGACTTTTTTCCCACCATCTTTAGTGGCTAATTCTTCCAATAAAATCTTACGAACCAATGTTTCTAGGTCAGAACGATTAATATCTGCCATACTTCATACCTCCAAGTCTAGGCTTCCTTCTTCGTTAAGAAGAAAGCCAGTAATACCGCTGTGATACCGCCGACAAATTTACCAATCATCATCGGCACAATCATTTCCGGTTTTTGACCGGCTGTGAATCCTAGGTGATCTCCGATAACAAAGGAAGCAGATACAGCAAAGGCTACGTTGATAATCTTACCGCGTTTGTCCATATCCTTCATCATCTGGAACATGGCAATGTTATTAGCCAAAGAAGCTACCAAACCAGCTGCACCAACTTCGTTCATTCCTAGGGATTTTCCGATAGCAGAAAGTGGTTTGTTGGCTACCTTCGTAAAGACAGCTACCAGACCAAAGGCTCCAGCCAAGGTTACGGCAATCGTTCCGACAACTTCAAAGGCTTCCTTCAGTGTTTCAGCACCTTTTGGATAGATGCTGATGAGCCATTCATTTCCAGTCAGGAGCTGAGCTGCACCAAAGGCCAAACCAAGCGTTGCCAAGATAACAATAATCTGACCAAACACTTCAAAACCTTTGATCATGGCATTAGGTGCCAAAAGCAATCCTACGAAAATCAGAGCAGATACAATGATAATCGGAATAAGATTGACAATCAAGGTTCCAAAAGGCAGACCCGGTACGAAAAGTCCTCCGAGGAGACAGCCAATCGGAACAGTTACTAAACCGTATAAGATTCCACGAGCCAAAAACGGACGGTCATCTTTTTCGATAATACCCAAGGCAACTGGAATCGTAAAGACGATGGTTGGTCCCATCATAGAGCCCAGTACAAAGGCAGCAAAATTTCCTACCGCTGGATCCTGAGCCAGACTGAGAGCCAGAGGAGCTCCTCCCATATCATTGGCAATGAAGGTTGTCGCAAAGATAGACGGGTCAGCGCCCACCAAGCCATACAAAGGCACGACAATCGGTTTCAAGACATCCGCCAAGAGGGGAGCGATTACCATAATCCCAGCCATAGAGAGAGCCAAAGCTCCCATAGCCATGATTCCTTCTTCAAATTTTTCACTTAGTCCTAGTTTGCCACCGATACATTTATCCACTGCACCGATCAGCATGAATAGAACCATGATATAAATGATAATTTCATTGATACTCATAACATTACCTTAGTTTCTAATATTCTTCATCACTGTGATAGTCAACCTTGTCAATGATAGCCACAACAACCATATCCACAGGTATATTTACCTTATTCAGGCTCATACGGGCAGAACTGCCAGTGGTTACCATTACTTGGTCTCCTTCGCCTGCACCGATGCAGTCGGCCACAATAAGCAGAGCTGGGTCACTTTGATGTTCATTTAGCTGCCGTTCGACCACTAAAAATTTCAAACCATTTAAATTTTCGTCTTTTCTAGTCGCCCAAAGGCTTCCTTTTACTTTACCAACAAACATCTCTACCCACTCCTTTATTCTATGATTTCTATTTTTTGACGTTTTAGATAATCTCTCGCCAAGGCTGTCACAATCATTCCTTTTTCTATTTTAAAGCTTCCATTTTCAGGTAAGCCCATTTCTCTCAGCTTTTTCTCTGTCAGCAAAACCGTCTTAATCGGAGCCTTAGCCTTCTGGCTGACTTCTTCTGTCACCGCCCGCTTTTCAGCCGGACGAGGCTCTTCAGCATGATTGCTTTCTAGGAGTGCTAAGAGTTGGCCTTCTTTATAAAATTGCAGACCGTAGCGGATCAGCTTTTCGCGCTGTCCCTGCAGTTCCTGATACAAGTGCACTTTAGAAGATTGCTTGTACTGCTGAATAGCAAAGGCGCTGTCTGACACTAGGACTTTTTTGCCTTTCAAAAGACTCTTTAAAATGACTGCTTCCTCTACCGCTAAAGGGCAAAGGGATGAGAGTCTCAGAAAAGCATCAAAGCCAAGTGTCTCAACAACAATAACCTCTGCTGTGCAAGAATCTTTTACGACTTGAAAGCCTTCCCCTTCTAATAAGTCAGGAATCTTATCGCCTCCAATGACGTATACTGAGGGTTTCTGAGGCTTTTTCTTCAACTTTTCCATCAGGCGGTCTGTAATCAAATCTACCAAATGATCTAGATTTTCCATTCTTTACCTACCTTTTATTTGCTCATAGGACTTATTTTTTAATAATCCGTCCGCGTGTTCCTTTTTTGAAACCACATGCATTGGCTTCATCGTAGTCGATATGCATATAGGTCGCAAACTTGGGGCTAACACGGATGACTACATCATCAAATATCAGCGGACGAGCACCTTCTACTCTGACTTGTACAATCTCGTGATTTTTTACATTCAGACGTTCAGCATCTTCCGGTGTCATATGAACATGACGCTTAGCTACGATCAGGCCCTTATCCAGACAAACTGCCTTGTCTCCATGAGCCAAGATTACACCCGGTGTTCCTTCGATATCGCCACTTTCGCGAATGGGAGCCTTGGTGCCCAGTTGCAAACAGTCTGTCAGGGAAACTTCTACCTGAGAATGTTTGCGAACCGGTCCCAGAATAACCACATTGTGAAAAGCGCCTTTTGGACCGACAACTGTCAGTCTTTCTTGACTAGCGAACTGGCCGGGCTGTGATAGGTCTTTTGCTTTTGTTAATTGATAGTTGGGACCAAACAAGGCTTCCAAATCTTCCTGACTCAAATGGACATGACGTCCGCTCGCTTCTACCTCAAATGACCCCTGCAATTCTTCCTGAACTTTATCAATTACTTTATTTACCAAATTTTCTAAAGTCATTGCTGTTCTTCTTTCTCTTGTTATTAGCTTGCTATCAACCAGAGCAAGACTTCAATTGATTTTAATAATTGAGAAACCTTACAAGCAAATTGATCTCTGTCACCATCAGCAGCCTGCTCTAATTCTTTACGCAGGAGGGTCGTTTCGATATATGTTTCATAGCAATTCAGCTGCCAAGTCGGCTCTTGATAACTCATCATGACCGTTTCTTGATCTAGCTGTCGACTGACCCGAATGGCCTGCAATTCTGCATTGCTAGGCAGGTCTGTCTGGTAATCAGAAATATCATCCAGAATATGCTGGCCAACGATTTGTTCTACTATGTTCATCAGTTGGCCAACTTGCTCACACTTTTCATCCTGAAAAGCCTGATGCAATTCTCTCTGGTTCTTCAAAAAGCAAGTATAAAGTTTAGTCAGTCTAAATAGTCGTGGATACACAGCAGAGTCCTCAAGGTTTGTAATCGGCACCCTGATAGCATCAGCAGCTGAGTCTATTTTCCCTTTGGTCTGACCTGAACAGACAATTCGAATATGGTGATCATTGAGAAAACCTCTGGCTGCTGGCGTCAGTTTTTCATCTTTGTTTAATTCAAAGACACCGTTATCAGCGAGAACGGATTCTCTATAAAGCTTTCTGATCTTAGCTTCTGTAAAAACTGACATGTATTCACATCCTTCTACTCCGTTGATACTCTGTGAAAATCAATCTGATACTCTTCAAAAATCAACATTTTCGTTTACGTATAGAGCTACCGCCCATAAGCTTCATTTTCACTGAGTATTCTATTTGCCTCAGGGGCCTGTATCAGGCCTAAACGCTACAATACAGACCCTTTCAGCAAATATTTATCTGTCCCAGATTATTTGGGCAGAATAACTTCCACTTCAGCGTGTGGACGTGGAATTACGTGAACTGAAATCAATTCACCAACATTTTCAGCTGCAGCTGCTCCAGCATCTGTCGCTGCTTTTACTGCGCCGACATCACCACGAACTAAAACTGTTACCAATCCAGCGCCGACTTGTTCTTTACCAATCAAAGTTACGTTAGCCGCTTTGACCATTGCATCAGCTGCTTCGATTGCGCCGACAAGTCCTTTTGTTTCTACCATTCCTAATGCATTTGCGTTTGCCATGTTTATTTCCTCCAATTATTTTCTTGTTTTTAATTTTATCCGAAAGTCTGTAATCTTATTCTTGATGAGGCAAGATTACTTCTACTTCTGCGTGTGGACGTGGGATTACATGAACTGAAATCAATTCACCAACGTTTTCAGCTGCAGCTGCTCCAGCATCTGTCGCTGCTTTGACTGCGCCGACATCACCACGAACCATTACAGTTACCAATCCAGCACCGACTTGTTCTTTACCAATCAAAGTTACGTTAGCGGCTTTAACCATTGCATCAGCTGCTTCGATTGCGCCGACGAGTCCTTTTGTTTCTACCATTCCTAATGCATTTGCGTTTGCCATGATTGTATCCTCCAATTATAATGTTTAATATTGACTATTTTAGTTTTTCCAATACACGTTGAACCAACAAAGTTACCAGTTCTTCTTCGTTTGATCCGTCAACTGCTGCTGCTTTTGGTTCTTCCACTGCCATATTTTCTGCTTGTCGCAGGTCTGACAGTTCTGATGTACCGTAAGCTACACGACGGATATTGAAGAGATTGAGCGGGCTGACATTATCAGATGTCGCGCTGCCACCCACTGCTCCACAACCCAAAGTAAAGGCTGGGAAGAGACCAGTCGTTGCACCGACACCACCTAGGGCTGCTGGCGTATTGATCAGCAGACGAGATACTGGTTTTTTCAGCGCAAATTCACGAATAATTTCTTCGTTTTGACTGTGAATAGCAAGAGTGTGGCCTGCACCTTCATGGTGCAAGATCTTAATGCTCAGCTCACAAGCTTCCAACCAGTCCTTGACAGTGTAGAAGCCTAAGACTGGAGCCAGTTTTTCCATAGAATATGGATACTGCTTGCCGACGCCTGTTTCTTCTGCAATCAAAACCCGAGCATCAGCTGGAACTGAAATACCAGCTAACTCAGCAATCACCTGAGGTGTTTTACCAACCATCTTCGGATTCATCGCACCACTCGGCTGGATAATGAAGGCTCCCAGTTTCTTAGCATCTTCTGCCGGAACAAAGTAAGCACCTTGTTTCTTGAACTCTGCTACAACCTTTTCCTTCATATCTTCTTCGACGATGATAGACTGCTCAGATGCACAAATCACACCATTGTCAAAGGTTTTAGAATCCAAAATCTGACGAACTGCTTTTGGCACATCTGCTGTTCTTTCGATGAAGGCTGGACCATTACCAGGACCTACACCGATTGCTGGTGTACCAGATGAGTAAGCTGCTTTGACCATGGCATTTCCGCCAGTCGCCAAAATCAGATTTGTATCCTTGTGTCGCATCAACTCATTGGTAGCTGCGATGGATACCCGATGAATCGCACTGATTGCTCCATCCGGACAGCCAGCTGATTTAGCAGCTTTCTTGATGATTTCCACCGTTTCCTCAATACTCTTAAGAGCATTTGGGTGAGGAGAGAAGACGATACTGTTTCCTGCCTTCAAAGCGATCAAAGCCTTATACATAACTGTTGATGTCGGGTTGGTTGATGGAATCAAGCCAGCGATGACGCCGACTGGAACCCCAACTTCCAAGACTTTCTTTTCCTTGTCTTCGCTGAGAACCCCAACCGTTTTCATATCCTTGATTTCTTCAAGAATACCTTTGGAAGCAAGAGCATTTTTCAACACCTTGTCTTCCCAGCGGCCAAAGCCAGTTTCCTGAGCCGCCATTTTGGCTAGGCGTTCACGCTCATCATAACAAGCTTTCGCTACTACTTTTACAATGGTATCAATTTGCTCTTGGCTCATTTTAGCAAGTTCTTGTTGGGCTTTCTTTGCATCCCGAATCAAATTCCTTACTTCCTGAATCGATACCAAATCTTTATCTTCTAAAAACATCCGCAATTACTCCTCTCCTATTGTTTCCATCAAAGTCTCAACTAGAAGTTTCTTGTTGGCAAATTTGATTTCTTTCTTGCTGAGACGGATACCTTCTTGATGATAGGCAAGGCTGCGTAGTTCGACGACTTTTAGTTTTTCCAGTTTTTCTCTGGTGTAGGTCCTTGTCTCTCCTTCAAGCTTCTTTGCTGGTTCAGCCTTAGTTTCCTTTACAGGCTGAGGCTTTTCTTCGATTTTTTCTGAAGGGATTGTTTCCGCCGTAGAAGCAATCTCTTTTTTAGCTGTTTTACTATTTCTCTTTGGTACAAAGAGAATGTCTGTCTGATTATCCAGCCTAGAAATTACATGGCTGGCCAGATAGTAAGGTTTATCCTGTACCAACTCAACTGCCGCATCAACCGCTGAGCGGACTGCACTGACATCGCCTATTAATTGAACTGTGTTCAAACCAGCTTTGACCGTTTCAATATTAAGCAATGATACATTGGCAGCCTTCAAAGCCGCATCTGCCGCAACTACAGCACCTAGATAACCTTTTACTTCAATTAAACCTAGTGCTCTATCCGCCATTTAATCAACTCCTAATCAATAACTTTTAGGATCATTTGCTACTGCGATGACTGCATTCGCAAATGCGTCGCAGGCAGCTCGGCAGGCTGACTGTGATCCGACCAGAAGTCCGCCGGCAAAGTTGGTTTCACTTGGTGGTCCGTAGAAGGCCCCAACTTGCACATCTGCTGCTTTCAAAGCCGCATCCAGTGCTACCATAGCTTCGCCCGGTGGAGCAATCAAATAAGCAATTGCTGTTCCTTCTTCTGCATTCGCTCCCTCAGACAAGTAAGAACCCGCACGAGAGATACAATGTGCAAAATAAGGAATGCTATCATCATCATTGGCACTATAGAAGCTAGCCCCATTTTCGATTTCATAGACTGCTACATCCAGACCGCTGCGAACTTCTTCTGGGTTTGGACCAGCCAAGATACCGATGACTTCACCAGCTAGCTTAGTTGAAGCGTTGCCTGCACCAGCATACATACTGCGTGCATAGACTACTTCAACATCTGCTGCCTTGGTTGCTTCATCCAAGGCTACATAAGTGACATCATCACAGTCAGAAGTGATAATTCCCAGGCTTCTGTGATGTGGTTTAAGCTCCAAAGAAGCTGCCAAACCTGCATCCACGTTTGAAATCAGAAGGGCACTTAATACATTTGCACCTAATCGATCATTTTTCAAAGCCACTACCTCCTATTATTTCAAATCAATTCCTGATTTCTTATTATCAAGAATCTTCTTAATGATTTCTGCTACATAGGCTCCAGCTTCAACGGCTGGTGTTCCGCCTTTATGAATATTGGAAACAACGGTCCGTTTCGCTTCTGGCATGCCGACCGTTGGCTTGTAAGCCAGATAAGCACTCATAGACTCAGCTGTTACCAGACCTGGACGCTCACCAACCAGCATACAGATAACTTCTGCACCAGTCAGCTCTGCGATTTGGTCCATAGCCGCAACCCGAGCATGCTTGATAAAGAGCACTTCGCCAAAGTCCAGTCCGAACATTTTCAGACCTTGCTTCAGAGCTGGCAGGAAGTCTTTGACGTTAGCCTCGATAGCTGATGAGCTAAGACCATCACCAACGACAATCTGAACTTTGGCATTAGGTTTACATTTTTCCTTGATAATCGCCTGCTGATCTTCAGGGAAGATGCGGCCAAAATCTGGACGTGTCAAATATTCATCTTTAGTAGTCGCCTTAGTCTGTACAGGAATGAAGCCCATTTCCTTGACAAAGTCATCAGATACGTAAGAGAAGACCGCATCCTGAGCTGCCGCATGGTCTGCACGGAAACGCAAAACACTTTGTGTCTTGTAGCGATCACCTGCCCGCCACAAGCCCAAACGTGCCGGAGTAAATTTCTTAATCTTGCGGTAGGCTTCTTCATTGATGGCATTAGGCACCAAGAACTGTTCCTGAATATCTACTTCTGTTATATCAGGAATGATGCCATCTTCAATCACTGAAGTGTCTTGTTTGACTTCTTCCTGCAGAGAAACCGCAGGTTTTTCTGCTTTGTTCTGGTCAGTCGCTGCTGTTTCTTTAACAGCTGAGTCGCCGCCCATCTCATTTAACAATGAGCGAATCATTTCTTTTAATTGCAATTCATCCACAATGATTTCCTCCTTGCTAATTTGATTTCATAAAGATGGAGCCGTCTCCGCCGATTTCTGTCAGGTGGCCATCTTCCATCAAGCCCATCTTTTCCATCCACTCTTCAAATTCCTTAATCGGACGTTTGTTGAGAAGTGAACGCATGGTTGCTGTTTCATGGTAACCAGTTGTTTGATAGTTAAGCATGATATCGTCACCATGAGGAATCGCCATGATGTAGTTAACATTAGCTGCTCCGAGAAGAACCAAGAGATTTTCAGCATCGTTTTGGTCAGCCTTCATATGGTTAGTGTAACAGATATCACAACCCATTGATATACCAGTCAGTTTGCCCATGAAGTGGTCTTCCAGACCAGCACGGATAACCTGCTTAGAATCATAGAGATATTCAGGTCCGATGAATCCAACAACGGTATTTACCAAGAATGGATCGAAGCGTTTAGCGAAGCCATAACAACGTGCCTCCATAGTCACTTGGTCTGCTCCATGGTGAGCATCAGACGAAAGTTCAGAACCTTGACCTGTTTCAAAGTACATGACATTCGGTCCAGCAGCTGTTCCCACTTTCAGAGCTGTATCCCAAGCTTCTTGAATGATCTTAGCATCAAAACCAAAGGCTTCATTTCCTTTTTCAGATCCAGCGATAGATTGGAAGACCAATCCTGTCGGAGCACCTTGATTCATAGCTTCAATCTGAGTAGTAACGTGAGCCAGTACACAGTGCTGAGTTGGAATCTTGTACTCTTCGATGAAGTCGTTAAACTTATGCAAGACACGTTTGGTACTTTCCACAGAGTCGTCTACTGGGTTCAATCCCAAAAGAGCATCCCCACATCCATAGGCAAAACCTTCCATAGTAGAAGCCATGATACCGTCTGGATCGTCTGTGGTATGGTTTGGTTGAAGACGAGAAGAGAATGTTCCCGGCATACCAATCGTTGTATTCGCATGTTTGGTAATGACAATCTTATTGGCAGCTACAATCAAGTCCAAGTTGGTCATCAACTTAGCAACCGCTGCTACCATTTCAGAAGTCAACCCACGAGACAGCCATTGAATGTCCACGTTCTTAGTCTTGTTATCCAAGATCCATTCACGCAGCTCTTCTACTGTCCAGTTCTTAATCTTTTCGTAAGTACGAAGATTGACGTCGTCAATGATAATCCGTGTTACCTCATCTTCTTCATAAGGCACTACTGGATTATTGAACAAATCAGACAGTTTCAGCTGGGCTAGTACAACCTTAGCAGCGACACGCTCTTCAGCAGATTCTGCTGCTACTCCGGCTAGCTGATCTCCGGATTTGTACTCATTGGCTTTGGCCAGCACTTCTTTTACGGATTTAAATTCGTAAAGCCGACCAAACAATTTTGTTTTCAAAATCATGGATTACTTCCTCCTTTGTGTAAATAAAAGTTTAATTAAACACCAATGTTTTCACAACAATCGGTAAGACCGAGCCTTCAATAACTGGATTACCAATATCGATATAGTCGCCATTTTGAACATCCACTGAGTCAATACAGACAAATGGATAATCCTTTGGCAACTGAGCAAAGAGACATTGACCTAAAACCTTGGCCATATCTTCTCTGACTACCACTAGCAGCGGAATTTTCTTTTCAATACTTTCGCTCATTCCGCTGACAATAGCCTCTGCGTATTCCAAAACTCGGGCGAAGCTTGGGCTTTTTTCTCCATTGATTGCCAAAGCCACCTGCTGGACTTCATTTTCCAGTGTGAACCAGGCTACCTTGTCCCTGATAATCTGCTGCAGTCCCTCCTTATCCTCATGCTCATCAGAAGCTGCCAGTTTGAGAACTGGAATGTTCTTAATAGGGAGGATATCAGAGATGTAGGTAATGGTACTGCCACTGACATCGGTCGTATGGCTGCCCGCTCCAACAACGGTTGCCCGAATGGTCTCAGCTGACTGGATGACTTTCTTTTGATCAAAAATCTTGGATTTGCTCAACGCCCTGCCAAGCAGGATACCGATATCCCCATAGCGGAAATCATCCGCCGAGGTCGTTTCCAAGTATATTCCATCAGCTACACCACCAGAGAAAGATACACAGTGGAGATCATAGTTCAACTTGAGACCGTGGTTGGTCTGTAAGAGCTCATAGTAAGGACTGTGATTGTCAATTCCTACAGACTGTTCTAATACGGAGACCATTTCTTGAATCAGCCGATCCAAATCAGCCCGATGGACCGTTTCACCAACTGCCAGCTGAAGCCCCTGCTCTGCAATGATAGTCTGCAGTTTTGGAGCAATATAGCTAATCCGCTGGGTCTGCGGATCCATCTTTATCAGCCGACCTCCGATATCAAAACACCCTGTATCAATAACATCTCCTTCTCGGAAGACTGCCAGATTGGAAGTCCCCCCACCAATATCAATATTGACGACTGATGTATGATGCTCTTGAGAATACTGATGGCTGCAGGCCCCTTTACCAGCGATGATACTCTCAAGGTCTGGACCGGCCGTCGCAACGACAAAGTCACCAGCGTAGCCACTCAGTGCTTGGAGCACCTGACTGGCATTTTCCTTGCGAGCCGTCTCACCAGTAATGATGACTGCCCCCATCTGAATATCTTTTTTCTGAATGCCTGCTTTCGCATACTCATTCAGAACAAAGTTTTTAATCTTATCCACCTCGATCAAAAGTTGATCCGAAATTGGTGTGAAGATAATTTCACTTTTATAAAGAACTTTTTTATCTGTAATATAGACACGAGGAATAGTAAACACAGAAGCAATATTCTCGATGGTAAGCTCTGAAAGGATCAGCTGTGTAGTGGCTGTCCCGATATCAAGCCCCACACTCAAAATTTTATCTGACATACTAAAAACCTCCAAAAAAAGACGCTCAAAGCAATGCAAACAAACAGAGTTCATTTACATTCTTCAAGCGTCATTGCTTTTTTCGACTGACATCATTGTTAGTCTTGGTAGTATTTATTTTTTAAAACGAATGGTCGTTGTCGTTCCCTCATGGTCTGAGTGGATAGACAAGGTTCCAAACAATTTTCCTTGGACAAAGCGCTCCACCAAGAGTAGACCCAGATGATTCTCAAAGGAATGCTCTTGATTGTAACCGCTACCATTATCCAGTGCTTTTAAAGTTATTATATCATTTTTAAGTCCAACCTGCAAATGGATTTGCGGCTTTTCTGGATATTTTTTGTCCTTAAAAGCATGTTCATAGCTGTTCTGCAGTAATTCATTGACGATTAGCGCCAGTGAAGTAGCCCGGCTGCTGTCAAGACAGAGTTCCGGTTCCAAGCTGTAGGTCAGGGCTATTTCCCTATGCCCAGAAAAACAGTGCTGGACATTTTCGATAACTTCCTTCAGCAGATGCTCAATCTGAATGCTGTCATCCTGCTGAGAAGACAAGAGTTCGTGAGTCGCTGCTATGGAGAGCACACGATTCATACTGTCATTAAGAGCTTTTTTGGTGTCTGCTCCTGGACTTTGCTGAGCTTGTAGTCGCAGCAAGGAAACAACGGTTTGCAAGTGATTCTTTACCCGATGATTCATTTCACGAATGGTAGTTGTATGGGTTAAGAGCTGCGCTTCCTTTTCCTTGATGTCTGTAATATCCTTACAAATCATGACCACATTTTCACTCTCAGCCAGCAGGTAGCGCTTGACCAAAAAGCAATAAGTGCCATAATGTACCTCAACTTGGTGAGGTTTTTCTTGAGGGGCTTGCGGTCCCAGTTGCTGTATTTCTTCAAAAGGCAGACTGTCTAAGACCAGATTGCTATAGTGCATTCCCTCAATCGAGTCCATATAGCCTAGCTTATGACGATAAGAGTCAGCGGCTGCCTGATTGAAGTACTTGAGATAGCCCTGCCGGTCAAAGACCAGACAAGCTTCATCTATATAATCAAATAAAACAAACTGCTCTTGGGCTGAAATCTCAGGACTGCTCCGTAATTCAAAACCGTCGTTCTCTTTATCTAAAGAAAAGTGGTCCGGTAAAGTCTGGGGAGCATTTCTTTCGATAATCAGCGTTCCAATGACGCGCTCTTCTCTCACTATCGGAAAGACTGTCTGATGGATGGCTAAGCCCTCCTGCGATCTGGCCGAAAGCCCAATCGAGGGAGCGCCCGTCTCCAAGGTGCGGATAACACCTGGCTCATTTTCCAGGTAGGCCATAGCACCTACAACCGAGTTTTCGTACAAGCTGAGCTTGCTTTCCGGTTTTTTGTGAAAGATGACAATGGCATGTTCCGAAAAGATATTCTTTACGTCAATGAAGACATCTTCATTGGCATAAGCTGAGTTTTTCAATAATTCGTCAGCCTGTTGGACAAGATGCTCGATATCAGCCGCATCCAAATTTGTCTGTTCCTGACAAAGCTGCTTTATCTTATCTTTATACATCATTACACATCATCTTGGAGCACCAGCAATTTAGCAATCTCAATCATCGGCACTCTCTTTTGCATACTAATTGTCCGAATGCGCTTGAAAGCCTCTGGCTCTGACAAATGATCACGAGCCATCAGTAAGCCTTTGGCCTTTTCAATCACAATCCGATCGTCTATCTTTTTCGACAGCTTGACCATTTCATTGGACATCTGCTGAAGCTGGCGGCCTTTCTCAATGCAGACCTCTACCATTGGAATCAAGGACTTGGCATCCAAAGGTTTAACCAAGTAAGCACTAATCCCATTGGTTTTAGCTTTTTGAACATAGTGTTCATCACTGTAGGCTGACAGTAGAATCACACTGTAAGCTAAAGCATCTTCGAGTATTTTCTTACCCGCTGTCAGGCCATCCAAAAGCGGAAGCTTGATGTCCATTATGACCAAGTCACAACGATATTTCTGACACAAATCAATAGCCTCAAAGCCATCGGATGCCTCAGCCACCACTTCATAATCAGCTGCTTCTAATATATTTCGGATATCTAATCTTACAATTGGATCATCATCAACAATTAGTATTCTGCCCTTCATACTTCCCCTCGACAGTTTGATTTTTTATGTCCGTGTTACGACAGTGCTGGAGAAGCCCAAAATCTCTTCCAGACCTTGTAAAACGGCAATGAGAGCTGCCTCAACAGAAGAAACATCACCTGTCATCACGACAGAGCCGCTGAAACGATCCACAAAACCAACTTGAACATCCGCAGCCTTGGTCGCAATATCAACTGCAATGATAGCCGCTTCACTCGGAGTGATCGTCAAGATTCCAATCGCATCCTTGATTTCTGCCTGCAATCCCAATTTTTCAAAAATGACTTCATCAGGATTTGCGATAAGGTGCGCCAAGGTCACTTGTTTCCCAGGAACGTATTCCTGTATCATTCTTTGTTTTTCTTCCAATTTAGTAAACCTTCTTCATGATTTTAAACCTTCAGAAGTGTACTGCACGCTCTTAATCATTATACAATAATTTTGGCATAACAGCAATTCAGAGGATTAAAACGCTTTCTCTAATACTTTAAGCAGTTCTTCTGCCGTAGGGACGCGAGGGTTAGTCGGAGTACAGCCATCATGCAGAGCAGCTTCTGAAATTTCTACCTTGTACTGAGCAAAAGCATCTGCTTTCACACCATATTCTCTTAGAGAAGTTGGCATCTCCAGCTTTCTTTGCAGTTTCTTGATGGCTTCAACCAGCTGTCTTACTCCTGACACAGGGCTTGAAGCACTGCATCCCAGTAGTTTGGCAATATCCTGATAGCGGCTTGCTACAGTCTTGTCTGTCGCCTGCCGGTTCCGGTTGTTGAATTCGATACCAGCATTATATTGAATGACATGGGGCATTAAAATACTGTTTAAACGACCATGAGGCACATGGAACTTAGCTCCTGCCGCATGTGCCAGACTGTGATTGATACCCAAAGAAGCTGTATTAAAGGCCATACCTGCCAGAGTGGATGCTGCATGCATCTTTTCACGCGCTTCTACATCCTGACCATTTTTGTAGGCTTTAGGCAGGTATTCAAAGACCAGCTTGATTGCCTTTTCAGCTAAGGCATCAGAGAAGTCCGTAGCCTTGGTCGATACATAAGCTTCAATGGCATGGGTCAGTACATCCATTCCAGTGTCAGCCGTGATGTTACCAGGAAGTGACAGAACCAAATCCGCATCTAAGATCGCAACATCCGGAAGGATTTCTTTGGTCACTAAAGGATATTTGGTACCTCTCTCTGCATCCGTGATGACAGAAAAGGACGTTACTTCAGATCCAGTTCCGCTTGTTGTAGGAATGGCGATGAGAATAGCCTCTGAGAAGGCACCCTGCTTCTTGGCAAAATAATACATAGCCTTGGAAGCATCAATGGCAGAGCCGCCACCAATAGAAAGCACAATGCTGATTGGCTTGTCTCCTGCACTCTTGATACCAGCCACAACCGTTTCGATTGGCGGATCAGGCACAATATCTGTGAAAACAACAATGTCATTGCTGTCATCAAAGTTGGCTAAAATGGCATCCAGCGTGCCAGATGTCTTCAAAAAAGGATCGGCAACGACTAAAATATGCTCGTTTTTATAATGGCTTAATTGCTGCAGAGCGCCCTTGCCCACATGCAATTCAGTCTTATAGGAAATCTTATACATCTTTTCTCCTTTCTGTTGTATCTATTTTTAAACAAAAAGAAGCTATATGAAAATAAGACTGCTCCCCTACACACGTCACAGCATTTTCATATAGCTTCATTGCTTATTTATCTTCAGTACCCCTTTGTACTATATTGAATTATAACACAAAAGCGCTTTCATGGCAATAAAAAAGTCATTAATATAAGAAGTTTTTAGTGCCGCTTCTACTTACAAAGCCAAGCTTATTTGAAGAATTAAATTTTTATTAAAATTTAGTTCATTTTCCTTGTAATTCCCTGTGAAAGGTGTTACAATCTAGTTACTAGGAAATTGATTTTAGTACTTTTAAGGATATGGAAGTCTGGTGCAAATCCAGCGCGGTCCCGCCACTGTGATAAGCTTTTCAGCTTTAAGTCAGGTCTTTATTCTTAAATTTTAGTAGATTTCATGCCTCGATGTAAGGTAGTGATGTCAGTTTGGAACAAACATTTTAGCTTAGTTTCCATTATTGACTCTACGTTTAAGTACGTTAATTTTCTAAAGATGAGGTTTCTCTTGTCTTTCTGCAAAGGAGCAGAGTCAATAATTGGAAAGCTAGTGCTAATCAACGAAGCTTAGCATGAAGATACAATGATGTATAGGCGGCTTTCTTTTTTTAGAAGATCAAAATAAGTTCTGTCTTTCCAAGACTTGGTAAAAGTCAATTTGGAAAGACAGAACTTTTTCTGTTTCTTTTTATCACTGGCGCTTGCTAGCCCAACGCTCAACATCCGCCTTGGTGATATTGTGAAAGACCTTGGCACCTCTTTCATAGGCCACGTCTTCTTGATGTTTGGTAAAGTTGATTACTCGAGCCAAGGCAAAGAAGTAATCTGACAAACGGTTGACAAAAATCAGGACATTATTGTTAATTTCTGTAGTCCACATCGTTCCTACGATGTGACGCTCTGCCCGTCTTGCAATGGTCCGAGCCACATGAATCATGGAAGCAATCTCGTCACCGCCCGGCAGGATAAACCTTTCCAAAGCCGGTGGAATTTCTGCGTAGGTATCAATCCTCTCCTCAATCCAGTCAATCAGCTGCTGATCGACCTTGTAAGGGTAAACTCCCTGAGGAGTAGAGAGGTCTGAACCACAGTCAAAGAGATAATGCTGCAGCTGGAGCAGCTCATCTCTCAGCTTATCATCCTTGTCCAGCTTGGTAATCGTATAACCAATCCAAGAGTTCAGCTCATCAATGGTTCCGTAAGCATTAACTCGTTCCGCATCCTTGGCGACACTTTGGCCGCCAACTAGCTTGGTCAAGCCCTTGTCACCTGTTTTTGTATAGAGTTGCATATTTTTCCTCCTTTAAGTCACATTTTTGCGAATATCAACATAATCTTCTTCTTTCAAGCTGCCTTCAGCAAAAGTAGGCATGTGTTCCATGGTATAAACAGCATTTTCCAGCAGAAAGAAAGCCAAAGGACAGCCTGAGCCTTCACCCAGTCGCATGTCCAACAAAAGCATGGGCTCCAGGCCTAGAAAGTCACTGACCAGTTTGTAAGCAGGCTCCGTCGAAGCATGGGAAGCAAAGGTATAGTCCAAGACATGAGGAGTCAGCTGATGGGCAATCAGCAGCCCCGTCAGAGAGATAAGACCGTCCACTACACATGGCAGCTGATAGCGGGCACAGGCGAGATGAGTGCCTGCCATAGCCAGCATATCTAGCCCACCAAGCTTAGCGGTCAGATCCAGAATATCTCCATAAGGAGCGTGACGATCCAGACACTGCTGGATAACGGCAGTTTTATGAGCCTTCATATCCTGAGTCAGACCAGCTCCATAGCCTGCGACGTCTTCTGCTTTAAGACCGAGAACTGCAGCAATAACAGCAGCTGAGGTGGTGGTGTTGCCAATCCCCATTTCTCCTGTTCCAAAGAGACGATAGCCATCTTTGATCAAGGCCTCTGTCTTCTTGTAGCCGACTAGAATTGCTGCTATAGCCTGCTCGCGGGCCATGGCCGGCTCCTTGAGCATGTTACGCGTCCCATGACAGACCTTGTCCTTATTTTCCTCAAAAATATCCTTCTTGCAGCCAATGTCTACCAGGCAGATGTCTGAACCTGCATGTTTAGAAATAGCACACAAGCCTGACTTCCCTGCTAGAATATTGCGAGCAACAGTATAGGTCGTTTCCTGAGGATTGGCAGAAACGCCTTCAGCCACGATGCCATTATCTGCCACGTAGACGAGGACAATCTTCTTCTCCAAATCAATGGGATCAGAAAACATAGCATGCAAGCGAGCATAGATAGTCTCGAGCTTTCCCAAGGAACCTGGCGGCTTTCCTAGCTGATCACAGTAGCACTGGCCTTCTTGAATCTTGTCTTTGTCTAACGGAAGAATCTGTTCAATAATTTTTTCTAAGTCTTTCAAACTAGTCTGTCTCCTCCCTGACCGGCTGCACCCCTTCAAAAATAATCCTGCTCAAGGTCCGAGTCTGATAATAAGCCCCACTGGCTGAGCGAGCTAGTTCAGCCTCTAGCTTGGGAAAGACTTCTAGCTGTTCCTTGTTCAGCAACAAACCAACCAATGTACCACTATGGGCAACATTGAGGCCTAAGCACTGGTATTCTTTTACCAAAGCCAGTAATTCTTTCAGATAGGGTTTGGATAGCCGTTGGTTGTTCAACAAAGCACTATAGGTCGCTAAATGGCCAAGTTTTTCCAAACTCTTCTCCTGACAAGCCTCCTGAAAGAGAGGAAGCAAACACTTAGACTCCTCAGCTGGATAGCTAGGACTGTCCTTCATCCGAACCAAGTCAAGAGTTGTCACCATCTCCACAGGCTCCAAGATATAAACATAGAGCTCCGGTCGCCAGTCTGTCTGCCAGACAACTTGACCAGTCAGGGGATTAATAACCGTCCAGTCCGCAAAAGCCACCGAGTCAGTAGGCTCAATCTTGGCACAGAGACGCGTCAAATCTGTCGCCTTTAGAGGCTGCTTTTGTCCCAGAGCAACTGCCTGCAGGCAGCTAATCATATCAGCTGTGCTGCTAGAATAGCCCTTGCTGATGGGCAGGTCTGACTCCTGAACAAAAGAGAAAACATTGGGCTCAGGTAGGAGCTCCAAAGCTCGTCGTACCTTTTCACCTTGAGCTTGCCTTGCGAGAGACGAAGCCCCGTCCAATCTCACTCGACTTCGCTTCTCAATCCCATAGGAGAGCAGAACCTCCTGCTCTCCTACTAAACCTTGAAATAATTCACCGCAGGAACCTGGACAAGACACGATTGCCTTAGTCATAAGGAGCCTCTTTCGCCAAGACCTCTGTCAGACAAGCCAGAAGCTGTTCATTTTCCTGATGGCTGCGGATGGCTATGCGGTAATGCCGTTTTGTCAGATCATGATAATTTTGACAGGAACGGATGAAAATCTTTCTCTGCCGAAGCTCCTGACGCAGGTCCAGCCGACCTAGATACTCAAAGAAGATATAGTTGACACTAGGCTTGACCGGCCGAATCTGTGAAAATGCAGTCAGCCCTTGAAAAAGGAAATCTCTTTCTACTCGAAGCCACTGCTTGGTAGCTTGCTGATAAGCCTGATCCTCCAAAAGGACAGGCAGGGCCTGGTCCGCCATAGCATTGACCGACCAAGGAGCGCGGCTCCCCTCTATTTCATCAAAGCAAGTTGGATGACAGCTGAGAGCATAGCCCAATCTCAGACCAGGAATGGCATAAAACTTAGTCAGAGACCGCACCACTACTGCATTTGGATAGGTAGCTAGACAGGAGACAAAGCTATAGTCCTCCTCATCGTCCAGAAAGTCCATAAAAGCCTCGTCCAGTATCAAAAAGATTTGCCGCTCCTGCAGGTCCTCAGCTAGCTTTTCTAACTCAGTACGCCGAATCAGGGTACCCGTCGGATTATTGGGATTGCAGATGAGTACAGCGTCTCCTGCAGTCAGTGAATCCAAGGCTGGCAACATGTCAGCTAGATTCCACTCATAGGATGGAGAAGGAAGGCTAAAGCGCTCCACCTTGGCCTGCACTTGCGAGAAGGCTTTCTCATATTCCATGAAAGTAGGGCTCAGAGTCAGGACTGTCTTTGGACACAAGAAGCGGGCCAACTCGTAAAAGACTTCTACCGCACCATTTGCCAACAGGACCTTGTCCTTTTCTAGGCCATGATGATGTGCCAAAAGCTCTCTGGAGCGGCTGTAGCTGATGTCTGGATAATGAACCAGCCAGTCAATGGACTCGGTCAGACAAGCTCTCAGCCGCGGAGAAATCCCCAAAGGATTGATATTGGCACTGAAATCCAGACAGTCTTCTAGAGAAAAACCAAATTCCTCAGCCAAAGCTGCCGCATTTCCTCCGTGCTCTACTTTCATAAATAGATATTCCTTCCTCGTTTCCTTGTTAGAATCTAGTATACCATATTCGGCTTTTCGTCCCTAGTCTGCCTCCAGATAAGCCTGGAGACGGTCAATTCCTTCATTTTCCGTCGCTGATATTTCAAAAATTTCCTTGGCTCCAGCCGCTTTCAGCTGCCGCCGTGCTTTTTCGATTTGCTCTGGCTGTTTAGCCATATCAATCTTGGTAACAATGCCAATCACTTCTTTATTGAAGAGGGAAGAAAAACCCTGAGGAAAGGTCTGCATCTGATTGGAAGCCGCCACCAAGAGACCAATCACATCAGCCTCCGTTGCTGTCACGTTCAGAGCATTATAATACTTACGATGCTGGAGAAATTCTCCAGGCGTGTCAATGATGGCATCATAGAACTCAATAGCCTGAGTCTTAAAGTAGCTTAGCTCCAAGCCTTTCAGTCGCTGGGTCAGAGTAGTCTTACCCACTCCGACTGGACCGACAAACATGATTTTTTTCATATTTTGCATCCATTCCTCTCTATGACAGGGAACTGCCTGCTATCTGCTTAGCTGGGCTTCCTTACTATCTAGTTTGATAGTTTCCCTGCCGTTGAGCAGTACACCTTTATTTTCATCGCGACCTTGCAGGTAGTAAAGTGCATCTTCCTGACCGTAAGTTTCAATTGCCTTAGTTTGCAAAAGACCGATTCCCTTGCTAGGATCTCTCAAAAGATTGAAGATAATACCCATTTGCAGTTTAGGGAAGTCCTTGAGCATAGCATAGTCGCCATTACTGTCACCGGCAATCAGGATTGGTTCTTGATTGTCATGATTGACAGCAATCAGTTTCTTAATAGTCTCTGTCTTGCCCTCACCCTGAGTCTGAGCATAGTTGGTATCGTATTCTGGCTGAATCACACCCTTATCATCCTTTTTCAGACGCATAGCAGTGACATTTTCTTTAGGAATATTGTAGCCATACTTAGAATTGCTAGCATAAGGGATAATCACATCGATATAAGACGCTGAGCAGATATAGACATCAATGCCGTTAGCCATCAGAGTCTTATAGAGATTTTGCATTTCCTTGACTGAGCGAACACCGCGCTTGAAGGTCACAGTGATTTGGCCTGACTCACCTTTCAAGCCTTCTGGACTTTCCCAAGTTTCAGAAGTTAGCTTGTCTTGAAGAGCCTGATCAATAGACTTTTCAGATAGGGCTTGAACTTCTTCAGAAGTCATACCTGCATAGAGGTAGGTCACCCATGGATAGCTGATGTCAGAGCTGAAGGTATCACCAATCGCTTCGTAAAGATAGCGTAGTTTAGCAGCGAAGTCTTGGTATTCATCCGTCTTTTTGACTTCTTCCAGAGACTTGTCTCCTTGCATTCCCTTATAGCTATTGTAAATAGCCGTGTAGTCAGAAAGCAAGTCAGCCGCAATCTTGTCAATGTTCACTGGTTCACCATCTTTATTATGGAAATCCTCAACAAAATCGTCGCTCGGTATATTGGTCCGTACTGCTTGGTCAAATTCTTCCGGCGTCATCTTAAAGGCCAGATTTTCAATTTGATAGGTAAAGGTTGCTTCGCCAATGTCGTTAATGACGGTCGTATTGTCCCAGTCAAAGACGGCATAAGGTTTTTTATTTTTATCATAGCTAGAGCTGGTGTTCCCATTTTCCTTGATGAGCTTAGCCAGACGGGCATAAAGCTTGTCTTCCCAAACGCCCTTATCCAAAGTCTTAGCCTTGTCCTTATCCGTTGTCTCCGTCTTAGCCGAGGATGACTCCGTCGTCGTCTTATTATTCCCCGCTTGACAAGCTCCCAGAAGCAAAGCCAAACTACAAAGCAGCACAATTCCTTTTGTCCGCATAGAAACAATCCTCCATAAAAAATAATAGTGCGCAAAAAAATGGCATAGAAAACCCCTTTGATTCTGAAACACTCGCTTCATTGCGATCAAATCAGGCTTCCTTGCCATTTTCTATACTGTTATTATATTATAAACTATCTGACAGACTTTGTCAATGAAGCGCTTTCAGATTTGTAAAAAAATAAAGGCAGAGAAAAATTATTTCTCTGCCTTACTGATTAAAATGCATATACTCTAATCTTCTCAATCAATGTGTTAGAGGAAACCTAACGTATTCAAGACTAGACAGACAATCCCCCTTTAATTCTACCATTTTTCAGGCACTTGATTTCTCCAGCCAGTGAAAACTTGTGCATAGCCCAATAGATACAAGGGCGTCAAAGCGATGCTCAAGCCTACCAAGGCAATAATCATATAGATTCCTGACAGCATAAACAAGCGAGTGATGACTGCTACTGCAGCTGACAAGCAGCACAGGACGATGGCGTGAATCTGCAAAATATTGATCTTTTGTTTCTGTTCAAAATATCTCAATTTTGAAACGATCACCATCTGATAGAGCAAATTAATCAACTGATAAGACAAGCTGAGTATGATAAAAATCATAAAAAATGCTAAGTGGTTCTCACCAAAAAAGATGGAGCCCCAAAAAAGCAATTCAAAATGCAGAAATAGGTAAGAGCTGGTCGGAATGAGCTGCAAGGCTTTAATATCAAAAAACTTTTGGAAGAGTAAAAAGGCCAGAAACAAAATAAGCGTGTGAACGATAGTAAAATTCATGACTATCATGCTCAGATGATGCATCTCACCGCGTAAGAAAATAGAAACGATAAATACCAGTGAGATAAAAAATAACTCAATTAAACCAGCCTTATAAAAATCTAAGTTTCTGATTGGATTACAATCCGTAACAAGAACATTCAAAAATTCATAATATCTCTTTTTCATTTTGTAAACTCCCATTGTTTAACTTTATAAAATTTCCCCTAAACTTTGCGGAACTTTCTATAAAAAAATTCCACATTTCATTATATCATACAGTATATAGGCTAAGGAAGTCTTATAAAACTATAGGTATAGTTCTATAGGATAATTCCCTTTCTCAATCATTCGCCAAGTTGGCATTTTTCCGCTATAATAGTAAGGATGAACATCAAAGAAGAAATTATTAACTTAGCAAAAGAAATTGGGATTTCTAAGATTGGCTTTACGACAGCGGATGATTTTGACTATCTGGAGAAGTCGCTGCGCTTGGCTGTAGAAGAAGGGCGAAATTCAGGATTTGAGCACAAGAATATTGAGGAACGGATCAAGCCCAAGCTGAGTCTGGATTCGGCTAAGACCATTATCTCTATCGCAGTCGCCTACCCCCAAAAGCTCAAGCAGCAGCCTCAGAAAACAGTCTACAAGCGGGGCAAATTCACCCCCAACAGCTGGGGATTAGACTACCACTATGTCCTGCAGGACAAGCTGGACCGGCTTGCCAAGGGAATTGAGGAACTGACCGCTGACTTTGAATACAAGGGCATGGTGGACACGGGCGCCTTGGTCGATACCGCCGTAGCCCAGAGAGCAGGAATCGGCTTTATCGGCAAGAACGGCTTGGTCATCTCTAAGGAATTTGGCTCCTATATGTTCTTAGGAGAGCTCATCACCAATCTGGACATCGAGCCTGATCAGCCTGTCGACTACGGCTGCGGAGACTGCAACCGCTGTGTGACAGCCTGTCCCACTTCCTGCCTGATTGGTGACGGCAGCATGAATGCCAAGCGCTGTCTATCCTTTCAGACTCAGGACAAGGGCGTCATGGATCTGGAATTTCGCAAGAAGATTAAAACGGTCATCTATGGCTGCGATATCTGCCAAATCTGCTGCCCTTACAATAAAGGCTTGGATAATCCGCTCGCAACAGAGATTGATCCCGACCTTTCTCATCCCGAGCTCCTGCCTTTCTTGGAGCTTTCCAACGGTCAGTTTAAGGAGAAATTCGGTCATGTAGCCGGCAGCTGGCGGGGAAAAAACATCCTTCAGCGCAATGCCATTATCGCTCTGGCAAATGCCAATGATCGCTCTGCCATTCCCAAAATGCTGGAAATTATCGACAAGGGGCAAAATCCGATTCATGTCACTACAGCTATCTGGGCTCTGCGTCAGCTGGTGCGTGAGGTCCATCCAGAAATGATAGAACTGGTCATGAACGTCAAAAATCCAACGCCGCAAATCCAAGAAGAGCAAGGCCGTTTCCTAAAGAAATTTGGCCTAGAAGAAAAAATTGTGATAGAAAACTAAACCGCTGAGACCTAAATATCCCAGCGGTTTCTTTATTTTTCTTCCTGTTTGCGGATTTCTTTGATAATAGAGCCCATCTTGACTGACTCGTCGCTGAAATAGCGGTAAAGCCGTCCATCACCGTCTCCCATGTAGCTGATAGGAGAAAAACGGTCACTGCGGAAAGCGTCATTTTCATCAATCAAATCCTCATCAACCACGCGCCGAGTGACACGGGCGATGACATTGGTCAAGGCACCGCATTCTACCATATCCAGCACTTGACACTCAATGGATACAGGGCATTGGTCTACAAGCGGAGCATCCACGGTCTCGCCGATTGTGTAGCTAAGACCAGTCAGGGCAAACTTGTCCTTGCGGCTGTTGAAGCCAGCAATTTCAGACTCTTTGGTCAGATCCTTCTCTGGGACATTGACTGTGAATTGCTGGTGCTTGGTAATCTCTGTAATGGCATTTCCCTTGGTACGCATGGCAATAACCATCATGCTGCCCAAGGAATAAACCGAGCTTGAAGTCGAAATATTATAGCCGTGCACATCGTCCTTATAGCCTAAAAAGAAGACTGGAAAGCCGAAGTAAAGTTTTCTCGTTTCAAAAGTACGTTTCATATATGTTCCTTTATTTTTAATTTTAAAATAGTTTAGCTGGCTGGGGCATGTGTCAGCTAAAATGTCCCTTGTCGCCTATCAACTTCTCTGTCACGTGGTGATGAGCCTGGATAGGAAGCTCAAAGTCCTTTATCTCATCAACGATTTCCCCGTCTGCCATGACCAAAATCCGATGGCAGAGAGCATAGCTCAGCTTGAAGTCATGCGAGATGAAAAGATAGGTCAGCTGGTATTTCTCCCACAAATCATATAAGAGGCGTAACAACCTTCCCTGAACAATGGGATCCAAACCGCTCAGAGCCTCATCAAAGATGAGAATATCTGGCTTTAAGAGCAGGCCACGGGCGATGCAAATCCGTTGGAGCTGGCCGCCACTGAGCTGGCGCGCAGGCTGATTTAGATAGCTTTTATCCAGACCGACGTCTTCTAGAATGGATTCTACCTCTTCTCTAGCCACATCTTTTGGCAGGGCCTCTGTCAAGACCTGCTCGACTGTAAAATGCGGATTGACCGAATGGAGTGAGTCTTGAAAGACCAGTAAAATTCTCACGCCAGACTTTTTGACTGAGTAGGGCAGGCCATCCAGTAAGACCTGGCCTTGACTGGGCTTTTCTAGACCGATCAGCAATTTAGCCAGCGTGCTCTTGCCACTGCCGCTCTCGCCCATCAGACCGATCATTTCACCCTTCTGGACGGTGAAGTTACAGTCTTTGACAACCGTTTTGTCCTCGAATTTTTTAAAAACATGTCTACATTCCAGCATCTTGTCTCACCAACCGTTCGTATGGATTCCCTAAGATAAGGTCTTGGCTATAGGCCTGCGAAGGACTTTCGAGGAGCTTAGCAACCGGCCCTTCCTCCATGATAGCCCCCTGATACATGACAAGCATCTTGCCTCCCAGCTCTCGCGCCAAATGATAATCATGGGTCACCGTGATGAGGGTCTTTCCTTTAGCCAACTGCTCCTTTAAGATGAGGATAATCTGCTCGCGATTGTGGATATCCAGCGCCGAAGTAGGCTCATCCAAAATGATGGTCTCTGGCTCTAGGCAAAGCAAGATAGCCAGCATGACCCGCTGCAGCATACCACCGCTGAGCTCAAAAGGATATTTCTTCAAAAGCTCTTCCGGCTCTCCCAGTCTGACTTCTTTCATAGAGGCTAGGGCCTTAGTCAGACAAGCGCTCTTTGAAATCTTGCTATGGCTGCGCAGGGTTTCCCAAAAATGGCTTTGAATGGTCTGAAAAGGATTGAACATAGCCATCGGATTTTGAGACATATAGGCCACTAGTCTCCCCCGCAGCTGCTGCCAGTCCTTGAGAGAGTTGCGCTCCAGAGACATGGAGCCATAGTGAACTTCTCCTTGCATGCTCAAGGATGAAGGCAGCTGGCCAATCAATATCTTGGTTAAGAGGGTTTTACCAGAACCACTCTCCCCAATGATGACCAGAGACTGACCCGCCTCCACTTCAAAGCTGATGTCCTGCAGTATGGTCTTTCCCTCAATCTGGGCTGTCAGTTGCTTTACTACTATTTTTTCCATATCTGTTTCCAGCCTTTCTCTTCAAAGCATTCGGCAAATAGATTAAAGGCGACCACAGTCAGAAAGATAGCCAGTCCGGGCGCCAGCATCATCCAAGTTGCCGTTTGAAAATGGCTTCTAGCATCATGCAGCATCATACCCCACTCGGTAATGTTGGGCTGGACACCGATTCCCAGAAAGGAAAAGCCAGAAATCATGAGAATGATATTCCCAATATTCATCAGCACAATAATCAAAATGGGCTTGTAGATAAAGGGCAGGATATGGGTTTTGAGGATATGAATCTGGGAGAGTCCCATGGTCTGGGCAGAAATGACATAGGCTTCCTCCTTGGCACTCTTGACCAGATTGGCTGTTACCCTTGCATAGTAGACCCACTCTATGATGACAATGGCTAGAATCATATTGGTCATTCCCTGTCCCAATATCCCAACAGTAGCTAGCGATAGCAGGAAGCTAGGAAAGGCGGAAATAACATTTGCAAACCATAAGAAGGTCGCTTCAGCCTTTCCTTGGTACCATCCGATCAGCAAGCCAACTGTGACACCGATGACCACTTCTAGCAGACTGATGGTCAGGGATAAAAAGAGAGAATAACGAGCCCCGTGCAGCAGACGAGACAAAACGTCTCTGCCTAACTGATCGGTTCCCAATAGATGAACAGCGTCAGGTGCCATTAGTTTATTTGAAATCTCCACGTGCTGGGGGTCGAAACTCGATAGATAGGGAGCAAAGAGAGCGCAGATGAAGAGGGCCAGCAAAATGACACTTGAAAAAATAAATCGTTTAGACATTGCTCCTCCTTTTTCTGACTCTAGGGTCTATCCAGAGCGGCAGCTGCTGGGTTAGAATATTATTTCCCAAGAATAATAGGCCAAATAAAAGCATACAGCACTGGATGATGGGCAGGTCCACAGACTGGAGCGCATCTACAAAGAGGGAGCCGACACCATTCCAGGAGAAGACTTCTTCGACAATCAAGGAGCCTGTCAGGAGATAGACCAAGGTCAGGCTCAGACCTGTCGCAATGGCTGGCAGGGAATTTCTCAAGAGATGATTCTTGACCAGGAAGAACTTACTGACTCCGCGCAGGAGGGCATTTTCGACATGGACACTGTTCATCTGCTCCAGCACAGCCTTACGGATCAAAGCGGTATATTGGCCAATCAATGACATGCTTAGGGTCAGACTAGGAAGAATCAAGCTGCTAAGGTCCTGCTTGCCCGAAACGGGCAGCCATCTGAGCTGAACAGCAAAAATCACAATCAGCATGTAGCCTAGCCAAAAGCTGGGCATGGAAACGCTGGAAAAGGATAGAAAGCGAGTGACCTTATCAAAGAGAGAACCTTTGTAGACTGCACTAAAAATCCCCAAAGGAATGGACGTAAGCAAAATAAGAGCAAAGGATGTCAAGCCCAGAGAAAGGGTCGACTGGAAACGCTCCAGCACCAAGGGCAGGACAGGAACCTTTAATAGATAAGACGTCCCAAAATCCCCACCAAGGGCCTTAGTCAGCCAAGCTAGATACTGCTGGGGCCAAGGTTGATTGAGGCCCAGATAGTCTCTGGCTTTTTCCAAGGATTGAGGAGTCACTTGAATCTTAGATACCCTTAAATAATTTTCTGCTTGATCCGCCGAGGATAGCTTGGCCAAGAGAAAGGTCAATACTGATATCATCAACAGAGCAGCTAAGAAAGAAACTATTTTTTTAAATAAATCTTTTTTCATAGTCCTTAAAAGAAAAGGGGCGGCTGCTAAGCTTTTCAACTTAGCAGCACTACTCCCTTTATATTAAAATTTGCAGTTATGAAGCCAGCTTTTATTTTTTCTCAATATAGCGCAGTGGGAAAGCATTTTCTTCTGGGGCAAAGCGCATACCATCGAGTTCTCCCTTGCGGTAGACGGAAACAACGGATTGGTAAGTGATTGGAATATAGATAGCTTCATCGTGGAGCATGGTGAGGACTTTCTTGTAGCCTTCATCGACTTTTGCCTCATCTGGTTCGACCAGAGTCGCCTTGATAATTTTATCAATTTCTGGCTTAGATGGCAGAGCTTCTAGGGAAACATTTTCTGGGTGGCCATGATCTGCTGGTGAAGTCAAGGCAGTCATCCAAGCGTGTGGGTCCCAAGGTGCTCCCCAAGAGAAGGTCAGCATCAAATCAAAGTCGCCAGTCTTAATATTTTCCCAGTAGTCATCTTCTTCCATAGCTTTGAGCTGAACATCAATTCCGATTTTCTTCCATTCGCCTTGGAAGTACTCAACCAAGTCCTTGTCTGTCGCCTTAGACGAGATATAAGGGACATTCAGACTTAATTTCTTACCATCTTTTTCACGGATACCATCAGAGCCTTTCTTCCAGCCTGCTTGATCCAGCATCTTTTCAGCCAGCTCGATATCATACTCATATGGAGTGATATTGGCATCAGAGTGAGGGGTAGACTTAGAGAAGATGGTATCAGCTGGTGTTTCTGTTCCGCGGAAAATATCTTTCGCGATAGACTTCTTATCAACTGCATGGTTCATCGCCTGACGAACAGTCTTGTCTTTGAAGATTTCTTGCTTGGCATTCAAGAGCATGAGGCGGCTGGACATTGGCTGAGATACATCTGTCGTGTACTTGTCATCCTTGGCATACTTGGCAAAGTTATCCAAACCGATAACGCCATTTCCATAGAGCAAGTCTACATTTCCAGACTCAAACTCCAAAGCACGGGTTTGTGGATCTGGGATAATCTTGACCGTTACTTCTTTCAATTTAGGCTTTTCACCCCAGTAATTTTCATTACGGACAAAGGTGATGTACTCATTTGCCTTCTTGTCTTTGACAACCCATTGACCAGTTCCGATTGGCTTTTTGAGGTTGTCCTTAGTCGTGTCGTCTCCGTCAGGGAAGGCAGCGTCAGCTACGAAACGGATCGGACGAATCATTGATAAATCATAGAGAGTCGCACTGTAGGCTTGTTTGAGTTTAATCTCAAAGGTATGCTCATCGACAACTCGATAGCTTTCCAGCTGGTTAGTGAAGTCAAACCAAGTGTGGTTTTTCTTATTTTCTTCTGAAAAGACGGTATCGAAATTGCGTTTGACATTCTCTGCATTAAAGTCAGAGTCATCTGAGAATTTTGCCTTTCTCAGCTTGAAGGTATAGGTTTTACCATCTTCGCTGATATCCCAGCTTTCAGCCAAGGCTGGCTCGATTTTACCATTGTCACCGTAGCGGACCAGGCCTTCATAGACCATATCCTGAATGACAAATTGGTCTGGATTGTAGCGGTGAGGATTGACATCCCCAAAGTCTTCGCCCCAAACCATGGTGAGTTTGTCTTTCTCATCGACCTTTTGGGAAGAGTTTGAATTTTGCTGGCAGGCTGCCAAGAATAAAGGCAGCAAGAGGACAACTAATAAAAATAATTTTTTTCTCATTTTTATTGAATCACTTTCTTGTATTCATATTTTTTATGATTGCAGTCCCAAGAGATAGGGGCTATAATTTTTTTAGCTGTTGATTTTTTGATGTTCAACTCATGCGGTTGTACTTGCTGTTCAGAGCGTCTCCGAACTTGGTAAAGAGGAGAATCGTCAGAATCAGCAAGATACAAGGGAAGACCACAATCCAAGGGGCTTCCTGAATGTAAATCCGTCCGTCATTGATCATGGCTCCCCACTCAGGCGATGGTGCCTGAGCTCCCAGACCGACAAAGCTAAGACCAGCAATTTCCATGATAATGGTGCTGATGTCAAAGCTCATAGTCGTCAGAATCTGAGGAAAAAGGCTGGGGAAATAATAGTTTTTCAGGCTTGTCCAAAAACTATTGCCATACATTTTAGAGGACTGGATATAGGGTTCATTTTTCAGCTGCAGGGTCATAGAGCGCATCAGGTAGGCATACTTAGTCCAGGCCGTCAGGCAGATAGCGATGAGGGTTTGCTGGAGACCGATGCCCAAGATACTGACGATGGCAATGACCAAAATGATAGAGGGGAAAGACTGAAAAGCCGTAATAACCAGCAAGATGAACTGGTCGAATTTCCCGCCGATAAAAGCGCTAGTCACCCCGATAAAGGAGCCCACCGCCGCAATCAGCATCAGAATCATCAGGGCTGGCAGGACTGTTTCCGCACCTCCGCTCACAGCACGTGCAAAGACAGACCGGCCTAGAGCGTCCGTTCCGAACCACTCACTGCTGCTCGGCCCTTGCAGGGCTTGGCCCAGATTGACCTTGGTCAAACTGTCACCCAAGAGATGAGGGGCCAAGGAGGATAGGATCAGAGCCAGGACGATGAGACCGCCCAAGACCAGGAGTTTTCGATTGATTTTCTTATCCATACGAACCCTCCTTGCTTGCTTTTAATTTCTTCATACGCGGTAGCAATTTGGGATTTTCCTGAGCCAGTCGGACGCGAGGATTGAGCCAAACCGTAAGCAGTTGAAAGACTAGATTTACAGTCAAGACTCCAGCTGTGATAAAGAGGACTGCCCCCTGAATGAGGGGATAATCCCGCTTGGCAACTACGCCAATCAGCATCTTGCCGATGCCAGGCCAGGAAAAGAGGTGCTCAATAATAGCTACACCACCCAAGAGCGAGCCCAGAGAAAGGCTGACTAAGGTGAGAAGAAAGGGCAGAACATTGTAAATCACATCATGCAGTAGGATATGTCCCTCTCGAATCCCCCGACCTCGCGCACCTTCGACTTCTGGTGAATGCAACACTTCTATCAAAGCGGTCCGCAGCTGCGGAATATAGCGAGTGGACATAATCATGGCCAGTGTTATGACTGGCAGGACTAGACCCAGCTCATTAGCCGTTGCCTGAATGGGAAACCAATGCAGCTGAACGGAAAAGATCAGAATCAGGATAATCCCCATAACAAAGCTAGGTATGGCATTCAGAAAAGCCAGACCTCCCATCAGGAAGCGATCAACTGGCTTTCCTGCATGGTAGGATGTGTAGAGAGCTGTCGGCAAGGAAATTCCCAGAGTTGCTAGCAGGGTATAAAAAGCTAGGTAGACTGTATTAGGAAAATAGAAAACCAGCTGCTCCCAGACCGAAGCTCCGGAATTATAGGTCACACCAAAGTCGCCATGGACAATCCTGCCCAGCCAGGCCAGATATTGCTCCATAAAGCTGCCATTCAGACCCATCTCTGCCCGCTTGATTTCCAGCAGTTCCTTGGTAAAAGGAATGCCCTGAGCGTTGAGGATGCTCTCAGCCGGATCTCCCGGTGCTAGATAAACCAGCAAAAAGGAGATAAAGCTGACGCAGAGCAGGATGAGGACGAATTGCAGAATTGTTTTGATAATAAATTTAATCATGCGCCTCCCTTTCAGATGTCTGGTAGCTTTCAGGCTTCTTGCTGGCAACGGCCAGCAGCACTTCGCCTTGGTGGACGACCAAGGTCGCTTTCTGATAGAGGACCAGACCGTCTTCCTTAGCAGTCACCTTTTCTAAAATATTGCCATAAATATCACAGATTTCACCGATGACCTGACCAGCCTGTACTGTTTGATTGGGCCGAACAAAGCACATCCAGCAGCCCGACCTCTGACAGGTCAGATAGTAACTGTCGTCAAAGATCAGCGGCGCCTGCTTATAATAAGGCATGGTCCCTTCAAAAAGATAGCGGGCGACTTGTTTGACTGACTCCTTCATAGCCAGAACATCCTCTGGCAGACAGGTGCCATTTTCCCCCTGCTCCAGCAGGATGCTAGGCAGTCCATAGTCTACTGAGGCAGCGTGGTAGAGATTGCCGCGGTCCTGAGATTGATAGATAATCGGTGTCCCAGAAGCCTGCAGCATCTGATAGGACTTTTCCATCACCTCTGGATTTGCCCGCAGAGAATAGTAACCATGAGGGGTCAGCAGTTCTTCCCGATTGCCACTATGCAGGTCAATCAGGAAGTCACTGACGCTAAAGACCTGACTCTCAATCACAGACCGAATCTGATAGCTGAGGCTGGAAACTGGCTCTTGATCCTGAAAAATCCTGTTCAGATTGAGGCCGTCCTCAGGTACAAGTGTCGTCTCCCGAGCCCAGAAGCCGCTGACATTGACTGCATGCAGGAGGAGGACAGAGCCTTGAAAGTTAAAGTCCCACTCATGCGCTAAATCCATTAGCGCCTTGACACCGACATACTCGCAGCCATGGACTGCAGCACTGATGGTCAGCAAGGGCTGGGAGGCCTGTCCTTTGAGCAGAGTGTACTGGATAGCCAGCTCATCTGTGATGGGCAGACTGCCCTGATAGCTGCTGCATGGCGCCATAGAGTCTAGTTGTTGCTTAATCCTCATCTTTATCCTCCCTGTACTGACTGAGTAGGAGCTTGGTATAGTCACTCTTGGGAGCAGAGACGACCTCTCGCATGCTGCCCTTCTCCTGCACGATTCCGTCCTTGAGGACGACCAAATCTTCCGCAAAATTGCTGACCAGTGCGATGTCATGAGAGATGAAGAGAAAGGAGGTCTGCGAACGCTTCTTGATATCTGCCAGTAGCTTCATGACTTCATACTGAACAGTCACATCCAGGGCACTGGTGATTTCATCGCAGATGAGCACATCAGGATTAATCAGCAGGGCACGGGCAATAGCTGCCCGCTGACATTCTCCTCCACTCAGCTGGTGTGGCAGCCTCTGAGCAAGCTCAGGTGTCAGACCAACCGATCTCAGCAAGTCACAGATGGCCTGCTTTCTATCTGACTGCTGCTGATAGAGAGAGAAGTTTCGACAGACCTCTTCTAGGCTCTGCTGAATGCTGCGCTTGGGATGAAAAGTCGACTGGGGCTGCTGGGCGATGTACTGGACCCGACCATAGTAGTCCCTATCCTTGTAGGCAGAGACTGGCTGGCCCAGTAGGGTTAGCTCCCCTTGGTCCGGCTTTAAAAAGCGGCAGATGAGTTTGGCAATGGTACTCTTACCAGAGCCTGATTCACCGACCAGACCCAAAGCCTGTCCCTTTTCCAAGCTAATGTCAATATCAAATACACCGATTCTCCGCTCGCCTATCTGACTGTACTCGTAGGTCAGTTGGCGACCAACCAATACTTGATTCATAGCAGCCCCCCTTCTCTAAATGCTGCTAGCTTAGGCACGGCCTTCAGCAATTTCTGGGTGTAGGCCTGCTCAGGATGGCGAAGAACTTGATGGGCTGGACCACTTTCGACAATCTGCCCTTCTTTCATGACGACTACTTTTTGCGCTAGATGCTCAGCCACACTGATATCATGTGTAACAAAGAGAATGGCCATGTTTTCCTCTTGATGAAGCTGGCTCAAGAGATTAAGCAGCTTCATTTTCGACAGGACATCCAGAGCGCTAGTCGGCTCATCAGCCAGCAATAGTTTGGGCCTGCTGGCTAGAGCTAGCGCTACACCGACCAGCTGCATCATACCGCCACTGAGCTCGAAAGGATACTTATTGACGACTTTTTCAGGCAGCAGCCCCACCATCTCTAGGCATTCTTCCAAGGGACGGAGATTTGCTGCTTTCTGGCCCTGATTTTTCACCAAGTCCTGATAATGCTTTTTGATCTTACGGCGGTTATTGAAGCTGAGACTGGCATGCTGACTAATCCAGGCCACTTCTCGGCCCACAAAAGGCAGATAAATGCGGTGGTCCTGGGGCTGAATTTCCTGCCCCTCAAAGGTAATACTGCCCTCTGTCACTGTCAGCCCCCTAAGAGGGAGGCCCAGCAGCATCTTGAGCAGGGTGGACTTGCCACTGCCACTCTCGCCCACAATCGAAAGGGACTCCCCCTCAGCAAGAGAGAGGGAGACCCGATCGAGAATGACTTTATCTGCTGACTGCACCAGCAGATCTTTCATTTCCAGCATGTTTTATTCCTTTGATAGTTTGTTGCTGACGTGATAGTAGTCTGTTGGATGGGATTCCAAACCAGAGACCGACTTGTCCATTACCAGAGCGACCTTGAAGAAGCCGATAATGGTAAAGCCGTAGTCCTTATCCATGATTTCTTGGATTTCCTTGCTGAGCTGATTGCGCTTAGCTGGATCAGTTTCAGTCGCCAGCTCTTCGATTTTCTTGTCTGCTTCTGGGTTGCTGTAGTGACCGATATTGGCTGTACCATTGGTCTTGACAGCACTGTTGAAGAAGGCATATGGATCACCGATAGGAGCTGCTACCACCGCGTAAGGTGTAAAGGCATAGTCCTTTTCACTGGCAACGGCACTGACTTCAACTTTCTTAATAGTCGCTTCGATTCCGACTTCCTTGAGCTGTTGCTGGGTTGCTTCTACAGCCAGCGGCATTTCAGGCAGACGAGTAAAGGACAGCAGCTCAATGCTGACTTTTTGACCGTCTTTTTCACGGTAGCCATCGCCGTCAGTATCCTTGTAGCCAGCTTCATCCAAGAGTTTCTTAGCCTTGTCTACGTTAAATTCATGGACGCTCTTTTGCAGGGCAAAGGCAAACCCTTTAGGGAAAGGTCCAACAGCTGGTACAGCTGAGCCTTTAAAGAGGGATTCTGAGTAGGTCTTCTTGTCTACCAAGGTATCTAAAGCCTGACGGAACTTGTCATCTGCTACGTAAGGATTTTCAAAGTTATAGTAGTAAGCTAGGTAGCGGGAACCTTCTACTTCAGAAATTTTGTAGTTCTTATCGGAAGCATAGGTACTTAGATTTGCATAAGGCAGACCATAGACAGCATCGACTTCTTTAGACTTGAGGGCTGCAGAAATAGCTGTCGGATCAGAGAAGTATTTAATCTTCAGATTAGCAACTTTTGGCTTACCATCCCAGTAGTCGTCATAAGCCTTGAGTTCTGCTCCGCTCTCAGGAGTGTACTTGGTCACCATGTAAGGGCCAGTTCCGACTGGAGCCTTGTCAGATGCACTCTTGCCAGTCGTATCCACAATAGCGGAGTAGGGCTCTGCCAAGAGATTCGCCATGATCGGCTGAACAGCCTTTGTCTTGATGGTCACGGTTTGACCCTCTGCAGAAATGCTGTCAATCCCCATATCTGATGCTGCCCGCTCGCTGGTCTTAATCAAGCGTTCCAGAGAAGCTTTGACCTTTTCACCGGTCATTTTTTCACCATTTTGGAAGGTCACCTTATCCTTGAGGGTGATTTTCCACTCTAGGTCTGAGACTGCTTCGATTTTCTCAGCCAGCCAAGGTTTTACCTCAAGTTTGTCGTCCATCTTAAAGAGGGTTTCTCCCACTCCGTAACGGACCGTGAACCAGCCATTGTATTCCGCTGCTGGGTCTACATTTGCTGGAAACTGGGTGTAGCCAATGGTTACAGTCTTACTGCCACTATCGCCAGTAGGCTCACTGGTTTTGCTAGGGTTTACACAGGAGGCTAGGGCTAGGCCTGCCAAGGCTAGAGCCATAATTTTTTTAAAATGTTTCATAAAATAATCAACTTCCTTTTCTATTTTGTAAACTACTTTAAGACGGTCTGTCCTAGTCAAATCTAAATACGCTTCGCTCTCTGTCTAAGGTGGTTCTATGTCCTGAAGATGAGAGAGCAGACGAGTGAAAAACAAATGATTGCTCATCCTCTTTCCTCCTTGGGGATGTGCTTGTCTTAATCTTTTCCTTCCAGATAGCTTCTAGCATCTTCGACAAAGGCAGTTGGCAAAGCCAGGTCAGCCTGCAACTCATCGCGATAAGTTCGGATAACTTCTGCCTCTCGGCCGGAGACAACCTTTTCTGCCCAGTCGGGGTCTAAGAGCAGGGCCTTGCCCAGGGCAAAAAGCGGAATCCCCGCATCCAATACTCGCTGGGCATCCTGCTTGGTCTCTATCTGACCGACACCAATCAGGGGCACTCTACCATTAATTTTTTTGATAATTTTCTGAATCACTGGCTCTGAGTCCTGAGAATCTCTGATAGACGATCGCCAGACATCAGAGGTCGAAATATGCAGATAGTCCACTTGATGATAGATGAGCTGCTCCAGCAACTGCAGGGTGTCATAAAGCTGGATACCTGGCTCTTCAATCTCTTCCGGAGAAAAGCGGTAGCCAATCAGGAAGGGGCGGTCAGCCTCTTCTTTGACTAGTTGCTTGGCTCTTTTCAGCAAGGTCTTTGGAAAGCGCAGGCGGTTGTTAAGACTGCCGCCCCACTTGTCCTGACGGACATTGGAATGGGGAGAGACAAACTGCTGGATCAGGTAGGTATTAGCGCCATGAAGCTCGACTCCGTCAAATCCAGCCTGAATGGCCCGTCTGATAGCTGACAGAAAGTCCTCTATGACCTGCTCCACTTCAGCGTTCTTGAGCGCTCTCGGCTCTGCCAGATAATCGCGCGGAGCCTTGACAGCGCTGGGTGCTACTGGCTGACCGTCAATCAAATCGGGCAGAACCATACGACCACCATGATAGAGCTGAACAATAGCCAGAGCCCCCTGGTCCTTGATGGCCTTGGCCAGACGGCTAAGCCCCTCAATCTTATCGTCCTCGGCGCCGCTGAAGCTCTCCGCAAAGGACTTTCCCAGAGGATGGACATAGGTACTGCCAGTAATGACCATACCAACCGACCTAGACCGGCGGGCAAAAAAGTCAATATCTGCCTGAGATACATAGCCACCCGGCTCACTAGCGCAGATGGTCATAGGAGCCAAGACAACGCGATTGCGCATGGCCTGACCATTTTTAAAAGTGAATTCATCCTGAATCTGTGTATTCATCTGGTCACCTCTTTCCCAAGATAAATCATGTCGTTTGTTTTTAAATAATAGAGCCTTAGAGTAAGGTCACCTGCCAAGTCTGGTCCCGCTCTTCCAAGAGCAGCACTCGTCCTTGGGGGACATCAATGTTCCAAAAAACAGCCTCTCGGTCAACCAAATGCTGGTAAATTAAGCGAAGGACTCCCAAATGAGCCACTAAAGCGATTGACTCATCAGTAGTATCTAGCAGGCGGTCTGTTGCTGCCCAGACTCTGGTCTGAAAGTCTGAGAAAACTTCTGCCTCAGGAGGCGTGACCTCAAAGGGGGCCTCCAACCAAGCCTGCCAGACTTCTGGAAAAGCCGCTTCAATCTCATCAGCTGTCAAGCCTTCCCATTGCCCGAAGCCCCGCTCGTCAAAGTCGGCTATAGGCTGGACTTGCCTTTCTGGAAAAGCCAGCTGGGCTGTTTCCTGCGTCCGCTTGAGACAACTGGTGTAGATTGCATCAACCGTACGCTCCTGCATCAGAAGCTCCAGCTGCCTAGCATCCTCTTGGCCCTGCTCGTTGATAGAGACATCATGGCTGCCGTAGAAACAGCGTCTGCGGTTATAGTCTGTCTGACCATGCCGCATCAGATACCATCTTTTCACCCTAGCACCACCAATCCCAAGAGATAGAGGAGCTGGGCAATTTCTACGTAGGCTCCTAACGTATCGCCTGTGTGGCCATCAATTTTATTATAAACGAACCGGCGATAGCCGATTGCTCCCAGAAATACTAAGCCATAAGCCAAGAGACCTCTCCAACTGAAAACCAGCAGAGATAAGAGCAAGGGAAGAAGCTGGGCAAGCAGGATATGACTCGTCTTGCTGCCACTGAAGAAATTTCCTGAGCCACCGCCTTCTCTGGCATAGGTCATCCGGTAAAGCTGTAGACTCAGACCGGCCTTGCCAATCATGGTCAGACTAGCCACGATAAACCAGCGAGGCTCTGGCAGATAAGGGTAGAGAACCAGCATCAGAGCATAGTAGAGAATGAGCGCCAGAACGCCATTGCTGCCAATCCGGCTGTCCTTCATAATCTCCAGCATCCGCTCCTTCTTACGAGAGGAGAAGAGCCCATCCGCCGTATCCGCTAAGGCGTCTAAGTGAAAACCACCTGTCAGCAGAACATCGAAAGCGAGGGTCAGAACCCAAGCAACCATTCCAGGCAGAACTAGACTCATCAGGAAATAAAATCCACCTGAAACCAGCCCTAGTAAGAGGCCAAAGAGGGTCAGAAAAGGAAGTCCCCGTCGCAGGTAGGAAATATCCACTGCCTTTGGAATCACAATCCGGCTAAAAAATTGGGTATAGATAATCAATGCCTTTATCATTTCAACTGCTGAGCGAGGCCGCAGATAACCAGATAAGCCTCACTCGCCTCCTTTGCAATCAGTTGGTTGATCTTGCCCTGCACATCACGGAAAAAGCGTCCTAGTCTGGTCTCTGGGACAATGCCCAGACCAACCTCGTCCGTTACAATCCAGCACTCAGCATTTGTCTGACGGATTGCAGATAGGAGCTCTTGCCATTCTTCTTCCAAGAGCTGCAGCAGAAAAGACTGCTCCTGCCGGCTGAGAAATTTTTCTTCCGTCAGCTCCAGCTTGTCTGGAAAATGCTGGGCAATCAAATCAAAGAGGCGATTGCTGGTCAGAAGTGTGGCACAGTCCAGCAGGTAAACTGGATGCGACTGCTCTCGCAACCAGTCCGCCAGCCCTGCATACTGCTCCTGAGTCGTCCATGAAGCTGGCCGGCGTTCTTGGTGCAGTCGAATCCGCTCCTGCCATTCTGGATCTTCTCCTCGAGGCAGGCCGGTCGCAATATAGCAAACTCGCTCTCGGTCCGCCAACTGCTCCTCCGCAAATGCCGACTTACCGCTTCTGGCTCCGCCTGTCACTAACACAATCTTAGCCATTTGCTTCTTCTTTCATTTCTTGAAATGCCCACTCAAAGGCAGCCAAGGTCTGGTCTAGGTCCGCTCTAGTATGGGCACTGGACATAAAGTTAGTTTCATACTGAGATGGCGCCAGATAAATGCCCTCTTCCAACAAGAGACTGTGCAGTCTTGCAAACCGAGCATGGTCAGCCGCCTTAGAATCCTCAAAGTTACGAACCGGCTTCTGACTGAAGAAGAAGCCAAACATGGTACCTTTTGACACAACTTGCAGATTAATGCTGTACTTATCGGCTAGACTTCGTAAGCCATCACAGAGGTAGTTCGTTTTCTCTTCAATCTCAGCAAAGAGTTCAGGTGTTAGCTGTTTCAGGGTTTCATAACCGGCCGTCATGGCAACTGGATTGCCCGACAAGGTACCAGCCTGGTAGATGCTGCCTAGAGGCGCTACCTGATCCATATAGACGGCCTTGCCGCCAAAGGCTGCGACTGGGAAGCCGCCACCAATAACCTTGCCCAAGCAGACCAGATCTGGCTCTGTCTGATAGAGGCCGACTGCCCCCTGATAATGAGCTCGGAAACCACTCATGACCTCGTCCACGATGAAGAGAGAGCCGTATTCCTGAGTGAGGGAGCGAATAGTACTGATAAAGTCCGCATCCGCGGGTATCAAGCCCATATTGCCTGCAACTGCTTCTAAAATGACACAGGCAATGTCGTCTCCGTGCTTTTCAAAGCAAGCCTTGAGAGCATCTGTAGCATTGTATGGCAAAGCCAGAGTTTCCCCAGCTACCTGAGCAATGACTCCGGCAGAATCAGCAATCCCAAAGCTAGCCAAGCCTGAACCAGCCTGAACCAAAAAGGAATCGCTGTGGCCGTGATAGCAGCCGATAAATTTAACAATTTTAGATCGCTTGGTCACTCCACGTGCTACCCGAATGGCGCTCATGGTCGCTTCCGTTCCCGAATTGACCATCCGCATTCTTTCCATGAAAGGCAGACGCTCCTGCACCAGCTGGCCAAGAGCGATTTCTCTGGGACTCGGAGCACCAAAGCTGGTTCCCTCCCAAATAGCTTCCTCAACTGCTGGTAACACATCCTTAGGAGCATGCCCCAAAATCATAGGCCCCCAAGACAGGACGTAATCAATATAGCGGTTGCCATCGACATCATGCAGATAGGCTCCGCTGGCTTTTTCGATAAAAAGCGGATGACCGCCCACAGCCTTAAAAGCCCTAACAGGACTATTAACCCCGCCTGGAAAGAGCTGTTGAGCCTTTGTGAAATATTGGTTGGAATGTTCTCTCTTCAACTTGGTCCTCCTTATCTAGAAAACTGCTGATTTTCCGCAGTCTCTATCCTTCTTTCAGATAGCCAGCCGCATCCTTGGCAAAATAAGTGATAATCAAGTCTGCACCAGCCCGCTTCATACTGGTCAAGGTTTCCATGACAATGGCTTTTTCATTGATCCAGCCCTGCTGAGCTGCTGCCTTGACCATGGCGTATTCTCCGCTGACATTATAGGTCACCAGAGGCAGCCGGGTTTCCTGGCGCAGCTCTCTGAGGATATCCAGAAAGGACAGAGCCGGCTTAACCATGAGAAAGTCTGCTCCCTGCTCCTCATCACTCTTAGCTTCTCTTAGAGCCTCCAAGCGATTAGCCGGAGCCATCTGATAGGTCTTGCGGTCGCCAAAGGCCGGAGCACTCTCACCTGCATCTCGGAAAGGTCCATAAAAGCTAGAGGCAAACTTAATGGCATAGGACATGATCGGAATCTCTTCAAAGCCCGCTGCATCAAGCCCCTGACGAATAGCCGCCACAAAACCGTCCATGGCATTGGAAGGCGCAATGACATCTGCTCCAGCCCTGGCTTGGCTGACAGCGACTTCTGTCAGTCTAGTCAGAGACAGATCATTGTCCACTTCCTCCCCTCGCAAAATACCGCAATGGCCGTGACTGGTAAACTCACAGAGACAGGTGTCTGCAATGACGACCGTCTCAGGGAAATGCTTCTTGATCAGACGGATAGCTTCCTGGACAATGCCGTTTTCAGCTGAAGCCTGACTGCCTCTTTCGTCCTTTTCTGACGGAATGCCAAAGACGATAAAAGCCCGAATGCCCAAGTCCACACATTCCTGAACTTCTGGCAGCAAATCCTCAAGTGAGAACTGATAAACTCCCGGCATAGAAGCTACCTCTTGCTTTTCAGTTAGACCTTCCTTGATAAATAAGGGCTGGATAAAATCATCCACAGACAGCTTGGTTTCTCGAACCAGCTGCCGCAGACCGCTGCTTCTCCTCAGCCTGCGATGTCTATAAAATTCCATGCTTTTTCTCTTCTTTCTTGATTATTTCCTTGACCATTTCCTCAACAGAAGGACTCTGGGGCTGGTAGTCCACCTCATAGCCGGACTCCTTGACTGCCTGAGCCGTTGTCTGGCCAATCACTGCAATCTGATGGCTGGACGCTAGATGGGGCTTAATAGCACAAAAACTCTGCCAAGCCGACGGACTGGCAAAGGTCCAAATCACACCCTCCTGGGACAGATAGGTCTCGAGCTGGTCCTGACCAGCAGGATTTGAGGTCGTTTCGTACATAGGCCAAGCCCAGACATCGTGACCTGCTTCTTTTAACTTCTCAGCCAGACTGGGATTGGACAGGCTGCTCTGAGGCAGCAAGATCTTCTGCGTTGGCAGAGCCAAATCCAGCCACTCCTGAATAAAGTCAAGACCATAGTGGCTGCTGGCCTGAAAATCACAGGCTCGGCCTAGCTTATCCAGCGCCTGACTGGTCTGAGGTCCAATGGTCGCAATCCGGTAATCCGCTTTCAGATAGGGACTGAAAGCCTCCACTGCGACAGCACTTGTAAAAAAGACCCAGTCGGCTTCTGGCAGAATTGCTTGGACAGCTTCTGGCAAGGGCAGAGACTGACAGCGGATGAGAGGAACATGATGCGTCTCAAATCCAGCCTGTCTGATTTCTGCTAGCCAGGCTGAGTCTGGCGCCTGCTCTCTGGTAAAGATTATTTTTTTAACCATGGCATTCCTACTGCTCCCTTATCGGCTAACTGGCGCACAGCCTGCTCAGCTAATTGCTGGCCATCCTGCCCTTTAAGGCTGACAAAGACACATTGGCCGTCCTCCTTGGCCAGCATGGCCTCTAGATGATAGTCCTGACCGTTTTTCTGGGCAAAAGCAGCGATAGGGAAGGTACAGTCTGCATTCATCTGAGCCAAAACTGCCCGTTCAACTGCCACTTCAGCAGCTGTCTTCTCATCCTGAACAGTCGCCAACAGTTGCCGCAGTTCCTCATCCTCTTCCCGGCATTCCACTGCCAAAGCGCCCTGAGAAATAGCTGGCAGACAAAGACTGGTCTCTAAAGGCTGAATGTGAAGACGGTTTTGGTCCAGCCAGCCCAAGCGTTTAAGTCCAGCCATAGCCAAGACAATCGCGTCGTACTCGCCTTCTCCCAGCTTCTTGATACGGGTATCAATGTTGCCTCGAAGTGGTTTAAAAGCCAAATCCGGTCTCTGAGCCTGCAGCTGAACCTGTCGGCGAATGCTGCTGGTTCCTATAAGAGCGCCCTTAGGCAGGTCAGCCAGCGTCTGGCCAGCTTGACGGAAAATCAAGCAATCTCGAACATCTTCTCGCTGACTAATCGCACCGAGTGCACAGCCCTCAGCTAGCTTAGCTGGCATGTCCTTGAGACTGTGAACCGCCATATCAATCTCACCAGCCAAGAGGGCTCGTTCGATTTCCTTGACAAAGACTCCCTTGCCGCCAATTTCCTGGAGGCTGACATGGGTCAAGCGATCTCCTTTTGTGGTATAGGGAACGAGGACAAAGTCCCGCTCTGGATGGAGCTCCTTGAGTTGGTCCACTAACTGTTGGGTCTGGGTTATGGCCAGCTTACTCTTGCGGGTTCCTACCTTAATGACCTTCATCTTTTCCCCTTTCTCTGTGCAAGCCAAATATCTTGGCAATCAAGGCAATGTCATAGTCTGAATGCTCTCCTACTGACAGCTCTTTGAGCTGCAAGATTGGCTCCTTCAAGACTTGGTTGATGATACTCTTCATGTGCTTGGAGATCTGCTTCTGCTCCCGCTCGGTCAAATCTGGAATCTTGCGATTAAGACTTTCCATGGCCGAAGCTTGAGCTTCCAAAGCCTTATCCCTGATTTCCTGAATCAGAGGAATAATGCCCAGCTGCTGACGCCAGTCAGCAAACTTGACCAGCTCCTCATCAATCTCCAAAGCAATCCGACCGGCAATCTCCTGCCGCTCTGTCTTATATTGCTCGAGTTGATTGGTTAGATTTTCGATATTATAGAGCTTCAGAGACGAGCTAGGATGGCAGGAACGCGGCAGACAGAGGTCAAATACAATCGCACCCTCCTTAAGCATAGAGGGAAAGATAATGTATTCTTCCGTTTTAACCGCTGAAAAGACCACATCCGCATCCGCCAGTACTGCTTCCAATTCATCCCAGCCATGGGCAGATACCCTGTCCTCTGTCAGAAAAGGCTGAGCCTTGCTGACTGTCCGATTGAGCAGCATGACTGATTCGAATGGCCGCTGCAGAGCATACTTAGTCACCAACTGACCAATCTCTCCCAGACCGATAACAGCTACCTTTTTAGTGCTGTAATCCAGCCCCAGTCGGTCCAATTCTTGGATGGCGGTCAGACCGATAGAAATGGGCCGGTCATTGATTCGATAAGTATCATGCATGCGCTTGGCAAAGGTCTGCGCCTGCTTGAAAGCCTGATTGAGGACAATTCCAGTCGTACCAGCATCTTGCGCTGTCAAGAAAGCCTGCTTGAGCTGGCCCAAGACCTGACTTTCACCGACAATTTTGGATTCTAGGCCGATAGAAACCCGCAGCAGATGCCGCAAGGCCTCATCCCCCTCACGAAAGACTAAATACTCTTCCAGCTCCTTGACAGGAATCTGAAACCAGTCCGCCAAAAAATGCTTGGAATAGTAGCGGCCAGTGTGCAGCTGGTCCACCACCAGATAGAGCTCAGTCCGATTGCAGGTGGACAGGATGATATTTTCCAAGATACTTTTTTCTCTTTTCAGGAGCTTCAGAGCTTTCAGCCCCTCCTGATCTGAAAAATGCGCTTTTTCCAAAATTGTCAGCGGCGTTTCCCGATGGGTCAAACCCACATATAATAGGTGCATGCTTCTTTCCTTCTTTTAAAGTTGGTCTAAAATTGCTTCTATCTTCTTGCGAATCTCCTTGGAACGGCTGGGCGAGAGGCCGTTGGTCGAAATCATAACAGATACGTCCTTCTTTCTCGCAATGGCTACATTGTAGAAGTCAGAAAAGGTCTTGTCGCCCGTATTGTTTACCAGCTGACTGGGTGCCGCATCCTCCATAATCTGGCGGTTGACTTCCGCCTGATCTGTACAGGCAAAGACTAGCTTTGCGCCTTCCAAATCACCTGTCTGGTAAGGTCTAGCTAGCCATTGGATCTCCGCCTGCGGAATGTCAGCATGCAGAGTCGGACTGACCACCGTCACAGCAGCCTGCTCAGCCAGCAGGGTCTTAATCTTCCGCGCTGCGACCTTGCCGCCTCCCACTACCACGACTTTCTTCTCTCTGATATTAATCATGACTGGATACATGCTAGCTTCTCCTATTTCTTTTCCCGAAAGATTTTCGCGCTGCGTTTGTAGACTGTATCTGGCTCCTCTAGACGGTCATTGACCAATCGAGCCAGCACAAAAAAGTAATCCGACAGGCGGTTGATATAGATCAAGCCAATCTCATTGACCGCTTCTTCTGCCTCTATAACAGCCACCATCCGGCGCTCCAGGCGTCTGGTCATGGTACGAGCCACATGCAGAAGACTCGCAATCCGATGGCCGCCCGGAATGATAAAGCGGTCGATTTTCGGAGGGATGTGCATATACTCATCCATCCGCTCCTCCAGCCAGCTGACATTGGCTGGCTCTTGCTTGTAGGGACGCAATTCCCTCGGTGTCGCCAAGTCGCTGCCACAGTCAAATAGATGCTGCTGGATTTCCTCGCATTCCAAACGCAGGTCTTCCAAGATAGGATAGTCGCGCATCTCAGATACGACATAGCCTAGATGAGAGCATAGCTCATCCATCGTTCCATAAGCTTCGACCCGAATATGGGTCTTGGATACTCGATCCCCACCGTAGAGCCGTGTAAAGCCCTTGTCACCGTATTTCGTATAAATTCTCATTTTTCTTCTCTGTTGATGATTTGATAAATCTGATCCATATCCAAAGACTGGCGCAGGACGTCTGCCAACTTATCATACTCTCTGTCTTTAAAGTCTTTGATACTGATAAGCTGGCCCTCTAGCGGCTCTAAGCCCTTAGCCAGACGAAGTTCATTCAGGTACTGACGAGTCCATTCTAGATTGTCAAAGACCCCATGCAGATAGGTTCCTTGGACCTGACCATCATAAGCCACTGCTCCATCTAGACGTTCAGTCGCTTCACCATTTTGCTCCTTGATGATGGAAAATGGCTCCAGACTATCCGCAAGCTGGGTTTCCCCCATGTGAATCTCGTAGCCTTCTAGCTCTTGCCCCTCATGCAGGGCTCTGACCTGAGTCGTCCGCTTGACCGGCTGAAGCACCGTCTCTGTCTCTAAAATTCCTAGACCGCTAATCTCTTCTAAGTCGGACTCTAGGTGCAGCGGGTCACTAATCTTCTGCCCCAGCAGCTGATAACCGCCACAGATACCAAAGATTCGCACGCCTTGCTCCAGACACTCGAGAATCTCGGCTTCAAGACCAGACTCACGCAGATAGTTCATGTCTTCGATGGTGTTTTTGCTGCCCGGCAAAATCAAGAGATCTGGCCGACCGATTGCATCACCAGGCTGAACATAGCGGACAGAAACATCCGGCTGGATTTCTAAACTGTGGAAATCCGTAAAGTTGGACAGGCGCTTGAGGCTGACAACTGCGATATCCAGACTCTTTCTGCTATCAAAGCGCCGGCTTTTCTGCACCAATGCGACGCTGTCTTCGCTGTCAATATCCAGTTGGGCATAAGGCACGACTCCGATAACCGGCACCTGAGTCAGCTCCTCAATCATGTCAATACCAGACTGCAGCAAGGCAACATCACCGCGGAATTTATTGATAATAACCCCCTTGATCCGCTTGCGGTCCTCAGGCGGCATGAGCTCAATCGTTCCGTAGATAGAGGCAAAGACGCCTCCCTTATCAATATCCGCCACTAAAATCACTGGCGCATCGACCAGCTTGGCCATACCCATATTGACAATGTCTCGGTCATTGAGATTGATTTCAGCTGGACTGCCAGCACCCTCGATGACGATGATATCATTTTCAGCACCCAACTCCTCACAGACTTCCTTAATCTTAGGCAGGAGTTGCTGCTTGTATTCGTGGTATTCGACGGCATCCATATCCCGCAGTACCCGACCTAGAAAAACGACCTGAGACTTGCGGTCAGACGTGGGCTTGAGCAGGACTGGATTCATGCGGACATCCGGCTCTTTGCCAGCTGCCTCAGCCTGAACGACCTGAGCCCGGCCCATTTCATCTCCTTTTTTGGTGATAAAGGAATTGAGCGCCATATTCTGCGACTTAAAAGGCACCACTTCTAGGCCATCCTGCTTAAAAATCCGGCAGAGCCCCGCCGCAATAATGCTCTTTCCAGCATCTGAGGCAGTTCCCTGTACCATCAATGATTTGACCATTTTACATTTCCTCCTAGCTGCTCAAAGAAAGCAGCTTCATTTTCTGCCAGTGGCGTCTGGATAGTCTGATGAAGCTTGACAATCCAAGGTACAGCCAAGCCTGCCTCTACTAGCAGTTCTCCCTGCTGGAAGAAATCAAACTTGCTGCCCTCCGCTATCAAATGCCCCTTCTGCAGCAGATAGGCATAGTCACAGCAATCATACATCAGGTCCATATCATGGCTGGATACGATGATGTTGGTTCCAGCTTGGACTAGCTTTTTCATGGTCGCGGCCATCTGGTCCCGCCCTTTTGGATCCAGTCCAGCTGTCGGCTCATCCAGCAGCAGATACTTGGGCTGCAGGGCCAGCATGCCAGCAATAGCCACCCGCTTTTTCTGGCCGTAGCTCAAATACTGCAAGGGTCTGTCCTGCAGATGGGAAATATCCATCATCTCTAAAGCTGTCGCGACTCTGCTTGCTATCTCGTCTTCTTCATAGCCTAAGTTTTCCAAGGCCATACCAATATCGTCCTTCACAATGGTATAAAAGAGCTGCTGCTCTGGATTCTGAAAGACCATATTGACATGCTGCCGATACTGAAACAAGGCCTTCTTAGAGTCGCCCACAGGCTGACCATCATATAAAATGCTGCCCTTCTGCGGTTTGAGCAGGCGGGTGATAATTTTCATGATGGTAGACTTACCTGAGCCGTTAACTCCTAGAATGCCGGTAATCCGGCCTTCTTCGAAGTCCATAGAAATATCGTGCAGCGTTGGATTTTCGTCATACGCAAAAGAAATATTCTTCACTTGTAACATCTGAGTTTCCTATCTACTTTCCATTATAGTATAAAAGCAGTCTTCTTGTAAATGCGCTTTCATTATTCACTGTGCTCTGCATCAAATCTTAGCGTCAGCACCTCATTTAAATGCTGATTATCATCCAGCAGTTTGACAAAGAGAGTATTGGCTAATCTGCCCCAAGCCTGGTGTTGCTTCCTTTTATTGTAAAAGGAGAATTTCAAGTCCAAGGTATCCCGAATGGTCACAAACTCATAGAAGACCAGGAAAATGAAGCGATACATGAGGACAATCAAGTCTAGCAGTACCCGCGGGACGTGCATGGCTTTAAAAAGCCGCAGCATCTGAGCAAAAGGCACTGTCAGGACAAAGAAATAAGTCGAAACCAAGGATGAGTAGATGCGCAAAAGGATAAAAATGGTCTGCTGGACAGAGGATTGGCTGATGCCCAGATAACCCTGACCTAAAGGCAAGGCCAGCAAGAGCTGTTCCTGATTATTCTGATAGGTCAAGATAAAGGTCAAGAGACTAATCAGAATAAAAATACTGGCGTGCAGATACCACTTTAGATAGCGCAACCACGGAAGCCGAGCTAGATAGCAAGTCAGAGGCGCCACCAAGACAATGAGCCCTAGCTGCAGACTCCTGACACCAGAAAAACTGACAGCTAACAAGAGTACATAGATGACAAATTTATAAGCAACCGGCAGATTTTTCAACCGGTTTTGATAGGCGTATTTATCAATCGCAAACATGAGGTAGCTCTCCTTTCTAGCTATGTTTTGCAATACCTCCCAGCACAGAGCAACTCCGGTCCCAGACAAGCTGAATCGCTATCAAGAACCAGAGCTCGCTCTTACTGTTGAAGGCTTTTATTTATGTTCAGAAACTTCCTTTTGTTGGCCTTGTTTTTTCCCTTTGTGGTAGCCAATGACATAGAAGATGATCCCCGCTCCGATACTGCCTTGCAGGGTAAAGAGCAGACTCTCTACTTCCGGACCTGCTGGCTCAAAAATCGGTGAAAACCAAGGCTCGTAGTCCTTTTGGATAGAACTAATAGTTTTTTCAGCAGCGTCATCTGTTCCACTGTATTCCACACCCTTAGGGGCAAAGATAAAGGCAGCTAGAGTGACTGCTACTGCAGCCAAGATTAAGATGATATTCTTATATTTTTTCATTTGAACAGACCTGCTCTTTCTTTGATATTTTCTGAGATCAAGTTATAGAGGACAACTGTCAGCAATCCTTCTACGATAGCAATCGGGATTTGAGTGGTCAAGAAGACACCCATGAATTTCAATGCAGAACCAACAAAACCGCTGTTAGCATCTGGGAAGACTAAACCGAGCTGGATAGAAGTTGTCGCATAAGTCGCCAAGTCCGCAATCACCGCACAGATAAAGATAGATACCGGTGTAGACAGCTTGATGGATTTAGCAAACTTATAGACAAAATAACCGACAAATGGACCAACCACTGCCATTGAGAATGCATTGGCACCCAGAGTAGTCAAGCCGCCGTGAGCCAAGAGGAGGGCTTGGAAGAGCAAACAGATGGTTCCCAAAACGCTGATAACGGACGGACCAAACATAGCTGTCCCCAGACCAACCCCAGTCGGATGCGAGCTAGATCCTGTAACAGACGGAATCTTCAAAGAAGACAGGATAAAGATAAAGGCACCGGACAAGGCTAGCATGGTCTTGGAATTTGGATCCTCTGCAACGATTTTCTTGATGCGCATCAAGCCGACCACAAAGAAAGGCAGGAATACGGCGAACCAGAAGATACACCAAAAGAGTGGAAGATAGCCTTCCATGATATGCATAGCTGACACAGACTGGGTACTCAGTACCGCCAAAATAGCCAACAAGGCCACAAAAGTTACTTTTTTATTTTTCAATAGTTTCATATTTTTTTCCTTTACTAAGAACCTAAGCTCAAAAGGATGAATGTTTATCCATGAACATGGGTTCTGATATTAAAAAATCTTCTTTTTCACGAGGAAGGTAGTAAAATAAGGCAGCTTGGTTTCTGGTGTGATTCCCTCGAGGCCCAGCAGGGTCTGCTGCTTATCCGTCGAAGAATTGCTAACCATAAAAGTCTGCTGCAAGAGACCGAGCTTTTCTAGCAGAGGCAGGACAGTATCTAGGTGATTGGCCACCTTCATGATCACAATCGAGTCATGCAGCTCAAGCGCCGCCTCGATCTTCTCAGCTGAAGCCGTAGCCGGCATGACCGCCAGAGACTCCTCATCCATGGTCAGAGGCTGACCTAGCTCAGAAGCCATGCTACAGAAAGAGGTGATACCAGGGATGGTCTGACAGTCGATTTCCTTTTCCAGCAGGGCCAGCAGATAGCTGTAAGTACTATAGACCATGGGGTCACCCAGTGTGATAAAGCCGACATTCTTGCCAGACTTGACATCCTCTGCGATTTCAGCAGAGATGGCCTGCCACTGGACTTGTTTGGTCGAATTGGAACGGACCATAGGGAAATGCCGCTGCTTGATTTCCAGATGCTCTTTCAGGTAGGGCTCTGCAATGCCTAATGCAAAGCTCTTACTCCCTTTCTTAGCCTCAGGTGTATAGAGAATATCTAAGTCTTCCAAAAGCCGACTGGCCTTGATAGTCACTAGCTCGCTATCACCCGGTCCCACACCAATTCCGTAAAATTTTGCCATGCCTTCCTCCTATTCGATGATTTCTTCCAAATGCTGGATGTAGAGCTGCTGAACTTCAGGATATTCGCCCAGACCGACCAGATGGGCCTTGACCTCATATCCCCGCTCCTTGAAGAAGTGATACCATGAACCTTCCTCGTCTGAGCTCATATCATTGGTCGCATGGTCGCCCGCTACCAGCATGAAAGGTGCCAGATGCACTTCTCGGACGCCATCTTTCTTCAGCTTCTGCTCAATCAGCTCAACCGGAGGATAGCTTTCTACACATCCGATATAGACTGAGTTTCCCTTCATCATATGATCCAAGGCTGCATAAGCTGTAAAGGCATAATGCTGACTGCCGTGCCCCATCAGAACGGTTGCTGCATCATGACCTTCATGACCATACCGTTCCAGCAGAATATCCTTGACAGCCTCATAGTCTTCCTGACTGTTGAGCAGAGGCTTGGCAACGACCAGCTTTTTAAAAACAGATTCAAACTCTTTGGCTTGAGCGATAATCTTTTCATACTCGCTGCCCAAAATGACATGGAGAGGCTGGATATAGACCTCTTCAGTCCCCTCTTCCAAGAGCTGCTCCAAAACCTCTTTGACCGTAGGAATATCTAGACCTTCCTGCTTCTTAATCCGCCGTCTAACGACATTAGAGGTAAAAGCTCGGTGAACCGGATAGTCTGGAAAATGTTCCTGAATAGCCTGCTCACAAGCCTCGATAGTTTTACGTCTAGTCTCGGGATAGGTCGTTCCGAAACTGACTACTACTATAGCTTTACTCATGACCCGTATCCTTTCAGAGAATTTCCCGACATTTGTCGATGATAGAAGCGATGGTCGCCTCATCCGTCTCAACAATCTTGCTAAAGCCTGCTTCCTCTAAAACAGCCCGTGTGCTGGCACCCATGACAACGATAGGAACTTCCTTCCAGTCAAATCCAGCTTCCTGACTTGCTGCTACAAAGTTCATGGCCGCAGCTGAGTTCGGAAGACAGACTACTTCAATTTCTGACCAATTGTCACTGTTAATCTGACTGTCAAAGGCTAGCCTGTGACTAGCAATAATCGGCAACGAATAGAGTTCTGCCAGACTGGCTTTCTTATGCTCAGCTGTCAGAATATACCAGTTGCCGCCTTCTTTTTCAAGAGCAGCTGCAAAATCCGCATCCGACTGCTGAGGCGTCATCCGATCCAGCACAATGCCGCTCGCTTCGATAGACTTAGCCGTATGATGACCAATAGCCGCAAAGCGGATGTGCGGCAGACTGCGCAAGTCTTTGCCTGCCTTGCGGAGGGCTTTCAAGAAGAGCGGCCAGCTCTGCATGTCTGCAAAGAGGAGACCGTCTACTTGCTCCAAGTCCGGCAGCTGCAAGTCTAACTCTTCAACCAAATCTCGAGCAGGGAAAGTGGTCAGCGCAGCTCCAGCATCCCTGAGCAAACGAGGAAGTCTGCCAGTCTCTGATTGCTGGATGAAGATTTTACGGCCGAAAAGTGGCAGATTCTCATGGAAATTCAGCTGCTGTCTATAGGCTACGACATCACCTACCACGATGACACTCGGTGCCTTAAAGTCCTCAGCTTCTGCTAGTTCGACTATGTTGCCCAAGGTTCCATCCACTGAGCGTTGCTGAGGATGGGTTCCCCATTCAACGATGGCGGCTGGCTTGTCCTTGCCATAGCCTCTAGCCGTCAGCTCTTGGACGATGGAAGGCAGATTTTTCATGCCCATGAGAAAGACCAAGGTTCCTTTGAGCTCAGAAATTGCTTCCCAATTGAGCATTTCTGTCTCATCCTTGAGATGGGCTGTAAAGACATGGAAGCTAGTCGCTACATCCCGATAAGTCATAGGAATCCCTGCATAGGTCAGACCAGCCACAGCAGAGGTGATACCTGGCACCACTTCAAAGTCCACACCAGCTTCCACCAGCTTGACTCCTTCTTCTCCGCCTCGGCCAAAGATATAGGGATCACCGCTCTTGAGGCGGACTACCCGCTTGCCCTGACGGGCTTTTTCGATGAGAATCTTTTCAATCTCTTCCTGTCGGATGCAGGGCTGGCCTGGCTTTTTGCCAACATCTATCTTTTCGCAGTCAGACTTTAGATGCTGAAAGAGCTCTTGATTGACCAAGCGGTCAAAGACCAAGACATCTGCTTCTTGAAGCCGTCTCTTGCCTTTGAGGGTCAACAACTCCGCATCGCCTGGACCTGCTCCCAGTAATGTTACTAAACCGGACATTTTTTCTCCTTTTATTAGCTATTTTGTCAGATAAGCCTCTAACTCTTCCAAGTTAGAAACCATCTGCGGATAGGCCACAATTGGCCGAGAGATGATAATGCAGTCCATCCCCAGTTCTTGACAGCCATCAATCTTTTCACGAATACCACCGACGGTACCGCTCTCCTTGGAAACAAAGACATCTGCTCCTGAACGTAGCAAGAGCTCTTTATTACACTCTTTGGAAAATGGAGCCTTAATCGCATCAATCTGATCCGCTACCAGTCCCAGCTGCTCACAAGCCAGAAGCACTTCCGAAGTCGGCAGAACGCGAACGACAATCCGCTGCTCTGGCAGTCCCTTGACAAAGAGTGGCAGGGTCTTACTGCCCGTTCCCAGATAGACTGTCTTGTAGCCGCGCTTGGCAATCTCATCAATCGCTTCTTGGGTCGAATGCACCACGATAGCTCCGCTCAAATCCAAGGTCGCCTGACGCTCAAAGCGCAGGTAAGATACACCGGCCATCTCTGCCGCCCGAATGGCTTCCTTGGAAACGATATCCGCAAAAGGATGAGTTGCATCAATGATTTCATCCACATCATTCTCTTTGATAAAGGCAACCATATCCTCGGCTGTTAGCCGGCCTTGAATGACCGGCTGGCCGAATTTGGAAGCCAAGTGCCGACCATAGTCTGTGACAACAGAGCTTGTTACGTCAATCTTCATGCGGTCAAGCACTTCTAAAATAGCGGTGCTGTCGGATGTCCCTCCCAGCAGTAATTTCATCATAAAGTATATCCTCGAGGTGTGATCATGCGTCCGTTTTTAACATAAGTTTCTTTGTTACCAACGATAACGATTGTCGTCATATCTACCAAAGTCTCATCCAAATCTTTGATAGTCGTCAAGATGATTTCCTCATCCTTACGGCCAATGTCCTTACCGATACCGACAATAGTATCCTCTGACTTATACTCAGACATGATAGAAAGTGCCTTGGCCAGATGGTCTGGACGTCCCTTACTCCGAGGGTTATAGAGGCAGACAACAAAGTCACCTTGAGCTGCGGCATGCAGACGCTTCTCAATCATTTCCCAAGGAGTCATCAAGTCACTCAGACTGATGTGACAGAAGTCATTCATGAGGGGAGCTCCCATCGCTGCAGCGGCACCCAGACTAGCTGTAATACCTGGAACCACTTTAACTTCTACATCGCTGGCATCTCCCAGCAATTCTAAAATCAAGCCAGCCATGCCATAGACTCCGGCATCTCCACTAGAAACAACTCCGACATTTTTGCCAGTCTCTCTAGCCAAATCAATAGCCTTTTGACAACGGTCGATTTCCTGACGCATACCATTCGCTACGAGCTCCTTGTCCTTGACCAAATCAAGAATCAATCGCATATAAGTCGAGTAGCCGACGATAATCTCACAATCGGCTATAGCAGCCAATGCTTCTTGTGACATCAATTCTTTTTTACCTGGGCCTAATCCGATAACGTATAACATATATTTTTTCTCCTTTATGGGTATGATTAAACTTTATAAGGGCAGTTGGTTCATAAGACCGTCTGCTTTTTCTTTTGATTTACTTTTTGGTTATTGCTTTTGCAAGCGCATAGGTACAGCCGTTCTTGGCAAAGCGCTCTGTCAGGACTTGACCCTGACTGGCCAAATCTGCGCTGGCCAAGGCGACACTGCCGACTCCGACTGTCTTTTTGACAAATTCTGACTGAGGATAGCGGTCTGCTACGACAGACAGCTCTTCCTTACTAAAGGTCTCAAAGGGACAGCCCAATTCCTCGGCCAAGGCCAGAATGGCTGCTTCATCCTTCTTGACATCAATGCTGACGATTTTAGAAATCTCACTGGCAGAAATTCCCTGCTGCTGACAAAATTCCTCAAAGCCTTCTCGGAAGACAGCAGGAGCCACATCCTTTCTGGCTCCAACTCCTAAGATATAAGGTTGAGGATAGATGAGAGCCAGGTTTTCTCTTTGAATGTCCTTTTTTTCAGTAGTCAGTAGAATCAGCGGTTCCGTTCCTTTGAGAACAGCCACAAGTCCTTCCTCATCCACCAGAGTCAGACCGCGAAGGTCCGTAACCCAGTCCTTTTCCTGATAGAAATAGACGGTTCGGCCGCTTCCTAGATAGCTGTTGAAAGGTTTGATGAATTCTCTCAATTCCGGTCGCCAGCCATTGACCGACTGAGCCAGATTGTCCAAGGCTGTTACATTCTGCACATCTGTCGCTGTCGTGATAACAGGATTGGAACCGAGCAATTCTGCGATGTCTAGCGTTACTTGATTGGCTCCGCCTAGATGTCCGCTCAACAGGCTGATGACATTCGTCGCTTTCTCATCCATGACCACCACTGCTGGGTCGCTCGCCTTGTCTTTCAAGACTGGTGCAATAGCTCGCACAACCGCCCCGATAGCCATGATACAAATGAGAATATCCACTTCCTGAAAGAGCTGACCAAGCGCCTCAATCACTCGTCCTTCGATAGCAATGACTCTGTCATCTGCCAATCGAGGTGTCGTATAGATAGGGATTTCCTTGCCCAGCTTTTCTCGCAGAGTCAGAGCCAAGTCCTTGCCGACCGCTGTCACTGTTGCGATTGCGTAACGGGCTTGAGAATTACTTGGCATGGCTGCTCTTCCCCCGTCTAAACTCATGCTGAAAATCTGCATGGTAGAGCTTGGAATAGTAGAATTCCTGACCTAAAAAGTCACCGACCAAAATCAAAGCTGTCTTTCTAATCTTAGCTTCCTTGACTTTCTCAGCAATGTTAGTCAAATCGCCAAAGACCTTCTTTTCATCCGGCCAAGTCGCCTTGTAAATGACTGCTACAGGCGTTTCTGGAGGATAGCCACCCTCGATTAGCTCGCTGACCACCTTTTCGATGCCTTGAACGGACAGGAAGATAGCCATAGAAGTCCGATGCTGAGCATAGCTTTTCAGAGATTCCCGATCTGGCACAGGCGTCCGGCCAGCCATCCGAGTGATGATGAGGCTTTGAGAAACCTCTGGTACGGTATACTCTGCCCCGATACTGGAAGCAGCTCCCAGAAAAGAACTGACGCCCGGCGTACAGTCAAACTCAATACCCCGTTTCTTCATCTCTTCGATCTGCTCTCGAATGGAACCGTAGATTGAGAAATCTCCCGTCTGCAGACGAACCACATCTTTACCAGTCTTGACTCCAGCCTCCATGACATCGATGATTTCCATCAAGTGCATGCTGGCACTGTCGTGAATCTCAGCTCCTTCTTTACAGTAGTTGAGCAAGTCTGGATTGACCAAGGAGCCTGCATAAATGACCACATCAGCCTCAGACAGCTGCTTGTAACCTTTGAGCGTAATCAGCTCCACATCACCTGGGCCTGCTCCAACAAAATGTACTTTGGACATCAATTAGCCTCTCTTTCTTTTTTCTTGCAGGAAACGATAATAGTCGGATTCTGAGGCTTGAAATAGTGCCCCTTGCCTATAGCTGTCCAGCGGCTAGCCTGAACGGAGACAATCTCTAGATCCTCCCAGTCCATCTGCTCCGCTATTAGAGCTGCTTCCAGAGCATTCTCCAGCAGGATAAAGTTCAAGACCAGCCGACCGCCCGGCTCCATGAGCTGGGCACACCAGTCGAAAATCTCCTGCATATTGCCCCCGGTCCCTCCGACAAAAATGGCATCAAAGCTGCCATCCAGCTCAATCGGAGCCAGTCCTTGATGGAGACGGACATTGTGGCAGCCAAAGTGCTGGATATTCTCCTGCGTCAAGGCCACCGCGTCTTCATTTCGCTCCACCGCCACCACTTCCAGTTCTGGATAGGTTCGGGCTGCCTGAATCGTGACACTACCAGTGCCAGAACCGACATCCAGCATGCGCTTGGCTCGATGCAGCTCCAACTTATCCAAACTGATGGCTCTGACTTCTTCCTTAGTCATAGGGACTTTAGCCCTGATAAATTCCGAATCCCTCATCTAACACCACCACTACATTCATTTCATATTCTCTATCTTCTACCTCACTCGCAGGCAGAATGGTAATACGCTCGTCTTCATAACTCAGCTGCTCACCGATGACCAGCACCTTATCCAAGCCTCTTTTAACAGCCTCTTGAGCAATCTCGTAGGGGCCAACTTTCTGATCGGTCACCATAAAGACTTTTGACAGACTCATAATCAAGTCAAAGTTAGGCGCCTTAGCATGACTGCTCGTCAGATAAGCATCGTTCATGGGCAAGGCAATTCTACTAGCCAGATACTGCATGGCGCTGATACCCGGCGAGATGACCACGCGTCCCTTAAACTTCTCTGATAGCCATTTGCCCAAACCGTAAATTAGCGGGTCGCCTGAGGCCAGATATAAAATTTCCTCATTCTCACCAAAGCTCTCCAGCAATTCTGCTAATGCGGCTAATTTTTTAGGAGGGACCAAACCCTTATCCCGATAAGCCGGCGGTAAGATTTCCAGATGGCGTTCACTGCCCAAAATGCGGTCAGCCTTTTCAAAATAGGCTTCCTGTCCCAGAAGACCATAGCTAGGATCTCCCGGACCAATTCCGATAACATAAATCATGTCCATTCCTCCTTTATCTGCTCTAAAGGCTGGGTTGATGCCAGATAGCCTTCCTCAGTCCCAAAGACGACCACCTCAATGCTGACTTCTGGCTTACGATAGCGAAGCAGGCGCTCACTTCTAGCCTTGATCTTATCTGCCAAGACCTGATAGACACCCTCGTAAGAAAATTCTTTAATGGCTGTTCCAGCTGCCTCGGTCGTCAAGCACTTGTCAACCTTTTCCAGCAGCTCAATAGGCGCCCCCATCAGGGCAAGATTAGCCACCAGCGTTTCCATACGGGCATCCGAGTCCTTGCTGTGGGTAGAGAAAATCCCAGCAGCTACTTTGACAAACTTGCCCATGTGACCGATCATCAAAACCTTGGTAAAGCCGATGCGCTGCACTTCTTTGAGGACATGTCCGACAAAGTTACTCATATTGACGATGCGCCCAGCTGGAATCCCCACAGTATTAGTAGCAAAATCTTCACCGTAATTTCCCGGTACCAAGACGACTGAACGATGTCCTTGATTGTAGAGCATGGTCAGCTCAATCGTAATGGACGCCTTCCAGCTATCCTCGGACATTGGATTGACAATCCCTGTTGTTCCTAAGATTGAAATGCCACCGACAATACCTAATCTGGAATTGTAGGTCAGTTTGGCCGTTTCTTCCCCACCAGGAACGGAAATGATAACTCGTGCTCCACAGTTGGGACCGATAATCTCACGGACATGCTGCTCAATCATCCGTCTAGGAGTTGGATTGATGGCTGCCATGCCGACATCACAGGCCAGTCCCTTCTCGGTCACGCGCCCGACGCCCTGACCACCGTCAATCTCGATTTCCTTCTGATCTGGCAGAAGAGTCACGGTCGAATAAATCAAGAGGCCGTGCGTCGCATCCGCATCATCTCCGCCATCTTTTTCAATGGCCGCTGTCGCTTCTTCTGGTCCAAAGGAAGGATTGTGAACATCCATGGTCACTTCCACACCTGAAGCCGTATGAACAGTAACCTTTTCTTCTCTTTCCTGATTTAAGATCATGCTCAAGGCTGCAACGGTCGCCGCCGTCGCACAAGTACCAGTTGTAAAACCTTTTCTTAATTTCTTTCCATTGACATAAGCGTATTCATCCATCATTAGCCCTCTCCTTTCTCCGGAGCCTGCTTTTTATCTGAAACACTGTAACGTTCATAGTCTGTAGTGTCGAGCTTGAGCTGGTAGAGGATGGCATTGACCACAGCTGCTGCGATGGTACTGCCACCCTTTTGTCCCAACGCCGCGATAGAAGGCACAGAACTTTCATGGAGCTTGAGCTTGGATTCTGCCGCTCCGACAAAGCCGACTGGAACTCCGACAACCGCATCCGGCTGCAAGCTCCCCTCTTCGACCATATCCAAAACCTTAAAGATAGAAGTTGGAGCATTCCCAAAGACAAATAGCTTTGGACCATCCACTTTAGCCGAATATTCCACAGCAGCCATGGAGCGAGTGATTCCTTTCTCCTTAGCTTCCTTAAAGATTGCTGGCTCATTGACCAGACAGCGATAGGAAACACCTAAGTCATCCAGCAGTTTTTTATTAAAACCACCCAAGACCATAGTCGTATCCGTAAAAATGGTGCCTTTGTTTCGGAGGACGTAGAGGATTTTCTCAATAACCTGATTGGAAAACTTGATATTGTAGAGGTAGTCAAAGTCCGCACTGGTAAAGACAACCCGCTTGAGCACTGCCTCTTCAAAAGGATCTGAAAAATGAATATCCGGATGCTCTTGGTCAATAATTTCCTGAATCTTGCTGAAACTAGCTTCTTCAATCTTGTGCGCTGCTTTTAGATAGGACATCTAGTTCTTTCCTCCTTCTTTACTGGATGGTGTAGAATAACGGACATAGTCATCCGTCACCACTTCTCTCAGCTGGTAGATAATGGCATTGACAATGGCTACTACAATCGTGCTGCCGCCTTTTCTGCCGAGATTGACAAGGGCCGGAAGACCTGACTGAAGCAGTTCCTCTTTGGATTCTTCGACATTGATAAAGCCGACTGGAACCCCAATCACTGCATCTGCTTCTACCAATCCCTGCTCTGCCAGCTCAATCAGGTAAGACAGAGCCGTAGGAGCACCACCGAAGGCAAATACTTTAGGCCCTTCAATCTTAGCTGCTATCTCAACAGCCGCCATAGCTCTGGTAATTTGCTTTTCCTTGGCCAGCGCAACTACTTCTTCATCGCTGATTAAACAGCGGTAGCTCACTCCCAGCTGGTCCAGCACCCGCTTATTAATGCCATTGAGAGAGATATTGGAGTCTAGCAGGATAGTCCCCTTAGCTCTGATTACTTCTTCTATTTTTTTAAGAACATCATGCTCAAAGCGCATGGTATAGAGATAATCAAAATCTCCCGTCGTATGGATAGCCCTCTTGATGATAGATTCTTCCATTTCCGAATGGAAGACATAATCAGGGTCTTTTTCAGTAATCATAGACTGAATAATTTGAAAGCTCTTTTCCTCAATAGAGGAAGGGTTTTGGATATATGTCATAGTATACTCCTAGAAATATGCTTGCTTTACTAAATATAAAAGAGTGAACAAGATTAAACCTGTCATGGTACTTGTATAAAGCAGAGAGATCGCCGTCTGAATATCATCAGCCTCAACCAATCTGGAAGCCTCTCCAATGGTCGGCTTCTCAATCAGCTCTCCGTGATAGACGTGTGGTCCGCCCAGCTGAATCCCCAGAGCTCCAGCCACAACTGCCTCTGAAAAAGCACTGTTGGGACTAGCATGCTGATAGCGATCCCGCCAACCGATCCGCAGGGCTCCTTTGACATCCAGCAGTAAAATTTGACTGCTGAGAATCAAGAAAAGCCAAGTCAAACGCGCAGGAATCAGATTGGCCAGATCATCCATCTTGGCAGATATCAAGCCGATTTTGCGGTATTTCTCCGTCCTATAGCCTACCATAGAATCTAAGGTGTTGATAGCCTTATAGGTCATAGCTAGAATGGGTCCGCCCAGAAAGAGGCAGAGCAGAGGGCCAATAACCCCGTCACTGGTATTTTCAGCCACCGTCTCAATTGTCGCCTTGCTGATTTCCTCTGGAGTCAGCTGGGAAGTTTCACGGCCGACAATCATGCCAACTTGCTTTCTAGCTTCTTCCAAAGTGCCAAACTTGAGCGTATGGTAAACTTTTTGGGCCTCAAAAGCTAGACTTTTAGCCGCCAGGCTGGCATAGGCCAGATAGATCCAGACGATCCAATAGAAGACGGGATGGACCAGACTAGCCAACCAAAGCAGACCGTAGCTCACTCCCAGCGCCAGTCCAACTGTTGTCAGCCAGAGGAAAAAGCCAAATAGATAGGGCGAAAACTGCCTTTTCTCCTGCAAACGCATACATAAATAAATATAGGAACCCATCCACTTGACTGGATGAGGCCAGCTATAGGGGTCGCCAATCAGCCAGTCAAGTAAAACGGCCAAAAAAATTGCAATGTGTGTCATATCAGTTCGCCTCTTTGATATAGTTCAGCCAGTTGGCCAGCAGCTGCTCGTCCTGATAAAAATGAACATGCAAGTAGCTGGCAAAGGTCCGGCCCTTTTGATAACCGCCTGTCCAGGCAGCTACGACCTGACCGTCTCTGACCTTCTCTAGCTTGAGGACCCTATCTTCCTCCGTTTCAAAGACTGAATGGTGAAACTCATGTCCCCTGACTGCCGTACCTTTAGGACCAAAAAGACTGTCTACCTGCGTTTCTGCTTGGCAATAACCAAAGCTTTTCAGGCCAGGGGTCATCAGGCTCTTGCCCTTGAAAATACCGACCATTTCATAGACCTGACCCTCTACTTCCAGCAGCTCTCCCAGATACATGAGGCCGCCGCATTCTGCATAGATTGGCCGGCCCTGCTCGTGAGCTTTCTTGACCGAAGCCCGGAAGTCAGCATTTGCCATCAGTTCCTGAGCGTAGACTTCTGGAAAACCGCCGCCAAAATAATAAGCATCTGCAGCTGGGAGCTCCTTATCTTTCAGAGGGCTGAAAGGTACCAGCTGGACATTGAGCTCTCTTAAAAAGTCCAAATTATCTTCGTAGTAAAAGTGGAAAGCATCATCCAAAGCATAAGCCAAAGTCAAGGGCTGATCATTGTGGATATGAAAAGGATTTGTCATCCGCTTATCGGGAAGTTCTGCCTTTTCCAGCAGCCTGTCTAGATTAATATGCTTGGCTGCTGCCGCTCCCAATTCCTCAAATCGACGGTCCAAATCATCCATTTCTACGTCAGGGATGAGACCCAGATGACGCGATGGCAGCTCTGCTGTTGCATTCTTAGGCAGATAGCCCAGCACTTCAACATCTGTATACCGCTCTATGGCGCCCTTGATGAGCTCATAGTGGTTTTGCGAAGCTACTCGATTGATAATGACCCCAGCAATATCCAAGTCCGGATCAAAGGTCGCAAAGCCATGGACCATGGCTGCCGCCGAGGTGGATATTGCCTTCCCATCAATAATCAAGACAACTGGAATACCCAACTTCTTAGCAACAGAAGCAGAAGACGCACAATCCTTGTCCGTTCCCAGACCATCAAAGAGACCCATGACTCCTTCAACTACTGCCACATCTGCGTCTCCATGCCATTTGTAGTAGGACCAAGCCAGACTCTGATCGTCCGGTATCATAAAGCTATCCACATTCCGTGAAGGCCGCTTGGTAATCCGACTATGATAAGCTGTATCAATATAATCAGGTCCTACCTTATAAGGCTGGACCTGATAACCTCTGTCTGCCAGAGCTTTCAAAATCCCTAGGGTAACTGTGGTCTTTCCGACACCGCTGGAAACACCAGCCAGCACAAATTGCTTCATCGCTTTACTCCAGATTCGCTGATAAAAAAAGTACTACAAAAAATAAGGAATTTTTATTTTTTTGTAGCACCGTTGCTCACTTATATGTAGAGCAAACACCCCGTTGTGTTCGCTTTCAGTTCTTATATTAAATTTATTTTAATATAAAGCGTAAAAACTGTCAAGTTTTTGATAGAGCATCTGTGAAAAAAAGTCAAGATTCTAGAGCGTCCTTACTGAAAACTGAGCATTTTTTAAAATTCTGTTAAATTTAAAAAAACATCAGGAAAACGAACATTCCTGATGTTTTATTTGAGCATCAACTTGCATCTTCCTCTATAAACTGACTATTATAGAGGTCCGCATAGAAGCCATTCTGATCCATGAGTTCATCGTGGTTGCCCTGCTCGATGATATTTCCATCGCGCATGACCAAGATAAGATCTGCATTACGGATAGTAGACAGACGGTGGGCAATGACAAAGGAAGTCCGGCCTTCCATGAGTTTGTCCATGGCCTTTTGAATCAGCTCCTCCGTCCGTGTATCGACTGATGAAGTTGCCTCATCCAAGATCAAGAGCGGCGCATCTTTCAGCAGAGCACGAGCGATGGTCAACAGCTGCTTCTGACCAACCGATAAGTTGACCGTGTCATCCAGCACCGTACCATAGCCCTGCGGCAGAGTCATAATAAAGTGATGAACACCGACCGCCTTCGCTGCGGCAACAACTGCTTCATCCGTCACATGCTCTTGATTGTAAATCAAGTTTTCTCGAATCGTTCCCTCAAAGAGCCAGGTATCCTGCAAGACCATTGAAAAGGCATCGTGAACCTCGGAGCGTTTCATATCCTTAATATCTATACCATCAATGCTGATACGACCCTTGTCAATTTCATAAAATTTCATAAGGAGATTAACGATGGTTGTCTTGCCAGCACCCGTTGGGCCGACAATGGCAATCTTCTGTCCTGCTTTGGCCTGGGCTGAAAAATCATGAATAATCGTCTGGTCCGGCTTGTAGCCAAAGAAGACCTCTTCAAAGGCAACATTTCCCTTGACAGCAGTAAGCTGCTGCTCTTTATATTGGTCGTCTTCCATATCAGGCTCAGCCAGAAATTCAAAGACACGAACCAGTGCTGCACCAGCCTGCTGCAAGACGGCGATACCTTGGGCAATCTGTGACAAAGGCTGAGAGAAGGTCCGCACATAAACCATAAAGGCGACAATAATTCCGATACTAATAGAGCCATTAATTGCCAGAGCAGCACCGACCAAAATAACCAGCACATAGGCAAAATTTCCCGTAAAGAACATGAGCGGCATCATCATGCTAGAGATAAATTGTGACTTCCAAATACTATTATAGAGATTGTGATTGAGAACTGCAAAGCGCTCCTTAGACTGATCAATGGCATTATAGCTGGTAACAACATTATGACCGGAGTACATCTCCTCCACATAACCGTTTACTGCAGCCAGATCGTTTTGCTGGGCGGTGAAATAGCCCTGAGACTTGCCCATGATGAGGCCGACAAAGACAAAGCCTAATACAGTAGCCAAGATGGTTACCAAGGCCAAGATCCAGTTCATGAAGAACATGGTCAAAACCACAGCCACCAAGAGCAGGCTGGCAGAGATAACATTTCCCAGACTCTGGTTGAGGGATTGGCCGACCGTATCTACGTCATTGGTCACGCGCGACAGAGTATCCCCCTGAGAATGAGCATCAAAATAGCCCAACGGCAGCTTGTTAATTTTCTCTGCAATGGCTGTCCGCAGTCGCTTAGAGAAATACTGGATAACCGTACTGATGATAAAGGACTGCCCGTAGTTGAGCAGAGCTCCGACTGCATAGAGCACGGTTAGCAGAAGGGCAATCTGAGACACAGCTTTTAAATCAATATTGGTAGCCAAACCTTCAGAGATGAGATTGGTAATTTCTTTTAGTTTATTTGGCCCATAGACCGTGATAATGTTTGACAAGACAGCTCCCACAAATGCCAAAGCAAGAGGAAGCTGGAAGCCTTTGAGATAAGGCCGTATCTGGCTAAATAATGAAGGCTTCTTATTTTCCATTTTCTAATTCCTCCTTGGATAGTTGTGAGTAGGCAATTTCTTGATAGACTTCGTTGCTGGCTAAAAGCTCTCGGTGGGTACCTTGACCGACAACCTTACCAGCATCCAAGACCAAGATTTGATCCGCATCCATGATAGTAGAAATCCGCTGCGCCACGATTAGCTTGGTCATATCCTGCGTCCGCTCAGCCAGTTCCTTGCGCAAAATGCGGTCTGTCTTATAGTCTAGGGCTGAGAAGGAGTCGTCAAAGATGAGGATTTCTGGCTTACGAGCCAATGCTCTGGCAATAGCCAAACGCTGACGCTGACCACCAGAGAAGTTGGTTCCGCTTTGAGCCACTTCTGCTTTCAACCCCTTTTCCTTCTCTTGGACAAAGGGTTTAGCCTGTGCTAGGTCAAGAGCCTCCCACATTTTCTGCTCATCCAGCGGGCTTTCTTTGCTTTGACCGAAGTCCAGATTGCTCTCAATATCGCCAGAGAAAAGCACCGCCTTTTGCGGGATGTAGCCGACCTTATCATGCAAGTCTTCCAACTGGTAATCTTGAACATTGACACCATCTACCAGAATCTCTCCTTCAGTCACATCGTAGAAACGAGGGATGAGATTGACTAGCGTGGATTTCCCTGAACCGGTTGAACCGATAAAGGCTACGGTATCACCAGCCTGCGCTGTAAAGCTAACATGCTCAATGACCGCTTCTGAATTCTTGGAATAGCGGAAGGACACATCTCGAAAGACCACCTCTCCCTTGCTATCCGATGCTGCCTTAGGCTGTTCTGGACTGGTGATAGAAGAATGCAGGTCCAGCACTTCATTAATCCGGCCAGCGGATACAATGGTCCGAGGCAGGACGATGAAGAGGGCACCCATGAGCAAGAACCCAATCACAATCTGCATTGCATAGGACATAAAGACGACCATATCACTGAAGAGTGGGAGACGCTCCTGCAGTCCAGCCTCCTGAATCAAATAAGCACCAATCCAGTAAATAGCCAGTGTCAATCCGCTGGAAATCCCCATCATAACTGGATTCATCATAGCCATCAGACGACCGATGAAAAGATTGAGCCGGGTTACTTCATCATTGGCTGCCGCAAATTTCCCATCCTGATAATCCTCAGCATTGTAAGCCCGGACCACGCGAATCCCAGTCAGACTCTCTCTAGTGACGCTGTTTAGCTTATCGACCAAGCGCTGCGCAACTGACTGCTTGGGAAAGGCCAATGTCACCAAAACTACCGTCAACAGGATATTGACTATAACAGCAATAAGAACTGCTATCAGCCAGTTCTCGGACTTGCCAATAATCTTGGTCATGGCCCAAATCGCCATAATCGGTCCCCTAGTCACAACCTGAAGCCCCATGGTAATTAAGGTCTGTACCTGGGTAATGTCATTCGTCGTCCGAGTCAGCAGACTAGGGATTGAAAATTTCTTAATCTCCGTCTGTGAATAGTCTAGCACACGGTTGAAAATATCGCTCCGCAAGCTCTGGGTAAAGCTGGCTGCTATACGAGCGGCAAAAAAGCCAACCACAATAGCTGACAGCAAGCTAGCAAAAGACAGGCCGATCATTTTCAGACCTGGCTCCCACAAATCTGCCAAACCAGTCCCTGGTGTTTGCAGCAACTCTGTAATCGTCGAAATATAGGTTGGAACTTCTAATTCCAGATATACCGTTAGGAAGGTGAAGAGCACACTGAGAACAATCATGCTCACTTCCCTTACCGTCAGCCGTTTAAATAACTTAAACATCTTTCCCTCCATTTTCTAAACTTTCGATATTCTGATAAAACTTGGCCATGACTTGAGAAAAAATCAGCAGTTCCTGCTCAGAAACACCATTCAAAATAGAACGATCCATTTCATCAAAAAAGTCACGGATTTTTTTCATTCTTTCCTGCGACTGCGGAGTGAGACGGATATATTTAGCCCGCTTGTCTGTCTTGCCCATTTCCAGCTTGATAAAGCCATTCTTCTCCATCCTTTTCATTAAGTTAGAGGCCACCGATTTGGAAATATCCAACTCCTGCTCAATATCCTTGATAAGGGTATCCTTCCCCTCTTCCATACGACAGGCGACAATATGCAAGACCTGCCCCTGAGGCCCAGCCATGGACTCAATCCCTTGCTCCTTGGCAAGCTTTTCCGCTATGAGATGAATCTTTCGTCCAAAACGCTTCAATTCCAGTAAAGGCTTATCCATACCTGTATCCTTTGTAAAAATAGTTTTCGTGAGAACTATTTTAACACAAGAAAAAAGAAAGTCAAGAAAAAAGTTTCCATGAGAACTATTTTTTCAACAAGAAAAAAAGCGAAGAAAATTTCTTCACCCTTCCTTTCAAACTGACAAACAGCCTAAAAATTGATTGGTCCCGCATTAAAATTTTGAAGAAGAAGCGAGGAATAGAGCCCCTCCAATGATAAGGAGAATGCCTGCAATCCAGCCTATAAATGGAATGGGCGCGATATTGCTGCTTCCGACGATAAGGAGGACGCCCGCTGCGACACTGAAACGCATTTGACCTTTGTAATAAGCTAAGGAAGTAATTCCCAAGCCCAGAGCTGCCAATTTAATCACCGCTCCCAGTAAATTCAGGCCAGAATCACCTAGTAGGGCTGAAAAAGGAACAAAAAAGATATTCGAGAGCAGCAAAATAGTCCCTCCAATCAAACCAACCAGACCGCTTATCAGTGCTAAAGTTTTTGTTTTCATTTACATCTTGCCTCCTTCAATATTATTCTGCTAATTATCTCTAATTTTAGACATTTTTTTGCAATTTTGTCAAATTTTTCTAAATGATAATCCCTTCCAAATGATCCAATTCATGCTGGCAGATTTGGGCAGGCAGGCCTTTCAAGGTCATGGTCTGCTGCTGCCAATGTTTATCCAGATAATCGACTGTGATTTCCTGATAACGTTGAGTGGGACGGCTTCCAACCAAGGACAGGCAGCCCTCTTCTGTCTGATAAGGGCCTGACTTAGAGAGCAGCACCGGATTAAACATGACTACCGGCACCAAGCCATATAGAAAGATAATGACCCGCTTACGGACACCAATCATATTTGCTGCGAGCCCTATACAGTTTTCTCGATTGGCCTGCAGAGTATCCTGCAAGTCTTGAGCCAGATAAAGGTCTTCTCTGCTAGCCCGCTCAGACAGCTGCTGCAGAAAGAAAATATCTTTGACAATTGCTTTTTCCATTGCTTTCCCTCATAGAGAAGAGCCTGATAAATCAGACCCTATAAGCTTATTTTGCGTGGCGTTCACTAACTTCTTTAGCCAGTACAAAGTTGCCCAGCGTTGCGGAGCCATTTCCAGCCACAGCCGGTGTCACGATATAGTCACGAACATCAGGAACTGGCAAATAGCCATTCAGAAGAACTGTGAATTTCTCACGAACTCGATCCAGCATGTGCTGCTGAGCCATAACTCCGCCACCAAAGACGATGACATCTGGACGGAAAGTCACTGTCGCCTGAATAGCCGCCTGAGCGATATAGTAAGCTTGAATATCCCAGACAGAACTATTGAGTTTAATATTTTCCCCACGAACTCCGGTCCGCGCCTCTAAGCTTGGTCCAGCCGCCAATCCTTCCAAGCAGCCATTGTGGAAAGGACAAACGCCATTGAACTCTTTTTCCACATCCATAGGGTGCTTAGCTACATAATAATGCCCCATCTCTGGGTGTCCTGTCCCCCCTACAAATTCGCCTCGCTGGATAGCGCCAGCACCGATTCCTGTCCCAATCGTATAATAGACCAGATTTTCAATACGGCCGCCAGCATTGTTGCGGGCTACTACTTCACCGTATGCCGAGCTATTGACATCCGTTGTAAAGTAAATGGGCACATTGAGGGCTCGGCGCAGAGCGCCAACAATGTCCACATTAGCCCAGTGCGGCTTAGGAGTAGTCGTGATAAAGCCGTAAGTCTTTGAATTAGGGTCAATATCAATTGGCCCGAAAGATCCAACAGCTAGACCAGCTAGATTGTCGAAACGAGAAAAGAACTCAATCGTCTTGTCTAGCGTTTCAATAGGCGTGGTCGTTGGAAACTGTGTCTTTTCAACAACTTCAAACCGTTCATCGCCTACAGCACAGATAAACTTAGTGCCGCCCGCTTCCAAACTTCCATACAATTTTGTCATTATAAATCCTCTTTTAACATTTGATTTCTACTCTATTCATTATAGCATATCTCTTGCAGACTTCTTGCCAAAAATAGTCTTTTTAAAGCTTTTTCAACAAGACTGTACTTATGACATAAAAAACGAACAAATCAACTTTTGTTCGTTTTCTAAATTCCATTAGGCTTTCACTTCAATAACTGCGTCGCCTTTAGCAAGAGCTCCTTCTGCTACTGGAGTCACAGAAGCGTAGTCAGCTGTGTTGGTAACGATGACCATAGTCGTATCATCCAGACCAGCGGCTGCAATTTTCTCAGCTTCAAATGTTCCCAGAATATCACCAGCTTTGACCTTGTCGCCTTGAGCAACCTTTTGGTCAAAACCTTCACCGCCCATAGACACTGTGTCGATTCCGACGTGAATCAGAATTTCAGCACCATTAGCTGTTTTCAAACCATAAGCATGGCCAGTCGCGAATGCAATTGTCACTTCAGCATCAGCCGGAGCATAAACCACACCTTGGCTAGGCTTGATAGCAATTCCTCGTCCCATCGCTCCGCTAGAGAAAACAGGATCATTCACATCGCTCAAAGCTACTGCCTGACCAACGATTGGAGAAATAATCGTTTCGTCTTGGAGGGCAGCTGGCACATTACCAGTTGTTTCTTCTTCGACTAATTTTTCAGTTTCAGCTTTTTCTTCAACAGTGTCTTCATCTTTATAACCGAACATATAAGTCAGTACAAAACTCAAACCAGTTGTTAAAACAACCATAAAGATATATTGCAACAATTGACCATTCAGGTAAAGGAGTGTACCTGGAATAATTGTGATACCGAAACTTGTACCTGCAAGCCCCATAATAGAAGCTAACCAACCACCAACAGCACCAGCACCCAGTCCAATTACAAACGGTTTAACAAAACGCAAGTTAACCCCGAAGATAGCTGGTTCAGTAATTCCCAATCCCGCAGATAGTGCCGCAGGAAATGCAAGAGCCTTGAGTTTTTTAGATTTTGTCTTCACAGCTACAGCCAAAGTCGCACCAGCCTGAGCTGTCATAGCAGCAGTGATAATCGCATTAAATGGATCTTTCCCGGTTTGAGATACCAACTGAGATTCTAGTAAGTTGAAGATGTGATGAACACCAGTTACGACAATCAGTTGATGAACTGCACCGATAATCAAACCAGCAAGACCAAACGGAAGGCTAAGAAGGAACTCTGTACCATTCAAAACATATGTCTCAACAATGTGGAAGACAGGACCAATAACAAAAAGTCCTAAAATAGACATTACAAGGAATGTAAGGAATGGAACAAGAAGAAGATCCAAAACGTCTGGAATTTTCTTGTGCAACCATTTTTCAAATTTAGCACCAAACAAACCTACAAAGAAGGCTGGAAGCACAGAGTTTTGGTAGCCAACTACTGGAATAAAACCAAAGAAATAAATCGGATGGACTTTTGTTGCTGTAACTTCGCTAGTGAATTTCAAACTTCCAAGAACATCCATATTAGCAATTTTGTCTAAAATATCCTTAGAAGGATCAACAGCAAATTTAGTTGCCTGACCAGCTACATCCCAAGCATTTGGAAGTGCTGAGTTAACCATCATTAGACCAAGAACCAAACCAATGATTGGGTTCCCGCCAAAGACTCTAAAAGCTGACCAGCAAATCAAAGCTGGGAAGAAAGCGAATGCTGTATCAGTTAATACTACTGTATAGGTGTAGAAATCAGTTGCTTTAAATGCATCTGCTGTGGTACCAAATAAAGATAAAACTTGATCCTGAGCAATTGCTCCACGAACTCCCATGAAAAGTCCTGTCGCAACAATAGCCGGAAGAATTGGCACAAATACGTCACCAAACGTACGGATAGCACGTTGGAACCAATTTCCTTGCTTGGCAGCTTCTGCTTTCATGTCATCTTTTGATGAAGTTGGCAATCCTAAGGCTACAACTTCGTCATAGATTTTATTAACCGTACCGGTACCAAAAATAATCTGGTACTGGCCTGAGTTAAAGAAGGCACCCTGAACTTTTTCCAGATTTTCGACAGTATTTTTGTCGATTTTACCTTCATCTTTTACCATGACGCGCAAGCGAGTCGCACAGTGAGCCACACTGTTGACATTCTCACGTCCGCCAAGGGCTTCGATGACTTTTTTTGCAATTTCAGTATTATCCATTTGCAAAAATCTCCTTATAAATATTTTTAACTTTTTGAAAGCGATTTTATCACCTTTACGAATATTATTTTACCATGATTCAAAAATATGTCAAGCGTTTTGCAGAAAAAATATTTTTTCACTGTTAAATGTTGATTTTTCGACAGAAAACGTTTACTATAGTAATAAGAAATAATATGATTCGGAGGACAAAAGATTGGCTTGGACGACTGAAAAACGCTATAAACGCTATGAAGACTGGACTCAGGAAGAGCTACAGCACATCAAAGAAAACATCGCTAAATCTCCTTGGCGGGCTAATTATCATGTAGAGCCTCAAACAGGTCTGCTCAATGACCCCAATGGCTTTTCTTATTTTGACGGCAAGTGGGTGGTTTTCTACCAAAACTTTCCTTTCGGAGCAGCTCACGGCCTCAAGTGCTGGGTCCAGTTGGAAAGTGACGACCTAGTTCACTTCACGGAAACTGGTCTTCGAGTGCTGCCAGATACTCCTCTGGACAGCCACGGCGCCTATTCTGGCTCTGCTATGCAGTTTGACGACAAGCTCTTTCTCTTCTATACTGGTAATGTTCGTGATGAAAACTGGGTGCGTCACCCTTATCAAATCGGTGCCCTATTAGATAAATCAGGCAAGCTGGAAAAAATTGACAAGGTCTTGATTGAACAGCCAGCTGAAGCGACCGACCACTTCCGCGATCCGCAGATTTTCAACTACAAAGGGCAATTCTATGCCATTGTCGGTGGGCAAAATCTAGACACACAAGGCTATGTCAAGCTTTACAAGGCTGTTGATAACGACTATACCAACTGGGAAGCCGTCGGCGATTTAGACTTTGCAAATGACAAGACAGCCTATATGATGGAGTGTCCAAACCTAGTCTTTATCAACGACCAACCAGTCCTGCTCTATTGCCCTCAAGGTTTGTCTAAGGAGGTGCTGGACTATGACAACATTTATCCAAACATGTATAAAACAGGTCAATCGTTTGACACAAGCAAAGCTGCTATGATTGATCCTAGCCCTATCCAAAATCTGGACTACGGCTTTGAGTGCTACGCGACCCAAGCCTTTAACGCACCTGACGGTCGTGCACTGGCTGTCAGCTGGCTAGGCTTGCCTGATGTGGAATACCCATCTGACCGCTTCGACCATCAAGGGGCCTTCTCCCTCGTCAAGGAATTAACCCTGAAAGACGGCAAGCTCTACCAGTATCCAGTGCCTGCTATCAAGAATTTGCGAGCAGAAGAACAACCTTTCGCTAATTTGGCAGAAAGCAAGAACAGCTACGAACTGGAGCTGAATCTCGCTGCGGGCACCGAGCATGAAATCGTCCTCTTTGCAGACAAGGATGGCAAGGGCTTACGCATCAATTTTGATCTTAAGGAAGGTCAAGTGACCGTTGACCGCAGTCAAGTGGGTGAGCCATTTGCTCTAGACTTTGGAACCAGCCGAAGCTGCAATATTGACAAAGAAACTACAAATGCTAGTATATTTATAGATAAATCAATTTTTGAAATTTTCATTAATAAAGGAGAGAAAGTATTTTCCGGCCGTGTCTTCCCAAGAGAAGACCAAACAGGTATTGCCATTACTAAGGGCAATACAACCGGTACTTACTATGAATTAGAATATGGTCGCAAAGCTAACTGATGTAGCAAAACTAGCAGGAGTCAGCCCCACAACTGTTTCCCGCGTCATCAACAGAAAAGGCTACTTGTCTGACAAAACGATTTCCAAGGTTGAGGCAGCCATGCGAGAATTGGCCTACAAGCCTAACAATCTGGCGCGCAGTCTCCAAGGAAAATCAGCCAAGCTAATTGGACTCATTTTCCCTAATATCAGCAATGTCTTTTATGCAGAATTGATTGGGAAGCTGGAGCATGAGCTCTTTAAACAAGGCTATAAAACCATTATCTGCAATAGTGAACATGACTCTGACAAGGAGCGCGAATACCTTGAGATGTTGGAAGCCAATCAGGTGGACGGCATTATTTCCGGCAGCCACAATCTAGGCATCGAGGACTACAATCGTGTGACCGCACCAATCATTGCCTTTGACCGCAATCTCTCGCCGGATATCCCAGTTGTCTCCTCAGACAACTATGGCGGCGGAGTGCTGGCGGCTCAGACCTTGGTCAAGGCTGGAGCTCAAAACATCATCATGATTACTGGCAATGACAATTCCAACTCACCAACCGGCCTGCGCCATGCCGGCTTTGCTTCCGTCCTGCCGAACGCACCTATTATCAATGTATCCAGTGATTTTTCTCCGATCCGAAAGGAAATGGAAATCAAGCAAATCCTCAGTCAAACTAAGCCCGATGCTATTTTTGCTTCAGATGATTTGACAGCCATCTTAATTATGAAAGTCGCTCAGGAGCTAGACATCCAGATTCCCAAAGATTTGAAAATCATTGGCTACGATGGCACCTACTTTATAGAGAACTACTACCCACAGCTGGCAACGATCAAGCAGCCGCTGAAAGATATTGCCTGCCTCTCTGTGGACCTGCTCCTCAAAAAAATTGCTGGCCAAGAAGTCCAAACGACTGGCTATTTCCTGCCAGTCAGTCTCTTGCCTGGTAAGAGTGTTTAACGCAGATATAAACAAGCAAAGACGACCTCCATTGTTGGAAGTCGTCTTTATTTAGCCATAGTCTAAAAAATTTCTCACATGGCATTCATCAAATTATTACTGTTTCTTTCTAAAGGTTAACAGACCGGCCAGGAAAGCAAGGAAGCTACCTAAAAGAGACAGTAGAGAATTATTTGTTCCAGTTTTTGGCAAGTTTTTTTCTGTTTGGCTAGCCGCTTCTTTTACTGCTGAATCCTGAGGTTTTTGCCCATCCAAGGATAAAGCCTGAGGCTGAGCCTTGGCTACAGAAGAGGCAGACAGTTGCTCTTCTTGAGTTGTTGGATCTTGGGATTTTTCTTCCTGATCGGGGTTCGCTTTTCGAAGTCGCAAAATAGTCGCTGTTAGCGGAGCCAGGGCTAAACCATTGCTGTTTCTGGTGACACCTGCTGGATCAGAAATGGCTGTCACTCCTGCCGTATTACCATCTGCCACAAGCTCTGCACCTGCTAGATGCTTGTAAGCTTCACCAAAGTTGAATTGTCGCTCTTTGGTGTCTGTATTGACAAAGACTGCATAAATATCGCCATTTGACGCAACTACTTGGTAACCGAGAACAAGGTCTTCTTTCTCAACACCATCCTTGCCAGGTTGGGTGATGAGGGTTACATTTTGATCCACTTCTGCTTTGGAACTGCGAGTGAAGGCATCCGTTGATTTCCGCAGGGCAATTAAGCCCTTCATATAGGCACGACTCTTGGCATTTTCAGGGAACTTCTCCGAATCAGTCGCCTTGGTCCAGTCAAAGTGGTTGATCGCGTCGCTCGAGTCATAAGAATCATGAATGAAATAAGGATAGTCAAAAGGCGTGCCGTCTTCATTGGTCAACAAATGCGCTTTATTAGGAACCTTGTCTTCTGAGACCGGATATTTATAGGCAGGATCGCGGAATTGCTTAGTCCGGCCGTACTCTTGACCAGAGTGGATAAATGGTGTCCCTTGCGAAGTCAGAATCATCAGATTCCCCAGACGCAGGCGGCGATGAATCTCTTGATTATTGGCAGCTAGTGCCGGATCTTTCTTAATCGACTGGGCAATGATATCAAAGAGTGTCAGATTATCATGAGCAGCGATGTATTGAATCACATCCCCTGGGCTATCCGCCTCAAAATTAGTTGGCTGCGCCTTGATGTTTTTGAAGACATTTTCTACACTTCGCTTGCCACCAGTGATAAAGGCTGGTGTTCCCTCATTTGGATAACCCGATTTCAAGGTATTGCGAATATCATCTGAGAAGACCGCTACCGTGTCTGTTGATTTCATCCAAGATTGGTCAGCAGGCTGGACAGCTTTATTTTCATCACCTGCATAAGTTTTCCAGCCCTCACCCAGCATAATGAGATTTGGGTTAAGCTTCTTGGCTTCTTCGTAGGCTTTTTGGATGGACTCAGCATCATGGTCTCCCATCATATCAAAGCGGAAACCATCTACCTTGTACTGCTCTGTCAGGTACTTGATCGAATCCACCAAGACCCGTCTGCTCATATAGTGAGTAGTACCCAAACGACCGCCGCCAAAGCTGGATCTCGGTGTCCCATCCGCATCCATAAAGTGGTAGTAATTGGGCTCCAAATCTTCAAAGATAGAGGTCTTAGCCGTATGATTATAGACCACATCCAGGATAACGCCCATTCCACGCTTATGAATTTCGTTGACAAGATTTTTGAATTCCTCAATGCGCTTGGCTGGATCTGTCGGCGCGCTGGAGTACATACCTGTCAGCGAGAAGTAGTTTTGCGGGTCATAGCCCCAGTTATAGTTGCTGTTACTGGAAGCGTACTTGTCCATGCGCTCAGCATTTTTCAGCTCATTTACAAAGTAATAACTTAGAACTGGCAGGAGCTGAACGTGGGTCACTCCCAAGTCTTTCAAATAATCCAATTTCTCAATGAAAGCTGAGAAAGTTCCAAATTGAGATTTCAAATCCTTTGAGATAGCTGGATCAGAGGTAAAGTCACGAACGTGCGCCTCATAAATCAAGGCATCTTCCCGCTTCTTGAAGTTTGGAATATTGCCATAGGTCAGGTCTTTCGGTCCATATTCACTTGGATCTACAAAGGCTGCCTTGGCAATCTTATAGGCATCCCCCTTGTCCGCATCTTCACTGTTCCAAGCAGCTAAAGACTTGGCATAAGGATCCAGCACAAGAACCTTTTTGCCGCCACGAGTAATTTCATAATGATAGAAATATCCACGATAGTCAGAAATTCCTAGACCGCTCTCAGGCGTCAGGCTACTGGTCCATGTGCCAGCCTCACCTTTCTGCATAGCCAAGCGTCCAATGACCTTGTTCTGATCTTCTTTGTCATAGACCACCAAATCAACTTGGTCCGCACTCGGTGACCAGAAGGTTAGGGCCACTTGTTTACCCGCTTGAGAAACACGCGCTCCCAAATCACCATCATACTTATAAATACTATCCTTCAGCTGCCAGTTCATGCTGGTTTTGAATTGATCATTGCCATATTTGATAAGGTAGGGTGACTGGGCTTGGTTAAAATCACCAATGAATTTGGCGCTTTTGGTCCTAGGATCCAGAACCACATCTTTAACAGCGACTTCATGGCCATCTTTGTCTGTAATCTTTAAGTTCTTTAAAATGTCCTCTTTTTTAGCACTTTCTAAGGTAGAAAAGCTGGCCTCAATCTCAGTCAAGCCAATATGCTGGGCTCCCGTCATACGAATATCATTGACAAAGTAAGGGTTGGTATAAACTGTCGGATCCGCATCACGCAAGAAAATCTGGTTATTTTTCTCCAAATTAGCAAAATTATAATCCTGATTTTGAATCTTCACATCATCTCCTGATTTGCTTTCGTCTAGAAGCAAAAAGCCAATCATCTTAGCAGCATCTTTCAAGGGAACATCTACATAGCGACCGTATTTGCCAGTATTTTCAAAGTCCACTCCGTCAGGCCAATTCTTGCTTGGGTTTTGGACATCTCCCCAGAGCCAGAGCGACTTCTTATCATACTGGCCATCTGTACGATAGTAGTTGATTCGGACCATCCCTTTCTTCAATGGCTCATAAGTATGAGGTTGATAGTCCGTGTCAAACCAAACCTCATTCATCTGAGGACTGAGTAGCTCGACCGTCTTGTCACCCGTAATATTTTGCCCTGCTGTATTATTGATTAGAAGGCTGATCTTGCTTCTTTTCTCAGCCATCTTGACATCAAGATAATAACCATAGTCATCTTCTTTAGCAGTCGCAAAGCTAGTCGCTCCGGTCGGCCAAGCTCCCTTTTGGCTAGAAGGCGTCTCAACATCATCCCAAGTCCACAAGCCCAAGCTGTCTAGATTTTGTGACGGCAAGGTTTTGAAATGAAAGCGGATATTGCCTTCTTCGATAGCGTCTTTCGCCGAAGCTTGCGGCTGACTAACTGGTTCTTGCTTGTCTTTTTCACTTGGATTCCCAGCTTCTTGACCAACTGCTTCTGAACCTGCACTAGCTGGAGCTTGATCTGCCACTACACCAGTTGGAGCTGCCTGCTCTGAAGCCCCCGCTCCTGAACTATCTGCCTCTCCAGTTTTTCCCTCATCTGCTGACTTAGGTTGAGCTATCGCATCTGCATCAGAGACTGCTTCTATTGCAGGGCTGGTGGCTGTGCTCGCCTCATCCGCTTGGACTAGCTGAGCATTTCCCAGGAGGAAACCTGAGGCAATGACAACAGAGGCTACTCCTACTTTTAAACGACGGATGCCAAAATAATGACGCTTTTCGCCCATCTGAGACTGTAGGCGATAGTTATTTTTCATAAACAGAAAACTCCTTTATTTTTTCTTATAGAGAACATCTATGCAAACGTTTTCTGTATTTATTATACCGATTCTTTTTCAAGTTGTAAAGGCTTTCAAGAAGAGTTTTTCTCACTCGGATATTTCATGTTCTCTGAGCGGATTTTAATAATTCGATAAGCTATTTGCGATTCAAACAACAATAGGCAAACAAAAAGGCCAAGACACTTATCTCGACCTTCATTTTATTCAACGATAAATTGACTCAAAATCCCATTGATGAACTTACTGGACTTTTCGTCAGAGAATTGCTTGGAAAGCTCAATGGCTTCGTTGACTGCTACCAACTGTGGGGTGTCAAACTCTGTAATCTCAAAGATCCCCAGACGCAGGATATTTTTTTCGACCAGCGTCAGACGATCTACTGTCCAGCCCTTTTTGAGATGCTGAGCAATTTTCTTGTCCAAGTCGTCCTTGGACTGGACCACACCAGATACCAGATTGAGCAAGAAGGCTGGAATATCAGCTTCCTCCGCTTTGTCAGCCTCTTCGTCCTTATCATAAGAATAGGCAAAGCGGCAAGCTTCTACAAGATCCCCTTCATACTCTAGGCTCATCAGGGCCTGAAAAGCCCGCTGGCGCAGACCTCTTCTGGATTCCAACAGTATATCAGTCATTGAGGAAGTCCTCATCAAATAGATCTTTCAAGTCTGGCTTCGGTGCCTTTTCTGGAACAATGCCTGCCACATGGATATTGACAGCAGACAGCTCTACCTCAGCCATGTCAAAAACAGCACTTTTTACAGCCTTCTGGATTGCTACTGCAACAGTTGGAACGCTGACACCGTATTCCAAATACAGATAGATGTCTACAGTCACATCACCTGTCTCATCAGTATGGAGCGATACTCCGCGACCGAGTGAGCGCATAGAAAGACTGTCTGACATACTCTTATTTGCGAAGGAATAAACACCTTCTACCTTTGCCGTTGCAATGGCAATAATTTTTTCCAAAACACGTGGCGCAATGACGATTTCACCTAATTGTTCAGCTGCCATAGTTATTACCTCTTCTATATTATGCGCGAGAAACGTAAGTTCCTTCTGCAGTGTTGATGATTAATTTTTGTCCAACTTCGATGAAGTCTGGTACGTTGACAACAAGACCAGTCTCAAGTGTCGCTGGCTTACCAGATCCGGTAACAGTAGCTCCCTTGATAGATGGCTGCGTATCTGTCACGACCAATTCAACTGTTGTTGGTACTGTCACACCAATCACTTCTGTTCCGTAGAATTGGATTTTCACATCAGAGTTTTCAAGGATGAATTTCAATTCTTCTTCTACATTGACTACTGGAATTTCATATTGATCATAAGTCTCAGTGTTCATGAAATAAGCAGTGTCATCCATTTGGTACAAGTATTGAGCTGGAACAGTTTCAATAATGGCTTGTTCAAATTTTTCTTCAGGACGGTAGCTGGTATCAAAGGTAGAGCCAGTACGAACATCGCGCAGCTTCATACGCATAATCGTATTTCCCTTACCTGGCTTGTGGTGGCTCGCTTCCAAAACGCGGATGAGTTTTCCATCAGCTGTCTCGAAGGTCATCCCAGCTTTCAGCTTACTTGCTTCAATCATTCTATATTACCTCTTTTTAAAATTATATTTCTACTTATTCTATCATAAAGCATGATAATTCTCAAATAACAATCAACTCTTTCGGCGCAAGAGTTAGGACTTCGCAGCCGGTTTCTGTGATGAGGAGATCGTCTTCGATGCGGACGCCGTATTTGCCGTCCAGATAAATACCCGGCTCATCAGTCAAGACCATGCCCGCCTCAATCGGCTCTTTTGACTTGCCAAAGTAAGGAATCTCATGGATGTCCAGGCCGATACCGTGGCCAATCCCATGGCTAAAGTAAGGACCGTAGCCAGCATCGTTAATAATCTGGCGCGGAATCCGGTCAAAATCAATCCGGCTAAGACCAGCCTTGGCTGCTTCTATCAGGGCTTGATTGCTGCGCAGGACAATATCATAAATCTCCCGCTCTTCATCCGTCACCTGTCCCACATGAATAGTCCGCGTCATATCACTGACATAGTGATTGTAGTAGCAACCAAAGTCCATGGTTAGGGTTTCACCCTTTTGAATGACCTTGTCACTAGCCACGCCATGTGGCATAGCAGAGCGGTAGCCCGAAGCAATGATGAAGTCAAAAGAGGCACCTGAAGCACCTAGCTGGCGCATACGGGCATCTAAAAAGTTCATAACAGCTAGCTCTGTCGTCTCACCAGGCTTGATAAAATCCAGTACATCTAGGAAGGCTTGATCAGAAATCTGACAGGCCTTACGAATGGTCGCGATTTCTTGCTCATCTTTAATCATGCGCAGATTTTCAATAAAGCCCGTCATGGGAACCAGCTGGTAGGTCGAGAAGACACTTTCCAGCATTTTGAAGTAGGCATAGGAAATCTCGTCATCAAAACCGATTTTTTGCAGCTTGTCGTCCGCAATAATCTTGACAATCTCCCCAATCGCGTCGCGCGTTTCGACAATATCAAAACCTTGGACTACTCCCTTGGCAATCAGCGTATAGCGCGCATCCGTCAGGAAAATCCTACGATTCTTGCTGATAAAAACTGTCGCTTCTGTCCCACTGAAGCCAGTCAGATAGTAAATATTTTTCAGATTGGTTACTAAAACAGCATCGCATTCTGTCTGAGCCAATGCTGCTTCAAACTTTTCCACTCTTGATAACATGAGCCACCTCCATGAAATAACTAAGCTTATTATATCAAAAAACAAGTCAAATAGGACATTTTTTAATAAGCCTTGCCTAAGACTTAAATCTGACGAGCATTCTCCGACACGAAAAATCCCTGTTTTTAATATCAAACAGGGATTTGATGAATTATTTCTCGTGCAGCTTGCCTTTCAAGTACTGGCCGGTATAGCTGGCTGGATTAGCAGCGACTTCTTCGGGTGTCCCCGTCGCAATAATCGTACCGCCACCGACACCGCCTTCTGGTCCTAAGTCAATGATATGGTCAGCTGTCTTGATAACATCCAGATTGTGCTCAATAACGAGTACCGTATTACCATCGTCCACAAAGCGTGATAACACATGAAGGAGCTTGGCTATGTCTTCAGAATGCAGACCCGTTGTCGGCTCATCCAAGATATAGAAGGACTTACCAGTAGAGCGCTTGTGAAGTTCGCTGGCCAGCTTCATCCGCTGGGCTTCACCACCTGATAAGGTTGTGGCTGGCTGCCCCAGAGTCACATAGCCTAGTCCCACATCCTTGATAGTCTGGAGTTTGCGGGCAATCTTGGGAATGTGCTGGAAGAATTCTACCGCATCATTGACCGTCATGTCCAGAACCTGAGCGATATTCTTTTCCTTATAGTGAACCTCTAGAGTCTCGCTATTATAGCGGGTGCCGTGACAGACCTCGCAGGCCACATAGACATCAGGCAGGAAGTGCATCTCAATCTTGATAATCCCATCACCCGAGCAGGCCTCACAGCGACCGCCCTTGACATTAAAGCTGAAACGGCCCTTCTTGTAGCCGCGAATCTTGGCTTCATTAGTCTTAGCAAACAGATCGCGAATATCGTCAAAGACTCCAGTATAAGTAGCCGGATTAGAGCGCGGTGTCCGGCCAATCGGACTTTGGTCAATATCAATCAGTCGATCCACATGCTCAATGCCGCTGATTTTCTTAAACTTACCTGGCTTGGCAGAATTGCGGTTGAGTTTCTGGGCGATGGCTTTTTTAAGGATAGAATTGACCAGCGTTGACTTACCAGATCCAGACACTCCCGTCACAGCGATAAATTTGCCCAAGGGGAATCTAGCCGTGATATTCTGCAAGTTATTTTCCTGAGCCCCTGTCACTTCAATAAAGCGGCCATTGCCTACACGACGTTCCAATGGTACTGGAATCTCGCGCTTACCTGACAAGTATTGGCCTGTGATAGATTTCTTACTCTTAGCTACTTGCGCAGGGGTGCCGGCTGCGACGATTTCACCACCGAAAACACCGGCTCCTGGTCCCACATCAATCAGCCAGTCAGCCTCCCGCATGGTATCCTCATCGTGCTCAACCACGATGAGGGTATTGCCCAGGTCACGCATCTTCTTGAGGCTGGCAATTAGGCGGTCATTATCACGCTGGTGCAAGCCAATAGAGGGCTCGTCCAGGATATAGAGGACGCCACTTAGGTTAGAACCAATCTGGGTCGCCAAGCGAATCCGCTGGCTTTCTCCTCCTGATAGAGTCCCAGCCGAGCGAGACAAAGTCAGGTAATTAAGGCCAACGTTATTAAGGAAGGTCAGGCGATCATGAATTTCTTTGAGAATAGGGCGTGCGATAGTAGCTTCATTGTCAGTCAAGCTAAGCTTGTCCAACTGAAGCAAATGATCTGCAATGGACAAGTCTGAAATCTCACCGATATGCAAGCCGTCTTCGCCGCCAACCTTGACAGACAAGGCTTGAGGGCTGAGTCGATAACCATGGCAAGCTGCACAAGTCAGCTCATTCATATAAGCCCGCATCTGCGTCCGAGTAAAATCACTATTGGTCTCATGGTAGCGGCGGTTGATATTGGTGACAACCCCCTCAAAGGGAATGTCAATATCGCGCACGCCACCAAATTCATTTTCATAGTGGAAATGGAACTCCCGTCCATCTGAGCCAAAGAAAATCAGCTGTTTTTCTTCCTCCGTCAGCTCCTCAAAAGGCTTGTCCATATCAATACCAAAGGCTGCCATGGCCTGCTCCAGCATCTGCGGATAGTAGTTGGAGGAGATGGGATTCCAAGGCGCTAGCGCTCCTTCGCGCAAGGTCTTGCCAGCTTCTGGCACAACCACATCTAGATCCACCTCCAGCTTAACCCCCAGACCATCACAGTCCGGACAGGAGCCAAAAGGCGCATTGAAAGAGAAGAGACGTGGCTCTAGCTCTGGCACTGTAAAGCCACAAACAGGGCAGGCATAGTGTTCAGAAAAGAGCAACTCTTGACCATCCATAGTGTCAATCACCACATAGCCCTCAGCAATCCGCAGAGCAGCTTCGACCGAGTCAAAGAGACGACTACGCACCCCTTCCTTGATGACAATTCTATCTACTACGACCTCAATATCATGCTGCTTGCTCTTAGAAAGCTCTGGCACTTCCGTCACATCGTAAATATCGCCATCCACGCGCACACGGACATAACCGTCTTTCTGAATCTTATCAAAAACGGTCTTATGCTGGCCCTTTTTCTTGCGGATGACCGGCGCTAATATCTGCAGCCGCTGACGCTCTGGCAATTCCAAGACCTTGTCGACAATCTGCTCAACAGACGAAGCTGTAATAGCTCCATGACCGTTGATACAGTATGGCGTTCCAACACGAGCATAGAGCAGGCGCAGGTAGTCATTGATTTCGGTTGCAGTTCCCACTGTTGAGCGCGGATTCTTACTGGTCGTCTTCTGGTCGATGGAAATAGCCGGGCTGAGACCATCAATCGAGTCCACATCCGGCTTTTCCATATTGCCCAAAAACTGCCGAGCATAGGCCGACAGACTCTCCACATAGCGGCGCTGCCCCTCAGCATAGAGGGTGTCAAAAGCCAGACTGGACTTGCCCGAACCGGACAGACCGGTCACCACGACCAACTTGTCCCGCGGAATTTCTACATCAATATTTTTTAAATTATGAGCTCGCGCTCCATGAATCACAATTTTATCTTGCATCTTGACCTCGTTTCACTTATAAACCTTCTCCATTATAACAAATTTTTCTGCAAACTTTTGCCCCAAAAACCCGAATTTGTAGTATAATAGTACGGTATGCAAAAAAACTCTGGAAAGGAAAATGATTATGAAGCAAGTCTTTTTATCTACTACGACAGAATTCAAAGAGATTGATTCGCTCGAATCGGGCACCTGGATCAATCTTGTCAACCCTTCCCAGAGTGAATCAATTGAAATCGCCAACGCCTTTGGTATTGACATCGCCGACCTGCGAGCACCGCTCGATGCAGAAGAAATGTCCCGACTTACGATCGAGGATGAGTATACACTGATCATCGTTGACGTGCCCATCACTGAGGAGCGGAATAACCAGACTTACTATGTCACGATCCCCCTTGGTATTATCATCACGGAAGAGGCTATTATTACCACTTGTTTGGAAAAATTACCTCTGCTGGACATCTTCATTCACAGGCGCCTGCGCAACTTCTATACTTTTATGAAGTCACGTTTCATCTTTCAGATTCTCTACCACAATGCCGAGCTGTATCTGACAGCCCTGCGCTCCATTGACCGCAAGAGTGAGCAGATTGAAAGTCAACTGCACAAGTCCACGCGAAATGAAGAACTGATTGAGCTCATGGAGTTGGAAAAGACCATCGTCTATTTCAAGGCCTCCCTTAAGACAAATGAGCGCGTGATTAAGAAGCTGACCAGCTCTACTAGTAATATCAAGAAATATCTGGAAGACGAGGACTTGCTGGAAGATACCTTGATTGAGACCCAGCAGGCCATTGAGATGGCTGATATCTACGGCAACATCCTCCACAGTATGACAGAGACCTTTGCTTCTATTATTTCTAATAACCAGAACAATATCATGAAAGCCTTAGCTCTGGTGACCATCGTCATGTCTATCCCGACCATGATTTTCTCGGCCTATGGGATGAACTTCAAAAATAACGAACTGCCTCTCAACGGTGAACCACATGCCTTCTGGATTATCATGTTCATCGCCTTTGCCATGAGCGCTTCGGTCATGGCCTATCTCATGCACAAAAAACTATTTTAACCTTTAGAAAGAATGCCTATGTCACAAGTATCCCTCGACAAACTCAGCAAAAAAAACAAAGAATTTATCCATATCGCGACTAATCAACTCCTACAAGACGGCAAATCCGATCAGGAAATCCAGACTATCTTAGAAAGCATTCTGCCGGAAATCCTGGAAAATCAAACCAAGGGAATCACTGCCCGCGGCCTCTACGGAGCCCCAACTACTTGGGCCGCTTCTCTGACTGCAAAAGAACGCTATGATGCCGAACATCCAAAAGAAAATGACGATCCTAAATGGATGATGCTGGACTCCGTCCTCTTTATCTTTGGTTTCTTTACCCTCCTGACCTCAATCGTCAATCTAGCTTCCTCTCAGCCATCTGTCTATGGACTGACGACTCTCGTACTCGGAAGCATCGTCGGTGGCCTTTCTTTCTATGCCCTCTACCACTTTATCTACCGTTTCTACGGACCAGATAAGGACCGCAGCCAGCGCCCTAAACTGCTCAAGTCCATCCTGACCATGGCAGCGGCTATTCTCCTCTGGAGCATGTCCATCGTCCTGACCAGCCTCCTGCCTGAATTCCTCAATCCCCGCCTGTCCAATGTCGTAGTTGCTATTGTCGGCGCTATTACCCTAGCCCTGCGCTTCTATCTCAAAAAACGCTTCAACATCAAGAGCGCGACTATGGGACCGACGAGATAAGAAATCTTTAAATCAAATAATACTTAAAAAGACAGTCCGATTGAACTGTCTTTTTAAGTATTCTATTCTTCTATTATCTAAAAAACCCTGCCTCGGCAGGGAATCTAATTAGTCTTCATTTACGAAAGGCATCAAAGCCATTACGCGAGCGCGTTTGATAGCTGTTGTTACTTTACGTTGGTTTTTAGCTGAAGTTCCTGTTACACGACGAGGAAGGATTTTCCCACGTTCTGAAACGAAACGGCTAAGAAGCTCAGTATCTTTGTAATCAACATATTCAATTTTGTTTGCTGCGATGTAATCAACTTTTTTACGGCGTTTGAATCCGCCACGACGTTGTTGAGCCATGTGTTTTCTCCTTTATATTATAGTTAGATTCGATCCTTAGAAAGGTAGATCGTCGTCTGAGATATCCATCGGGTTAGAATTGCCAAATGGGCTCTCATCACGAGAAAAGTTCGGTACTTGGTTAGACGAGTCTGCACTGCCATAACTTGGAGCAGAGCTGCCGCCGAAGCTGTTCCCACCGTATCCGCCAGATGACTGACCTTCACGATTAGAGCGGCTTTCCAAGAGTTGGAAATTGTCCGCAACAACTTCTGTGACATAGACACGCTGGCCTTGCTGATTCTCGTAGTTACGCGTTTGAATACGGCCTGTAATTCCGATCAGGGCTCCTTTTTTAGCCCAGTTTGCAAGATTCTCTGCCTGCTGACGCCAGATGACAACATTGATAAAGTCTGCTTCTCGCTCGCCACTTTGATTTTTAAAGTTACGATTGACAGCCAGAGTAAATGTTGCGACCGCTTGGTTCTGCGGAGTATAGCGAAGCTCGGCATCACGGGTCATGCGACCCACCAGTACAACGTTATTAATCATAGTCTACCTTCTTAAGCGTCAAGTTTGACGATCATGTGACGAAGAATGTCAGCGTTGATTTTTGAAAGACGGTCAAACTCTTTAAGAGCTGCATCGTCGTTTGCTTCAACGTTAACGATGTGGTAAAGTCCTTCACGGAAATCTTGGATTTCGTATGCAAGACGACGTTTTTCCCAATCTTTTGATTCAACAACAGTTGCACCGTTGTCAGTCAAGATAGAGTCAAAGCGTGCTACCAAAGCGTTTTTTGCTTCTTCTTCAATGTTTGGACGAATAATATAAAGAATTTCGTATTTAGCCATTGATTTTTCCTCCTTTTGGTCTAATGACCCCAAGACTTTGCAAGGGGTAAGTGAGGTTTGCTCACAAATAACTATTATAGCAGACTTCCAGCAGAATGGCAAGGGAAAGTTTTGATACAAAGAAAACTCTCCCTGTCACCAGAGAGAGTCCGAAAAATACGATTCGTTTTTAGAGAGGCTAGACAATTCTACCTTGATCGACGACCAGTTTTCCAGCCTTGTAAACCTGATGGGTCAGGTTGGTCGCAAAGAAATAAAGTGGATAGTCAATATTCTTAGCGTCTAGGATGGTAATATCAGCCTGCTTGCCAGTGTCAAAGCTGCCAATCTTATCTTGGCGGTTAACTGAGTAGGCCGCATTGATGGTTACAGCGTTAAGGACTTCCACTGGCGTCAGACGCATCATAAAGCAGCCTAGCTGCATAACGAACTGCAGGTTAGCTGTTGGACAAGAGCCTGGATTGCTGTCCGTGGTCAGGGTAATGGCCATACCAGCTTCCAGCATCTTGCGAGCTGGTGCATAGGTATCTTCCATCAGACTGAAGGTAGTTGCCGGCAGGAGATTGCCGATAACCTTGGCTTCTGCCATCTTGCGAATGCCCTCATCGGTCGCTACCATCAAGTGCTCTGCACTAGTTGCTCCTAGCTCAGCTGCGACATCTACTCCACCGATAGACTCGATTTCATCAGCATGGATACGAAGCTTGAAGCCCATTTCCTTAGCCTTAGAAAGCAAGTAGCGTGACTCGTCAGCTGTAAAGACGCCTTTTTCACAGAAAATATCACAAAACTCAGCTAGATTTTCTGCTTTTACCCGAGGTAGCATTTCCTCAACGATAAGCTCCAGATATTCCTGAGAACGTCCTTTGTATTCTGGTGGAACGGCGTGGGCAGCCATAAAGGTCGAAACCAAATCAATATCGTGGTCACGGTCCAAAGCCCCAACGACATCCAGCTGGCGCTTCTCTGTTTCCCAGTCCAAACCATAGCCACTCTTGGCCTCAACAGTCGTCACCCCATGTAGCAGCATATAGTCCAGCAGTCTCTTAGACTTATCATAGAGAGTATCAAAAGAAGCTTCTCGCGTCGCCCGGACCGTACTGAGAATACCGCCGCCTTGGGCAAGAATTTCCAGATAAGGGACACCGGCTAATTTCTTAGCAAATTCATGCTCCCGGCTGCCACCGTAGACCAAGTGAGTATGGCAGTCGATCAAGCCAGGCGTAGCAATCTTGCCCTCATAAGACTGAACCTTAGTATCAGGTCCAACCAGACTGGCATCCGGCTCTCCGCTGCCAACTGCTAGGATTTTGCCGTCTTTGACTGCAATGTAGCCGTCCTCCAAGACCTGAGCTTCCTTCATCTCCTCACCAAAAAGTGGATGACCGAGATCCTTGGGACAGAAGACTTGATTAAAGTGAGTTAATAGTAAATCAGCAGTCATGCTTGTTCCTCCATTTCATTTTCCGACATATTTGCTTTTCATCATAATACACTATCGTCAAATTATAGTCAAAAGCTTGTAAAAGATAGGAGCCCCACTTTTTTTACTGTTTTTGTCATTTTCTTGACTCTTTATGGACGGGAGTCTTATAAAATGTAGGAGAAAGATATTTTACACTTGACTAAAAGGAGGATTTTTCATGTCATACTTTAGCGAAAATGAAATTGCAGCAGCAATGACCGTCAAATTAGACGATGTACTGCCTGAAAAAACAGTTTTCCAAGAAGGCATCCGTCGAGCACCTGACCGTGGCTTCCGTTTGACTCAAGCTCAAACCGAAATTGCTCTAAAAAATGCCCTTCGCTATATTCCGAAGAGATTCCATGAGGAAGTGATTCCAGAATTCTTGGAAGAACTGAAAACTCGCGGACGGATTTATGGCTACCGCTGGCGTCCAAAAGAACGCATCTACGGCAAACCAATTGACGAGTACAAAGGGAACTGTACTGCAGCCAAAGCTATGCAGGTCATGATTGACAACAACCTGAGCTTTGAAATCGCCCTTTATCCTTATGAATTGGTTACTTATGGGGAAACTGGATCTGTCTGCGCTAACTGGATGCAGTACAATCTGATCAAGAAATATTTGGAAATCATGACCGACCATCAAACCTTGGTCGTGGAATCTGGCCACCCGCTCGGACTTTTCAAGTCCAAACCAGAAGCACCTCGCGTTATCATCACCAATGGCCTCTTGGTTGGTGAATATGACAATATGAAGGACTGGGAAATTGCAGAAGAAATGGGCGTGACCAACTATGGTCAAATGACAGCCGGCGGCTGGATGTACATCGGCCCTCAAGGCATCGTCCATGGCACTTTCAACACCCTCCTCAATGCTGGACGTTTGAAGCTGGGTGTGGCTGACGACGGTGACCTAACTGGTAAACTCTTCATTTCTTCTGGTCTGGGCGGCATGAGTGGAGCTCAAGGGAAAGCAGCTGAAATTGCTAAAGCTGTGGCAATCGTAGCTGAAGTAGACCAATCTCGGATTGAAACTCGTCACTCCCAAGGCTGGATTAGCCAATTGGCTGAAAGTCCGAAGGAAGCTATCGACTTGGCTCAAAAAGCTCTGGAAGCTGGCGAATCAACTTCTATTGCCTATCATGGTAACATCGTAGATCTCTTAGAATATGTCAACGAGAACAATATCCATGTAGACCTACTGTCTGACCAAACTTCTTGCCACAATGTCTATGACGGCGGCTACTGTCCAGCTGGTATCAGCTTTGAAGAGCGGACTCGCCTCCTGGCTGAAGACAAGGAAACCTTTGCTAATTTGGTTGACCAAACATTGGAACGTCACTTCAAGGCTATCAAGACCTTGACTAGCAACGGCACCTACTTCTTTGACTACGGTAATGCCTTTATGAAGGCAGTCTATGACTCTGGCATCAAGGAAATTTCTAAGAATGGCTTTGATGACAAAGACGGCTTCATCTGGCCATCTTATGTAGAAGATATCATGGGCCCAATGCTCTTTGACTATGGTTATGGTCCTTTCCGTTGGGTATGTCTGAGCGGTAAGCACGAAGACCTAGTCGCTACTGACCATGCAGCTATGGAAGTGATCGACCCTAACCGCCGCTACCAAGACCGCGACAACTACAACTGGATTCGCGATGCAGAAAAGAACCAGTTGGTTGTTGGAACTCAGGCTCGGATTCTCTACCAAGACTGTATGGGTCGTGTCAATATCGCCCTCAAGTTCAATGAATTAGTACGCGAAGGCAAGATTGGTCCTGTCATGATTGGTCGTGACCACCACGACGTATCTGGTACTGACTCTCCATTCCGTGAAACTTCTAATATTAAAGATGGATCTAACGTTACTTGCGACATGGCCGTGCAATGTTACGCTGGTAACGCAGCTCGTGGTATGAGTCTGGTAGCTCTCCACAACGGTGGCGGAACTGGTATCGGTAAAGCAATCAACGGTGGCTTTGGCTTGGTACTGGACGGTAGCGAACGCATTGATGAAATCATCAAATCTGCTATCGCTTGGGATACAATCGGAGGAGTCGCTCGTCGTAACTGGGCACGTAATGAGCATGCCATCGAAACTGCTATCGAGTACAACCGCCTCCACCAAGGAACAGACCACATTACCATTCCATACTTAACTGACGAAGATTTGGTCAAAGAATCTGTTAAGAAATTGTTCGAATAGGAAAACTTGTCCCCCAACTTCCGACCTGAGCTGGGTATCAACCTAGCTCAGGAGGAGATTCTGCTTTATTAAGTTCATATTATAAATTAAAATTATTGATATCACGAGGTAATATCTTATGGCAAAAATTGTTGAATGTATTCCTAACTTTTCTGAAGGCCGCAACCAAGCGGTCATTGACGGTCTAGTGGAAACAGCTAAGAGCGTGCCAGGCGTAACACTTTTGGACCACTCTTCTGATGCCAGCCACAATCGCAGCGTCTTTACCTTGGTCGGTGATGACCAAAACATTCAGGAAGTTGCCTTCCGTTTGGTTAAATACGCTTCTGAAAATATTGACTTGACCAAGCACCAGGGTGAACACCCTCGTATGGGCGCAACTGATGTCCTGCCTTTTGTACCGATCAAGGACATCACAAGTGAGGAATGCGTAGAAATTGCGAAGACCGTATCTGAGCGGATCAATCGTGAGCTCGGTATTCCTATCTTCCTCTATGAAGATGCAGCGACTCGTCCTGAGCGTAAGAACTTGGCTAAGGTTCGTAAAGGACAGTTTGAAGGCATGCCTGAAAAACTCTTGGAACCTGACTGGGCTCCAGACTATGGTGAAAGAAAGATTCACCCAACTGCTGGTGTCACTGCTGTCGGAGCTAGAATGCCGCTCATCGCCTACAATATCAACTTGGATACAGACAATCTGGAAATTGCCAACAACATTGCCAAAATCATCCGTGGTTCAAGCGGTGGCTACAAATACTGTAAAGCGATCGGTGTTATGCTGGAAGACCGCAACATTGCTCAGGTTTCTATCAACATGGTCAATCTGGAAAAATTCCCACTCTATCGCGTCTTTGAAACTGTTCGCTTTGAAGCCAAGCGTTACGGAGTTGGAATCCTCGGCTCAGAAGTCATCGGTTTGGCACCAGCCAAGGCTTTGATTGACGCAGCAGAATACTATCTGCAAATCGAAGACTTTGACTACGGCAAGCAAGTTCTGGAAAACCATTTGCTGGGCTAGGAGGACAGAAAACTATGAAATTAGTAGATTTAAGTTTGACAGACTTTGCCCAAGTCCTAGGCTCAGATGCTCCTGCACCAGGAGGCGGCTCTGCCGCTGCTCTTTCCGCAGCGAACGGTATTTCCCTGACTAAGATGGTCTGTGAATTGACCCTTGGCAAGAAAAAATACGCAGAATTTGAAGCAGAAATTGCTCAAGTGCACACAGAAAGTGCTCGCCTCCAAGAAAGTCTGCTCGCAGCTATTGACAAGGACACTGAAGCCTTCAATCTAGTCTCCGCCGTCTTTGATATGCCTAAGGAAACAGACGAAGACAAGGCTGCCCGTCGAGAAGCGATGCAACAAGCCCTCAAGGAAGCGACCAAGTCCCCTTATAGCATGATGGAAGACATCTTGGCTTCCCTGCAAACAACTCAAAAGGCTGTCGGCAAGTCCAATACCAATGCTGCCAGCGACTTGGGAGTAGCAGCTCTCAATCTTAAGGCTGGTCTGCAAGGAGCTTGGCTCAATGTCCTCATCAACCTGTCAGGTGTCAAGGATGAAGCATTTGTCGCTGATTACCGCAAAAAGGGTGAAGAGCTACTGCAAAAAGGCTGCGCTCTAGCCGATGAAATTTATCAAGAAATTTTGAAAGTTGTCTAATAGATAAACGGAAGAGAAGTCCGCTCTTTCCTGTGAATGGACTTCCTCTTCTCAAGAGGTAACAATATGGTTTTATCAGATATTGAAATTGCGAATTCGGTTCAAATGAAGCCTATCAAAGAGGTGGCAGAAAAGCTAGGAATTGCTGAAGATGCCTTGTCTCTTTATGGAAATTACAAGGCAAAAATCAGTGCTGGCCAACTGGAAGCCTTAAAAGACAAGCCAGACGGCAAACTGATTCTCGTGACCGCTATTTCTCCGACACCAGCTGGAGAAGGCAAGACCACGACTTCTGTCGGATTGGTCGATGCTCTGGCTGCTATCGGTAAAAAAGCCGTTATCGCTCTGCGGGAGCCTTCACTCGGACCTGTCTTTGGTATCAAAGGCGGAGCTGCTGGCGGTGGTCACGCTCAAGTTGTGCCCATGGAGGACATCAACCTCCACTTCACTGGTGACTTTCATGCCATCGGTGTTGCCAACAACCTGCTGGCGGCCCTCATTGATAACCACATTCACCATGGCAATGCCTTAGGCATCGACTCTCGCCGCATCACTTGGAAGCGGGCAGTGGATATGAATGACCGGCAACTGCGCCACATTGTAGATGGCTTGCAGGGCAAGGTCAACGGTGTTCCACGTGAAGATGGTTTTGACATTACAGTTGCTTCTGAGGTTATGGCTATTCTCTGTCTGTCAGAAAATATCACTGACCTCAAGAACCGTTTGGAAAAAATCATCATCGGCTACAGCTTTGAAGGTAAGCCAATAACTGCTAAGGATTTGAAAGCTGGTGGCGCTATGGCTGCTGTGCTCAAAGACGCTATCCATCCAAACTTGGTTCAAACTCTGGAACACACGCCAGCCTTGATTCACGGTGGACCTTTTGCCAACATTGCCCATGGCTGTAACAGTGTCCTAGCTACCAAGCTGGCTCTCAAATATGCCGACTATGCAGTTACAGAAGCTGGTTTCGGTGCTGACCTCGGTGCTGAAAAATTCATTGATATCAAGTGTCGTACATCTGGACTTCGTCCAGCAGCTGTAGTTCTAGTTGCTACCATCCGCGCTCTCAAGATGCACGGTGGTGTGGCTAAGAGCGATCTAGCTGAAGAAAATGTCCAAGCCGTTGTAGATGGACTGCCAAACTTGGAAAAACATCTGGAAAACATTCAAGATGTTTATGGCCTGCCAGCAGTCGTTGCCATCAATAAATTCCCGCTGGATACCGAAGCAGAATTGCAAGCAGTTTATGACGCCTGCCAAAAACGCGGAGTTGACGTCGTGATTTCTGATGTCTGGGCAAATGGCGGAGCTGGTGGTAAAGAGTTGGCTGAAAAAGTCGTGGAACTGGCCGAAGGAGACAATCACTTCCAATTTGTATATAATGAAGAGGACTCCATTGAGACCAAGCTGAACAAAATTGTTACTAAGGTTTATGGAGGCAAGGGTGTTCGCCTGACTCCTGCTGCTAAACGCGAGCTCAAACAACTGGAAGAACTGGGCTTCTCCAACTATCCTATCTGTATGGCCAAGACTCAGTACTCCTTCTCAGACGATGCTAAAAAACTGGGCGCACCTAAAGACTTTGTTGTGACAATCAGCCAGCTCAAAGTTTCTGCTGGTGCAGGTTTTATCGTTGCTCTGACGGGTGCAATCATGACCATGCCAGGGCTGCCTAAAGTACCAGCCAGCGAAAAGATTGATGTTGACAAAGATGGCAATATCAGCGGTTTGTTCTAATAAATACCAAAAATGACAAATGTAACCCTTTTAAGAGTAAATGATTTTCAAGTTTCCGATTGGTCGGGGGGAAAGACAAAACAGCTTTATCTTTCCCCGCCAACTGGCCACTATAGCAAGCGTGACTTTGACTATCGACTCTCAACAGCGACTGTGGAGTTGGCTGAAAGTCAGTTTTCTGACCTCAGCGGCTTTCACCGTATTCTCATGAGCCTGGACCACACACTTCATCTCCACAATGCCAGCCGGCAGGAGGAAACGGTTCTAGCTCCCTTTACTCCCTATGTCTTTGAAGGGAGTGATTCTATCACAAGTCGGGGGACTTGTACCGACTTTAACTTAATCTACAGCGACCATTATCAGGGACAGATGATTGCCATCTCGAATGGGCAAGAGCTTAGCCGAGATGACGAAATTCAATTTATCTATGCCTTAGAGGATCTGACGGTGACGGTAACAAACCTGCCAGTGCTTAACCTAGAGGCAGAGCAGCTTCTGATAGTGGAAAAAGAGACTCAGGAAACTGAGCTGCATATAATGTTTTCGAGTAACCAGCCAAAGGGTGCTCCCCTTGCTATATGGGCTGGTTTGACCCACATCCCTACTAAGTAAAGATACCATGATGTCTTGTCACCATTCTATCTTTACTTGGAAAGGATCCCATATCTCTAAAGGAGAAACATTATTATGGATGCAACTAAACTCACTGCACAAGAACAAGAACAGGAAAAAGCGAAATTCAGCTTTTCCGGTGCAACCCTCTACGGTATCAATGCCGTTATCGGATCAGGGATTTTCCTCCTACCGCAAAAGATTTATAAAGGACTTGGTCCTGCCTCTCTAGCTGTCATGCTTGGAACTGCCCTTCTCGTTATTCTCCTAGCCGTCTGCTTGGCAGAAACTGCTGGTTATTTTAATAAAAATGGCGGAGCCTTCCAATATTCTAAAGCAGCCTTTGGAGACTTTGTCGGATTTAATGTTGGCTTCCTAGGCTGGGCAGTTACCATCATCGCTTGGTCTGCTATGGCTGCAGGATTTGCGAGACTTTTTGTCATTACTTTTAAATCCTTTGCCCCCTATGAACTTCTGCTCAGTGTGAGCCTGATTATTTTGCTCAGTCTAATGAATATATCAGGTCTTAAGACTTCCAAAATGTTCACCTTGACCGCAACCGTAGCCAAGCTCATCCCAATTGTCGCTTTCAGTCTATGTGCGATTTTCTTCATCAAAGGAGGAATTGACAAAGGAAACTTCACTCCGTTTCTTCAGCTAGAACCTGGCGTAGATATCATGAAAGCTATCTCTAGTACAGCCATTTATATCTTCTACGGATTTATCGGATTTGAAACCATGTCTATCGTTGCTGGTGAAATGCGCAATCCGGAAAAGAATGTACCTCGGGCTATTTTGGGCTCTATCAGTATTGTCTCTGTTCTCTATATGCTGATTATCGCAGGAACTATCGCCATGTTAGGCAGCCGTATCCTGCAAACAGATGCCTCTGTACAAGACGCCTTTGTAGAGATGATTGGCCCTGTTGGAGCATGGATTGTTTCTATCGGAGCGCTGATTTCTATTGCTGGACTTAACATCGGGGAATCTATCATGGTTCCACGTTATGGTGCAGCTATCGCAAATGAAGGTCTGCTTCCTAAGAAAATTGCAGAAACCAACTCTAAAAATGCCCCTATAGTTGCCATTATTATTTCAGGAATCCTGGCCATCGTCCTGCTCTTCTCTGGTAAATTTGAAGAATTAGCAGCTCTCAGCGTGGTCTTCCGCTTCTTCCAATACATCCCAACTGCTCTAGCTGTACTAGTATTAAGAAAGAAATATCCAGACAAGAAAGTAGTTTTCCGCGTTCCATTTGGTCCAGTAATTCCAATTTTGGCGGTTCTAGTCAGCCTCGTCATGATTTGGGGTGAAAACCCAATGAACTATGTCTACGGCCTCATCGGTGTCCTTATCGCCAGTGCAGTATACTTTATCTATATAGTACTGATTTGTAAAAATAAAGTTCTTGAACAAGAAGGAGAATGAATCTTATGACACATGTAATCAATTTGGATGGCGAACACCTTACTTTAGAAGACGTCATCGCAGTAGCTCGTCATGGAGCCATTTGCGAAATCGACCAAGAAGCTAAGAAAGCTGTAGAAGCTTCCCGCAAAATCGTGGATGACATCGTCCGCGAAAAGCGGGTCGTATACGGTGTTACAACCGGATTCGGCTCTCTCTGCAATGTCAGCATCTCACCAGAAGATACGACTCAACTGCAAGAAAACCTAATTCGGACGCACTCCTCAGGCTACGGTGATCCCCTGCCTGAAGATGCAGTCCGTGCGATTATGCTAATCCGGATTAATTCCTTGGTCAAAGGTTATTCTGGTATTCGTCTCTCTACTGTCGAAAAGCTCCTGGAATTGCTCAATAAAGGCGTTGTCCCTTACATTCCAGAAAAAGGCTCTTTGGGAGCTTCTGGTGACTTGGCACCACTGGCTCACATGGTTCTGCCTATGCTAGGACTGGGCCGTGCTTACTATCAAGGCCAATTGCTCTCTGGACAAGAAGCTTTGGCCAAGGCTGGTATCGAGAAAATTGCTCTAGCAGCCAAGGAAGGGCTGGCGCTGATTAACGGAACGACTGTCCTGACAGGTATCGGAGCTCTGGCTACCTACGATGCCATCCAGCTGCTTAAACTGTCAGATGTCGCTGGCGCTCTTTCCATGGAAGTCCACAATGGTATTACCAGTCCTTTCGAAGAAGACTTGCATACCATTCGACCTCAAAGCGGACAGCTGGCTACAGCCCGCAATATCCGCAACCTTCTAGAAGGCAGTGGCAACACAACCGTAGCCACTCAACAGCGGGTCCAAGACCCATATACCCTGCGTTGTATTCCGCAGATTCATGGTGCCAGCAAGGACTCTATCGCTTATGTCAAGACCAAGGTTGAGATTGAAATCAACTCTGTTACAGACAACCCTATCATCACCAAGGAAGGCCATGTTATCTCAGGCGGTAACTTCCACGGTGAACCAATGGCTCAGCCATTCGATTTTCTCGGCATCGCTATTTCTGAAATCGGTAATGTATCCGAGCGTCGTGTAGAACGTCTGGTCAACAGCCAACTGAGCAAGCTCCCATCCTTCTTGGTCAAACACCCTGGCCTCAACTCTGGCTTTATGATTACCCAGTATGCTTGTGCTTCGCTCGCTTCTGAAAACAAGGTTCTATCTCATCCAGCCAGCGTAGACTCTATCCCATCTTGTGAAAACCAAGAAGACTTTGTCAGCATGGGAACAACCGCAGCACGCAAGGCAGCTGAAATTCTCAAGAATTCTCGCCGCATCGTGGCAACAGAAATCATGGCAGCCTGCCAAGCTCTGGATCTGAAACCAGAAAACCATGAACTTGGTAAAGGAACCAAGCCGGCCTACGACCTCTTCCGTCAGCATGTCCGCTTTATCGAGTTTGACAAGGATATCGAAATCTATGAGGAACTCAACAAGGCTTCTGAGCTGATTGAAAACGAAAAATTCCTAGCAGCCGTTGAAAAGGCTGTGGACTTGAGCATTCAGTTCTAAAGCTGGTGGCTCTGTAAAAAACTAACATAAGAAGCCCGCTCTCATGCAGCTGGGCTTCTTTTCCCGCCAAAAGTCATTGACAGGCTTGGTGGAAACTCTTATAATAAAGTCGCAAGTATCGTTATGGAAAAGGACAAAATCATGTTAGAAGATTACTATCAGCTAGATAACAGCTACTATCATAAGAGACTAGACGATGATTTATATGCTGCCAAATGGGGTATGGTTATTGAGTTTTTAGACTTAAATGATCCCCACTTAAAACCCTTTGACGGGGTCAACTTTGCCTTGATTGGCTTCAAGAGTGACAAAGGGGTTTATATCAACCACGGCCGAGTGGGGGCTGTCGAAGGACCACAAGCTATCCGAACTCAGCTGGCCAAGCTTCCTTGGCATCTTGGCAGAAACGTCCGCGTCTTTGATGTTGGCGATATTGACGGTCCTAACCGCTCTCTGGAGCAGCTGCAGCAAAGCTTGGCTCAGGCAGTCAAACGCCTGCGAGAGCTTAATCTCCGGCCTATCGTTCTGGGAGGGGGCCACGAAACAGCCTACGGCCACTATCTGGGTCTCAAGTCATCACTAGGACCTGACCAAGACTTGGCCGTTATCAATATGGATGCCCATTTCGATTTGCGGCCTTATGACCAGACTGGTCCCAACTCTGGTACCGGTTTTCGCCAGATGTTTGATGACACTCTGGCTCAGAAGCAGGCCTTTAACTACCTTATCCTAGGGATTCAGGAGCATAATAACAATCTCTTTCTCTTTGACTTTGTGGCAAAATCCAAGGCCATCCAGTTCCTGACTGGAATGGATATGTACCAAATGGGTTACAAGGAAGTCTGCAAGGTGGTCGATGCCTTTTTGGCCGACAAGGAGCAGGTCTATTTGACCATTGATATCGACTGTTTTGCAGCTGGTGCAGCGCCTGGTGTCAGTGCCATTCAGTCGCTCGGTGTGGATCCCAATCTAGCGGTTCTGGTCTTCCAGCACATCGCTGCCTCAGGCAAGCTGATCGGCTTTGACATTGTCGAAGTCTCTCCACCTCACGATATAGACAACCATACAGCTAATCTGGCAGCCAGCTTTGTCTTTTACCTTACCCAAGTCTGGGCACAAGCCCATGACTGATAGGCATTTAAAAACTTCATTAGAAACATCAAAAAAGGATGAATATAAATTTCATCCTCTTTTATTTTTTGTTTAATGCCTGAGATAGGCCTTGGCGTAAGTTTTCTAATTCCTTTAGCTGGTGCCGGTCTCGGTAGGGATTGAGCTGGCTTTTAGCCGTTTCATAGTAGGTGTCAAAGTCCTGATCCAGCAAGACTTCAAAGCCTGCTCCCTGCAAGTTTCCGGTCAGCAGTCCATACTTAATCACAGCCATCAGATAGTAGATCAGCCCCTTGTCCCTCGGATTGCCATAGCGACTGATGAGACTATCCTTTTTCCGCAGCAGATCAAGCATCGGCTGGTAGTCTCTCTTCTCACAGCCAATCAAGGCCAAGTAAACTTCTAACTGGGTCTCTTTCCAAGGGAAGCTAAGGGACTTCAGAGCTGTTTTCGCCTTGAGGAAAATCTCCTCCGCCTGCTCATAATCTTTCAGCTGATAATAGGTCGTGCCCAAGCCGATGTAGAAAGCAAAAATCGAAGGCTCTGCTGTTTTATTTTCCGTCAGCTTAATGGCCTCCTTCTGATGAGCCAGAGCTGTCGTGAAATTCCCGCGAATCTGCTCAATCTCCGCCAAATAGTCTAGAGCCGCCGCAATCTGAATCGAGTACTTGGAACGCAGCGAAGCCGTCAGGCTGAAACAGTCAATAGACTGGTAGAGATGGTGAAGCGACTGCTCCTCATCTCCAATCATGAGATGATAGAGCCCCTTGAGTCGGAGGTTGATAGCAATGGCCTCGTGATTGTTGGCCTGAACTGAAGCATCCAGAGCCAGCTCCGTATAGTAGCGCATCTCAGGGATATTCTCCGTCTGGATGCAGTAGTAAATCATCTGCCGATAGCCTTCTAGGAGAAACTCCATCTGCTGCAGCTCCTTGGCCGAAGCAATCACCTGCTGGATATTATCCATCCCCTGCTGGTAATTCCCAGTCCGGATAGCATAGCGCCCTTCTAGATAGAGAAAGCGGAGAACCAATAACTGAAAATCCTTGTGATTCTGGTGTTTTCTCTCTAAGCCCTCTATCTCCCGACGGATACGGTCAAATTGGTCTAAAACCGCGGACTGATTGCTATCATCCGACTTTTCGATAAAGCCAAACTCCCGTGAATAAATCGGAAAGAGCTCATGATGAAACTGCAAGGTAGCCTCAAGATAATGCAGCTCGTACTCCAGAGACTTAATCGGCTGCTTGGACAGCTTGTAGTGATAGGCGATTTCATTGAGCAGCTGGGCATGATAGAGAGAGTCTCCCAGCTGGTCTTCCATGCCTTGGGCAATCTGGTGATGCAGCATTCGCTTCTTGGCAAGCGATAAACGCTCATAGGTATAGATTCTCAGAAGCTCCTGGCTGAACCGCACCACTAATTCCTCGCCCTGCTCCTCTTCCATCAAGAGCTGCTTCTGTCCAAACTCCTCAGTGATTTCGACCACTTCTTCCATCGGCAGGCCTAGCAGTCTGGCTAAGAGAGAAACCGAGGCAGGAGCCCTAAAGCAAGCCAGATAGTCCACCAACTCTTCCTCTTGGCTGCTCAGGTAATCCAACTTCAGAGACAGCTTGGCCTTGATGGCCGAAGTCAGCGGATGAAACTTTTCTCCTCGCAGGAGCTGCTCAGCGTATTCCGATAGGAAGAAAGGGATACCTTGACTGACCCGATAAATATCCTCAAGGCGTTCTTCAGGTATGGCTAACTGACCTGTCTGGGCTTGCAAGTAAGCCACACTATCTTTAAAATTCAGCGGCTGCAGCTCAATAAAGCCTAGCTTATTGCGTACCAGCAGGTGATTGAAAAAATGTTCCAAATAAGAAGGGGTGCTCAGATGCTTGGTCAGCACAAAGGCCACAGGATAGCCAGTCAAATGATTCATAACTTGCTCCAAGACAGCAACGCTAGCCTCATCCATCCAGTGACAGTCCTCAATTAAGATTATCAAAGCTTTTTTCTTAGAAATCTTCTGCAGAATATCCACCACAAACTGAGCCAGCTTGTCCGCATCTAACTGACGACCAGAAGTGCCTCCTGTCAAAATGGGAAAATAACTCTCCAAAATGACCTGCCACTGGCTGATAGAAAGAATCTGGTGCTGAATGACCAAGTCGCCCAGGCCGTCCAGCAAGCCACGCCAAGGCTGGAGTTCTGTCTTCATCTCTTCCTTGAAGCACTCAGCCATGACAATCTGGAAATACTTGGTCTGATTGGCCAGTACTTGACGAGTCACTGTCCGCTTTCCGATACCAGTACCACCGACTAGGACCAGAGCACGCGCCTCCTGAGTCTCTATCACTTTTGAAAAATAAGATTCCAAACGCTTGATTTCATCGACCCGCCCGAAAAAGTGGTCTGTATTGCGCAGAAACTGCTTAGTCTTGCGCTCGCTCCGGTCCTTGGCAAGCACCTCATGATATAGTTGCTGAATAGGTTCCGTAGGACTAATTCCCAGTTCCTTATCCAAAATATTGACCAATTTATAATAAGTCTCTATCACCTTGCCAGGCCGATCATTATCCTGATAAAGCTTCATGAGCAAATGATAGTTCTTCTCATCAAACTCATCAATGCTGATCAAGCGGCGCAAATTCCGCTCAGCCTCTTCCAAATCCAGCTGCTCTTTTTCTGTTTCCAGCTGCTGGTAGCAGGCTTGGATATAAAGCTGCTCATATCGCGTCCGCATTTTGGACACCCAGTAATCAAAAGCCTCGCTGTCCTTGAGATAGAAGCCCTGCAGAAAATCACCCTGATAGAGCGACAGATGCTCCGCAGGATGGTCCGTGAAACGTTCTACATCACTTTCAATCATACACTCGGGATTAAGCGACAGCACAGTCCGGTTGGGAGCGACAATCCATTCCCCACCTAGTAACTTGTTAGCTTGATAAATGGTGTTGCGCAGATTCTTTTTGGCGGTCTGATTATCCTTGTTTTCCCAGAGGATTCCTGCAATCTCCTCCCGATTGACTGCTCCATTGATGTGGAGATAGTAAAGCAGAGCATTGATTTTAGCAAAAGGAAAAAAGACTTCCTCTTGATTGAGAAAGACACTCGGACTTCCCAGCAATTTCAACCTCAACAGATTTTTCGACATGCAAACGCCTCCAAGAAACCTTATAGAACTAATATAAACAAAAAGAGACAGTTTGGCAAGTAAAGTATTATACCAGCTCTTAATTTCCAGTTTTTAAATTGGTTTTATTTAGGATTTTTTTGTTATACTAGGATGAAAATAAAATTTTAGAAAGTTACTTATGAAGAAAAATATTGTTCTTTTCATTTTTCTCCTTCTGAGCGCGATTGGCTTAGAATACGAGACACAAGCCTATACTACTGGCAGTATGTCAGGCACTTCCTATGGGATTGTCGGACTGTCAGCCCTCTTGGCTCTGCTCTATATCGTCCCTGCCCTGCTCTTGATTCGTCAACTGGGAAAAAAATGGCAGACTCCTGCACTTAGCCTTGGGGTAGCTCTGCTAGGCGGCCTTTTCATCTCTGGCTGGACCTCTGGCTTGGCCAATACCTATATCCACGAGTGGGTCAGCACCAACTTCCCAAACACCTTGCTCAGTGACCTAGAAAATGCTATCGCAGCTCCGCTGGTTGAAGAACCGCTTAAGCTGTTGGCAGTTGCCTTCGCTGTCTATCTAGTCCCCGTCAAAAAGCTCAAATCCTTCTTGGTGCTGGGGATTACGGCTGGCATGGGCTTTCAGATTAGCGAGGACTTCTCTTATATCCTCTCTGACCTGCCCGAAGGCTTCTCCTTCACTATCTCTGGTATCCTAGGCCGTATCACTGGCGGCATTGCCTCTCACTGGCTCTACACCGCCCTGACCACTCTCGGTCTAGCTCTCATGCTGCGCTATGCCAAAACTCAGAAAAACTACTTCCGAGTGGGGCTCTTCTACTTCCTAGCAGCCTTCGTTCTCCACTTCTTCTGGAACTCACCGCTGACTGCTATCGAAACAGATATCCCAATCATTGTACCGGCTATGACTGCTCTGGCTGTCTTTATCTTTTACCAAGCCTACCGAACAGCCCATAAAATCGACCAAGAAGAATTGGAAGTGGAATAATGCAAAAAAACGACCATAAGGGTCGTTTTTTTTGGGGTATTCAAGAATATTTTTTAACATTCTACATTTAAGACATACCAAGCAATTGCAAAAATCGGAATGACCTATTTTTAGAGATATCTACATAACCACCTTGCCATACTCTAGCATTCATTTCGCAAAATTATCTCTAATCCTCTCCCCAACGGCATTTCTATCCTATTTTCCCCATGCTCTTTCCTTAAAGAAATGTTAACATTTTCTTAAAACTAACTTATATCAGGAACTTTTAAGCCGCAGTCTGTATACTTTCTACAAATCATCTAAGAAAGAGGTATGGATATGGATTATCTAGTGATTCCGGCCTATGAGCCTGATTATAATCTTATTAAGCTGATAAAAAAAATTCACCATAAGAGTGATTTTCATATCATTGTTATCGATGACGGCAGCTCTTCTAAATGCCAGATAGTCTTTGAGCAGGCAGAGCAGTACGCGATCGTGCTCCGTCATCAGGTCAATCAAGGCAAGGGGCACGCGCTGAAAACTGCTTTTACCTTTATCCAAGCACTGAAAATATATGGAACGGTGGTAACAGCAGATGCGGACGGCCAGCACAAGGTCTGGGATATTTTCCGTGTAGCGAGCAAGGCTTCTGAAAATCCCAATCGGCTGATTCTGGGAGCACGCGCCTTTACTGGAAAGGTGCCTCTGCGTAGCCGCTTCGGCAACAGTCTGACTCGGGCTCTCTTCAAAGTCCAAACTGGCGTGAGTGTCTCCGATACTCAGACAGGCTTACGAGGCTTTACGACCAACATGATTCCATTTATGCTAAAGGTAGAAGGGCAGCTCTATGAGTATGAAATGAACATGCTCTTAGAAGCCAGCAAGGAATATCCCATTTTGGAAGTCCCCATTGAGACGGTCTATATCAATGACAATCAAGGCTCGCACTTCCGGCCGATTCGGGATGGACTCATGATTTATAAAAATATTTTCAAATTTGCCCTGACTTCTCTCAGCAGTTTCATCGTGGACTACATCGTCTACGCACTGGCTCTCTTGTTTTTAGCTGCTGTGCCGACCAGCCTGAGAATTCTTTTAGCTAACGGGATTGCCCGCGTGACCAGCTCAATCTTTAACTATTCGACCAATAAAAGGCTGGTCTTTAAGAACGACGACAGTATACTCAAGACAGGAACTGGCTATTTCAGCCTAGCTGTAGTGCTCTTTATCCTAGACACACTGCTGATTCGCCTCTTCTATGCTGTCTTTGGTCTTAATCTTCTGATTGTCAAAATCATCGTCAGCATCTTGCTCTTTACCGTCTCCTGGATGGTGCAAAAGAGATTTATTTTTAAAGAAAGGACACACACCGCATCATGAAATTTTTAAAGAAACGCTATGCCTACGCCTCCATTTTCGGGCTGCTTCTGACAGCTTCCTTCAGCTACTCTATGCTGAAAACCTTTGTCATCGCAGAGACCATTTCCACGGTTTCAAGCACAAGTTCGTCGTCCAATGCCGAGGCTGCCAGCAAGGCTGCGGAAACAGCGACAGTGACGGATACCAGCTATTCAGACGACAACATCTCGGTCACACTGACTGAAAAGACCGTCAGCAACACCCAGGTCTACATCGCTGATGTGACCGTCAGCTCATCAGAATACCTGAAAACAGCCTTTGCCCAAAACACTTACGGAAACAATGTCACCGCCAAGACCTCAGAAACGGCCGCCAACAACAATGCTATCCTAGCGGTCAATGGTGACTACTATGGAGCCAATACGACTGGCTATGTCATCCGCAATGGCGTCGTCTACCGCGATACCGTCCGAGAAGACTCCAGCAATGGTGATTTGGCTATTTACAAAGACGGCTCCTTCAAGATTATCTATGAAGACCAAGTCTCTGCCAATCAACTGGTCAAAGACGGCGTGGTCAATCTCTTGGCCTTCGGCCCATCTCTTGTAGAAAATGGTGAGATTGTCGTTGATACCAACTCCGAAGTCGGCCAGTCCATGTCTTCCAATCCTCGGACTGCTATCGGTATCATTGACGAAAACCACTACATCATCATCGTCTCAGACGGACGCACCTCAGAAAGCAAGGGACTTTCCCTCTACCAGATGGCAGAAATCATGAAATCTTATGGTGTTAAGACCGCATACAACCTCGACGGCGGGGGTTCCTCTACACTTTACTTTAACGGTCAGGTCATTAACAAACCTACAACCAACGGAAATACTATCTCAGAAAGGTCGGTGAGTGATATTGTCTACATCGGTTACTAATCCTAGCAAAAAACGTTTTAGAAAAACAGCCCTTATCTACGCACTATTAACTATTTTCTTCTTTGCTTTCAGCAGAATCTATGAATCATTCAGCTTCGGCGAAACATCTAGCCACATGCACTATCTCTTTGCCATTCCTCTAGCGGGCGGCATCCTCCTCCTGCTCTTTATGAAGGTCATCCCTAATCTCTCTCGGCTCAGCTTCAACCTCTGGAACTCAGCTGTAGCCATTATGACAGCTGGCATGCTCTTCCGTGGCATCGTCAACCTATCTGGCCGCTCAACGACGCTAGATATGCCCTACTGGTTCGTAGGAGCAGCCTTTACGGCTCTAGCACTACTCTCCATGGTCTTTACCCGAAGTGTGTGGAAGGCAGAAGGGGAAGCACAGCCGATAACCAGCAAAAAAGAAGACGCAAAACTAAGTCGTCGTGAAACCTACAGTCAAGCATAGACCAAAAAACCTCAGAAAAATCTGAGGTTTTTATTGTAGTAATAATCTTTCTGATTCTTCATTCACACTCATACACAGTACCCGTCAGCGGGTCAATGACTTCTGCCAGCTTAAAATGTCCCTGCTCATAATAGTAATGGCAGATGGCGCAGTTGCCAAAGCGCACCTTGGGGTCCAGGGCTTGAGCTGCAATCTTGAGATAGAAGGCCCACATGGCACCGCCGTGGCTAACAGCCAAGACTGGCTCTGCTCCTGCCTGCTCCATAACCTCAGTCAGAGTGATTAGCACACGCTCACCGACTTGGTCCACTCCTTCTCCACCATAAGGGACAAAAAGGTCTTCAAAAGAGGTGGCTCCTGGTCGAAATTTCGGCTGCAGGCGTTCGGGCTGAGCCTCAAAAAGACCAAAGTTCCATTCTTTAATGCCTTTAAGGCGAGTATAGTCGGTCCGACCGGAGACAAGTTCTAAAGTATCAGAAGCCCGCTCCTGGGTGGAGGAGTAGAGCTGACCAAAACGAATGCCCCGCTCTTGCAAATAAGCTCCTGCTTGCCGGGCTTGATCCTGCCCCAGTTCTGTCAAAGGAGAATCGCAAGCTCCCTGTACCAAGCCCTCTTGATTGAAAAAAGTCTGACCATGCCGCATCAAATATAAATCTTTCATTTTCCCTCCCATTCGCTAAAATCGTGGCCAATGGCCTCTTCTAGGTAAAATTGGTCATCTTCAAAAGTAAACTTCAAAATCCCGCAGTTGGTCATGTGACCTAGGTCATCCAGACGCCAGTTTTTCCGCCAAGCTCTGGCAAAATTGGCCATAGCCCCGCCATGGGAGACCATGAGCACAGACTGACCATCCGTCTCTTGCATGAGCTGGAGAATGGTCGCTGCCATACGCTCCTGCACCTGATCTTGTGATTCACCGCCATAGGTCACAAAGAAATCTCCATAGGGCAGGGGCGGATTAAGATCCTCGCTTTCCCCTTCAAAGGTCCCGAAGTTCCACTCCTTGAGTCCCTTGACACGCTTATAGGGAAGCTTCCCGTCTGTTACCAATTCCAAGGTATCACAGGCCCGCTCTTGAGTAGAACTATAAGCATCATCAAATGTAATACCGGCATCCTTAAAATATTGACCTGCCACCTTGGCCTGATAGATGCCAAAATCAGTCAGAGGAGCATCACACCAGCCCTGCACCTTGTGGCGCAGGTTGAAAAGCGTTTGGCCATGCCGCATCAGATAAAGAGTTTTTGCCATCATTCACATCTCCTTTAGATGAGTTCTAACTTTTCAAAGGCCTTGTAGAGACCATCTTGGCTGACCGAATCTGTCACCAGATCGGCCATGGCCTTGATTTCCGCTCCGCCATTTCCCATAGCAACTCCGACCTGACAATAGTCTAGCATAGGAATATCAACCTTGGCATCCCCGAAAGCCAGAGTATCTGCCCTGTCAGCATGAAGATGCTTCAGCAGAACCTCAATGGCATGCGCCTTGGTAATATCTTTGACTCCTAAGTCACCAAAGAGAGCATGCTCGCCCTTGCCTCCCCAAGTACCCGCCTTGAGCTCAGGAAAAGCTGCCTTGGAATCCAGATGGTCTTGGTAACTCTTTAGGATAAAACTGACTTTGTTCAGATCGTCTCGGTAGAGCTCCCCACCATAAACCAGGCCATGAAGGGCTTCTTCTGCCTCCATATTTACGACTTCTTCTGGCTTAGCACCTTTTCCAAGGACGTAGGTCTGAAGCACTGGTCGTGCTGCTTCGCGGAAGCCTTTGCTGGCAAAGAGACCGTTATTACTCTCCAGGTAAAACTCTAGCCCCCGCTCCTGAAGCCAGTCGACTAGCCTCTTAGCAACCTCTCGCGGAATCAGCTGGTGCAGAATAACCTGACCCTTATGCTCCACATAAGAACCGTTGCCACCAATCATGCCATCAAAGCCAATATCCCAAATTTCCGGCGGCATCTCAGCCTTGCTACGACCTGTGCAGACATAGACCAGATGTCCCTTTTCCCGCGCCCGTCGAATGGCGACCACAGCAGACTCCGGTATATGATTATCGTAGTTGATGAGGGGCCCATCCACATCCAGAAAGATGATTTTTCTCGTCATAAAACTTCCTCTTACTCGCATTTACCGATTACTTTCTTTTAATAATCCAATCTGGCAAATGCTTTCTTCATTTTTTACAAATTCTCTCACTTTTGGCCAATATTATTTTACTAACTCTTCATCCTATTATATACCTTTCCGAAAGCCTTTTCCTATAGAATTATCAGAGATAATGGTACTATCCTTTTTTTTCAGAGAAAAAAACAAGAAGGACAGCTTTTAATCAGCTTGTTCCTTCTGATCTTTTTATTCCCATCTTATCTACTCATCCTCTGCTTCAAATAGCCAGAGTTTAGAATCAAAGTCATAGCTCGGCTTTTGCTCAGAATCCTCCAGAAGCTGACCGCTGGAAGCGTCCGTTGTGATCAGCCCAACTCGCATAAGCTCAGCTCCAGTATAGGTACGCCCCTCTAGCCGATAGACCGTATCCGCAGCCAGCCCTTTCAGTTGCAAACGCTGATGAGAGCGATTGACTTGATTGAGGACCTTGAAAGTGCCTAAAAGCGCAGTGTTCTGATCCTGACTGACAAGCATCCAAGCTGTCTGCCCATCTCCCTTAAATGGCGACTGCAGCCGATAAAAAGTTCCATTATGAATCAGTTCTCGATGGCGCTTGTAAAAAGCTATCTGTTCCCTGACTTCAGCCAATTCTCCTGGGCTTAGCTGATTAAGATCCAGCTCATAGCCAAAGGAACCGAAAAAGGCGACATTGCCCCGCGTCTTCAACGGAGTCAGACGGTTGGTCTGGTGATTGGGCACGATGGAGACATGGGCTCCCATGGATGAAAGCGGATAGAGAAGGCTAGTCCCGTACTGGATCTTCAAGCGCTCAATCGCATCCGAATCATCGCTGGTCCAAGCTTGAGGAGCATAGTAGAGCATACCTGGATCAAAGCGGCCTCCACCTGAAGAGCAGGATTCAAATAACAGTCTCGGATAGCGACTGATTAAACGCTCATACAAGTCATAAACACCCAAGACATAGCGGTGAAAAATCTCCCCTTGCTGATCGGCTGGCCAGGCAGCTGAGAAGACATCCGTCAGAGGGCGATTCATATCCCATTTGATATAATCCAGCTGCGCTTCTTCGATAACCGCCGATAGACGCTCAAAAATCTCATCCACTACTTCCGGCCGAGAATAGTCCAAAACAAACTGGTTCCGACCATGGTGGGGCTGTCTATCTGGCACTGCCAGCAGCCAGTCAGGATGAGTTCGGTAGAGTTGGCTGTCCTTATTGACCATTTCCGGCTCAAACCAAAGACCAAACTGCATGCCCAAACCGTGAATACGCTCTGCTAGCGAGCCCAGCCCCTTCGGCAGCCTTTCTGGATTGACAAACCAATCCCCCAGCCCAGCGCGATCGTTAGTCCGCTGGCCAAACCATCCGTCATCTAGCACAAAGAGCTCCACTCCTACATCTTGAGCCTTTTCAGCAAGCTCCAGCAGCTGATTCTCACTAAAGTCAAAATAGGTAGCTTCCCAGTTATTGATGAGAACAGGACGCGCTCGCTCGCGCCAGTAGCCCCTAGCTAGGCGTCGACGAAATAGCTGATGAAAGACTTGACTCATGCCGTTGAGGCCCCGCTCAGAATATACTAGCAGAGCTTCTGGACTGGTAAAGGACTGGCCTGCAGCCAGCTTCCACTCAAAACCAAAAGGATTGATGGCTAGCTGCAACCGGGTCACATCATAGGTATCCACCTCAGCCTGAATGAGAAAATTACCTGAATACACCAAGGCCGTTCCTAGTACTGGACCTGAAAATTCAGTCGTTTCCGGTCGCTTAAGAGCCACAAAAGGATTGTGGTGGGGACTGGAAATGCCGCGGGTTGACTCAATAGACTGAATCCCCTGCTGAAGCGGGCGCTCCTTGATATGGCGTTCCCGAGCCCATGCCCCTGATAACTGCAGCCAGTCATAATCAGCATCTGGCAGATCAAGCGACAGACTAGCTAGGGATTCCAAGTAGCAAGTTTCCCTGCCTTGATTAATCACTTTGCTGGAGCGAGTGATAACCGGCCAATCAGCAAAAATCGTATAAAACAGCTGAACTTCTACTTCTGTCACCTCATCTCGTAGGGTTAGAATAAGAGTCTTAGCCTCCGTTTGAGTCTCTGTATAAGTAACGGGCAGCCCCTCTAAAGCAGGCTTACCATCTACTATCTGATGACTGACATAGACAAAATCAGTAATACGCGAGCCATTTTCCTGCCGCAGACAGATAGCGGGATGACGAAAATCTGTCGTGCCGTATTCTGGAAATTCCTGACGCACATGCTCCAAAGAATAGCGTAAATCTCCTTCTTTCCGATAGGTCGTCATGGGCCGATGCTGCAGCTCCACCAAATAAGAATAATCCCGCTCTGGTACCACCGCTCCGTAGTAAAGCTGCAAGAGTTTACCATCCTCATAAACCCGAAAGATATAAGAAATCTCACCGTTAGTCAGATGAAATTGCCTGCACTCTTCCTTAAACCAAATACTCGCCTTATTCATGGTCTTCTCCTTTCACAGTCTGCAGTCAAACTTCCACTTTCATTATAAAAAAGGCCACCCCTTTTGGTAAGCCTTTCTTTCTAGTATTATTTATCCAAATGTGACTTTTTACAGCTCTTGCCCCAGATGAGAGCTAGCCTTGCGAAAGTTCAAAGGCGACTGGCCGCGCGCCTTCTTGAAGGCTTTTGAAAAGCTCTGTGTTCCGGCAAAGCCTGTCTTATTGGCAATCTCTTCCACCGAAAGCTGGCTGCCCGTCAGCAAATCAGCTGCCATATTGAGTCGCAAATCATTGCTGTACTCCTTGATCCCCTTGCCTACTTCATCCTTGAAAAGCCGAGATAGGTAGGAAGGGTGCAGCGCCAATTTCTGCGCCAACTCCTGCACAGATAAACTTTCTGGCAGATGACTGCTCAGTAGTTCCAAGACCTGCTGGACATAAGGATTGATCCGACGGCTTTCCGTGATTAAAGAGGTCTGCTTGAGACGCTGGGACAAGAGTTCTAAAAAGCGATAAACTTGCCTTTGCAGAGCTAGTTCAGCTGTTATTCCGCTGCCCTCATAGGCCAAACTTTCAAAGACCAAGGCCTTAAATTCCTGCAAAGAAGTCAGCTCAAAAGACCACTGGTCAGACTGTAAGCCCAGATCCTGCAGATAGCGAGGCAAGAGATGCCCACCCAGTCCCATCCAGACATAAGACCAAGGCTCTTCTCCATCAGCCTGATAAAAGACCGACTGACTCGGCGGCACCACAAAGCCCTGCCCTTCCTGCAAATCATAGCGCTGATTGCCCACGGAGTAAGTCCCCCGTCCCTTCAGTACGATGTGAATGACATAAACATCCCGGACAGCCGGCCCAAAGCTATGATGGGCTTCCGTTTTTGAATAACCACAGAAGGCAAAAAAACAATCTTCTTGGCCAAACTGCATAGACTTAACCAAGGTCAGTGAATGCTCCATCAGCCCCTCCTTAGATTTGGATAAAACTTTTACCCTTATTATAAAACAAAAACCACTAAACAGCAACTGAATCTGATTAGTGGTTTCTTCATTCATCTTAAAAAGATTGGACGGATGGGTTATGATTAAAGAGAGCATGGGTAGCCTTATAGATATGATAGGCTGTTGCAGCGTTATTCATAGTATAAAGGTGTATGCCCGCCACATCCTGAGTCACCAAGTCAACAATTTGATCCACAGCATAAGCCAGACCAGCTGCTCTCAGAGACTCTGGGTCATGTTCGTATTTATCCAGAATAGCCCGGAATTTTCTTGGCAGCTTGATATTCTCACAGGTCTTGAGCAGGCGCAGAGCCTGATTGCGATTGAGAATCGGCATAATCCCAGCATGGATTGGCACTTCAATACCCGCTAAAATGCACTTGTCCTGAAAGTCATAAAAGCGCTCATTGTCAAAGAAAAGCTGGGTGACCAGACTAGAACAGCCAGCATCGACCTTTTTCTTCAGATTTTGAATATCCGAAATCTGATTTGGAGAATCCGGATGGCCCTCCGGATAGCAGGCTCCGATGATGTCAAAGTGCGGTGCTTCTGTCTTGATGTATTCGATCAAGTCAGTCGCATAGGTAAAATCATCCTTAGGCGCTACATCTGGAAAAATATCCCCTCGCAAAGCTAAAATCTGATGGACACCAACCCGATCTAGAGACTGCAAGATATTGGACACCATGTCCTTGGTCAGATAAACCGCGGGTAGGTGAGCAATCGTCGGTATCTTGAGGTCGTTGGCGATGAACTCAGTCAAACGAACCGTCGTCTCCTCAATGTCAAACTTATTATTGCTGGCCGTCACACTGATAAAGTGAGGAGCCAAATCTTGCATCTCTCTCAATGCCTGAAAAATCTTATCATTGCCTACTGCCGGATTGGGAGGAAATACTTCAAATGAGAGACTAGGTGTATGACGACGAACCATATAACAAAAAGTTCCTTTCAATGATGGTAGTGATAGCTGAGGACAATCCTAGGAGAACAACTTCTGCAGGATTGTCAGCTCTGCTTCAATTTTGGTATGTTCCTCCATCAAGATCAACTTTTGAGGTTCGAGGAGGATTATTTCAAGTGTTTTCTAGCTGCTTTGGCTGCTTCTACTAAGCGCACCAAGCTAGCCTTGGTTTCTGGGATACCACGAGTTTTAAGACCACAGTCAGGGTTGATCCAGACCTTGCTGCTTGGCACCTTAGCCAAGATAGCTTCGATCGTGTGGTCGATTTCCCCTTCATTTGGCACGCGCGGTGAGTGGATATCGTAAACTCCAGGTCCTACTTCTGTCTGGAAGTTCTTAGCCTTGAGCTCATCCAGGATTTCCAAGTTAGAGCGGCTAGCTTCAAAGGAAATCACGTCCGCATCCATGTTGTCGATAGCAGGGATGATATCGGTAAATTCTGAGTAGCACATGTGAGTATGGATTTGCGTATCAGGCGCTACTGTAGAGTGTACCAAGCGGAAGGCTGGAATTGCCCAGTCAAGGTAATCTTCATACCAATCGCTGCGACGGAGTGGCAATTTCTCACGAAGAGCAGCCTCGTCGATTTGGATAATCTTCACGCCTGCAGCTTCAAGGTCAAGAACTTCATCCTTGATTGCAAGAGCGATTTGAAGAGTAGAATCCTTGATAGAGATGTCTTCACGTGGGAATGACCAGTTGAGGATGGTTACAGGTCCAGTCAGCATACCTTTGACAGGTTTGTCTGTACGGCTTTGTGCATAGCTAGACCATTTAACAGTGATTGGGTTGAGACGAGTAACATCACCCCAGATGATTGGTGGTTTGACCCCACGCATACCGTATGATTGTACCCAACCATTTTTAGAGAAGAGGTAGCCTGACAGGTTTTGACCGAAGTACTCAACCATGTCATTACGCTCGAACTCACCGTGCACCAGCACGTCAAAGCCGACTTCTTCTTGCCACTTGATCCATTCATCGATTTGCTCAGCCAAGAACTTGTCATAGTCTTCTGCCGACAGCTCACCCTTGCGGAAGGCCAAGCGCTTAGCACGGACTTCCTTGGTTTGAGGGAAGGATCCAATTGTCGTAGTTGGCAACGGTGGCAGATTGAGTGTCTTGTGTTGGATTTCCTCACGCTCTGCAAAGGCTGGCAAACGAGTGTAGTCAGCATCTGTCAAGCCAGCGATGCGAGCACGAAGTTCGGCATTTTCACCAACACGTTCAGTCGCAAAGAGTTCTTTGTTAGCAGCAAGTGCTTCTGCACCGCCGCCATTCCGGATAGCATCCAAGTCACGAATTTCATCCAATTTTTCCACCGCAAAGGCAAAGTGGTTCAAGATTGCTGGTTCAAATTCTTCATTAGCCGTTGTAAATGGCACATGGAGCAGCGAACATGAGCTTGTCAAGACGATGTTTTCAGCTGGGATTTGCTCAAGCACTGCCAAGCTCTTTTCGTAGTTGTTGCGCCAGATGTTTTTACCGTTGACAATCCCTGCATAAAGAGTCTTGTCAGCAGGGAAGCCACCTTTGATAAGCTCAAGTGTTTTCTTACCTTCGACAAAGTCCAAACCAATCGCATCTACTGGTAACTCTACAAGGTCTGCATAGATGTCACGAACATCACCAAAGTAGGTTTGAACCAAGACTTCCAGGCCTTTCTTATCTGCCAAAAGCTTCTTATAAAGGTCCAAGAAAAGAGCTTTTTCTTCTGCTGACAGGTCCTTGACCAAACTTGGCTCATCCAGCTGGATGCGCTTTGCGCCCAGCTCTGCTAATGTTGCAAAAACTTCTTGATAAGCTGCAGCTAGTGCATCTACAAAGTCAGCCGGAGCCACACCGTCTTCAAAGTCAGATACTTGCAGGAGAGTGAATGGACCAACCACAACTGGACGGGTTACCAAGCCCAACTCTTTAGCTTCTGCAAATTCATCAAAAATCTTATGACCTGCAAGCTTGACTTGGGTTTCTTTTTCAAATTTAGGAACGATATAGTGGTAATTGGTGTTGAACCATTTCTTCATCGGAAGGGCGCGGACATCCCCTTTTTCGCCCTGATAGCCACGAGCCAAGGCAAAATACCGCTCCAAGTCAGTCAGCTCCAAGCCTTGCACAGATGACGGCACCACATTAAAGAGAAAAGCCGCATCCAGCACATTGTCATAATGAGAAAAATCATTTGACGGAATCTCTGAAATTCCTTTTTCCTTAACAATATTCCAGTGCTTAGCGCGTAGCTCTTTGGCCGCAGCCAGAAGCTCTTCTGCTGAGATTTCATGTCTAAAGTATTTTTCAGTTGTAAATTTTAATTCGCGGAATTCACCCAAACGAGGGAAACCAATGATAGTCGTTGACATAAACGTCCTCCAAAATTTTTCTTGATTTTATCTTATCAGAAAATCCCCCCTCTGTATAATTGGAATTTCCCAGAGTTTGATATAGTCTAAAACTATAACCAACCTCATCAACCAATCCAAAATCCCCATTCTAGCAACACTATTGACTGAAATTATTGTTTGCTATAGGTAGAAATTATGACCTTGGAAAAAGAAAAACCAGCGATTTTTTATTCTCGCTGGTTTCGTAATAGCTTGTCTTGCTTATTCTGTTTCGTGGTAAGCCTTCTTAGCTTTTTCAATATCATAGTATCTGTCAAACTCTTCTTTAGAGTTGACGACATGCTCCTGACTGTCAACAGACAGTTCTGAGGGAATAGTTGTATTTTTAAACGGATTAATGCTTGGTAAAAATAAACTATAAATTCTTGCTTCTTTACTGTACTTCTCTGCACTATTTTGAGCGGTTAAAATATATGTCAATGTCTCTTTTTTGTCTAATAGCCTGTAAGCAGAAGTGTTTTCCTCAAATTGAGAATTTTCAAGAACCTTTTTATTTATAGAAAATTGATTACTACCAGGTATTGTATTAATACCACTATCATTACTATACCAGTAATTAAAGAGACTAACCTTTGGTAAAGGAGATTCATCAGTCAAGCTTTTTATTTCCTCAATTTTTCTTGTCTTTAAATCAAGAAAAATAGTTTTTCTCCCTTGTCTATCATTTATATGGTGAATGTCTATTCCTAAGTATTCCTTACTATTCCAACGATAAATCCCTCTTAACTCTCTAGGAAGATAATCAGAATCATAGTTCTCTACAGTATCATAAATATCTAGTTCATCCTCTTTTTGAAGCTTATTACCATCAATATGATAAACACTGAGAGTCCAATAAGAACCGTCAGACGGTCGTGTACTTAAATACTTAGGATCGTCTTTTAATTTTACATTATGGTGCAAAATATAATTTGAACTTTTAGGATCCCCCCTCAGATAGGTGGTATAATTGCCAAATTCATCCATCTTTTTATCTTCTTCCGGAGTCGTTGAAGTCCAATGGACAATAGCTCCTGCACCATCCGCAATGATTTCATAGTCATCAATTTCAGCTTTACCGGTATACTGACGGAACTGTTTGTAATATTGCTCATTGTAGTAACGATAAAGGGTCCAAGATACCAAAGATAAACCAGCTAATACTAGCAGTGTAATAAGACTCTTTGTTTTACTCCATTTCATAATTAAGCTCCTATTTTGCAAATTTATCGTCTAAGTAATTAGGCAACTTCTCCACTTTCATTCCTCTCCTCCTTCTCCTCAACAAACTCTCTAACCAAGCGATAGATAACTGCAAAGATAGGCGTGAAGAAGATCATACCGACCAAACCGAAGAGATTACCCCCAATCAGGGCTGCGGCTAGGGTAAAGAGAGTTGGGAGACCAACCGACTGGCCGACCACACGCGGATAGATGATATTGCCCTCAATCAGCTGCACTCCCTGAAAGACTGCGATTGAAAGAAGGGCTTTCCAAGGGCTGTCGGTGAAGATAAAGATAGCTCCCAGAGCACAAGCTGAGAATGGCCCAATGTAGGGAATGAAAGAGAGCACTCCAGCCAGAACTCCTGTCAAGGCCGCATAAGGCAAACCCGTCAGCGAGTAGGCGATAAAGACTAAGAACCCTACAATGACGGCCTCAATCATCTGACCCATCAGAAACTTATCATAGGTCTCCACAATGACAGAACCTACGTAGGACAGGCGTTTGACAGCCTTCTCTGGAAGCATAACCTGCAGGAGACGGCTAGTGATTGTCTGCAAGTGCTCTTTGCTGCTCAAGAAGGCAAACATGAGAAAAATAGACATGATGACAGAGAAGAAATTGCCAAAGATGGCAGAGATATTGCCTGTCAGACTGCCCAGAAGAGAGATGGCTCGGTTGACAATGTCACTGTTTTGCAGTTGCTTGGTTAAATCTTGCAACTGACTAGAGGAAAGCAAGCCAGACTGCTGTAGCCACTTGGCTACCTGAGGCGCTACCTTTCCGATGGTCGCGCTTAGCTGATTGACCGCTGTGGTCAAAGTCGGCACGACGATGGAAACAATCCCCGTCATAATGAGAGCTAAAATCAGCACCTCTAAAACCAAGGCTAAACCGCGCTGTAGCTTCTGGGGCACTCGGCATTTGTCCAAGAAGTCTTCCAGCTTTTTCATTGGGACGTTAAAGATAAAGGCTAGGACTCCGCCCAGTATAATGGGTGAAAAAACCGAAGTCAGACTCTGCAGGCCAGACCAGATATTCCCGATATAGAGAACCAGAGCCAGAGCGAGCGCCGCAAAGACGATTAGTTTATAAGATTCATTTATTTTTTTCATAAGGCTTCCTTTTAAGGTTTTGTCATTTCCTTATTTTATCATAATTTTCGAGGGCTTTCGAGCAGGAAGAAGCAGAGCGACACATAGGTCAGTCTGCTTTGTCATCGCTCTTGAATCTTGGTACATCTTGAAGATAAAAAATCCCCGATATGATAGCTAGAAGACACGAAAAAATAGATAGAAAAGAGATGAATCCCATGATAGAGGCGCAAAATAGAAGCTCGTGGCTCGTCTTATTGACTCTTAGCTCGTGGCTATAATGAAATATTCCGGCTATAGAAAACACCAAAAACAGCAAGCTTATTAATACTATCAAGCCGCCCCAACCAGAGTTTTCAACCAGTTTGGAAACTAAAGCAACTATTTCCCAGTGCCATCTATTCGAAGAAGCGTAAAGGATTATCAGACCTCCTAAGATACCGGCAATTCCATTTACTAATATCAGTTTATTTGATTTCATAGCAATCTCATTCTTTCTTTTTTTAAAATAGTATACCTAGACACTTTCTAATCTGTCAACCTTTATAAAAGAATGACTGTTTCATCCGATAAATCCGTTTTCATTCATATTATCTTATGATAAAATAAGCTTATGCACAAGAAAACGATTATTGATTTTAAGCAGTTGGGTCAACGCCTGATTTTTACGAATCCCATCAAGGAGCTAAAGACTCGTCGTCTTGACCAAGTAAAGGAACTTTTGACAGAGATTGAGAGCTGGCAGGAGAAAGGATACTATGCTGTCGGCTATGTCAGCTATGAAGCAGCTCCAGCCTTCGAGGAAAAGTTCCAAGTTCATTCGGCTCCGCTCCAGAAAGAATACCTCCTCTACTTTACTATCCACGATAAGGCCGAGGAGGCTTCCATTCCCTTGACCTATGAGGAAGTGGAAATGCCAGTAGCTTGGCGAGGGCTGACTTCTGAGCAAGAGTATGAAAAAGCCATCGAAACTATTCATCATCATATCCGTCAGGGCGATACCTATCAGGTCAACTACACGGTACAGCTGTGCGCGGAGCTCAATTCTGAGGACAGCTTGGCTATTTACAATAGGCTGGTCGTCGAGCAAAATGCGGCCTACAATGCCTATGTAGAGCATGACGAGACTGCCATTTTATCCATCAGTCCTGAACTCTTTTTCGAGGAGCACCGAGGTCAACTGACCACCCGTCCTATGAAAGGAACCACCAATCGGGGACTGACCTTAGAGCAGGATAGAGAGCAGGCTGCATGGTTAGCTCAAGATGCCAAAAACCGAGCAGAAAATATGATGATTGTCGATTTGCTCCGCAATGATATGAACCGCATTTCACAGACGGGCAGCGAGCACGTTGAGCGCCTCTGCAGCGTAGAGCAATACTCTACCGTCTGGCAGATGACCTCTACCATCAAAAGCTTGCTGCATGAGGGAATCGGGCTGGCAGAGCTTTTCAGGGCGCTCTTTCCTTGCGGATCCATTACAGGCGCTCCTAAGATTTCGACCATGGCTATCATCAAGACGACAGAAAAAGCTGCCCGCGGGGTCTACTGCGGTACAGTCGGCATCTGCCTACCAGACCAGAGACGGATTTTTAACGTTGCCATCCGCACCATTCAGCTGGAGGGAAGGAAAGCCATCTATGGTGTTGGCGGCGGCATCACTTGGGATAGCACGTGGAAATCCGAATACATCGAAACCCAGCAAAAATCAGCCGTCCTCTATCGGAAAAATCCGCGATTCGACCTGATTTCTACCGGAAAAGTAACGAATGGAAAGCTGACCTTGCAAGACCAACACCTGCAAAGACTGACAGAAGCAGCCGGCTACTTCGCCTATCCTTTTGACCAAGACAAACTAAAGCAAGAGCTAGAAGAAACCTGCGCTCAGCTGGATAAAGGGCAGGATTACAGGCTGCGTATAGCTCTTAAAAAAGACGGCGGCATTGAGCTAGAAACGGCTCCTCTACTACCGCTGACGGAAACTTTCAGAAAGGCAAAATTGGTCGAGCAAACAGCCAATCTAGACCAGCCTTTCACCTATTTCAAGACCAGCCATCGGCCACATCTGACCTTGGAGCAGCAAGAGCAGATTTATTACAATGCCCAAGGCCAGCTGCTGGAAACCTCTATCGGAAATCTACTGCTGGTGCTAGACGGCAAGCTCTACACGTCTCCAGCTGAACTGGGTCTGCTCAAGGGCATCTACCGTCAGCAGCTACTGGATGAGGGTCAAGCTACTGAGAGAGTTTTAACGCTGACTGATCTGGCTCAGGCTGAGAAAATCTATGCCTGCAATGCAGTCAGGGGGCTGTACGAGCTGGAGATTGAGGACTAAGAGTTCCACAATTTGCCACTTGCTTTTAATCCTCATCAAAAACTTTAGAAATATTTGAGAAATTCTTTATAAATATTTGAAAGTTTGGCGCTATACTAGTTAATAAGAAGAGGAGTTTTCTCTCCTAACATCATGAAAAGGAGAATTGATCATGGAAAATGTTTTGGTTTTACAGCAAGTCAGCAAGAAATTCGGCCGGAAGTACGCTCTGACCGATGTGAGTCTGACGATAAAAAAAGGAGATATTTACGGTTTGATTGGCAAGAACGGGGCCGGAAAGACCACTCTGATCAAGGTCATCACCCAGCTTTTGGAAGCAAGCAGTGGCAATGTCTCCCTCTTTAGCTCTCAGAACTATCAAGAATGGACGCAGAGCCTCAAACGGGTCGGTTCTGTCATCGAAACGCCAGTCGCTCACAACCACCTGACAGCCTATGAAAATCTCAGCTACTACTGTAAGCTCCGCCATATTCCCCATGCGGACAAGGTCATCCGTGAAACCTTGGAATATGTAGACTTGACGGATACCGGCAAGAAGAAATTCCGCGACTTCTCACTCGGGATGAAACAACGGCTGGGTCTGGCTATTGCGCTTCTTACTAGACCTGACCTGATGATACTGGACGAGCCTATCAATGGCCTGGATCCAGTCGGCATCAAGGAATTCCGCCAGCTGGTACAGCGGCTAAACGAAGAGTTGGGCATGACCTTTATCATCTCCAGCCATATCCTGTCTGAACTCTACTTAGTGGGGACCCGGTTCGGCATTATCGAGGAAGGACGGCTGATTCGCGAGATTTCCAAGGCGGAGTTTGAAGAACAGAGCGAAGACTATATCGTGCTTAAAACGTCGCAGTTAGAAGAAGCCAGCCGGCTGATTCACGACCAGCTCATGCATCGTATCAAGGTGGTCAATGCTTCTGACGAGATTCATATCTTCACCCATTCGCATGAGATTAGCAAGATTGTCAAGGAACTTGCGGTTGCAGATATACCGGTGCAGGAGATTTACTATGCACGACAAAACCTAGAAAACTTCTTTACAGACTTGGTCAAATGAAAAAGGGAGGCTTATCATGATGGATTTCATTCGAGCCGATTTTTACCGGCTCATGCGCTCAAAAGGCTTTTGGATTACTGAGTTTTTATTATTCTGTGCGATTATCTCAACAACCTTCTTCCATGCAAATATTCATTTTGGAGCAAATATCTCAAGTAATGCGTCTGCTACTCAATCTCTAGGAAAACTAACCGGCCTTCAAGCTCTGGACTATTTTGCAGGCAATACAGACAGTCTGCTCTTTTTCACCATCATTGGTATCGGTATGGTCCTTGGAGTGGATCTGTCTCGGAAACTTTATAAAAACTGTCTGAGCTATGGCATCTCTAAGCTCAGCTATTATTTTTCTAAATTCTTTGTCTGCGTTAGCATCGCAGCCTTTCACTTCCTAATGATTGTATCTATCTCCTTTGTGACCGCTAGTCTGTCCAACGGAATTGGAAGTGCCCCCAGCTCTTTTTTGCCTCAGCTGGGAACTGCTCTCTTCATTCAATTTCTCAGCACGGTTACGTGGATTGCCATCATTTCTTTTGTACTCTATGCCAGCCACTCCATCGTGTCTAGCTTTCTGACCTATTTCCTTGGCGGTACCTTACTGACTATTCCCCTCATCTTTTACCCGGACAATGAATGGCTGATCTATCTGACTCTGCGTTTTAACACAAATATGGCAGCAGATGGCGGGGCTGTTATCAAGGCTATCCTGACAGTGGTAACGGTCACCCTGCTCTTTCTAGGTGGCGGGCTGATGGTTTTCAAAAAGAAAGATTTATAAAAAGCAGGAACAATCTTAATCATTCAGAGGAGATTTCATGTTACATACTATTCAGGCAGAACTCTACCAGCTTGTCCGCTCCAAACTTTTTTGGCTAATAGAAGGCTTGCTCTTTTTTCTTATTTTCATCAGCTCTCTTGGTGAAAGAAACTTTAATTTTTATATCTCTACATCTTCTGATCCAGAAGAAATAGTCAGCCAAGGTTGGACAGGATTTGAAGCTCTCGGGCAGCTTGCTAAAGACTTCCTGCCCTTTGTCATGATTACTATCCTTGTGCTCATCATCTTTCTGTTAGGTCGTGACCTGACTAGAAAACTGTACAACAATATATTAGCTGGCGGGATTTCTCGAAAAGAATTTTACTTATCTAAAATAGCTGTTCTTATCATAATTATCATCTTTCAACTAGTGGCAGCCTTTGCTATAGCCTTTATCTTTGGGAGCCTCTTCCACGGACTTGGGACTATGCCAAAGAACTTTTTCTGGAGCTTCTCCTTGTCTTTCTTTCGCTCCTTTCTCTTTATTATGACCTGCAGTTCCGTAGTTACCTGTCTTCTCTACCTGATCCGCTCCACCCTAGCCAGCTATCTCGTCTTTTTCGCCCTGATTATGCTTCAGTCTAGCCTCGTCATCGTTTTCCCTCAGATAAATTCTGAACTATTCTTATTCCTTATCCTAGCTGCTTCTCTCTTAGGTGGTTACCAAGCCTTTCAGCACAGAGACTTATAAATTTAAGCAGTCAGCCCTTTGACTGCTTTTTTATTGCTTTTGGATTGGTTCTGCATTTCTTTAGAAATATTTTAGAATTTCTTGAGAAATATTTGAAGTCTAGGCTGTAAACTAAAAGTAAGCACAAAGAAACGGAGTATCACCATGCAGCATATCTTAGAGATTAAACATATTACGAAACAATCCAACCAGCAAGAGTCCCTTGATCAAGTCAGCCTATCTATCCAAAAAGGCGATATTTATGGATTGATTGGCAAGAAAGAGAGTGAAAAAACGAACCTGATTAAGATGATTTCCCAGCTCATTCATGCCAGCAACGGAACCACTGCCCTCTTTTCCTCTGCTGACAATCAGAAGGAATGGAAGAAAGCGCTCAAGCAAAGCGGAGCTATCATCGAAACACCGATTGCACACGAGCATCTGACAGCCTTTGATAATCTGCTCTATTATTGCATTGATCGAAAGGTTGCCAATCCTGATAGGGTTATCCAAGAATGCCTAACTTATACCGGACTGACCAAGGCTGGCAAGAAAACATTCAGTGAATTTTCCCTAGGTATGAAGCAGCGGCTAGGCATCGCTATCGCCCTTATTGATAAGCCAGACCTGCTGATATTGGATGAGCCTTTTAATAATCTAGGACCTATTGATATCAAGGAATTCCACCTCATGATCCAGCGAATCAGCCAAGAACTAGGAACGCCCCTTATCATTTCCAGTCACATCCTATCTGAACTTTCTTTGGTTGCCACCAAATTTGGCATTCTGGAACAAGGCAAGCTTGTAACAGAATTTAGCAAAGAAGAATTCGACCCTCAACTTATACCAGAACAGCTTAACTAGCTACAGGTCTAGCAATGACTATTCTTCTTCACAAAGCATTGCTGAAACCTTTGTTGCTTTTGAGAACTTGACATCTTTTAACATAAAAAATGAACACCCCAAGCAGCCAGTCAGCCGATTGGTTGTTCTGCATTTCTTTAGAAATATTTTAGAATTTCTTGAGAAATATTTGAAGTCTAGCCTGTATACTAAAATCAAACCTAAGAAAGCGAGAATATACCATGCAAACTGTTTTAGAAGTAAAGCAAGTTACCAAACAATATGGTCAGCAATATGCCCTCGATCACGTGAGTCTTTCGATCCAGAAAGGCGATATTTATGGACTGATTGGCAAGAACGGAGCTGGCAAAACCACTCTTCTCAAGACCATTAGCCGGCTCATTCATGCCAACAGCGGAACCGTGTCTGTATTTGGTTCGCAGAACTCTAAGGAATGGAATGAAGCCCTGCGCAAGATAGGAACCGTCATCGAAACACCGGTCGCTTACAATCAAATGACTGCTTATCAAAATCTTAACTACTACTGCAAGGTCCACCAGATTGCCCAGCCTGACCAGCTCATCAAGGAAACTCTGGCCTATGTCGGACTGAGCAATACTGGTAAAAAGAAATTCCGCAACTTTTCGCTAGGAATGAAGCAGCGTCTGGGAATCGCTATTGCCCTTATCAGCAAGCCTCAACTCATGATTCTAGACGAGCCCATCAACGGCCTAGATCCGCTTGGCATCAAGGAATTTCGACTGATGATTCAGCGGCTCAATCAAGAACTGGGAATCACTTTTATTATTTCCAGCCACATCTTGTCTGAGCTTTATCTGGTAGCCACCAAGTTTGGTGTGATTGACCAAGGACGGCTTGTCGCAGAATTCACCAAGGATGACTTTGACCGAGCCAGCGAAGATTATATCGTCCTCAAGACTAGCGAAAAAGAACAGGCTGCCAATCTCATCCAAGACAAGCTCCACTATCAGCTCAAGGACGCTGATAAATCTGACGAACTGCACATTGTCGCCCAAGAGCAGGAACTAAATGACATCAACAGGGAGTTGGTTCTATCCAACATTCATGTCAATGGTATCTATGCAGCTCACAAAGATTTAGAAAAATACTTTACAGATTTAGTCCAGTAAGGAGAAAAACCATGTTACATACTTTTCAAGCAGATTTTTACCGTTTCTTTCGTTCCAAGGCGGTTTGGATTACCGAATTCATCTTTCTACTGACGACCTTGAGCGCAGTCTTTGGCAAATTAAATGCCGTCCAGCTTATACAAGCGGTGTCCAACGCTATCGGTAATAATACATTTATCATCATTATCCTCTCTATGGTCATCATCGGGACAGATCTGAACAAGCAGCTTTACAAGAATACTTTAACCAGCGGCGTTTCCCGTACCAGTTTCTTCGTCTCTAAAGCCCTAGTCATGGTCTGCGTAACGTTCCTGCAGTTGGCTCTCTTTTATAGCATCAACTTTATCCTAGCTGCTATCCTAAACGGTATTGGTGATTTTTCCACTACCTTCCTGCTTCAGTTTATTCTTCTATTCTTTGTGCAGTGCCTGACTGTCATTGCTTGGACAGCCATTATTTCCTTTATTCTTTATCTGAGTAAATCTATGATTGCTGCCCTGGGAGGTTACCTTTTCTGCGCATCCTTAACCGGAGCTCTTGCTCAATTTTATCCCAAATCTCTATGGCTGCAGCATTTCACCATGAGCTTTGACTTTGAGACGCTCCAAAGCAACGGTGTAACCTTAAGAATTGTTCTAATCGCCTTGGTCTTAGGAACAATCTTCACCGCAGCAAGTCTTTATACTTTCCACAAAAAGGATTTATAGTAGAAAATGAGCTGGTTCTCGACTGGCTCATTTTAATCTTTCCAATTTTAAATTTCTTTAGAAATATTTTAGAATTTCTTGAGAAATATTTGAAATTTAGTTTGTATACTAAAAGTATAAACAAAGTAATTAAAGGAGAAACATCATGCAAAATGTTTTAGAAGTGAAAGGACTCACTAAAAAATACGGTGATCAATATGCTCTGAAAGATGTCAGTCTTTCCATCAAGAAAGGAGAGATTTACGGTCTCATCGGAAAAAACGGTGCTGGTAAGACCACGCTGATCAAAATCATCACGCAAGTCATCTATCCTAGCGGAGGGACCGTGTCTGTTCTGGGCTCTCAGAACCAACAAGAATGGACAAAAGCCCTCAACCATACTGGATCTGTTATCGAGACCCCTGTAGCTCATGCCCACATGTCGGCCTATGAAAATCTACGCTACTACTGTACCGACCGGGGCATTCCAAATGCTGACAAAGTCATCAAAGAAACCCTGCAATATGTCGGACTGACCGATACTGGAAAGAAAAAATTTCGCAATTTCTCTCTAGGGATGAAACAGCGGTTGGGCATTGCCATTGCCATTTTGGGGCGTCCCGACTTGCTCATCCTAGACGAGCCCATTAATGGTTTAGATCCAGTTGGGATTCAGGAATTTAGAGAAATGGTCAAGCGCCTCAATCAAGAATTAGGCATCACCATCATCATTTCCAGCCATATCCTGTCCGAGCTTTATCTAGTCGCAACTCGCTTTGGTTTTATCAATCAAGGGCATTTCATCAAGGAGCTGTCTAAGGAAGAATTTAACCGAGAAAGCGGCGACTATATCATCCTAAAAACGGATAATATCAAGCAAGCTGCTCATTTAGTGCAAGACAGGCTAGGCTACCAGCTCAGACCAACCAACAAGGAAGATGAGCTACATATTTCCGGCCAAGTACAAGAAATTCGCAAGATTGCCAAGGAATTAGTCCTAGCCGACATCCCAATCGGGGAAATCTACTACGCCCACAAAGACTTAGAAAAATACTTTACAGACTTAATCAACCAACAAGGAGGAAACACTCATGTTTAATAGTATCAAGGCGGATTACTACCGTCTCTTCCGCTCCGTAGGATTCTGGGGAGTGCAGGCTTTCTGCATCTTTGGAATTCTCCTCGCCATTTTCACTTCCCAAGTCGCCATTTCCGACAACGGTATCTTTTTTGCCATAGATGTCGTCTCCTACAACATCGGCATGCTCTTTATTGCCTGCAATGTCATGACTAGCTTGCTTCTCGGTGTTGATCTCAATGACAAACTTTATCACAATAACCTGACTACAGGCAAGACTCGGACCCAGTATTACTTCTCTAAAGCACTGGTTATCGCTAGCTTACTTCCTATGCAGTTCATACTGCTCTACATTTTAGGTATTGTCATCGAATTTGTCCGAACCGGCGGTAATATGGGAGCCCTGCCAGCTAATTTCTGGGGACAATTCGCAATACTCTTTGTCATGCAGGTCATCTGTATCTATGCTTGGTACTGCATTACCAGCTTTGTCCTCTACTTGACTCGAAACTATAGTGTCGTCTTTATCACCTATATCATGACCTACATCTTACTCGGTCTCCCTAGTCAAATGGTTGATGCCAATAATGAATGGTTCAAGGCTATCAAGATGGAGTTCTTCTACGGAGACGCTTCAATACCAGGTGTCATCACCAAAACAGCTATCTTTGCTCTCAGTCTAATCACGGTCTTTACAATAGCAGGACTGGCTACACTGAAGAAGAGAGATTTGTAAAATAAAAACTCAGCTAATCACTAAATTAGCTGAGTTTTTTTGAGCGGATTTTGATTGGATGATGAGCGGATTTCACCCTTTCTGGTCTAGCCCTCTTTATCGGCTTTCTTTCACTGCTTCCAATCTTGCTTCTTCAAGAACAGACTGATGCAGACTCCTAGGATAAGGTAGAAAGTGACAAAGGCAAGGCTGGCTGCCAGACTGGTCGGATATGGAAAGATCTTGCCCAGAGGAAAAAGAACATTAGATAGAAATCCGAGGGGAACAAAGAGCAAGAATAAAATCAAGGCTAGCTTAACCTGAAAAGAAGGTCTTACCTCGGATAGATTGCGGCCCGTTCCCCACACCAGCAACCCTACTCCCTGAACAATCAGCACCGGCGTTAGCAAGATACTGATCTTGAGAAAATCAGCTAGGATAATGGAGAGGATGATGCCCAGACCGATAAAGCCAAGAGAGAGCTGATAGCAAATATTACTGGCTATTCTCCTGTACTTGATTGACTGCTCTTCCTCTTTCTGGACTACAGGCTCAATTCCCTTGAGCAGATAGTCTGTGGTCACATCAAAATAGTCACTCATGGAAATGATCTTATCCAAATCAGGCATACTCTGCTCGCTCTCCCACTTGGAAACGGCCTGTCTAGACACACCGAGTTGGTCGGCTAGCCCCTCCTGAGAAATGCCCCGCGCTTTTCGCAGGTACTGGATTCTGTCTGATAGATTCATGGATTGTTTTACCTACTCTTTCTTATTTTTTATACTTTCTTTCATTGAAACTTATTATAGCACAAGGCGGAGAAACTGCAAAGTCTGATTGTCATCTCTTCATCAAATGCTAGACTTCTTCTTTAGATGGAAGAGCTTTTTCCTCCCTATCCGTCCGATACCAGAGATAGATACTATAAAGTGTCAGGAGAATCACACCTCCAAAGTAAAAGAAGGGATTAACTTGAGAAAAATCCAAATTGTTAGCTTGAGCTATTCCAACAAAAGTCGGGATGAGAGTGTTGGAGAGTGCATGAAAGATGTTACAAGCAAGGGCAGACTGGGTCTTCTTATAAAGTGCAGCAAGCCAGAAAGAGAGAAGGATACTGAAAATGATAAAAACTGAGAAAAGATCATGGCTTCGATCATAAAAGCGATCGTAAAACCAGAGAGGAATATGCCAGATGGCCCAAATAATACCAGTCATCAAGGTAGAAACAAAAAAAGAAAACTTTTTCTCTAAGGCCGGCTGTAGAAAGCCGCGCCAGCCGAATTCTTCAATCCCGCCCGATAGGACAATACAATAGATAAAAAACCAAGGAAATCTTACTAAAGCGCCGTCTACCAGCTTGCCGCCAGAAGCTAGGGCATAGAAGGTGGTCAGACCGCCACCATAGATTAGCAAGTAGAGCCAGGTCTCTTTCTTGCCTGAAAAGAGATAGGAGCAAATGGCCTTGAAGCCTTTCTTTTTCAGTACGATTAGGCTGGCCAGCATAGGCCCAAACATAGCAATACCATTTAGAATAGCTTCAAGAGCTAGATAGGCTGTAGGTGGACTGTCTGGCCAAAGGTTTTTGAGGATAATGTCCAGCAGCCAGAATCCCCATGTCCAGCCGAAGTTCCAAGCTAGGAACGGCAAAATTAGTTTTGGTTGTGGTTTGATAGTTGTTTCTGTATTCATGAGAATACCTCCTTATAATATAATTAAACTCAAGTTTTGTTCCAAATCTTCAAAGACAGCGACTCGTTCATTCCGAAATCAAAAACTTGGTTTCTGCTTTCAGATTAACAAAAAAGCCAGTTGCCTTTCTAGCGACTGGACTTGGAATAAAGAAAAAATCTAGTTGCTTTTTGAGTGATTGAACTTGGAATCTTTGTCAACTGTCAGTTGCAAGTCAGTTATATCAAGGGTTTAGAGCAGTTAGCTGATTTTTCACTTTGACTGGTAAAATGACCTCGCTAATATGACTAGCTTTTCAGATCACAAAACAAAAAGGCATATTTATCATACCTTTCTTCGATTTAATCTAAAAATAAACCTCAGCCAATTCGAAAATTAGCTGAGGTTTATGAGCGGATTTTGAGCGGATTTTGAGCGGATTTTGAGCGGATTTTTAAGCTAACTGATAGACCCTATCCCGCGTTGTTCCACTTGTTTTCAGAAGACCGAATTCTACAAATATATTCAAATATCTACGGGTTGTAGCCTCGCTTAATCCTGTAATCTCTTGTACTTTTGCATTAGCTATTTGTGAATGTTCCTCCAAGTAAGCTTTTATCAGCTGATAAATTTCTAACTCTCTTGGCTTTAATGTCTTGTGAAGTATCCTGTCTGCATCTTCATCTGCTTTTTCTTGGTATTCTTCTAGTGTTTCTAGTATGGCCTGCAACATAAACTCGGTAAATACTGTAGAGTCATTGGTATCATTGCTGATGGTCAAGGCATCATAATAACCCTGCTGATGAGCATAAATAACTGATTCTACTGGTAGCCATTCAAAAATTGGATTCCATTGACTGAGAATCAGACTCTGCCATAGACGTCCCATTCGCCCATTACCATCTTCAAAAGGGTGAATAATCTCTAATTCAAAGTGAACGATACAGGACTTGACAATGGCCGAGACCTCGCTTTGCTCTGCCCATTTGAATAAATCCTTGACCAAATTGGGGACAAACTGTGGTCTAGCCCCAACATGAACTACTCTCCCCTCGCCATCATAGACTCCAACATCCCCTAGCCGAAACTGTCCCGACCGCTTGACTAAATCCTTAGTCAGCAAGCCATGTGCTAGGAGAAAATCATCCAGACTATAAGGGTTGAGCCTGAACACTCGCTCATAGGCTTCATAGGCATTTTGCACCTCATGAATATCTTTTAACGGACCAAGTACACGCCTGCCTTCAATGATGTCCGTTACCTGTTCTAGTGATAAGCTATTATTCTCAATAGCAAGTGATGATTGAATAGATCGGATTCGGTTTTCCTTACGCAAATACAGCTTACGTTTTTCAATCGAAAGTTGAGTCGTCAGTTCAGAAATTCTCTGAACTAGGTTTAATATCTTCTCTGTAATACGATAATTCGGTTGCATTTTACTCCTTTAAAAAAACATTTTCCCTTATCATACACTATCCTCTACAAAGTCACAACCAGTTCAAACCAGTCGTCCTCGGCTTTCATTGTCAAGTCCCCGCCTAGGATTTCGACTAACTGCTGGGTGATGTAGAGCCCCAACCCTGAAGACTCCTCACTGCTGGATAGATTTTCTGAGTAAAAGCGATTGGTCAGCTTATCCAGATATTGGATAGGCTGCTGGACGATATTTTTGACGGTAAAGATACAATGCTCGCCCTCTTTTTTCAAAGAAATACTTGCAGCCTTACGACCGTGCTTGAGGACATTGCTTATCATATTCTGAACAATGCGCTCTAGAATTTCTGGGTCTGTCTCTAGCTCTAGACCTTCAGCCAGCTCTACCTGCAGGTCAATCTGGGCTTTCTGAAAGGCATCATAATAAGTAAAAAGCTGCTGAGTTACTAGCTGGGATATATCTGTCGGCTGGACATTGGCTCGAATGGCACCCTCCATCAGCCGGCGGTACTCCATCAAGGCTTCCAGCCGTTTGGACACCATTCCCAGACTATCTGCAATTTTGATTAGCTGCTGACTTTCCTGACTATCATCCTTCAGCAGCTGCTGCGTATAGCCACTGGCAATGGTCAGAGGGGTGCGGATATCATGGGCGATATTACTGATAGCCATATCCAGTGTCTTCTTTTCCTGCTGGACGACAAAGGTCGTCTTATCTAGCTCCCGAAAGAGCATCTCTGCTTCCTCTGTCAACTCCAAAATACTGGGGGCATGAGCAGCAGGAGCCAGACGATTCTGGCTCCCTGTCTGTCGCTTCCGACGAATCTGCTGTGCCACATCCTTGACCGCCAGATGATAGCGTACGAAACCAATGGCCAGAAACAGACTGATAAGGGCAAATAAAATGACTAACACCAACATATCAGTCCTCCTTGAGCCGGACACCCAGACCCCAAACAGTCTCTATGTATTCCTCTGTTGGGTCCAACTGAGCCAGTTTCTTACGTAGATTGCTGAGGTGGGTATTCAGGGTATTATCCCCAGGCAGGTAGCTCTCTTCCCAGACCTGCTCAAAGAGCTCTTCCTTGGTGTAGATCTTCTTGGGATGACGGAGCAAGAGCTGGAGGATATGATATTCTTTCTTGCTCAGACGGACGCTTTTCTCTCCACAGACCGCCTCAAAGGTAGTCTTGAGCAGCCGGATATTTTTAAAGGACTGGCCTTCTTCCTCGCCAGTCAAAGCCTGCTGGCTGCGCAGCTGCACGGTAATACGGGCAAAAACCTCATCCAGATTGAAGGGTTTGACAATATAATCATTAGCACCATTCAGCAGGTACTGGCTAACCAGCGCTTTCTCACCAAGGGCTGTCAGCATAACCACTGGCACCGTAGCATTGCTGCTGCGAATTTCCCTCAACACTTCATCACCGTTCTTCCCTGGTAGCATGATATCCAAAAGGACCAAATCAATCTCCTCCCGCTCAAACAGCGAAATGCCCTCCGTCCCCGAATAGGCGGAATAAACCGTGTGTTCCTTCTGAAAAAGATCTTTTAGAATTTCATGAATATCACTATTGTCTTCGATGAGTAAAATATGAGCCATAAACACTCGCCTCCAGAAATTTCCTATCACTAGTGTAGCAAGGATAAGAGGCTAAGTCAATAAAAGATGGACTATTCGAAAAACTTTAGAAATATTTTAGAATTACTTGAAGGATATTTGAGAATCGAACTTTAAAATAGAAAGAAATAAGAAATGTATGTGCTATAAAAAGGAGGCTTAGAATGTTTAAAATTTTTTGCAAAATCATTTTTAGAAGTATTACTTTCGCCCTTGAGGGCTAAGGAAAAAGGAGACTCGCATGAAAAAATCATTTATTCTAACGCTTCTAACGATTATAACTCTAGGACTCTTCCGGCCAATTACTGCATCGGCTGAGGAGTCTCAAAAGCTGCCATCTGGTATCGAACGTGACCAGATCGGTCAGAAAATCCAAGACTATGTCAAGGAACATGAAAAAACAACAGCCGGCATGGCAACGGCAGTCTTTGATAAGGACGGTACCATTTATCAAGGCAACTTTGGATACATGGATAAGGAAAAAGGGGTCAAGGCCGATGATGATAACGTCTTTGAATGGGGCTCCGTAACCAAATTAACCGTCTGGGTCTCTGTTATGCAGCTCTGGGAGCAAGGTAAGATTAACCTAGAAGAAGACATCCGCACCTATCTGCCAGAAGGCTTCCTCAAAAATCTCCGCTATGACAAACCTATCACCATGCTGGATCTGATGAATCATCAGGCAGGATTTGACGAGACTACCTTCTACATGCGAAGCGACAAAAGTATCGAAGAAATCCTTAAAGAACAACAACCTATCCAGTCTTTTGAACCCGGTACAGTCACAGCGTATTCAAATTACGGTGCCGGCTTGGCTGCTCTGATTGTCGAGCGGATCTCCGGTCAGACCTTTGCCGACTATGCCCATAAGCATATTTTCCAACCACTGGGCATGGATAAAACGGCTATTTTGCCGGACCTATCAGACAATTCCTACGTTCAGAAAAAGCGTCAAGAAACCAAGGGTTACGACACTAAAGGAAACTTACTGAGCAAGGACCATTTCATCACTAGCATCTATCCTATCGGAGCGGCTACTGGCACCTTGAAAGACTTGGAGAAGTTCGCCCAAGCCCTGCTGGCTCGCAAGACGCTCTTTGAGCGCCCAGAGACCTGGAACACCCTCTATACTGCCAGTTCCACCTACCCTGACTCGGATATCATCCGCAATGCTCATGGCTTTTGGGCCAACGAATACGGTACTACTGTGTTGGGCCACGGCGGAAATACAGCTGGCGCTACTTCACGGATAATGTTGGACTTGGAACACGGTATCGGCTATGTCGTCATGACTAATCAAGGTGCAGAGCAAAATTATAATTTCCAAATGCCAGAGCTCGTCTTTGGACCACGTAAAACGGCCAGCAAGGAAAACCAAGAGCAGTTCAGTCCAGGCTATTATCGCACTCTGCGTAACTTTAATCAAGGGCCTCTAGCTATCTTTAAAATGATTCCAGCCTCCGCAGACTACTTGCAGGAACCATCTGACGATCAGCGATTGCCAAACAACTTCTGGACCATTTATCAGAGCCAAGGCAAGACCCGTATCGCAGTGGCTGTCGCAGACTATGAGAAAGTCTCTGACTTTGATTTCTTTAAAGACTATGTTGTTCTAGGCTTGGCCGGACTTGGTATCACCTACGCCCTTGGCCTCCTCATCATCAGCCCGCTTCTAGGAGTCTATAGGCTTATCTTTCGCAAGAAACAAGACCAGCCAGACCTCACTTGGAAGGTCTGGAACCTCCTAACAGCTGTTGGTATTTTGGCTGTTCCAATCAATCTCTTTCTGCTATTCATGTCAGCAACTTCGGGAGATTTCAGCGAGATCGCTCAGTGGCGCTACATGCTCTTTGCTGCTTTGGGACTCCTGTTAACCTCAGCCGCTCTGTTACCTCTCTTCAGAAAGTTCAGAGAAAAGCTCAGCAAAGGCCGCCTATTCCTGACGGCCATGACCAGTCTATCAGCCTTAGCAGTGACCGCTAATATCCTCTATTGGTCCCTCTATCAGTGGTGGGTATTCTAACATGAAAGGAGCCAGCTATGAAAAAAACATTTCCCCTAATCCTTTTAACTCTGTTGACTATAGGACTCTTTCGACCAATTACCGCACTGGCTGAAGAACAGAAACTCCCATCTGGCATTGACCGCAACCAAGTTGGGCAAAAAATCGAAGACTATGTCAAGGAGCATGAAAAGACGACTGCCGCTATGGAAACAGCAGTATTTGACAAGGATAGCACCATTTACCAAGGCAACTTCGGTTATATGGATAAAGAAAAAGGCATCAAAGCTGACAACAGCAGCGTCTTTGATTGGGGCTCTGTGACCAAGCTGACCGTCTGGATAGCTGTCATGCAACTCTGGGAACAAGGAAAGATTGACCTAGAGGAAGATATCAAGACCTACCTGCCAGAGAATTTTCTTAAAAATCTGCACTTCGACAAAGCTATCACGATGCTGGATCTCATGAATCATCAGACGGGATTTGATGAATCTCTGTCTTACACAAAAGGTGATAAAAATATAGAGGAAAATCTACGCATGCTCCAGCCTGTCCAGTCCTTTGAACCTGGAACAGTAACCTCTTATTCCAACTATGGTGCTGGGCTCGCTTCTCTGATTGTCGAGCGGATTTCCGGCCAGACCTTTGCTGACTATACCCACGAACATATCTTCCAGCCGCTTGGCATGGACAAGACAGCTCTCCTACCGAACTTATCTGATAATCCCTATGTCCAGAAAAAACGCCAAGAGTCTAAGGCCTATGATACAAAGGGAAATTCACTAGGGACAGCTTTTTATGAATATGGTCTCTACTCAATTGGCCAAGCAGCCGGCACCTTGGAGGATTTACAGAAATTTGCTCAGGCTCTGCTGGGGCGCAAGGTTCTCTTTGAACGTCCAGAAACTTGGAATACCCTCTACAATCCCACTTCGACTTATCCAGGTACAGACATTGCTCGCAATGCCCACGGTTTTTGGATCAATGAATACGGAGTCAGCATCATTGGCCACGGCGGCAATACTGATGGTTTCAGCTCCCGGCTTATGCTAGACTTGGAAAGTGGCATCGGCTACATAGTCATGACCAATCAAAGCATGGAAGAGAATTACAACTACCAAATGCCTGAACTGGTTTTCGGAAAACGTAAAACAGCTGACGAAGAGACTCAAAAGCAGTTTACACCAGGCTACTACCTTTCTCCACGTACCTTTCTCCATGGTCCCTTGTCCTTTCTAAGACTCATGATGCCCTCAATAGAAAAGATTGACAATCCTGCTCAGAACCGAATCTTGAGTACCAATTTTTGGACCATCTATGAGAGCAAGGGAAAGATTACAATTCCCGTCGCTGTGGTGGACTATGAGAAAATCTCTGCTTTTGACTTCTATAAGGACTATATCATCTTAGGATTAGGCATCCTTGGAATTGTCTATAGTTTTGGAACGATCATCATCAGCCTTTTATTAGGAGCTTATCGCTTGATTTCCCGAAAAACGGTTGAGCACTCAGACCGCACTTGGAAGGTCTGGAATCTACTGACTTCTCTTGGTATTCTGGCTGTTCCCCTAAACCTGCTAATGATTATGATACCTTTGATGTCAGATGATCTCAATTCTCTAGCTCCCTGGCGCTACATGCTCTTTGCTGCCTTGGGACTCCTGCTAACCGCTGCTGCTCTGCTGCCGCTCTTCAGAAAATTCAGAGAAAAGCTCAGCAAGGGCCGCCTCTTCCTGACGGCCATGACCAGTCTATCTGCTTTGGCAGTGGTCGCTAACATCCTTTACTGGTCTCTTTACCAGTGGTGGGTACTTTGATAAATGAGGTGTTGTTATGTTCAAACTGATTTCTGTTTGGTTAAAAATCTGGATTCCCATTCTTTTTGTTATGGGAATCGGTATTCTCTTATATCTTATCACACATTGGACTACACTAGATGCTGGAAGCAGATTTGTCGCTATAATCTATGTCATGCTCCCTTTACACTGTCTAGAGGAATGGAGATTTCCTGGCGGTTTTCATTATAACTACAACATGCTTCGGCGCTCTCAACAGCCCGATCGCTATCCTATGAATCAATTTTCTGATATGCTGACTATCATGTTAGCTGAATTAATTGGTATTGTCTGTCTCTTCTACGGTGTCAATCAGATCATTGTCATCTGGAATCTTATCTTTTGCTTTTTTGAAATGATTGGCCACCTGATTTTTGGGTTCAGTATGTACCGACGTTTTCGTACAGTAGGAAAAAGAACCATTTATAACCCAGGTTTTGCGACAGCGGTTGTCTTTACGCTTCATGCTCTCTACTATGTTCTGAACCAGTATCCTACAAATCTCCCCAGCTTGTCAATAATCATTTTAGCTATTATCAGTGGAACAGTTCTTGTAAGTAGTGTCGTTCTTATCCCTGAGCAACTGTTCAAATCAAAAGAGACCCCTTATCCTTTTGATAGCAATCGTTATTATGAAAAATATATTGCAAGAGAAAAAATCTGAATTCCCTTCCCTATTTCATAATCTTCTTTAAAAATTCTATGAGAAGTCGAAGGCATAACTGAGCGACTAATACTCACCGAAAATCAAAAAGTGACCTAGTTTTATTCTGCTATTTTAAGTTTGGCCTTGCGACTCAATCAAACATATCTAATGTTTGTTAGCTGCTATTTCCAACTCTGTCGCGACAGAAACAATAATATAGACACACCTGACCGGTCTCTCTGGCTTTCTATTTTTTGACCACTAAATTGTATTTAGTTTTTTCTTGATTTTTTATCTTTTATTTACTATAATATGAACAAGTTCATAAAATGAACACATTCATATTAAAAAGGGATTTAAAAATGAAAGTAAGTAAAAAAGAAAAAAATCGTCAAGCTATTTTAGAAGTGGCAGGGGAGTTGTTTCGCTCTAAGGGCTTTGGAGCAGTTTCTATGCGAGAGATTGCAGAAGTCTGTGATATAGCTACTGGAACTCTATATAATTATTTTAAAAGCAAGGGGCAAATTTTTATTGAAATAGTCATCCAGAAGCAGTTTAAGCTGACTACAAAATTTGATGAAAATGCTGAAACTTATACAGAGCTTGTGGCAAGTATTAAAAAGCAGATTATATCTGATGTTGGCACTATAACTGAAGTTGAGAAATCCGACTGGCAGAGCATTTTTCAAATTCTCACCTCTGATACTGATTCCAGTCAATATTTGAGCAACTTGCTGTATCTTGATAGTCAATATCTTCAATCAATTAAGACTTACTTGGAAAGCAAGGCTCATCTACTGCCAGAAAACTACCCAATCGACCTCCTGCTGGAAATACTTTATAACAATTTAGGGCTTTTGGTAATCCGATATCTTTATACGGATATGCCACCATCACTTTTAATGGAAAAAGGATTGGAACAGATAGAATTTATCATGGGGCAGGGAGGAATAAAATATTGAGAGATATTTGCACACCTAAGTTTTTACAGGAACTATTTGGACGGAAAACAAGCCTGATAACCATAGCTATCACGATGACCTTCTCTATTATGGTAACTGGATTACTCTGGCGTCTTTCCTTGCCAGATCAGAATTGGCCATTATGGCAAATCATCACTTTTTACCTCTTATCTGTAGATATCAGCGGAGGAGTGATTGCTAATTTATCTCAAGGGACTAATCATTATTATCAGGAGTCTGTAAAACGACGATGTATTTTCCTCCTGATTCACATTCAGCCCTTACTTCTAGCTCTACTTTTTAATCAATCTTTACTAATCTGTACTATGGTCTGGCTTGGTGCGATGATAGGCGCTCTGTTTGTTAGCGAACTACTGAAAGATTGCAGGGAGCAAGCATTAACTGGTGCTTCTATGGCGGGGTTGGGTTGCATTCTTCTTATTAGTTACAGTAAATTGCCAATCAGTATGACAGCTCTTTTATCACTTTACCTGATTAAACTTCTATTCGCTTTTAGTGTAAATCACGATATGACCGCTTGAAGTAAAGATTATAAATAAAAGTATGCGAGTCTAAAATATGATGAACAGAAAGGAATCCCTATGTTGAAAAGAATCTTTATATTTATCCTTAAAACAATCACTTGGCTGGTAGGACTCTTAGCTCTGGCCTTATTGGCTATCTTTCTCTATCACCGCTTTCAAATAGCTAAGGAAAGCAAACTCATTGAGAAGCCGATTGGCCAACTGGTCGAGGTAGAGGGTAAGAAGCTTAATGTCTACACTGCCGGCAAGGGCAAGAAGACCTTGGTTTTCCTAGCAGGTCTGGGCACCAATGCTCCGGTTCTGGATTTCAAGGCTCTTTATTCCAAGCTGGAGGACGATTATCGCATCGTCGTGGTAGAACGTCTAGGCTATGGTTACAGTGATGATGGGAACAATGACCGCTCATTGGATAGACAAGTGGAGCAGACCCGTAAAGCCCTCAAAGCTGCTAAGATATCCGGTCCTTATGTTTTGGTTCCGCATTCGATTGCCGGTTTAGAAACGATTCACTGGGCCAATCATTACCCAGAAGAAGTAGAAGCTATTATCGGGCTGGATATGACCATGCCTCATACAGAGGTGGCCGACCAGCAGAAATTTTATGGCTCTTATCAGACTATCCAGCTGGGGAGAATGCTAGGCTTAGCTCGCCTACCGATTTTCTTTGATGAAAATAGCAGCCCAGCCATAAAGTCTGGAGCTCTCAATGATCAGGAAAAAGCTGTATTTAAAGCCTTGTTCCACCAGCGATCAATCACTCAGGCGGTCATGAACGAAGTCAAGAATCGGAAGAAAAATGTTGAAAGGATTAACAAAGAACCCGTGCCTCAGATTCCGACTCTTATCTTTGCAGCTGTCCAAAAAGGCGGAGAAGCTCCCAAGCTGGAAAAAGAGTTTGTCGCGCAGAATGCCCAAGCCAAACTTGTGACATTAGAAGGCTCCCACTATATCCATGACGAAAAGCCAGAGGAAATCGCCCAGCAAATAAAGGATTTCTTGAAATAATAAATCTTGAAAAGTATTTAAATTTCAGTTAGACTAAAATTCCTATAAAACATACATACTTGAAAAAGGCTGAGACATTCATATCTCAGCCTTTTTCCTATTTCACAGATGCTCCGTTAGTCGCGATGACTTCCTTGTACCAGTCAAAGGATTTCTTCTTAGAGCGTTTGAGTGTTCCCTTACCTTCATTGTCCCGGTCCACATAGATAAAGCCGTAGCGCTTCTTCATCTCACCAGTGCCGGCTGATACCAGGTCGATACAGCCCCAGGTCGTGTAGCCCCACAACACCACACCGTCCTCATTGATGGCTTCCCGCATAGCCTTGACATGGGCCGCCAGATAGTCAATGCGGTAGTCATCAGCTACATAGCCATTTTCATCCGGACTATCCACTGCACCCAGGCCATTCTCCACGATAAACATGGGCTTTTGATAACGATCCCAAATGGTATTAAGCGTAATGCGCAAGCCCAGAGGATCGATCTGCCAGCCCCACTCAGAAGCTTCCAAATAAGGGTTCTTGAGAGAAGCAAAGATATTGCCCTCGGTCAGCTCATTAACCTTAGGATCGCCCGAAGCCACCCGACTAGCATAGTAAGAGAAGGAAATGAAGTCTACCGTATGCTCCTTGAGCAGCTGCAGGTCTTCTTCTGTCATTTCAACAGTAATGCCCTCGCGCTCCCAAGCTTTCTTGGCGTAGTTGGGATATTCACCACGCGCCTGCACATCAATGAAGAAATAGTTTTTCCTGTCTTCCTCCATACCAGCCCATACATCGCGTGGATGGCAGGTGTTAGGATAATTTTGACCCGCTGCCAGCATACAGCCGACCTTGTTTTCCGGGTAAATCTCATGAGCCAGCTTGGTGGCAATGGCTGAGGCGACCAGCTCATGATGGGCTGCTTGGTATTTGACCTGCTCCTCATTTTCACCTTCTTCAAAGCAGAGCCCCGCCCCCATAAATGGTGCATGCAGAATCATATTAATTTCATTGAAGGTCAGCCAGTATTTGACCAAGCCCTTGTAGCGAGTGAAGAGAGTGCGGCAGAGACGCTCGTAAAATTCCAGTATCTTACGACTCCGCCAACCACCATATTGCTCAATCAAGTGCATGGGACAGTCAAAGTGAGTAATGGTCACCAAGGGCTCAATGCCATACTTGTGGCATTCCTTAAAGAGGTCTTCGTAAAATTTCAAGCCAGCTTCATTGGGCTCCAGTTCATCCCCCTTAGGAAAAATCCTGCTCCAAGCAATGGATAGACGATATGTCTTAAAGCCCATCTCACCAAAGAGGGCAATGTCCTCCTTAAAGCGATGATACATATCAATGGCTTCCTTGGCTGGGTAGAAATAGCCTTCCTCAAAGTCAAACATCTTTTTCTTACCCGTGATGATGGCCAAACGGTCCTCACCAATCGGCACCACATCTACATTAGCCAACCCTCGACCATCTGCATCATAAGCTCCCTCGCACTGGTTGGCAGCTGTCGCTCCGCCCCACAAGAAACCATCCGGAAAAGTCAGTTTTTTGCTCATATTTTCCTCCTTAGTAAGATAAAAGATTTTCTATACTTTATAGTATAACAAAGTAAAATCTAAAAAACTTATAACATAATGTCGAATAATAATATTATTCTATGACCGATTGATTTCACAGCTGAAATAACAAACTCCCAATCTAGCATTTCTCTTCAGACCAGTGATAGATTTTCCTTATCAGTGCGATAAAAAATACATATTACTAAAGGTCTGTTATCTATGCTAAACTAGGAACATCAAGTGTTTAAGGAGTGAGAGCCGTGAACTGGGACGTCGTCAGTGATTACTATCCCCTCTATCAAGAGGCCTTTCTTTTAACCATGTTCATAGCCTTTTGGGGAATTTTGGGATCAATTGCTGTCGGATTCTTAGTCAGTCTGATTCGCTTTTACAAGATTCCAATTTTGAAGTCGCTAGCAACCGCCTATATCGAGTTTTCCCGCAATACGCCGCTGTTGCTGCAGCTTTTCTTTCTCTACTTCGGCCTGCCTCGTGTTGGACTCGTTCTGTCCTCTGAGGCTTGTGCGACGATTGGGCTAATCTTTCTGGGTGGTTCCTATATGGCTGAGTCTTTCCGAAGCGGCCTTGAAGCAGTCAGCCAAACGCAGAGGGAAGTCGGACTCTCTATCGGCCTGCGACCAGTACAAGTCTTCTACTATGTCATCCTGCCTCAGGCTGCAGCTATTGCCCTGCCTTCCTTTAGTGCCAATGTCATCTTTTTAATCAAGGAAACCTCAGTATTTTCAGCTGTTGCCTTGGCAGACCTAATGTTTGTAGCTAAGGACTTGATTGGCCTTTACTACGAGACAGATACAGCTCTACTCATGTTGGTCATTGCTTATCTGATTATTTTGCTGCCAATTTCACTTGGCTTTAGCTGGATAGAAAGGAGGCTGCGGCGTGCAGGATTCGGGCATTCAAGTTCTCTTTCAGGGGAATAATTTCTTACGTATCTTACAGGGGCTAGGTGTTACCATTGGTATTTCCATCCTCTCGGTCATCATCTCCCTTATCTTGGGAACTATTTTTGGCATCATCATGACCTCGCACTCAAAAGTCGTGCGCTTTCTGTCCAGAGCCTATCTAGAGTTTATCCGCGTCATGCCCCAGCTGGTTCTGCTCTTTCTGGTTTACTTTGGCCTAGCCAGAAACTTCGACATCAATATCTCTGGTGAGCTTTCAGCCATTATAGTCTTCTCTCTTTGGGGAACGGCGGAGATGGGTGACTTGGTACGGGGTGCCATCACTTCCCTGCCCAAGCATCAGTTTGAGAGCGGTCAGGCACTGGGACTGTCGCAGCGCCAGCTCTATGTCTACATTATCATCCCACAGGTACTGCGACGGCTTTTGCCGCAGGCGATTAATCTAATCACGCGGATGATTAAGACAACCTCACTCATCGTCCTTATCGGAGTCATCGAGGTCGTCAAGGTCGGCCAGCAGATCATTGACAGTAATCGTCTGTCTATCCCTTCTGCTGCTTTTTGGATTTATGGCTGCATTCTGCTGCTTTACTTCGCAGTCTGCTTTCCTATTTCTAAGCTGTCCTCTTATTTGGAAACCATCTGGAAGGAGTAACGGACATCATGTCAGAAATCATTTTAGAATTAAGGGACATTCGCAAGTCTTTCGGCAGCAATGCCATCCTTAAAGGCCTGTCTCTCTCTGTCCAAAAAGGAGAGGTCGTGGTCATCCTAGGATCATCTGGCTGTGGCAAGTCAACCCTGCTTCGCTGCATCAACGGCCTTGAAAGCATCCAATCTGGCGATATTTTACTGGACGGCCAATCCATCCTCAGCCAGAAAAAGGACTTCCATCTCGTTCGTCAGAAGATTGGCATGGTCTTTCAAAGCTATGAGCTCTTCCCCCATTTGGATGTTCTCCAAAATCTGATTCTTGCTCCAATAAAGGCTCAGGGGCGCAAGAAGGACGAGGTCATCAAGGAAGCTGAAAGTCTGCTGGAGCGGGTCGGCCTGGCTGATAAAAAGCACAGCTTTGCTCGCCAGCTGTCTGGCGGCCAAAAGCAGCGGGTGGCAATCGTCCGTTCGCTCCTCATGCACCCGGAAATCATCCTTTTTGATGAGGTGACTGCTTCGCTGGATCCCGAGATGGTCCGTGAAGTGCTAGAGCTCATTAATGACCTAGCCGAGGAAGGCCGGACCATGCTGATTGTGACCCACGAAATGCAGTTCGCCCGCGCCATTGCCGATCGGATTATCTTCATGGACCAAGGTGGTATCCTCGAGGAAAACACCGCCCAACAGTTCTTCAGCCAACCAAAAACCCAGCGAGCCCAGGAATTTCTCAATGTCTTTGACTTCAGTCATCTAGGCTGACAGTTATGCCTATCCCACCACTGATATTGCTACTCTTTGGTATCTCTGTGTTTTCTTCACATTCCCATATCTTATAAAGGAGTCTCTTATGAAATTATCTAAAACAATCTTTGCTTTAACAACTCTTACTCTGGCTTTCTTCCTTGTCGCTTGCGGCAGTTCCAGCAAGAAAGATGCCGGTAACAAAGACGCAGCTTCCAGCAAAACGGTCAAGGCCCGCAGTCTTGAGGAAATTAAAAAGAGCGGTAAGCTCCGTATTGCGGTTTTCAGCGACAAGAAACCGTTCGGCTATGTAGATAACAACGGCAAATATCAAGGCTATGACATTTATCTGGGCGACCAGCTAGCCAAAGATTTGGGTGTTAAGCCAGAGTACGTGCCTGTGGATGCTGCTAACCGGGCTGAATACTTAATCTCCAACAAGGTCGATATTACCCTAGCCAACTTCACTGTCACAGACGAGCGGAAAAAACAAGTTGACTTCGCTCTGCCCTATATGAAAGTATCTCTCGGAGTTGTATCACCAAAAGGCTCAGTTATCACCAAGCCTGAGCAGTTGGAAGGTAAGACCCTGATCATCACCAAGGGAACCACGGCTGAAACCTACTTTGAAAAGAACTACCCGAATATCAAACTGCAAAAGTATGATCAATACAGCGATGCTTACCAAGCCCTGCTAGACGGCCGCGGCGATGCCTTTTCTACGGACAACACTGAAGTCCTAGCCTGGGCGCTGGAAAACAAAGGCTTTGAAGTCGGCATCACTTCGCTGGGTGATCCAGATACCATTGCCCCAGCTGTGCAAAAAGGCAATACCGAGTTGCTCAACTACATCAACGACGAAATCAAGAAACTGGGCAAAGAAAACTTCTTCCACAAGGCCTATGAAGAAACTCTCCACCCAACATACGGCGAAGCTGCTAAGGCTGACGACCTAGTTGTTGAAGGCGGGGAAGTTAAATAAACCTGCTGATATAGAGCAAGAAGTTGGATAAAACTTAATTTCTAGCCGATATATAATAATAGTTCACATAAAAACGCATAAAATCAACTGATTACAAAAGTGTTGATTTTATGCGTTTCTTCTATGTTAAACAGACCTATTTCATTCGATAAAAATCAATCATTAGACCGGCAGGTCCTTTAACTAGCAGGGACACCGTTCCCCAATCGGTCACAGCTGGGCCGTGTAAAATCTCAGCACCAAGCTCTTTCAACCGCTGGTAGTTCTGGTCTACATCCTCAATCTCGATATGAAGAATGATTCCTGTCTGGAAATTTTCCAAAGGAATCAAATGATTTTGGGACAACATGAGGCAATGACTGCCAATCGTGAACTGAGCAAAACTGTCGTCAACATAGTCTGCCTTTTTATCAAAAATACGCTCCAAGTCAGCACAGACTTGAGGAACATCTGAAACGATGATATCTAATTGATTTAAATTCATTTACTATCCTCCATAAAAAGACCGGATTACTCCGATCTTT
>NZ_CAUTAP010000004.1:0-175826 GCF_963536705.1 uncultured Streptococcus sp. | reverse complement strand
AACGACCTTGTAAAACCAGGTGAAACACTTGAATTGCTTGTTCTTCGTCAAGTAGTGGGTAAAGATACAGACACCGTAACTTACCTGGTATCTAAAAAACGTTTGGAAGCTCGCAAAGCTTGGGACAAATTGGTTGGTCGTGAAGAAGAAGTTGTCACTGTTAAGGGCACTCGTGCTGTTAAAGGTGGACTTTCAGTTGAGTTTGAAGGACTTCGTGGATTTATCCCTGCTTCAATGCTTGATACTCGTTTCGTTCGTAACACTGAGCGTTTTGTAGGTCAAGAGTTTGATGCTAAGATTAAAGAAGTAGATCCAAAAGAAAACCGCTTCATCCTTTCACGTCGTGAAGTTGTAGAAGCTGAAGCTGCAGCAGCACGTGCTGAAGTCTTTGGTAAGTTGAATGTTGGTGATATTGTGACTGGTAAAGTTGCTCGCATCACTAGCTTTGGTGCTTTCATTGACCTTGGCGGAGTTGATGGATTGGTTCACTTGACTGAATTGTCACATGAGCGCAACGTATCACCTAAGTCTGTTGTATCAGTCGGTGATGAAATCGAAGTGAAAGTCCTTGACTTGAACGAAGAAGAAGGACGCGTATCCCTCTCTCTTAAAGCAACAACACCTGGACCATGGGATGGCGTTGAGCAAAAACTTGCTGCAGGCGATGTGATTGAAGGAACTGTAAAACGTTTGACTGATTTCGGTGCTTTCGTTGAAGTATTGCCAGGTATCGATGGACTGGTTCATATCTCACAAATTTCGCACAAACGCGTTGAAAGCCCTAAAGATGCCCTTAAAGTTGGTCAAGAAGTAACTGTTAAGGTTCTTGAAGTGAATGCTGCTGATGAGCGTGTATCGCTTTCTATCAAGGCTCTTGAAGAACGTCCAGCTCAAGAAGAAGGTCAAAAAGATGAGAAACGTCAATCACGTCCTCGTCGTCCAAAACGTCAAGAAAAACGTGACTTTGAACTTCCAGAAACTCAAACTGGATTCTCAATGGCTGATTTGTTTGGCGATATTGAATTGTAATTAGATAAAAGAAGTTGAGAAATCTCAGCTTCTTTTTCTGATTTTCACTTGTCTTTTCAGAGAAAATCAGTTATAATGAATTAGTTGCCACCCTTAGTGTAATGGATATCACGTAAGATTCCGGTTCTTGAGATGGGAGTTCGATTCTCTCAGGGTGGATGACTTAAAATTGGACTCTTCGGAGTCTTTTTTTGCTCTTTTTTGGAGGAAAATATGCAATGACAGTAAAATTAATCGCTCATACCTTAATCGAGAAAGAGGGGAAGTATTTGCTTATCAAACGCTCTAAGATAAAGCGAGGCCTTCCTAATGTCTATCCATCTTATTGGGATATTCCAGGCGGAAGTGTAGAAGAGAATGAACTGCCTAGAGAGGCAGCTCTACGTGAGGCTATGGAGGAGGTTAATCAAAAGATTCGGATTGATAAGATTATCCATGAAGATAGTCAGTTTGATGCTAGCAAAGATACTGTTTTTACACGCTTAGTTTATGCAGGTAGGATTTTGGAAGAGCGTGATATTATATTAGATCCAGAAGAGCATACAGACTTTGCCTGGATTTCTTCTTTGAAAGACCTAGAGGAGCAGCTCATCGTACCTTATTTGTTTGATATTTTTGCTGACAAATCTGTATAAAGCAACAAAAAAACATCCCCTTTTATCAGGAGATGTTTTTTTATAATTAGTTTTTAGAAGCTGCTTGGAATTCTGGGTTCTTCCATGCTTCGTCGATAATCGCTTGTAATTCTTTTGCAGATGCTTGCATTTTTTGTGTTTCAGCATCGTTCAATGGGATGTTAACTGGACGAACGATACCGTGTGCACCAACAATCGCTGGTTGACCGATAAAGACGTTTTCAACACCGTATTGACCTTCTTGGAAGACTGAAAGTGGAAGAACTGCATTTTCGTCATCAAGGATTGCACGAGTGATACGAGCAAGAGCAACGGCGATACCATAGTAAGTAGCCCCTTTCTTGTTGATGATTGAGTAAGCAGCATCACGTACAGAGATGAAGAGATCTACAAGGTCAGCTTCATCCAAGTCACGGTTAGCTTGTAACCATTGTTCCAATTTTACACCGGCAACGTTAGCGTGTGACCAAACAGCAAACTCAGAGTCACCGTGTTCACCCATGATGTAGGCGTGAACTGAACGAGCATCAACGCCGATTTTTTCAGCAAGTGCTTGACGGAAACGAGCTGAGTCAAGAGAAGTACCTGAACCGATAACACGTTCTTTAGGGAAACCTGAGAATTTCCAAGTAGAGTAAGTCAAGACGTCAACTGGGTTAGCAGCTACAAGGAAGATACCGTTAAATCCTGAAGCAACAACTTGCTCAACGATTGATTTGTTGATGGCAAGGTTTTTACCAACAAGGTCAAGACGAGTTTCACCTGGTTTTTGAGGAGCACCCGCAGTAATGACAACGAGGTCAGCATCCGCACAGTCTTCGTACTTAGCAGCATAAATCTTCTTAGGAGAAGTGAAGGCAAGTGCGTGGCTAAGGTCTTCAGCATCACCAACCGCTTTTTCAAACAATTGAGGGATTTCGATGATACCTAATTCTTGTGCGATACCTTGAGTAACAAGTGCGAAAGCATAAGATGAACCTACAGCGCCGTCACCAACAAGGATAACTTTTTTATGTTGTTTAGTTAATGTCATTATTCTAAACGTCTCCTTCTATTTTTTTGGGTTTCCCCATTCGCATTTATTCTACCACTTTTACTTTTCTTTGTCACGGTTTTACGCCTATTTTGGACGATGTAAACGTTTTTACTCTTGTGTTCCGAAGGAGAAAAAAAGTCCTAAATGTGTTATAATAGTATGGTGAATTAATTAAAGAGAGGCATTGTTTTAATGCAGGATAATAACTTAGTTGATGTTAACTTAACATCTGAAATGAAGACCAGTTTCATCGATTACGCTATGAGTGTTATCGTGTCTCGGGCTCTTCCTGACGTGCGAGATGGTTTAAAGCCAGTTCATCGTCGGATCCTTTATGGAATGAATGAACTTGGGGTTACACCAGATAAACCACATAAGAAATCTGCCCGTATTACTGGGGATGTTATGGGTAAATACCATCCACACGGGGACTATTCTATTTATGAGGCTATGGTTCGGATGGCTCAATGGTGGAGCTATCGCTATATGCTCGTAGATGGCCATGGAAACTTCGGTTCTATGGACGGAGACGGAGCTGCTGCTCAACGTTATACAGAAGCACGTATGAGCAAGATTGCTCTGGAGATGCTTCGTGATATCAATAAAAACACTGTTGATTATATCGATAACTATGATGCCAGTGAGAGAGAGCCTGTAGTTCTTCCTGCTCGCTTCCCTAACTTGCTTGTAAACGGTGCGACAGGGATTGCGGTTGGGATGGCGACCAATATCCCACCGCATAATCTCGGTGAGTCTATTGATGCAGTTAAGCTTGTTATGGATAATCCAGAGGCAACAACTCGCGATATCATGGAAGTCCTGCCTGGACCAGATTTTCCGACAGGAGCACTGGTTATGGGCAAGTCCGGTATTCACCGGGCTTATGAAACAGGGAAGGGTTCGATTGTTCTTCGTTCTCGCACTGAAATTGAAGAAATGAAAAACGGCCGTGAGCGAATTGTCGTAACCGAGTTTCCATACATGGTTAATAAGACCAAGGTCCATGAGCATATTGTTCGTCTGGTGCAGGAAAAACGAATTGATGGTATCACAGCTGTTCGTGATGAGTCTAACCGTGAAGGGGTCCGTTTTGTCATTGAGGTTCGTCGTGATGCCTCTGCTCATGTCATTCTAAATAACCTTTTCAAGCTGACTCAGATGCAGACCAATTTCAGCTTCAATATGCTGGCTATTCAAAATGGTGTACCGAAGATTCTATCTCTGCGTGAGATTTTGTTAGCCTACATTGAACACCAAAAGGAAGTGGTGACTCGACGGACGGCTTTTGATAAAGAAAAGGCAGAAGCGCGAGCTCACATCTTGGCTGGTTTGCTGATTGCTCTTGATCATATTGATGAAGTGATTCGCATTATCCGTAATAGCGAGACAGACGCAGAAGCACAGGCTGAATTGATGGCTAAGTTTGAACTGTCTGAGCGTCAGAGTCAAGCTATCCTCGATATGCGTCTGCGTCGTCTGACTGGTTTGGAACGTGATAAGATTCAGTCAGAGTACGACGAGCTGATTGCCTTGATTGCGGACTTGGCTGATATCTTGGCTAAGCAAGAGCGAGTTATCGCTATTATCAAGGAAGAGTTAGATGAGGTCAAACGTAAATTTGCGGATGAACGCCGAACTGAGCTGATGGTGGGAGAAGTTCTTTCTCTTGAAGATGAAGATTTGATTGAGGAAGCGGATGTTTTGATTACCCTATCTAATAAAGGTTATATCAAACGTCTGAATCAGGATGAATTCACTGCTCAGAAACGCGGAGGCCGCGGTGTTCAAGGAACTGGTGTCAAAGACGATGACTTCGTCAAAGAGCTGGTTTCAACAAGTACCCACGATAGACTGCTCTTCTTTACTAACAAAGGTCGAGTTTATCGTCTCAAAGGATATGAAATTCCTGAGTATGGCCGGACAGCCAAGGGCTTGCCAGTGGTCAATCTCTTGAAGCTGGATGAAGGAGAGACTATTCAGACCATTATTAATGTCCAGCAAGACCGCAGTGATGATTCCTATCTCTTCTTTACTACCCGTCATGGGGTGGTCAAACGGACCAGTGTGACGGAATTTGCTAATATTCGTCAGAACGGCCTCAAGGCTTTGAATTTGAAGGATGAAGACGAGTTAATCAATGTCTTTCTGACAGACGGCGCTGCAGACGTTATCATTGGTACTAAGTTTGGTTATTCTGTCCGCTTCAATGAGACAGCTGTCCGGAGCATGAGCCGGATAGCGACTGGTGTTCGCGGAGTTAATCTTCGAGAGGGCGACCAGGTCGTTGGAGCTGGTGTGATTGCTGAGGGAGACGAAGTGCTTGTCATCACCGAAAAAGGCTATGGTAAGCGAACTCTTGCTAGTGAGTATCCAACCAAGGGCCGTGGCGGTAAAGGGATTAAAACAGCCAATATCACTGATAAGAACGGGCCTCTTGCTGGTCTGATGACCGTTACTGGCGAGGAAGATTTGATGATTATCACTAATACTGGTGTCATCATTCGGACCAGTGTGGCTAATATTTCTCAGACAGGCCGCTCGACCATGGGAGTTAAGGTCATGCGTCTGGATCAAAATGCTCAGATTGTCACCTTTACTAGCGTCGAAGCAGATGATAAAGAAGATGTAACAGAGGAAGAAAACGAATCGTAAAAGAGGACCTCTATATGGTACAAGGAAAAAGAAGTCGAAAAAGAAAACAAAAAAGCAAAAGAAATATCTTTATTAATATTGTTGCGACATTATTAATTATTGTGGCTCTTGGTTTAATCTTTAATGCGCAAATCCGAAACATGATTATGGTTTGGCATACCAACCAATATCAGGTCAGCAAGGTTTCTAAAGACTCTATTAATAAAAATAAAAATGTTGAGACTAGCTTTGATTTTAATAAGGTAGAGTCACTTTCTACAGAAGCAGTTATCAATGCTCAGTGGAAAGCTCAGCAACTGCCTGTTATCGGAGGCATCTCTATTCCGGAAGTTTCCATGAATTTGCCGATCTTCAAAGGACTGGATAATGCCGGATTGTATTATGGTGCTGGTACGATGAAAGAGACCCAGCAGATGGGGCAGGGCAATTATGCCTTGGCTAGCCACCATGTCTTTGGCATCACAGGGGCTAGTAACATGCTCTTTTCCCCACTGGACCGTGCTAAGGCTGGTATGAAGATTTATATCACCGATAAAGAGCAAGTCTATACTTATGTAATCACTAGTGTTGAAACGGTAACTCCGGATCGAACGGATCTGATTGAGGATACAGAAGGTGTTACAGAGATTACTTTGGTTACTTGTGAGGATGCTGCGGCAACCAACCGGACTATTGTTAAAGGAACGTTAGAAGGCTCTGTCGAGTATGATAAGGCGCCCAAGGAAGTTCTTGAATCTTTCAGTAAGTCCTATAATCAAATGCAGATCTAAAGTTAAAAAAATTTCACTCCAAAGGTTAGGAAAAACTCTAACTTTTGGAGTTTTTTTATCTAAAATTTGTTCTGGACGAAAGATTTTCAATCTTTATTTTCTGTATCTTTTCTTGTTGATTTTGACTCTTTTTCCGAATTATAAGATAAGGAGGTTTCTATGTATAGCATTTCATTTCAAGATGATATTAGCATGATGCCGCGCGAGCGATTGATGAGAGAAGGCGCTGAAAAACTCAGTAACCAGGAGCTTCTATCAATCTTTCTCAGAACAGGTAACAAAAAAGAAACTGTTTTTCAAGTTTCTCAAAGAATTTTATCATCGATTTCCAGTTTGAACGATCTTAAGTATTTAACTTTGCAGGAATTGCAAACAATTTCTGGAATCGGTCCGGTTAAGTCTGTGGAGCTGCAGGCCATTATCGAATTAGGCCGTCGAATTAACCAAGCAGAGGTTCTGCAGAAAGAGCAGATTATGGGCAGTCAAAAATTAGCCCAGAAGATGCAGCAAGAGCTAGGAGACATGAGGCAGGAGTGCTTGGTTGCTATTTATCTTAATAGTCAAAATCAAATTTTGCACCAGCAGACTATTTTCATGGGGACGGTCAGCAGAAGTATTGCTGAGCCGAGAGAAATTCTCCACTACGCTCTCAAGCACCTGGCGACATCTATTATACTGGTACACAATCATCCATCAGGCTCAGTCGTCCCTAGCAGAAACGATGATGAAGTGACCCAGCATATGAAAGAAGCTTGTGAGATGATGGGCTTGGTTCTTTTAGATCATTTGATTGTGTCCAAGTCCAACTACTATAGCTACCGAGAGGAGACAGATATGATATAATTTGATTTACTTGAATATAAAAAACTTCTATTCGTGTAGAACAGAAGTTTATCTAGGAATAGAGGCTTTTAAAGAATATTTACAACATAATCAAACAGAGCTAAGTCTCCTTCTCTGGAGCCAAACAAGAACTCTGGGTGCCATTGGACGCCAAGGAAAGGACTACCATCAGTAGAAGTGATGGCTTCAATAATTTTATCTCGCGGATCATAGGCGATGACTTCTAGGTCAGCCGCTAAATCCTTGATACTCTGGTGGTGGAAGGAGTTGATTTCAGATGCAGGGCCATAGATTTCGTGCAGAATAGAGCCGTTTTTGGTCACCATGCTTTGAGTCGTGTACTCAGCAGAGCTATCTTGCCAATGATCTTCAATGTCTTGATGAAGAGTACCGCCCAGTGCGACATTATAAAGTTGGGTTCCGCGGCAGACGGTGAAGATTGGTTTATTTTGACGGCGGGCTTCCTTAATTAAAGCAAGTTCAAAAATGTCCCGCTTTAGTAGATAATCATCACTGTCAATAACTTTTTCTTCTCCATAGAACTGGGGACATACATTCTGACCGCCTGTTATGATTAATTTGTCAACAATGGAAACATACCGTTTTGCCATTTCTTCATCACCAATTGGCAAAATCATTGGAATTCCGCCAACTTCTTTGACTCCCTCAACGAATCCAGTCGCCGTATAGCTCATATGGATGAAGTGATCGTCTGGGATTTCTCTTTCATTTCCGGTTATTCCAATAATTGGTTTATTCATTGAGTGTTCAATACCTCTTTCAAATTAATGTTCATTTTTTCTCATGAAGTAGAGCAGAGTCTGCAGTTCGCTAGTCAGGTCAACATACTGAACGACCACGTCCTTAGGTAGGGATAGGTTGACTGGCGAGAAGCAGAGAATGCCTTTGATACCTGCTTCAACCAAGATAGAGGCAACTTCTTGAGCTTTTACGCTAGGTACAGTTAGGATTGCAGTACGCACATTTCCTGACTGTATTTTTTCTTTGATTTGGGAAATTCCATAGATAGGAATCCCATCGCTGGTTGTGCTGCCAACTTCTGGATGGTCATCTGTGTCGAAAGCCATTACAACCTTCATTTTATTGCGCTCATGAAAACGATAGTGCAGCAGAGCTCGCCCCATGTTACCGACACCAACAATCATGACATTGGTGATAGCATTGTCATTCAAGAGGTCAGCAAAAAAGTTCATTAATTTCTTGACATCATAGCCAAATCCTCTGCGGCCAAGTTCACCGAAATAAGAAAAATCTCGTCTGACGGTAGCAGAGTCAATGCCAATAGCTTCAGCGATTTGCTTGGAGTTGGCTTTCTCAATTTTCTCAGCATTAAACCGTTTAAAAATACGATAGTAGAGCGACAGTCTCTTAGCAGTTGCTCGGGGAATTGTAGTATTTTTTTCAGTTTTCACAAAATCACAACCTTTCTAATTCTATTTTATAGGAAGTTTGTGAAAAAATCAACTAATTAAGGATGTTTGATTTATAAAAAAGAAAATCAGTAATCGCTGGGAATAGTAGCGTTGAAAAACTTAGTCCTGATAGGGACGTAGGTCTAACCGGTACATTTGGCGGTACAAGTCCCCAATTAGCCCTGTAAAAGGCAGCTGGTGTCCCTTATAAGTAACAGAAAGTACCTTGAGCGAGTCAGGAACCGTGACGCAGCCAGAGAAGGCTAGAAGAAATTCGTCAAAGTCTTCATAGGTGAGTGTTCGTTTTACCTTATATGAGTCCAAATAGGTCAGTTCAACCATCGTTAATCCTTTCTTTTGGTTCGATTAGTCATTTGATATTTTCAAGCGTTCCAAGTAGAGGTCAAGCTCGTTTAAATTTTGAAGAGTCAAAACCAAAAAAGCAAAATTACGAGAATCTTGCTTATTGTGGTGTCTTTTCAAAAATATTTCTTTCAACCAAGCTGTCCATCAAGAAATAAAATTTTTGTTGGATAATGTGATGATCTTCTGATTTGAAAATATTGACCAAGCGCAGGCCTGATTTGTCAGTGATGTTAATTTTAAAACCATTCAAATCTTTATTGACGATGATTTTGAGCAGAAAGCCATTTCCGCTGTTGGGAACAGATTCCAGCAGACGAGAGAGTTCGTAGTTGCCAACCTTGCTTTCCGCGAAAGTATTGTCGCGCAGGGTGAATTTCTTGACATTTGGATGAAGTGAATAGGTATATTCACAGTTTGCTAAGCTAACAGATGTTTGAAAGGCCATCTTATCCTCCTAAAATTTCTTTTAATTTCTTTGTAAATGATTGAATCTCTTGCAAAGACGTTTGGTCCGAAGTACTGATCCGAACAGACTCATACAAGCGATTGGAATCCTTGCCATACATAGCCTGCAAGACATGACTGGGTTGTATAGCTCCGGCTGTGCAGGCTGATCCTGTTGAAATGGAAAATCCATTTAAATCCATTTGAAGCAGAAGCAGGTCATTCTTTTGATTGGGAAATCCCAAATTGATGACGTAAGGCAAGCTTGGCTGACTTTCATTTAAGTAATAGTCAATGTCTGATAAGTCAGCAAGCAATCTGTTTTTTAAGTATTGCGCATGCGCTAGATTTTCCTCAAGATGTTCCGTGCTATCTGACAGAGCCGCCGCCATACCTGTGATAGAGATTAGATTTTCAGTTCCGGCCCGGTGTTTTTCTTCCTGGTCGCCACCGTGCATGAAATTGTCAAAATCCATCTTCTTGGCATAAAGGAAGCCAACGCCTTTGGGACCATGAAACTTATGCGCTGAAGCAGAGAGGAAGTCAATCCTTAGCTCGTCAGGGTAGATGGGAAGTTTACCAATTGCTTGGACAGCATCAACGTGAAAAGCAGCAGGATGTTCTTGTAGTAATTCACCAATTTCCTTAATGGAGAGCATGGCACCCGTCTCGTTATTAACTGCCATGACGGACACAAGAATAGTGTCAGGTCTAAGAGCCTTCTTAATATCCTCCGCTCGAATCTGACCATCTACCGGCTGAACAAAAGTAGCTTCGAAGCCGAATTTATCTACTAGGTACTCCACCACTTCTAAGACAGCATGGTGTTCAATAGCAGTGGTCACAATATGCTTTCCTCGGTTCTGGTGACGAAGGGCATAGCCTTTGATAGCAGTATTATTGCTTTCAGTGCCGCCTGAAGTAAAAAGAATCTTATTGCTTTGAGTATGCAGGGCTTGAGCAATATCTTCACGCGCCTGCCTAAGGAGTTTACTAGCTTCTCGACCATGGCTATGCGTACTGGAAGGATTTCCGAAGACAGTCATAGTTTTGGTCATTGCTTGAATTGCAGCGAGCGACAAAGCAGTTGTAGCAGCATTATCTAAATAAATCACTCTGGTTACCTTATTTCTTTTGATAGGCAAAGAGTGGGCTGACTGGTTTTCTCTCTTGGATGCGGACAATGGCATCACCAATCAGTTCACTAGCTGTAATGTAGTGGAGATTCTTAGGTGTTTTTTCTTTGGTATCAACAGAGTCTGTCACAAGAATTTCCCTGATAGGAGAATTATCCAGTAATTCTGCAGCTTTATCCGCAAAGAGACCATGACTGGATACAGCATAGATTTCGACCGCGCCTTCGCGACAGACAATTTTAGCTGCTTCAGAGAAAGTCCGACCGGTATTTAAAATATCGTCGATTAGAATAGCTTTCTTACCTTCGACATCTCCGATAATATAGCCCTCGGAGCGACCTGCCTCATCTTCGCCATAATCAATGATAGCGATAGGGGCATCCAGATATTCAGCCAGATTGCGGGCGCGTTTTACACCAGAGTTTTTAGGGCTGACGACAACGACATCATCGCCAGAAAGCCCCATGTTGCAGTAGTGTTTGGCAAAGAGCGGGATAGTGAAGAGGTTATCAACTGGGATATCAAAGAAACCTTGGACCTGCACGGCATGAAGATCCAGAGAAATCACACGATCTACTCCAGCTCCGACAAGCATGTTGGCAACTAGTTTAGCTGTAATTGGCTCGCGAGGAGCAGCAGTCCGATCCTGACGGGCATAACCAAAATAAGGCATGACAACATTAATCGTATTAGCACTGGCACGCTTGCAGGCATCCACCATAATCAAGAGCTCCATCAAGTGATTATTGACAGGGAAGCTGGTAGACTGAATGATGTAAATATCATAGCCACGAACGCTTTCTTCAATGTTAATCTGAATCTCGCCGTCCGAGAATTGGCGGGAGGAAAGTTTTCCCAAAGGAACTCCAGCCGCTTCAGCGATTTTTTCAGCTATGGAATGATTGGAGTTGAGGGAAAAAAGCTTCATATTTTTTTTATCTGACATGAGTTGGACCGTCCTCTTTTTGTCTCATTTCTATATCTAATGCTCCATGAAATTTATATTTCAATAGGCTTTAGATTGCTACCTTTTATTTTACCAAAAAAATTAGATTATTTCAGCTATTTTGTGGTCGTTGATTTACAAGTTTTCAGAAAATCTTGCTATCTTGCTCTTGCCAGGTTTGTAGTCGATCTTGTGCTGTTTTAGGAAGTTGAGGAAATTTTCTTTTCCCTTTTCAAAATCTTCAACTTCGACTTCAAGTTCGAAGTCTTTTTTGCCCAAGTAGTGGCTCTCATCCAGAGCAAATAGACCGATTTTGTCTTCTTTTTCATAGCGGATAGTCTCTAGAGAACCTAGAATCTTCAAGTCTTGGATGGGAATTTCTTTCTGAAGCAGCGTCTCTAAAATCTCTCCCGTAGGAAATTCATTGTTCTGCAAAATGTTTTTGGTTTCTTCTGGTGTCAAGTTCTGATTGAGTTCCAAGGCTCCGACTTCTTGAGGAATCTTGAGTGTCAGCTCAGCTTCGCGATGGTTAAAAGTTCGTACTCGAAAAGCCATGTGGGCGTGTCGGATACTCTGCTGGTCTGACTCGATGTAGTAGTTGGTCTGGCTAATAGGCGAAATATCAGCAAATAACTGGAGCAGACGGTCGTGCTCTTCTTTGGTCAGCATGGTTTTGAATTCAATTTCTAAGTGATTCATTTTCATATCCTTTTCTTTTTTTTGAAAGCGATTTATGTTATAATAACAGTTGTGTTTATTTTATACAAAAAATAATGATATGACAAGGTAAGTGTATGACAATAGAATGGGAAGAGTTTCTAGACCCCTATATTCAAGCAGTTGGAGAGCTGAAAATTAAGTTGCGTGGGGTGCGAAAGCAATACCGTAAGCAGCAGCGCCATTCTCCGATTGAGTTTGTGACCGGACGCGTCAAGCCGATTGAGAGCATTAAAGAAAAGATGGTTCTGCGAGGCATTCGAGAGGAAAATATCGAGCAGGAGATGCAGGATATCGCTGGCTTACGAGTCATGGTTCAGTTTGTCGATGATGTAGATGAAGTTTTAGAAGTCCTGCGAAACCGGACTGATATGCGCATTGTTCAGGAGCGGGATTATATTAAAAACAAAAAAGCCAGTGGCTATCGGAGCTACCATGTGATTATAGAGTATCCAGTTGATACGATTAATGGTCATAGGCTTATTCTGGCTGAGATTCAGATTCGCACCCTTTCGATGAATTTTTGGGCTACGATTGAGCATTCTTTGAATTACAAGTATAAAGGAGAATTTCCCGAGGAGATCAAATGTCGCTTGGAAACGACAGCTAATCTTGCCTATCAGCTGGATGAGGAGATGGGAGAAATTCGTGATGCTATCCAGGAGGCGCAGGCTCTCTTTGATCCTCTCCACCGCAAGTTAAATGACGGTGTGGGAAATAGTGATGATACAGATGAAGAATACAGATAAAAAAATAGCGATTATCCGTAATCGGAAAAGACAGAGCGAACAAGTTTATCAAGATTTAAAGCAGAAGCTTAAACAGAACGGCTTTATTTTAACTACTAAGAATCCCGATATCGTGATTTCGGTAGGTGGTGACGGCATGTTGCTGTCGGCTTTTCATATGTATGAAGAACAGCTGGATCGGGTCCGCTTTGTCGGTGTGCATACAGGGCATCTCGGCTTCTATACGGACTACCGTGATTTTGAACTAGATAAGCTGGTCGAAAACCTTAAATTAGACTCTGGTGCTCAGGTTTCTTATCCAATTTTAAATGTGAAAATCACTTTCGAAAATGGTGATACACGCACCATTCGTGCTTTGAACGAAGCAACAATCAAGCGTTCGGATCGGACCATGGTAGCTGATGTCATTATCAATCGGGTTCATTTCGAGCGCTTTCGAGGAGATGGGATTTCCGTCTCTACTCCGACGGGCAGTACAGCCTATAACAAATCTCTGGGCGGAGCGGTATTGCATCCGACAATCGAAGCCTTGCAGGTGACAGAAATTGCTAGTCTCAACAATCGGGTTTATCGGACGTTGGGTTCGTCGGTCATTGTTCCCAAGAAAGATAAGATTGAGTTAGTGCCGACCCGCAGTGACTATCATACTATCGCGGTTGATAATCAGACTTTCTCTTTCAAAAATATTGTCCGTATTGAGTATCAGATTGACAATCATAAGATACATTTTGTGGCTTCGCCAAGTCATACCAGCTTTTGGAATCGTGTCAGAGACTCCTTTATTGGAGAGTGCAAGGAATGAGGTTTGAGTTTATTGCTGATGAGCATGTCAAGGTGAAGACTTTTTTGAAGCGGCACGAAATTTCCAAAAGCCTCTTGGCAAAGATAAAATTTTCCGGCGGAAACATTCTCGTCAACCATCAACCTCAGAACGCTGTTTATCTCTTGGATATTGGCGATAGGGTGACGATTGATATCCCGTCTGAAAAGGGATTTGAGAGTCTGAAGGCTGTTGATAAGGACTTGTCTGTCATCTATGAAGATGAGCATTTCTTGGTTTTGGATAAGCCGGCAGGGGTGGCTAGTATTCCCAGTGTTAATCATTCCAACACTATGGCTAATTTCGTCAAGGCTTACTATATTCGTCAGGGATATGAAAACCAGCAGGTGCATATCGTGACTCGCCTGGATAAGGATACAAGTGGTCTCATGCTTTTTGCTAAGCATGGCTATGCTCATGCCAGATTGGACAAGCAACTGCAGAAGAAGCTGATAGAAAAGCGCTATTACGCTCTGGTTCGGGGGACTGGTGACTTAGAAGAGCAAGGTGAGATTATTGCTCCGATTGGACGCAATCCTGAGAGTATCATTACGAGGCGCGTGACAGAGGATGGCAAGTACGCTCATACCAGTTACAAGGTCATAGAGCGATTTGGAGATGTCTATCTAGTGGATATTCATCTGCATACTGGGCGGACTCATCAAATCCGCGTTCACTTTTCACATATTGGCTTTCCGCTTTTGGGTGACGACCTTTATGGTGGGAGTTTGGAACACGGAATAGAGCGTCAGGCTTTACATTGTCATTCTTTGAAATTTTATAATCCTTTTAGTGGTCAGGAAGTTGAGCGTGCCAGTCCTTTGCCAGAAGATTTTAAACAAGTTATTGAGAAATTAAAAGAATAAGAGATAAAGGAGTTTTAAGAAACATGAAAATTTTTGACTCAATTCGTGAAGCCTTGAAAGATAAGGAAGTAAAGATTGTCTTGCCAGAGGGTGAGGAGCCACGGATTTTGCAAGCAACTAAACGCTTGGTGAAAGAAACCGATATTACACCAGTTCTTTTGGGGAATCCAGATAAAATCCGTATTTATCTGGAAATTGAGGGAGTAAAAGAAGGATATCAGGTTATTGACCCTTCAAACTGTTCTTGCTTTGAGGAACTGGTAGAAGCATTCGTTGAGCGTCGCAAAGGGAAAATCACTGCAGATGAAGCACATCAGTTGCTAAAGGAAGACGTCAACTACTTTGGTGTTATGTTGGTTTATCTTGGTAAAGTCCAAGGAATGGTATCTGGCGCGATTCACTCCACAGCAGCGACTGTTCGACCGGCTCTTCAAATCATCAAGACCCTGCCTTGGGTGTCTCGTACTTCAGGAGCCTTTCTCATGGTGCGTGATGACGAACGCTATATTTTCAGTGACTGTGCCATCAATATTGATCCAGACGCCAATATTTTGGCGGAGATTGCTGTTAACTCAGCTTTAACAGCACAAATTTTCGGTATCGATCCAAAAGTTGCTATGCTCAGCTATTCGACCAAAGGATCTGGTTTCGGAGAAAAGGTTGATAAGGTTGTGGAGGCGACTAAGTTGGCTCAGGAAATGCGTCCAGACTTGGCTATTGATGGTGAATTGCAGTTTGATGCAGCTTTTGTTCCCGCAACAGCAGAACTGAAAGCACCTGGCAGCCCTGTGGCAGGTCAAGCGACCGTCTTTGTCTTCCCAAGTATCGAGGCAGGGAATATCAGCTACAAAATGGCAGAGCGTTTGGGTGGCTTTTCAGCGGTAGGTCCTATCCTACAAGGACTAAACCACCCAGTTAATGACCTTTCTCGAGGCTGTAATGCGGATGACGTATACAAGCTGACTTTGATTACAGCCAGTCAGGCTGTCGGTCATTATTAAACGATTGAAAGCGATTGGAGGGCGTAAGCTCTCCAATTTTTCTTGCCTTGTGCTATACTAGATTTATGTTAGATTTGAAAGAATACGGAATTGAGATGTGGGGGGCAGATAAAATTGCCTCTTTTCGTGAAAAATTATTGACTTGGTATGATGAAAACAAACGCGACCTGCCTTGGCGCAGAACAAATAATCCTTATCATATATGGGTTTCTGAGATTATGCTGCAGCAGACTCGGGTGGATACGGTGATTCCTTACTATGAGCGCTTTCTTGACTGGTTCCCGACAGTAGCTGACTTAGCACAGGCACCAGAAGATAGACTGCTCAAGGCTTGGGAAGGGTTGGGTTATTATTCTCGGGTGAGAAATATGCAAAAAGCAGCCCAGCAGATAATGACGGATTTCGCTGGAAAATTTCCTGATAGCTATGAAGGAATTGCCAGTCTCAAAGGGATTGGTCCTTATACGGCTGGTGCTATTGCTAGTATTGCCTTTGGCCTAGCCGAGCCTGCGGTAGACGGCAATGTCATGCGGGTGCTGAGTCGCTTATTTGAAGTCGATTTAGATATTGGCCAACCTAGCAATCGTAAGGTCTTTCAGGCTATGATGGAGATTCTGATTGATCCAGATAGACCCGGAGATTTCAATCAAGCACTGATGGATCTGGGTTCAGATATTGAAGCCCCTGTTAATCCCCATCCAGAAGACAGTCCTGTAAAAGAGTTCAGCGCAGCTTATTTGCACGGAACTATGGATAAATATCCAATCAAAGCACCTAAAAAGAAGCCAGTTCCAGTCTATCTGCAAGGCTTGATTATCGAAAACGAACAGGGACAGTTCTTGCTTGAAAAGAATGAGGCTGCTGGCTTATTATCAGGTTTTTGGCATTTTCCCTTGATTGAAATTGAGGAATTTCAAACTGAAAATCAGATGTCCCTCTTTGAGGTGGCAGAAAATCAGTCAAGTCTGGACTTGTCTCCTCAAGAAAGTTTTGAGCAGGATTATGATCTGATTGTTGATTGGCAGCAGCAGTCCTTTTCAAAAGTACAGCATGTTTTCAGTCATCGTAAGTGGCATATTCAGCTAGCTTATGGACGAGTCAAAGATAGCCAACACGCAGCTGATGGAGAGGTCTTGTGGCTTCATCCAGAAGATTTTGGCAATTACCCCTTTGCCAAACCCCAGCAGAAGATGTGGGAGGCTTTTCAGGAAGCTAGAAATAAATAAAAAATCTGAGACTAATTGGTCTCAGATTTTTTTGAATCAATTTTACAAGTTTGCAAAAGCTTTAATTTCATCTGCAGTCATAGAAGAATCACAACGAACAGAGACTTGGCCGTCTTGAACATGAACAAAACCAGGAACCGTCGGAATGCTGTATTCAGAGCGGAAGGCTTGCAATTTCTCTAATTCGCTAGCTTCTTCGCTATTGATAAAGAAAATATGCGCCTTGGTATCAGCGACAACGCCAGCAAGAGTAGCAGCGAATTTACGGCAGTAAGGGCAAGTTTTGCGACCAACGAAGAAAGTTGCTGTCTCTTTGTCAGCAATCGCTTGACGAGCGCGGTCAACTGTTGTGACTTCAAGGTCTTTAATGTTTTGATCAAATTGTTCCATAAATCATCCTCATTTCTTTTGATAAGACTAGTATGCCATAAAATGCAGAAAAATGCTTGATTTGGAAACGAAAAACCAGAGAATGCGAAATTCATCCTCTGGTTGCTTGGTTGATAGTGTTATTTTACTTGATAAAGGCATTAATCTCTGCTTCAATAGCAGCAATTTTTGTTTGAGCATCTTCATTGCTGTCACCGACAACGGCAATGTAGAACTTGATTTTTGGTTCTGTTCCGGATGGCCGAACAGCAATCCATGAACCGTCAGCCAAGGTGTATTTCAGCACATCGCTTGGAGGAGTTGTCAGAGCTGTAACTGTACCATCTATAGCGGTAGAAGTCTGAGCCTTAAAGTCTTCTGTGACAGAAATAGCAGTAGCGTTGAATTCTTTCGGAGCATTGTCACGGAACTTAGCCATGATAGCCTTGATTTGCTCAGCTCCATCAACACCAGACAAGGTTACAGAGATAGTCTTTTCAGCAAAGTAACCGTACTCTTTGTAGATTTCTTCAATACCGTCAGCCAGAGTCAAGCCAAGTGAGCGGTAGTAGGCAGCTAGCTCAGCTACAACCAGAACAGCTTGGATAGCGTCTTTATCACGTACAAACGGTTTAATCAGATAGCCGAAGCTTTCTTCAAATCCCATCATGTAGGTGTGGTTGTGCTTTTCTTCGAATTCTTGAATCTTTTCAGCGATAAATTTGAAACCAGTCAAGACATTGAACATGGTTGCGCCATAACTTTCGGCAATCTTAGTCACCAAGTCAGTAGAAACGATAGACTTGCAAAGTGCTGCGTTTGCTGGCAGAGTTCCAGCACTCTTATGAGCTTCCAAGATGTACTTAGCCATAATAGCTCCGATTTGGTTACCTGAAAGGTTGAGATAGCTGCCATCTTTTTGCAGAACTTCGACACCGACACGGTCAGCATCTGGGTCAGTTGCGACCAAAACATCTGCACCAACTTTACGGCCCAATTCCTCAGCCAAGGCAAAGGCTGTTTGGCTTTCAGGGTTTGGAGACTTAACAGTAGAGAAGTCTGGATCAGCTACAGCTTGAGCTTCAACAACTTCAACAGAATCAAATCCTGCTTGAGCCAAAGCGCGACGAGCCAACATTTCACCAGTGCCGTGCAGAGGAGTATAGACAATCTTCATGTCCTTGCCGTATTCATCAATCAGTTTTTGGTTGATATTGACATCTTTAACTTCCTTGAGGTATTCAGCATCAATAGCATCGCCAATCACTTCAATCAATCCAGAAGCTTTTTCAGCTTCAACATCAGCGACCTCAATAGTAAAAGGATTTTCAATCGCACGGATGTAATCAGTCAATGCATCCGCATCATGCGGAGGCATTTGTCCGCCGTCTTCACCATATACCTTGTAGCCGTTAAATGGAGCAGGGTTGTGGCTGGCCGTAATCATGATACCAGCAAAAGTTCCCAAATGGCGCACTGCAAATGAAAGTTCTGGAGTTGGGCGCAGACTTTCAAAGACATAGGACTTGATGCCGTGTTTAGCTAAAACAGCAGCAGATTCAAAGGCAAATTCTGGTGAGAAATGACGGGAGTCGTAAGCAATCGCGACACCGCGTTTTTTGAACTCATCACCTTTTTCTTCAATCAAGCGAGCCAAACCTTCGGTTGCCTGACGGACAACATAAATATTAATACGGTTGGTACCAGCGCCAATCAAACCACGCATACCAGCAGTACCAAACTCAAGATTGGTGTAAAAGGCATCTTCCTTAGTTTTTTCGTCCATACTGTTCAAGTCTTGGCGAAGATAGTCAGGAAGTTCAGCATAATCAAGCCATTTTTTGAAGTTATCTTGATAAGTCATAGGTGGAGTCTCCTTTATTTTTGAAATGAAGAGTTGGAAATTTTAGTAAAAAATCCTGCTCTTAAATTTTCTTAATCGCTTACATTGTAGCATATTTTCATTAATTTTGAAAGAGGTTACCTAGAAAACGATGAAATACTTTTCAAGGTATTGTTTCAAGGATTTCAGAATGGTATAGCGGAATTGTGGGATTAAAAAAAGACCAAAGCAAGGCTTGGTCCAGAAAACTAAATCATCATCATTTTTTGGCTTTTTCAAGCGCAGGAATGATAGTTGCTGTCAAAATCGCAGAAATGATTAACTCGGCAATGGAATTCGCTGATAGAATCACAGCCAGAAGTGCTTTGATATCTCCTTGGTATACATTTGAAAAGAGAAAGAAGATACCGCCCAAGACGAAGATGGTATTAGTGGCAGAACCAACGGAACCAGCTACAATCAAGCCAGCCTTATTTTTCATTGCTTTATATACGAAATAAGGAGTGATACCGATGAGAATTCGAGGCACCATGGCAACAAGAAGTGAAGAGAGGCTTCCATTTGGCACAAAAGGGCTAAAGAGATAGCTGGTTGGCAGCAGTACCAAGGTATTGGTAATAACGCTGATACATCCCATGAGGCCGCCTAGGACAGCCCCGACTTTAGGGCCATAGAGGATACTGGCGATAATCACTGGGATGTGAATAATTGTAGGCTTAATCGGTACTGGAAGCAGGTTAAAAATGACTGAACTGAGCAGGTGCAGTACCAACATGATGGCAAAGAAAATAGCAATTTGAGCAATTTTAGATTGTTTTTTCATAAATAAGTTCCTTTACTGTATAAATAATTGTATCAATTTCAGCTAGAGCACCTGTCCCCTGATCGCCACAGGCTAGAACAGCTTCGCGCGGCTGGATAATCTTCCATCCAAAACGCTGCAGACGCTCCAAATTGTGTTGGGTTAGTGGATTTTCAAACATCTTAGTGTTCATAGCTGGAGCCAAAACTTTCTTAGTATGAGTCGGCAGAGCCAGGGCAGTAGCTGTCACCATATTGTCAGCTAAGCCGTTGGCTAGTTTAGCGATGGTATTGGCTGTAGCGGGGGCCAGCAAAAAGAGGTCAGACTTTTTAGCGATATCAATGTGATTGACCTTGCTAGGGTCAGGTTCTTGCATAATATCGATTGCAACTGGTCTTTGCGACAAGACTTGCAGGGTCAACGGTGTGATAAATTCTGTCGCTGCATTTGTCATGAGGATAGCTACTTCAAAGTTCTCTTTCTTTAGACGGCTGGTGATGTCAGCAGCCTTATAGGCTGATATACTTCCGCTGACAGCTAAGGTAATCTGAGTCATCTTGTTCCTCCTTATGTATTGTGGATATGCAGGTAGAGGAGCTGAGCAATTTCTTCTTTGGATTGAGCTTGAATTACAGTATCTTTTCCGATAAGGTAAGCTCTGTGCTTTTGGTTAGAAATCTTTGTTAAATCATTGGCGACAATGATTTCTGCTTGATTTTTTATGAGACTGGCTCGTGCGGTCTCGAGTAACTCTTCGTTAGAAACATCAACCAAGAGTTTGAAGCCAATCAAGCGAATGTCTGGATTCCATTTTTTTACCAGGCTGATGATTTTTGGTGTCTTTTTGAGAAAAAGAACTTGAACATCATCCTGAGAAGAAATCTTACTTTCTGAGTTAGTTTTATTCAGAAATTCAGTCAAATCAGAGCTAGCTGCTACAGCTTCCAAACCAGTCATGTAGACGGGAGTATAGTCAGAAACAGCCATTGCATGAATCAGTACATCATGTGTGTGAACGAGCGGCTTCAAGCTTTCAAGCAGTTCTGCAACGTTTTCAATCTGGACAATGGTAAGATTGGGATGAGCTGCCGGGCGGACAGCCTTGGGAGTCGTCACCAGAGTCACCTGATCGCCCTTGTCTAGGAATGTTTCAGCTATGATTTTCCCTAGCCTGCCCGTCGAATGATTTGTAATAGAGCGGACACGGTCGATTTTCTCGCTGGTCCCGCCAGAAGTAATCAATATGTTCATAGCACTATTTTACAAGAAAAAAGAAATTTAGTAAAATAATTCTAATTACAGAGTGTCACAGCGGAGAAGTGACTCTAAAATCTTATAGTTTAGAGAACAAAAATTTCCATTTTTTTGTTTTTTTCCGAACATTAAAATCTATTTAGAGTTTAATCGTGTAGATTTTGCTCTTTTTTGTTATAATCTTTATATTAATTGATAGAGGAGTTCTTGATGAAAACAGATATTGAAATTGCTCAAAGTGTTGAATTGCAGCCTATTGTTGATGTGGTGAAAAAAGTCGGCATCGACTATGATGACTTGGAACTATATGGTAAGTATAAGGCCAAGCTCAGCTTTGATAAGATTCGTGAGGTTGAAAAAAATCCTGTTGGCAAACTGATTTTGGTAACGGCAATCAATCCGACACCAGCTGGAGAAGGTAAGTCTACCATTACTATTGGACTAGCTGATGCGCTCAACAAAATTAGCAAGAAAACTATGATTGCTATCCGCGAACCGTCTTTGGGACCGGTGATGGGGATTAAAGGAGGAGCTGCTGGCGGCGGTTACGCGCAGGTTCTACCGATGGAAGATATCAACTTGCATTTTACTGGTGATATGCACGCCATTACGACTGCTAATAATGCCCTGTCAGCTCTTATTGATAATCATTTACATCAAGGAAATGCCCTGGGAATCGATCAGCGCCGCATTATCTGGAAACGTGTGGTGGACTTGAATGATCGGGCTCTTCGCCATGTGACTGTTGGCTTAGGAAGTCCAGTTAACGGTATTCCACGCGAAGATGGCTTTGATATCACGGTCGCTTCTGAAATTATGGCGATTCTTTGCCTAGCTACGGATATTGAAGATTTGAAAAAACGCTTGGCTAACATTGTCATCGGTTATCGCTATGACCGCACACCAGTCTATGTTCGTGACCTTGAGGTAGAAGGAGCCTTGGCTTTGGTCTTGAAAGATGCGATTAAGCCAAATCTAGTTCAGACTATTTACGGGACACCAGCCTTTGTTCATGGCGGGCCTTTTGCCAATATCGCCCACGGATGTAATTCTGTCTTAGCGACTAGCACAGCGCTGCGCTTGGCTGATTATACAGTGACTGAGGCAGGGTTTGGTGCGGACCTTGGTGCTGAAAAATTCTTGGACATTAAGACGCCAAACTTGCCAACCTCTCCAGATGCAGTAGTCATTGTTGCAACCCTTCGTGCTCTTAAGATGAATGGCGGCGTAGCTAAGGATGCACTGACAGAAGAAAATGTAGAAGCAGTTCGTGCAGGTTTTGCTAATCTTAAACGCCACGTTGAAAATATCCGTAAGTTCGGTATTCCAGCAGTTGTTGCTATTAATGAATTTGTTACTGATACAGAAGCTGAAATTGCTACTCTTAAAGAACTTTGTGCAGAAATCAGAGTACCGGTTGAGCTAGCTAGCGTCTGGGCTGACGGCGCCGAAGGTGGTGTATCTTTGGCTGAGGCTGTAGTCAAAACTATTGACGAAAAACCAGCGTATTACACTCGTCTCTATGACAATGATTTATCTATTGAAGAAAAAATCGAAAAAATTGTCACAGAAATCTATCGTGGTTCGAAGGTGAACTTTGAGAAAAAAGCGCAGACTCAGATTCGCGAAATTGTCAAAAACGGCTGGGACAAGCTACCACTCTGTATGGCCAAAACACAGTATAGCTTCTCTGACAATCCTGCTGCTCTGGGGGCGCCAGAAAACTTTGAAATTACAATTCGTGAACTGGTACCAAAACTTGGAGCGGGCTTTATCGTGGCTCTGACAGGAGATGTCATGACCATGCCAGGATTGCCGAAACGCCCAGCTGCACTTAATATGGATGTGGCAGCAGACGGCACAGCGATTGGTCTATTTTGATCTTGGTTTAAAAGGCTCTTTACGAGTCTTTTTTGGTATAATAGTGAAAATAATGAGAATAGAATATGGAGTCAACATGAACATTAGATTAGCAACTCCATCAGACGCTGCAACCTTGCTTGCTATTTATGCGCCTTATGTGGAAAATACAGCCATCACTTTTGAGTATGAAGTTCCAACTATCGAAGATTTCACAAATAGGATTGCGACAACATTGGAAAAATATCCTTACCTGGTGGCGGAAGAAGACGGTGTAGTCGTAGGTTATGCTTATGCTTCGACTTATTATGCGCGTGCAGCATATGATTGGGCAGTGGAATTATCGGTTTATGTCAGTCAAGATGCTAGAGGAAAAGGAGTCGGCAGTAAGCTTTATGATAAGCTTGAAGACCTGTTAGATCAGATGGGATATATGCATTTTCTAGCCTGTATTTCTCTGCCTAACGAAGCTAGCCTGGCTTTGCATCGAAAAAGAAGCTATCAGCAGGTGGCGCATTTCCCTAAAATGGGCTATAAATTCGAGCGTTGGCATGACATTGTTTGGCTGCAAAAGTCCTTGGACAAGCAAGCTGGCCCCATCAAACTTTTAAAAGAAATGGAGCGTAAATGATGAAAAAGAAATATTTACTAATAGCTCTTTTTAGTATTGGTCTTTTGACCCTGACCGGTTGTCAGGCTGTTGAAAATTGGTTTAAAAATGCCAAGGAGGAATGGTTGGGGTTGGAGATGACGGTTCGCACCTATGATGAGAATTCCCAACTCATAGACCAGATGTCGGGCAAGTCACTATCCATCTCGCGTAACGAGGAGTTTGATTCAGTTGATGCGGAAGGAAATTCCAAGGAAGATTCTTCTGTGCTCAAAATAACCTTGGGTAAGTATGAGATTGACCATGTGGGCTCTTCCTTGATTGCAGAAGAAAAGGGATTGAAGGATGTGTTTGCCCAGTATCAAAAGACTACAGATGTTGAGGAGAACAGTCATGCAGTTCCCGTTTTAAATCGCATGATTTCAGCCTTTAAAAACGACTTTACCGGAAAGAAAAAGGTTGTTCTGATTCGCTCTCAAAACGGCACTCCGTTGGCTGCCTATGCTGGAGACCGTGTTTCTCTTGATAAATCTGATGCTCCAAAAACCTCTGAATTGCTGATTGACGGCAAGCGCCTCGTGATTTACCGCTGCGACTACACTATTTATGACCGTGAATTGCTGGAGTAAGTTATGGATGTAGAAGAGTTGCTTGAAAATCTGAAAGCAGTAGCTAACCCTGACGATGCGGGAGCTATGAAAGCCTATATGAAAAATAAATTTGAGTTTCTAGGAGTCAAGACTCCAGCCAGACGGAAGCTTGCAAAGGCTTTTTTCAAACAGCAGACTGACTCCGTCATTGACTGGAATTTTATAAATGAAGCTTGGAAAAATCCCTATCGAGAATTGCAGTATGCCGCGCTAGATTATCTGGAAAGTCGCAAGAAACTATTGACTCCATCTGACTTGCCACGTTTGAAAAAGCTGGCCCAAACAAAATCTTGGTGGGATACCATAGACTTTTTGGACCGCTCGGTTGGATCAATCATTGCCCGATTTCCAGAAACCAAAGAGATTATTTTAGCTTGGAGTCGTGATGAGGATATCTGGCTGCGGCGCTTAGCTATTGATCACCAGCTGTTGCGAAAAGAAGAAACGGACACGGAGCTCTTGGAGAAGATTTTAGTGAATAATCTAGGCCAAACAGAATTCTTTATTAACAAGGCCATCGGCTGGGCGCTGAGAGATTATTCCAAAACCAATCCAGACTGGGTCAGAGATTTTATAGAATGGAATCGAGCAGCAATGGCTGCCCTTAGTATTCGAGAGGGAAGTAAGTATTTATGAAACATATTTATTTAAAATATCTGGAAGAGAAGGATTTCTCGGTTTGGCTGGAAGGATTTTCCAATAGACTACCTTCCCAATCGCCATTTGATGATGGGCTTTTAGATATGACAATTTGTACAGAAAGTTGGTTTGCGGATTTGGTGGCTAAGCACCGTGATTTTCGAGAGAAAGACCAACAGTATATTTGGGGAATTTATGATGCAAAAAGCGGAAAACATGTAGGTATGGTTAATTTATTTGTGCTAGCTAGAGACGATTTCCAATGGGCGGAAATAGGCTATACGATACATAATCAATTTTGGCGTCAGGGTTACGCCAGAGCTATGTTAGAAGAACTCAAGAAAGTCAGTCGCGAACTAGGATTTCATCGTTTAGAAGCACATGTTGATCTACAGAATATCCCTTCGCAAAAATTACTAGAGCAAGCTGATTTCTATCGTGAAGGAGTACGGAAACAATTCCAAAAAGAAGGTCAAGAATGGAAAGATAGACAAGTTTTTGTTTATATTTTAGATTAAATACCTTGACAAAACGGAAAAAGATAAGGTAAACTATATTTCGTGCGATGAGTCGATATGCAGATTTTCTGCAAATTGAAGCATGGGAGGTCATAACGCAGGAGCGGATCTTGATCAGTTGTGTGAACCTGCTGATCACACGAAAGTGCCCTTATCCCCAGTCTACGGATTGGGGATTTTTCTATGTCTCTTAGATAGGCAAGACGTTTAGTCGCAGCCGAGCTTAGAGACATTGATACTGAGACGGTTGGCGTCGTGAGTGCTATTGCTCTTTGCGAAACAACTTCGCAGAAGGCAGTTGAGTCGTAGAGCAATGGATGCAGTTTTGTTCGTGAGAACAAAAGCTGTAAACTTTGAAACTTCTCTTAGAGAGGTAAGAGAGTTGGTGTGGTTTATCCAAATATCACACTTATATTCTTCAGAAATATTTGCATTTTTCCCTAAAAATAGTATAATACTAACAATACAAAATTTTTTGAAAATTCAGAGAGGTTATCGCATGGGATATACAGTTGCTGTAGTAGGTGCCACTGGTGCCGTTGGATCTCAAATGATTAAAATGCTGGAAGAATCTAGCCTTCCAATTGATAAAATACGCTATCTGGCGTCTGCTCGTTCAGCTGGAAAAGTTCTCCAGTTCAAAGGACAAGATATTACTATCGAAGAAACGACTGAGACGGCTTTTGAAGGTGTAGATATTGCTCTCTTCTCAGCTGGAGGTTCTACCTCAGCAAAATTCGCTCCTTACGCAGTTAAAGCGGGATCGGTGGTGGTCGATAACACCTCTTATTTCCGTCAAAATCCTGATGTTCCTCTGGTTGTTCCAGAAGTCAACGCCCATGCCTTAGATCAGCACAAGGGAATTATCGCTTGCCCTAATTGCTCGACAATTCAGATGATGGTGGCTTTAGAGCCTGTTCGTCAGCAATGGGGGCTGGAGCGTATCATTGTGTCTACCTATCAAGCAGTTTCTGGTGCAGGTATGGGAGCCATTCTTGAAACCCAAGCTCAATTACGCTCTGTTCTCAATGATGGTGTAAATCCTAAGGATGCGGAAGCCAATATCCTGCCATGTGGCGGTGATAAAAAACACTATCCTATTGCCTTTAATGCCTTACCTCAGATTGATGTCTTTACAGATAACGACTATACTTACGAAGAGATGAAGATGACTAAGGAAACTAAGAAAATCATGGAAGATGATTCTATTGCTGTTTCTGCGACTTGTGTTCGTCTTCCAATTTTGTCTGCTCACTCGGAGTCTGTTTACATCGAGACTAAGGAAGTGGCACCTATTGAACAGGTAAAAGCAGCAATCGCAGCTTTCCCAGGAGCTGTTTTAGAAGATGACGTAGCTCATCAGGTTTATCCGCAAGCAATCAATGCGGTTGGTAAGAAAGAAACCTTTGTCGGCCGAATTCGTAAGGATCTTGATGCGGAAAAAGGAATCCACATGTGGGTTGTTTCAGACAATCTTCTTAAGGGGGCGGCTTGGAATTCTGTTCAAATCGCAGAGACACTGCATGAGCGTGGTTTAGTTCGTCCAATAGCAGAAGTTGTTTTTGAATTAAAATAAAGTGACCAAGGAAACTTGACAGTACAGGGTTGAATAATCGTTCTTTCAACCCTCTTTTCGTATAATAAAGAGAGGTAAGTTTATGGCGTATGCGGATCTGAAAAACTGTAAAATCATCACAGCTTTTATCACACCTTTTCATGAAGATGGTTCCATCAATTTTGATGCTATTCCAGACTTGATTGAGCACCTTTTGGCACATCATACGGATGGGATTTTGCTGGCTGGAACAACTGCAGAAAGTCCAACCCTGACTCACGATGAAGAGTTGGAGTTATTTGCGGCAGTTCAAAAGGTTGTCAAGGGGCGTGTTCCTTTGATAGCCGGCGTCGGTACCAATGAAACGCGCGACTCTATCGAATTCGTCAAAGAAGTAGATGAATTTGGTGGTTTTGCAGCTGGTTTGGCCATTGTACCCTATTACAACAAACCTTCTCAGGAAGGGATGTATCAGCACTTTAAAGCCATTGCGGATGCTTCAAACCTGCCTATCATTATCTATAATATACCTGGGCGGGTAGTTGTTGAGATGACGCCTGAGACTATGCTAAGATTGGCAGAACATCCAAATATTATCGGCGTTAAAGAATGTACCAGTCTGGCGAATATGGCCTATCTGATTGAGCATCGTCCAGAGGAGTTTCTGATTTATACCGGTGAGGATGGTGATGCCTTTCATGCTATGAATTTGGGGGCTGATGGAGTTATTTCTGTTGCTTCTCACACAAACGGTGATGAAATGTTTGAAATGCTGGATGCTATTGAACACAATGACATCAAAAAAGCAGCAACTATCCAACGGAAATTCATTCCTAAAGTCAATGCTCTTTTCTCTTACCCAAGCCCTGCCCCTGTCAAGGCTGTCCTTAATTACTTAGGCTTTGCAGCTGGTCCAACCCGCTTACCTCTTGTGCCGGCTCCCGAAGAAGATGCCAAACGCATTATCAAGGTCGTAGTTGATGGCGACTACCAAGCAACCAAAGAGACGGTTAAAGGAGTCCTGAGACCGGATTATTGATTGATAGCAGCAGTTTTAGGATTGACATAGATAAAAATAATAAAGAAAGAATTGAAATTTGTGACAGAAAAACATAGTGAACGAATTGAGGAGTATAAGGCTAAGCATAGACTGGAAAAACTTGAGGGAAAAAAAGTTTATGATAAGCCAGTTATCCGAACCGGTGATAAGGCAGGTTGCTATGGTTCAGGATTGATTTTACTTGGATCTGTTTTAGGAATTATTTATTTACTTCTAATACTGATAACGGACTGGGATTTGAAACTTTTCTCTTTCATCTGGGAAACACTTGCTGCGTTAGGGATAGTTTTCAGTCTCTTTGGAGCTTTTAAAATCGGTCAGTTGGAGCTGCACAGTTTGTCAATGGTGGCTGACAAAGAGAAAAATTTTGAAATCGATAAAGCTTTCAATCTTTATAACATCATTCACAAACCAACAAAGAAAATTTTACTTCAATATGATAGTGAGGATGATAGTTTAATTTCTCTGAATGCTGGAGGAGAGTTATTAGTTGAGCTCTTAAAGAGAGTTGAAGAAGAAAAATTGTTCTTTAAGGCTATTAACAAAACATTGAGTTTAGAAGAAGTATCTGAAAATCACTGGAAAATGCACTATCGTTATAAAAGACAGGACATAATATTAGAGAAATCCGATACATAGTGTTTGGCTTGTTATTTTAGTTGTATTGACTTAAACTGAAAAGTGAATTCAGAATCTGATAGTTTTTGAAGAGCATATAAAAAAGAGAGCTTCCTTTGAAAAATATTGGAAAAAATTATATAATGTTAAGGTATGGTCTGACTTTGAGATTTCTTTTTGAGCAGACTATAGACAACTGGACTGGCAGCAGTCATGTTAGAGTTTTACATTAGATTAGAAATATATAATATAAAAGGAGTTTTTTATGCAAGTTATTAAACGGAGCGGTGAGGTTGTAGAATTTGACCCAGATAAAATCTATCAAGCAGTTTTAAAGGCAGCACAGACTGTCTATGTGTTGACAGATGATTTGCGTCAGAATTTAGCGCAGGTTACAAAGAAAGTGGTTCTGGATTTGGAAGAAGCTAAGGTTGAGCGTGCGACGATTAGCATGATCCAGTCCATGGTTGAAAGTCGCCTCTTGGGTGCAGGTTATATTACTATTGCCGAGCATTATATTTCCTATCGCTTACAGCGCGATTTAGAGCGCAATGGCTATGGAGATCATATAGCTGTGCATCTGCATTTTGAACAAGTAAGATAAAGTTAGAAAGCCCGCTAGGGCTTTTTTTGCTCTTGAGGTAGAGAGTGTCGCTTTAGAATTCACCCGCTTAAATTCTAGAAATATGTTAAAATAGTTAAGGATATAAAATTTTATCAATGATATTCGTTGAAAGGATAAATTATGGCAACGATTCAATGGTTTCCGGGGCATATGTCCAAGGCACGGAGACAGGTACAGGAAAATATTAAGTTTGTTGATTTTGTGACGATACTGGTTGATGCCAGGCTTCCTTTATCCAGTCAAAATCCTATGCTGACTAAGATTGTGGGAGATAAACCTAAGCTTTTGATTTTAAATAAGGCTGATTTGGCAGACCCTGTTCGTATCAAGGAATGGCAGAGCTATTTTGAAAGTCAGGGGATTCCGACTTTATCTATTAATTCCAAAGAGCAATCTGCTGTAAAAAAAGTGACAGATGCAGCTAAAAAGCTTATGGCTGACAAATTGGCGCGTCAGAAAGAGAGAGGAATTCGCGTCGAAACCCTGCGTACCATGATAATTGGTATTCCAAATGCCGGAAAATCAACCCTCATGAATCGCTTGGCAGGTAAGAAAATTGCCGTTGTAGGGAATAAGCCAGGTGTGACCAAGGGGCAGCAATGGCTCAAGTCAAATAAAGACTTGGAAATCTTGGATACACCAGGGATTCTCTGGCCTAAGTTTGAAGATGAGACGGTTGCTCTCAAGCTTGCCCTGACTGGAGCTATTAAGGATAATCTGTTGCCTATGGATGAGGTGACGATTTTTGGCCTCAATTACTTTAAGGAGCATTATCCTGAAGAGCTGACAGCACGCTTCAAGCTGCTGGATCTGAGTCAGGAAGCACCTGATATGATTATGGATATGACTCAAAAACTCGGCTTCCGCGATGACTACGATCGTTTTTACAGCCTTTTCGTCAAAGATGTTCGCGATGGCAAGTTAGGCCGTTATTGTCTGGATATGGTTGGTGAACTAGATGGCAACGATTAAAGAAATCCAGCAACGTTTAGAGTTAGTGACTGATTTGGCTGATCCTTTTCTGGCAGAAGCGGCGAATGATTTGCGCAGCGGAGTTCAAAAGGCGATTGAAAAGCGTAAAAGAGTCATTCAGGCAGAGTTGGACGAGGATTTGCGTCTGGAGCAGATGCTACGGTATGAAAAAGAACTTTATCAAGCCGGCTATCAGACGATTGCTGGGATTGATGAAGTCGGCCGCGGTCCTCTAGCTGGACCAGTTGTCGCTGCAGCAGTTATCTTACCTCCGGGATGTAAGATTAAGGGCCTTAACGACAGCAAGAAGATACCCAAGAAAAAGCATCAAGATATCTATCAAGCAGTCATAGATAAAGCCTTGGCAGTCGGTATTGGCCTGATGAACAATGAGATTATTGACCAAGTCAATATTTATGAAGCGACCAAGCTTGCTATGAGAGATGCTTTGTCTAAGCTTTGTCTCAAGCCAGATTATCTGCTGATTGATGCCATGAAGCTAGATGTCGAGATTCCGCAAGAGTCCATCATCAAAGGTGATGCTAATTCGCTATCTATTGCAGCGGCCAGTATTGTTGCTAAGGTCACTCGAGATAAGCTGATGGCAGACTATGACAAAGAATATCCTGGTTATGATTTTGCGCAAAATGCAGGCTATGGAACTAAGAGCCATTTGCAGGGCTTGGAGCGAAATGGCGTAACTCCTATTCATCGCAAGACATTTGAACCCGTAAAATCAATGTGTGAATAAGCACGAAGAGGTGAGGCATGCTAATCAGTAAAATCTTAAACAATAATGTGGTGATTTCTGAAGAGGACCAAGAAGAAGTTATTCTCATGGGACGAGGACTGGCCTTTGGTCGAAAAGTTGGCCAGGAGATTCCAGATGAGCTGATTGAGAAAAAGTATGTCTTGTCAGAAAATAGACGCCAGCTTCTGATGGAGTTGCCAGCAGAGGTCATGGAAATGTCGGATAAGATTATTTCTTTCGCAAGGGAGAAACTGCAGAAGAAGCTCAAAGACACTGCTTTTCTGGCGATGGCAGATCATATCCACGGAGTCTTGCTGCGCTTGGAAGATGATATTTACCTCAAGAATTTCCTCATGTGGGATATTAGACGCTTTTTTCCTATCGAGTTTGAGGTTGGTCAGTATGCCAAACAGCTTTTGAGCGCTTATATCGGTAAGGAACTTCCAGAGGAAGAAGCAGCTTTTATAGCGCTGACCTTGGTCAATGCAGAGTTGGAAAATGGCGATGGAACTGCGCGTGATTTGACTATGATGATGGAGGAAATCATGACCATTGTCAAGTACAGTTTGGAAATTTCTTTAGACGAGGAAGACATCTACCTTGAGCGCTTCATGACCCATCTAAAATTTTTCTGTGAGCGAGTCCTGACTGATAGAGGCCACCGTGACCTAGAGGACAATGAAATGTTTGGCTTACTTAAATGTAAGTATCCCTTGGCCTATGAAACCACTAGGAAGATTGCTGAATTTTTAAAGCAAACCAGAAATTACCAAACATCAGAGGATGAACAACTTTACCTGACCATCCATTTGTCACGCATGAAAAGGAGGATGACATGCAAAGCGAATACGAAAAAATGATTGCTGGAGAGATTTACCGACCACAAGACGAAGATTTAAGAAAAATTAGAGCCCGATCCAAAGAATTTCAATATCGTTTTAACCAAGAGCAAGACAGCGACAAGAGAAGTGCTATTATCAAAGAATGGTTTGGCAGCACAGGAGAGAATCTTGCTATGAAGCCTGATTTGGTCTGTGATTATGGAATCAATATTCATCTAGGCGAGAATTTTTATTCTAACTGGAATCTGACTATGCTGGACGTTTGCCCGATTCGCATCGGAGACAATGCCCTGCTCGGTCCTAATTGCCAGTTTCTGACACCTCTTCATCCGCTTGATCCAGTGGAAAGGAATTCCGGAATTGAGTACGGAGCACCAATCACTATTGGTGATAATTTCTGGGCTGGCGGAGGTGTGACGATTCTGCCGGGCGTGACACTAGGGGATAATGTCGTAGTCGGAGCAGGAGCGGTTGTGACTAAGTCTTTTGGTGATAATGTAGTCTTGGCTGGCAATCCTGCTAAGATTATTAAGGAAATCCCTGTTCATAAAGAATAAAAGATGTGTTAAAGGCGATAGGCATAGAAACCAGCTATTGACAACATCAAATTTAATAGAATCGTAAAGAAGGAACTGTACTGCAGTTCTTTTTTTGAACTTTTTTACGAATAAGAAAGTGAGGTGAAAAAATGAATAATTTTGAAATTTATAAATTGAAAAAAGCTGGTTTGACCAATCATCAGGTTTTAAATGTTTTGAGATACGCCGAGAGTAAAGATGGCAAGCTTTCTCTGCGAGATAAGGCTGTCGTATCTGAGTGTCGCAATCCTGCCCTCTTTATAGAGAAATACAAGAGGCTTGATTTACCAGCTTTGAAGGAAGAATTTGAACTTTTTCCATCCTTTTCTATCTTGGATGATATCTACCCTTGGGATTTATGCGAGATTTACGATGCACCGACTTTGTTATTTTATCAGGGAAATCTAAATCTACTAGAATTGCCCAAGGCTGCAGTCGTTGGCAGTCGAGACAGCAGCAAGCAAGGAAATGCCTCTGTACAAAAGATTATCAAAGAGCTAAACAATGAGTTGGTTATCGTCAGTGGCCTAGCTCGTGGAGTAGATACGGCGGCCCATATGGCTGCCCTGCAAAACGGAGGTCAGACAATTGCTGTCATCGGAACGGGATTAGATGTCTTCTATCCCAAGGCAAACAAAAAACTACAAGCTTACATTGGCAAAAATCATTTATTGCTGACGGAGTATGGTCCAGGTGAACAGCCTTTGAAATTTCACTTTCCAGAGCGGAATCGTATTATCGCCGGTCTATGTCGAGGCGTCATCGTGGCAGAAGCCAAGATGCGCTCAGGCAGCCTGATTACCTGTGAGCGAGCCATGGAAGAAGGGCGGGATGTCTTTGCTATTCCAGGGTCAATTTTAGATGGAAAATCTGATGGTTGCCATCATTTAATTCAAGAGGGCGCAAAGTGCATCAAATCAGGCTCTGACGTCCTTTCTGAGTTTGATTTTTAAAACAAGTTTTCCTATAAGAAAAGTTAGCAGTTGACATCTATCAAAAAATAGTTTAAACTCTATGAGATTTATTTCTTATAGAAGGTGTCTAAATTGGTAACAAAAACAAAGAAAAAGTCTACGACCAAGAAAAATCTTGTCATCGTAGAGTCGCCTGCCAAGGCAAAAACAATAGAAAAATATCTGGGACGAAACTACAAGGTTCTGGCCAGTGTCGGGCATATTCGTGACCTGAAAAAGTCTACTATGTCCATTGATTTTGAGAACAACTATGAGCCACAATACATCAATATTCGTGGTAAAGGTCCCTTGATTAATGACTTGAAAAAAGAAGCGAAGAAAGCTAAGCAAGTCTTTCTGGCAAGTGACCCGGACCGCGAAGGAGAAGCTATTTCTTGGCATCTGGCTCACATTCTGAATCTGGATGAGAAAGAGAAAAACCGCGTCGTCTTTAATGAAATCACCAAAGATGCAGTCAAGAATGCTTTTAAAGAGCCGCGCCAGATTGATATGGATTTGGTCGATGCGCAGCAGGCTCGCCGAGTTCTGGATCGCTTGGTTGGTTATTCCATTTCTCCTATTCTCTGGAAGAAAGTCAAGAAAGGTCTGTCAGCTGGTCGAGTGCAGTCTGTTGCCCTCAAGCTGATTATCGACCGGGAAAATGAAATCAACGCCTTCAAACCAGAAGAATACTGGACAATTGACGGAACCTTCAAGAAAGGAACCCGTCAGTTTCAGGCCAGCTTCTACGGTATGAATGGTAAAAAGATGAAGTTGTCTAACAACGACGAGGTCAAAGAAGTCCTGTCTCACCTCAAGGGTGATGATTTTACAGTTGACAGCGTTGAAAAGAAAGAGCGTCGACGCAATGCTCCGCTACCCTACACGACTTCCTCAATGCAGCAGGATGCCGCTAATAAGATTAATTTCCGGACTCGTAAGACCATGATGGTGGCTCAGCAGCTCTATGAAGGGATTAACATCGGTTCTGGCGTACAAGGTCTGATTACGTATATGCGTACCGACTCGACTCGTATCAGTCCTGTAGCGCAAAATGAAGCAGCAAGCTTTATCACGGATAAATTTGGTGCTAAATATTCCAAACATGGCAGCAAGGCTAAGAACGCTTCTAGCGCTCAAGATGCCCACGAGGCCATTCGTCCTTCCAGCGTTTTCAATACTCCAGAAAGCATCGCAAAGTATTTGGACAAGGATCAGCTTAAGCTCTATACTCTAATCTGGAACCGTTTTGTAGCCAGCCAAATGACAGCAGCAGTCTTTGATACTATGAATGTTAAGCTGGGGCAAAATGGTGTCCAATTTTCCGCCAATGGCAGTCAGGTCAAGTTCGATGGCTATCTGGCTATTTATAACGACTCTGACAAGAATAAAATGCTGCCAGATATGGAAAAGGGGGATACAGTCAAGCGAGTCAATACCAATCCAGAACAGCACTTTACCCAGCCACCTGCACGTTATTCTGAAGCGACTCTCATCAAGACTTTAGAAGAAAATGGTGTTGGTCGACCATCTACCTATGCACCGACTATTGAGACCATTCAGAAACGATATTACGTTAAGCTGGTTTCTAAGCGCTTTGAGCCGACGGAACTAGGGGAGATTGTCAATTCATTGATTGTCGAATTCTTCCCAGGCATCGTAAATGTGAAATTTACAGCTGAAATGGAAGCAAAACTGGATGATGTAGAAGTTGGAAAAGAGCAGTGGCAGAAGGTTATTGACGAGTTTTATCAACCTTTTGAAAAGGAAGTAGCTAAGGCCGAGACCGAAATGGAGAAAATCCAAATCAAGGATGAACCAGCTGGTTTTGATTGTGAGGTCTGTGGCAGTCCAATGGTCATCAAGTTGGGTAGATTTGGCAAGTTCTACGCCTGCAGTAACTTCCCAGACTGTCGTCACACTCAGGCTATTGTCAAGGAAATCGGCGTGACCTGCCCACAGTGCCAAAAAGGTCAAGTTATCGAGCGTAAGACTAAGCGAAATCGCATTTTTTATGGCTGTGATCGTTATCCTGACTGTGATTTCACATCTTGGGACAAGCCAGTCGGTCGGAACTGTCCAAAATGTGACCATTATCTGATTGAAAAGAAAGTTCGTGGTGGCGGCAAGCAAGTGGTCTGCAGCAATGGCGATTACGAAGAAGAAAAAGTGAAATAGCTCCTTTTACATAATTTATATTATGTAAAACATTTTCTGAAGAAGAGGTGCAGCTTTATGACAGATAAATTTGCAGAATTTCTAAAAATCGCTTCTCAACTGAATAAGATGGGAATTATTCCAATTCTGATGGGTTCTCTAGGTCTGGAGCAAGTTACTGGTCAGGACTGGCAGGCGCGGGATATTGATATTCATGTTCACGGTGATGAGCGTGGCTGGGAAGCACCAGATGAAGAGCGCATTTATGATATGGACAAGATTGAACCTATGATGGAGAGCTTGGGCTATCGCTTAGTCGATCTGCACGAGCATGAATTTCAAAAAGAAAGCTTATCTATTGAATTTGGGGTCATGGAAACCTTAGAGGCATTTTCATGTGTGCCGCTAGAGAAGTTGACTCGAAAAGAAGTTGAAGGTGTCAAGTTTCTGCTGCCAACTGCAGAGCAGTTTTTAGCTATCTACCTTGCTTCTTCACAAGATTCTTACCGAAATGATAATAACAATCATAAGGATTTTGCTAAGATTGCTTATTTGGAAAAAATGACAAAATGACGGACAGACGGGAATTCTCCTGTCTGTCTTTTTTACTATCTTTTTGTTATAATGGTCAGAGTGAAAATCTAGAAATATCCAAGGGAGAGTATCATGTCATCATCCTATATCAATGTTATCGGTGCTGGTCTGGCTGGCAGTGAAGCAGCTTACCAGATTGCCAAGCGTGGAATCCCAGTCAAACTCTATGAAATGCGGGGTGTTAAGTCAACGCCTCAACACAAGACTGCAGACTTTGCAGAACTTGTCTGCTCCAACTCTCTACGAGGCGATGCGCTGACCAATGCAGTCGGTCTGCTCAAGGAAGAAATGCGACGGTTGGACTCGGTTATTTTAAAGTCAGCAGAAGCGACTCGGGTGCCAGCGGGTGGTGCTTTAGCAGTTGATAGAGAAGGCTTTTCTCAGATGGTAACGGATCTAGTGAGCAACCATCCATTGATTGAGGTCATTCGTGAAGAAATCACCGAAATTCCAGAGGGTGACATCACAGTCATTGCGACAGGACCCTTGACCAGCGATGCTTTGGCCGAAAAAATCCACGCGCTCAATGGAGGCGACGGTTTTTATTTCTACGACGCAGCAGCGCCAATCATTGACGTCAATACTATTGATATGACCAAGGTCTATCTCAAATCCCGCTATGATAAGGGCGAAGCTGCCTATCTCAACGCGCCAATGACTAAGCAAGAATTTATGGATTTCCATGATGCTTTGGTCAATGCTGAGGAAGCACCGCTCAATTCCTTTGAAAAAGAAAAATACTTTGAAGGCTGTATGCCAATTGAAGTTATGGCTAAGCGGGGCATTAAAACAATGCTTTATGGACCGATGAAGCCAGTTGGTTTAGAATATCCAGATGACTATCAAGGCCCTCGAGATGGTGAATATAAGACGCCATACGCTGTGGTGCAGCTTCGTCAGGACAATGCAGCAGGTAGTCTTTACAACATTGTCGGCTTCCAAACTCATCTCAAGTGGGGAGAGCAAAAGCGGGTCTTTCAGATGATTCCTGGCCTTGAAAATGCAGAATTTGTCCGCTATGGTGTTATGCATCGAAATTCCTATATGGACTCTCCAAATCTGCTTGAACAGACTTTCCGGTCTAAGAAACAGCCAAATCTTTTCTTTGCAGGTCAAATGACTGGAGTTGAAGGCTATGTCGAATCAGCGGCTTCTGGTTTGGTTGCTGGTATCAATGCCGCTCGACTCTTCAAGGGAGAAGAAGCACTTGTCTTTCCAGAAACAACAGCTATTGGAAGTCTGCCTCATTATGTTACTCATGCTGACAGCAAGCATTTCCAACCCATGAATGTCAATTTTGGTATTATCAAAGAGCTAGACGGCCCTCGGATTCGTGATAAGAAGGAGCGCTATGAGAAAATTGCTGAGCGCGCCTTGCAGGATTTACAGCCTTATTTGGATAAATAATCTATTTTCTATCATTATCTAATAAAAATCATCAAAAAGTTAGGAAATTCCTAACTTTTTTGCTTAATTTGTGATATAATAAATAAAAATTTTGAAAATAGAAAGTTTTCTGAAAATGAATAAATCCTATTTTTACCTTGAAATGAAAACACATGAGTTGGTCGTTCCTTATACCAAGCAAAAACGCCGTGTCCGCGTCTTGCTTCCAAAGAACTATAGCCAGGATGCAAACAAGAACTATCCCGTCGTTTATTTTCATGACGGACAAAATGTTCTTTATAGCAAGGAGTCTTTCAGCGGCCATTCGTGGAAGGTGATTCCAACAATTAAGCGTAATCCAGATATTGAAAAAATGATTGTTGTGGCTATTGACAACGATGGCCAAGGGCGGATGAATGAGTATTCAGCTTGGAAGTTCCAAGAGTCCAATATTCCCGGTATTCAGTTTGGCGGCAAGGGAACAGAGTATGCGGAGTTTGTCATGGAAGTCGTCAAACCTTTCATTGACCAGCATTATCGGACCAAGTCGGATCGGTTACATACGGCTATGATTGGCTCTTCTCTTGGGGGAAATATCAGCCAGTTTATCGGCGTTGAATACCAAGATCAAATTGGCTGTCTGGGCATCTTTTCATCGGCTAATTGGCTGCATCAGGAAGCTTTTGACCGTTATATTGAGAGAAAGACACTTCAGGCTGACCAGCGAGTTTTCATTTATGTTGGGACAGAAGAGGCTGATGATACGGATAAGACATTGATGGCTGGCAACATCAAGCAGGCCTATATTGATTCATCGCTCAGCTATTTCCGACAGTTACTTGTATCTGGGGTAGATTTGGCAAATATTCAGATTAAGATCCAGTCTGGAGCTATTCATAATGAAATCGCTTGGGCAGAGCACTTGCCAGACTGTTTCCGTTTTATCAGCGAGAAATGGTAATCTAGTCAAACAGTGAGAAAGAGGTAGAAACTATGCATGTAGAATTTTTAAGTCATTGGAGCGGCAATCTAGGTCGTGAAATGTATATCAATCGCTATGGCCATGCCGGGCTCCCGATTATAGTCTTCGCATCATCAGGCGGCAGCCACAATGAGTATGCTGACTTCGGTATGATTGAGGCCTGCGCAGGTTTTATTGAGGCTGGTAAGGTCCAATTTTTCACTCTCAGCAGCGTTGATAGTGAGAGTTGGCTAGCGGACTGGAAGCATCCTCACGACCGCGCAGAAATGCATCGTGCCTATGAGCGTTATGTCATTGAAGAAGCGATTCCATTTGTCAAGCATAAGACAGGCTGGTTTGACCCTATGATGACGACAGGCTGCTCCATGGGCGCTTATCATGCCCTTAATTTCTTCCTGCAGCATCCAGATGTTTTCAATAAAGTGATTGCCCTAAGTGGTGTCTATGATGCACGTTTCTTTGTTGGTGACAATTTGAACGACGAAGTCATTTATCAAAACTCTCCAGCAGACTATATCTGGAACCAAAATGATGGCTGGTTTATTGACCGCTATCGACAGGCTGATATTATCGTTTGTACTGGCTTGGGCGACTGGGAGCAGGACGGTCTGCCTTCCTTCTACACGCTGAAAGAAGCTTTTGAGCATAAGAATATTCCAGCTTGGTTTGCTGAATGGGGCCATGATGTTTCCCATGACTGGATTTGGTGGCGTAAGCAAATGCCTTATTTCCTTAATGAACTCAATCTTTAAAGGAGGTTTCCTATGAATTATATCGTTATTTCTCCCTATTATCCGCAGAATTTTCAGCAGTTTACAGTGGAACTGGCTAACAAAGGAATCACTGTTCTGGGAATCGGTCAGGAGCCTTATGACCAGCTAGACCAGCCTTTGAAGGATTCATTGACTGAATACTTCAGAGTAGAAAATCTTGAAAATCTTGACGAAGTAAAAAGAGCAGTTGCCTTTCTCTTCTACAAGCATGGACCTATCGATCGGATTGAGTCTCATAACGAATATTGGCTGGAACTGGACGCAGAGTTGCGCGAGCAATTTAATGTCTTTGGAGCAAAACCAAAAGACTTGAAAAAGACCAAGTTCAAATCAGAGATGAAAAAACTCTTTAAAAAAGCAGGCGTTCCAGTCGTACCTGGTCAGATTGTCAATACAGAAGCTGGTGCTGATTTGGCTGTCAAGAAACTTGGTCTACCTTTGATTGCCAAGCCTGATAATGGAGTAGGAGCAGCTGCAACCTTTAAATTGGAAACAGCAGAAGATGTCGAACGATTCAAGCAAGAATGGGATCACCAGACAGCTTATTTCTTTGAAAAGTTTGTCCAGTCTGGCGAGATTTGTACCTTTGATGGTTTGGTAGATAAGGACGGTCAGATCGTCTTTTCAACCACCTTTGACTATGCCCATACACCACTGGATTTGATGATCTATAAGATGGACAATTCCTATTACGTTCTCAAGGATATGGATCCAAAACTGCGTGCTTATGGAGAAGCGATTGTTAAAATTTTCGGCATGAAAGAACGCTTTTTCCATATTGAGTTCTTCCGCGAGGGTGATGATTATGTAGCCATTGAGTACAATAACCGTCCAGCAGGTGGCTTTACCATTGATGTCTATAATTTCGCCCACTCAATCGATCTTTACAGAGGCTATGCAGCGATTGTAGCAGGAGAGCCTTTCCCAGCTGCCCACATGGAGCCGCTGTATTGTCTGGCAACATCACGCCGTGCATCAACGAACTATGCTTACCCTGAGGCTGACTTGCTGGAGAAATACAGAGATAATTTCAAAGTTAAGAAAGACATGCCAGCTGCATTTGCGGAGCTGCAAGGTGATTACCTCTATATGCTGACAACACCAAGCCGTGAGCAGATGGAGCAGATGATTGCAGACTTTGCTAAACAGGCAGACTAATCGGAGTCGTGCTCTGCTATTATTTTCGTATAACAGTTTCAAAATAGTAAAAACTACTCTAGCACAAAAAGTTTGTGAAATTTCTATTTTGGTATCGAAAACCAGTTTATCCAATGGATCGACTGGTTTTTCTTTGTGAAATGTAAGTGAGCAAAAGTTTTGACAGTGCTTACAGCTTTAGATAGAATTAAATAGAAGAATTATGCTTAGAAAGGCAAAAAAATGGCAACTTTAGATAAAGATCTTTTATTAGAGATGTTCCGTAAGATGGAAGAAATCCGTCGCATAGACTTAAAAATTGCTCAACTTGTAAAAAAAGGAAAGGTTCCTGGGATGACTCACTTCTCGGTAGGTGAGGAAGCAGCCAATGTCGGTGCTATGCTGGCCTTAAATGAGGATGATTTGCTGACTTCTAATCACCGGGGACACGGTCAAGCTATCGCCAAAGGAATCAACCTCAATGAAATGATGGCTGAAATCCTAGGGAAATACACCGGTACATGTAAAGGAAAAGGCGGCTCTATGCACATTGCGGACCTAGATGCTGGAAACCTTGGTGCTAATGGTATCGTAGGTGGCGGCATGGGAATTGCTGTCGGAGCAGCTCTGACCCAGCAAATGCAGAAGACAGGTAAGATTGTTGTCTGTTTCTTTGGTGACGGTGCTACCAACGAAGGCGTCTTCCACGAAGCTGTCAACATGGCTTCTATCTGGAATTTACCAGTTATTTTCTATTGTATCAATAACGGCTATGGTATTTCTGCTGACATCAAGAAAATGACCAACGTAGAGCATATCCACGAGCGCAGCGCAGCCTATGGCATTCCTGGTATGTTCATCGAAGATGGAAATAATGTTTTGGATGTCTATGAAGGCTTCCAAAAAGCTGTAGAGCATGTTCGCAGCGGTAAAGGACCTGTCTTGATTGAGAGCGTCACTTATCGTTGGTTGGGACACTCTTCTTCTGACCCAGGTAAATACCGTACTCGTGAAGAAGTAGAAGAATGGAAGAAAAAAGATCCAATCGAAAATCTTCGTAAATACTTGCTGGAAAACAAGATTGCAAGCGAGGAAGAGCTGGAAGCTATCCAAGCTGGAGTCAAAGAAGCAGTAGAAGCATCTGTGAAGTTTGCAGAAGAAAGCCCATTCCCACCGCTTGAATCTGCCTTTGAAGATATTTACGCAGACTAAAGAGAGGAGAAAAAGAAAATGGAAACTAAAACTATGTCTTTTCGTGATACCATCATCCTCGCTATGTCTGAGGAAATGCGTCGCGATGAAAATGTACTCTTGATGGGAGAAGATGTCGGAGTCTTTGGTGGAGATTTCGGAACATCTGTTGGTATGCTGGAAGAGTTCGGGCCAGAGCGTGTACGTGACTGTCCGATTTCAGAAGCAGCTATTTCTGGAGCAGCAGCTGGAGCAGCTATGACAGGGCTGCGTCCAATCGTAGACATGACCTTTATGGACTTCTCTGTAATCGCCATGGATGCTATTGTCAACCAAGCCGCTAAAACGCGCTATATGTTTGGCGGAAAAGGGCAGGTGCCAATGACTGTCCGCTGTGCAGCAGGTAATGGAGTTGGCTCAGCGGCTCAGCACTCGCAGTCTTTGGAATCTTGGTTTACCCACATTCCAGGGCTTAAGGTAGTTGCTCCAGGAACTCCGGCTGATATGAAGGGGCTTCTCAAGGCTTCTATCCGAGACAACAACCCAGTCATTATCCTGGAATACAAGTCTGAATTTAACCAAAAAGGCGAGGTGCCACTGGATCCTGAGTATGTAATCCCACTCGGTGTTGGCGAAATCAAAAAAGAAGGTACCGATGTAACAGTTGTTACCTACGGAAAAATGCTTCGCCGTGTCATGCAGGCGGCTGAGGAATTGGTAGAAGAAGGTATCTCTGTAGAAGTGGTTGACCCACGTACATTGGTGCCGCTTGATAAGGATATTATCATCAACTCTGTTAAGAAGACTGGAAAGGTAGTTTTGGTTAATGATGCCCACAAAACTAGCGGTTTCATTGGTGAAATTTCGGCGATTATTTCTGAGTCTGAAGCATTTGACTATCTAGATGCGCCAATCCGCCGTTGTGCAGGTGAAGATGTGCCAATGCCTTATGCACAAAACTTGGAAAATGCGATGATTCCGACCGTTGAAAGCATCAAAGACGCTATTCGAAAGACATATCACAAAGAATAAGGTATAATAAAGAAAAGGCTTTCTCATGAATTAGATTACATAAATTATTTTATGTAATCTAATCTTGTGTAGAGGGTCAAAGTAGCTAAAATTTTACAAATTACAGACAATCGTTATAGCGACTTAGTAAGTCTACTAGGTTGGTCGCAGATAGCGTTAACCGTAGTAACTTGAGATACGTTTTGTATCCAAGTTGCTGTAGATATGTAATTGAATTCGGACGGAGGATTGCGAAAAAAATATAGATTTCCTTGTGTTCATCGAACACAGCGTCAATCTCCTATTTTTTCATTGTCCTTTGAGTCCTTAATATCTTATAATAGAATTGGAGAGGTCATGGCTGATGATAAGCTAAGAGCGACTCCTGCAGCTAGAAAGTTAGCGGATGATTTGGGAATCAACCTCTATGATGTTTCTGGCTCAGGCGCAAACGGTCGTGTCCACAAAGAAGACGTGGAAACTTATAAAGATACAAATGTGGTGCGTATTTCACCACTGGCAAAACGAATTGCCCAAGAACACAATATTGCTTGGCAAGAGATTCAAGGAACTGGCCATCGTGGCAAGATTATGAAAAAAGATGTTCTTGCCTTCTTGCCTGAGAATGTTGAGAGCGATACAATCAAATCTCCTGCTCAAATTGAAAAAGTGGAAGAAGTGCCTGATAATGTCACTCCTTATGGTGAAATTGAGCGTATTCCAATGACGCCGATGCGGAAGGTCATTGCTCAGCGGATGGTAGAATCTTACCTGACGGCGCCAACATTCACCCTCAACTATGATGTTGATATGACAGAAATGCTAGCCTTGCGTAAAAAAGTGCTGGATCCAATCATGGAAGCCACTGGCAAGAAAGTAACTGTCACAGACCTGCTTTCGCTGGCTGTTGTGAAGACTTTGATGAAACATCCTTATCTCAATTCGACCTTGACAGAGGATGGCAAGACCATTATCACACACAACTATGTCAACCTTTCAATGGCAGTCGGTATGGATAATGGCTTGATGACACCAGTTGTCTATAATGCAGAAAAAATGAGCCTATCAGAGCTTGTGGTAGCCTTTAAAGATGTAATCGGACGTACTTTGGAAGGCAAGTTAGCTCCGAGCGAGCTGCAAAACTCAACTTTCACAATCAGTAACTTAGGTATGTTTGGCGTTCAGTCCTTTGGTCCTATCATCAACCAGCCAAATTCTGCTATCTTGGGTGTAAGCTCAACAGTAGAAAAACCTGTCGTTGTTAATGGCGAAATTGTTATCCGTCCAATTATGAGTCTTGGCTTGACCATTGACCACCGTGTAGTTGACGGAATGGCTGGAGCTAAGTTTATGAAGGACTTGAAGGCTTTGATTGAAGACCCAATTTCAATGTTGGTATAAGATTTTCTTTGCTAGTTTAAAAAGTAAAGAAACGAAATACTCAGCAAGTGAAAAATTAAATTAGAAAAGGAAAGAAAAATGGCTTTAGAAGTAATTATGCCAAAAGCCGGCGTGGATATGACCGAAGGGCAAATTGTCCAATGGAATAAGAAAGTCGGCGAATTTGTCAAAGAAGGGGAAATCCTTCTGGAAATCATGACTGACAAGGTCAGCATGGAATTGGAAGCCGAAGAAGATGGCTATCTGATTGCTATTCTCAAAGGTGACGGAGAAACTGTTCCAGTAACGGAAGTCATCGGTTACTTGGGAGAAGAAGGAGAAAACATCCCAACCGCTGGCGGCTCTGCTCCTGCGGAAGCACCAGCTCCTACAACAGCGGCAGTAAGTACAGATGATGATAAGAGTGATGATGCTTACGATATCGTTGTTATCGGTGGCGGACCTGCAGGTTATGTAGCGGCTATCAAAGCAGCCCAGCTGGGTGGCAAGATTGCCTTGGTTGAGAAGTCTGAGCTCGGCGGAACCTGCCTGAACCGTGGCTGTATCCCTACTAAGACTTACCTGCACAATGCTGAAATCATTGAAAGCCTTGGCCACGCTGCTAACCGCGGTATCATCATCGAAAATCCAAGCTTCTCAGTGGACATGGACAAGGTTTTGGAAACCAAAAACAAGGTTGTCAATATACTCGTTGGCGGTGTTGCTGGCCTTCTTCGCAGCTATGGCGTAGATGTTCATAAGGGAATTGGCACCATTACTAAAGACAAGAATGTTCTTGTAAACGGCAGCGAGCTGCTAGAAACGAAGAAGATTATCTTGGCTGGTGGTTCAAAAGTCAGCAAGATCAATGTTCCTGGTATGGAATCATCTCTTGTTATGACCAGCGATGATATTCTGGAAATGAACGAATTACCAGAAAATCTGGTAATTATCGGCGGTGGTGTTGTCGGTATTGAGCTTGGACAAGCCTTCATGACTTTTGGTAGCAAGGTAACGGTCATTGAAATGATGGACCGTATCGTACCCGCTATGGATGCTGAAGTCTCTAAAAACCTTCGCCTCATCTTGGAGCGCAAGGGTATGAAAATTCTGACTGAAACTAAGTTGGAAGAAATCATCGAAGAAAATGGTAAACTTCGTATCAAGGTTGAAGGAAAAGAAGATATTCTAACAGATAAGGCTCTGCTTTCTATCGGACGCGTGCCAGACCTAGAAGGCATTGGTGAGGTTGAGTTCGAACTGGATCGCGGCCGTATCAAGGTCAATGAGTACATGGAAACTTCTGTTCCAGGTATTTACGCACCAGGTGATATCAATGGTACTAAGATGCTGGCTCATGCAGCCTTCCGTATGGGTGAAGTTGCTGCTGAAAATGCGCTGAAAGGCAATCACCATGTTGCTAAACTCAATCTGACACCTGCGGCTATTTACACCCTGCCAGAAGTAGCAGCAGTTGGTTTGACAGAAGATCAAGCTCGTGAGAAATACGATGTAGCGATTGGTAAGTTTAACTTCGCTGCTAACGGCCGTGCTATCGCTTCAGACGCAGCTCAAGGCTTCGTTAAAGTCATTGCTGACAAAAAGTATGGTGAAGTGCTCGGTGTTCATATCATCGGTCCTGCGGCTGCAGAATTGATCAACGAAGCATCAACCATCATCGAAATGGAAATCACCGTAGAAGAAATGCTTAAGACCATTCACGGTCATCCAACCTTCTCAGAAGTCATGTACGAAGCTTTTGCAGATGTACTGGGCTTGGCAGTTCACTCACCTAAGAAAAAATAATTTAAAAGATAGATTAGACTGGGCATAAATCATTGTTCCAGTCTCTATCGTATAAAGAGGTAGCTTATGAAATACATTGTTAACTACTCAAATGACACAGCTTTTAATATTGCTCTGGAAGAATATGCTTTCAAACACCTCTTAGATGAGGATGAAATTTTCCTGCTCTGGATTAACCAACCTTCTATCATCGTAGGGCGCCACCAAAACACTATCGAAGAAATCAACCGTGATTATGTTCGTGAGCATGGCATTGAAGTTGTGCGTCGTATCAGTGGCGGAGGAGCTGTTTATCATGATCTAAACAACCTTAACTACACCATTATCTCTAAGGAAAGTGAAGATAGAGCTTTTGACTTCAAGAGTTTTTCTACGCCGGTTATCAACACTCTAGCAGAACTTGGAGTAAAGGCTGAATTCACTGGCCGTAATGACCTGGAAATTGACGGTAAGAAGTTCTGTGGCAATGCGCAGGCCTATATCAATGGCCGTATCATGCACCATGGTTGCCTGCTCTTTGATGTTGATCTGTCAGTCTTGGCCAATGCACTTAAGGTTTCTAAAGACAAGTTCGAATCAAAAGGGGTTAAATCTGTTCGTGCACGCGTGACAAATATTGTCAATGAATTGCCAGAAAAAATTACTGTCGAAGAATTCCGTGACCTGCTTCTGGACTATATGAAGAAAGAGTATCCAGAAATGACAGAATATGTCTTCTCTGAGAAAGAACTGGAAGAAATCAAGCAAATCAGAGATAGCAAGTTTGGAACTTGGGACTGGAACTACGGTAAATCACCTGAATACAACGTGCGCCGTGGTACTAAGTTTACCAGTGGTAAGGTAGAAATCTTTGCCAATGTTGTTGAATCCAAGATTCAGGATATTAAAATCTATGGAGACTTCTTTGGTATTGAGGATGTAGCAGCAGTGGAAGATGTGCTTCGCGGTGTTAAATACGAACGCGAAGATGTCCTGAAAGCTCTTGAAACGATTGATATTAGCCGCTACTTTGCTGGAATCAGCAGAGAAGATATTGCCGAAGCTATCGTCGGTTAAAATCTGATATAAAGAAAACCAAGCTCTCGAAGAGTTTGGTTTTTCATGTAAAGAGTTTATTTCAAATCAACAACATTCTTACGTTTCCTTAACCGGCGAGTTTTCTCTAGGCTTTATCTGCTAGATATGATAAAATGATAGGGAATCAGAGAAAGGGGTGTCTTGATGCAGAAAGTCCCAGTAGAAAGCCTTGGTCTGTTTGAGCAGTTGGACCGTACAGTTGTAGCTTTTCTGAAGAAAAAACCATCTCCTAATCCAGACAATTTTTATGTTAGCATATCTGCAGAAGATTATGAGAAAAAGAAAGAAGAATTTGAAAAATCTGGCTATCAAGCTGTGGAATTGCCGCTTGGCATGGCATTAGATAATGTTATTCAGCAACCTTCTTTCCAAAACCTAGTCATTGGTGGGCTCTACATGGTAGATATCTTCGTTCCCAAGGAAGATCTGCTGCCCTTAAAGGATCTTGTTGACAGCTTTTGCATCATGTTTGCAGCAGCTAATAATCGAATAGAGAATATCAAGGCTTACGATCTGATGAAGAGTAAGACAGTTTACTTTATAGGAAAACTCTTTACGGATAATCCTCAGCCAGGCGATGAAGTTAGCTTTGAAGGGCTAAATAGAGAGACAGCAGAAGGCTCCTACGAAGCGGTCAAATGCTTCCTAACTAGAGAAAGTGCTGAAAAGTACAACACCAAAAATCGACCAGTCACAGCAGCGAATCTGGAGCATCTCAAGCACTTCTGGGGCAAACCGCTGATTGTTGAACCCCATCGTAATTATTGGATTGAGTTTTTATAAAAGAAAGAGCGAAGCATCTAAAATAGATTTTTCGCTCTTTTGTTGTTATTCTTATGTTTTGCATATTTTAAATTATGTAACATTATAATTTATCCAAAGCATTCTTTTGCTCGTCATTGACAATATGGGTGTAGAGGTCCGTTACCTGAGTGCTAGCATGCCCTAGCTGATGACTGACGAGAACTTGAGATTTGGTTGCATCGTATAAACGTGTAGCAAGCGTGTGGCGGAGTTTGTGAGGAGTCACTCGCACCTTGAAGCCCTCAGAATACTTAGCCACCATTTTTTCAACACTGGAAGCATCGATTCGATTAGGAGTGCCGCGGTATTCAGTCAAAAAGAAGGCTGTATCAGTCTTTTCGGCTTTGTATCGCTTGCTTCGAATACTCAGGTACTCCTCTAAATAGGACTTGGCAAAAGCAGCAACATTGACAGAGTCCCTTTTCCCACCTTTCCTTGTCACTTCAATGACCATCATTTTGAGATTGATGTCTTTCAGGTCCAGATTAACAGCTTCAGACAGACGAACACCAGAGGCTAGCAGCAAGGCAATGATGGCTAAATCTCGTTCCTTGTTCTTGTTAAAAGAGGATAGGGCACGGTTAGAGAGCTTCTTGGGGTACTCCCTATCAATATACAGGAGAAATTCTTCTGTCTCATCTCCTAAAAAGAGCTTCTGCTTAATATTCTCTGCACGGGCTGCCAGAGTTTCCTTTTTCTTCTTAGTAGCAACTTTTTTCATCACATTTCGATAGAAGTAGGGCTCACCCTGCTCGTTTTCAACTTCCTCAGTCAAATATTTGTAGAGGCTGGACAAAGCTGACAGAGTTCGGTTTATAGTTGTCTGAGAAACACCGTTTTGCGTCGTATTAGCATTGAGAAGCGGCCGCTCGCGCAGATACAGAATGAAGGCCTCCATGTCTTTCTTGGTCATGTTTTCCAAGACAGAAAGAGGAATCTCAGCAATATGCGAAGCATCCGTGATACCAGATTCTAGCACCCAGTTAAAAAAGCGATCATATTCTTTGAGATATTCGTATAAGGTTGTAAAACTATAAGGCACCGCCAGCTTAGACTGGTAATATTCCAAAATGTACCAGGGCATGGTAGCCTTAAGTTTATCAATTCTTTCTAACAACAGTTCACGTCTCATCACATTTCTCCGTTTTTTCTATAACAGTAGTATAGCATATCTAGATATATTTTTCAAGAAAATTATAGTTTTTCGGAAAGATGATAGAGGGAAGTAAGCAATCTAACTTTACTACAAAATAGATAATAAAAACAAGACAAAATTGAGAAATTAAACTCTGTCTTGTTTTACCTGAAACTTATTCTTCTAATTCGATTTTTTGAAAATAATCCAGTTGCCATTTTTGTGTTGCCTGAGCTGTTTTATTTAAATGTGTGCACCAGGACGGATAAAAACGCATAGCCATCTTTCCTTTACAATCTTTTGTAGAAAGAATTTTTTTACTGATAGCCACCTCTTTGGGAATGATAAATATACCGCAATGACGGTCGTCGATGACGACAATAACCAGTTCATTACCCAAGTCTTTATCAGTATAAGGAATATTCTTGTTGTCTTGGTCTTTTTTCCAAAAGACTGTAAAGTAGCCTTCTTTTTTAGGTGTTTTCTTTGCCAAACGGCATCTTTTATATTCTTGATCATCCTTTAGCTTAATCAAAATGCTTTCATAGTCTTCATTCCATTTTTCATTTATCAGATCAAAGTCACCATAATACCTATGAAGAATGTCTGTCATTTTCATTGTTTTATCGCCTTTCTAATTGTTTACCAAAATTAAATTATGTAAGATAATTACTAGAATAGAAACTCTTTAATCAAAACAACTACCTGTTCATTTTGTGGCAAGGAAGAATGGTGAGCATCCTTGCCTACGACGACTACTTCTCTGTGTGAAGCAATCTTTCCTTTGTAAATCAAACTCCCGGCCTCTACACTGCTTTTATGGACAATTCCGTCACCATCTCGGAAAAAGATTCCCAAAATTGACAAATGCTGCAGCTTCTTAGGAAGTTTTCCCTGGTTGGCTACAAAGTCATCTAGCATCGCAACTCGATGATTGAGATTTTTCTTGTTCAGATTATAAGGACTGCCAATAGTCAGGAGCTTTTCCATCTTCAACCCAGAATGGTTTGCCAGGTATTGCTGCAGGAATACTGTATAAATTAGGCCACCGTTAGAGTGCCCTAGCGCCTTAAAGCTGTCAAAAGAATATTTCTCTCGCAAAACAGTCAAGGCAGCATCAAACATAGCCGCCTGCTTCTTGATATTTTCGTAACCATCACGATTATTTTGAAAGCCAACCACAAAAATGGGATTTCTATCCTTGCGCTTCAAATGCCCTCGGTAAGTCATGTGTCCGTCATTCCATACTTTAATACGGACCAGACTATGACGTGGATGCTGATTGCGGTTGAGCTTTTTAACCATTCGATTAAATCGATTCTCTGTCGCCGAACTACCTGGAATCATGATAATAGGACTCATTTCGACCTTGCTGGCAGGTAGATGAGAAATAGGGTGGCTAGGCAGCTTATTCAATAATTTTTGAAAGGTTTTAGCAAGTCGATGAATCAATTGAGTCAAAAAAGGCTTCATTCTAGTCTCCGTATCTGAATCTGATATTTTCAAAAACAAGCCACATAAAACTTAGTTATGCGACTTGTTTTTTTGTTATTACTTCCGCTTCTTCTTGTTTTTCTTCATTTGCTTGGCCATTTTGTTCATGCTGCGACGCATTAGAAATTCTCCAGCCTTCCCTTTGAGGCCGCCACCAAACATTTGGCTCATATCCGGCATGCCGGCTCCTCCTAAGCCTGACATATCTGGCATACCGCCTTGGCCCATCATGCCTTCCAGAGCTGACATGTCGGGCATTCCTCCGCCACCAGGCATGTTCTTAGGCATGTTGTTTGGATTGAGACCCATTTGCTTCATCATCTTGCTCATATCGCCTGACAGAACGCCCTGCATCATCTGCTTAGCTTGATTGAAGTCTTTGATAAATTTATTGACATCAACGAAGCTGTTACCCGAACCATTGGCAATACGACGGCGACGGCTAGGACTCAACAAGTCTGGATTTTCACGCTCAGCCGGTGTCATAGAGGATACAATGGCACGCTTGCGGGCAATTTCTTTCTCATCCACTTTGATATTCTTGAGGGCAGGATTATTGGCCATACCTGGAATCAGTTTGAGCAAGTCTTCCATAGGTCCCATGCCTTGTACCTGATCCAACTGATCAATAAAATCATTGAAATCAAAGGTGTTTTCCCGCATCTTTTCAGCCATTTCAAGCGATTTTTTCTCATCGTATTCCTGAGAGGCTTTTTCGATCAGAGTCAGCATGTCCCCCATGCCCAGAATCCGGCTGGACATACGGTCTGGATGGAAGGTTTCGATATCAGTGATTTTTTCACCGGTACCAGTAAATTTAATAGGCTTACCAGTAATCTGACGGACAGACAAGGCAGCACCGCCACGAGTATCGCCATCAATCTTAGTCAGGATAACCCCGGTCACTTCCAGTTGACTGTTGAATTCACGAGCGACATTAGCCGCTTCCTGACCAATCATGGCATCGACAACCAAGAGGATTTCATTCGGATTAGCCAGCGTTTTGACATCTGACAGCTCCTGCATGAGCTTTTCATCAATCTGAAGGCGCCCAGCCGTATCAATCAGGACATAGTCATTGTGGTTGGCTTTTGCCTGCTCCAGACCTTGACGGACAATCTCAACAGCTGGAACTTCGGTCCCTAAAGCAAAGACAGGTAAATCAATTTGCTGTCCAAGTGTTTTCAGCTGATCAATTGCTGCTGGACGGTAAATATCCGCCGCAATCATAAGCGGACGAGCATTTTCTTCTTTCTTGAGCTTATTAGCAAGCTTACCAGCAAAGGTGGTCTTACCAGCCCCTTGCAGACCAACCATCATGATAATAGTCGGAATCTTTGGTGACTTGATAATCTCAGCAGTATCAGAGCCCAGGATAGTTGTCAGCTCTTCGTCAACGATCTTGATGATTTGTTGCGCTGGATTGAGGGTGTCGATAACCTCATGACCGACAGCGCGCTCACGGACTTTCTTGATAAAGTCTTTGACGACTGGCAGGGCTACGTCGGCTTCTAAAAGGGCCAGACGAATCTCTTTGGTTGCTTCCTGGACATCGTTCTCTGAGATTTTTCCTTTTCTGCGCAGATTTTTAAAGACGTTCTGCAAACGTTCCGTTAAACTTTCAAATGCCATTTTTTATTTCTCCTAGTTTCTAATTCAATCAATTCAGTGGAAATTTTCCAAAACGTGTTAAACAAGCATATTCTTCAGCAGAGACTTCTTTCATAATCTCATTTGGGTAGCCCCAGCAGCTGAAGCCTTCTTGCATTGCCTTAGAAAGATCGTCAGGGGAGATGATTTGTACCCTGGCAGGAAAAGATTCTTCCAACTCTAACAACCAGCAAGACATTCCCTTGTAGATTACTTGTTTAGCCATGGTCACTCCCTATTGTCAATACCAGACAGAATCCCGATCTGCTCCTGAAGATAGCTGTCGTCAGGGTATTTCTCTGTAATCTGGTCAAATATCTGACTTCTGACAATGTAGTCCGAGTACATGTGCAGCTTTTTCTCATAGTCTTCCAGAATCTTCTCTGTCCGTTTGATATTATCATAAACGGCCTGACGGCTGACACCAAACTCCTCAGCAATCTCTGCCAGACTGTAATCATCCGCATAGTAGAGCTCGATATAGTTCATCTGCTTGTCAGTCAAAAGTGCCGCATAAAACTCAAAGAGAGCATTCATTCGGTTTGTTTTTTCAATTTCCATAAGAAACATTATACCAGAAAAGCATGATAAACTCTAGTCTGACAAGGGAAATAAACACTCGAAATATGAGATTGCAAAAGGTCAATCAGCTTTTTCTGCCGAGTAAAAGACAAGTTAAAAACTCTTAGTGATAACCAAGAGTTTTGTAGCTATTAATTGTTTTCCAAATAAAATTCAAAACGATCACCGACATACTGGCTTTTTACATATTCAAAAGCTGTTCCGTCGTCAAAGTAAGAAATCTGAGTCAGTCCTAAGATGGCATGGCCGCGGGGAATATCGAGGTAATTGGCGATTTTTTCCTTAGCCAGCCGAGCATAAATAGTCTGCTGAGACTTGCCGATTTTATAGCCGTGTTCCTGCAAGGTCTGGAAGAAATGACTAGTCACCTCTTCTTTTTTGAAATTCTTAATGAACTTCTCTGGAATTGAAGCCACCTCGTAGACCACCGGCAAATCGTCAGCGTAGCGAACCCGCTCCATCCGAATGACATTTTCCGTCTTATGGATGCCTAGCTTCTCCACTTCCTGCTCACTCGGCAGGGTACGCCGATAAGAAATAAGCTGACTGGATGGCGTTTTGCCTTGCGCCTTCATGATTTCTGTGAAGCTGGTGGTGCCGCGCATTTTCTCTTGAACACGTGTACTGGCAACGAAGGTGCCACTACCGACTCGACGCTCTAGCACTCCCTCATCAACCAAGAGTGTGATAGCTTGACGCAGGGTCATACGGCTGACCTTAAAGGTTTCGGCTAGATCTCGCTCACTGGGCAGGCGTTCCCCAATCTCCCAAACGGCATCGTCAATGTCTTTCTTAATCTGATCATGAATTTTGATATATGCGGGCAACATGTTGACTCTTCTTTCTTATTTGGTACCTTCCTTTATTTTAGTACCAAATACTTCAAATGTCAAACTAAATGATAGAGATCAGCTCTCAAATGCTCGCTTTTATCAAGATTCTAGCAGTTTAGCCAAATAAAGACTCATACTCGTTTTTTCATCACTCTTGCTCCTTATTACCTTGGAAAAATTCCTTTTTTGTGATAAAATGAGGGGAAAAGATTACTTCTTTTAAGAAAGGGAACAGATGACAACTAGAACTGAATTGCAAGATGTCGAAAAGATCATCGTGCTTGATTATGGCAGCCAGTACAATCAGCTGATTTCACGCCGGATTCGTGAAATTGGTGTTTTTTCTGAGCTCAAGAGCCACAAGATTACCGCTGACGAAGTCCGTGCTATCCAGCCTGTCGGGATTATCCTTTCCGGTGGTCCGAATTCTGTATATGAAGAAGGCTCCTTTGATATTGACCCGGAAATCTTTGAGTTGGGAATCCCGATTTTGGGAATCTGCTATGGTATGCAGCTCTTGACTCACAAGCTAGGCGGCAAGGTTGTCCCTGCTGGTCATGCTGGAAATCGTGAATACGGTCAGTCAACTCTGTCACATACCGCTAATTCCAGCCTTTTCAACGGTACGCCTGAAAGACAGTTAGTTCTTATGAGCCACGGAGATGCAGTAACTGAGATTCCTGCTGACTTTGTCCGTACTGGCACTTCTGCTGACTGTCCTTTTGCAGCTATTGAAAATCCAACTAAGAAAATCTATGGCATTCAGTTCCACCCTGAGGTTCGTCATTCAGAGTTTGGTTATGATATCCTGCGCAACTTTGCTCTGAATATTTGTGAAGCTAAAGGCGACTGGTCTATGGATAACTTCATTGACATGGAAATTCAAAAAATCCGCCAAACCGTTGGTGACAAGAAGGTGCTGTTGGGACTTTCTGGCGGTGTAGACTCTTCTGTTGTCGGTGTTCTCTTGCAGAAAGCAATCGGCGATCAACTAATCTGTATCTTTGTGGATCATGGTCTTTTGCGTAAAGGCGAAGCAGATCAGGTCATGGATATGCTGGGCGGCAAATTTGGTTTGAATATCATTAAGGCAGATGCTGCTAAGCGTTTCCTTGATAAACTAGCCGGTGTCTCAGATCCAGAACAAAAACGTAAAATCATCGGAAACGAGTTTGTCTATGTCTTTGATGATGAAGCCAGCAAACTGAAAGATGTAAAATTCTTGGCTCAGGGAACGCTCTATACAGACGTTATCGAATCCGGTACCGACACTGCTCAGACTATCAAGTCTCACCATAATGTTGGTGGTCTGCCTGAAGATATGCAGTTTGAGCTGATTGAGCCACTGAACACGCTCTATAAGGACGAAGTGCGTGCTTTGGGTACCGAGCTTGGTATGCCTGATGAAATTGTCTGGCGCCAACCGTTCCCAGGCCCAGGACTTGCTATTCGCGTTATGGGAGAAATCACTGAGGAAAAATTAGAAACTGTCCGCGAATCTGATGCTATTCTCCGCGAAGAAATCGCCAAAGCTGGTCTTGACCGCGACATCTGGCAATACTTTACTGTTAATACTGGCGTCCGATCTGTTGGGGTCATGGGAGACGGCCGGACTTACGACTACACAATTGCGATTCGCGCTATCACTTCTATCGATGGTATGACAGCTGACTTTGCCAAGATTCCTTGGGATATTCTGCAAAAGATCTCTGTTCGTATCGTTAATGAAGTAGACCATGTCAATCGCATCGTCTACGATATCACCAGCAAACCACCTGCAACTGTAGAGTGGGAGTAAAAAGCAAATCTTATTTTAAATGATAACTGTAAAAACAAACAAGGCTAGGACATTTTAGTCCCAGCCTTGTTTTATATAGTCTTGAGATTAACCGCCAAACAATCCTTTAAAGAAGTTGACAATGGCATTCCAAATATTAGAAAAGAAATTACCGCCTTCTTGAAGGAGGCCGTTTGCATCAAAGTTGAGGTTAATATTGTTAAAGGTATCCCCTGCTTTTGAAACGATGCTGTCTTTCAAGTCACTAAGTGTCTTTGTAAAGTCAGAATCTGTAATGACTCCACTGTTTGAAAGATTGATAGCGAAATTCACGATGAGGTTGATTTGGTCACTGGTCACTGACTGAGTCAGACCGTAGTTTTTCAAGGTTTCTTCAACAATCTTACGGACATCATCTGCTGTCAGATTACTGTTGTTCTTCTTAGCATTGGCGACAGCCGCTTTGATATCAGCTAGGGCTACATTGAGCTTATCTGCGTCATAGCCTTCCTTACCTGTATTTTCAGCATTGATACCAGAAAGGGCAGCCAGTTCTTCCTGCGCTAGGTTTTTATTTTCCTGAGGAATGGTCGCACCATTATCTTCCAGAGAGTAGTAAATCCCTGCCAAGGCGCTCTCACCTGTTACCGGAATCGGTGCAGCAACGGTAATCTGCGCGTGCTGAACCCCTAGAGTAACAGCCGCATTGCGATACATATCTTCTGTAACCTTGGTGATGTTTTGCGGAGTGACAATTTTGACCTCTAATGGTTTATTGCTGCCTAACTTCTGGATTTTTACCGAAGAATAAAGCTGCAGGCTAGGGTCGTTAGCAACATCCATGATTTTAGAGTAGACTTCCGGTGTCATGGTCTTAAGTGGCTTGCTGTCGCTGGATGAATTGTAGCCAAGCATCTGCAAGGTCTGCTGTTTTTGGCTCTCATCTAAGGAGTAACCCAGGACATACTCAGGCTGCACGTAAGTCTCATCAATGACTTTCTGAACATTTGAATCGGCAGCTGCGGTCGATACAGTAAACAGAGTAGCCAGCAAGGCTCCTGCTGTCATTAAAGTTTTTTTGAATTTCATATTTTTTTCCTCTTTTCCTCCTGCTATAGTTTCCCAAATTCTATAGCTTTTTTTATAGAGCAAACTTACTATCTGACTGCCTCGAATTTCTGTTTCTTGAGCTTGTGATTTTCGCTCCTTTTGATGTTCAGAGTGCTTCAGGTAAGTTGCTGCAATGATGGAGTTATTATTATCTCATCCATTAAGGGCTTGAGATAATAGATACATTTTACAACATTTCTCAAAGAAGTTCAAAGAAAAAACAGTCACTGGATTTGCTTGCCAGTAACTGCTCTTTTCTACTTTTTCCAAAGGAAGTCTATCAGTAATTCGTCTACTTCTGGATTCTCATGCAATTGGCTGTGCTGAGCCAACTGACCTGTAATTTTCTTTTCCTGGTAAGATTTAGCATTCTCAACTAAGAGATATTTGAGGCTGCGGGAAGAGGTATTGAGTACGGAGCCATCAGATTCGTTTTTAAAATCACCATAAATATTCAGAACATCAACCTGCTCTTGTGGATATACTTCTCGTAATCCCAGTAGTTTTTGATAAGTCTGGCTCATAGCACTAGGCTGGCCAGTTTGGTCGTCTAGGATTCTCAAATCTTCAGGCAAGTCCCTTCCTTCCAGGCCATTAACATGGTTGGCAATATTGACCTGCTTATGCAGCTCGGGCAGCTTTTCATCCTGACCGTTCTCCAGCATATAAAAGAGGATGGACATATTCCCCATCGAATGGCCTACCAGATTCATCTTATCAAAGCCATAAGTTTCTTGTAGCTTGCGAATCACAGCTGCTGCATATTTGCCGTCTTGCGCGTAGTCGGCATTGCGGTTATCTTCATAGTTTACCTTGATAATGGGATTGATAGCACCTTTCGGTATCTCTCCTAATAAGCTTACTTGACCGTTTTTACTGACATTTGCTGTGATAATTGTCTGAGTGACTCCAGCCTTTTTGGCTGCCTCTGTCATATGATTTTCAGCATTAGAGCTGGATCCAAAACCGTGGAAAAACAAGGTCGGCGTTGTTGACTGCACAAATTGTTTTGTATTGAGGCTAGTGGCTTCTTTATGGTTGTAAAAAGCTGTTAGACCGGCAATTGTCACCAAGACCAGAATCAGGAGCTTAAAACCAAGTTTCTTATTCATTTTTCATTCCTTTTTATGATAGATGTACAAAATTATATCATGTATCTATCATGGTTACAAATATCTGGATTATTACTTCACCATCAAAAAAGAAAGAAGCTTAACTACTTCTTTCTAAAACCATTTTAAGAGGCGCATGATGTGCATGTTCATCTTGACCTGACGGGAATAATAATAATTGCCGCCGTTGATATAGAGCTCTGGACCGTGGAAAATTGAAATCAGGTTATAGTAGCCGTAGGTCTTGCCAGTTACATTTCCTAAACTTGGCGCTACTATATCTTTTGAATATTTCTTGGCCAGCTCCAGCGTATTTTCACCACCGTTTTTAGCGACGTAGTCGATATAGGCTTGACCGAAATTATAGGCTTGTACTGCTGTCCAAACATCCACCTTTTTCTCGCTGGCTAACTCTAGGTTATCAGACAAGGTCTGAACGCCCTGGCGAATGCTTTCTTTGTTGTCCGTGATAGCATTGGTCTGGCCAGTTGCGCTTTCACTGGACTGCATGACATCAGTATCTTTTCCCTTGGTTTCTGTATAAATCATGGCCAGTACCAATTCTTCATTGGCCGCCGTGTCCTGTTCGTCCAGCACTTCTCTGACCAAAGTCTGATACTTCATGACTTGCTTGACATCATGATGAACCTGATAAATCTTATAGCCAGCAAAGAGCACGAAAAGGACTAAAATCAGTCTTCTTAGAAATTTAAACATTATTTATTTTGGATATCCTCGATGTTCTTAATCAAAATAGAATAGGTCCCGTTGTCGTTCTGGATAAACTCTACAGACTCTGCGTCCTGATAGATATTATTGGGAACGATAAGCTCAATTCCATTTGAAAGGGAGAGTTTCTGATTTTCGAACTTTTTCTTCTGGCGGCTGCTGTCAATCTCATCAAACTTGACTGGCTCAGGAATAGCTTCCTTGACTTGGTCAATAAAGGTAAGTCGGGCAGTCAGATTGCTGTCAAAAAGATCATCGGCCAGTTTCTCAGGCGACAGTTCGTCATTTTCTTCCAGATTTTTGAAAATACTGGATTTGACCTTGGACTGGAACTGGAAATCGTCTTTGTTAAAACTTTCGGCAACTTTTTGAGCAGTCTTCTCAAGCGCTTTAATTGATTTCTTGGCTGAGATTGTCGGACTGACCTGCAAGAGATTATCTGACATATAATTGAGAAAGGCACCGTTGTACTTGATGCGTTTTTCAATCAGATGGTACTTGCGAGATTTGAGATTGATGACCAAAGCCTCGTCCGCACCCGTACCAAAGCCAGGCAGATTATTCTGCGTCAGCTTGATAGGATTGTCCACCTCACCACCCAAGTGAGTAAGAGTTTCCCGCAGAGCAATCCGCAGAAAAGCGAAGTGTTCCACACCTTCTTTGTCAAACTGGACAAAAATCAGATCGTTGGTTTTCTGGTTTTCACTGACAGAAAACTCCTCCTGCCAAAGCTTGGCCACTGTCACTGATGTTTCCAGTAAGTCGTCTGAAAGCTGGGCTAAAAAGACGTTTTCGGGATCGAAAACACCTGTTTTAGCATCGTCAGAATAGACCCGTTCAATCTTCTTGCGCAGGTACTCTTCAATCTTAGGAGTGATGTTGAGAAACTTATCCGCCAGCAGTAGTTCGGTATCAGCTGGGCTGAATTGATGAATAATCGCTTTTTTAACGTAAATATCCATCTTAGTTCAAGCCCTCATAGAGTGGAAAAGCGTCCGTCAATTCGCGCACTTCCGCCCGCACTTGGTTCAGCACCGCTTCGTTTTCAGCGTTTTCCAGAGCCTTGATAATAAGCTCGGCTACCTTGATACTTTCTGTTACACCAAAGCCTCGAGCTGCAATAGCTGCTGTACCGATACGAATGCCGCTAGTCTTAAACGGTGACAAAGTCTCGTAAGGAATGGAGTTTTTATTAAGGGTAATATTAACCTCATCCAAGAGATTTTGTGCTACTTTTCCATTTTCTACAACCTTAGTAACATCTACCAAGAAAAGGTGATTTTCAGTACCGTCAGAAATCACACGGAACTTATCATGCTGACGGAAGACTTGAGCCATAGCTTGGGCATTGTCCAAAATCTGCTGAGCATAAACCTTGAAAGCTGGGTCAAGCACTTCTTTAAAGGCCACCGCTTTGGCTGCAATGACATGCTCCAATGGTCCGCCTTGAATGCCCGGGAAGATAGCTGAGTTAATTTTCTTAGCTAGGTCTTCATCATTTGTCAAAATCAAGCCGCCGCGAGGACCACGCAAGGTCTTGTGGGTTGTCGTGGTTGTGATATCTGCATAAGGAACAGGGCTAGGATGGAGACCTGCAGCAACCAAGCCAGCGATGTGAGCCATATCTACCATAAGCTTGGCACCTACTGCATCAGCGATTTCACGGAATTTTGAGAAGTCAATGATATGAGAGTAGGCTGAAGCCCCAGCCACAATCAGCTTAGGCTGCACTTCCTTGGCTTGCTGGAGGATAGCATCAAAGTTCAGTAATTCTGTTTCAGGATCAACACTATAGGATACAAAATTATAGGTTTGACCAGAGAAGCTGACTGATGCACCGTGAGTCAAGTGACCGCCAGCAGACAGATCCATGCCCATAACTGTATCGCCTGGCTCAATCAAAGCCATATAAGCTGCACAATTAGCCTGGCTGCCTGAGTGAGGCTGAACATTAGCAAACTTGGCACCAAAAATTTCCTTGGCGCGTTCAATTGCCAGACTCTCAATCACATCCACTACATCTGTCCCACCATAGTAACGGCGACCTGGGTAGCCTTCAGCGTACTTATTGGTCAAAATAGAACCTTGAGCAGCCATGACAGCTTTAGAAACGACATTTTCTGAAGCGATCAGCTCAATATTATGCTGCTGACGTTCTTCTTCTTTGGCAACTGCTTCCCAAATCTCTGGGTCAAATGCTTTGTAGTTTTCTTGGTCAAAAATCATAAGGTGTCTCCCTTCTTTTGCGAAAATAGGACCTTAGGTCCTAAAGTTAAAAATTTATATCATTTACTTGGGCGAGAATATCCTCGCGCGTGATTGCCCCTTGGCGTAAAATGAGTGCCTTTTCTCCAGACAAGTCCAGAATAGTTGAATCCTGACCTGTCAAAGATGCATCATCTTCTACACCTGAGATCTCTTCTTGAAAATCCATCATAATCTGCTGGAAAGAAGTTCCACTAGCTTTTCCAGAAAGATTGGCGGATGGACCAATCAAGGGACCGTACTTGCGAATCAAGTCAAGCGTAACCGGATGCTTAGGAATCCGAAAGCCCACAGTTTCCATACCTGAGTTGATCCAAGTCGGCACTCGGTCATTGGCTTGGAGGATAATAGTCAGCGGCCCAGGCAGAAAGGCTTGATAGAGTTGCTTCAGATAACTGGGCTGGTTCTTAGAAAAAGCATAAATCTCTTCTATGCTAGCCACATTGAGATTAAGAGCCTTGTCACGAGGTCTTCGTTTTAATTCGTAGACTCGCTCAACTGCCTCTTCATTTAAAGCCTGAGCAAAGAGGCCATAAACAGTTTCTGTCGGCAGGACAACCGCTCCACCTGCTACCAGAGTCTTTTCTATCTTATCCATTGTCCATCGCCACCATTCTATCTTTGCCAAATTGATCTTTCAGGACTCGGATTCGTTTTTGAGGGAAGTTTTTTTCCAGCAACTCCCTGATGCCATCTCCTTGCTTGTAACCAATTTCCAGATAGATTTTTCCTTTTTTTGTCAGATAGTCTCCTGCTTGCTCGGCTATTTTCCGATAGACGGCATAGCCATCTTCCTCAGCAAAGAGGGCCATGTGAGGCTCTGAGGTCAAAACATTGAGTCCAACTTCGTCTTTATCTGCTTCTGAAATATAGGGCGGGTTGGAGACGATAATGTCAAATTTTCCTTGAATCGAATCCAAGCAATCGGATTGGACAAAAGCAAGGTTAAGTTCGCAGGACTGAGCGTTTTCTGCTGCCAAGGCAAGAGCATCATCCGAGAGATCAGAAGCAGTAATCTGCCAGTTTGGACGGCTGTTTGCCAGTGCCAGAGCAATGGCTCCGCTACCCGTTCCGATATCCAAGACAGACAGAGAACTTTCGAGATTTTCTGACAAAATCAGCTCCACTAGCTCCTCCGTCTCAGGCCTTGGAATCAGAACCCGCTCATCCACCTTGAGAGTCAGGCCGTGAAAGTCACTGCTGCCAATGATATACTGGGCTGGCTTGTGAACAAGCAGCTGCTCTTGAATAGCTTTTAGCTGGTCACGGTCTTTTTGACTTACTTCTGCCCTAAGTTTGAGAACAAAGTCGGTAAAGGAGAGCTTATTAAGAGCCCTATAAACGAAAGACAGGCTTTCTGCTTCTTCTCCAGCTGCTACCAGCTCTTGCTCTAGCTGCAGCAAATATTGAGCTAATGTCATTATTTATTCAGCTCTTCTAGTTTTTGCGTTTGGTCATAGAGAACCAGAGCGTCAACGACTTCATCCAGTTTGCCAGCTAAAATCGTGTCCAGCTTTTGCAAGGTCAAGCCGATACGGTGATCTGTCACTCGATTTTGCGGGAAATTATAGGTGCGAATCCGCTCTGAGCGATCACCTGTACCAATCGTAGACTTGCGCTCTGCATCTTGCTCATCTTGAGCGATTTGAACAAAGTGGTCTGCTACACGAGCTCGGATGATTTTCATAGCCTTATCCCGGTTCTTCTGCTGGGTCCGCTCTTCCTGCATTTCGACCTTGATATTGGTTGGTAGATGGACAATACGAACCGCGGTCGCAACCTTATTGACGTTCTGTCCGCCAGCACCTGAAGCATGGTAGATGTCCACTCGCAGATCTTTAGGATCAATGTCGTATTCGACTTCTTCGATTTCTGGCATCACCAAGACAGTTGCTGTTGAGGTGTGAACGCGACCTTGGCTCTCGGTTACAGGAACCCGTTGTACGCGGTGAGCACCAGATTCATACTTAAGCTTTGAGTAGACCGACTGGCCTGAGACCATAGCGACCACTTCCTTTATCCCACCTACACCATTATAAGAAGCCTCCATGACTTCGAAGCGCCAGCCTTGGCTTTCAGCATATTTTTGATACATCTGCAAGAGGTCTCCTGCAAACAACTGCGCTTCGTCTCCTCCTGCAGCCCCGCGGATTTCAAGGATAATGTTCTTATCATCGTTTGGATCCTTAGGTAAAAGAAGGATTTTTAGTTTTTCCTCGTATTCTTCTTTTTCAGCCTTAGCATCCTTGAGCTCCTGCTTGGCCATTTCTTCTAAGTCAGCATCACCAGAGGCGTCTTTTATCATTTCTTCAGCGTCTGTGATGTTTTGCAGGACTTTTTTATACTCGCGATATGCCGTCACTGTATCGCGGGTGCTGGCTTCTTCCTTAGAAAGGTCCATAAAACGCTTGGTATCGCTGACTACATCAGGGTCGCTTAGGAGTTCACCAAGCTCTTCGTAGCGATCTTCAACCGCTTGTAACTGTTCATAGATGTTCATAGATTTTTCATCATCTCCTTTTTTCTATCGTTGGATTACTTAATGTCGGGGTTAAAATAGTGCTTGCGGCAAACTGAAATATATGTCTCGTGGCCGCCAATTTTGATCTGCTCACCATCATAAACCGGCTTTCCGTTATCAGTCCGTAAAACCATGGTGGCCTTACGAGAGCAATATTGGCAAATGGTTTTAATCTCCTCAATCTTGTCAGCCAAGAGCAAGAGGTGCTTGGAGCCTTCGAAGAGTTCATTGCGAAAATCGTTCTTCAGACCAAAAGCCATAACAGGAACATCCAGCTCATCCACCACTCTAGCCAAATCATAGACATGATGGCGTTTCAAGAACTGAGCCTCATCGATCAAAACGCAATAAGGTTTTTCAGGCAACTGCTGGATATAGCCAAAAATATCCGTCTGGTCTTCAATAGCTATAGCATTCCGCTTCATGCCGATGCGACTAGAAACAACACCAAAGCCGTCGCGGGTGTCAACAGCCGAGGTCATGATAACCACGCTCTTGCCTTGTTCTTCATAATTGTGGGCCACTTTCAAAATTTCAATAGTCTTACCCGAATTCATCGTACCATATTTGTAGTATAACTGAGCCATAATTTAAATCTTTGCTAATTCATTATCTCCATTTTTACTTCACATTATTTTACCATAATTTACTACTCTTTAAAACCTCATTTATGATAAAATAATAATAACGAAATAAAGGAGGCAGAAAATATGCCATTTGTTAGAATTGATTTATTTGAAGGTCGTACTCTGGAGCAGAAAAAAGCTCTTGCCAAGGAAGTAACTGAAGCCGTTGTCAGAAATACTGGCGCACCTCAGTCTGCTGTCCATGTCATCATTAACGACATGCCAGAAGGAACCTACTTCCCACAAGGTCAAATGCGAGAAAAATAAAAAAGAAAAGTCAGCAGTTTATATCCTTATAAACTGCTGACTTTTTTCTATGAATGAGTCCTACTATTCTCTCTTTTGCTCTCAAATTCTTTAATTAATTTTTGATACCAATAAAAACTATCTTTTCGAATCCGCTCTAGACTACCTCCTTCTTCCTCATCACGGTCTACATAAACAAATCCATAGCGCTTGCCATAGCCGTTGAGCCATGAAAGTAGATCTGTGAAAGACCAAGTACAATAGCCGATGACTTGGCAACCATCTTCGATGGCATTTTGTACAGCTGTAATATGGTTATCAAGATATTCAATCCGATATGGGTCGTGGATCTTTCTATCTTCTGTTAAGGTGTCATACTCTCCTAGCCCATTTTCAGTTATCATAATTGGAATATCATATCTGCTGGTAATCCGTCGCAAAGCTATCCGTAAACCAATTGGATCTATTTCCCATCCCCAGCTGGTACGCTCTAAGTGTTCATTTTGCACATGCTTAAACTGGTCCGGCTCTCCAGCTTCAGCATTCGGAACATTAGCAGCAAAAGTATGGGATTGGTAATAGTTGACGCCTACGAAATCAGGACGGCCAGCTTTTAAAATATCTAAATCTCCTTCTCGGATATCTAATTCTATACCGAATTGATTTTTCAAATAAGCTAGAGCTGTCCTTGGATAACGTCCTAATAAATAAGCATCCATCCAATACCAAACATTGACATCCAAAGATTTCTCCATGGCTAGGACATTTTCTGGCTGATTATCCAGAGCATAGAGGACAGGAAAAGCAAAGCTTGGACCGATTTGACCTTTTATTTTCAAATCATGGAATCGTTTGATAATCGTTGCATTAGCCAAGTTGACAATGTGATTTACCTGATGCATTAACTGAATATTTTTGATTCCTGGTGGAAAACGACCATCCCGATAACCTAGTCCAACAAAGACATTTTGCTCATTGAGTCCAATCCAATATTTCACTCGATCTCCAAAGTTTTCAAAGAGAACCTCTGCATAATACAGGAAATCGTCAATTATTTTTCTGGATTCCCAACCGCCGTACTCATCTTGCAGTACTTGAGGTAAATCCCAGTGATAGATTGTGATAATGGGTTCAATATTGTATTTGAGAAGTTCATCAATCAGATTTGAATAAAATTCAATCCCTTTCTGATTGACCTCTCCTCGTCCCTCAGGCAAAATACGGGTCCAAGCAATAGAAAAACGATAAGCTTTCAGACCCATTTCTGCCATCAGTTTAACATCTTCTTTATAGTGATGGTAATGGTCCACTGCCACGTCGCCAGTCGTGTTTTTAAAAGTCCTATTAGGCTGGCGAACAAAGACGTCCCATATAGATAGGCTCTTACCATCTTCATCCCAAGCTCCTTCAACTTGATAGGCAGCTGAAGCCGATCCCCAGAGAAAGTCTCTGGAAAATTTTGTCACATCAATCAAGCTGCTGCACCTCCTTTGGCTTCTAGAGCTTCCATTTCAGCTTCTTGCTTAACCAATTGCTCTTCATATTTCTTGAAGAATGGATAGTAGATTAACATAGCTGGTAAAATCAAGATATAGTCCCAAACAAAGTTTTGCCAACGAAGGGTTGTCAAGTAGTTGCTGAATCCCATTGGCAACTGTGCACTAACCACTATCCAAGCAGGAATAATAAAGCCTGTTTGGTAAGCAAAATAAGTCAAGATCATCATAATTGGCACATTGAGTACATAAGGGATACAAAGAATTGGGTTGAACATAATTGGCATACCAAACGTTACCGGCTCATTGATACCAAACCACCCAGGAATGAGCGAAATCTTAGAAACGGCACTAATTTGTTTGGATTTTGAGCGCAAGCCCATCAGGACCAGGGCCCAGGTATTTCCTGTACCACCAACTAAAGCCATGGAAGTGTAGAGTAAGACTGGGAAGAATTGCATTGGCTGACCGTTCGCATGAAGAGCAGCATTGGTCGTTGCCGCTTGAATCCCAAGTGGAGAAATGATTGGAATAATGATGAGGGTACCATGAATACCGAAGCACCAAAGAACCAGCGCTAACATACAAAGCATCACAATCCCTGGTACAGATGATACAGCGCCAAGCGGTGCCCGTAAGAGAGCCATAAAACCAGACGGAACGTTGTAAGCTCCTGCTGTCAAAGCACCAATACCAACATTCAGTAAGAGAAAGAGAGTAATGGAGAAAAATACTGGCAAAATAGAACCAAAACTATCTTGAAGAAATTGTGGCACTACATCTGGCATCTTAATTTTAATATCTTTTTCATAGCAGAATTTTTCAATCTGTACGACTACAAAGACAATGAAGAAGCTGATGAACATACCTTGTGACCCAAGATAGTCTAACTGTAGTCCGGAGAATTTTTCAGTATCAACAAAAGCTCCTGCTACCAGCATGAAAGTAACTGCTGTATCAACCGCGGCCATAATAGGAGATTTCAATTTCAAATTCTTAGCATAATGATAAGCAAAGAAGATAGCAACCCAGATAGAGATAAAATCCATCGAATAGCGGAAAGGCAAGGTCAATGTATTATACACTGCATCCCCTGTTTTGAACCAGCCTAGAGCTGTTTCATTTCCAATTGCAGCTAAGACTTGAAATAAGGAACCCACGGTAATCAATCCCAAGAGAGATCCTAATCCAGCTTGTAAAGACTGTATAAACACATTGTTGGCCAGTTTATAACCAATTTCCTGAAGTTTGGTCATAAATTTACTGTTAAAGAATTTTTCCATTAGAAAAACCTCCTTAAGATATTGCTTTAATTAATTGAAAGATATTCTTACAATCTCCCATTGCATAATCCATAGCTGGAATGGTGGCAACAGGTTTTGATACTGTCTCTTTGACCGAATCAAGTTTATAAGAGACCTGAGGACCTAATAAAATCACATCATATTCCTGAGCATAATCTTGATAGTCCATCAATCCGACCGCTTTGATATCGAGGTCAATGCCTTGGTCATTTGCATATTGCTCCATTTTTTTCATCAGGATACTCGTGGACATACCAGCCGCACATATTAATAAGATTTTCATTGTCTTTCTCCTTCTCGATTGGAATACAGCTCAATCATCTCAGTGATAAGGTCAATGGCCAAAAGACTGGTCATAAAATGGTCTTGCGCATGAACAAGCAGTATACTCAACTGATGACCGTTTCCTTGTGCCTCTTCCTGCAATAAATCTGTTTGGGAATGATGGGCCTTTAAAATAACACTATTTGCCTCATCCATTAATTCCTTAGCTGCATCGAATTCTGCTAGTTTTGCTTTTTTAAGTGCTTCAAAAGCTAAGGATCGGGCTGCACCAGAATTAGCAATTAAGGACATGGCAATAATCTCTGCTGAACTATTCCATTCTTCCATACAAGCTCCTCCTTTCCAGTTGACTTCTTACCCACAGTTTACTATAGCTCTATTCTACTGTCAAAAGCGCTTAGATTTTCTTGATATACAGTTTTCTAGCTTAGTGTATCCATTTTCAAATGCCATTCATACTCAATTTGTTATAAAAAAATTACAGCAATCGTTTCTTGCGTGCTTTACTGCTGGCACTCGCTATTTTTAAATTGTTCCCTTAATATATTTTAGAACCTATCGTAAAATTAGTGTATAAAAAATAATCGTTTTTTATGATAATGTATAACACAAAGCTAAAGAGTATAAAAAAGCACTAAAAACCGTCTCATTTCCCTAAAGGGGTTACTTTCCACAAGGGCTTATTATATACTTAATTTATGAAGATTATTAGAGAACTCCAAGTCACTTCAAACGAATTTTATGACTTTTTGGAAAGCGAGTTTCTGAATCAAATCAATCAAGCTGACAATCAAACAAAAAAGATAGATAGGTTAAAGAAAGGACTTCGTTACTCAAAATTGTCAGACAATGTCTATACTAAGACTGATTATGAGATTCTGGACTATCGTCGCCATGAAACCTACGTCATTCAAATCTCGTCCCACAGTGAAAAAACGATTACTTCCTACAAGACCAAGCCTTGCGCAAAAGGGCTGGAGGTTACACTAGAACAAGAACAAAATAAATTGACAAAAAATTCAAAAAGCAAGCTCATCAAGTGGATGGGGGAGCTACTCTACTTTGGTCGTCTTTCGGAAAATCTTTATAAGATTCAAGGCGAAATCGAGAAGGCTAGAAAAGAGAAAACTCAGTAACAAGCAAATCCGATTCATACCTTCTTTTTGCGCCCAGATTTATGACTTGCAGATATTCAGATAGTTCAAGGAGCAGATTATGAAACAAGGCATCACACCTCAATATTGGAAACAAGAAAACAACGGTCGCTATTTCACTAAAGAAACTCAAATATTTAGCCCACTTCCTATTTTGACCGACACTTTACTGGCTCATCCAAAAGCAAGAAATGATGGCCAGCTGGCTTTCCCTGCCATTCATTTCATAGAAGGGATTTCCCGAGAAGTCGGACAAGAGGTCATGCTGTCCTTTTCACTTCCCTATCCATCCAACCCTGAAGCGCACATCGTAAAGGTTGCTCAAGACGGCATTTTCGTTTATGCCTTGTCCCAGCGTGGCTTATTTTATGGGGCCATTTCAATTATCCAAATGTTACAGGATGGCTACATGCCTTATGGCTTGGCCTACGACGAACCCGTCTGTTCTGAGCGTGGCCTCAAGATCTTTTTACCGTCTCGTAAGAATATGGATTTCTTCAAGCAATTTGTGGATATGCTTGCTTTTTTCAAGTACAATACGATTATGATTGAAATCGGCGGTGCTATGGAATATAAAAAACACCCTGAAATCAATCAAGAGTGGATTAAATATTGTGCTGATATGGCTGAATACTCTGGCAAGACCAAAGAAATCCAAGACTATACCTTCCCTTGGTATAAGAATGCCATTCACATGGAGAATGGTGACGGGGAGTTTCTAAGTCAAAATGATGTGAAAGATCTGGTCCTCTACTGCAAGGAACGATTTTTTGAGGTGATTCCTGAAGTGCCATCCCTCGGTCACTGCGATTATTTGATGCTTGGCCACCCAGAAATTGCAGAAATCCCTGAAGATCCTTATCCGGATACTTACTGCCCATCAAATCCTGACTCTTATGAACTCCTCTTTGATGTTTTGGATGAAATCATTGAGGTCTTTGAACCTGAAGTCATCAATGTCGGACATGATGAATACTATTCAATTGCCATGTGTGAGCGTTGCAAAGGGAAGGCTGGAGCAGACATCTTTGCAGAAGACATTATCAAGATTTATGACTATCTCAAGCAGAAAAATGTCCGAACCATGATTTGGGGAGACAAGTTACTGAAAAACGCTATCGTTCCTGATGCAGGGCCTTTTGGTGGAGCAGAAATCATCATGTACACTCCCCAGTTCAAAAAAGATACAGGCAAAAAAGTTGGCATCATGCCGGCAACCTGGCAGGCCATTCACCAGATTCCCAAAGATGTCGAAATTCTCCATTGGCTCTGGAGTTTGGATGAAAAACTGGAAGATGAAGTTTTAGAAGAAGGCTTTAGTATCCGTTATGGTAATTTTGAAGGCTATCTCTTTCCGCATTGGGCTGAGCATTTGAAGAAGGGGAGCAAGGGAGCTATCATCTCCAACTGGAGTACCTTAAACGAGGTGATCCTGCAGAGAAATGTCATTTTCTTCGGCTTGGCCTATGCTTACGAGATGTTTTGGAATCATGACTATCGTGATGAAGACTATGCAACTATCCGTGATAAAACCTTATCTTATCTCTTCCATTACCACTATCCCGACCTTCAGAACCACACGCGCAGTCTTGAAGCACTGGCGCACCCTAGCTGGATTGAAGTTGGCTATGCTACAGACTATTTTGTGGAATACCAATGGTTTGTGGACGGTGTCTTCCCTGAAATGGAAACCTATCAAATCGGAAATATCCTACTAACCTATACTGATCAAACCGAGTTTACTGTTCCTATTATCTTTGGAGAAAACATTGGCAAAACAAGTGTTAACTGGGAACGGTCTACCAATACTAACCCTCTACCTGGCGAACCCATCTATAAGGTAGATGAGCAATTATTTGAAGTCTCGCTTAGCACCAAACCTTATCAAAAAGACGGCCAGACTTTCTTTGCCTTTCCAATCCAAAATCCTTATCCAGAAAAGGAATTGAAGAATGTAGAGGTTCAAACAGAAGCTAATAAAGATTGTCAAATTTTTGTTGATCAAATTGCCTATTATCACTAAACTTGAGGCTTATTTCAAGCTATCAGGTAGAAAGAGCGAAGTTTATTCGGAGTCAGAATCATCCAATTCAAAAAGAACTACAAATTTCTAGACATCAGGTTACTGGACACACTGATTGCTTATCCTATTTGAAACGAAGGGAGGTGGGAGAGTGAGTGAAAAGAAAACATTTCTGAAACAATTCTTACGGCTCAGTCTACCGTTTTCTCTTCAATTTCTACTAGCCAGCGCTGTCAATCTAGCTGATGTTGTCATGATTGGACAGCTAGGGGAAAAACAAATCGCAGCTACTGGTGCTGCCAACCAAATTTTCTTTCTCTTGACTATTGTACAGTTTGGTATCGGTAGCGGAGCTTCTGTCTTCATGGCCCAATACTGGGGAGCCCAGCGAATTGCTGATATGAGAAAAACCTTGGGATTAGTCTATATGCTGAGCGGGCTCATCTCTGCTACCTTTACTTTAGTCGCTTTACTTTTTCCCAAGCAACTGATTGGTTTTTATATCCATGATACCGAAGCTATTCAGTTGGGCGCCCAGTACTTATCAATCGTCTCTTGGACCTACTTGATGACAGCTATTACAACTTCTCTGGCTACTATGTGTCGCTGCAGTAATGAAGTTTTCTTACCAACTCTTGCTAGCCTCCTATCAATGGCGACCAATATCATTGGCAATGCCGTCCTTATTTTTGGACTGATCGGATTTCCTAAACTTGGACTGGTTGGTGCCGCTATTGCTACCTTTATAGCTCGATTGCTAGAGCTTTGCTGGTTAGTCTTTGGTGTCTATCGAACAAGGATGGCTGGAGCCGCTAGCATAGCTGAACTCTTTGCCTTCCACAAAGACTTCGTTTATCAATTTTTGAAAAAAACCTTACCAGTCGTCTTCAATGAAGGCGCTTGGTCGCTCGGAACATCGATTGGCTTGGCCATTATCGGACTATTAGGTACTGAAGTTGTGGCCTCTACCCAGATTGCTAGCGCCATTGCCCAAATTGGATTTGTCTTTGTACGCGGTGCGGGAAATGCCGTAGCTGTTATGCTAGGCAATACTATCGGAGAGAATCAAATAGAAAAAGCCTTACAAGATGCCAAGCGCTTCTTACTTCTATTACCTCTCATCGGACTCATCGTCAGCGTCCTACTCATCTGGGCCATGCCTTTAGCGCTGAAACTCTACAACTTAAGCAATCAGACAGAGCAGCTAACCATCTTGATGATTCAGTTAAATGCCCTGTTGTTTATCCCAAAAGCTTTTAGTGTTGTTTTAATCGTTGGGATTTTACGTAGCGGAGGCGATACCAACTATGCCTGCCTGCTAGATATTTTACCTGTTTGGCTCTTCAGCATTCCACTTGGCTATGTCCTAGTTAGCCTGCAGGCTCCCATTTGGCTAATCTTTCTTGTGATAAATGGCGAAGATATTCTCAAACCAATCTGGGGCATCCCTCGTGTCTTCTCAGGGAAATGGCTGCATAATCTTGTGCAAGAGCACATGTAAAAAAGCATCTAAATCACAACATTACCACAGAAATCGGAAATGTATATCCCGACTAAAAAGGTAATGAGAGTTAGGTGCTTTTTTATTGGTTTGCGACTCCAACTTACAATTTTATAATTTGCGCAGCATCTGAATTAAAACACTGACCTCTGCGTCATCTACAAGAATCTTAAAGCTTCGTTCCACCGTTCGAATGATTTTCCTAACGTGCTTATAATCATCAGGGAATTTTTCGATAACACCAGCAATTTCTTTACTATTCTTCTTCAAGCATTCTCCTGAAAGGGTCCGCTCCACTAGACACGCAATATGAACAAACAAACCTATTGTTTGCTCCTCTGTCAGCTGATAATAAAAATCAAATTCATCTAAAATAGCAGGAAGAATCTTTTTAATCTTAGCTAAGGAAGTATAGACAAATTGCTCTTCTAAAAATTGGTAAACTTTCTCATAATCGTAGCTATTGACAGAGGTCGGTACAAACATCAATAATTTATCTAAGTGCTCCTTGGGCTGCTCAAAAACATCTTTAATGGAAATGAAAGGGATACCCATAATTTGAGGGTCGAAAGTTCCAACAAAAGCATGAACTTGATAGGTCTTTCTTAAGGCCATCACTTCCTCAATCAACATCTCCTTATTAGCAACTGACAAAGCAATGACACGGTAACCCAGCTTTGAATACTGATCAAGATAGTGCTTGAGCTGAAGAGAACCGCCTTCGCTGGTATAACAGAGTGTAATGATGATTTTTTCTTGGTCCCGATTTTTATAAAGCTGATTCATTTCCATATGAAAAGCATGAAAGACACTGTCAATATCATTTTCTATCAAACAGCGCCGTGCAATCCCCATGCCAATCATAGTAATGGGAATTTCAAATTCTCTGATTTTAATCAGAGTTTCTTCTCGAATTTTATCCAGCATTTCCTTAATCGATCCCATATCATAGAGGACGATGACCCCTAAACCTTGGTCTAGCTCCTCAATTTGCTCTTTTAATTTACGATAACTTTCCTCTAGAGATTCTTCTAATAGAATATCAAAGCCATACACTTGGCTATTTTTAGTCAGCATCTTGGTTGATTCAGCCAAGGACTTGGCAACTCCTTTACCATGCAAAACGTAGAGCAAGATAGGTCGTAGACTATCTTGTTTCTTTTCGGATTCAATAATAAACATGGTTAGGATGACGATTTCATCTATCGGAACAGCTAGTTGAAATCTTGTTTCTAGTTGCCTGGCAAATTTAGAACATTGTGCATACTCTATTGGATAATCCCGAATCACTTTCACAATAGCATCATTATCCAACTGCCGATTTAAAGACCCTTTCTGCTTAAGCATCGCATTGACATGAAGGCTGATGCCGTAATATGCCGTCGAATTAAGCTCTATATTGAGTTCTTTTTGAACAGATAGAACAAAGGCTTGTACCAACTGGATTACTTCAGCAGAAACAATCGTCTCAAGCTGATTAAGATTTTCCAACTCATCTTCTTTCTTAACAAAAGGTTTGTATTCAATATAGCTTTGAATATAGTTTCTCACTGCCTCAAAAACATCATCCTGCTCAATGCCTCTTTCTGATAGCTGAGAATATTCTGATTTAATTTTGTTATATAAATCATCTGACTCTTGCTCTGGAAAATCCAGCAATCCCAACTCCTTATCATAAATTAGCACCTTACGTTTGCCAATCAATTCATCGATTTTAACTACATTATGACTTCCTAAATGCCGAATCCCTTGATAAGGAATGGGCAAATCGTCATTACTGAGTGTTAAATCTTTTAGATCTGACCTCAAACTTCTTACAAAAGCATTGGCGCAAGCTGTTCGAACTGCATATTCTAATTCTTTTATATTGCTAATATTCGCCGATAGGATGAAGGAATGAATAACATCACGCGGCACTTGAATATCATGCGCAGAATTCTTTGATTCAATAGCTAAAAAGTAATTTAGTAACTCTAGCTTTTCACTAATCGGTCGATTCGGATAAGAAGGCAGCTGGATTACAACAGGAAGTTTATTGGATAAATGTTCAGATAGCTTAGCGCTACTTCCGATAATTACCAAACCTTTCTTCTGACGTCTCTTTTGTTCTCCTTCTCTGTGATTCAGCCAGGAAATCAATCTATTTTGATCCGCCGAAGATAGAACTTGTATGTTATCTATAAATAAAATTCCTTCTGCCACTTTCTCAAATACAGACTTCGTCCCCTCTGAGCCAAATAACAACTTCAGCAAATCATCCAGAACATCAATATAGTCTAAGCAGTTAATTTTTTCAAACAACTGAGGTTTACTAATCGCTTGATTTTGAATGGCAAACTCCATCATTTTATTAACGAAGTGAGTTCTACCAGCACCGACCTCGGATAAAATGAGAACTGGAAGGGCATAATTTGGGTATAGAATAGCTGCTTGTGCTAACTGGATGGCTGTTCGCAAACTGCCATTTTCACCTATGATGCTTGGAAAATCCAAAGGATTTTCCACAAATACCTCTTTTAATTGGTATTTAACTGGCCGTGTATTTCCTTTAACGAGTATCCCTTCTTTTACCAATTGATTCAAGATAGTGCTCACATTTGAGCGTTGCATTCCTAAAGCAGCAGCAATTACTTTCGTTTCAAGACCTTGCTTATTATTCTTTAGTAATTCTTGCTCTAGATATTCTAAGACTAGTGTTTTGGCAACCTTCATGTTCTACCTCACTGATATTTTTCTCCCATTATCGTCATTCAATTTATCTTATACTGCAGCTTTATTCACCTACTTAGAGCCTTAGAACTTACTCCCTATCATCCTGTCATTTCCTTATCTAAACATTATAAATTTGAAGCAAGAGGATGATAGAATACATAAAGGCCAACTGTTAATGAGTGATATAAACAGCTGGCCTTTTTCTTTATCATTCAGGAATGAAATTCATTATTCATTCATTTATCAGAAAACCAAGTCGTAAGGAGACTCCAACTTGTCCGCTAGACTGGCTAGAAACTCCGCTGCGGGCTGACCGTCTACGACTTGATGGTCAAAAGTCAAGCTGAGCGGCAGGAATTTCTGCTCGTAGACTTGTCCTTGACTGTCAAGAGCCAGCGCCGTTTGCAAGGCACCAACTCCTAAAATGGCTACTTCTGGTGTATTTAGGATAGGAGTGAAATACTCAATCCCTGCTCCCCCGAGATTAGTAATACTGAAGGTTGAACCTGAGTAAAGAGCCGGATCCAAAGTTCCTTTACGAGCTTGATTGGCTTCCGTTTTGATAGCTAAGCCCAAGTCAGCCAGCGTTAGCTTATCCACGTGACGAATGACCGGAACCACCAAACCATCACTAAGTGCCGTCGCGATACCAATATGAATATCTTCTACTTCCTGATATTGACCATTGAAATACCAAGCATTGAGCTGAGGGTGATCTTTCAACGCCTTGGCAACAGCCTTTGTAAGCAGGGTCGTGATGCTGATTTCGCCATTTTCTAGTGGAGAAGCGACCTTATCCTTCATATCCTGTCTAAAGGCTATCAGCTGACTGATATCCACCTTACGATGCAAGGTCACCTGAGCAGATGTCTGGAGACTATTCATCATCCGCTCTGCAATAGTCTTGCGCATACCTATCAATCCTGCACCATAGTCAACTTGACCAGCATGCTGAAGGACTGCTGAGCTACTTTCAGGTGTTTGGTTTGGAAGCGCCTCTGGTTTATAATTTTCCACATCTCGTCGGGTAATACGGCCATTGCCTCCCGTTCCTGAAATCAAGGAAATATCATATCCTTTTTCCTTAGCAATCTTGCGGGCAAGAGGAGTGATGAAAATACGGCCATGTTCACTGTTTCCGACAGAGTTGGAACTTGCCGCCACAGTTTTTTCTGCTAGTCCAACCCCTGCATCAGCGGACTCTTGCTCACTTTCTGACTGGTTCGCAGAGGCTCCTTCTACTTCCATACCTGGAATAGATTCTCCTGCTTCACCAATCCATGCAATTACTTTCTTGCACGGGACAGTATCGCCCGCCTGACTGATAATTTTTAAAATCACTCCTGCGCTTGGTGCTTCTACATCGCTGGTCAATTTTTCAGAACTGATTTCCAAGACAGGCTGACCAGCAGCTACGGTGTCTCCTTCCTTGACCAGCCAGTTATTTATCAAACCTTCGGTCATTGTTAAGCCTAGCTTAGGCATTACAATTTCTGTAGCCATACTTGCCTCCCTTCTATCTCTTTAGATCGTCAATCAATTCTGCAGCAACAGTCAGAACCTTATCAGCATTAGGGATATAGAGCTGCTCCAGATTCACAGCAAACGGCACTGGCACATTTGGCGCGCAGACGCATTTTACCGGACCATCAAGATAATCAAAGCATTTATCAGTCACTACAGATGCAATATCCGTCGCTGTGTTATTGTGAGGGTTGGATTCATCAACGATAATCAGTCGTCCAGTTTTCTTGACTGATTCAAAGACAGTCTCCTCATCCCAAGGAGCTACTGTTCTCAAGTCAATGACTTCAACCGAAATACCATCTTTTTCCAAGCGATCCGCTACTTCATAAGCTACATAAAGCATCTTACCGATAGTAACGATAGTGAGGTCTGTTCCTTCACGGCGGACAGCAGCCTTTCCAATTGGAACTGTATAATATTCCTCTGGTACCTCTCCCTTGATACCATAGAGAGTCTTATCTTCTGAATAAATCACGATATTGTCGTCTTCAATGGAAGCCAGCAGTAACCCTTTAGCATCATACGGAGTTGCTGGAACAACTACCTTTATACCAGGAATAGATCCAAAGATACCGTAATATGAACCCGAGTGTTGAGCTGCAGCCGAAGCTCCTGCCCCATGCATGGTCCGCATTGTCATCGGAACCTTGGCCTTGCCACCAAACATATAGCGCATTTTTGAGCCTTGCCCCAGAATGGCGTCAAAGCAGAAACCGATAAAGTCATTGAACATCAGCTCCGGTACTGGACGCAAGCCAGTCAGAGCCATTCCAACAGAAGCTGACACGTATCCGTGCTCTGAAATCGGAGTATCAATCACCCGCTCTCGGCCATATTTTGGCATGAGTCCCTTGGTCACACCCATTACACCGCCCCAAGCATCTTCGTTTTCTTCTTCCAAGTGATTGATTGTTACACCGCCAGCAATATCTTCTCCCAGAAGGATTACGGTGTCATCTTTTGCCATTGCCTGATCCAGCGCTTCATTGATTGCTTTCATAAATAACAGTTGTCTAGCCATTTGATCAACCTCCTTCTATCAATCAGCAAATACATCTTCCAGCAGAGACTCGGAACGAGGAATCGGACTGTCTTGAGCAAATTTGATAGCTTCTTCCACATCCTTTCGAGACTCCTCTAATATGGCATCAAGTTCCTCTTCAGTCAAGAGGCCATGCTCGATAGCGTAGTCACGGAAGACATCTAGAGCATCCACATCAGCCCAGTCTTTTTCTTCACCTTCCAAAGCCTTATACTTCTGCTCATCCCCTTCAAAGTGACCATGATCCCGATATGTTACAGCTTCAATTAAGGTAGGTCCTTCACCTCTACGAGCCCGCTCTACAGCTTCCTTGGCTACTTGGTAGACAGCGAATAAATCCTTACCATTAACCCGAACGCCGGGCATATTATAAGCAGCCGCTCTCTCGGCAATGGTGCCAGACGCTGAAGAATACCATTGCGGTGTCGATTCTGCAAAGAGGTTGTTTTCATTGACAAAGATAACTGGCAGTTTCCAAATTGATGCCATATTGAGACATTCGTGGAAATTCCCTTCATTGGCTGCGCCGTCACCGAAGAAACAGACAGCCACACTATCGGTTTTCAAGTACTTGTTTCGCATAGCAGCACCGGTAGCTAGACCAAAGCCTCCGCCAACCATACCATTGGCACCGAGGATTCCCTTGTCCAAATCGGCGATGTGCATCGATCCGCCTTTTCCTTTTCCAAGCCCAGTCTCCTTGCCAAAAATTTCTGCCATCATTCCCTTTAAATCTCCGCCCTTAGCAACACAGTGACCGTGTCCCCGGTGAGTACTGGTAATATAGTCCTTGTCTGTCAGATTGGCACAGACGCCAGTAGCAATCGCTTCCTCTCCAGCATAAAGGTGAACAAAACCAGGAATCTGTCCTGCAGCAAAGAAACGCCGAGTATTTTCCTCAAAATTACGGATATCCCACATGGTTTTATACATGGTCTTGGCTTTTTCTTTGGAAACCTGCTCTACTTCAACTTCAGTAGCATCATAGACTTTTAAATCTACTAGCTCTGATACAGCACTTTGGTTTCTTGTTTTGCTTAATTGTTGTGGTAAATCTTTATAATTTGACATATTTTTACCTCCTCATTAATCGTCCTGAACGAGTCTTTTAGCGACGTCTTGTATTAGTTCTGATGTGGTAGGATGGGCAAAAACTGCTTCAAGAACTTGATCCAGCGTTGCTTCAGCCTGCCTCAGCAAAATCAAATTCTGCAGAAGATCTGTACCGTTCGGACCAACAATGACTGCACCTAGTAGAAGATGGTATTTCTTTTCTGAGATTAGCTTGACATAGCCCTCTGTCTCACCTATAGCAATAGCCCGCCCATTATAAGAGAAAGGCAGCTGTTGGACCAGAACATCATAGCCCGCCTGCTCAGCCTCATCCTTGCTGAGACCAAAAGAAGCTACTTCAGGACTGGTGTAGAGCGAACGGGGAACACCGAGCGGATCAACTGCTTCTTCAGCTCTCCGGCAGATAGCTCTCACAGCTTTTATTCCTTCTGCACTAGCTACGTGAGCCAGCATATAAGATTCTAAGAGATCACCGATAGCATAAACATGCTCTTTGGATGTTTCGTAGTATTGATCAACCTGGACAAAATTTCGCTCCGTCAAGGCTAAACCCATATCCTGTGCTAGCTCTAGATTTGGTTTGCGGCCAGTAGCGACCAAAAGATGGTCGAAAGCAACCTGCTCGTTCTCAAGCAAGACAGAATTACCAGTTACTTCCTTTATCTGCGCTCCCTGATAAATCATCACCCCCATTTTTTTTAGTTTCTTTTGAATCACATGTCGCGCTTCAGCTTCTTCAGTCAAAAGAATTTCCGGCGCGACCTCAATAACAGTGACAGCAACACCCAGAGGAGCCATAGCGAAAGCTAGCTCAATTGCGATAACGCCACCTCCGATAATGACTAACTTCTCAGGAAGCTCCCTCAAGTCAAAAAACGTATCCGTCGTTAGATAGTCAACTTGTTCCAATCCCTTGATAGGAGGCACAAAAGGATAACTGCCAGTAGCCAAAATAACATCTTTGCCACTGATTGCTTTACCATTGACGGAGAAAGTTTGGTCTTTGACAAACTTTGCCTGACCTTCTATATACTCAATGCCTAAAGACTTAAAGCTAGCATGAATTCCAGATTGCAAACTGGCAACAACCTGATTCTTTCGGTCTACCAATTTCTCAAAATCAATCCTTTCAAGATTGCTCTCAATGCCATAATGCCTGGCTTCCTCTATTGTCAACAGCCAATGACCGTGCTGGAGATAGGCCTTAGACGGTATACATCCTACATTCAGGCAGGTTCCGCCGATAGAATTCTTTTCTACCACAGCCACTTTCTTGCCCAAACGAGCTGCTTCTTCAGCCGCCACATAACCACCTGGTCCAGCACCGATAATCAAAACATCATAAACAGACAAAACAGGCCTCCTTTCATAAAATGCAAAGGGTGCTCCAACAATCAAAATGATTGCTGTCGGCTATAGATACAAAAAGTATCTCATTATTTATTCATATATCTAAGACTCATCTCGAAATCTTAAGATACAGTCTGCTCTAAAAAAGATAAACCTCCTTTCTTCATTTTTCTTTGTCTATATATAGTAAGCGCTTACTTTTTGAAAGAAGCTTATACCAAATAATTAAAATCCAGTTGCCCATCTTTCAAACTGACATGGACTGTCATTTCAGTTGTTTCCTTATTTTCGACCAAATAACGAGCCAAAGGCGTTTCTAGATAGCGCATAATGCTTCTTTGAATAGGACGAGCACCAAATTCTGGTTGGTAGCCTTTCTGGGCTAAAAAAGCATAGACTTCTTCTCTCAGATGAAGCTGAATCTTCTGATGTTCCAACCTTTCTTGAAGCTGCCGAACCATAATTTTTACGATATTGACCATATCTTCTGCCCTTAGAGGGTTGAAAATAACCGTTTCGTCAATCCGATTTAAAAACTCTGGTCTAAAGCTATGTTGCAGCAAGGATCGAACTTCATCCTGCGTTTCAGAAGTCAGTCCCTGTTCACTTTTGAGACTTTCCAAAATCTGCTGGGAGCCAATATTGCTTGTCATAATCAAAATAGTATTTTTAAAGTCAATAGTACGCCCTTTCGAATCTGTCAAGCGTCCCTCGTCCAAGACTTGCAGCAGGGTGTTGAATACATCCGGATGGGCTTTTTCAATCTCATCCAGCAAGACAATCGAATAAAGTCTCCTACGAACAGCTTCTGTCAGCTGTCCTCCCTCTTCAAATCCGACGTAACCTGGCGGCGGACCAACTAAACGAGCTACGGCATGTTTTTCCATGTACTCAGACATATCCAGCCGGACCATTTCCAGCTCATTACCAAACAGCCGCTCAGCAAGGGATTTTGCCAGAGCAGTTTTCCCGACTCCAGTCGGCCCCAGAAAGAGAAAGGACCCAATAGGACGCTTTGGATTTTGAATTCCTGCTCTCGAGCGCAAAATCGCCTCCGAAACCTTTTGAACAGCTTGGTCTTGTCCTACAATTCTCTGGCGCAGGAGCTTGTCTAGTTTTAGCAGGTGTTCGCGCTCATTGTCCATGATTCCCTGCACTTTGATTCCCGTTATACGCTCTACGATACTAGCTATATCTTCACGACTGACGTCTGGTCGTTCAGTTTGCGCTTGACCTAGCTGGATTTTCTTAACAGCACACGCCTCATCAATCAAGTCCAGTGCCTTATCAGGCAAATAACGATCTGACAGATAACGAATTGAAAGACTGATTGCTGCCTGCAAAGCTTCGTCCGTCAGCCTAACTCTGTGAAAGTCCTGATAATTCTCCCGCAGTCCTTGCAGAATTGCCAATGCCTTATCTTGATCGGGCTCCTCAATGCGAACCCGCTGGAAACGCCCTTCCAGAGCTTGATCCAGCTCGAAGCTTTCTCGATAAGCAGCAAAAGTCGTTGTGCCAATGATATTAATCTGACCCTGAGCCAAGAGTGGCTTTAAAAGATTGCCTGCATCAAGAGAACCCTCTGTCCGCCCTGCCGTCACGATTTGGTGGATATCCTCAATATAAAGAATAATCTTCCCCTTAGCAGACAGCACCTCATCCAAAACAGCCTTGAAGCGTTCTTCAAACTCTCCTCTATATTTAGTTCCAGCAATCAATCCGCCTAGATTTAACTTAAAAACTTCTTTGCCCAATAAATGTTCTGGAACATCATCTGCAAGTAATCTTCTAACAAACCCCTCTATCACTTTGGATTTTCCAACACCTGGAAAGCCTAGGAGAATGGCATTGCTTTTCTCTTTCCTACACAGCACACGGATAATATCGTCAATTTCGTCTTTTCGACCAATTACCTGTCTATCGGTCTGGTCAGCCAGCCATTGATTAAAGTTAGTCGCATATTTGCTCAGGGCTTGATAGCGACTCTCCTGACTTGGAGAGATTGCTCGTTTGCCTTGGCGAAACTTATTCAACTTTGCCGCAACTAGCTCCTTATCAATTCCTGCCTGTTTCAAAAAGACAGTTATCGGATTTCTCTGCTGATGAAATAGACTGAGAATCAGGTGCTCTACTGTTACCACCTCGTCCCTCAGTTCCGCCCTTTCAGCCTCTGCATCATCCAAAAGATTCTTGAGGCGTTGACTATACTGACGTCCGTAGCGGCTCGTGTCCGTATGTGAAAATACAGGAATCTTGGCTAGTTCCTGATTGATGACGCTGATAAATTCATTAATATCAAGGTCCAAACCGGCATAGAATTCCAAGGCAAAAGTCTGAGGCTGGGTCAGCACTGTCCAGACATGCGGAATGTCCACTTGATAATTGTGTTTTTGAATAGCTAATTCCTTTGCAGCATTTAGTACTTCTTGCAAAAGATTGGTATAGTGTTCGGTCATATAGTTTCCTCGCTTTTCTACTGAAAACCAAAGTCAACTGCAAACAATATTTTAAAAATTAACCTATTTTAACAAAAACTTAACTTGATAATCTTATGTTTATTATATCATTTTCACAATCAATATACTAGAAAAAATGTAAGCGTTTTTCATGTTTTAATCTAATTTTAACAAAAGATTGTGAAAAAAAGAGCACTGACTTATCCTAAAGGGACAAACCAATACTCTTTAATTTGTAATATTCTTAGCCAAACGATTAAGCCGCCACTGAAAGAGAATACCGCTCGTCACCAAGCTTGCAATGAGGCCAATCCAATATCCATAAGGGCCCAAGCTGGTAAAATGATCCAAGAAGAGTCCCAGGGGTAGCGAAACTCCCCAATAAGCAATCAAGCCCAAGTAAAACGGTACCTGAGTATCCTTGTAGCCCCGAAGAATGCCCTGCAAAGGAGCCGCAAAAGTATCTGCTAATTGGAAAAAGAGGCTGTAGGTCAGAAAAACAGATGTCATTCGGATAAACTCGGTATCCGACCCATAGAGAGCAGCCACACGGTCGCGTAAGACATAGAGAAAGAGGAAAGTAAATCCAGCAATTCCCAAGGCCGTCAGCCGCCCAAGTTTACAGAATTTCTTAACATCGTCAGGACGATTAGCTCCAATTTCATAAGAAACAATGATGGACATTGAGGTTGAAATACTCATAGGAAAGGCATACATTAAGTTTGAAAAATTCATGGCCGCCTGATGGCTAGCAATGATTAGTGACGAAAACTTAGCCATGACCAGGCCAACAACCGAGAAAATCACAACTTCAGCAAAAAAGGTTCCGCCGATAGGCAGTCCAAGTCGAATGCCTTCAATTAAGCCATTTTTGTCTAGCGGTCGAATCTTCCATAGCTCATAGGCTCGAACTTTTGGATGTTTGACTGCTACTAACAAGGATATGAGGAGCAAAACCCAATAAGCCAAAGAAGTCCCAAGTCCAGCTCCAGCTCCGCCCATTTCTGGAAAACCAAATGCTCCGTAGATTAGGGCATAATTAAAAGTGCCATTCAAAGGTAAAAGTAAGAGCATGAGATACATGGAAAGCTTGGTCAACCCCAGAGCATCAAACAGAGAACGAATGGTGCTAAAGAGCAAAAGAGGGATAATGCCGAGCGCTAGATACCAAAGATAGTTCTTTGCCACTTCTTCTACCAAAGGCTCTAGGCCAAGGTGAGACAAAACTAGAGGAGCGCCCACAAATACCAAGGCAAATAAAATTAGCGATAGCCCCAAAGAAAGATAAATAAACTGATAAAAATCAGAAGCAATCTTTTCTTTTTTCCCCTGCCCTAAATGGTGCCCGATTATGGGTACCAAGGCAGACACAATCCCTATCAGCAGGTCGAAAAATGGAATCCAAAGACTAGTTGCCATAGAAACACCAGCCAGATGCAAGGTGTCATACTGACCAGTCATGGTCGTATCAACAAATGAAGCAGAAAAATTGGCCAGTTGGTAGATCAAAATTGGCAAAAAAATAGAAATAAAGAGCCGCATCCGCTGCTGTAAATTATGAGTTTGGTGCATAGAAATCCCTCAAAAACTTTTTCTACCCAAGTAAAATCAATGAGCTTAGATTTTAGAATATCAACTATCTTTACTATACTATAAGCCAGACAGATAGTCAAAAGGAAAAGGAAATTATATATCTGCCTCGGTGAAGACAATCTGCCCCTTCTCAAATCCTGCGATTCGCGCCAAAGAAAGAACACGATAACCGGATGTTTCCAAAAGTTGACGGCTATCCTGAAACGATTTTTCAATGACAATACCAACCGCTTCAACCTGAGCGCCCGCTTGCTCAATAATGGTAATTAAGCCCTTGGCTGCCTGACCGTTAGCTAAAAAATCGTCAACAATCAGCACCTTATCGTCAGAGTTGAGAAACTTCCCAGCAATCGAAACGGTCGAAGTCACTTGCTTGGTAAAAGAGTAAACTTCAGCCGTCAAAATCCCTTCTGTCATCGTGATATTTTTGGCTTTCTTAGCGAAAATCATTGGTAGACCCAGCGCCTCTGCTACGTAGACAGCCGGAGCAATACCAGAAGCTTCAATAGTTACTACCTTGGTAATTCCTGCGTCCTTTACCGCCTCCGCAAAGACCTGGCCAATCTCTTTCATCAATGAAAAATCAACCTGATGGGTCAGGAAAGAGTCAACTTTCAGGATATTTTCACCTAAGACTTGTCCATCTCTGAGAATCCGTTCTTCTAATGTTTTCATTTGTACTCCTTCCTTTCCAAAATCCATCTTGATTCTAGCAGAAAAAGCACAGATATCCGTGCTTTTCCTTTACTCTTTTTCATTTTTATTCTCGGTCTTGTCTTCTTCTCCAGCATGATTAACTGCTTTTTTGAATTCTGAAAACATTTTACCGATAGATTGCCCCAGTTCGGGCAGGCGTTTTGGTCCGAAAATAAGTAGGGCTCCCAGAACAATAATGATTACCCCAGGTACTCCGATGTCTTTTAAAAGTCCCATTAGTTTCTCCTCATTGATTTTCTTTGATAAATGATGCGACTGAGCAAGATGCTGACTTCATAGAGCAAAATCAAAGGTACTGTCATAGACAGATCGCTGATAAAGTCGGCCGGTGTCAGGACAACAGCTAAAACCAGCAAAATGAAGTAAGCGTATCGTCTATATTTTACCAAAAATTTCGGATTGAGCAAACCAATAGAAGTCAGAAAGGACACAAGAACTGGCAGCTCAAAAAGGCAAGCAATCGGAATAGTGGTATGAAAGACGAAACTAAGATAATTCTGCGCTGTCAGTCGTGTCTCAAAGAGGCCCTCACCCAGCGACAGCAAAACCTGCAAAATAGCTGGAGTCACAAAGTAAAAGCCGAAAGCCAGCCCCAGAACAAAACAGAGAAAGGTAGCTGGGATATAAGCAAAAACAGCCCGAGCTTCATTGGCTCGCAAAGCTGGTCGGACAAACTCCCAGACCTGATAAACCAAAAATGGCAAGGTCAGGGAAAAAGCGACAAGGCTAGCCAGACTGATATAAATCCAAAGGATATCATCCGGCCCCAGCACCAGCAGCTTCTGCACAAAATTACTGGTCAGCCATCGATAAATATCGGCTGAAAAGAGCAAGCCAACCAGAAAAACCACGAAGAAGCAAGCTAATACCGCTAGAAAACGCCGCCTGAACTCTGTCAAATGCTCAATGATAGTCTGTTCTTTCTTATCCATGCAGCTGCTCGCTTTTCTGATTTTTCCAGCTAACATAGACCACCAGCAGGATAAAGAACACCTGACTGATGACCACTTCTAGGCTTGGATAAATCCCTATCCAATCCACTGTTACAAAACCATTGATTAGGTGAGTCGGTAGGATATTGGTCAGCTGAAGGGCATGGATGCTGACGCCCAGCATTTTAAAGGCCAGGGCATAGATGAGCCAGGTCAGCCAGAAGAAAATGCTGTGTGGCTTGAGAAGACCTGAAGCCTTGCTCATGATAAAGGCCAGAAAGACCAAGACCAGAACAGCCAAGCCGATTCCCAAAAGAAAATCAGTCATAGTGATGCGCGGCAGAATGCCCGCATAAAAGAGGATAGTCTCAGCCCCTTCACGGAAAACTGCCAGAAAGCTAAGAGCAAACATGGAAAGAAAACTGCCAGTGGCTGTTACTGCCTTCATTTGGCTTTCCATGAAATCATTCCATTTCTCAATAGATGCCTTGCTGTGCAGCCAGATACCAACTATTATCATCATGGCGACAGCGAAAATTCCCACTGCACCCTCGATAATCTCACGATTGGATCCAGAAGCAACTGCCGGGAATAGAAACTGCAGCAAAGCTGCAATCACAGCGCTGGCTAGAACTCCACTCGCTGCCCCGGCATAAACCCATTTGAGTCCTTTTTTCATCTTGGATGCTTTCAGAGTCGTTATCAAAGCCATGACAATCAAGAGCGCTTCTACACCCTCACGCAGCAAAATCAGCATAGCATCAAAGAAATGATAGGAAGCTGTTGTGTCAATCTGGGACAACTCACTAATCAAGGATTCTAGCTGCTTTTGATACTTCACTTCGCTACCCTTGACCATAATAACAGGCGTCTGACTCTCAACCTTGGTATAAAGTGAAGGATTATTGACACTGACATCTCCTTCAATCGTTGGCCAAATGGTGATGAACTCTTTCATCTTGGCAGCAGCCTTTTTATCATCTCCGCTTTGAAAGAGACTCAAAGCCTCCTCTAGCAGCTTAATCCCATCTTTCAGCGTTAGATTGCCAGCAGTTTCTTGGACTTTCTCTCCTTTGACAAAATTATCAATGGCAGTTTTCAAATCATCAAAAGAAGACTGAATCATGTCAAAGTCAGTAGGCTCCGTCTCAATGGCACTGCGCAGAAATGAAATGGCTGTTTCTACCTTGCCGTAATGGGCTGTGCTGTTGTCTCGGACCACGCTTTCATTGGTAGTCCAGGTGCTATTCATCTTTTTGTATGCTTCTCTTGTCGCTTCTAAATCCTTAGCGCTAATGGCTTTTTGTAGATTTTCAAATTTTGGCTCTAGCTTACTGAGAAGCTTCTTTTTCTCAGCTTCTAAGTCGACTGGATTCTGCTCTTTCTCAAATTTCAAGAGGGCCGAAGAGATTTGTGTCAGCTTCTCCTCAGTCACCTGACCCGATAAGTCTAGTGCCTTGCTTACCTCTTTTCCCGCTGCAGAGTCGTGATTAGCTACCCTTTCAAAGTCAGTCTTGATTTCTCCGATTAGCTGCTTGGCTTTTTCCTGGTCTTTCTGTTTGACCGCAGTGCTGGCATCAGTGATTTTGACGAATAAACTGCTGTAGCTATCATCCGCTAAAACCGGCTTAGCTAAAAAGACAAGCAAAAGCCCCAAAATCACCAGGCTTTTATTCAAATAATTTTTGACCAAGGTATTCTCCTTTTTTCACTCCACCAAAGCAGGCAAACAAGCCACTGCCAATATGCGTGACGTATTCATTCATCTTATCTTGAGCGCCTAGATTAGTTAGAACTTTGACAAAGCTGTCTGGATCTTTCTGGAAGGAAAGAAAGAGTAAGCCTGTGTCGAACTGACCAGTAGTTTCATCAATCCCATCCGAGTACGAATAAGACCGGCGATATATAGGCTTATCAACCTCCTTGGCCAGACGGACGTGTGAATCCTCTGGCAGCAATTCCAAGTCAACCTCGTCAAACTCGTCTTTCTTGCCAAAAGGCGCTCCGCTATCTTTATAGCGGCCGAAAGTGTTTTCCTGCTCCTGCAGATTGGTTCGGTCCCAGGTCTCAAGGAACATCTGGATTCGGCGGACAGCCATGTAAGAGCCCCCCTGCATCCAGTCCTTGCTATCGCACCAAATGACCTTGTCGAAGTCTTTTTCCTTGGTCACATTGGCCGTTCCATCCTTAAATCCAAAGAGATTACGAGGCGTTGACATCCGGTCGCCAATAGCAGCAAAGCCCGACTGACTCCACTTCATGGTGATGGCATTTCTCCCCTTGCGGACCAGATTGCGGACCGCATGAAAGGCCACCTGCTCATCATCCGCGCAGGCCTGGATGACAATATCGCCACCCGTATATTTTTCTTTAAGCTGCTCCTTTGGAAAAGGCGGCAAATCCCGAAAAGCTTTCGGTCGTTTGTCTGACAAGCCCATTTTTTTCAGAAAAGAGGCTGAGACCCCAAAGGTCAAGGTCAGTCGATAAGGGTTGAGACCGACAGTTTCTCCAGTGTCCGTTGGCGGTAAAAGAGCATTTGACTTGTCTTTTTTGACTAATTCTCCATCGACTAGCTTCTCGCTATAGGCTGTCCAGTCCTTGAAGAGCTGGATAATGGTCTCCCTATCTGTCGTATGCAAATCCAACACAACAAAGTAGATATTCTTCTGCATCGGGGTTGTAATACCCGCCTGATGCTCCCCGTAAAAGCTGATTTCTTCCTCACCGTCAGCGAATTTCTTATCTTCCTTCGCCTGATTAGCGAAAAAAGCAGATGCACCAGAGACACCCAGTGCAAGACCAGCGCCTCCAATCCCTGCTTTTTTAAGAAATTCACGACGATCCATCTTTTTATTAAACCATTTTTCGTCGTTTGTCATATGATTACTTCCCGTCTAGAATGACTCCCATTTGTGAAAGAGGCTCACCCAGTTTGGTAACAGCTTCCGCCAACTCCTTGGTTTCTTCTTTTGTCAATTCTGTATAGAGCTTGTAGTTTTCAGAGTCGGTCATGTGTTTATCTAGGAGACTATTGACGTTTTTAAACTCAAGTTCCAAGGTCTTGACAAGCTTCTCATCCTTGTCCTTAATTAATGGCTTGAAGAGCTCAAAAATCTTTTCTGCTCCTTCAATATTTGCTCGGAAATCATAGAGATCTGTATGAGAGAATACTTCTTCCTCACCTGTAATCTTGCTGGTCGCCACTTCATTGAGCAAGTCAACAGCGCCTGTCAACATCATATCCGGAGTCACTTCAACCGTTGCGATTTTAGCCTTTAGCTCCTTGATATCGTTAACCAGCTGATCGGCATAGCTTTCAGTGCCCTTGGTTGTATTTTGCTCCCACATGATTTTTTCAATGCGGTGGAAACCAGACCAGCCTTCTTCGGTCTTGTTTTCGTCCACATAGTCGACTAAGCGGAAGTCAATTTTAACATCTGATTCACCAAAGCTCTCAGCAATCGGCTCCGAGCGCTCGTAGGCCATCCGGATAAGCGGATACTGCTTTTTAGCTTCATCAAGCTTGCCTTCTTTAAGGGTATCACGAAACTTCTCCGTATCTGTCAGGAGCTGATCGATTTGTCCTTGGACAAAGGTTTTGTAATCCGCTGTCGCCTTGTCCAATTCTTTCTGATTGACAGCCGTTTGGCTGCTAGATGCTTGACTACTTGAGCCAGTCTTGTTTGTAGAATTGTTGGCTGCACAGCCAGTCAGTAAAATTGCCGTTGAAAATAGGACGATGCCAAGTTTTTTCATGGTGACTCCTTTGTTTTCTCTCTGATATGAGATTATTTCCTGTAAATTATACCAGTTTTTTTCTCATATTTCAAGAAATTGTCTGACAATTTAATCAAAAACTCTATATTTAGACCGCTAAAGCAGCTCTTCTTTTACTTTCCCAATCTCTGTCTTTTTCAGCACCAAGTAAATCGTATCCCCCAAATAGAGGCGCGTGCTGCCATTGACTGTTTGAGTCTTGCCCTTGTGGACATTCATGGTAATCAAGACTCCATCTGGTAAGTTTAGCTCATGCACTTGACGACCAGCAATCTTTTCAGAAACAGGGATTTCAATTAAAGTCGTATCTCCCTGATCCTCAATACTGTCTGGCAACATTTTTTCCAGCATGGCTTCATAGACGGGCGCTCCTTTTAGCAAATCCATGATAATGTAAGCAGTCAGAGTGACCAGTCCCAGAGGCATAAGATTACTGATATCACCGACCATTTCAGTCACTAGAATCATGGCTGTCAGCGGAGCCTTGGAAATGGCGCCAAAATAACCACTCATGCCTAGGATAATGAAAATTGGAAATTGCTCCTGAGAAATCAAACCAAGCTGCAGACAGACTGCACCCATTGCTCCGCCAAGCAATGAACCCAGAGCTAGAATAGGCAGGAAAATCCCACCCGGCAATCCACTCCCGTAACTTAACATACTCCAGACAAAACGCAGAGCAAAAAACAAGAGCAAGGTTTCCACAGTGTAATGACCAGCAGTCAAAGATAAAATCAATTGATTGCCCCCGCCCAGCAAGTGAGGAAGGAAATAACCAATCGGAAGAATCAAGACAAAGGCCAGAATAGGATAATAGGCTTCTGAAATCCTAAACAAGCTACCCAAAAATTGATAAAGCAGCTGAATATTCAAAATGACTTTCTCATAAATATAGCCTGACAAGCCCAGCAGCAAGCCCATGACTAAATAAATCCAATACTGCTCCAGCCTCATGACCGGGATATTATCCGGCATGTCCAACACTGGCGTCAGTCCAAACATGGATAGCGAGACAAAGTTAGCAACTAGACTGGCCGCCAGTGTAGAAACCCAGAAAAAACGTGAAAAATGACGGTAAACTTCTTCTACTACGAATAGCAGACCAGCGATTGGTGCATTAAAAGCTGCTGCTAAGCCTGCCGCCGCACCGCTAGCAATAAGCGCTCTCTCCTCAGCAGCACTCAGATTCAAGAATTTAGAGACTCCTTTGCCGCTCATAGCGCCTAACTGAATACTTGGTCCTTCTCGCCCCAGCATCAGACCGGTGGAAATGGCTAAAATCCCCAATACAAACTTCTTCCAGAGAATACTCCACCAAGAAAGCGACATCAGGCCTTTCAGCTCTGCTTCGACCTGCGGAATCCCTGACCCCTTGATATTTTTCTCCGACTTTACCAAGCGGTCATTGAGCAAGACGATGAAACAATAAAGCAATACCAAGGCCAGTAACCAAAGCATAGACTGCTGACTCCTATGGTAGACAACCTGCACTAAATGAAAGATTTTTTCAATCAGAAAGCGAAAAATCCCTACTACTAGTCCAGCAAAAATCCCAACTAAAACACCTCGCAAAACCTGGGAAATAATCGAATGAGTTGCGAAATTAAATTCTCTCTTGATGTCGTCCTCACGTAAGCTAGCCTCTTTTGCCATTCCCAATCTCCTCTAAATAGTTACTTTACCAATATTCTAGCACAAAGCAGGCCTGATAAACAGATGAAATATAAATTTCTTATTTTAGTTTTCTTTTTAAAGACTCTACACAAAAAAGTCCGGGAATTGTCCCAGACTTACTTATTTTCTTATTTAGCGCGCAAAGCTGCTTGAGTAATGTAGTTGTATGGTTTGTTGAAGTGCGGCAGGAAGAAGAGATCTAGCAAGGCCAATTTATCAATTGTAACCTTTTCCTGAATGGCCAGTGAGAACATGTGAATTCCCATAGACATATCTTCTCTAGAAACCATCTGAGCTCCAAGAACTACACGCGTGTCCTTATCATAAACAATCTTAATTGTAACATCATGATGCTCAACCTTTTCAAGGAAAGTTGGTTTTTGAGTATCTTTAAACTCAACTACTGCTGGGCTGTAACCAAAGCGTTTAGCTTTTTCTTCTGTCAGACCAGTTGAAACCATCTTCAGACCAAAGATTTCGATACCGTTAGAACCTTGAACACCATTCGACTCCAATTCATGACCGCAAGCATTATGAGCTGCTACGATACCAGAGCGCAAGGCGTTAGAAGCCAAGGCGATGTAGTTTGTATCGTTGATAGAGTTATCGTAGACAGTCGCACAGTCACCAATTGCATAAACATCTTTAATGCTAGTTTCTTGCTTCTTATCTACCAAGAAAGCACCATTGCGGAATGTTTCTAGCTTGCCAGCACCAAGACCAGTGTTTGGACGGAAGCCAACTGCCAAGACAACCATATCTACATCATAGCTAGCCTTATCTGTTACAATACGTTCTACCTTGCTTTCACCTTCAATAGCCTGAACAGTTTGACCGAAGGCTAATTGAACACCATTGTCTTCAAGGTTTTGGCGCATCATATCAGACAAGTCGTGGTCATAGTAACCTGCCAAGCAAGTATCCACAACATCAATCAGAATCACTTCTTTACCAAGGCGTTTGAAGGCTTCTGCCAACTCAACCCCAATGTAACCAGCACCTACTACTGCCACACGTTCGATATGTTTGCTCTTGTCTTGTAATTTTTCAATAACATCTGCAGCATTTTGATACAATTTTACGAACTGCAGATTTTCTAAGGTTGACTTAAATTCGCGGCTGTTAGGATCTAGCTCAGCACCTTTAATCGGAGGCAGAATTGGCTGAGAACCTGTTGCTAAAATCAATTTGTCATAAGACTCTACATGCTCTTTGCCATCAACAATAGCTATAACTTTTTTCGCATCATAATCAATTGACTCAACTGGTGAGTTCATATAAACTTTTGCGCCTTTTGCTTCAAAAGTTTCTTTGTCTGCATAAAAAAGTCCATCTGGCTTGCTGATTTGCTGTCCAATCCAAAGGGCCATTCCGCATGCCAAGAATGAAATGTTTGAGTTTTGGTCAAAAATAACTACTTCATTTTCTGCACCATAATTATCCAACATTGTATTAATACACGCTGTACCTGCGTGGTTTGCACCAACTACAACGATTTTACTCATAAGAATAGTCCTACCTTAATTTATAATTTACTAGACAAGTATATCATCTCCTGTGAGCGTTTACAAGAAATTTGCTCGAGATTTTCAAAAATTCTTATACAGCCTAAAAAGCTATACTACCGCTGTCTCATCGCTTCGAAAATACAGCTTTGTGCGAAAGTTAATTTTCTGAAAATATAACAATTTTAAGATTGTGAAACCGGTATCTTTTTGATATAATAAGGTTAGAGAGGTTAATTTTAGAAAGGTTGTGATAATGTGGACTTTGCTTCTCGCTCACTTCATTTGATGGGGAGTTCGATTTGCATATCTCTCTGTCATGAGCGAGCGGAAATACTCTTAGATGAGGCGGTCCAACTGCTTCATCTCTATAAAAATCGCTTCAGTGCCAATGATGAAAACTCAGAACTTATGACTATCAATCATCTGGCAGGAATTGAAAGCGTCCAAGTTCATCCAGAGCTTTTTGAGCTGATTGAGTTGGGAAAATATCACAGCCTAGCAAAAGGCAGCCACTTAAATATCACGATTGGTCCTCTCGTCCAGACCTGGCGGATAGGATTTTCAGACGCCCGTCTCCCAAGTAGGGAGGAGATTCAGCAAGCTCTAAGTCTGACCGACCCAAACTTGCTTGAGTTGAATCCAGAAGATTGTAGTGTCTTTTTGACTAAGAAAGGCATGAAGTTGGATTTAGGTGCCTTGGCTAAAGGCTATATCGCTGATAAGATTAAAGACTATTTGCTGAGTCAGGGAGTGACCTCTGCTCTTATCAATCTTGGTGGCAATGTCCTGACAATTGGGCATAATGCAGTCAGCCAGCGTGCCTGGCGAATTGGTATCCAAAATCCCAAGCAGCCTCGCGGCAATCACTCAGCTATACTAGCGGTCACCAATCAGTCAGTGGTCACATCAGGAATTTACGAGAGAACCCTTACAGTTGAAGGGCGGAACTACCATCACATTCTGGATCGCAAAACAGGTTATCCTATCGAAAATCAATTGGCTAGTCTGACCATTGTTTCAGACAAATCGGTAGATGGTGAAATCTGGACAACCCGTCTATTTGGTGAAAGTCCGACATCAATTCTGTCTCAGATTGAAGAGCAAGCAGGGATTGAAGCCTTGATAATCACCCAAGACAGTCAGCTCTTCTGTAGCTCAGGCCTTTTAGAGCAGATAATTCCTGCTTCTTAATTCAAAAGTGATAAATTTGCTGCCACACTAAGCGGTAACTCTATCGCTCAAGCTTTTATAAATAATGCCCATTTAAAAACACCCTCTCTTTCTTTTGGTTTTTACCTGCCTAAAGAAAAATAACTGCACCTACGAGGGATTTGTATCTTCATTTCAGAAAGGAAATTTTATGTTAAAACTTATTGCAATTGTTGGAACAAATTCTAAACGTTCTACAAACCGGCAACTTCTTCATTATATGTCTAAGCACTTTGCTGACAAGGCTGAAATCGAGCTGGTTGAGATTAAAGATATCCCAATGTTTAATAAACCTGCTGACAGAAACGTCCCTGAGTTAGTATCAGAAATTGCCGAAAAAATCGATGCAGCAGACGGCGTACTTATTGGTACACCTGAGTACGACCACTCTATTCCAGCTGTGCTCATGAATGCTCTGGCTTGGCTTTCTTACGGAATCTATCCACTGCTGAACAAGCCAGTCATGATCACTGGTGCTTCTTATGGTACACTTGGCTCCTCTCGTGCCCAGCTGCAGCTCCGTCAAATTTTGAACGCTCCAGAAATCAAGGCAACTGTTCTTCCAGATGAGTTCTTGCTTTCGCATTCCCTTCAAGCTTTTGACCAAAGCGGAGACTTGGTAGATCTTGACGTTGTCAAAAAATTGGATGCTATCTTTGATGACTTCCGTATCTTTGTCAAAATTACTGAAAAATTGCGCAACGCACAAGAATTGCTTCGCAAAGATGCTGAAGAATTTAACTGGGAAAAATTGTAAGATAGGAGACCGAAAGAATGAAATTTGTTGGAATTGTAGGATCAAACTACGAACAATCATATAACCGAAAATTGTTGGAATTCATCCGCCGTCAGTTCAAAATTAAATTTGAATTGGAAGTCTTAGAAATCGATGAAGTCCCAATGTTTAACCAGGATGAAAAATGGGATGAAAGTTTCCAATTGCGTTATTTGTATAACAAAATTACACGTGCAGACGGTGTCATCATCGCAACTCCTGAGCACAATCATACTATCAGCGCTCCTTTGAAGAGTGTCTTAGAATGGCTCTCTTACGAGGTTCATCCTTTCGAAAACAAGCCTGTCATGATCGTCGGTGCTTCTTACTATGACCAAGGAACTTCTCGTGCTCAAGTTCACCTGCGTAAAATCCTAGACGCCCCTGGTGTCAATGCTTACACTCTTCCAGGCAACGAGTTCTTGCTGGGCAAAGCCAAGGAAGCTTTTGACAATGATGGCAATATCACCAACGAAGGAACTGTGAATTTCCTTGAAACATGCTTAGATAACTTTATCAAATATGTAGAGGTCGTTTCAAAATTGAAAAAACCAAAACCAATTGAACCTGAAGACTTAGACTGCGGAAAACCAATCGCTACGACAATTACAGAAGTTGATCCAGATGATCCAGAATGGGTAGAAAAAGTCGCTGAAATCACTGGCGCTGTTTCTGGCGATACTTACGTCAAACTCGACCATGGTATCTTAACTGTTAACCAGATTGATATGTTCTTAAAAGCTATGCCATTTGAATTGACATACGCTGACGATAACAATCAATTCCTCTACTACAACAACGCCCACCAAGACCCAGACACCATGTTTGCCAAACGTGTGCCACCTCAGTCAGGTAGCCGCATGTCAACCGTTCATGGTTCTCTTCCACCAGCTCGGATGAAAAATGTAGAGTGGGTTATCGGAACACTTCGCAACGGAAACCAAGAATACGTACGTACAATCGTCCCAGGTTCACCTGCAGGCGTTATCAATACCCACAACTACCAAGCTATGTACTATCCTGACGGATCATACGCAGGAATCAATGAAATCGTCTTTAATTTCCAACCATGGCTTGACTGGTACTTAAAAGAAACTGGTCAACGTTTGGTTGGAGGCAGCGGACCATTTGCTCCTGCCGGAGGTCATGGAGACGCAGACGCTACTTCTGGTGCTTCTGATGCTGAAGGCGATGGAGGTCATGGAGATGGAGGAGCCGATGCGACATCAGGTGCTAGCTCTTAATTACCTTACAAACTAAAAAAGAATGGATCATAAGTCCATTCTTTTTTCGCTTTATTTCATTTCCTTGAAAGCTGCTTCTGCATCAGCATTACTGATAGCGCCAAACTGGATTTTCCCGATTTTCCCTTGACTGTCAATGAGGATTTCAGTTGGGATACTGCGGATCTGATAGGCTTGGAAAATTTCTCCTGAAGTGTCAAATAGAACTGGTACATCTTTATAACCTTGTTCTTGAAACCATTTTGGGAATTCCTCGGCAGATTTCTCTCCTTGAAGACCTGGTGCTACAACTGTCAAGATTTCGAAATCACGGTCCGTTTTACCAGCCAACTCGACCAATTCCGGCATACTCTTCTTACAAGGTCCACACCAAGAAGCCCAGAATTTTAGATAAACTTTCTTGCCTTTGTAGTCAGAAAGTTTGACTGTTTTTCCATCCATAGACTGCAGAGTAAAGTCAGGTGCCTCTTGACTGAAAGCTGCTTGGGTGACTGTGCTTGTCTGAGTGGTCTCACTAGACGAGCTACTGGTTGTGGGCATAGTCATAGGCTTATCCTCCTGTTCCGAGCAGGCTGCCAAAAAGACCGCTGCTGACACAGTTGCTAATAATGTAACGATTTTTTTCATATTTCTTTCTCCTTTTATCCAAAAAGTCCAGACAGGGCGTTGAGCTGTCCTAGCATCAGCAGAATTCCCATCAGAATAATCAGAGCTCCGCCGATTTTCTTCATCAGGCCCATATAAGGCTTGATTTTATTAAAATATTGCATAACAAAGCTAGATGCCAAAGCTAGAATTAGGAAAGGCAGGGCCATTCCCAAAGTGTAAATCAAGGTCAAAATTGCTCCCTGAAATGCACCATTCCCACCTGAAGCTGCTAAGGCTAAGACTGAGCTGAGAATCGGTCCAATGCAGGGAGTCCAACCAAAGCTAAAGGTAATTCCCAGCAAGAAAGCAGACCAAAAATGATGTTTCTGGCCGTTCTTTTTGAAAGTCAAGCTCTTTTGAATCTGTAACTGGCGAATGTTAATAAGCTCCATTTGATGCAGACCCAGCAGAATGATGAGACCACCCATCACATAACGAAAGGTAGGGCTGTAAATAATCGTTCCTAAAAATCCGGCTCCAAAGCCTAGCAAAAAGAAGACTGTAGAGATACCTGCAATGAAAAAAAGTGTCCTAACCATACCCTGCCAAGCAAGCTCTCGGCCGAATACTTTCAAGGTCTTGACCTCCTTGTCATCCAACAAAATGCCAATATAAACTGGCAACAAGGGAAAAATACAAGGGGAAAAGAAGGACAAAATACCCGCTAAAAAAACTGAAACAACAAATAAAGGTGATTCCATTTACTCTCCTCTAACTACTCACGTAGAATATACATTCATTTATCATTATAAATGAATCTTATGGATTTTTCACAAATCCGCTACGGTAATTTTCTTGCAAAAATCGTGTGACTCGGAAAAGAGAAAATTTTGCTTGATGAACAGCAATAATAGTGCATTTTTTCAAACAGTAAAAAGCCGGAGAAAAAACTACCGGCTTGAATATTTTAAAACATAATAGATCTAATCATCTGTAACTAGTGGCAAATAAAGACTAATCTGGGTAAATTTATCTGGTTCGGACTGGATTTCCATATGGTAGTCGTCTCCGAACTGCAATCTTAAGCGTTGATCAACATTTTTCAGACCGACACCACCTAAGCGAAGGAGAGTCGCATCCATAGAGGCGTTGACATCAAAGCCACGGCCGTTGTCATAGATCGATAATATCAGCTGCCCCTCTTCTGCTGCTGATGTCACCCGAATCACGCCTTGTCGGTCAATTTCCTTGATGCCATGGTAGATGGCATTTTCAACCAAGGGCTGGAGTACCAGCTTGGGCAATTTATAATCAGCTATAGATTCATCCTCTTCAATCGCATACTGGAGCTTGTCGCCATAGCGTTGCTTCTGGATAAAAAGATACTGACGAACGTGGTCAATCTCATCTTTGAGAGCAATCTGTTCATGCCCTTGATTAAGCGCCAAACGGAAATACTGAGCGAGTGATTTTGTTACCTCAACAACACGTTTGCTGTCATTAAACTCAGCCATCCAGACAATCGTATCCAAGGTATTATAAAGGAAATGAGGGTTGATTTGAGCTGAGAGAGCTCGGAGCTCATAGCGTCGGACATTTTGTTCTTCAGTCTTGACAGCTTCCATCAGCTGTTCAATTTGGTCCAGCATTTTATTGAACTGCTGAGCCAAGTCAACCAACTCTGGAGAACCCTTTGCTTCCGCTCGCAAATTTGAGTCACCTGCGCCAATCTTTAGAATAACTGCTTGTAGATTCTGCAGAGGCTTAATCCACAAACGAAGAACAAACCAAATACCAGTCAAGCACAGCAGGAGTGCTAAAATGCCCATTCCTACAAAAGAATAAAGCATCTGTGACTGAAGCATCTGCAATTGCTCTAATGAGGCAACGCCAATTAAAGTCCAGTCACTATCTGGAATGTCAATCTGATAGACAAATGCCTGCTTCTGGTCTGCATAACCATCCTTGACCGAGATATAGGACTGCATAGCTTTCATTTCCTGACTGGAGGAGTAAACACTTTTCTTAGGATGATAGACAAATTCATGCTGGCTATTGACAATAAAACTAAAGCCTTTCTTCCCTAGCTGAAGCCGATCCAGATAGGCTTTGAGACTCTTATAGCCAATATCCAGACGCAAAACACCGAGATTCTGCCCTGCTTCATCCACCACTTCCTGAGTGACAGAAACAACCCACTTCTCCTTCTCTGATGACAGAGATTCCTTGCGAGCAGGGGTCAAGACAGGCATGGCTTTGGTATGAACAGCTTCCTGATACCATTTTTCATTCATCATATCAGAAGATGTCTGCATGCTAATTTGAGAATCTGTTGAGACCACGCGCCCGTCCTTGGTAACCAATACTGCCGACACCAAATCCGGATCTGTCTCAATAATGGTTTTCATCAAAGCCTGTACTGACGTTTCGCTGCTTTCATGATTCTGAGCAAACTTCCGAATCGTTTCTTCCTTGCTCAGTGTGGAGGTGGTTTGTTTTAATTTTTGCAAATAAGAAGCAATGAACTGCCCGCTTTGCTCCATACTATTGCGCGTCGTCCGCTCTGTCAGCCGCCGAATAGTCCCCGAGCTAGTCTGATAGTAAAGACTCCCAACAAATCCCAAGAGGAAAAGAACCAGCAGAAAAATATAGACAATCAACTGGATAAGAAGCGGATATCGTTTCATTTCCCCTCCCCTTTTTTAAACTGCCGAGGTGTCAGCCCAACCACCTGCTTGAAGCGCTGAGAAAAATAGTTCATATCTTCAAAACCTACCTGCTCTGCTATTTCATAAATCTTCAAATCTGTAGTCAGGAGTAAGAGTTTTGCTTTTTTCATCCGCTCTTGGATCAGATAATCTTGAAAGGGCAAGCCTAGTTCTTTTTTGATAAGAACGCTAAGATAGGACGGACTAAACCCCAATTGGAAAGCTAAACTTTTCAGACTTAATTCTGAATCAGCTAGACGCGCGTGAATAGCCTCTTCCAACTCAGAGTGCTGTCCCTGATCAACCAAGTTTTGAATCTGGGCTTTTTTTCGTTCCTTATCAAGCTTAGTCTGCACCTTGGCCAACATTTCCTCAACATCATCTTTGGAAAATGGCTTGAGAAGATAGTCATCTGCGCCTAGTTTAATGGCGGTCCGAGCATAGTCAAAATCATCATAGCCCGTCAGAAAAACGATATGGCACTTAGGAGCCTGGTCCCTGACTAGCTTGGCCAGTTCGAGGCCGTTCATCTGTGGCATGTTGATATCGGTCAGCAGGATGTCAGCAGGATTTTCCTGAAATTTCTTCCAAGCTTCTATTCCATTTTCAGCCTGGGCAATGACTTGCATACTAAACTTCTCATAGTTTACCAAGGACGCAATTCCCTGTCTTACCAGATACTCATCCTCTACAATCATAATTGAATACACAAGATTCAACTCCTTATTTATACTGGATTTATTATAGCAAATTTTCAATCAAAATGCTCTTAAACATAATCCAAAAGATAGCCGTAGCCCTTCTCCTCCATCTCATCTTTTGGAATGAACTTGATTGACAAACTATTAATACAATAGCGTAAGCCACCCTTGTCCTTAGGACCATCAGTGAAAACATGGCCCAGATGGGAATTTCCAACTCGACTACGAACTTCTGTCCGTGTCATGTTGAAACTCTTGTCTTCTTTGTAAGTCGCAACATCTGGACTGATAGGACGTGTGAAACTCGGCCAACCGCAACCTGAGTCAAACTTATCCTTTGATGAAAAGAGAGGCTCTCCCGTCACCACATCCACATAGATACCAGCATCGAACTTATCCCAATAGCGATTAGAAAAGGCCCGCTCTGTATCATTCTTTTGTGTGACAGCGTATTCTTCAGGAGAGAGCTTAGCCTTAATCTCTTCATCGCTAGGCTTAGGATAGCGACTAGCTTCGATAACAGGATAAGCAGCTTGATTGACATCGATATGGCAATATCCATTAGGATTCTTTTTTAGGTAATCCTGGTGATAATCTTCTGCCTTGATAAAGTTTTTTAGAGGTTCTTTTTCGACGGCCAAAGGCTTAGCATATTTCTTTGCAACTTCATCAAAGACCTGGTTAATAGTCTCAAGATCAGCTTCGTCAGTATAGTAAACGCCTGTCCGATACTGGGTACCCTGATCATTTCCCTGCTTGTTTTTAGAAGTTGGATCAATAATGCGGAAATAGTGAAGCAGAATTTCTTTTAGCGAAATTTTCTTGGCATTGTAAGTGATGTGAACAGTCTCAGCGTGACCAGTTTGAGAGACTAATTCATACTTGGTCGTGTCTCCCTTACCATTTGCATAGCCTGATACTGCATCAAGTACACCTGGCACGCGAGAAAAGTACTCTTCTACTCCCCAGAAACAGCCGCCAGCCAGATAAATCTCCCGCTTGTCTTCTTCCTTGACATCTTCTTGCTTTTGTTGGGATACAGTTTCTGTCTTGCTCATAGAGGCTTTCTTGATTTGCTCAGGAGAAGATTGCTTACCATTACCCACAATCACATAGACCAGTCCAAAGCAGACAAGCAAGCCAAGCAGAACCAGAAGAATTTTCCATTTGCCTTCCATGTTCATTACTCCTTTCTACTTGATTTCTTTCAGTGTTTTCTCAATATCTTCCTTGCTCATATAGCCAATATGTGTCTTGGCAAGAGAGCCGTCGCTGCCTACGAAAAGAGCAGATGGATAAGAGCGAATACCGTATTCTTTCAGCAATTCTCCCTTAGTATCCATGAGAACTGGGAAGTCTTTGTAATCCAAAGATTTGTACCATTCCTTGAAATCATCAGCAGACTTTTCTCCGTTAAAAGTCGGAGACACCACCGTCAGCACAACATAATCTTTTCCTGACTGCTCCTTAGCCAAATCATTAGTATCACCAAGTGTAGATAGACAGATAGAGCACCAAGAAGCCCAAAACTTTAAATACACTTTCTTGCCTTTGAAATCAGACAGCTTGTAGGTCTTGCCATCTACTCCTTGCAGACTAAAGTCTTTGGCCATCTTGGTAGATTGCTCAGAATCAGCTTTTGTTTCCATATTGCTTTTATCACTTTTAGAAACTTCCGAGTTCATCTTCTGATTTGAACAGGCTCCCAAAAGGCCGACACAAAGCAGACTGATAGTCAATATTGATAACTTCTTCATCGTTTTCTTTCCTTTCAAAATAAGGAGAAAGCCGACAAAACTGACGACTTTCTTTCCTATGGTGGAATTCTTATTTGTCAGATGACATTTCGGATGAATCTTTCATGTCATCCTTCATGCTTGAATCGCTTGATTTCATATCATCTTTCATATCAGACTTATTGTCAGACATCATAGAAGAATCCTTCATATCATCCTTTTTCATTTTATCATCAGACATGCTGGAGTCTTTCATATCCTCCTTCTTCATGTCGTCTTTTTTCATATCATCTTTCTTCATCATACTGCTGTCATCCATCTTCTTCATATTAGAATCTGATTTTTGATTAGAGCAGGCTGCTAGGACAAAGATACTAAGTGCAGCGATTGTAAGTGTAGTGATTTTTTTCATGATGTGTCTCCTTTAATTATATAATTTTTATCCAAATAATGATGCTAAAGCGTTTAGATTTCCAAGCATCAGCAAAATTCCCATGAGAATGATAAGTGCACCGCCGATTTTCTTAAGCGTTCCCATATAAGGTTTGAGTTTCGCAAAGCGCTGTACTACCCAGCCAGAAGCCAAAGCCATAGCTAGAAATGGAAGCGCTAATCCAAGTGTATAAACCAACATAAGCAAGCCTCCCTGAAGAGCGCCGTTACCGCCAGAAGCTGCAATTGCTAAGACAGAGCTCAGAACAGGTCCCACACAGGGCGTCCAACCAAAGCTAAAGGTGATACCCAAGAGAAAAGCGTTAAGAAAATCACTTCTTTTACTATTCTTTTTAAGTTGGATGCTCTTTTGCTTTTGCAGTTGCTGGATATTAATGATTCCCATCTGATGGATTCCCAGTAGAATGACAATCCCACCAAGAACGTAGCGAAACCAAGGGGCATAGAGGACTTGCCCCAAAGCACCAGCTCCATAGCCCAAAACTAAGAATACAGTTGATAAGCCAGCTATAAAGCAGAGAGTCTTAGCTAGACCATACCAGGAAATATCTTTTCCCATAAACCGAACCGTTTTCGGCTGATCCGAATCCAGCAAAATCCCCACATAGACTGGCATAAGTGGTAAAATACAGGGCGAGAAAAAAGATAGAATCCCCGCCAGAAAAACAGAAATAAAGAACAAAAAACTTGTTGCCATTTCAAAAACCTCTCTATCAATTTCTGACTATAGTATAAAATAAAAATCCCCCTAAAAATAGGGAGATAGATTTGAAAAAACTTGAATTTGATGTTATCTTTGCTAAATCAAGCGTTAAAAATGTTTATCACTTATTGTGGATTTATGTTAAGTTGAGAGTAAATGTAAAAGTGCTTCCTAGGCCATACTGGCTTTCGACCATTATTTCCCCACCCAGCTGATGAGCCAACTCACGAGCAATAGCAAGGCCCAGACCATGCCCACCTGTCTTCATATTACGAGAAGTTTCCACACGGTAAAGGCGTTTAAAAATCTTATCCAAATCCTCAGGAGCAATACCCCGTCCTTCATCCTTCACACTGATTGTCAAGATTTGATCAGTTAATTGAGCCACTATCTCGATTTTAGTTCCAGGGTCGGAGTACTTAAAGGCATTATTTATCAAGTTGACCAAGATACGGGAAAGTTTATCGTAATGACTCTTAATTTTTGCTGACTCGGGAGACACTTGAATGTAGATGTCCCGCTCCTCCCGCTCAATCAATAGTTGAAATTCACTCATGACCTCAATCAATAGCTGGTCTAGAAAGACTATTTCAGCTTCTCCATCTGATTCTATTCGAGGCTGGGCATTAAGAGTCAAAACATCCAATTCTTCCACCAATTTATTCAAACGCTCTGTCTGACGGCTAATCGTGGTCAAGTAATGAATCTGCTCCTCTTCTTCGATCACTCCATCTAAAATCCCCTCCACAGTCGCCTGAATAGAGGTAATGGGAGTTTTAATATCGTGAGAAAGCTGGGCAATCATCATTCCTTTTTCTCGTTCACTTTCATCAAGCGACTCAAACGTTTCTTGCAAATTATACGACATATCGTTAAAAGCCTGACCCAACTCTTGAAATTCGATAGGGCCCTTGGCGTCAATCTCTGTACTAAAATCTTTGTCAGCAATATTCTGAGCCTGTTTTTTCAGATGCCGAAGGGAAGAAAATACTGGCGATAAAAGAAAGAGACTGACTGCCGCTCCTATAAAACTAGCAATCAATGTCATTCCAACTAGGAAATATATCTCGCTTTTTACAATCAACATTCGCTGGACTGCCCAGAAAACGAGTAAAATCGTTAGTAGGCTAGAAATTAGGTACCCTACTAGAATGTAACTTTTTAATTTCATTTTCCACCTCGTGATCTTTCCATTTTATACCCAAGACCCCAGACAGTTTTGATGGCAGGAGTGTTTGAACTGGCATACTTGGTCAATTCCTGTCTCAGAGCATGGATATGAACATTAAGTGTATTGGTATCATCTACGAAGTCTTCCTGCCACACCTTCTCGTAAAGCTCCGTCTTTGAAAAAACTCTCTCAGGATTACTAGCTAAAATCCAAAGCAGTTCAAAGGACTTCACTGTTAATTCCAACAAACACTCCCCGATACGAGCCTCATGAACCACATGATTCATCATCAAGTCACCGAGCTCAATTTGTTCGATCTCACCTCCACGATGAAGTCGGCGCAAAATATTATTGACTCTTAGAACTAGCTCGCGTGGACTAAAAGGTTTGGCTATAAAATCATCTGCTCCTAAGCTCAACCCGTAAATTTTGTCTTGCTCGCTGGTCTTAGCCGTTGTAAAAAGAAAAGGTTGATCAGGTACTATATACTGAACCTCACTGATAAAGTCATAGCCGTCCATATTTGGCATCATAATATCCGTGATGATCAGGTCAACAGATTTCTTTCTGAAAAGCTCTAATCCCTCCACGCCATCTCGAGCCACTAAAACTTGGTAGCCAGCCTGCACAAGATAGCGCTTTTTGATATCCAGAATATCCATCTCATCATCAACAAGTAAAATTGTCTTTCCCATTGCTAATCTCCTCATAAAAACAGTGTTATACTGGCTTTAGTATAACACTATTTTTAGTAATTTTTAAATGATTTGAACCTTAATCTTTTTGTTTTTCTTTCAAACCTAGAAAGCCAAGAATTCCTGCCAAGGCTAGTCCAAAGAAACCAATAGTAGCTGTAGCTGTTTGAGCTTCACCAGTTGTGGGTAACGTAGCCTTATCATTTTTTTTCATCGTATCTGCCATCGGCATAGAAGTTGGGTGTTCCCCCTTCACATCAGTCATGCGATGATCTACTTCCTTCGTACCCTCAGCAGTACTCATAGAATCTGTTGCAGAAGACTTCTTATTCATCTGACCTTCTTGAGATGGTGTTGTAGAAGGTTTCATATTCATTTGACCTTCTTGAGATGGTATTGTAGCCATTTCTTTTCCACGAAGCTGAATCGTTACTTGACGAGTCGCAATAAGATTTGTCAAATCTGGTTTTCCATCTTTGGCACCATAGACTTTGACAGTCGCTTGATAAGCATGAGTGCCATTAATACGAAGTTGGTCAAGAAGAGCTTGCCCGTCTTTACCTGTAGTATTGCCGTTCAAATCCACTTCGTAGAAGTATTGACCTTTCGCCAAGCCTTCAAGTGGCAAGAGGGCTGGATTGTTCGCTTTGCCATTGTCTGACCAAGGAGCTTTGTCAGAAGATTTGAGTAAGAGACGTGTCAACATGCCGTCTCCACCGAAAGCTTCATACGGAATAACTTGATTAACACCTGCCAAGAATGGACCAGGAACGTTTGCCTTTTCTAAGTAGCCAGCTGGGACATCAATATGGTCTTTAATATTTTTGGTGACTGAGTCTTTGACTGATTCTTTTGAAACAAGGCCATTTAAACTAACAGTTACATTTTTTGTTGCTACAAGATTAGTCAAATCTGGTTTACCATCTTTGGCACCATAGACTTTGACAGTCGCTTGATAAGCATGAGTGCCATTAATACGAAGTTGGTCAAGAAGAGCTTGCCCGTCTTTACCTGTAGTATTGCCGTTCAAATCCACTTCGTAGAAGTATTGACCTTTCGCCAAGCCTTCAAGTGGCAAGAGGGCTGGATTGTTCGCTTTGCCATTGTCTGACCAAGGAGCTTTGTCAGAAGATTTGAGTAAGAGACGTGTCAACATGCCGTCTCCACCGAAAGCTTCATACGGAATAACTTGATTAACACCTGCCAAGAATGGACCAGGAACGTTTGCCTTTTCTAAGTAGCTAGCTGGGACGTCTACTGAGTCCTTAGTATTTTCTTCAACTCCTTTTCTAACTTCATCTGGAGTCGTTACCGATTGAGAAGTAGCCGCTTCACGATCTTGGTTTGAAACTTCAACAAGAGTTGCCTCCGGTTTAGCTTCTTCTTTTTGATTGCTAACTTCTGCCATAGTCTGTTCTTCTTTTGGTTTTACCATTTCTTCCTTAGGAGATAGGCTAGACTTATCTAGAGAAATAGTTTCATCAACCTCTTCCTTAGGAGCTGACTGATTTGCAGGTAGAGCCGAATCCATTTCTTCTTTTAAAACTGTCTCTGGCAACTTATTCTTTTCTAATAATGACGAATCTTCTTGAAGAACTTTAGTAGGAGTTGAGGTGAGATCATCTGCATGTACGGTATTTGGTTGACCAACTAGCAAAAAGAAACCACTGGCAACAACAACGGAAGCCACACCCACGCTTAAACGACGAATTGACCAGCGGGTATATTTTTGATTTGAATTGAATTTCATAAGATTCTCCTTTAGGTTTGTTTTTTTTATGACTTTAGTATAATCTCCTAAGATTAAAAATGGTTAAGAAAAAGTTAAAATTTTTCTTAAATCTATCTTATAAAAGGATTATATTGTCATATTGCTCATAAAAAAACAGCTTGAATTCCTTCGCCATAAATTCCCTACTATAATTGACAATGAGTCAAAAAAATCCACCACATTGTGGCGGATGTTATCTATTAGCTCTCCATCTCAAAACGCTCACTCTTCTGCTTGTTTGGCAAAAAGAGAGAAAGTAGGATTCCAACTAGAGCTGGCACCAACCAAGGCAATGAAGCCTGAGCAAATGGAAGAGAATTTATAATACCACTTATCCTAGTGATATGGAACTGCTGTCCGAGAATACCCGCAAAGGAAATCAGAGTCACTGCTGCCACCGTTATTTGCATACCGATTTTGGACAGTGGTAAGAATTTATTGACAATGACAATCAGAACGATAACAATGGTAATTGGATAGAGAATTTGCAAGACTGGAACAGAATATTGAATGATGGCATTGAGGCCAAGATTAGCAATCGCAAAACCAATCAATGTAAAGACCGTGGCGTACACTTTATAGGATACTTTAGGGAAAGTTTTATGGAAAAATTCCGCAGTCGATACAATAAGTCCTGCTGTTGTTGTGAAGCAAGTCACAGTAACCATAGCTGCAAGGAAAATCTGTGCTGTAGGTCCAAAGATAGCCTGTGTCGCCTGCGACAGGACATAAACACCAGGATTGCCTTTGGCAATTATCTCAGCTGGAACTGGGAAATGATTGCCTAGAAAAGCCAAACCGATATACATGGCGCTAAAGCCCAACGCTACCATCAAACCAACAACCCAGATGGTTGAAACATATTCCTTTTTATTCTTGAAACCAAGCTGGTTAAGAGTTGTTACCGCAATGACGCTGAAAGCCACGGAAGCCAAGGCGTCCAAAGTATTATAACCTTCCAAGAAGCCCTTTCCAAAAGCTGACGCAGCATAAGCTTCTGAAGCCCGCTGAGGAGCATTTGATCCGTATTTCAAAGCTCCTAGAATGACTAAGATGATGATCAAAACTGCAAAGACTGGCGTCAGAATACGTCCAATCCGATCCAAAATCTTAGATGGATTCAAAGAAATCAGGTAAGCAGCCGCAAAGTAAAGTGTCGTGAAAACAATCAATCCGATACCAGTCATATTTTTAGACAGCATAGGAGCAATACCAACTTCATAGGCCACCGTCGCTGTCCGCGGAATAGCAAAGAAAGGCCCAATTGACAAATACAAGGTTACAAGATAGACAATAGCAAACCAAGGTGCAATCTTCTGAGAAATCTCGTGAATATAGCCCTTAGGATTGAGCGTTCCGATAATCAAAGTCAGAACAGCAAGTCCAACCCCAGACAAGACAAATCCTGCAATAGCTGGCAAAAAATGCTGACCAGATAATGTTCCAAGTGAAGGCGGGAAGATCAAGTTTCCAGCACCGAAAAACATTCCAAACAGGAGCAAACCTGTCAAAGTACCTTTTTTAATCACGAGAATCTCCTTTTTAATTTTTCATGCTTTATCATTATATACGGAAATAGCCACCTCCGCAAGATTTTTAACTTTTTCAGAATATTGATTCGAATCAAAAGAGAAAATATGATTTAAATCAAATCATATATCAATAGGTTTTAGCAAATTCCTGACTTATCCACAGATTTAAGGCTTATTTTAAAGTGATATAAATAAGTTTGTTTTAGATCGTATAATTTACCAACCTATCTCTATCTTTTTTTGATGGTTTACTTTCTTTAAACAGACATGCTCTACTGTTTCTGAATGCGAGAAAAATACAATATTGTCCTTCCAGATCCAAAACAAAATAAAAGAGATTTTTCATAGTAAAAAGGTTGAGACATCCTATCTCAACCTTTTAAAAATGGCTATAAAACATTTAGCAATCTTTACACATCGCTAAATCTTCTGTACTTAATTTCGAATTCAAAGAAGTTCTTCTCTTGCAGCATATGGAAAATATCTCGATAAGCCTCCTCATCAAAATGATGTCCCAAATACAAGATTTCAAAGCTTAACCCTTCATATTCCAGAAAGGCATTGGTCGTTCGAAAGCCATTACGCTTATAGAAGTCCATACGTGCTTGACGTTGCTCTAAATTGTCACATTCTTCATCGACACGTTCTACCTCTAGAACCATAGTTTTTTGATAAAACTCTGTCAGTTTATGAATGATTTCTCCCCCATAGCCATGGCTGCGAAGGTGCGGCATAATCGCAAAGAAGCTGACATAGAACATTTTTTCGTTATAAACTGCAAAAGCAAAACCAACAAATTCTTCCTCATTGTAGAAGGCAAAGAAATGAGACCGTTCATCATTGGTATAGCGGAGAAATTCATTAATAGGAACTCTCTCTTCTTCAGGAAAGGCTTCTCGATTTAAGGCCTCCACCTTATCTAAATCAGGAAATTCTGCTGTAATAATTTGACTAGTTAAAGACATTGCTACCTCACTTTGCTTATATTCTAGCAGTTATCAAATGATTTAGCAAACCTTTTAAACTTCTTCTGCTTTTTTAGAAAATTGACTCTGATAAAGGTCATAATAAAATCCTTTATCAGCCAAGAGACTCTCGTGATTGCCTTGCTCGATAATCTGACCATCCTTGAGCACCAAAATCTTATCCGCTTCTTGAATGGTCGACAGTCGGTGAGCAATGACAAAACTGGTCCGCCCCTGCATGAGAGTCTTCATAGCTTTCTGAATCAAGAGCTCCAGTCGTGTATCGACAGATGAGGTCGCCTCATCCAAAATCAAAATCTTAGGATTGGCCAAAAGAGCCCTCGCAATCGTAAGCAACTGCTTCTGCCCCAGCGAGATATTGCTGGATTCTTGGTTCATTTCCATGTTGTAGCCGCCTGGCAAGGTACGGATAAAATGATCCACATTAGCAGCCTTGGCTGCCTCTACAATTTCTTCATCAGTGGCTTGCAGATTGCCAAAACGAAGATTTTCCTTTATAGTCCCCTCATAAAGCCAGGCATCCTGCAGCACCATACCGAACTGTTTACGGTAGTCCTGACGGGACAGATGTCGTATATCATGCCCATCCACTGTAATCGCGCCTTTGGTCACATCGTAGAAACGCATAAGAAGATTAATCAGCGTGGTCTTACCAGCACCAGTCGGACCTACAATGGCAACCATTTCTCCAGGTTTGACCTCCAGATTGAAATTCCGAATGAGCGGCTTGTCTGCTACATACTGGAAGTCCACATCCTTGAAGCTAACCTGACCTGTCAGATCTTGATCCAGCTTTTCTGTCTCATCATTGACTTCGTCCGCTTCGTCCAGCACTTGGAAAATTCGATCCAAAGAAGACTTGGCACTCTGAAGCTGACCTGCCAGCTGAGTCAGGTTTTGAATAGGCTGGTTAATCTGCCAGACATATTGAACAAAAGCCTGCATATTCCCGACTGTCAAGCGCCCTGCAATAACCTGAAGACCGCCCAGCAGAGCTAACAAGAGGTAGGTCAGATCTGAAATAACATTCAAAACAGGCATCATCAAACCAGAAATAAAGCTAGCTTTAAAACCTACTTTCTGCAAGTTTTGCGTAATTTGACGAAAATCCTCCTGGGAGCTTTCTTCTCTGACATATAGCTTCAAAATATTAAATCCTGTCAGATTTTCCTGAACAAAGCCATTCATAGCCCCCAGTGCATCTGCCTGCTGTTTAAAGTAAGGCTGGGATTTCTTCACGATAAAGCGAGCACTGAGGTAGGTAATCGGAATCGAAACTACCACAATGATACCCAACTGCAGATTGAGCACCAATACCATGACGATAACCAAGATCAGAGTAAAGACTGCATTGATAACCTGCAGAAAGGACTGCTGCAAGGCGTTTGAAACAGCTTCGACATCGCTGGTAAAACGCCCCAGCAAATCACCAAACTGATGCTTATCAAAGTAAGAAACGGGGATACGATTAATCTTATGGCTAAGTTCATTGCGCAAGTCACGAATGGTAGCCTGCACTGCATTGGTCATAAAGTAATTAGAATAGTAAGAACCGATTTCATAAATAATCGCCCGTACAAAATACAAAATCATGACCCAGCCGACATAGGACACATTAATCTGGGCGCCAGCTACACCTTTAGCCATATCCAGCAGATTATTTGTCAATTCTGTAATAGCTAAACCTAATACAAAGGGCTCGACGACACTCATAACGACGCTGAGGATTTTGAGGAAGATCGCAAAGGCGACTGCAAATTTATAAACTTTTAGGTAGCTCCACAGACGAGCAAAACTAGATGTGTTTTTCATGTCAGTCTCCTTTCTATTCCTCTGTCAAAGCTTGATTTTTCAGCTGCGAATCCGCAATTTCGCGATAAATATCATTGGTTTCCATCAGTTCTTCGTGCTTCCCGCGTCCGACGATTTCACCCTGATCCAAGACGATAATTTGGTCAGCGTCCATGATGGTTCCCACACGTTGGGCTACAATCAGCACCGTTGCCTGGCCTGTCACTTCCTTGAGGCGACGACGCAGCACCGCATCTGTCTTATAATCTAGAGCAGAAAAAGAGTCGTCGAAGATATAAATTTCCGGCTTTTTGACCACCGCGCGGGCGATAGAGAGTCGCTGCTTCTGCCCACCGGATAGATTGCTGCCTCCCTCAGCCAGATGAGTCTCAAAACGCTCTTCCCGACTCTCGATAAAATCCTTGGCTTGAGCAACATCAGCCGCCTGACTAAGCTCTTCCTGACTAGCCTCTTCCTTTCCGTAGCGCAGGTTCGCCGCGATAGTTCCAGTAAATAGCAGAGCCTTCTGCGGAATAAAGCCAATCTTCTGACGCAGAGCCTTAAGATTGTACTCGCGGACATCCACACCGTCCACTAAAATTTTGCCCAGTGTTACATCGTAAAAGCGCGGAATCAGCTGCACCAGTGTAGACTTACCAGAACCAGTAGAACCGATAAAGGCAATAGTCTCACCCGGCTTAGCCTTGAAGGAAATATTATGCAGTACAGGACTCTCTGTCTCACCTGGATAAGCGAAGGTTACATTGTCGAACTCCAGATAACCCTGCGTCTCTGTCTCGGTTATACCATCTTCGTTAGGATTGATGGAAATGGGCATGTCCATGACTTCCTTGAGCCGCTGGCTCGATACTGCCGTCCGAGGATACATAGTAAAGAGATTGGCCAAGAAGAGGAAGGACAGCAGGGCGTGAAAGCTGTATTCGATAAAGGCAACGAGATTCCCGATTTCAAGACTGCCGTCCCGCAAGGGGTCTAGGGCAAACCAGACAATGGCCACAATCATCGCAATAATAATCTGCACAAAGAGTGGCTCTGTCAGACCAGTCAGCTTAAAGAGCTTATTGGAGTTTTGCGCGTAGACCTCATTTTCGTCAGCAAAACGCTTCTCTTGAAATTCCTCTCTTGCAAAAGCTCGAATAACGCGTAGACCAGTCAGATTTTCCCTCACATACTGATTAATCTTATCAAGGGTCTTCTGCTGCTTTTCAGACAAGGGCTTGGTTTTAACCGCCACATAAATGACCACGACAGCCAAGAAAGGCACTGAAACAGCTACAATCCAGGCTAGAGATGGGCTGGTCAGAAAAATCATGAGAATACTGGACAGCATCATCATGGGAGTAATGACACCCATTTTCAGGGTTTGCTCTGCAAACTGCATAAGCACAAAAGCATCCGAAGTCAAGCGCGTGACCAATGAAGACACACCGATTTGCTCATACTCATGATGAGAATACTCTTGCAGCTTGGCATAGAGATCATTGCGCATGTCCTGCACCATGGTCGTCGTTAGCTTTCCAGCCGCATAAGCCAGAACGATTCGCCCCAGCACTCCTAAGATAATAACGCCAAACATCACCCAAGCCCAGAAAAAGAGCCGATCTGTCTGCTTAGGATTGATTCCCTCATCAATCATCCGAGCCAGCACCGTTGGCAACCCTAGATTGACAATCACAAAAAAGATTGCCGCAACAAAGTCCAAGACCAGCCACTTAGGATATCTCTTCAAATAAGACCAAATGTATAACATAACTCCTCCTTCACCATCTATTCAAAAATAACTCACTATAAAGCACCCAAGTGCTTTTAAAACACAGAAAAGAGCGCGCAAATGCACGCTTTAATACAAATATTATAACAAAAATATGAAGTAGGGTAAAGGTCATTTCAGACTATTTTCTGCTTATCATCAGCCTCATAAATGACTGTCAGCAGCAAACTTCCTGAAAGCAGACTAGCAACTGTTTTAATTGCATGACTTATATAGAAAAACAAACCTAGTTTTCACTAGGTTCGTCATCTTTTATCTTTAAGAAAGCTGGACTCTAAGAAAAATCAAATCTCTTCTCCCAACGTGTCAGACTTGCAACTTTGCAGTCCATTTGACAAACTCAAACCAATCACTTCTGGTTTTCAAAGATTGATGTTCTGAAATCATTGGTCTGATCGAGGTAGGCTTTGAAGACTGCTTTTTTCAGCTTATGGACAGCACTGTCATGTTCTGGTTTATAGCCGCTCCAAGAATACCAATTATCATTTGCATCTTTGAGAACTGCTTCATCCATCAAGGTTTGCAACTCTTCTACTGTACTTATAGTCTTAGTAGCATAACTTGTCCATGGTTGTCTCGTATCATCAAATGTGACCTTGTTCAGGCTGTCGAACTTGTTTTTACGCTCTTCATACATAGCCTTCTTAAACTCTGTCCAATTATTAAATTGACCATTGAAGACCTTGCGTAAAACCAAGTCATCAATTACCAGACCTCTGGTCTTACCATATATACTGATGGTTTTTCCGTTTTGCTTAGCATCATCTTCATACTGATTAGAGATATAAGGGACCATACCATCTTTAAAGCCTTTGGCTGCCAGAAGCTCATAAGCCATACGCCGTCCCATAAGATCTCCAGGCGTTCCTTTTTCACTGCTTAATGCCGAATAAATCGGAGAGAAGAGTTTAATCGTATGGTAGCCGTTTCTTTCTACATCACCATTTTTGTACTCACGCGCTGAAAGAATATGATTTTCAATGAGACTGTCGAATGAATTTAATTTTTGTGCATCTGCCATTGTAATATTTTTTATCACATTGGTTGCGTAAACATCATTTCCATCAGCATCTCGGACATATTTATTCTCAATCTTTCTCAGAGCATTCACTTTTTGTACATCGGATAGACGGTTTACGATTGACATCCCTTCTAGGTACTCCAACATATAAATGACATCAAACATATTGTGAACATAGTTTTTCAAATCATCCGCATTTTGGAATCGTTCAGTTGGATCAAGGACTTGCAAACGTGATTTTTCAGTCGCATCTTTCTTGTCATATTTGAGAATGGAGTTGACCGTGATTGTCGCATCATCTGGATGATCCGGCGCTTGCAACAAGCCCTTGGCGAAGAATTCTGGACCAAGACCGCTTCTTCTTCCATATCCACCTAAATAGATCTCATTATCAGAATCATGCGTCATTTCATGGGTATAGGTAATGGCTCCGTCCTTGTCCAGCATACGATAGCCCATGTAGTAAACCCCGTCTCCAGTAGCATAAGCTCCGTGCTTGTTGTGCACGACCTTGTTTCCAACAGGTCCAAAGAAGTACTTCATAGCTGGATTAGAACTATTGAATTGCGCCTCCGCTGTAGCTTTGCCGACAGTAGTGTCATCACCGAACTTATAGGCATCATAGACCAAGATATTTCGATAGAGCTTTTCGCGACCCTGCTCGTCTAATATTCTATACCAATAATCATAATGGTCTCGTTGGCGTTTTGCGGTTTCTTGAGCATTATCTTCAACAAACTTATTGAGTTCTGCTCCTGCTCTGTGCTCCTTATTTCTATATCTGTCATAGGCGCCAAAGCCAAGACTGGATATAGTCGAGATGACAAAGACTGATCTTTCAGGCATTGTCAGCAATGGTAAAACCATATTTCGGTATTTCCAAGTGTCGCTGGTAATTCTATCATAGACCCCGATAGAGTATTTGCTGCCAGCCTGCTCTTGTTTGATCCTCACCTCATCAATAGCTGATTTTTCTTCAACGACATAAGCCTTGGTTTGCTCTTTGAACCATTGATTATTTGTTTTGGTTGGTAAAAATACTTCTCGGTAATTGACAAGCGTGCTGAACAGATCTTTTGTTCCATTATTGTTTGCTAGGCTGATGCTATAAGCATCTACGTTGTTCTTGGCCAGAAGATTGTTAAAGCCAGTTTTCCCTAATTCAATGATCGTGTCTAGCGGTGATACGTTGCCCTTACCAAAGAAATCCATGTGATACATGACTAAGTCTTTGACGTTAACGTCACCATAGTTAAAGTTGTACCAGCGCTCTAAATAGGTCAAACCTAGAAGCAAGGCTTCCTTGTTGCGTTTGATTTTATCTACGACGTAACCATTAATCGTTTGATTTTCGCTGGCAATGACTGCATCAGCAGACAACAGTTTTTCCAGTGTATTTGCTAGATTTTCCTTTGTTTTGGCGAACTGCTCTTCTAAGTATAATTCTGTTAATGAAACTCCTGAAGAAATACCTAGGGTGTTTCTGATAGACTCTGACTGATAATCGACCGCTCTCAAATCAGGCAAAACTTCATTAATGATTGAACTATGATTATGTAAGAATTGATTTGGCGTATAGATGAGATCAGTATCGCCGACACGGTATTCTGCTAACTTACTAAAGTCAGATTGGTAGGTGATATCTAGTATTTCAGATGAATGATCCTTATAGTGCAGCAAGAGCTTATTAGCCGCCTCTTTATGCGAAGCAATATCTGTAATTACTTCATTATTCTTCATCATGACTGCAGATAGGACTTCTTTTTCATGCAAAGCGCTATCTTCTTTTACCAGATTACCGTATTTGACAATGGTTGCCTTATTATAAAACGGCAGTAATTTTTCTATATTCTTATATGCTAAAGCTCGACTGGCTTGATAGTCTTTAACCTTGGAAAAATCACTTTCTATATTTCTGCTAGTCAGTAAGTTTTCAACTTTCGGTACAGCAAGAGAGTTGATTTCAGATTTCTTACTTGCGATTTGAGAAGCATCAAGGATTGTTCCTCTCTCTTCGAGGGATTCCTTGGTTACGACCTCATCCTTTTCAAGAGTCACTTTGTAGACTCTGTTCTCCTTGTTGGTATATGAGTCAGTTATTCGCATTCCTCGATAGTGATACCCACTAATGGCATTTCCGTTCATAACATTGACATCACTGAGAACATTATGCAATCTTCCAGCGTGTCCCTCTTCGCTAGACTCTCTATCCCACAAGTAGCCAGCCACACCAGCAACACTTCCAAAGCGCTTCACATTATTAATGTTGCCCTCAGCATAACTATTGCTGATAAGCGCATCTTTCTCTACAAGACCTGCAAGACCACCAACAGTTTGGTTTGTACTATCCGCATTTGACGAGATGGTAATTGTAGCTTTTGACTTATCAACAACTGCATTGATGCCAGTCAGTTGACCTACTAATCCTCCGATATTGTATGGTGACCTCGTTTCATAGGAGTTGACAATTCTTCCCTTGAAACTGCTATTAGAAATCTTAGAATTATCAGCCTTCCAAACCAAGCCACCAATGCCACGTTCGCCAGCCAGAACACCGTCTACGTGGACATTGTTAATCCTTGTTTCATTATTGGCTTCATTTGCAAGGGCTCCAATATCCGTTTTCCCTGAGATATTTACATCTTTAAGAGACAGATTTTCTACAGTAGCAGCGCTCAAAGTGTTAAATAAAGGCTTCTTCAAATTATAAATAGCATAATTTTTTCCGTCTTTACTGCCAAAGAGCTTACCAGTAAATCTACCCTTTATATAACCGCTAGCGCCATTTTCTAGTTCTACCTCGTTGGCATTCAGACTAGCTCCTAAATAATAGGTTCCACCAAGATTATTATTTATAGCTTGAACCAGGTTACTAAAGGAAGTGAAGTTTGTGACTTCTCTCTCTGCCTTTTTAGCTAGATAGAAAGTAAAATTCTCCTCGTATTTATTGTCAATGTCCTGTTTTAATTTTTCAGCACTTGCTGTAATTTTATAAACCGGCTGACCATCTTTTGTGCTATCAACTATTGAAGAAATCGGCAAGAAAACATCTTTAAACTTAGAAGATTTGACCTTCACGAAATAATTGTCTTGATTGGTTGGAACTGTATCCAGAGAAACGTGTTGTTTGTATTTTCCATCAGTTAGACTATACAGCTCTACATCAGATACATTTCTTAGCTCGATATTCTTTTCTAGCTCTTGCTTCTGCTCTTTCGGCTCTTGAGCTTTTTCAGCAGGATTTTCCGCTTCAGGTACCGCTGGTTCAATATTTCCAGTATATTCTTGTGGAGGTTCCACCTGCTCAGGTTCAACAATCGCTCCAGCTTGAGGTCCTGTGTATTCCGGTAATGGTGTAACTTGCTCGGGAGCGACCACCGCACCTGCTTGGGTTCCTGTATATTCAGGTAATGGTGCCACTTGCTCGGGTGCCACTACTGCACCTGATTGAGTTCCCGTATACTCTGGCAATGGAGTCGCTTGCGCAGGCTCGACTACTGTGCCTGCTTGAACACCTGTATATTCTGGCAAGGAAGAAACTTGTTCAGGCTCAACGATGGCACCGGATTGAACACCAGTGTATTCAGGCAACGGGGTGACTTGTTCGGGTGCGACTATCGCACCTGATTGAGTTCCTGTATACTCTGGTAATGGAGTCGCTTGCGCAGGTTTGACTATTGCCCCGGATTGAACACCTCCAACCTCCGGTTCAATTTGTTCCGGCTCAACGATCGCTCCAGATAATGTACCTGTATACTCAGGTAATGAAGCAACCTGTTCAGACTCAACCATTGCGCCGGATTGGACGCCTGTGTATTCGGGCAATGAAGACACTTGCTCGGGAGCGACCAAGTTAGCACCCACTGGCTTTTCACTTGGCGCTTCAACCTTTTTAGTCCCTTTTTCTACTATTTTAGGAGTTGCTTCCTCAATTTTAGTAGAAAGAATTTCCCTTGATACTTCTTGATTATTGACAGTAAAAATTCGAACGACTTCTATTTTCTGGCCTAGTTTGCCTTCTTGTTTTACTCTTACAGTACCTTCAGCTAAATCCGGATTCTCTTGTATTTGTTCTTCATAGGCTATCTCAGTTTCAACGGTCTCTTCTTTGTATAATAGTTCCGGCTTAGCTACTCGGCCAGATAAAACTTCATCTTGAGGCTCAATTGTATTGACGCCAACCGTTTGATTTTTCAGCCCATTTTTATCAAAAGAAACAGAATAATCTAACTTCTTATTTTGGTTTAAAACTTCTTTATCTTCATTAGCATTCTGCTGATTATCAAGAATCTTATTACCTAATATTTTTTTAATTGATTCATTTTTTATGTAGCCAACATAGGTATAGCCCGAAATTTCACCTGGTGAAGGCAGACTTTCCCCAGCTGACACTTGATATTCCGCATTATACTGCAGTAAGATCCCATTTTCCAGCGCATCGACGGATAGTATCAAACCTCCTCCGACACCAGCACCCACCAACACAGTCAATAGGAACTTGCTTTGAACCTTTCTTTTTGACACAACAAAAACAACCAATCCTATCGTCGTTAACAGACCGGCCGTCATCATAGTATTGGAATTGTTACTGTCGCCTGTATTCGGTAAGGTTTTTGCTTCAGTATTTGAGTTTAACCTGTAGACAAGATAGTAAGTCTCCTCATTGCCTTCAGGCATTTTAGGAAATCCACTTACAATCAACTCCTTTTCTTGCGGAGTTATTTCAGTATCTGTCACGTATTTATAGTGTACATTCAACTTTTCCTGTGCTTGAACAGAGTCAACCCCAACGATAGAAACAAAAAACAAACTAGAAATAGCAGCCGAAACAAGCCCGACAGCTAATTTCCTAAAAGCAAACCGAGTTTGCTTCTCCCCAAAAAACTTTTTCATAAAATCCCTTTCAAATTATTCTAAAAAGAATAACAAATCCTTTAACCAGAAAATGAGCAACAATATCAATTGCATTCATTCATCTGAATCCCCCTAACAAAAATTCCCTAATTAACAATCTCATATAACTTTTATCTTATTCATAATATCTCCTAAATCACAATAATCTGTCTAAATTATATCATACAATCCTATTTTTTGTTAGCGTTTTAACATAAAAATGATTTTTGGATACAAAAAAACCAAGTCTTTCGACTTGGTTGATTTCTATGATTGGAAACTCTATTATTTAAGAGTAACTGAAGCGCCTGCTTCTTCCAATTTAGCTTTAAGTTCTTCAGCTTCTGCTGCAGCAACGCCTTCTTTGATAACGTTTGGTGCACCATCAACAAGTTCTTTAGCTTCTTTCAGGCCAAGACCAGTGATTTCACGTACAACTTTGATAACGCCGACTTTCTTGTCGCCAGCAGCAGTCAATTCGATATCGAATGAATCTTTAGCAGCGGCAGCTTCACCAGCACCAGCAGCAGCTACAGCTACAGGAGCAGCTGCAGTTACACCAAATTCTTCTTCGATAGCTTTTACAAGGTCGTTCAATTCAAGGATTGAAGCTTCTTTAATTTCAGCAATAATGTTTTCAATGTTCAATGCCATTGTTATTTCCTCCAAATAAGTTTAAATTTAATTTTGTTATTTTTTTGTAGCTAGGCTACGCTGCGTAGCTTATGATTAAGCTGCGTCTTCTTTGTTGTCTGCAACCGCTTTGACTGCAAGAGCAACGTTGCGCACTGGCGCTTGAAGTACAGAAAGGAGCATAGAAAGAAGTCCTTCGCGGTTTGGAAGAGTTGCAAGTGCAAGAATCTCTTCTTTTGATGCGACAGCGCCTTCAATTGCACCACCTTTGATTTCAAGTGCATCAGCGTTCTTAGCAAAGTCGTTCAAGATTTTCGCTGGAGCAACAACATCTTCGTTAGAAAATGCTACTGCAGATGGTCCAACAAAAATAGATGCCAGGTCTTCAAGTCCAGCTTTTTCAGCTGCACGACGCAAGATTGAGTTTTTGATAACTTTGTACTCAACTTCGCTTCCACGAAGCTCACGACGAAGAACGGTATCTTGCTCAACAGTTAAACCACGAGCGTCCACAACGACGATGGATGCAGCAGCTTTCATTTTCTCAGCAACTGCGTCAACTAGTTCCGCTTTTTTAGCAATAATAGCTTCACTCATTTAGTGTTTCACCTCCGTAATTATTTTGCTTGGGGAATTTTCCAAAAGAAAAACGCGCCCAAACCTAGACACGAAAGTACAATACGCTTCTTTTTACATGATACGTTTTGTCCTCGGTAGGATCTTTATGAGTCGAGCTCCCCTACTGTCTTAGGCAGTTTTTTCAAACCATTGATAATTATAGCAAAAGAAAAAAAAGATTGCAAGTCTTTTAAGCAATCTTTTTGAATTTAATATTACTATCCCGCAAATCTCTTACTTGACTAATATCTACTTCTTTCCCTTAGTCGAAAGTTTCGAGTTCAATATAATCAAAGTTCTCTCTTAAATACTCAAATAAGGCGTCTTTATGATTGTTCTGATTCATTCCAATAAACTTTCGAAACAAATCTGTACGGAGTTCAGTTTCACTGCCATCAAGGAACCATGCAGAAAAATGAACTCGTCTCACCTTATGACGACTACCTAAACGATTCATCTTCATAAATGCATCTATCTTAGAACATTCTGGCAGGTAGGCAATATCAAATGTCCTGTAACAAATGAGATGATTGGCATAGACCAAAACTTGCAAATCTTTGTCAAAGTAGTCCGCATCATTAAGATTTTGCCAGTCCTCCTCAAGCTCAGGATAACAATCTCTCAATTCCTGGATATTACTGTTTAACAAAAGATTATTTTTTATCATTCTATAGATAGACTTGAATAATTCAATATGAAACCAAATATAGCAACCAATCAACATAAAATTTTCATGAATCAAATCTAGCCAAAATGATAATCCTACTTTTAATGTATGATAAATAACACTACACGAAAAAAAACCAAAGAAGATAGCGCCAAACATTGGACCGACCATCATCAAAATTCTAGCTTTTAGCGGAGAAAACTTAATCCTTTTTCCCATTTCCCTCAGCTCCACCTAAAATCAATTCTTTATCTCCTTTTATATCGCATCCCCCCTCTTGTGTATTTAACTCTGTTTCCATCTGGCGACTGAACAGTGATCTTATTCATAACATTTGCTTTTGATTGCGTAATATACCAAATTAATTTAACAAACTTAAGCATTTTCTACTGGGTAGGTTAAGTACAACACATACGCTGTCAATTCACTACTCATTATCATTCACCTCTCTATATTCATTTATTATAGTTTCTGATTTTAGGGAACGCGAAGTGGACATATTAACTTGAACATATTTTCTATCATCACTGATATTTCTGGTAAACGAAAGAACAAAATTTTCATTTTGATTTCTCCAAGATGAATCCAAGTGATTCTTTTTCGCTAATTCCTCATCCAAATAATATGCCAAATGATAGGCAGGAATTTCAGGGTTATATCGACTATTAATTAATTTATAGCCGGCCAATATTTTTCCAGAAAAAACATTGGATTGAAAGAGAAAAGTGATGTTTTTCGCTTCTTCCTCCATAACATAATCTGAATCTAAGCTCTCCCACCCTTGAGCAGAATATTGAATATTGTGTTTGTACGCAATCTCACTAGTTATATCATCTTCAAAAAACCGTCCAGTCTTTTTTTCAATAAATCCTTTAATGGATTTATCAATAGGATTCCCTGAAACATTTATAGAATATTGAACATCTTTCCCAGTCTCGTCAAAATTTGAAACTGTATAAATAATTTCAAATCCTTTTGGATAAAATTTAAACAAGTCCAAAACATTTGCAGCAGAATAAATCTTTTCTAAATCCACAAACTGACTTTCCACATGAGCTCGGCTATTTTTATCACAACCAAACAAATTTGTAATAATTACTAAACCTCCTAAAATTATAATGAATATTTTTAAAAATTTCTTCATAACCTTCTCCTTTTCCTTAGCCATCATCCCATTGTTTGAAAAACCATGGTTTATCCTTGTGATTTTATTCCATTATCTCCTCCTTCATCTTTGTCAGTTCCTTAAGCATTTCTTGAACTTGGTGCAGAGAAAGACTGATAGAATCCTGACCAGCAGGTTTTTCACAGGGTTTTATCAATTTATAAATCGTCTGATTAGAGATGCCATACTCTTTGACTAATTCCGAGAATAGCTTACATGAATCATGTAAACGAACAAGGAGTTCCTTGAATTCTTGGCTGTACTTTTGTGATATGTAAACATCTCCCTTGGTTATCTACTATTCTACAAAATGCGTCCGTGCAATCATGCTAACATCATCAGTATAAACATCATTATCTAATACAAAATAACTATTTATTTCTATGATAGTAACGGATATGAAATCTATCCCCTAAATCTTTATACTCTTTACATACATCTCCTTTTATAACATATTAACCTACATCCTATTATAGATTACTTGGATTGTTTTGTAAATCAATTTGGAAGATAAATACGAACTTTTAATTGTGTTATAATTTTATAGTTTGTGTTTAGAAAGTTTTACCAATTTCAAATAAAAAACTAGAGGAATTTCATCTCATCCCTCTAGCTATTTGATTAGCTTCCAACAAACTGCTCTGTAAGGAGACATCAAAAAAGGATTCGAAAATCCTTTTTTGTCAGTCCACATAATTACTTTCTTCCTTATTAAACCAAGCGTATGGCAAACCTATGAGTAGACCACCACCGATGAGATTACCGATAAAGGTTACGCCCCAGTGTCGTAGGATATTTCCAATACCAAAATTTTGCACTTCCGCTGCTGCTGAGCTGAATTTCACGATAGCAAAGGAAGCAAAGTTGGCTGCCAAGTGTTCGTTAGTTAGGAATACAAACATATAAATGGCTGATATAACTAAGAAGAGCTTAGCTGTACTATCCTTGACCAAGACGAAGGAAAGAATAGCGATATTAACAAAGATATTTGCCAACACTCCCTCGAGCAGAATCAGCTCATTAGATCGAGCAAGCTTCATCTGCACAACACCAGAAATGAAACTTTCTTTGCTAAGCCCTGCATAAGCAGCCGAGTTAGCAAAGAGCCAGCCGGCAATCAAAGCGCCAATCAGATTGAAAAAGGTACAATAAAGCAAAATCATCAAGGCTTTTTTCCAGTCAATCTTTTTCAAAAAGGTACCAGCAGTTAGAAACATCATATTAGAAGTCACCAACTCTGCATTTAGAAAGACAATGTAAGCCAATCCCCAAGCAAAGATGAAAGGAAAGAGAAAACGCCCAGTTCCTGGAACAATCTTATTCGTCAAATCTGCCGCAATGGCTCCAGCCCCAGTACTAAAGGTTAGGAAAGCTCCAGCAAAGATGGAACGAACGGCATACTTGGCCTTGCTTGTATCAAACAAAGCTTCTTTCTTGTGGCAAGCTGCTTCAATTTTAGGGATAAATGTCGATTCAGGCATAAAAAATTCTCCTATTAATTTAAACTATGTATAGTATATCACAAAGTTCTTTCTTTTGATAGCGTTTTCGAGAACCTTTTTAAATTTTCTAAAAAAGGATTGAAAATTTATTTTCAATCCTTTAATCCTTTTGCTAACTGAGCAATATCTTCTGGCCGTGTTCGGCAGCAACCACCAAAAAGCCGCACTCCTTGCTCTTGCCAAAGTTTACTATTTTCCAGCAAGCTCCGCTCCTGCTTTGGATCATCATGCCATGTCTTGGTCAAGCCATTATAAGTTTCGCCAGAGTTTGGATAGGTCAGAAAAGGTTTGTTGCACACTTGTCCAAGCCCATCTAATAACGGAGCAATTAAATGTGGAGCTGTACAGTTAAAACCAACTGCCAAGACTTGTGGACTTTCTTGAGCCAAGTTTCCTAGTTCCTCAATTTTAGTGCCATCTGATATAGCATTCTCCGACTGGGCGACAAAGGACAAATAAGCCTCAGCCTGCGGAAATTCCTCAGCTAAAAGTCGGAGGATTGCTGCCGCTTCTGCTCCATTTGGAATGGTTTCAATAGCCAATAAATCACAGCCTGCTTCTAGTAAAGCTTGGATACGCGGACGGTGAAACTCTTGGAATTCTTCTTCACTCAGCTGGTAGTCTCCCGTATACTCCGAACCATCAGCTAAATAGGCAGCATAAGGCCCTACCGAGCCTGCAACCAAAGGATAGGGCCACTGCTTTTGCTTTTCCGGAGATAATGCTTTCCAGATATTTTCGATTGCTTTTTGTGCTAAGAAGACTGTCTCTTTCAAAAGATCATAAGCCTTTTCAGGAGTTAGTCCTGCCTCTATAAATGCTGGAATGCTAGCCTGATAACTGGACGTAGTGATGATATCGCTGCCAGCTCTCACATAGCTTTCATGCACATTTTGAATAATCTGAGGCTGGTCTAATAGGTATTGAGCGGACCACAGCTTACCAGATACATCATAACCCCGGCTTTCCAACTCTGTACCTAAGGCTCCATCTAAAATAATAATTTCTTGCTTGTCAAGCAAAGCTTTAAATTTTCCCATGAAATACTCCTAGAATCTACTTAAGTGAGCAGAACCAACACTAGCAAATACGAAAATTCGAAACTAGAGAGACCGGCAAGGAGACATAAAAAAGAGGTCTCCCTCTTTTTTGTTGTCTTCATTAAAATCTATTCGCCCAGGCGGTATCGACATCCAAGATATCCTGAGTAGTGTATTGCTGACGATAAGGATTGTAAACGATATAGCCAGCTCCAGACTCATAGAGTGGTGAATCAAAGCGAGTCAAATCGTATTTTTCAATAATATAATTCAATTTAGCATTATAGCTAGTATCTGTCGCATAGACACCGGTCAGGGCAGCCGTAGCATCCTGATAGGTTGGTGCATTGCTCTTCCATGCGCCCGCAAAATGCCCCTGTTTGAGAACCGAAACATAGTCTTGCAGAGACTCTACATAGCTAGGATATGAGCGGAAACTGTCATTAATGGTATAAGTATTTCCCTCTCCATCATCTTCCCAAGTCTCCATATTAGCAGACTGACCATCATAGTTACCTTTGATACCGAAAAGGTTATAATGAGGTTCACCTGACAGACCAGACTGTCCTGAGCCACTTTCTAAAATAGCCTGGGCAATCATAACAGAAGCATAAAGATCATTATCCTGTCCCAACTGACGCGCTGGCTCACCGATTTGTGAGATGAAATAGTCTGTCTGATTCATAGGCTGCTGATCACTATTATTAGCGCTAGCAGGATTAATATGCTTGGCCAAGACAAAACCAACAGCAATCGTCGTTGTCATGATGAATAAAGCTGAAAGGATTCTCTTACCTTTTTTTGAAATTCTCTTTTTCACAGCACTTCTCCTGAATAAGATGTTAATGATACCATTGTAACATACTAAAGATTAAAAAAACACTATTGATAATTTACAAGTATATGACATTTTTCGTTTTATTTCAAAAAATCCAACTCAAAAGACGAGTTGGATTTAATTCGTATTATTAAATTTTTGACAAAATCGCATCCCAAGCAGCATCTAAGCCATCCTTGGTGACTGAGGAAAAAAGAATGAAATCATCATTTCTGTCAAAGTCCAGCTTTTTCTTAATAGCTGACTCGTGCTTATTCCATTTTCCGCGAGGGATTTTATCAGCTTTGGTCGCTACTAGAATAACTGGAATGTCATAATATTTCAGAAATTCATACATTTGCACATCATCTGCGCTCGGATCATGACGAAGATCAACAAGGCTGACAACCGCTCTGAGATTTTCACGACTGGTCAGATACTCCTCAATCATCCGCCCCCATTTTTCACGCTCTTTTTTGGAAACACGGGCATAGCCGTAACCTGGCACATCGACAAAACGCAGTTTATCATCAATGTTGAAAAAGTTTAGCAGCTGAGTTTTCCCAGGTTTTCCAGAAGTTCGCGCTAAATTCTTACGATTAAGCAGTGTATTGATGAAGCTAGACTTTCCAACGTTGGACCTGCCTGCTAAAGCAATCTCCGGAATATCGTCTTGAGGGTAATGCGATTTATTAGCTGCACTCAGCAAAATCTCTGCGTTGTGGGTATTGATTTCCATAAGCACCTCGTTAGGCAGTTTCTAGAATAGGCTTATCTGTTCCATCTACTGCTTCTTTGGTAATGCGGACAAGTTTCACATTTTCCTGACTTGGAACTTCAAACATGACATCCATCATAGTTTCTTCGATGATAGAACGAAGACCGCGAGCACCTGTTTTACGTTCAATCGCTTTATTGGCAATCTCCTGCAGAGCATCCTCGTCAAATTCAAGCTTAACGTCATCATAAGATAGAAGTGCCTGATACTGCTTAATAAGGGCGTTTCTAGGCTCTTTCAAAATCCGAACCAAATCATCAACTGTTAGTTGCTCCAGAGCAGCAAAAACAGGCAAACGACCAATCAACTCAGGAATAATCCCAAACTTTTGGACGTCTTCCGAGATAATTTCCTGCATATAGGAACTATCTTCGTCGATTGCTCGGTTATTCTGACCGAAACCAATGATTTTCTCACCCAGACGCTGTTTTACGATTTCTTCGATACCGTCAAAAGCACCGCCAACAATGAAGAGAATGTTCTTAGTATCAACTTGAATCATTTCCTGCTGCGGATGCTTGCGTCCACCTTGCGGCGGTACACTAGCTACGGTACCTTCGATAATCTTCAGCAGAGCTTGTTGAACCCCTTCACCTGAAACATCACGAGTAATTGAGACGTTCTCACCTTTCTTGGCAATCTTGTCAATCTCATCGACATAGATAATCCCGCGTTCTGCACGTTCAATATTAAAGTCAGCTGCCTGCAAAAGTTTGAGGAGGATATTTTCCACATCTTCACCGACATAACCAGCTTCAGTCAGAGCAGTTGCGTCCGCAATGGCGAAAGGCACATTGAGGCTGCGAGCCAGAGTCTGCGCCAGGAAGGTCTTACCTGACCCGGTCGGGCCAATCATCAAAATATTTGACTTTTGCAGTTCCACATCTTCTTCTTCACGGCTATCATGGTAGTTAATACGCTTGTAGTGATTATAGACCGCTACTGCCAAGGCACGCTTAGCTCGGTCTTGCCCGATAACATAGTGGTTCAAGATATTCAGCAGCTCCTGAGGTTTTGGCACCTCAGACAGATCTGCCAGCACTTCCTCAGCCAGCTCTTCACGAATGATTTCCTGTGCTAACTCTACACATTCATTACAGATGAAGGCATTATTTCCAGCAATAATCTTCTGCACCTCATCTTGGTTCTTCCCACAGAAAGAACAAAAAACCATCATATCATCATTACGACTTGTAGGCATTGTTTACTCCAATTCTAAAATTCTAAATCTATTTATTTTTTTCATACATGTTAAAAAAGTGTCATATAAAAAGCATGAATGGAATTTACTAAGTTTGTAAAAGCATTCAGCAAAAATAAAGCTGCCAGTCCAAACCGCTTTTTCCGAAAGGTTTGAACGGCACAAATAAGACAAATGACACATAAAAAGGCCGTAAAAAAACCAAAAATACTACGTTCCATTCTTACGAGTCCTTCCTTTGGTATCTTTTTATTGTAAAATCATAAGGATTCTTTTCATCTTTGGCATGAAATTCACTGCTAACTTCCTGATAAGGAGCCCAGTCAAATGTCTCAGGGAAATAGGTATCTCCTTCCAACTTAGCAGCAATCTGAGTCTGAATCAATTCTTCCAAATACGGTTCAAAAACCTTGATAATCTGGGCTCCGCCAATGATATACAAGTTTCTCTCTTGCTTGTGGTACCAATCCAAGACATCTTCCACCTTGCTGAACAACAGGACATTTTCATTGTCAAATTGATAGTTCTTGTCCTTGCTCAAAATCAGGCTGATCCGATTTGGCAGAACGCGACGCTGCAAACCATCGAAGGTCACTCGACCCATCAAAATAGCATGTCCAGTAGTTGTTGCTTTAAAATGCTGCAATTCTGCCGGGAGATGCCAGGGCATGACTTTGTCTTTTCCAATCAGACCATCCTCCGCCTGAGCCCAAATGGCAATAATCTTCTTTGTCATCCTTTTATCCTTTGTATTAGTAACTCTATTCTATCAAATTTGCTGTAAAAAGGCATGTTTAAAGTATGATTCAAGCAGAACTTTTGCAGAGGTTGGCGGTTTTCGCATACACTTATCAAAATCGTTAAATAGCCAAATCGAACTTCAGCTGAGGTTTAACGGGATTATAGTCCAGCAAGTCAAAATCTTCTGCCTTGATATCAAAGAAATTGGTCCCATCGGGTACATTTAAAACGAGTCGAGGTTGACAGTCGCTAGGTTCCCGACGCAATAGCTCCTCCGCCTGCTCGAACTGATTGTCATAGATGTGCAAGTTATTGATAAAGTAAAAGAACTTGCCGACCTTCCAGCCAAAATGCTTGGCAATCATCATCTGCAGAGCAACGTACTGCATTGCATTGATATGATGAGCAACTAACATATCATTTGAGCGCTGAGTCAGTGTTGCATCCAGATAAATGTCTCCACCCACACGCCGAACGTCAAACATGGTCTGAAAAGCACATGGAAGCAAGCCATCTGTTTCTTCAAAAGCTTCATAATCCCAGAGAGAGATGATATTGCGACGATTCCAAGGATTATCTTCCAACTGTTGGAGAATTTTATGGATAATATCATGCTTCTTGACAACAGCTCCGTAGCGCTGGCCAATAGTACCCGTATCGCCAACTTCCCAGTCATTCCAGTAGTGAACATTATACTTGTCGTTGAGCAGTTCCAGACTATTGGACTGGTCTTGATAGATCCAAAGGACTTCCTTAATGGCAGACTTGATGGCAATAGGGCGCAGAGTCGTGATTGGGAACTCGCCCTTGCTCAAATCATATTCTGCAAAAGAACCAGTGATATATTTAGAGTTAGCTACATTTCCATCCTTGTAGCGCGGACGGGCATTTTCAGAAAAAACACCTTGCTCCATAATCTTTTTAATATTCTCTTTGAAAATCGTATCTGCTAGCGTCATGATTTCTCCTTCGTTCAGTGAGCTTTTTCTAGTATAGCAAATTTTCCATAAAAATTCTCCTACAGACCTTTCTGCAGGAGAACAAATGAAGCATACTTGTAGAATTATTGTAAGACCAATGATGCTGCCCCGACAACACCGGCATCATTTCCAAGAGTAGCCAAGGCCAACTTGGTTGAAGTACGAACCTGCGGGAAGCTATTCTCTTCATAAACCTTGCGCACACCATCAAGTAAGAAGTCACCCGCAGCTGATACGCCACCACCAATAACGATTGTAGATGGGTTAAGAATAGAGCCGATATTGGCACAGGCAATTCCTAGATAGCGCGCGAAATTGCGGTAGACAATCAGAGCCAGCTCATCGCCCTCTTTCGCCAAGTCGAAGACAACCTTTGCATTGACATCTTCACCATTGTCGATCAGTTTTTTCAGCTCAGCATCACCAGCATACTCATCAGCATAGCGACGAGTCAGATTGACAATACCAGTTGCAGATGCAACCGTCTCCAAGCAGCCTTTCTTGCCACAGGTACATTGAATCGGCTGATCAAAGTCAACAGTGATGTGGCCCAACTCTCCTGCTGCTCCAGCAAGTCCGTGCAAGAGCTTTCCTTCTGCAACAATTCCTCCGCCAACACCTGTTCCTAGTGTCATGAATACTACATCAGGCTGGTTTTCTCCAGCGCCCATCCAACGTTCACCCAAAGCAGCAACGTTAGCGTCGTTGTCAATATAGAAAGGAATCCCAGTCGCTTTTTCAATCTTATCCTTGACCGGCTGCAGCGTCTTCCAATTGAGATTGTAAGCACCGATAACAGTCCCTTTCTCACGGTCAACTACTCCTGGCGAACCCATACCAATCCCGATAAAATCCTCAGCTGAAAGCTGAAGTAAGTCCAAACGATGCAGGATTGACTCAATCATATCATCTACGATGTGGCTACCTTCGTCCAAAATATTGGTTTTAATGGACCATTTTTCTTGGATTTCGCCCTCTGAAGTCAAAATAGCAAACTTAATAGATGTTCCACCAAGGTCAATTCCGATTATTTTTTTCGACATGATGTTCTCCTCTGTGTTTTATTTATCATCATTATATCAGATTTTTTCAGTAAGGAAAAGGTTTGCATAAAGAAAAGTGAAAATCAAATCCATCTTTATTACCAAAGTAAACTCACAACTCTTTTGTATAATAATATCTTTCACCAGTATAAGGATAGTCTTTCAGCGCAAACACTTCTGTATAGCCGTGCTTTTTATAAAAATCCGGCGCTTGAAACTGATACGTATCTACAAATGAATATTTGCATTTCCTTTCTCTGGCTTCCTGTTCCGCCCTGCACAGTATTTCCGAGCCTATGCCTTGCCCTCGTAAATCTTCGCTCACATACAAATACTCTATCTCCAGCCAATTTCCAAAAGTTTCGGCCGCCATGCCGGCTAGCAGATTTCCTTGTTCATCTTCCACATAGATGTTAAGAGGTTCGCTTTTGGAGGGCTCCCTCTTTGATTGATTGTAGGATCTAATTAAATTTCCCAGTTCCTGTGTTTTCTTTGAGTCGGTATTTTCTAATCTTAGTTTCATAGATGCCTCCGTTACATCTCTAAAGGTTTTAGATTAACAGTATATGAAACTGTTCGGACTATATCTTCACCTTAAATATCCTTTTGACTTGCTAACCATTGATTATGGTACTCCATCATCGTTTCATAAATATATTTCGGTTTCTCTTTTTTTAGCAACATTAGAAGAATTTCTAACGGTTCAGGTATTCCAAACTTATACCTTCTGCTCTTTCTAGAAGCAAGCCTACTTTTCTTCAAAGCTTCAGGATCCACTGAATGAAAACAAATCGTCAAAATATGTCTCTTATTGAATAATTGGATCTTCCCATAATGTCGAATACGTTCAATTTTATAGTCTATCCTCTGGATTTCTTCCCAACTATAAAACGAAACTTCTCTAAAAAGAAGGGGTCTAAAGTAAAAGCCCTGTTCCGTTAGACGAAGAAAACGTTTATCCCTAAACAAACAAATCCATACTAAAAAAGACAGGAAATCAAAAACAATTGTACCTATCACTAAAAACAATTTTTCAATCACAGAAATATTGGAGTCGAATAATAGGTATCCGTTTTTAGATGGTAATATAAGAACTGCAGTCAAAAAGCCAGCAAGAGCGCTCGCCGATAAAGAAAAAAGGAATATTTTCAACCAGCTCTGCCTAAACACTACTTCTTTCATCCATCTAACCCACTCAGGTATTCATAGCGCTCGTATTTTTCAAGCAATTTTTCGTTCTGCTCATCTAGTTCTTGCTGTAGTTGAGACAGACGAGCAAAGTCCGAGCCATTCTCCTGCATAGCTGCTTCAATCTCAGAAATCCGCTCCTCAAGCGCCTCGATATCGTCCTCAATAGACTCCCACTCCTGCTTTTCAAAGTAGGTCATGCGCTTTTTCTCCTCACGCACCTTGGTCGATTTTTCCTTTTCAGTCTTTTGGGAAATAGCAGAGCTTTCTGCTAGAAAGACTTTTTCATCCAAGTAATCCGTGTAATTTCCGAAAAACTCTCTAATACTTCCATCCTCAAAAGCTAAAATCTTGCGGGCTACCTTGTCTAGGAAATAGCGGTCGTGGCTGACTGTAATGACTGGACCTGCAAAGCCTTGCAGAAAATTCTCCAATACCGTCATAGTCGCAATATCCAAATCGTTGGTCGGCTCGTCAAGAAGTAAGACATTGGGCTTTTCCAAGAGCAGCTTGAGCAGATAAAGGCGCTTTTTCTCTCCGCCAGAAAGCTTTTCGATTAAAGTTCCATGAGTAGAACGAGGAAAAAGAAACTGCTCCAAGAGTTCTGCAATGGAAGTCGTTCCACCGCCTATCTTGACCTCCTCGGCCACTTCTTGCAGGTAATTGATGACCCGCTTAGACTCATCCAAGCCCTCAATCTGCTGAGAGAAATAGGCCACTCGGACTGTCTCTCCGATAATGAGCTGGCCAGCCTGAGGCTGAAGTTTACCGGCAATCAGATTGAGCAAGGTTGACTTGCCGACACCGTTATCTCCAACAATCCCAATACGGTCCTTGTTCTGGATCAAAAAACTGAACTGAGAGAGAATTGGCTTCTGATCATAAGCAAAGTCCACATTTTGAAACTCGATGACTTTCTTACCGATACGGCTAGTTTCAAAGTTCATTTCTAGATTGCCGTCAGTCGTCTGACCAGCCAAATCGTTCTTGAGCTCATGGAAACGATTGATACGAGCCTGTTGCTTGGTTGCCCGAGCCTGAGGCTGCCGCCGCATCCAGGACAACTCCTGCTTGTACAGTTGCTGTTTCTTATGAAGCAAGGCCTCATCCCGCTCATCCTGCTCTGCCTTGAGACGAACATAGTCTTGATAATTTCCTTGATATTCGATCAAACGACCGCCATCCAATTCAAAAATCCGAGTTGAAATATTATCCAAGAAATAGCGGTCGTGGGTGATGAAAAGCACAGTTTTCTTGGAATTTTTCAAGAAATGGGTCAGCCATTCGATGGTATCAATATCTAGGTGGTTGGTCGGCTCATCCAGCAAGAGCAAATCGGCATCACCTAAGAGAACCTGGGCCAGCTGAACTCGGCGACGAAGGCCTCCTGATAACTGACCAACCTTAAGTGACAGATTAGTCAGACCAAGCTTGGACAGGACCGTCTTGACCTGACTTTCGATTTCCCAAGCATGGAGCGAGTCCATCTCGGCCATAACCGCTTCTAGCCTAGACTGTTGACTTTCATCATATGCCGTCAGGAGCAGCTCGTACTCGCGAATCAATTGCATTTCCCGTAAATCACTGGACAAAACAGTGTCAAGCACCGTCTGCTCCTCATCAAAACTAGGCTCCTGAGTCAGATAAGCAATCTTATAGCCTGTCTTAGCAGAAAAAGGGCTGACATCTCCGTCAAAGCCCGACTTGCCCGACAACACATCCAGCAGCGTTGTCTTTCCAGTTCCATTGACACCAATCAGACCAATCTGGTCTAGGTCATGAATGATAAAGGAAATATCCCGAAAAACAGTCTTATCTCCTACTGATTTGGTTAGCTTGTCAACGATAAAATCGCTCATTTCTTCTCCTTGATATAGGCGTAAATGGCCTCTAGTTCATTAGGTAAGTGGCCATCTACAATAGCATATTCCAACTCTTTCAAAATTTGGCCAAGTTTTGGTCCTGGCTTAAAACCAAACTCCCGCATCAGCATGCCACCATTGACCACCATTTCCTGCTTACTATGAATAGTCAGACTGGCATCAAGATTCTGAACCGCAGAGAAATCAACTGCCAAACCTTGCGCCTGCCGAAGCTCTTCTGCTTGTAGCAATAAGTCGTAATCATAGGCATAGCAGTCTCGCTTGGTTAAGTCTCGTTCTGAGCGAATGGCCGCAATCTCAACTAAATCTTCTACTTTCTTGGCAAATTCACGAGAGGTCTTCCATTTTTTTAGAAAGCCTTTGACATTTTGCACATCCAAGGTCAGTAAAAGTGCTGCCCAAGCCTGCTCGGATGCTGAAAAGCGAAAATGTGAATCCAACTCGAAGAGCCTTTCTAACTTAGCTCTGCTTCCCTTCAAATCAGGTAAAAATTCTATAGCACCGCTTGTTAAAAGCACCTCTAATCCCTTGCGCCAAAACGGAGCCAGCAAGAGCTTGTCAAACTCAATAAAAATTCGTTCAACTGAAATCTTTTCCAACAAGGAAGCGCAATCCTTCATCGCTGCAAAAGTATCTTGCTCCAGGTCAAAATCCAAGGCAGCTTGAAAACGAAAGCCCCGCATGATGCGTAGTGCATCTTCATTAAAGCGCTCAGCAGCCGTCCCAACTGCCCGCAAAATCTGATTTTCCAAGTCATCCAAGCCTTGGAAAAGATCGATGACTTGACCGTGTTCATCCAAAGCTAGGGCATTGATGGTAAAATCGCGTCGCTTGAGGTCTTCCTCCAAAGAACGCACAAAAGAAACCTTACTAGGCCTACGGTAGTCCACATAAACATCCTCGGTCCGGAAAGTCGTCACTTCGTATTCGCGGTTATTTTCCAAGACCAAGACAGTTCCATGCTCAATCCCCACATCAACTGTCCGGTCAAAGATACGCTTAGTTTCCTCAGGATAGCTGGAGCTGGCAATATCCACATCGTGAATAGGTCGCTGCAAAAGGGCATCTCGAACAGAGCCCCCAACAAAATAAGCTTCAAAGCCAGCCGCTTTTATCTTCTCTAATACTGGCAAAGCCTCCTGAAATTCAGAAGGCAGAGTTTCTAATCTCATAGTAAATGTTCCAATCCATAGACTAATTCTGAGCGTTTGGCAACTTTTTTAATGGCAAGATTAACTCCTGTCATAAAGGAAGCACGGTCATAGGAATCATGCCGCAGGGTCAATCCCTCTCCCTGACTGCCAAAGATTACTTCTTGATGGGCAACCAAACCTGGCAAGCGGACCGAATGAATACGCATGCCATCGAAATCAGCTCCGCGAGCGCCGGCTATAGACTCTTCCTCATCAGCAGCTCCCTGCTCCTTGCTTGGTCTGACTTGGCTGATGAGCTCTGCTGTCTTGATAGCCGTCCCGCTCGGTGCATCCTTTTTCTGGTCATGGTGCAGTTCGATAATTTCTACATTCGGGAAATACTTGGCTGCCTGTGCTGCAAACTGCATTAGCAAAATAGCTCCTAAGGCAAAATTTGGAGCAATCAATCCACCCAACTCCTTTTCCCTAGACAGTGTGATTAACTCTTCCAACTGTTCTGGAGTAAATCCTGTCGTTCCGACCACCGGGCAAAATCCCTGTTCCAGAGCGAAGTGAGTATTGTCATAAGCTACTTTTGGAGTTGTAAAATCAACCCAGACATGGGCTTTCAGCCCAGCCAATTCTTCCTTGGCATTGAAGACGGGAACACCAGCCACTTCTTTTTCATCCGTAAAGGGATCCAGCAGTCCAACTAATTCTAGTTCAGAATCTTCTGTTACCATTTTATAGGCTGCTTGGCCCATTTTCCCTTTAAAACCAGCAATAATAACTTTGATACTCATGTTTTCCTCCTTACAGAGACAAGCTCAGGCACTCAGACAATCAAATTACAGGAATATAAGCAAGTGCAACACTACCCTTGCCTAGGTGCGTCCCGATAACACTGCCAAAGGTTGCGATAGGAACTTCGCCAGCAATACCGCTGTCTAGCAGATTTTGCTGAAGTTCAGCTGCTTTTTCTGGTGCATTGCCATGGATAACCATAATCTGATAAGCACCGCCTGCTGTTCTTTCTTGGACAAGTTCCAGCATACGCTTGGTTGCTTTCTTCTCCGTCCGAATCTTTTCAAAAACCTCTATCACACCATGTTCATTAAAATACAGAATAGGTTTGATACTGAGCAGATTTCCCAGAATAGCTGCACCGTTAGACAGGCGTCCTCCTTTGACCAAGTGGTCCAAGTCGTCCACCACGATAAAGGCGCTGGTGCCTTCAATCTGCTTCTGGACATTAGCTAAAATTGTGTCAAAATCTAGGCCTTGTTCTGCCCACTCTAGAGCTGATTGGGCCATGATACCGAGCGGTGCACTGGTAATCTTAGAATCTGGAAAGGCAATTTGCAAACCATGAAACTCATCTTTCAGATACTGAATGTTTTGATAAAAACCAGAAATTCCGCTAGATAGAAAGAGCCCCAGAACATGGGTATAGTCTTTGCCGTCTAGAATGGTGAGAATCTCTTCTAACTCAGCAATGCTAGGCTGACTGGTCTTAGGCAGTTCATCTGACTGAGCCATTTTTTCATAAAATTCACTGGCTGTTAAATTTCTGCCTTCGACATAAGTCTCACCAGCAATCACGACTGGAATATCCAAGACGAAAAGATTTTCATTCTCCAGCAGCGAAGCCGGCAGATAGGCCGATGAATCTGTGATAACCGCTAACTTCATGATTAAAACTCCAAATTAATGCCTGGCAAATCTAGAGCAATTTCTGTCACTTCATAAGTCAAGCGGTTGAGCATGGTCAGGCAAGGCCGAGCCAGCTCTTCTACTTCATCGTGGTCAAATTCACTCGGTTCCTCAATAAGACGACCGTGAATGTGGTTGGCTTGCGAAATAGTTCCGCTGATAACAAAATTCTCAAAAACAATCATAAAGGTCAAAATCACAATCAATGAAGTTGTGTGGGCTTCGACATCTCTTTTGACCAATTGGAAATTCACATCAACCTTGGTTTCAGGTGTTCCATTTTCTTTTTCCCACTCAAAATTTCGGGCGTCAAAATGGTACTGACTAACAAATTCTTTTTCGCGCTGTATGTTCATTTTTATTCTCCTAAAAATATGCGATAGGCCCATTATACCATATATCGAGCGAAGTTTCCATGCTAAAATTTGCAGGCCAGAAAACACAAAAAAGAATCTCACTGACAAGCGAGATTCTTTAAATATTATTTTTTAAGTGGTTTGCGCAGGTAACCAAAGATAATACCGCTGACTACTGCACCAATCAATACATATACCAAGTAAAGGATTGGATTGTTTGTCAAACCGATAACGAAGATTCCTCCGTGAGGAGCCATGAGCTTGATACCTGACAATCCTACAAGAGCACCTGTTAGAGCTGAACCTACGATAAAGCTTGGAATAGCACGGGCTGGGTCAGCAGCTCCAAAAGGAATCGCTCCTTCTGTGATGAAAGATAGTCCCATAACGATGTTGGTAATTCCAGAGTCACGCTCTTCTTCTGTAAATTTATTTTTGAAAAGAACTGTTGCTACAAACACTGCTAAAGGCGGAACCATACCAGCTGCCATAACAGCCGCCATAACAGTTGAACCACCACTTGTCAATGATTCAGCCAAAGAAAGAGTACCCACAGTATAAGCAGCCTTATTAACAGGCCCCCCCATATCGACAGCCATCATTCCTCCTACCAGAAGTCCAAGAATAACTGCTGATGTACCACTCAAGCTCATAAGGAAGTCATTAAGAGCTGTATTAATCGCTGACATAGGAATGTTTACTGCCAACATAGCAAATCCGGTAAGAGCAACACCTAACAAAGGGAGAAGAAGAATAGATTTAACACCTTCAAGTGAACGAGGAACTTTGATGTATTTTCTAAGCAATAGTACGATACCACCAGCTAAGAAACCGCCTACCAAAGCTCCTAGGAAACCAGATGAAACTTGGGATTCAGCTAGCGATTTCAAAATTGCTTCAGCTTGTTCCGGAGTTTTATTTGCAAGTTCTTTGTATACTGGAATATTTCCATAAGCAATACCTGCTTTAGCAATTGCACCTGCCACAAAACCAGCCACCAATCCAGGTTTTTCAGCAATGGAATATGCAATATAAGCAGCTAATACAGGAACCATGAAGCCAAAGGCTGCTCCACCAATCTGATTGAAGAGAGCTGACAAACCATTATAATTCCCCAAGTGACTCAACTGATCTTTAGGAACCCCTTGATCGAGCAAGAATGAGATAGCAATCATAATCCCGCCACCGATAACGAATGGCAACATTTGGGAAACACCGCTCATCAAGTGCTTGTAGAAAGCAGCTCCCAGGCTAAGTTTCTCATCGCCGGATTCTGCCGTACCGCCACCATTGGCTGTCTTGTAAATTTCAGCATTTCCTGAAAGAGCCTGATTGATTAGTTCTTCCGTCTTACGAATACCATCCGCAACAGGTCGTTTAATTAACGGCTTGCCATCAAAACGATTCATTTCTACCGCTTTATCTGCCGCGATGATAACAGCTTTAGCTTTTTTAATGTCTTCTGCTGTCAGCTTATTCCCAACACCACTAGCACCGTTGGTTTCAACCTTGATGCCGACACCCATTTCAGCTGCGACCTTCTGCAAGGCCTCTTGGGCCATGTAAGTATGCGCAATCCCTGTTGTACAAGCTGTTACAGCTACAAGGAAGTCTCCGCCTTCATTGGCAGGTTCGACGACAGCAGGTTCTTCTGCTTTTTCTGAAGCTTGGTCAAAGAGCTCAATCACCTGAACAGGCGAAGTCACTTGGCGCAACTTATCCGCAAAGCCATCTTTCATCAGGTATTGGGACAATTCAGCCAAGGCCGCCAAGTGAGTGTCGTTAGCACCTTCTGGAGCTGCAATCATGAAGAAAAGGTCAGTTGGCTGGCCATCCAAACTTTCATAATCTACGCCTTTATTTGACTTGGCAAAAAGCACCGTCGCTTCTTTTACTGCAGTATTTTTGCTGTGGGGCATAGCGATTCCGTCACCTAGACCTGTAGAAGTCAAGGCTTCACGAGCCAAAATCCCTTCTTTGAAAGCTTCGAAGTCTGTCACATAGCCATGATCCACTAGGCTCTGAATCATTTCTTCGATAACAGCTTTTTTCTCTGTTGCCTGCAAGTCTAGCAACATCACATCTTTTCTTAGTAAGTCTTGAATTTTCATATTTTTTCTACCTCTACTTTTTCATAGATTTCTTTTATATAATCAGCTGTCGCCAAATCATCTGAGAAGGTGGTTGCCGTTCCGCAGGCCACTCCCCATTTGAAGGCTTGAATAACATCGCCAGAGCGGACAAACTCTCCAGTAAACCCAGCCACCATAGAGTCGCCAGCGCCAACAGAATTTTTCACATCGCCCTTGATAGGTTTAGCGAAGTAAGCACCTTCTTGAGTTACCAGTAAGGCACCATCACCAGCCATGGAAATGATGACATGCTGGGCACCCTTGTCTAAGATTTGGCGGGCATAACTCTCAATCTGATCCAAGCTTTCAAGCTTGACTCCGAAAATATCACCTAGTTCGTGGTTATTAGGTTTGACCAAGAGCGGCTCAAACTCTAATGAATCAAGCAACGTCTGGCCTTCAAAGTCACAGACGACTTGCGCTCCTGTCTTTCTGGTCAGGCCAATCAACTCCTTGTAGACAACATTTCCTAGATTTTTAGGACTGCTGCCTGCGAAGACTACCGTATCTTCTGAAGTCAGAGAAGAAAGGAACTTCTCAAGTTCTTCTAGTTTCTGACTGGAAATTTCTGGACCAGGTCCATTAATTTCTGTCTCAGCATCTGCTTTAATCTTGACATTGATACGAGTATCCTGCTCAACTTCTACAAAATGGCTTGAGATTCCTTCCTCTTCCAGAGTATCTGTGATGAACTTGCCAGTAAAACCACCGATAAAACCAGTCGCTGTATTCTCAATACCTAGACGTTTGAGAACTCGGCTAACGTTGATTCCCTTCCCGCCAGCGAATTTGTCGTCACTGTCCATCCGATTGACGCTTCCTATAAGGACCTTGTCCAGACGAACAATATAGTCGATGGAAGGGTTTAGTGTGACAGTATAAATCATACCTCAATCACCTCCGTTTTTTCTTTCAGCGCTTGAATCACTTCCGATTCATTTTGAATAGTAATAATGCTTGCTTTGGCAAGAGGAGCGACCTTGACAAAGGACGTCTGTCCTAGTTTAGAAAGATCAGCCAAGACATAAGTCTTCTTAGCATTCTCCAAAATCGCTCTTTTGACAGCTCCTTCCTCCATGTCTGGAGTGGTAAAGAAGCCATCGTCAATGCCATTCATTCCAATAAAGGCTTTATCGAAATTTAACTGACCGATTTGATTTAGGGCAACACCGCCAATGCTGGCATCTGTTGAGGGCTTGACCTTTCCGCCGATAATGACTGTCGGGATATTGCGCTCTACCAACTTGGTCGCATGGTGAATGGAGTTGGTGACGACTGTCACTCTAGGATCATGCAACTCGTTGACTAAAAGCTCATTGGTTGTCCCCGCATCAATAAAAATCACATCATGCTCTTGAATCAAGCTTGCTGCCATCTTGGCAATAGCTGTCTTTTCTTGAATGCTTTTGATAGATTTTTCCTGATTGCTCTCTTCTTCTTGTAGAAAATGAAGGCTTTCGGCTCCACCATGAACTCGTCGCAGTTTATGCTCGCTCTCCAGTTCATCCAAATCTCTTCTGATAGTTGATTCTGAAGTGTTTAAAGCATGTACTAGATAGTCTAAGGAAACAAATTTTTCTCTTATGACTGTCTCTAGAATAACCTGCTTTCTTTCCGACTTCAGCATAAAGCACCTCCTTTGGAATCGTTTACGATTATTATTATACCTCTTTATTTTCCAATGTCAAGCATTTTCTATCAAAAACTTTCATTTTCTATCTTTTTATCGAACAAAAAAAGAGCTGGACTATATCCAACTCCTTACATATCGTTGCATAACTGCCAAATAAAAGGCAATTAGCTATTATTAATCAATGATACAAGATAGGCTGCCATGACAGGCAGAAAAGTTCCAAGAAAAGTAAACACAACCAGAACCCAGAACCAGACTGATTTAAAAGCCTGTCGGTAGGTCCCTGGGAGCGAACGATTGGCGTCAATGTATTCCTTAAATTTTGGCCACTTCAAGATTAAAAGCAAAAGAAATACTGTGCTGCCAGCGATTAATAGGCCGTAAAAAACGATGTTAACAATAGGCTCTGGAGCTTTTTTTGAAAGAAAAGCTATCCCTTCTGCTATGACAAAGTTATTGAGAGCATGAAAAATGATAGACCAGATAATCGAATACTCAAAAGCGATATAACCAAAGCCTAAACCAATCAAACTAGCAAAATAAAACTGATAAAGATTTTCGTGAAAGAGACCAAACAAAATCGCAGTCAGAAGAATGGCAAAAACCTTTCCATGCTTCTCTAATGCTCGCAATCCAGCACCTCTAAAAATGATTTCCTCCGTAACTGGAGCCATCAAAGATGAATAAATCAGCATAGTCAGTGTCTCAGAACCGCCGCCTCCCGATTCCATACTAGATAGATCTAGATTGAAGAGTTGCATGATAGCCTGCATGATCTGATTGACAACAGCTGTAAACATTTGGGCGAATAAAAGGAAGCAAATCATATAAAAGAAAACTTTAGGAGTCATCTTCCGCCCCTTGCGACGAAGGTCGTATTTAAAGAGCTGCTTACCCCGAGACACAGTGAAAGTAAGAACACCGAGACAGGAAGCTAGAATATAGGCTCCACCGTCCTTTTCCATGAATTTGGTAACAATGTCTTGCGTCTTTTGAATGTCCATACCTTGTCCTGGTATGATGACAAAAAAGGCAACAAATACGTAAACGAAGACAGCAGCAACCATGACCCATAAATAAGTGAAGCAAGTCGCTGAAAATCGTCCTAGATCTTTTTTAGGATTTAAAGGTTCGGGTATATAATACATAAAATCTCCTATATTAAATTTTCTCCTTACCCTTTCGGCTTAAGAAATACAAGGTCAAAAAGATTCCCTCATAAAGCAAAGCAAAAAGAATAAAGGCGTGCATGAAAAATTCTTCTGGCAGAATCCAAATGACTGGATCCTTTACTGGGTCAAAAATCCAGGTATTGTCTCCGGCAAAGAGAACCTGATGAAAGAGTGTAAAAAAATTGTTAAAACCAATCATAAAAGCCAGTCCAACAAAGACAAGCGGCAAGAGACTAATCATCAGAAAAGCCCGTCTGTAGAGACCTAAAAATCCCTTTTTGACTACTTTTTTGACAAAGAAGATCAAAGCCGGCAGAGTAACTAGAAAAATAGCTTGCGCCAAGTGAAAAAGATACTTGACTGCCTGAAAATGATGCAGACCAGCTGCTGACGAGCGAAAATCCGGCATTGCCAGCTTCTGACTAAAAGGATTGGTCAGGTAATCCATCAAAATATTAAAATTATACTGGATGGTCTCTGCTTTCAAATAAACCTTATCTGGCAAGTTGAAATAAGAAATCTCTATCGGGTATAAGAGCCAAGCTAGATAAATGGTTAGCAATATCGCTGCTGCCAGCAAGCACAAAAAGCTGGCTGAAAATCTCAACTTATCACGCATCGAAGTCCCACTCCGCTAGACTGGACAAGACATGCGTTGGTTGGATAGGCAGATTGGGCACCTCTTCTGGCAGGGTAAAGCCTGTCGTAACCAAGAGCGTCGGAATGCCATTGTCGATTCCCGCTCGAATATCTGTCAGATAGTTATCACCCACCATGACCACTTCTTCACGCGCCAGTCCTAGATGCTCTATAGCTTTTTCCATGATGATGGCATTGGGCTTGCCGATAAAGGTTGGCTCAACCCGAGTGGCTGCTTCCAAGAGGGCGTTGATAGCACCCGCTCCCGGCTGCAGACCTCGTTCGGTCGGAATATTAAGATCTGGATTGGTCCCGATAAAATGAGCACCTTTTTGAATGGCTAGAGTCGCTATTGTCAACTTCTCATAGTCCACTTCCCAGTCCAGCCCAACTACTACATAGTCTGGATTTTCTGTGTCTTCTATATATCCAGCTTCTTCAATAGCATGTTTAAGTCCCACATCACCAATGACATAGACTTTCTTGCCCAGTTTTTTCTCCTGCATATAGTCAATGGTAGCTAAAGTCGCTGTGTAAATAGTCTCAAGCGGCGTCTCAATATTAAAATTTTTAGCTAGCATGGTCTGCACTGCTTCTGGCGTGCGAGTAGTATTATTGGTCACGAAAAGATAGGGAATCTTGCGCTTCTGCAAGTCATGCACAAAAGCTTCACCAGCCGGAATCCGACTCTTGCCCTTATAAATCGTCCCGTCTAAATCAATCAAATATCCTTTATAAGTCATTTCTACTCTTCCTCATTCTCATGTTTAAACTCTTGCCAGGTCACCAAAGCCTGGGCATTGACTTCGCCGTCACTGGAAATCTGGTGATTGCTCTGCAGACCTTCTAGGTCGTAGCTAGAAGCAATCATGCCGCCCGGTCGAACTTCCTTGACATACTTAAGATGGACTTTCTTGGGAATGTGCTGGGTGAGGAAATCTGCTCCCATAACCTCAAAAATCCAGTCCAGATACTTGCTATTGTTGACATGGCCGTTCATATCCAAGTCGTAAAAGCGTACATGGTAGTCCTTGCTGACAGGATTTTCCAAGTCTGGATACTTAGGACCGCGCAGTAATTTCTTGGAAAAGTCAGACTGGTATGGCGCTACAATCTCTGGATCAACGGCACGAACCTTGCGGCTATCCCGGTCCATGAGAACAAAGGTCGCCATCATCTTGATAATGGCCTCACCCGCCTCATCAAAAATCGTGAAGCGACGGTAGCAAAAGAGCCGATTGTAGGTCAAAGCTTCTGTTTCAATGGTAATTTCCTCTGCAAATCGTGGCAGACGTGTCACATCAATATCATAGTCCGTGATAATCCAGACTAGATTATACTGCTCCAGCATATCCTTGTCACTGACGCCAAGCTCAATCGACTGCATCCCCGATACCTGCAAGGATAGCAGGATGACATCCGGCAGCTTGATATGGCCATTCATATCTGCCATATCGAAAGGAATTTTCATTTTCATTTGATAAGTTAAGCCCATGATTTACTCCAATATAAATTTCTCAGCAACCGTATCGCCCAAAAAGAGACCCTGTTTGGTCATCCGCACGATGTCTCTGTCCGGCACTAGCAAGCCCTGCTCAGTCAGTTTAGCCACGACAGCTCCGTATTGATCTTCAAAGGAGAGACCGAATTTTTCCTCAAAGCGCTTTTTAGAAACACCTGACTTCTTTCGCAAGCCCAAAAACATCTCTTCTTCCATCTTTTCTTTCAGCGTCAGCACTTCTTCCTGCACACGGGTATTGCCTGCTTCCACCGCCTGCATATAATGACGAATAGGCCCGTGGTTTTTATAGCGAACACCATCGACATAGCCAGACGCTCCTGCTCCGATACCATAATACTCCGCATTATCCCAGTACATGAGGTTGTGGCGGCTCTCAAATCCTGGCTTAGAAAAGTTAGAAATCTCATAATGCTCAAAACCCGCCTTTTCCAGCTCAGCTATAATGTATTCAAACATCTCCGCTTCCAAATCTTCCTTAGGTAGAGGCAGTTTCCCTCGCCGCATCCGATTCATGAAGACCGTATGATTTTCCAAAATCAAGCTATACAAACTCATGTGGGGAATGTCCAGAGCAATGGCCTTGGCTACATTGGTTTTCACATCTTCCATGGTCTGCTTGGGCAGGGCATAAATCAGATCAATAGAAATATTGTCAAAACCCGCTTTTTTGAGATTGGCAATATTCTCGTAGATGTCCTTTTCCGAGTGACTGCGTCCAATCTGCTTGAGCATGCGGTCATTGAAGGTCTGTACGCCCAGCGAAACCCGATTGACAGGTGAGTCTTTGAGTATAGCAATCTTCTCCTGATCCAAATCCCCAGGATTGGCTTCAATGGTCAGCTCTTCTAGATAAGACAAGTCCAGCTTGTCTGTCAGCTTTTCCAGCAAAAAAGCCAACTGGGGTGCCGATAGAGCCGTCGGAGTCCCACCACCGATATAAAGGGTACGGAGCTTTTGGATATCATAAGAGTCATACTCCTCAATCAAATGCTCCAGATAACTATCTACCGGCTGATTTTTAATAAAAACCTTGGAAAAATCGCAGTAATAACAAATCTGAGTACAAAAAGGAATGTGCACATAAGCAGAAGTCGGTTTGGTTTGCATAGTAAGATTATAACATAAATCATAAAGACAAGCGGGATAAATGTTGGATTAATAAGGTTAAAATCATAATCGCCAAATCCCTGCTTCAAGCTTTAAACACTTTTATTAAGCAAGTATTATTCAGTAATTTTCGATATGAGAAAATTAATCATTGCTTCTTCTTTGTTGAATTTTTCTTTTTGATATTTGATTAAGTTAGCTTCTTTTAGATTTTCATTCAGATAATACAAATGAATATCTAAAAATCTCTGCAAGGCATAACGAAAACAAACAGTTTTATCGATTGGTCTGGAATAATATTTAAAAAAATTATCTAGCATTTCTTCATATTTTGACCTTTCAACTTTCTGCAGGATTCCCCAAAATAAGGTTCCAATATCCTCTTCAGGCAATGAATATCTGCAATCTCCAAAATCCAATATGGCTACTTCCTTTTCGCAAAGCAGCAAATTTTCATTATGTAAGTCGTTATGAATAAAAATATTCCTCTTCTCAGACTTCATTGACTTCAATGTTTCTGTGTTCTCTTGAAATATTTTCCACAATGCCTGATAGCCTGGAATGATTCTTTCAAGCTGAGGATTGTAAGAAAAAGCTCTGAAATGCAAAGAAGAAATCAAGTCGTCATAAAAGGAGACTCTTTCAAATGTCATCAAATATCTCTGAGAAAAATTATGTATATTTGCTAATTTTCGAGCAAGTTTTGTCAAATTATAGGAAGAGAAAGTCATTTGTTCACCTCTTAAATAAGGATATTTCAGAAAAAAGAGACTTCCATTCTTCACATCCAGCCGATGAATGAACTTCCCATCTGGAAAAGACAGATACCGAAGCGGATTTAACTTGTTCTCGTATAAAGTATTGACAAAATACACTTCTCTTTCTAGATACGCAAAGGCTTGCGAAAAAATTGGCAAACTTTTGGCCAAATAAAGCACACGAACCACCAACTGGTCATCAATCAAATAATTTAGATTTTCACTACCTTTTGAGAGTTGAGAAATCTGACAATCATGACCGTACCATTTATGAAGATTATTCAAGATAAAATTTTCATCTGCAAATTGTTGAAAGAACATAATTCCCCCTCTGATTTGACTACCAACCTATACAAAATCTACCAGCTTAAAACTGGTAGATTTCTTTATTTCCCCAACTCCTGCGTCCTCTTGTAGGCAGCTTGAACGGCATCCATGACCGTTCCTCGAAAGGCATTTTCTTCCAGACTAGCTACCCCAGCGATGGTCGAACCGGCCGGACTGCAGACCTGGTCTTTGAGTTGGGCAGGATGTTGCCCACTGACCTGACTTAGCTTGGCAGCGCCTAAAAGGGTTTGATTGGCCAGTTTAAGCGATATATCGCGACTGAGTCCTGCTCGGACACCAGCGTCCGCTAAGGCCTCTATAAATAGATAGACGAAAGCTGGTCCACAGCCAGCAAGAGCTGTTGCTGCATCCAACTGTTTTTCCTCTAGTTTGACTAAAAGGCCAGCTGAAGACAGAAGCTCGCGCAACAAGTCTTCATCCACTTGATTCGCCTGGTAAGATAAGCTATAGGTAATAACACCCTCACCTACGTCTACCGGTGTATTAGGCATGATCCGAATCCAACGATGGTGGCTAGGTGTCAATTTTTCTAATATTCCCAAGGGCAGACCAGCAGCCATAGAAACCAGCAAAAGAGACTCCCGTTTTTCTAGAACTTCCTGATATTCAGCCAGCAAGTCAGCAAATTGAGCCGGTTTGATTCCCAGAAAAATCACTTCTGCCTGAGAAAAAACTTCTGCATTACTGACCGGCTGCCCACCAACTTCCGCAGCAATCTTTTCAGCCTTGTCACGACTGCGATTAGCCAGAAGTAATTCGCTTCTAAATCTTTCATCTTGGGCAACTAGACGGGCAAGACTGCCGCCCATATTTCCCAGACCGATAAATCCAATTTTCATCTTTATTTCCTCACTTGACCAGTCCCTTGGATGACGTATTTATAGCTGGTCAACTCTTTCAGCCCCATAGGACCTCTGGCATGCAGTTTTTGAGTAGAAATCCCCATTTCGCAGCCAAGGCCAAATTGACCGCCATCTGTAAAGCGGGTTGAGGCATTGACATAAACGGCTGCGCTATCCACCTGCTCTGTGAAGTAAGCTGCCGCTGCATCGTTCTCCGTCACAATGGCATCCGAGTGATGGGTGCTGTGAGCTTCAATATGCTCCACCGCTTCTTCCAGCGAGGAAACCAGTTTGACCGCCAAGATATAGTCTAAAAATTCGGTGTCAAAATCTTCTTGTTTAGCTTGCGAGCCCGAGATATACTGTGTCGCTTTCTCATCCAAACGCAATTCAACAGCTTTTTCTTGCGCAGCATCTCGATATGTCACTAGCATCTTCTGCAAACGTGGCAAAAATGCAGCTGCAATTTCTTCGTGAACCAGCAGTACCTCCATGGCATTGCAGACAGAGGGGCGACTGGTCTTGGCATTCTCAATAATCGCCAAAGCCTTGTCCTGATCAGCGTCCTTATCTACATATATATGAACAATTCCAGTACCTGTCTCAATAACTGGCACAGTAGCATTTTCCACAACCGCCTGAATCAGTCCGGCGCCACCCCGAGGAATGAGTAAATCCAGATAACCCTTGGCCTTCATCATAGCCTGGGCGGAAGCCCGGCTGGTATCAGAAACCAACTGGATACAATCTGGTGAAATAGCCGTCTGTGCCAAGCCTTCTTTCAGAGCTGTGACAATAGCTAGCGCAGTCTGATAGGCATCCTTGCCACTTCTGAGAACGACTGCGCTACCACTCTTTAGAGCCAGAGCCGCAGCGTCTGAAGTAACGTTAGGCCGGCTTTCGTAGATAATCCCAATCACACCCATAGCCACCCGCTTTTTACTGATGACAAGTCCGTTATCAAGCTCAGTCCTTTCCAAGACTTGCCCTACAGGATCCTCCAAGTCAATCAGCTGGCGAATGCCCTCAGCCATGGCAGCAATGCGATCCTCGTCCAGATAGAGGCGGTCCAGCATCACATCTGAAATCTTACTTTTTGCTACAGTCATATCCAATTCATTGGCTGCTAAAATGTCCGCACGAGAAAGCCAAAGCTGCTTTGCCATTTCTTCCAATGCATGGTTTTTCTCAGCCGTTGTGGCCGTATTAATCGTCTTCTTAACTTTCTGAACCTTTTCAAAAATCGCTTGTGTTGAGGTCATCGCTTCTCCTTTCCTTGTCTTCTAAAATTCAGCAAATAAATCATTTAACTCCGGTGTCAAAGAGATCCAGTCATCCCGATGAATGACAACACCTTTAGGTTTATTTGACTTGAGCATATCTTTAAGAGCTGACTTGCCAAAACGCACGCGCCCTTTACCAAGAATAGCTCCGCTGCCTTCCTCGTAAACCGTCACCGTATCTTGATAGGCAAAGCTCCCCGATACAGATACAAGTCCAGACACCAACAAACTTTTTCCCTTATTTCTGAGAGCGTCGGCTGCTCCTTGGTCCACATAGATTTCCCCTTGACTTTTAGCATAGAAAGCTAGCCATTGCTTCTGCGTTTTTAGACCTTTTTCTTGGGCCAAAAAGAGACTGCCATCCTTGGTTTCCTCCGTAGCTTCCAGCAGAGCATCAGTCTTGAGCGAGGAGCAGATATAGACCGGAACTCCAGACATGGTCGCCAGCGTTGCAGCTTTTATCTTTGTTAGCATTCCGCCAGTCCCATTGCTTGTTCCTGCACCGCCTGCCATATCAATCAACTCAGAAGAAATCTTCTCAATCTTTTCAAGTCGACGAGCATCTGGATTGGTAGAGGGATTGGCCGTGTAGAGTCCATCTACATCTGTCAAGAGCACCAGGAGGTCCGCCTGAACCATGGCTGCTACCTGCGCACTCAGTGTATCATTATCTCCGACCTTGATCTCTTCGATGGCTACCGTGTCATTTTCATTAATGATAGGAATAGCTCCGCGATTCAGCAAGACAGACAAGGCCTGGTGGGCATTCTTGTACCGCCTCTTATCTGCAAAATCGTCCTGAGTTAAAAGAATCTGAGCAGAAATGATTTGCTTCAAAAGAAGATTGGTTGTATATTCCTCCAAAAGCAAGCCCTGTCCAACAGCAGCTGAAGCCTGTTTATCCGCCACCTTGGTTGGTCGCTTTTTAAAGCCCAGAGAAGAAAAACCTGCCGCAATAGCTCCTGATGAGACCAAGATTAACTCATGCCCCGCCTCATGCAAAAGAGCCAACTGCCGAGTAATTTCCTTTACTTTAGCGCGTGACAGACTGCCATCTGCGTTAGTCAATGACGAAGTCCCCACCTTAAATACGATACGCTTTGCTTTCATTTCCTTTTCCTTCACTGCTAGATTGTCTTATTATACCACGATTTACAGAAAATAAAAACGACCGCGATTGAAGCGATCAAAGGAAAATTTGTATTTTAATGATGAATGGACTTGCGCTATCCTTGTCGCAATTTTTCTAAGGTTTCTTGGAAAATAGCTGGCACTTCAGCTGTAAATTCCAGCACTTCACCAGTTCTAGGGTGAGTAAAGCCCAAAGTTCGCGCGTGCAGAAATTGGCCATGTCCTTTCAGAGTTTTACGAGGTCCGTAGACTTCATCTCCAGCCACAGGATGTCCAATGTAAGCCATATGGACGCGGATCTGATGAGTTCGTCCTGTTTCCAGCTGAAGCTCAACCAAGCTATAGTCACCAAAACGTTCCAAGACTTGGAAACGCGTCAGAGCTGGCTTGCCTTTGGCAGTCACTGCCTGCTTCTTGCGGTCTTTTTCACTGCGACCAATCGGTGCTTCAATCACTCCACGGTCATTAGGCAGATTTCCATGAACAATAGCCCAATACTTGCGTAGGGATTTCTTATCCTTGAGCTCATCAGCCAGAGCCACATGGGCTTGGTCATTTTTTGCAATCATAAGAAGCCCTGAAGTGTCCTTGTCAATCCGATGAACAATCCCCGGACGGAGGACACCGTTGATGCCAGAGAGGTCTTGGATGTGGTACATAAGGGCGTTGACTAGCGTACCGCTGGTATGGCCCGCAGAAGGATGAACCACCATTCCCTGAGGTTTATTGATGACTGCCACATCCTCGTCTTGATAGACGATTTCTAGCGGAATATCCTCAGGCACATACTCAACCACTTCTGGCTCAGGCAGCTCATAGGAGATGATGTCGCCTTCTTTGACAGCGTATTTGGCTTTTTTGGCTTGTCCATTGACCAAAATCCGGCCGTCCTTAATCTGCTCATGAGCCAAGCTCCTTGACAAGTCTGTCAGCTCGGCAACCGCCTTGTCCAATCGCTGACCAGCTACTGAAGCATCAATTCTTACTTCCATCTTTTTCTTCCTTCAAAATCATCAGCAGTAAAATAGCTACACCAAAGGTCAAATACATATCTGCCACATTGAAAATAGCAAAATTAATAAAATCTAACTGAAACATATCCACGACAAAACCTTGACGTATCCGGTCAATAAAGTTCCCCAAACCACCAGCAACCACCAAGGTCAGTCCGGTCAGCATCCACTTTGAGGCGTGGAGGTGCTTGACGAGGTAGTAAACCGCTCCGCCAATAACCAGGAACGTTACCAAACTAAAGAGCCATTGCTGATTTTCCAGCATGGAGAAGGCTGCGCCGGTATTCTGAAGATAGGTCAGACTCACCAGATGAGGAATGAAACTCTTAACCTGCCCCAGCTTAAAACCGCTGACAATATACAACTTAACCAGCTGATCCAGAACAATAAGAATCAAGACTGCAAAAGGAATAATAATTTTTCTTTTCATACTTTATTTTTTCTGTGCAAAATACTCTTTCATAACCGATACGAAGTCTTCTCCGACCTGAGTCAACTCCACATCTTCACGCTTGACATAGACCATATGGTTGTCCAAGTTGTCACGAAGCTTGATGACAGTAATACCATTTACACTGTTGCTGTCCAAAAAGCCAGATCCAGTCGCATAAGCATCAGTTCGCTCCAAAATTCCATTCAAAGTCGCCCGGTCCGTCACATTAAACATCTGTGAGCTGGCACTGGTATCGACAAAGTTCTCTGAATAATAGAGATATTCGTCCTTTTCCTGAGTGAAGCGAACAGTCGGCAAAGCAGCCAAATCTTCCATGACAAGCTCCTTCTTCTGAGTCAGAGGATGATCTTCCCGCAGATAAATGTGGGTCTGAAAGGGAATCAGCTCAATTACTTCCAAACCAAGCTTTTCCACCCGCTGCATAATCCCTTTAGTGTTCTGATTATTGAGGTAGATAATACCGATTTCACTATGGCCTTGCGCTACTTCATCCAGAATCTGTACAGTTGTTGACTCAAAAATCCGGAAGTTCTTATACTCTGGATAGGTCTGAGAAAATTGTGTAATCAAAGGTGGCAGAAAATCATAGTGCTGGCTGGCAATAGAAAACTCATCCCGCTCTTCCTCAGGATTGGCATATTGGTTTTGAAAAACATCAAAGCCCTTGACCAAGTCTTGAGCCTTCTCATAAAACTCCATTCCTCGGCGAGTCAGAAAAGTCCCGCTGCTAGTCCGACGAAAAATCTTGAAGCCCAGCTCTTTTTCAAGATCACGAACAGAGATAGACAGACTAGGCTGGCTGACATACATTTTTTCCGCAGCTTCTCGAAAAGTCCCACTATTAGCAATGGCGACTACATAACGCAATTGTTGAATATTCATAACATTTTCCTTCTTTACATATCGTCTCATTATATCATAAACAAAGGCAGAACAAAAGAAACCAGCTGTAAGAAGCCGGCTTCTCCTTTTAAGTTAATGAGCAATCTGAGACAAATTTGCTATTTTTCTTTTAGATAGACAACCTCTGTCATCTCTTTGAAGCCTAGCTTTTTATAAAGTTTCAATGCTCGGGTATTCTGCTTTTCTACGACAATCTGAAACTCCTGTCCATTGAGTTTATTCAAATCCTGCATACTTGCAAGTAAGAGATAGCTTCCTAGCCCCTGCCCCTGAAAATCTTGATCAACCGCCAAGCCAAAGAAATAATTGGTTCCAAAATCTGTATCAACAGACACAGAAGCTACAACTCTACCATCTTTCTTCAAGATATAAAGCAGACTGGAGCCACTGTTCATGGATTCTTGGGCGTATTTCAAGGAAACATCTAGCGGTGTCTCAAAGACTTGGGACTGAAAGGCTGAAATCTCTTCTGACAAGTCCAAACTTCCCTGCAAGACCTCTATCCCTTCTCTCTTTTCCAGAGGAAAAGTTTGAGCAGGCTGTGCCAGCCAGATTTCTGCTTCATCCGCTTGGTAATCAAATCTCCGAACAAAATCGGGATGACCGTTCAAAAATACCAGCTCTGCTACATACTCAATCTCAGTCAAATCATACTTATCAGCTACCTTGGCAAAAGCAGCTAAGAGCAGATTAGCCATACCCTGACGGCGATACGTCGGCAGAACATAGAGAGAAACCTCTGCTTGACCAGGTTCGTCCGCATAGACTGATAAAAATCCGATGGTTCGGCCATCCATCTCAGCTAAGAAAAAGGCTGGCATTTCAGGAACTGCATTATAATTATTATCCAGATAGGGCAGCCGATAGCCTCCATCTACCTTATTACACTCTTGAACTAATTCAAATAATTCCTGCTTTTCTTTCTCGGGCAATGCACTATAAATTCTTATTTGCATCCGTCTCACTTCCTTTCAGTATTTCTTTCTATTTTACTACAAAAACCTTAGTCAAGCCATTCAAAAAGGGACTGGAAAAATCCAGCCCCAATGTCGCTAAGTTAATCATTTTTTATTTTTCAACGTGGTCAGCAAGTTCTTCCTGGGCTTTTTTATTTGCCGCAGTAGCTTCTTCTTTCCATTTTATCTTAGCCGCTTCGTATTCTTTAGTCGTTACTACATCCTTCTGAAGCTGGGTCAGCTTGAAGTTGTAGCTTGAACCTTTGACACCAACTGGTGAGTAGGCCTTTGTAAATGGCACTGATTTAGTAACAGACGGTGTTGCGCCTTGTGAAACAGTCGGAATAATCAAGCCGCTATCTAGCAACCAAGCTTCCGCTTCTGCATACTTTTCATAACGCAGCTGCACATCGTTGGTTTCAGCATTGGCTTCTTCCAGCATCTTAGTATATGTATCCAAGCCAAGCTCTTTAATCTTATCATTGTCTTGACCTGGTTCAAAACCAAAGTTTTGCAAGCTTCCGCCGTTCTTGATATTGAGAGTATCTAAGTAGGTAGATGGGTCTTGGTAGTCACCGGTCCAACCACCAGTAGACATATCATAGTCTTTTTGAGCAGCAGAGTTAGCAAAATAGGTGATATTATTAAGATCGTCTGTGCTCATCTTTTGCAGATCAATGACGACATTTTCTGCTCCAAGAGCCGATTCGATAGACTGCTTGGTTGAGCTAGCCCATTGAACTCCAATCGTGCTAGACTGATCCACAGGCATATCTAAGTGAATTGGGAATTCAACTCCCTTAGCCTGCAAGGCCTGCTTCGCTTCTGCAAATTTCGCCTTAGCTTTTTCAGGATTGTAGTAAGGATCTTGAGCGTCAGAGAGGTCAATTCCTTGCCATTGGCTGCCATAGTTGACTAATTTTTCCCCAACAACGGTTCCAAAGTCCTTGTCGCCAATTTGAACAAAGCTAGGTGGTACTAAGGTATTTCTCAAGACCTTAGTCGCTCCGTCTTCACCATTTCCTTGCGCACCATAAGATGTACGGTCAAAGGCAAAGTTAATAGCCTGACGGAAATCCTTGTTCATGATTGCTTCGTTGGTAGCAGATTTTTGAGCGTCTGTTGTTTTAGAAGTATGATTGTAAGACTGACGGTTGTAGTTGAAATTATAGTAATAAGAAGTAGAATCTTGCGGGCTGTATACGATATTGTCCGCATATTTCTTCTTGACTGAAGCAAAGCCTGAGCTATTCGGATAGAGACGAGCTGTGCTGTAAACGCCATCGCTGAAGTTACGAATCAGCGCTTCCTGATCATTTCCATCATAGTAGGTCAGCTTGATACTATCCAGAGTGACATTGTCTTTGTCGTAGTAATTTGGATTTTTGACAAATTCCATCACAGACTTGGAAGTCAGAGACTTGAGCAAGTAAGGACCATTATAGAGGATGCTAGATGGCTTGACAGAGCCAAAATTGCTTCCTTCTGCTTTCAGAAACTCTTCATTAACTGGGAAAAGAATCGTGCTGGTCGTTTTAGAGTTCCAATATGGCTCAGGGCGAGCCAGAGTGTATTGCAGGGTATGGTCATCAATAGCTTTGACACCAACATTGTCAAAATTCTTATCTTCACCCTTGATATAAGCATCCAAGCCCTTCACAGAGTCCTGAACTAGATAAATAGCTTCAGAATTTTCATCCGCTGCATACTTCAAGCCAGTCACAAAGTCCTGAGCTTTTACTTCTGCATATTCTTCACCATCGGATGTGTACCATTTAGCATCATCACGCAGCTTATAAGTATAGGTCAGACCGTCCTTAGAAACTGTCCATGACTTCGCGATTGAGGGAACTAGATTCCCGTACTTGTCATTTTCAAAAAGTCCATCAACCAGGTTGGAAATGACATCACCTGTCGTTGCACGGTTTGTAGCAAGATAGTTCAAGCTGTCAGGGTCTGAACTATAAACGTAAGTATAATTATTTGTGCTAGATGAAGACTGGCTACAAGCTGTTAGCAATAGCCCGGCGCTCAGTGCAACTCCAGTCGCAATCAACCACTTTGATGCTTTCATGGATAGAACCTCCTTTGATGTTACATTTTATAACATGAACTATTATACCAAAAAGCGTATAAAAAGTAAATAGTAAACCGATGACAGATGAGTAAAATATTCAAGTCAGTATGCTTTTAGGAAACACATAAAGCTCTCAGCTACCGCATTCCTACTAATTTCCAAATAAAAAAAGAAGAATCCGTTTTTACTGCAAACTTGCTTTGGATTCTTCCTTTTTGTTATTTTATCAAGAATAAGTAAAACTGTAAGCTCTTCAACACTGCTCGCTCATTCTTTTATTGCCTATAGTCTGCGAGAAGACAAGTCATATAGATAGACAGCTCCAAACAAGAACAAAGCACCCAACAAGACTAAGAACAAACTGCTGCTGTCTCCTGTTTTTGGAAGCTGATTAAACTGTGCAGCCTGCTGACTTAGTTGCCGACGAGAACTTACAGGTTCAACAGAACTCAAACTCAACTGAGGAGGAGTTTGTTGGCCTGGAATCGTGTTCTGCCCAGCTGCAGCAATCTGAACAAGCTCCTTGTAATAACCTTCTCCTATGCTGAATTCTCTGTCTTGACTGTCAATCAAGGTCAGGGAAAGCACTGGACTGAACTGACCTTCTACTAAACCTTTCAAGCTGATCTCAACTGGATTGGTATCATTGGCTTTTTTAGAAATCAGAACAGTATCGCCAGAGATGGTATAGTCAGGACTTGGCAGGATGCTGAAGTGCTGAGTATCCATCTTAAGGGCAAGACGGTAGTCATTTTTCTCTAGACCGTTTAATTCACTCAGGGTAACCGTAGCTGTAAAAGGCTGATCTAGCTGGGCAGATGCAGGGACATTCACTTTTATTTCCTTAACTGGATCGGTATAAAAGATACCATGCCCGATAGGATAGGCAACCTCTGTCTCAGACATGATACCATCCTTGATACTCGGCACATTTACTGGTAACTTCCCAACATGATTTTGACCATTGAAAATGACTTCCACACCTGCTGGGATATTAGGACCGAAGGCATTGTCTGGCTTCAAAGACTCAGTTGGATCCATGCCCTTGTTTCCATAAACCGCTACTATAGCCTTGGCATTAGGATAATTCGCTACATCATAAGGTTTAGAAATGCTCATGACAGCTGCCTGTTTTCCAGTTGCATTTACATAGTCCACGACTTCTGTCGGAACTCTTGTCAGCCAGAAATCGCTAGCTAGTTGAGATTGCCGTCCAATTTCAGAAATCAGAACAAGGTGAGTAGCCTGGTCAATCTTTTCTTTCAAATCTTCTAACTTGGTTGTTTTGCTGTAGTTTAGCGCTTCATATGTGACACCTGCTGGAATCACTCCGTCAGCTATCAGACGCTTGACACCCAGCTCTAGCCCAGGCACTTCATCGTCATAAGCCGCTAGCATCAAAATCCTGTCGCCAGATTTGACCTTAAAGGGCAGAACAGTATCTTCGTTTTTAACTACCGTCACTGCACTAGCAGCGATTTTTCTCTCGGTATCTCTGTTTAGCTCTGATCCAACAGTTGCTTCAGCCTTAGCTTGGGTACGCTCAGATGGGTCAAAGTCTAAAATACCCCGTTTTTCTTTTAGGTTCAAGATGCGGGTCACAGACTCATCCAATCTGCTGACTGGAATATCCCCTCTCTGAACCGCCAGCTCAATATCATTGATAATCTTATCGATTTTAGCTAAATCACTCTTGCTGCGTAAGACAGTTGGCATCAGCACCACATCTACACCTGATTTGATTGCCATGATAGCCGCTTCGGATTCTCCAAAGTTTTTGGCAATCGCATCCATGCCCATAGCATCAGATACCACCACTCCCTTGTAGCCAAATTTCTTACGAACAATACCGGTAATAATGTCATCAGATAAGGTAGCAGGGATATAGATGGTTTCCCCAGTTTGTTTAGATATAACCGTGTCTTTTTCGATCTGAGGATATTGGATATGGGCAGTCATCAGCATATCAGCGTTTTTGTCAATGGCAGCCTTGAAAGGCAGCAGCTCCAGCGCTTCTAGCTCCGCATAGGACTTATCCACCAGAGGCAGGCCAGTGTGAGAATCCACCGCCGTATCGCCATGCCCAGGGAAATGCTTAGCCGCTACTGCGACATTGTATTTCTGAATCCCCTCCATCATAGCCGTTCCCAAACGGGCAACCACCTTAGGATCTGAAGAGAAGGAACGCAAACCAATAACGGGATTCTGCGGATTGTTATTTGTGTCAAAAACTGGGGCAAAGTTGACATTCAAACCTAGAGCCGACAGCTCCCGTCCGATAATTTGACCTGCTTGATTGGCTAACTCTGGATCTCGCGTCGCGCCAACTGCCATATTGCCTGGAAGAGCAGTCCCGCTGCCCAAACGATAGACAATACCACCTTCTTGGTCAATAGCGAGCAAGAGCGGCAACTTGCCATTATTAGCTTGGTTACTGATAGCTGCTTGCTGCAGGGCCTGCGTCAAGGCCAAGGTTTGAGCAGTTCCTTTCACATTCTCAGCAAAAAGAATAACTCCGCCAAAGTCGTATTTATCAACCGCTTCTGCCACTTCTTTATTAAGCTCCGTCATATCGAACTGGGCGGCTTGACCCTCTTGCTGCCATTTTCTGAAGTCTGGCATCAGCATCTGGGTAATCTTCTGACGAAGCGTCATATCCGCCACAAGCTGCTGCACTCTCTTAGAAGCTGGCGGCGCATCAGTCACCGCCTGACCTTGAGGTTGATTGGCACCTGAGGAAACTTCTGCTGCCTGCGCAGTCGCTGGTTTGGCAGAGTCTTCTAGCAAATTACCAGTATTGCCTTCTTGGGTTGAAGCAGTAGTTTCAGTAGCTGCAACTTCCGAAGCATCGGAGACTGGCAAGGCTTTTGCAGCAATCTGACTATCCTGACTTGGCGTGCCACTAGCTCCTACACCACTATCAGAAGAGTCCGATACAACTGCAGCACTTGCTTGTTCAGACTGGTTAGCAGATTCTGGCGGCTGATTAACCGAATCTGCTTTTATGGCTCCCAATGGCCAAAAAACTAGTAATGATAAGGCAAGCGCCAATAGCAATTTATACCTTTTCATCATAGGCATTCTCCTTTCATCCCTATAATAATAGCACAAAAAACGATGTTTGTAAACGTTTACATATTATCTAACGATTGTTTGTTTTTATCACCAATTAGTAATACAATCTCTATAAAAATGAAATAGTATTACAATATTATAGAAATGTTACAGAGGTATAATTTTATAGAAATAACATAACCTAACTGTTAAAAACAAGATTCTTTTATCTTGTGCTAACAGTTGCATAGAAAGGATTTGCTATGAGACAAGAAAAGAACACCAAAGCAATGTTCAACCGCCGCTACTGGCTGGGGCTTTCCCTGGCTTCTGCTGCGACTTTAGCCGCTGCTTTGATTTCCACCGGAACAGTTCGAGCGGAGAACAAGTCAATCCCTGACTGGGCTTCTAGACGTGAAGTTGGTATTTACGATCCTAGTGTACCAGACATTGAGGACGACCCTACTATCTTTGATGATCCAGGACCTATCAAGGTTCCGGAAGCTCCTAAGCGTGACCTTCCTAGCGTTATTGATGAAGAAACTGGTGAAAGGATTAGAAATAGAATCGTTCTTTACAAGGGTAAATACTATGCACTTGATCCTATTAGATCTATATACGAAGTTCGGGATGATCCAGGAGAACAAATTCCGACGAATCTAAAAAACTCTTTCTATACTAGCCCAACAGGTAAGGTCTATTATTTTGACGAAAAAGGACGAAGGGTCATCAATCTTTACAGTGTAGACGGCAAGCAATACTTCTTTGATTCTTACGGAGAAATGGTTAAAAACAGATTTGTTAGTTACTCTGAATACACTTATTACTTTAGAGAAGATGGAACACCTTATAAAAACGGACTTTATAAGATTGGCAAGTACTATTATTACTTTGGTGAGTACGGTGAACTTTATAGGCAATCTATTGTCAACTACAACGGAAAGACCTATTATGCAAATTGGTATGGCGTTGTTAATATAAAAGATGAAGAAGTTACACCATAACGAAAAATACCAGAAATGAGGACGTATGTCTTCGTTTCTGGTATTTATTTTATTCAAAATCACTCAAATAGAAAATTCATTTTTTATAAGCAGATGGTTATTGTTCTTTTGATTTTCTTACACTAATACCTAGTCCCAATCCAGCCAGAAGCAAACCAAGCCCCACAACACTATAGACTGCCTTTTCGCTACTTCCTGTTTTAGGAAGAGACTGTTCTGATTTAGCCAAAAGTGTTGGTGCCTGAACATGGTAGACGGTAGATGTAGGCATTGTAGTACGACGCTCAAGATAGAATTGATAACTATCTTTTATGATCTTATAGTAACGAGCTTCATTGACACTTTCAACAATCCATGAAGTGGTTCCCTTTGTCAGAGCATCAGCTAAGTTATTTTCGATATCAAGCACTCTGCCTTCTGTTGCAAAATTTTTGTAAATTCCCTCAATCGCTTTTACCGTCGCTACAGTTCTTTCTATACCAGCAGCTTTTAGAGCCGCAAGTGTATCAGCAACTGTCGGAATTGAAGGATCTTCTTTCATTTCAGCATCTGTCAATAAAACGACGAATTTCTTATTTTTAGATGACTTAGACCAATCATAGGTCGAAATAATCTGGTTCAGGGCAGGAGTTGGTGTTTCTGGAGTATCTCCTCCACTCGCTATACGAATCGCAGCCAATGCCTTTTCGAGCTCAGCCGGATCAGTTGTAAAATAAGATGAACCAAACCGTGTTAGAACCGTATCTTCATCTTTGCTGCCAGAATTACGGCCGTAGACTTCATCGCTAAATGTTGCCAGACCAAAACGTGCTGTAATACCCTCTTTAGTAATATTTCGCACAAATTCATTAATATTTGCACGAACAATATCAATTGTGCTGCCCATGGATCCTGAACGGTCGACAACAAATACAATATCAGCTGAACCAGCTTTTGTCACAGTTGGTGGCGTTGAGGTGTAGGTAATAGTTGTAGTCTTATCTACTCGCTCATACTGCGTATAGGGATTCCCACTTTCATCTGTGCCAGATAAAGTATTTTCAGTACGTCTAGTTATTGGATCTGGCGCCTTATCAACCTTTCCTGGAGCCACTTCCGTCTTTGTAACATCAACGGTTGCCGTTTCTACACGGACTGTTTGATTGCCTTCTTGACTTTCTTTGACATCAACGGGTGATACATTTTTTGAGACATCGATCAAATCTCCTGGTTTCGCTGCAGATTCTTCAACAACAGGTTTCGTCGTATCAGCAGCAATTTCAGCACCAGCAGCTTCAATCGGAGAGCTTACTGCTTCAGTTTTTGCTATACCGCTTGAAGGTGGTGTCCCAACCTGGTCTGCAAAAATATGCGAAGCTTGTGAAAAGGCAAATAGAAGAGTTGCTGATGCTAATCCAACTTTCAATTTGTACAATGAAAAGCCTGGAAGTTTAAATGATTCTTTTTCCATAATTTCTCCTTATCTTTTTAGATTTAGAAACATGATTGCATCTATTTTATATAGAATAACATAAAAAAATAGGAACTACAAGCGATTTCAAATATTTATTAGTCTAAAAATTAAAATTTTAGAATATTATCAGAGTTTGTATGCTAAAATTGATGAGCATCATCATGAATCATTAAACAAATGTTTTATCGTGCCGTCTCTAATAAGAAATCCCCATGCTCAATTATCCGAGCATGGGGATTTCTTATTAATTATTTAGCGATTGGGTAAACAGAAACTTGTTTCTTATCGCGTCCTTTGCGTTCAAAGCGTACTACGCCTTCAACCTTTGCGAACAAAGTATCATCTCCGCCGCGTCCAACGTTGACACCTGCATGGATATGAGTGCCACGTTGACGGTAAAGGATTGTGCCGCCTGTTACGGTTTGACCGTCAGCTGCTTTAGCTCCCAGACGTTTCGCTTGTGAATCACGTCCGTTAGATGTAGAACCTCCACCTTTTTTGTGGGCGAATAGTTGCAAGTTAGCAAGATTCATTTTTAACATAATGTTTTTCCTCCGTGTTAGTTTTCTGTGATAACTCTGGTTTGAACGAACTCAGATGAGTCCTCCGATAAGTTTGCCATTCCTAGGAAAAATGATTCAAAGAAAAGCTGAGTCATTTCTCTTTGGTGTGACGGTATATCCTGAGGAATTTCAACCTTCAGATAACCGCCTTCTATTTCGTTTAATTCTAAGTTTGGTTCGTAGCCTGCGAATTTCTCAACTGAATTGACAAAATTAATGGCGAGCGTCGAAACAGACGCACACACGACATCAAAGCCGTATTCACCACTCGCGGCGTGACCTGTGATTTCTGCACGCCTCAGTTCGCCATCTTCGGCTCTTTCAAAGACTGCGTGTATCATTTAATCTCCTTAAAATTAAGCGTTGATAGCGTTGATGACAACTTTTGTATATGGTTGACGGTGACCTTGTTTACGATGGCTACCTTTTTTAGGTTTGTACTTGTAAGTAACAACCTTCTTTTGCTTGCCTTGTTTTTCAACAGTTCCGACAACAGAAGCTCCAGCAACAAGCGGAGTTCCGACAACAGTGTTTTCACCACCAACAAGAACAACTTCGTCAAAAGTAACATCTTGACCAGCTTCAGCGTTTAACTTTTCAACGTAGATTGCTTGACCAACTTCAACTTTAACTTGTTTTCCGCCAGTTTTAATGATTGCGTATGTGCTCATTATGCACCTCCTATGATTTTTTTGGGGGTTCCCCGTATTTTTGTGAAGACTCGCCTAGCATCGTGGGACGAACCACTTAAGAGAAGAGCTCTAAGTATAACAAAGAATAAACTAGGAATTGAGCCGAAGGCATAACTTGTGTTAGGCAAGGCGATAATAACAAAGTTTAAATTTGTTATACGACGAGCAACGATGTTCGTGCGGTTGCACAGGAATGTGCATAGTCAACTCTATAAGTATAGCACTTCTGGAGCTCTTTAGCAAGCTTTTTCATCTCATGAAAACGGATTTTCAAGTATTATCTTTAGATTTTGTCCACTAATGAACCAGGACAACCTCTGTTATCTGCTAACAGTTTTATTAAATAATTATTAGTTCAAAAAATTCTAAATATAACGCCGTACCTTATCTTGATAGGCTTGATATGACTTTCCGAATTTTTCAAGACACCAGCGCTCCTCAGAGAGGATAATCCAGTGGGCCGCAGTCTGAAAAGTCACTAAAATCAGAAAGAAAATCATTGTTTTGGTCAAAAAAGCTATTCCCAAAAAACAAACAAAATAAGCTACATACATGGGATTACGGGAATAGCGATAAAGACCCTTTGTATTCATGCCGTTTGCATCTGGTCTAGCGAAATCCCTCATACTGATAGCACACAAAGCCAAACCAAACAAGTAAATAGCCACTCCAGCATAAAAGAAAACAGAAAAATGAAAGTTGATTTCAAGGAAAAAAGAAATTATGAACAAGGCTAGATTGCTCAATTGATAAATCATATAAGCTATCTTTTCTTTTCCTTGGACTGGTGCAAAATAAGTTGCGCGTGACAAAGCATTTTTGGTCAAATGACTCAATAAAGGAAAACGAATCAGCAGAAAAGGAATTAAGAGAAAAACAGCAAGCATAAAGGTCACCTTCTCTCGCTTTTACAAGAGCCCCTCAATCAGCTCATCAACTTCATCAGCCTCTGCTTGCGGTCTGATTTCTGTAATCATGATGCCTGCGACAGCGCGCTCAACCAAGCCTTCAACATCTAGGTAAGTTTCGTACTTCTCAGCATTCTTGATTTTTGGATTGGTTTTTGGCCGATCTGGAGCAAAAATGGTACAGCAGTCTTCAAATGGCTGGATAGAAATTTGGAAAGTATCAATTTTCTCTGCAATCTCAATGATTTCCAGCTTGTCCATGGTCACGACAGGACGGATAACTGGTGTATTGGTCACAGCGTTGATAGCCTGCATACTTTCAATGGTTTGACTTGCCACCTGACCAAGACTTTCTCCGTTGATAATGACTTGAGCGCCCCTCTCCTCCCGAATCCGGTCTGTAATCCGCATCATAAAGCGACGAGTCAGTGTCATCAGGTAGGCTTCTGGAGCCTTGGCCTTGATTTCCTCCTGAATCTCTGTAAAAGGGACTTCGATAAACTGGATATTACCGCCAAACTTGGTCAGTTTCCGAGTCAGATCCTGAGCTTTTTTCAACGCACCTGGACTGGTGTAAGGCGGACTGGCAAAGTGAACCGCCTCAATATCCACACCGCGCTTGAGAGCCAGATAGCCAGCCACTGGTGAGTCAATTCCTCCCGACAGCATGAGCATACCTTTTCCTGAAGTGCCAACTGGCAGGCCTCCAGCACCACGAATCGTCTCATAAGAAATATAGGCCGCTTCTTCACGAATTTCGACACGTAGCTCAATATCCGGCGCTTTCATCTTGACCTGAACATTGGGAATAGCCTCAAAAACAGCATCCCCCAATGTCTGATTAAGCTCGCGGCTATCTAACTCAAAGCTGTGATCACTGCGCTTGCTAGCAATCTTAAAGGTCATGCCTTCCTGATAGACTTGCTTCATGATTGTTTGAACAGCTTCAATCAAGGCTGGTACAGACTTTTTAACCCTATAAGATGGCGAGAAATTCTGAATCCCAAAAATCTGCTTGAGCGATTCGGCGACTGGCTGATAGTCGGTTCCTTGCAGATAGATATGAGTGCGGTCACGGTCAGCCTTGACATGAACCCTCGGATAGATTGATAAGACTGATTGGATATTGCGTTTGAGTTTGTTGATAAAGCGCATGCGGTTCTTGCCCTTGGTTGAGAGTTCACCGTAGCGTACCATAATTTCTGAATATTGCATTGTTTACCTTACTTTTCTTGTTTTTTCGTAAATAATTTTAAAAGTTGTCAAAAACTGCTCCATCTGGCTCATATCGTTGTCAAAATCCAAACTGATACGGACAGCAGTTTGAGCGAGAGACTTTTCGACCCCCATAGCGATTAGGGTTCCTGCTGGCTTTCCAGCCTTGGAAGAGCAAGCGCTGGTAGTCGAGATATAGATCTCGTAGTCTTCAAATGCATGGACGATGACTTCACCCCGCACTCCCTTGATACCAAAGGTTAGTATATGGGGCGCAAAATCCTCCATGTCTGAGAAAATCACCACATCTGGATACTTCTGTAGCTCTTCAAGGAGAATCTTCTTCATCTGAGCCGTCCGCTGGGCAAATACTTCTTGCTTTTCCATAGACAGCCTCAGGGCCTTGGCCGTCGCTGCAATGCCAGCTAAATTTTCCGTCGTTGAGCGCTTGTCTGACTCCTGGCCGCCACCAGTCAAGAGGGGACTGATTTTCTTACCAGACTTGATATAGACAAATCCTACTCCCCGGACACCGTGAAATTTATGACTGGAAAATGTCGCAAAATCCACACGATCCGTCAGATAAGCAGCTGTTGGAATCTTCGTAACAGCCTGTACAGCGTCCACATGAAAGGAAATAGTCGGCTTGTCTGATAGCAGTTCGGATATTTTCTGAATGGGCTGAAAACTGCCAATTTCATTATTGATAGCCATGATGGAGATCAGAGTGGTGTCTGGTCGAATCAACTCCTCTAGCTTGTCTACCTCAACAAAACCTGCCTTGTCCACTGGCGCAAAATCTATTTCAAACCCTTGGTTCTGAAGCCAGAGGGCTGATTCTTTAACCGCGGGATGCTCAATATTAGATACGATGATGTGTTTGCCAAAGGGAATCTTTTCAAAGGCAACTCCCTTTAGCACCCAGTTGTCCCCTTCTGTCCCTCCGGACGTAAAAAAAATCTCCGAAGAAGACTTGCCTAAAAGCTCTGCTATTTGCCTGCGAGAAGCTTCTAAAAGACGGGTTGCCTGACTGCCTAAACTGTGCAGACTGGATGGATTTCCCCAGATTTTAGAAGCTACTTCTGTGTAAGCAGCCAAAGCCTCAGGATAAGGCTTGGTCGTCGCTGAATTATCTAAATAAATCATGTTCTTTCCTCTAAATTTCAATACTCCTATTGTAACACGAAAGAGAAACTGGAACAAGAAAGAAAAAGCCCTAAATTCTTAGAACTTAGGACTAAACATCACCGGTCATAAAACTCATGCAGCAAGCCAAAGAGTTCCTGTTGTTGAGCGAACAAGCTCTGACCGATGGTAGTAGATTTGATGAGGGTTCGTTCCTCTACATTTTCAATCACCTTTTTCAGGGAGGTCTGAGCAAAAGGCGATTCTACAACTTTTTGAGCATTTTGGAAAGGCTGATGGGTCACTAGCTGGAAGCCATAGGAATTATTGAGCAGTGAATAGCCAGCCGTTCCAGTCTTCTTCTGATAGGCCTTGCAGAGGCCACCATCAATGACAAAGAGCAGACCGCCCCCACGGATAGGTGACTCTCCCTTGCCTGTCTTAACCGGAGTATGACCATTGACCATTCTAGACTCTTGAGAAAAGAGGCCAAATTCTTCCAAAATCAGCTGGCAGACTTTCTCAGAATTTCGATAAGAAAAATAAGAATTTTCTACTTCCTTGTGGGTGTCCTTATCTTCAATGAAATAGCGCTCCAAGGTAGTCATCTTTTCTTTGCCAAACAGAGGAGACAACTTGCCTTTCCAGCAATACCAAATCAAATCAGTCGACAAATCATCGCCCACTTCCTTGTCCTTGGCCGCCTGTCGAATATGATACTCAAAGAAATCCAGCAATTCCTTGCCAGAGTAATGGGCTTGATTGAGAATGAAAGGCTGGAATTCTCCTGACGGCTCCAGAGGAATGCAGCCGTGAAAAAGCAAGTGCTGGTTGTAAATCTTATACATAGAGCCCTTGTTCATCAGAAGACTCATATGTTCTGCCATCTTAAGAGAACTTTGGAACGAGGCCAGCATACTGTCTACAGCTTGATTTTCTTCTGGTGTCAAAGCTGACGGATTTTCAGGATTGATAGTTTGGAAGCAGGTATTAACCAGGGCATGCTTGGTATCGTCAATCGTAACACTTTCTTCCCAATAGTCAATCTTGTCCAGCATAACATGATCCTGCATCTGGAATTCAGGTCGTCGTTTGATGAGCTGATTTTCCAGCTTGAACTGGATAATCGCTAAGGCTTGGTGAACCTTTTCCAGCTGCAGAATTTCCTCTTCAGAAAACTCCTGCTCTCTGCCACCAAGAATAGGCCTAAACTTAGGATTAGACTGGTAAGTCTTGTCCGCAAAAAGAGTCAAGGAGCGCAGGTTTAAACCATAATCTTTCTCTATATCCCAGAGATAGCCATAGCGAGCTGCGATGCGCAGCACATTGAGTAAGCAGGCCTTAGAGCCAAAAAAGGCTCCCATCCAGATAATGTCGTGATTGCCCCACTGAATATCGAGCGAGTGAAAACGCTGCAGTTCATCCATGACCTGAGCACTGCCGGCTCCTCTGTCAAAAATATCTCCAACCACATGCAGATGGTCAATCAACAACTGCCGAATACTTCGGGCCAAGCCTAGAATAAAAGGCACCGCTTCCCGCAATTCAATCACATAAGTCAGGATATTCTCAAAATAGGACTTTTTATCAGCCAAAGCCCTGTCGCTATAGAGCAACTCCTCGATAATATAGGCATACTGTGGCGGCAAAGCCTTTCTGACCTTGGAACGACTGTATTTTGCACCTGCAAAAGCCAGCAAGTTCAAGAGCTGGGGAATAGTTTCCTGATACCAGTCTTGGTATTTAGTTTCTTCCCCCAGCACAAGCTCAGGATAGGAAACCAGCGCTGACAGGCGGTCCTTATGAGCTTCTGACAAGCTGTCCCCAAAACAGTCCTTAATCTTCTCATTGAGGATACCTGCACAACTTCTCAGAATATAGTCAAATGCAGCAAACTCCCCGTGAATGTCACTGATATACAGCTCCGTTCCTTTGGGTAGGTTCAAAATTGCCTCTAGATTGGTCAGCTCTGTAATGACCTTCTGCCGACTGTCAAATTCTTTCAGTAAAATACGCTTATATTGCTCCATCATATCCCCTCACTCTATAACCGCTTTCTCAATCTTCTCTCTTATCTCAATTTCTTCAAATGATCTTCAATCAAGAAAGCTGTCTCCTCGATTGATTTATCCGTGATATTGATGACATGTGCCCGATACTTTTTAAAGACTTCTTTTGAGTAGTCTAGTTCTTCGTATATCTTTTCCAGATCTGTGTAGCTAGTCGACTGGGTTAATCCCAGAGAATTCAAGCGATTACTACGTATCTTAGACAGTTTTTCTGGCTCACATAAGAGGCCAATAATCCGCTCTGGTTCAACCTTATCCAATACCTGAGGCAGAGGGACTTCTGGAATCAAAGGCAAGTTGGAAACCTTGTAGCCTTTATTAGCCAGATAAATACTGAGTGGTGTTTTAGATGTTCGGGAGACGCCCAAGAGCACCAAATCCGAATCCAAAAATCCTTGCGGCGCCTTGCCATCGTCGTATTTGACCGCAAACTCAATAGCAGAGATTTTATTAAAATACTCAGTGTCCAGCCGGTGCAGAGTACCCGGCACCTCTATAGGACTGGTGCCCGTCTTTTCTCTGATAATCTCAAAAAATGGATGCATCAAATCCAGATAAGCAAGGCCATTGGACTGACTGAACTCTCTAGCTACAGCTGCTAGCTTGCCATCGACCAGAGTACTAATCACAAGGGCATCATCCTTGATGGCATCGCGCAGAATATCCAGCAATTCTTCTTCTTTGTTGATAAATGGAAAACGATAGCTGTTATTAAAAATAATATCTGGGTACTGGGCTGTCACCGCAGACAATAGCTTCTGCGAAGTCCCCCCTAAAGAATCTGAAATGCTGTAAACAATAATTTCTTTCTTCATGTTCATTCCTCTTATCTATTAACCTCAGCGCTTCTGGCCTCTTGAATAATATAATCCAGCAGGGCTGACTTGGTCACAGTTCCTAAAATTTTACGCTCATTATCCTTATCCACTACCGGCAGCGAATCAATCGAAAAATCCTGCAAAACTGCTGCTGCTTCCAAAATATTCATATCCTTGTAGCAAGTTTTGATATGGGGCATTCGGGTCATGCAGACCGCTACAGGAGTGCTGTCAATGTTAGTATTGAGCGAAGCCCGCAGCAAGTCCTTACGCGACAAAATCCCTAATAGCAGCTTATGCTCATCAATGACATAGAGAACATCCGCATCATACATAAATAAGGTAATAATGGCATCTTGAATAAAGGAATCATGAGATACCAAAACAGGCGATGTCATAATTTCCGCCACTTCCTTTCGAAAGGTATCGAAAAAGAAAAGCGTCTCTAAATCCGAGCCCGAGTACGTGTAACCAACTTTAGGTGTAGCCTTCAAAATCCCAACCAAAGTCAGAAAAGACAGGTCCGAGCGCAGAGTCGCCCGAGAAATATCGAGTAATTCAGAGATTTTCTCACCGCTGAGTGGCTGGTGTTCTTTTACAATTTCTACAATTTTCTTTTGCCGTTCACTTAATTTCAAATAGGTCTGACTCCTTCTTTCTTTATGTAGATGATTGGCCTGATTTCGCTTAAAATTTAGGAATTATTACTCATATTTTATTTTTAAACGTTTAAATAATCATCATTTTGTAACACATTATAACAAAAAAAGAAAAATTGTCAATAAAACAGGATACTTTTTTCGGTTGACAAATATATGTGATGTATATTACAATGTAGTTGTCCTACAATATGACACATATTTCATAATTTTGGAGGTAAATATGGCGAAATGGATTTACTCCTTCGAGGAAGGATGTGCAGATGACAAAGCCCTGCTTGGCGGAAAAGGAGCCAACCTAGCTGAAATGACCAATTTGGGACTGCCTGTCCCTCCAGGTTTTACTATTACTACAGAAAGCTGTATCGAATATTTAGAAAGCCCTTATTTCTTTGAATCTTCTTTAAAAGAAGATATTTTGAAAGCGATTACTGATTTAGAAGAGAAAACAGGTAAATATTTCAGCGGCAACGACTCTGCCTTGCTCTTAGTGTCTGTTCGAAGCGGAGCCAAGTTTTCCATGCCGGGCATGATGGACACTATTCTCAATCTAGGTCTGAACGATTTAAGAACCCAGACTCTGGCTGAGCAGACCAATGCTGACTTTGCCTACAACTGCTACCGCCGGTTGCTGCAAATGTTTGCTGATGTGGTTTATGGAATTTCCAAGGATGAGTTCGATGACCTCTTGGGCTATTTTGAAAGGAATGCTGGCAAACAGGCCAAGGATTTCACATTGGAAGAACATCAAGCATTAATCGACCAGTACAAGCAGCTTTATCGTGAGCATCATCAAACCTTCCCGCAAAGCTCAAAAGAACAGCTCTATGCAGCTATCAAGGCGGTCTTCAAGTCTTGGAATAATCCCCGAGCTAAGGTTTACCGCAACTTGAATGATATTCCTCATGATTTGGGAACAGCGGTAAATGTCCAAGCCATGGTCTTTGGCAATAGCGACCAAGCCAGTGGTACAGGAGTCGTCTTTACGAGAAACCCTGCCAGTGGTGAGCATCAGCTATTTGGCGAATTTTTGCTCAATGCACAAGGAGAGGATGTCGTAGCCGGTATTCGGACTCCTGAGCCTATCGCTGCACTTGAGACAGCTCTCCCTCAGGCTTATGCAGCCTTCCAAGACTATGCTAAGATTCTCGAAAACCACTATAAGGACATGCAAGATATCGAATTTACCATCGAAAAGGGTAAACTCTATATTCTCCAAACTAGAAACGGTAAACGGACTGCCAAGGCATCTTTGAAAATCGCCTTAGATCTGGTAGACGAGGGCATTATCAGCAAAAAAGAAGCTCTCCAGCGTGTATCTCCTGCTACGATTAGCCAGCTCATCCATCCTGTATTTGAAGAAAAAGCTCTGCAAGATGCTCCTTTCTTGGCTCAAGGACTGCCAGCCAGCCCTGGTGCTGCAACTGGTGAGATTGTCTTTACAGCTGAGCGCGCCAAAGACTACCACTCCTTGGGTAAAAAGGTCATTTTAGTCCGTCAGGAAACTTCACCTGAAGACATTGAGGGCATGGTGGTCAGCCAAGCCATCGTAACCAGTCAGGGTGGTATGACCTCTCACGCAGCTGTCGTAGCCCGAGGAATGGGAACCTGCTGTGTGGCTGGTTGTGGAGAGCTGACCATCAGCGAGGACAGCAAAACTGTTTCCTGCGGAAGTCTTGTTTTGACCGAGGGTGATGTCATTTCAGTTGATGGCAGCTCTGGGCGCATTTATAGTGGTGAGATTCCGACTGTCCTAGTCGAAAATGACCAAGAACTCCAACGACTGCTTTCATGGGCAGATGAGTTCGCACAACTCAAAGTCCGTGCCAACGCAGAGACCGTTCAGGATCTGAAAACTGCTATTAAGTTTGGGGCAAAGGGCATTGGTCTGGCTCGTACCGAACACATGTTCTTTGGTCAGGAACGGATTCTGGAAATGAGGCGCCTGATCCTGGCCGACAATGAATTGGAAACTAGATCCGCCCTCAAAAAACTGCTGGAGTTCCAAGAAGAAGACTTCTATCAAATGTTCAAAGCAGTTCAGGACAAACCTATGATTATCCGTCTTTTGGATCCGCCCATGCATGAATTTCTACCTAAAGATTCACAGGAAATCAAGGCTTTGGCTGACAAACTACACAAATCGCCAGAAAAACTGACTCGCCGCATTGAACAATTGCAAGAAAGTAATCCTATGCTAGGTCACCGCGGCTGCCGTCTGGGGATTACGCAACCAGAGATTTACAAGATGCAGATCGAAGCCGTCTTCAAGAGTGCTATCAAGCTGAGTCAGGAAGGATTGACCGTCAAGCCAGAAATCATGATTCCGCTGATTGCAGACAAGGCTGAGCTGGAATCTGTCAAAGCCTTTCTGACCCAACATATCAACAAGCTCTTTAGGCATCAAGGTCAGGAACCTTTCCCTTATGAAATTGGCACCATGATTGAACTTCCGCGTGCCTGTCTGGTTGCAGACCAGCTGGCTCAGGAAGCAGACTTCTTCAGCTTTGGTACTAACGACCTGACCCAGATGACCTATGGCTTCTCACGAGACGATATTGGAAAATTCATCGGCCATTATAAGGAGAAAGAAATCCTTCCTTTTGATCCTTTCCAAACTGTCGACCAAGCCGGAGTTGGTGAATTGATGCGGATAGCTATCAGCAAGGGGCGTCAAGTCAAGCCCGACCTTTCAATCGGCATCTGCGGCGAGGTCGGTGGTGATCCGGCTTCTATTCCTTTCTTCCAAGAAATTGGTGTCACCTACGTCTCCTGCTCTCCTTATCGGGTTCCAGCTGCAAGGCTAGCTGTCGCTCAAGCGGCACTCCAAGATGAGAAGGCGTAATTACTTTGCTATTCTAGCTCAAGAAGCTGCTCAATCCAAATTTGAGCAGCTTCTTTTCTTAACAGCAATCTTCTGTGTGCGTTTTCATAGATAAAAATTTGATTTTTTTAAGACATTTTCAGATAAAAAACGTATAATGAGAGATAAGAAATCATTGAAATTTTAAAAGGAGATTCTTGTAAGCATGGAAAACTATTCTCGCAGTAATAAAAACAAGACAAAATCATCTAAAAAACCTACTAAACAGCATATTAAAACCGGCCTTTCAGCCTTCCAAAAGACTATTGCAACGATTGCCAGTATCTTATCCATCATCATTGCCAGCATCACGATCATGAATCTGACCAGTCATAAGGATGAAAAATCAAAATCTGATACCAGCAGCTCCACTGCAACGACTACCATTATCAAGGAAATCGAAAAAGAAACAAGCAGCCCTGCTTCAACGGCTGCAACTGATACAGCTGCTTCCAGCAGCGATACAGCAGCGGTTGAGACTAGTGCGTCTAGTTCTGCAGCAGATACAGCAGCAGGCGACACTACTGCTTCTAGCTCTGCGGCAGACACTGCAACCAATACACAGACAGAAGCTTCAAACTAAACAAGCAGAAAACGTCCAGCTCTAAGAGCCAGGCGTTTTTCTTGTATTCATCAAGCAACCTTGCTTGACTATCATTTCCGATACATCTTGACTTGAAGATAGAGGTCGTTGTATGTCCCCAGCCATTTAGGGCCCAACTGCTCATAAACTTCCAGATGTTTCATCGTTTCCTCAGTCGGATAAAAAGCTTCATCTTCCTGAATTTCCTTAGGCAGCATGGCCTTGGCAGGAAGATTTGGTGTCGAATAACCAACATAAAGGGCGTTCTTATAAGCATTTTCCGGTCTCAGCATAAAGTTAATAAACTGATAGGCTGCTTTTTTGTTTTTGACTGTTTTGGGAATGACAATATTGTCAAACCAAAGATTGCTGGCTTCTGTTGGCACGACATAGCGTAGGTCTTCATTGGCCTCCAGCATCTGCCGAGCCTCGCCAGAAAAGGTCACACCGATAGCTGCATTGTTCTGAATCATGTATCCTTTCATCTCATCAGCCACAATGGCCTTGATATTTGGCGTCAGAGTGTAGAGCTTGTCGACAGCCTCCTGCAACTGATCTGCATCTTTGGAGTTGAGACTATGGCCATCCGAGTTCAGACCAATTCCCATGACTTCACGGGCTCCATCAATCATCATGATGGAGTTTTTGTATTCAGGACGCCATAGATCATTCCAATGCTCTGGAGCTTTATCAACCATTTTTTCATTGTAGACAATGCCCAGCGTTCCCCAAAAATAAGGAATCGAATACTGATTTCCAGGATCGAAAGGCTGGTCTAAAAAGTCAGATCCGATATTTTCCAAACCTTTAATCTGGCTATGATCTAGCTTTTCTAACAAGCCTTCCTTCATCATCTTAGCAATCATATATTCACTGGGAATCGCAATGTCGTAGGTTGTGCCGCCCTGCTTCACTTTTGTATACATGGCTTCATTGGAGTCAAAGGTATCGTACTGGATTTGGACACCAGTTTCCTTAGTAAACTCAGTCAGAAGCTCAGGATCGATATAGTCACCCCAGTTGTAAATGACCAGCTTATCGCTCTCCTTGCTCTGAGTCCGACTTTCAATCTGGTAACCAACACCCCACAAGACTAAGATAATCAGCAGAATCCCCGCTAAAAATGAATAGAGCTTTCTCATACGGTCTCCTCCTTCTCACGGGTGATAAAGTAATACCCAATTACCAAAGCAATGCTAAAGAGAAATACCAAGGCTGACAGGGCATTGATTTCCAGAGAAATTCCCTGACGAGCACGGGAGTAAATCTCAACAGACAGAGTAGAGAAACCATTGCCTGTAACGAAGAAAGTTACTGCAAAGTCATCTAGCGAATAGGTAAAAGCCATGAAATAGCCAGCAATAATGGCTGGAGTCAGATAAGGTAGCATGATTTCTTTCAGCATTTGCAATTGGCTAGCGCCTAGGTCATAGGCAGCCTTAATCATATCATCATTCATTTCTTTCAGACGCGGAAGAATCATCAGCACCACAATCGGAATGGAAAAGGCCACATGGCTAGCCAGCACAGAAAGGAAGCCTAGCTGGAATTTTGCAGTGGTAAAGAGAATCAGAAAACTTGCCCCAATCATGACATCCGGTGCCACCATGAGGATATTGTTGATAGACAGAAAGGCATCCTGATATTTCTTGCGAGCTTGATAAATATAGATGGCTCCAAAAGTTCCAATCAGCGTCGCAATCAACGAAGACAGAAAAGCCAGAAAGAAAGTCTGAACCAAAATCAAAATCAAGCGTGAATCCTCAAAGAGATTCTGAAAATGACTGAGACTGAATCCTGTAAAACGATTCATGTCTTCCCCAGCATTAAAGGCATAAGCAATCAGGTAAAAGATGGGGATGTAGAGCACCAAAAAGACAAAGGCCAGATAGAGATTTGCAATTTTTTTCATCGCCCTCTCCTTTCCTTGGTTGCCCACATGGTAAAGAGCATAGCAACAATCAGCACCACTCCGATAGTAGAGCCCATGCCCCAGTTTTGAGTAGTCAGGAAGTGCTGCTCAATGGCAGTTCCCAGAGTAATCACTCGATTCCCCCCGATTAAGCGAGTCAGCATGAAGAGACTGAGACTAGGGATAAAGACGGACTGCACTCCACTTCTGACACCATCCAAGGACAAAGGGAAAACAACCCGACGGAAAGTCTCCCAGCGATTAGCTCCCAAGTCATAGCTGGCATTGATAAGATTTGGATCCAAATCATCCAGAACATTGAAAATGGGCAGAATCATAAAAGGCAGCTCGATGTAGCTGGCTACAAAGATAAATGAAAAGTCCGTAAAGAGAATCTGCTGCGGTCCTACTCCGATAAAAGTCAAAAATTGGTTAATTGAGCCATTCTGACCAAAAATACCGATGAAAGCATAAGCTTTGAGCAGAAGATTGATCCAGGTCGGCAGGACAATCAGCATGAGCCAGAGCTGCTTGTGCTTGAGCTGAGTCAAAAAGAATGCGGTCGGATAGGAAATCAGCAGGGTTACGACAGTAATAATTCCTGCATAAAGAACCGAATTCAGACTCATCTTGAGATAGGTCCAGTTCTGCGATGTGAAGTAGGTCTGGTAATTTTCCAGCGTAAACTGGCCCTCAATGTTGAAGAAGGACTTCCAGATAATCATGACAACAGGTGCCAAGACAAAGAGGAAAATCCAGAGCAGGTAGGGCAAGAGAAAAAGATTAGAGGTTGTTTTCTTCATCGCGTTCCTCCTCAATAGCATTGATCAGCCCCGCTTCCTGCTCTTCTACTTCTACATATTCTTCGATACGGGCATCGAATTCTTCTTCAGTTTCATTGAGACGCATGATATGGATATCTTCAGGCTCGAAATGTAGACCAATTTCTTCACCAACAATGGCCTTGCGAGTCGAGTGAATCATCCATTCATTGCCCAGTTCATCATAAGCGATAATCTCATAGTGAACGCCACGGAAAAGCTGGGTATCAACTTTAACCTGCAGCTTGCCTTCTTCTGGCAGAGTAATCCGCAAGTCCTCCGGCCGAATCACCACCTCGACAGCTTCATTTGGACGCATCCCGCCATCCACTGCTTCAAAGCGCTTGCCGTTAAACTCAACCAGATAGTCTTCAATCATCTTTCCAGGCAGAATATTGGACTCGCCAATGAAGGTTGCAACAAAATGGTTGATAGGCTCGTCATAAATATCAACAGGCGTTCCCGACTGAACAATCTCCCCATCATTCATAACGAAAATCCAGTCACTCATAGCCAAGGCTTCCTCTTGGTCGTGTGTGACAAAGACAAAGGTAATGCCCAGACGCTGCTGCAATTCCCGCAGCTCATACTGCATGTCCGTACGCAGCTTCAAATCCAGAGCAGACAGCGGCTCATCCAGCAAAACGACCCGTGGCTGATTAATGATTGCCCGCGCAATGGCTACACGCTGGCGCTGGCCGCCCGACAGTTTGCGAATAGAACGGCGCTCAAAACCTTCCAGCTGAACCATTTTCAGCACTTCTGCAACCCGCTCTTGAATTTCTTTTTTATCAACCTTGCGCAGACGCAGCGGAAAGGCAACATTTTCAAAAACATTCATATGCGGAAACAGTGCATAGGACTGAAAAACCGTGTGAACGTCTCTTTTATTAGTCGGAATATCATTGATGCGGACGCCATCAAGAAAAATATCCCCGTCTGTCGCGTCCAAAAGACCGGCAATAATGTTCAGAATCGTTGATTTTCCAGAACCAGAAGATCCCAGCAAAGTATAGAACTTTCCTTCTTCCAACTCGAAATTAATATCTTTCAGAACGACAGTATTATTATCTTCAAAAACTTTTGAAACGTTTTTAAACTCGATGATTGGTTTTTTCAATTGTCATAAATTCCTTCTTTCTCGTATTAACAGATTAAGGGTTCTGTCAGACCGCTGCTACCTCATGAGGGCTGTAAAGGCCCTTTATAAATTCCGTGTCGATAGGCTTTCACCCCCTTACTAAGTTGCAGCCAGCTGCAGTTCCTTATCCAGCATACTTCTACTGGAAATCATATCTGTCTTACAGAGATTCACCAATGATGCGGACTTCGCGCTCCAGAGTAATACCTGAATTTTCCCGCACCCTTTCAATCACATGAGCGATAAGATTTTCGTAATCTTGAGCCGTTCCTTTATCGACGTTAATCATAAAGCCGGCATGCTTCTCAGATACCTCTACACCACCGATCCGATGACCTTTGAGTCCTGCTTCACTAATGAGCTGACCAGCAAAGTGACCCAAAGGACGCTTGAAAACAGAGCCACAGGATGGATATTCCAAAGGCTGCTTGAGCTCCCGCAGATGGGTTAAGCGCTCCATTTCCTGACGAATCGTTCTGTGAACACCAGGCGAAAGAGCAAACTTAGCAGAAATAACAATGTCGCCTGTTTCCTGAACCAGTGAGTGACGATAGCCGAACTTCATATCCCGAACATCCAGCGTTTTGACTTGACCCTGAGGAGTCAGTACCTTGCAAGACACCAAGACATGAGCAATCTCGCCGCCATAAGCCCCAGCGTTCATAAAGACAGCTCCGCCAACGCTACCTGGAATACCACAGGCAAACTCAAAGCCAGTCAGACTGTTCTGCAAGGCGATATGGGTTGTCTGAATCAGATTAGCTCCAGCCTCTGCCTCAATCATATAGCCATCTACTGCTACATTATTGAGCTTGTCAAACATAATCACGAAACCTCGGATACCGCCATCTCTCACAATGATATTACTGGCATTTCCCAGCACCATCCAAGGAATGTCTTCTTGATTGGCAAAATTGACAATACGAGCCAGCTCATAACGATTGCGGGGGAAAACTAAGAAATCGGCTGCACCCCCGACCTTTGTGTAGGTGTATTGACTCAAAGGCTCATTGAAGCGAATGTCGATTCCCTCTAATTCAGATTTTAATTTCTCTAGTTTTTGCATGATTTTCTCTCTTTTATGTAAACAAAATACACTCTATTATATCAAAAATCTATGGCATTTACGATAGATTACAAAGAAAAAGCTGAGAAAGGTCAGCTTTTTAATGATTATAATTGCCTAGTAGCAAAACGTTGTGTTTGAGTAGAAAGAGCATTCCTGATGGCACCGAAAGCTCCCGCTCCACTCGCCAGAGCCTGTAATTCTAAATGATCCATAAAGTGAATTATCCTCCTTTAAGCTAGATCCATTATAGCACAGTTAGGTATAAAAAGATAGGGATATCAACTCCATAGCTTACAAATGAAAAAAGAGGCTCATAGTGAACCTCTTGATGATTTATTTTTCTACCCGGACGCCCTCTGTGTCTACCTGAAGCCGGAAGATTTGCCCTTTGAAATTCTGTTTTTGCAGAAGCTGATAAATCGTCTCCGTCTTGTGCTTAGGTGATAAGACCATAACAGTCGGCCCCGCTCCTGAGATATAGGTTGCATAAGAGCCGTTTTTTCTGGCCAAGAACTTAATATCTGAAAATTCCTTGATCAAAGGCTGACGGTATTTCTCGTGGAACAAATCAGACTCGATAGCCCGACCAGCGATTTTCATATCACCTTTTAAAAGAGCTGCAATCGCAACATTGGCAATGGAGCTAGCCGCAACAGCTTCCTTGTAAGAAAGCCGATTTGGTAAGACTTGGCGGCTCTCAACCGTCCGAAGCTCATAGTCTGGGATATAGGCGATGAAGTCTGCGTCCGGAAAGTCCGCTACCACAGCAGACACCTGATTTCTAGATGAACTAGATACGACCAAATTACCATAAATAGCTGGCGCAACATTGTCAGGATGACCTTCAATCTTGGTAGCGATTTTCAGTTTCTGATAATCCGACAAATTAAGATGAGCCAGCTGGTTGGCCAATTCAATCCCAGCCACAATGACCGAACTAGAAGACCCAAGCCCACGAGCCAATGGAATATCACTGGTCATTTTCAAACGGCGTGGCTGAATATCTGGA
>NZ_CAUTAP010000003.1:0-185319 GCF_963536705.1 uncultured Streptococcus sp. | reverse complement strand
CATCTCCGAGCCCACGAGACACTGAGCGATCTCGTATGCCGTCTTCTGCTTGAATCAAGAAAAAGTCTACATTGCAAATGCCAAATCCTTTGCTTTTTTCTATTTTTATTTTTATAATATTCTTCTTTAAAGCGTTTTCTTTGAATATTTTATGCATTATATTATTTTTGTGAATATTTATTTTTTAAAATAAAATCAATATACGGTTAATATTAGAATATTTTGAATTTATTAAGCAAAAAAGAAGCCAATCAGAACCGATTAGCTTCCAGCAAGGTATTTCATGAAATACTCTTTTTCTTTAAAAGTTAATTTTTTATGTTGGTATTCAATCCGACCTTCATCTAAGAGTTTTTTCAGAACTTGATTGACCGTTTCCCGAGTCGTGGCTCCTAGCTTAGCCAGTTCTTTCATGCTGATAGGAAAGGGCAGGCTATCTCCCACCTTGCACAAATCCATGCAGAGCAGAGACAAGGACTGAACCACACGCTCACTGGCACTGGCCGCTACGACATTGCGCAATCTCAATTCCTGAAATTCCAGGATTTGCGACAGCCGCTTGGTAATAAACAAAAGCTGATCCACACTCTTCTTAGAATATTCTTCAAATAAATCAATAGGAATGGAGAAATATTCGACATTGGTGACAGCGCTGGCTGTGTAATGATAGCACTCATCAAAAAACATACCTCCATAGGGGAAAACACTGTTTTTCTTGACATAATCCATATAAGAAAATGTGTCTGTCGAATCATATTGCTCAATCCGAACATAGCCTTGAGACAAGAGAAAAAGGCGCTCTCGTCGGTCTCCTGCAAAAAAGATAATTTGCCCTTTTGGAATCTTGCGATACTGAATCTCCACAGCCAATTTATCGAAAAGCTCCACTGGCAGATTGACAAAGGCAGGGTGCTGCCGGATAAATTGATAATGCTCCTTGGTAATCATGATAACCCTTTTATTTGATACTTGATACCATTATAGCATAAATCCGCTTACAAATAGAAAATGCTGACTATAAAAGTAAGAAATCCTAACAAAACAAAGAGGTGTGCCCATTTTCTATTCATGGCATTTCTATCAGCTTGTACTTTTTTGGGCAAGTAATTGCCTACAATTATGAAAACCAAAGCAACTAGCATAGTTGCTATTTTACGCACATCAAAACTCTCATTTAAGCCCCGATAAATGGTAGCTAGATACAGCGAAACAAAGGTAAAAGGAAATATCCAGCGAATAAGGTGCTTAAAGGTTCTATTTAAGATATCTTTGGCAATGGTTATCCAGTAAATCATAACTTCTAGTAGCATCATGACAATTGGAAAAGCCGAAACTACTAAAAACTTAGGTAAAAAAGCATTTCCTTTTCCAAATAAGTCAAAGTGAATAGCCAAGTTTTCTGGTAATGTTTGATAGACCCAGATGGCATATAAAACTGGCAAGAGCATGACGCCAAGCGCCCAACCTAATTCTTGTAAACTATTTTTTTTCATTTTCGTTTCCTCCTCCAAGAGATTGAAACCAGGCAAGAATTTCTTCAAAAACAGTGACATCTAAGCTGTAATAAATAAAGTTCTTCTGCTTTTCTTCTATGAGCAGACCGGCTTTCTTTAGCTGAGAGAGGTGGTAGGATACCGTCGCAGGAGTCAGCTCAAAAGCTTGGGCAATTTCCCCTGCAGACTTCGGACCATGCTTGAGCATTTCCAGAATCCCCCTTCGAACTGGGTCAGCTAGAGCTTTAAGCGTTTGACTGATCCCCATGATTAGACCTTTCTTTCAGGTAAACTTTCAAAATTTTCTTGGTCAGAAAGACTAGTGCCACTACCTCTACCAAGAGCAGAGCTTCAACTGCAAGTGGCGGAAGAACGCCTACCTGAGCCAGAGCAGGCGCTAAGTCAATCAGGGCGTGAAGTCCCAGAGCGGCTAAAAAATACACTGGAGCCTTCTCCTTGACCGCTTTCCAAACCCAGAAGGTCAGAAGGATTTGAATGAGAATAGCCAAGATCCGTTCAAAAGCCAAAAGATAGATGCTGCCAGCGTTCATGGAACGGACATTGTCAATAATTGCTTGAGGAATTTGAGCCAGCGTCTGAGCATTCCCCTGAGTTACTACTTGAGCTATAACCCAAAAGTTTAAGAGACTGACAATACCAACAAACAGAGCCTCAATACCACCATGCCCCAAGCCATAGGCTATACCATCCCTAAAGGTCAGTGGGCGCTTCTTTTGCAACCAGTAAAAGATGACCCAGCGGGCTGTTTCTTCAAAAATAGCTGCCGCAGCAATACCATAAAGGACATATAGCCAAGGATTTTCCGTCTGCAAAGCGATAGTTCCATCAGCCTGAGGCTGTAAAACGATACGATGCAAAATATTTTCCAGAACCTGACTAGAAAGATAAAAGCCGACCCCCCCTAAAAGAAAGACTAATAGAGAAATGTGCTTGGTCTTTTTAAAATAAACCAAAGGAACAAGGACTGTCCCTAAAATCAGCAGCATAGCAATCAAGATATGAATGGAAATCATCGTTTTTCTCCTGAACTGTTTAGGTTTTTTTCTAAATGGATTATACACCTTTCCTTTCTTTCTGTCAAATCTATTTTGATTTTTTTCTAAATAGATTTCAATCTAAAATTCATCAAGCTCTACTGCAATAAAAAAATACGCCCAGATTTTCATAGCTCTATAATTTCTGTAGTGGGTAAAACCACTGTAGGAATGATGGAGCCTATTTGTTGTAGAAAAAAAGTCCCATAAGACCTATAATGAAAAGCGACAAAACCATCATTAGAAAGACTCTTATGGAACAGTTCAATTTTATCACAAACTTACTGGGAATAAAAGACCCTAACATCATAATCTTGGATGTTCTAGATGCTGGAACTCATAAAGAAATCATCGCTAAACTGGATTATCCTGCTCCTAAATGCCCTCACTGCCAAGGACAAATGGCTAAATATGACTTCCATAAAGAATCCAAAATACCTTACCTAGAGTGTGCGGGATACAAAACCCTAATTCGGTTAAAGAAACGCCGTTTCCGCTGTAAAGTCTGTAGGAAAGTAGCTGTCGCAGAGACTTCCTTAGTCAAGAAAAACCACCAAATCGCGACCATCGTCAAGCAAAAAATCGCACAAATATAGGGCACTCAAACACTACTGGAAACTCATTCAACAGGATAGCCGTAAACTCAGCCATAAACGTTTTTATCGTCCAACTTTTCGCATGCACTTGACCAGCGGAGAAATTCTAGAAAAACTTCTCTCTTGCTCTCAAGAACTCCGAAAACACTATAAACTCTACCAACTCTTGCTTTTTCATTTTCAAGAGAAAAAACTGAGCATTTCTTTGGACTCATTGAAGATACCATTTCTTATGTAAATCCTATTTTTCAAACTGTTTTTAAGACCTTCTTGAAAAACAAGGATAAGATCCTGAACGCACTGGAACTGCCCTACTCAAACGCAAAATTAGAAGCTACTAACAACCTCATCAAAGTCATCAAGCGAAACGCTTTCGGTTTTCGGAACTTTGACAATTTTAAATCTAGAATCCTTATCGCTTTGAACATCAAAAAGGAGAGGACTGATTTAGTCCTCTCCAGATTATAACTTCTCATCAACCCACTACAGTTGACAAAGAGCCAGAATGAGACTAAACAAAAGCGCACAATCTGTGCACTTTGTTTTCACTTGATTTACAAAAGAAAAAGTCCCACTAGTACGGCTGTCAATCCGACTAGGATAAAGAGGTAGGCTAGCCAACGCGGCGCTGGTTTTTCTTCCACCACCACTTTCTTGGGCATATAATTCCCAGAAATCATAAACATCAAGCCTGAAAAAATCAAGGCAATCTTATTAACATTGAAGTGAGAATCGAGAGCATAGAACAAAATAGAAAGATAGACAATGATATGGGTCAAGGGAACAATCCAAAGGACGAAGCGGGCAAAAGCTGGCTTGGTGATTTCTCGGTAAGCCGTTGCCCCATAAACAATCAGCTGTGCCAAAGTCATAAAGATTGGCAGACCCCAGATAAAGAGAAATTTGGGTACATACTTAAATGTCGGGCTAATCGGCGACGTGAAATTGATCCTAATATTCTCTGGCAAACTAGGATAAATCCATAAGGCATAAGCAAGTGGCAGCCAAATAACCAAGAAAGTCAGCAGCAATTCCCTAAGGTTATTTCTCAGTTTCGTTTTCATTATTTTTCCCTCCTAGCGCGGCAATCCAGACCAAAATTTCCTCAAAAACCGTAGCATCTAAATGGTAGTAAATGTAATTTTTCTGCCGTTCTTCATAGATGAGCCCCGCTTTTTTCAACTGGGACAAATGGTAGGATACCGTCGCTCCCGTCAAATCGAAGACTTGAGCGATTTCACCAGCCGACTTAGGACCTTTTTTTAATATTTCTAATATTTCCCGCCGAACTGGATCAGCTAGGGCTTTCATGGTTTCACTAATTCCCAATTTTGATACCTCTTAAAATTGATTTCTAGCTAAGGACAAACAAAGCAACTAGCTCTAGATAAGTCATGGCTCCTACAAATGTAAGCAAGGCGCTACTCAAACGGACAAGATTTTCTGCCAGCAATCCTCCTAAAACTATTTAGAGAACTTTCAAATTCTTTTCTCCATTATACTGTTTTTGAGGATAAAAGACAAGGAGGGCTTAGCTAAACACTTGCTTTTTCTTGGCTAGATAGGCGGTGAGAAGAGCAGCCAGCGCCATAACGATGACTGCTATCAGCCCGCCTGATAGAGGTTCGCTTGGCGTTCCTGCTAAGAAACTGTTGGCTTGACTGGTCAAAGTCGTCTGTAAGAAACTACCGTGCTGGAGATTGTTGCCCGTCCCAATCACTCCAAAGACACCTAGATAAATCATGTTATTAGCCGCATGCAGCGCTATGACCAGCCAGAGATTGTCCGTCAGTGCAAAAAGGAGGGAAAGGAAAATCCCGGTCAGAAAGACATTGAGGATATAAAGGACGGGCGTTCCACCTTTAAAAATGTGGATAACCGCAAAGAGTAGGGAGTTGAGCAGGACAGCCGGTAGCAAGTCCAGCTTGGTGCGGAGTTTGTTCATGACAAAGCCGCGGTAAATCATCTCTTCAGCCAGCGCCTGAAAGAAGAAATTGACCAGGAAAAAGAGCCAAATTCCTAGATTGAACTGCTTTTCGACTTGAATGTGGAGCTGTCCGCCGAGCAGATTGAAGCCCACAGCCAGAAGGACTAAGAAGAAACCCAGTGCTGTACCAAGCAGCAGATTGAACCCTAATTTTTCCTTCCAAAGTCCAAAACTGGCAAGGCTGCGCCGCTCCCAAAATTTAGCGACGAAGAGAATGATGAGTAAACTGCTACCTAAAAAGACGGATAAAGAAACGATGCCTATCAGTAAGCGATTGGCGTCCGTCATGCTCGGCAGCAAGAGCCATTGGGACAAAGCTCCGCTGATGAGGCTTCCCGCAGCAATCGCAAGAAAAGCCAGCGGCAGGCTCAGCCACCAATTTTTTGCCCCTGCTTCTTCTTGCAAGATTTCCAGACTAGAGCGATGGGCTGTCTTTTGATAAGTATGTGTCATGTGTGACCTCCTTAAGGTGTATTTTCCCCTACACCCTTATCCTAACAAAAGAAGTACACCAAATCAATCTCTTTTTGGTAAGTGGTTAGATTGCGCTAGTAAGTGGTAGAAAAATCACCTAAAAAATATTAAGAAATCCCCTGCTGACTTTCTCTCTCTTCGCGCTTGGTCAGCCAAACGGCAATGACAAGAGCAATGAGAGCGCTAAAAAGTCCAGTTGGACCAGGACCAAGGAATTTAAACGTTTCTACCCCACTAACAGTGAAAACGGTAGTTATCATGGCAACGGCATCAATGACCCCATGTCCAAAGGCTGGCAGCCAAATGGTTTTGCTACGTACATAGTAAATATCAAGGATAATCCCAAAAGAAATAGCCATGATATAATAGGGAATTAAATTTAAGAAACGCTCACCCAGCGTCCCTGCTCCAATCATATTGACAGGAAAATGCCAAATAGCCCAGATGAGACCACCAATGATGCGTCCCTTAGTCCGTCCGTAGCGCTCTTTCAAATAAGGATAGAGAATACCCCGCCAGCCAACTTCCTCGCCCAAGCCAGAAAGACTGATGGCTAGAGTTAAGACCGTAAGAATCATTAAAATTTGAAGAGCGACTTGTGGGTTCAGGGCAAAAGCCAAATGCTGCGGAAAGACAGCAAAATAGACAAGTGCGCCGCCAAGTATAATGCTACAAATGGCGAACCAGCAGGCTAGGTAATCGCGCCATTTACTGGCGAGCTTCAATTTCCAGCCGATAGACTTGACAGGAGCTTTAGCCAAAAAAGCAGCCACCATAGGGGCGAACATTACCACACTTGCGGATAAAATGTTACCGACAAGTTTCTGATTGTTCGCATAAAAGTAAGCTATGGCTAGCATACCTGGCCAAGCGAGCCCAAACGCCCAAGCTAGAAACCTTTTAATGGTTGAAGTTGAAATTGTGTTTTGCATATAAAATGCTCCTTTCTTTTTTCAATTCTAGTTTTCTTTCGCCTCCCGCTTGGTTAGCCAAGTAACCACTACAATGGCTAGTAAGCCTACAAATAGCCCATTGGCTCCAGGCCCGAGATAGGCAAGAGGTTTGACATTTCCTGCGACCAACAAAGAAGTCAGGGGGCCAAGTGTATCAATAGTGGAGTGACCAAAAGCAGGCAACCAAATGGTTTTGCTTTTTACATAATAAATATCTAACAAGAAGCCCATAGTAATCGCCATAATATAGTAAGAAAAGATATAGAGAATGGTGTCTAGTGATAATTTGTCCGCAAACAGTAACATAGGTAAATGCCACGAAGCCCAAATCAGACCACCGATAAAGCGACCCTTCGTCCGACCGTAGCGCTCCTTAAGATAAGGATAAAGCACACCCCGCCAGCCTAACTCTTCACCTAAAGCTGGAATGATACAAAGTAAATTTATCCACGTTAGAAAATTAAAGACATACTGCCAAACCGTGGATTGAACTAGAGCTGGATTGCTAGTTCCAATGCTTTTAGCAAGCAGGCTAAAGGCTAGTGAAAAGTGCTGGGGAAAAATGCTAAAATAAACTACCGCACCAAAGATAGCATAAAAGGCAATCCAGAGCCAGACTGCAGCATAGGACTTCCACTTTTTGCTCAGATTAGGTCGCCAACCGGCCTCTTTAATGGGAGCTTTGGAAATAAGAGCCGCGATACTCGGCGCAAACATAGCGGAAATAGAGAAGACCGAGGCTATGACGTTTTGTTTTTGCTGAGAGAAATAACATAAGAAGATCATAAGAAACCAACCTATGCCATAAGCCCAGATGAGAAATTTTTTAATAGTTGAAGTTGAAATGGAAGTCTGCATGTGAAATGCTCCTTTCTGTTATTTATAAAGCCCACCACTGGTAAAGGCTCCAATAAAGGATATTGAGAACGACGATAAGTGAAGCGCTGCTGGTCAAGTAGGTCAAGATTTTTCGACCCTTGCTCACTTGGAATTTTGAACGCAGAAAGATTGGCAACCCAGCATTGACTAAGAAAATCAGTGCAAGCAGGGCAAAGAGAATGGCTTGCCAGCGATAATCGGGCATGTACTTGCCCGAAACGGCAACGATGACGAGACCTGCTAGATTGACTAGGCTAACCAAAATCAGTCCGCAAGTGCCATAATGCCAAATTTTCCAACTTCTTGGAGTCGGTCTTTTGCTTTCTTTTCCAAAAAGTGAGCGATATATCTTGCTCAAAGCAGCTAACAGAAGAACAAGTACGGCATAAACCGATGCCAGTCCCAGCAGAGCGACAGAGCCATAATCCTTTATCACCTCCCAAAGCGAGAGCTTTTCTAAATTATTATAGGTTGTTTCAACTTCTGTTCGGCCTTGGCGCTGTTGCAAAAGCCAATAGTTGCTGACTAATAAATGACCGTCTTTTATCACATCTTTCACATAAAAGGTATAAGCGGGGGCAAGGCGCGAAATAGAGGTCGGGCCTTGCTGAATGGAGCGAGAAGTTCGATACATGCCCTCCTGAAAGTCTTTTTGAGACTGGCTAGGGGCTTGCTTTTTCTTACCAAAGACCAAATCGGGTAGACCAAAAGAATAGGTGGCTTCTTCTCTCTGATTTACCATAGTAACCATGCCAATACCCGATTTGAAATCTAGCGAAATCAGGGTGGAAAAACCGGCAAAAGAATGACCGCCGTGCCCTAAAATAGAGCCTATCTCATACTCTGTCACCCAAAAGCCGTGGGCATTCTTAGCGACTGCTTTATCTGAGAATGTAGAAGTTGTCTGATACAGTTCATTCCAGGTTTCTGGGCGCTTAAAGAGCTTTTCCTTTCTCAAAAGAGCTTGCGCGAACCGCTTGAAATCGGCAAAAGTCCCTGTCGCCTGCCCCGCTGGATAAATATCCGCGGGAAGCAATTTATCTAGATATAAACTTCCGTTTGTATCATAGGTTTTCTCACCCAGCCGCTTGTCTCGGACATAGGTATTGTCCGACAAATCAGGTAAGAGAGCGGTATGGTTCATGCCCAAAGGCTGGAAAATATGCTCGTGGACATAATCCGCAAAGTCCTGTCCGCTGATGCGCTCCACGATATAGCCTGCTAGAGCTGTACTGTAATTGGAATAGGATGTCACCGTCCCTGGCTCATAAGTTTGAGCGGGCTGGCTTTTTAGTAATTCTTCCAAGCTCTTGCCTGTTCCTGTGTTCAGCGGCGTTTCATCAAAACCCGCTTGGTGGTTCATCAGATCCAGCATGGTAATGGGCTTGTCGTATTTGAGGTGTTTCAGGAAATCCTTGGGCAAATACTCTTTTATATCTGTTTTTAGGTCAATTTTTCCTTCTTCCCAGAGCTGCATGACGCTGAGCCAGACGGTCAATTTGGTGGCAGAGCCCCACTCAAAAACCGAGTTGTCGTCCACAGCCAGCTTCTTTTCCTTGTCCATATAGCCAAAGTTCTTTTGGTAAATGGTTTGGCCGTCCTTATCAAAGACTGCTGCCGCCAGTCCCGCGCTGGTTTTTTCGTGTTCCTTGTGGAAATTTTCAATTTTCTGACCGATTTGGTCATAAGGCGTGCCCGACGGCAACTTTTGCTGGTCAGCTCGAACCTGCGCTGCTCCAAAAGCGAGCAAGCCACACGTTACCAGCGCCACAGCGCTTTTCAAAAATGATGTTTTCATGATGATCTCCAATCATTATTTTCTATATTTTCTTCACTTAAAAAGGAAAAAGAAAGAGTAAACTGAGTAGACCGAGAAGGAGCCAGATCCAGCCAAAGATAAAGAATAAAAGCATTTTAACAAAAGTAAAAATATGAAACATGATTTTCTCCTTTCCTAATTTTCTATATTTCCTTCACTTAAAAAAGAAAAAGAAAGAGTAAACTGAGTAGACCGAGAAGGAGCCAGATCCAGCCAAAGATAAAGAATAAAAGCATTTTAACAAAAGTAAAAATATGAAACATGATTTTCTCCTTTCCTATCAGATTGCTATTTTAAAAGAGGAAGAGGCTGACCAGAAAAAGGATTGAGCTGATGCCACTGAAGATATAAGCTAAAACGCGTGGAGCCGGCTCTTGGTCTGCCACTATTTTTCTCGTGAGAAAGTAGCTGACAGCATTAAGGCTGATTGCCACCATAATCCCATTGACCTTAAATATCGGAAAAGCCGGATTGAGCGCATAAAGAAGAACGCTGATATAAACTACGGCATTGATAAAGGGAACCAGCCAGTAAAGGAAATGGACAAATTGCTTGTCGATAATCTCCTTAATAGTCGTCGTGTAGCAAACAATCAGTTGAATTACACTCAAGAGAACTGGCAAAAACCAGATAAAGATTTGCTTGGGCATGCCTAGACCGCTATAGGGCAAATTCCCTCTGATTAGCTGAGGTAGGTCTGCATAGATTGACAAAGCGTAGATAAGCGGTAGCCAAATAGCGATAAGGCTTGCCACTAATTCTTTCCATTTTAATTTCATTTTCTTTCCTCCTTTTATAATTCCAGACAGTCATCAAAGCGGTCTAAGAGTGCCCTGCCTTGATTATGAGTAATAACGATAACAATGCGGTCCTTGATGGACAAGATATAGTCCATGACTTCCGCCGCCAAGCTCGGGTCAAGATTACTGGTCGGCTCATCAAAAATCAGCACATCATAATCCTTAACCAAGAAACGCGCCAAATCAATCCGCTGCTTTTCACCATAGGAAACTTCCTGCCGCTCCAAATCCAGCTTCTTGCTCAAGAAAGCCTCATTAAAATGCATACTTTGGTACAAGAAAGTTTGGTCAGGTGCATTTATATCTCTGTATAGCGCGATATTGTCCGCCACACTTCCCTCGATAAAAAAGTCATTCTTTTGGATAAAGGCGATTTTCTGATAGAGACTGTCGCTTGCTAGCTGGCTGACCGCTTGACTATTGACCATGATTTGACCAGCGTAGTCCTTGCTATCAAAATAATTGAGCAAGAGCTTCATCAAGGTCGACTTGCCCCGACCAGACTCGCCGATAATAGCATAGTGCTTGTCCTTGGCAAACTGATAAGAAAAATCCTGAAAGAGAGCCTTGTCGCCCAACTCCAGACCGAGATGTTCAAAATCAATCCGATCAATCGTTTCGGTCAGATTTTGAGCGGGCTCCGCTTCTTTCTTAGCCAACTTAGCATCAAAATCATTCTCAATATCCTTGACCGTGCTCATGAGATTTTTGTTATTGATAAAAAGCTGCAAAGGAGTGAAGACAAAGTTCAAAAGCTGAACACTGGCAATCAAAGCCCCAATGGTCAGAGACCCTTGGCTGACAAACCAAATCCCCAGAGACATACAAAATATCTGAGACAGAAAGCTAAAGAACATCATTAGAGTCACAGCGCCCTCCTTAGCCGCATTATAGCTTTTTCTGGCTTGCTCAAAGTCGCTGTTGCTGCTAGACAGGTGCTCAACCACCCTTTTTTGGATTTGCAAAAGTTTGATTTGCTCAAAGCCTTCCAAAAAATTGGTGACTTGCTTCAAAAAGTAATTGCTTTTCTGAGTGAAATTCGCTGTCGCCTTGCGCATCAATATCCCTGGAATTTGTGACGCAGCCATGGTCAAAAAAGAAATGAGAATAAAGCCCAGAGCCATGCGCCATTCAATCCAAAAAATAGCCAGTGTACTGATAAAAACTGAAGAAAAGGCAGCCACAATATCACAGCGCGGGGTCAAGTAATTCTCTTGGTAAATATCCATATTCTTGGTCGTTGTGTTGAGATAGCTATTTTCCTGCTCGGAAGCCTTGTCATGCAAATTCTTGTCATAAAAAGAATGGAAAAGCCTCGTTTTGACTTCTTCCAAGACTTGCTTATTATGATTGTTCTTGAACCAAATAGCCAGCAAGCTGCAAAGAGACCAAGCACAAGTGCAAAAAAGGCAGATAAAGAATTGTCCAAGCAAGTTAGAATGATCCTTCTGCGCACTGTCCACAACAACTCCCAGCTGCAAAGAAAACAAAGTGATAAAAATCGTTGCTCCAATGCTAAAGATAGTCGCACCCAGATAAGAAGCGCGGTATTTCCGTAAAATTTCTTTCAACATTTAATTTTTCCTTCCAATTTTCGTCTATTTTTGAAAACGATCCAAGACGGGATTGCCCAGCAGACGGATAAAACCGTGAGCAAGCCTATAAGCAATAAAAATAATCCTCTTTTCATCTTTTCTCCTTTATCTATCTATTTAGAAAATTTTCTAAATAAAGAGTACGAAACGAAGCAATCTAATCCTTCTTAGGTATTTCGATTTGTTTCTAAATACTCTGGATTAAAAAATCTAGTCTAGAAAAACTAGATTGCCTATTTTGTATTTAAAAATGTTTTTGATTGGATATTTTTTGCAGGTCGTCCTTATTTTTATAGAGCACCCAGGAAAAAACAGCCAGCCAAATGGATAGACCCGTCACTAGACCTACTACGGTTAGTAGGATTGAGTTTCTTGCTTTCTTCATTTTTCCTCCTTTTGAGTAGAGAAATTTAGAATTTTTTCTAAATAGCTTTTATAAAAAATTGCTCAGTGACTAATTAAACAGAGCAGAATGAAGTAATTAGAACATCTTCTAAATAGATTGTAACACTTCTCTTTCAAAAAAGCAAGAGGTATTTTGATTTTTTTCTAAATAGCTATCAAAAAATCTAGCCTGTCTAGACTAGATTGCTCTTAGTTCATATTAACCCGATGCCATTCATTGATGACGTAGGCTAACTGACCAACTTGCTCAATTCCGACACCACTGATCTCATCACTGGCCTCGGTGCTACCACCTAAATAAGCCGTATAGAGAGCTATAATATAGGGCTTCTCTTCCATAACTAATGCATCCACATTGAGCGCCTCACGAACATATCCAGGCTTTTGATAGATGGTAATGTCACGCAGATAGCGCTTATAGTATTCACCTGGGAAGGATTCGCCTATATAATAAAGGATATCCTTGTACTTTTCCTGATTTTTAGACAAATACTCAAGGACCTGAATATAGTAGTCGGTCGTGGTCTTATTATTCTCACGGCTGATCGTCTTAATATCAGCCTTGGACTGACCGTAGCGACTAAACATATCATAGGCCTTTTCCATGCCGCCTAGACGCTCTGCTAAAGCGTAGGCTGGAGTATTTTCAGAATAAACCAAGGAATATTCCTGCATGTCTGATATTCTCATAGCACCGTTGAAAGCACCAACATAGTTATCATGCTCGCCCCTATATTCATAGTTTGTATTGGTAATATCAAACCGCTCGTCCATAGAAAGTTTGCCGGCAGCAACCTCATCTACTACCAGCATATTGAGAGGGAGCTTGTAGGTCGATCCCGCAGTCATAGGCTGGGTATCATTCATTGCAAAGGTCTTGCCAGTCGTCAAATCCTTATATGAAAATGCAACCTGGGAGGGTTCAATTCCCATTTCAGTCATATAAGCCTGAATGACCTGAGTCAAATCCAAATTTGCATAGTCAAATCGAAGTCCTAAAGCATTCATAGTCGGGCCGTCCGCCTCCATGACCTTCTGCTTCTCCTCTGGACTTTTTTCAACTGGCTTGGGCTTTTCTTCAACTGGTTTGGAATCAGGCTTGACTTTCTCCTCCTCCTGTTCTTGCTCGCTAGATGTTGCAAGTTGGGCAGCCTCTTGTGCTTTCTTTTCAATAGACTTATTTCGTTCGGTTATAAAAAGGACGATGAAGCCCAGCAGACAAATACAAGAAACTACAGCTACGATAATCGTTACAATTTTTTTACTCAAAACATTTCTCCTAGCATTTGTATTATAAAAAATTATGAGGAAAATAACAAGTGAAATCCAGAAAAAAGGTATTTTAAGCATTAAAAAAGGCAAATCTTTAAACAATTCACCTTTTTATATATTGAAACTGCCTGTTTATTTCGCAGCTGCGTAAAGTTGGTCAACCTTTTTCCAGTTAATAACTGAGAAGAAAGCTTGAATGTAGTTCGGACGAAGATTGCGGTATTTCACATAGTAAGCATGTTCCCAAACATCCAGTCCCAAGATTGGAGTTTTGCCTTCTGAAATAGGAGTATCCTGATTTGCTGTTGAGGTCACCTCCAACTTGCCTTCTTTATTGACAACCAACCAAGCCCAGCCAGAACCAAAACGAGTTGTAGCCGCTGCAGTGAAAGCCGCTTTAAAGTCTTCAAATGATCCAAAAGTAGCTTCAATATCTGCTGCCAATTCTGCAGATGGTGATGTTTCAGCTGGTGTCATCAACTCCCAGAAAAGAGCGTGGTTAAGATGACCACCACCATTGTTGATGACTGCCTGACGGATATCAGCTGGAATAGACTCCACATCAGCCAATAATTTTTCCAAGTCTTCACCGATTTCAGGATGCTTTTCAAGCGCAGCATTAACATTCGTTACATAGGTATTGTGGTGCTTGTCATGATGCAAGTGCATTGTTTCTTCATCAATGTAAGGCTCCAAAGCATCGTAAGCGTAAGGAAGATCAGGTAAGATAATTGCCATTTGATAGACCTCTTTTTCTATATGATTATAAAAATGATAACGCAATCATTAGAATTTTTCAACTATTTTGCTTGTAGCTCACCCGTCGCAATCTTGAGCAGAGCCAAATCAAACAGGTAATCTTTATCATACAGCCCCGACTTAATCTGAAAATCCGTTTCAATCAAACAGGCCATAGTCTTTTTAAGAAAGGCTAAACTCAGTGAGCGAGCATCCTTTAAGGCAAACTTGACTTGATAAGGATTGACCTTGCGGCCTAGATAGTCGGACAAATCAGACACAATCTGACTCTCAGCTCTGCCATTTTCCGCTAAAACCTTAACCTGCGTAAAGATACGAAACTGCCCCAGCATAATGGCAATAAGCTTGATTTCATCCTCACCTTGAAGAGTCAAATCTCGGACCAAGCTTCTGGCCTCATCAATCTTCTGCTGCAAAATAAGCTGGGTCAGGTCAAAAATATTGTCCTGAAGAGTCTTGGGAATAGCTTCGGCAATGTCTTCTAAACCAATCTGACCGGACTCTTTATATCCTTTCAGAAAGGCTAAATTTTTACTGACTTCACTGAACTGAAAACCTGATTTCAGCAGCAACTGATCGAAAGCTGTCGGAGCAAATTGTAAGCCTTCTACCTGCGCTTCCTTGCTGAAATATGCCCGTAGATCTGCTTCCTTGAGTTCTGCAGCCTCAAAAATTTTCCCGTCCCGTTTCAGCAGTTTGACCAGACGGCGCTTACTATCCAGTTTGCCTTCTGCAAAGATAACCAGACGAGTCGTATCTGCTGGATTTTCCAGATAATTTTCAAAAGATTTAAGTTCTTCATCAGTCAGATAGCGCTTCTTGGCTGTTGTCAAATCAGCAAAATGGTCCAAAATTACGATTTTTTCATCCGCAAAAAAAGGCAGACTGACCAAGTCCAACTTCACATCCTGATAGTTTGCTTCTTTCATATCGAAAATAGCAGTGTTCAAATCGCCCGGTTGAAACTGAATCTGGCGGAGAAACTGCTCCTTCAACAATTCAAACTGCCCCAAGTCATCTCCAGCCAAAATGGTCAAAGCAGGAAGGTTACTTGGCGTGATTTTTTTAATTTCCTCAATAGCTAACACCGAAAGTCTCCCCTGCTTTATATTTCTTGTCAATTTTTTTCATGTATTGATTGTAACAAAAAAGAGGCCGAAAGTCTGCTATTTTCTTTGCAAACAAAATCTAATTTTTGAATAGATCTGCTATATAAATAGAAACTGTTACTAGCTTCATTCTTCTTTGTTTTAAAAAACTATCAATGTCCAGTTCTGTTCAAGATTTTCTGCAAGCGATAGAACAAAAAGAGCTGGAAAAATTCCAACTCTTCTTTGTTTATTCTTGATTTTCAGTTGCATCATCTACACTGTTTTCAGCTGGAGTAGAAGCCTGCTCCTCTTGAACTGATGAAACAAAAGGATTATCTTGAACAGGTGCTTGAGTTCCAAAATCCTGAGGTGTTGACTGCTCAGGTGTTTCAGCAGTAAATGGATTTTGAACTGGTTCTGCTTGCTCCACTGCCTGGCTTTGATCAGAAACAGGTTGTTGTGGCTGTTGACCAAACTGCTGTTCTTGGAAGCCACCTTGCTGTGGTTGTTGGCCAAATGGTTGGTTTTGGACAGGTTGCTGTGGTTGCTGACCAAATTGCTGACCTTGGAAACCACCTTGCTGTGGCTGTTGACCAAATGGTTGATTTTGAACTGGTTGTTGTGACTGACCAAACTGTTGTCCTTGGAAACCACCTTGCTGTGGCTGTTGACCAAATGGTTGATTTTGAACTGGTTGTTGTGACTGACCAAATTGCTGACCTTGGGAACCACCTTGCTGTGGTTGTTGGCCAAACTGTTGACCTTGGAAACCGCCTTGTTGCGGTTGTTTTTCATAGTTCAAACCTTGATTGTATGGCTGTTGGCCAAACTGCTGACCTTGGAAGTTTTGCTGACCAAATTGCTGACCGTATGAATTGTTAGCCAACTCAGGCTTAGAACCTTGGCAAAGCAAAACAATCAAAGCAATACCACATGGAAGAGATACTAATACTGTAATAATATTTAGAACCGGAATAAATGATAGTAAAAAAGGACCAACATACAGGAAAAGAAAAGCCCAATGATAACCAGCATCACGTAAACGACGGACAATGATAGCCAAATTAGGTACAAAAGTCGCCAGAGCATAGAGAATTAAGATGAAAATAAAGATTACAGCGAATCCTGCTCCAGCCAAGATTGCTGATGAATCTGGTTCATACCCATAAGTTGCGTCTTGAGCTGCTGAAAGAATACTTCCTAAAGCAGATACCCAAAAAATGATAACTAGCGGTGCGGTAACAATAATATGGCACAAAACTACCCACCAATAGTCTGATCGACTTGAACGACCTGAAAAATCAGCATAGTGTGTCCAGAATTTTTTATATGCAGCAAACATAGAATTCTCCTCTATAATTTTTTATACCCATTATCTTATCACAAATGCATAAATAAATCAATATGACTTCCTGACTGAAGCTAAGCAGTCTACAAAGTATGAGTTGGCATCTTTAGCGCAGCTATCAATGAACTGTTTCAATCCTCCAGGAATTCCAACCAGTCAACCGAATGGCTCCCTGCTGGTCAGTCCGATAGATGGCTGTATTAAACTTCTCAAATCTTTGCAAAGTTTCCTGATGCGGATGTCGATAACGATTATTCTGGCCAGCTGATATCAAGGCCAGTTTCGGCTGAATTTGTTCTAAAAACTCTGGACTAGAAGAGCCTTTGGAACCATGGTGACCTGCTTTTAAGACATCTGCTTTCAGCTGAGGGAATCGCTGCAGCAGTTCAGTTTCGCCTTGCTCCTCCAAATCTCCTGTAAACAAAAATTTTGTCTGAAAGAACTCCCCGTAGAGCACAATCGAATCATCATTTCCACCATCGCCTGTCCCGCTGGGATAGAGAACCTGCAAAGCTGAGTCAAATACCGGAATCTCATCTCCTACTTCTACGACATGGACAGAAGTTCTTATCTGCTCCAGTTTTTTCACAAAATCAGGCTGAGTCAGACTTCCTTTAGAAACGTAAATTTCCTTGATAGAAAAATGCTTGGCTACCTCCAGCATATCTCCCATATGGTCGGTATCAGTGTGAGTCAAAACCAATACGTCCACCCTATCAACACCACGGCTTTTGAGATAGGGAATCAAGGTCTTTTCTGCATTGGATGAAGTCTGTCTCTCCTGCCACTTCTCTTTCTTTCCTATCTCAACTCGTCCTCCTACGTCAATCAAAATCGTCCTGCCCTGCCAGTCCCTGAGAAAAATGCTATCTCCCTGACCAATATCCACTACTGTAATCTCATTTTGCAGCGGATGCTTAGTCAAGAAAAATAAGAGAAGAGCTAAGAAACTAAAAGACAAAAGCCGGCTTTTCTTTCTCCGAAAGTCATAGATTAAAGCCAAAACCAAAAGCAGAGAGACCAGTAACCAGAGGTTGGGCTTCCCAAAAATCAAAGGACGCGGAGCAAAATCAGCTACCCAACGAATCACATCTTCAAGTATCTGAAAGAAAAAATTGACTTGAGTGATTTTTATCATTGGTGACAAAATAAAAATGAGGGTTAAGCCTGGCAGCATCAGCAGGTCAAACAGAATAGAAAATAGAAAAGTCAGAAGTACGGACCAGGGCTGAAATTCAGAAAAATAGTAGATTAGTATAGGCAAAATTCCCAATGAAATAGTCAGACTTTCCGCCAAAAGCTTCCGAATCGGCGGCAACTTTTCAAAATCCATCATAGAAATCAAAAAAGCATAGGCGCAGGACAAGACACCGCCTGCTGTCAGAAGAAAATTGGGCATGAGGATAAAGAGAAGCATCAGTGTCAGAGCAAAATTATCTAATCTGGTCAGTCCTTGCTGGGCCAACAACTTCTGAACTAAGCTTCTGACTACTGAAACAGAAAAGCCTGTCAGTCCAGCATAAATAAATGAAAAAGGCAGCTGCAAGGCGTTTACTGTCTCCCTCTTCATCCCCAAACGTAGAAGAATTCTGCGAAAGCCATCCAAAAAGAAACCTACCTGCATACCAGACAAGGCAAACAAATGGATGATACCCAAGCTAGAATAGAGGCCACTCATTTCCGCAAACTCCGTATCCAAGTCACCAAATAAGAGTCCAGTCATGTAATGGCTCATTGGACTAGGAAAATTATTCCGAATATAGACCAAGGCTTTTCGGCGCCAGACAGATAGCCAATCCAGTGGATTCAGGCTGGAATTTGGCCTTATTGACTGAATCTTATTGATTTTTAAGGTACGGTAAATCCCCTGAGTCTTTAAATAAGCCTGGTAGTCAAATCCCGAAAAATTTCGTTGTTGCTGGGCCTGTTCAAACTCTGCTTCCATATCAAGGACGACCAAATCTGTCAGTTGCTGAAAATCTTCCTTTTCACTGGCTGATTTGATCTTGTAGAAGACCTGATAAAGCCGACCGTCCGTTCGCCCTCGAAAGGATAGGGAATCTCCATTGACTTTGATCGTATCCGGCAAGAACTGAACCGAGCTAGCTGAAGGAGGTTCCCGCCTAATGGCCTGCTCTGCCATTTCCCGGCGAAGCAAGAAAAAGAGGACAAAAAGGGACAGGAATGCCAAAGCAGCTAGACTTTTTTTGAGGGGATAGCTGAAAAAGAGACGAAGCAGAAGGACACCTAGCCCAAAATAAGCCAAGGAACTGCCAGAGTAGACTGCAAAATAGGCCCATACAAGGATGAAAGCTAGAAAGATAGGGGTGAGGGGTAGCTTTTTAATCCACTGTGACATATTCTTTCAGCTTTTCTAAGGTCTTATCTCCAATCCCTGACACTTTTTTCAGATCATCTACTGACTTGAAGCGGCCATTGCTTTCGCGATAGGCGATGATGTCTGAAGCCCGCTTCTGTCCGATGCCTGAAATAGTCTGCAATTCAGCCTCTGTCGCCGTATTTAGATTGACCTTGTCTGGCTTTCCACTACTGGCACCAACAGAATCGGTAGCTCCTGCTTGATGCTGGCCAGTCTGTGTGACATCAGCTCCTTCTTCACCAATCTTTGCCACATAGATTACTGCTTCATCCGTTAATTTTTGCGCCTGATTGATGGACTTAGCTTCGGCATCTGCTGTCAATCCGCCAGCTTTTTGGATGGCTTCATGGACTCTCGCTCCCGCTCTCAGCTCATAGACACCAGGATTCTTAACTGCGCCTTTAATATCCACAGTAACTTGCTCGCTCTCCTCTTCGTCCGCCTTAGCCTTAGAAAGAACTTTTTCGCTTTCTTCATCAGCTGAGCTGGATGAGGAAGTTATTTCTTGGCTCAAGGCGGCTACCTGATTTTGTGGCTGGTGATTTCCTTTGATGAGGAAAAAACCACCTAGCACAGCGCCAACTACTGCCAGACCGATAAAGAGCTTGTATTCTTTAAGCTTTTCAATGATTTTTTCAAGCATATTTTTCTCCTTTGTCTTTTTATTCGTAAAAAATTCAAAAAAATAAAACAAGCCGAAAGAATTTTCAGCTTGTCATATTTTAAAATCTTTATTTTGCAAGAAGTCGTATAGATAGAAGGAGCATTGATGAAAATAGGAGCTATAATATCAATCTACTTTGCTTATCCTGTATATCCAAGCTTCTAACTTTTGAGCTCTGCTATGTAAAAAAGCCAGATTTGCCAAAAGAAAAGCCATCACAAGCACGCTTTGAATCAGAAGCAGCGGCCAAGAAACTGACTGCTGACATAGATAAAGGACAAAGACTAAGATGAGTATAGGAAAAGTTGTCAAAGCTGTGAAACCGCCCGGTACCCAGCAACGAAAGCGAAACACTTGCATGATATGGCCCAGCAGATGGAGGGTATGACAGAAGCCAATAGCCAAAGCTAGCTCAGGAATGCGAAATAGAATCGCAAGCAACAAAAGGATAAAAGCCAGTAGAAATTCCTCTGCAATCATCAGAGCAATGCTTTCAGCAGAAAGATAACTTCCTCTTCTGGCAATGAACATCTCCTTTTGATAGCCTTGATAGTCTTGATTCTGAGAAATCCAAGGCCGAACCAGGATAATCTCATCAAACTCGTGCAGCATAAACAGTGATAAGGTTACAAAAGATAAAAAAGCAAGAGACATAGCATCCTCCTTATAAAACATACCAACATTATAACTCACTCACATACAAAAATCAGCTCCCAAGCAAGATTGCTCAGGAAGCTGATTAGTCTCTTATTTTCTGTGCTTATCCGGATCCCAGACAAAGCTAGCAAAAAAGCTGAAAATGATGGTCAAAATTCCAATCAAAATAGCAGGAATAAAGACAAAGGCACGTAGAATCCGCAAGAAAATATTGCCTTTCTTTTGTGTCTGGTAAGGGGCCACTTCAGCATCCAGACGATCAAACTCCGCATGAATACGGCGAGCCACTTCCTCAACTCCCTCATCATTCATCTTCTTAATGTCTGAAATGTCAATTGGATTACCAAAATTCATATCCACACGCTCTCCAGCTGCCAAGCCTTTGAGGCTCATGGGACCAGCATAGACTACTGGCATGATACGGACCTTAGCCATCTTAGCAATCACTGCCACTCCTCCCTTGACATCCGTAGAATGGCGGCTGCCGCTTGGGAACATAATCAGAGAACGATTGCTCTTTTTCAGCATATTAACAGGGTACTTGATAGCTGACGGACCAGGATTTTCCCGGTCGATAGGAAAGGCACCGCACATGCGAATCCACCAGCCGAACACCCGATTTTCAAAGAGCTGTTTCTTGGCCATGAAAATGAACTGCTTGGGCTTGGTCGCAAAAGCCATGTAAACTGGATCCCACCATGTCCGGTGAGGGGCCACCAAGATATAATTTTCATCTTTTGAAGGAATCTTTTCTTTATTGTGGTAATGTGCATTGCCGTTTAAGGTCCACAGGATAAAAATCACTAAACCTCGCAAATAAGTATAAAACATAAACTCTCCTTATTTCAAACCAAAATTATACTTGAAATTTATTACATCCTTTCCCATTATACCCTATCCCATTATAGTCTGCAATATTTTTCCAAACTTTGGCTGTAACAGCTGATTCTAATAGCCATTTCCATAAAAAAATGGTATCATTAATCTCATGAACAAGAAAGAATTAATCGGTTTAAACCAAACCCAAGTAGATGAAAAAATTTCGCAGGGCTTGACCAACGATTTTACAAGTGACACCAGCACCAGTAACTGGCAAATCGTTAAGCGGAATGTTTTCACCCTTTTTAATGCCCTTAACTTTGTTATTGCTCTAGCCTTGGTCTCTGTCCAAGCCTGGAGCAATCTGGTCTTCTTCGCAGTAATCAGCTTTAACGCCGTCACTGGTATTATTACAGAGCTGCGAGCCAAACACATGATTGATAAGCTCAATCTGGTCAGCCGAGAGCTGGTCACAGTCATCCGCGACGGCCAGGAAGTCAAGATTCAGCCAGAAGAAATTGTACTGGGTGATCTGATCAAGCTGTCAGCCGGCGAGCAAATTCCCAGTGACGCCCGTGTAGTAGAGGGTGTTGCCGAGGCCAATGAAGCCATGCTGACAGGTGAGAGTGACTTGGTTCTCAAGGAAGAAGGCGCCGAGCTGCTGTCTGGTAGCTTTCTGGCTAGTGGGCAGATTTATGCTGAGGTGCACCATGTCGGCGCAGACAACTATGCCAACAAGCTCATGACTGAGGCTAAAACACTCAAGCCTATCAACTCGCGCATTCTTTACAATCTTGGGAAAATTTCCCGCTTTACCGGAAAAATTATCATTCCTTTCGGAATGGCTCTCTTCTTTGAAGCCCTGATGATAAAGGGATTGCCTGTCAAAAACTCTGTCATTACCAGCTCAACAGCTCTTTTGGGTATGCTACCTAAGGGAATCGCCCTGCTGACAGTCACTTCACTCCTGACAGCTGTCATCAAGCTAGGCATGCGCAAGGTTCTTGTTCAGGAAATGTATTCAGTTGAAACTCTGGCTCGGGTGGATACTCTCTGCCTGGACAAGACTGGGACAATTACTCAAGGTAAGATGACTGTTGAAGCCTTACATAGCCTTTCAGATAAGTTTTCTGATGAGACTGTCGGTCAAATCTTAGCAGCCTACATCCAAACCAGTGAGGATAATAACCCAACTGCTCAGGCTATCCGCAAGGGCTACGGCCATCTGGACCATGCCTATACTAGCGACAATGTCATCCCATTTTCTAGTGACCGAAAATGGGGCGCTATGCATTTATCCAGTGTCGGAACTATCTTTCTGGGGGCGCCCGAAATGCTACTGGACAGCAATCCTGCAGCGGTTGGAGAGGCCCAAAAACGCGGATCGCGGGTTTTGGTGCTGGCTCACAGCGACCAAGTGCTAGACAAACACAGTATCCAACTGCCTGAAGATATGACTGCTCTGGCCGTTCTGGAAATCACTGACCCCATTCGGGAGGGAGCAGCTGAGACCTTGGACTACCTACGCTCTCAGGATGTTGATCTAAAAATCATCTCTGGTGACAATCCTGTGACCGTTTCGCATATCGCGAGCCAGGCTGGATTTGCCAACTACGACAGCTACATCGACTGCTCTAAAATCAGCGATCAAGAACTGGTTGAGCAAGCAGAAGAAACAGCCATCTTCGGTCGTGTTTCTCCTCATCAGAAGAAGCTGCTCATCCAGACTCTTAAAGCCGCTGGTCGGACAACAGCTATGACGGGAGATGGTGTTAATGATATTTTGGCCTTGCGTGAAGCAGACTGCTCCATCGTCATGGCGGAGGGCGACCCCGCAACTCGGCAAATTGCCAACTTGGTCCTTCTTAACTCCGACTTTAACGATGTCCCTGAGATTCTTTTTGAAGGTCGCCGAGTCGTTAACAATATCGGCCGGATTGCTCCGATTTTCTTCATCAAGACCATTTATTCTTTCATCCTGGCTATCATCTGTATCGCCAGTATCCTGCTCGGAAAACCTGAATACCTCTTGATTTTCCCATTCATCCCAATTCAGATCACCTTGATTGACCAGTTTGTCGAAGGTTTCCCACCCTTTGTCCTCACCTTTGAGCGCAATATTAAGCCGGTTGAAAAGCACTTCCTCAAACGCTCCCTGCAGCTGGCTCTGCCAAGCTCCCTCATGATTGTCTTCAGCGTGCTATTTGTCCGCATCTGGGGCAGCAGTCATGGCTGGAGCGATATAGAAATGGCAACCCTGACCTATTACTTGCTAGGCAGCATCAGCTTCCTGTCCGTCATTAGGGCCTGTCTGCCACTCAACCTCTGGCGCAGCCTGCTCATTATCTTTTCTGTCTTTGGCTTCTATCTATCAGCCTTTGTCCTGCAGCACCTTTTGGAAATTGCAACGCTGACAGCCGCAACTTTGCCAGTCTATCTGATTCTCATGGTCGTTTTCGGGCTTGTCTTTGTTGCCTGCACCATCAAGCAGAAATACAGATTTGATTAAGGGCTAGCTAAAAATAGAATTAGCATTTAAGCTCATGGAAACATGCGAGAACCCTCGCATGTTTTTTTGATTGTGCAAAAACTTCCCATATCCCTTTGGAATCCTTGCTAAATCATGCTATAATTGACTTATGAACGAAGCAAAACTAAAAGACGGAGAACGCGTCAACCAGCTCTTTTCGACGGATGTCAAGATTATTCAAAATAGTGAGGTCTTCAGCTATTCGGTAGACAGCGTGCTGCTTTCCCGCTTTCCCAAGCTGCCCCAGCGGGGTCTAATCGTTGATCTCTGTGCTGGAAATGGCGCCGTTGGACTTTTTGCCAGCACTCGCACCAAGGCCAAGATTCTAGCAGTCGAGATCCAAGAACGTCTGGCAGACATGGCCGAGCGCTCCATTGAGCTCAATGATTTGACTCAGCAAATGCAGGTCATTCAGGACGATCTGAAAAACCTAGGACGCTATATCACTGGCAGCAAGGTTGATATGATTCTCTGCAATCCCCCATATTTCAAAGTGGACAAGCAATCCAATCTCAATGAAAGCCAGCACTACCTTTTAGCCCGCCATGAAATCTCAACCAATCTGGAAGAGATTTGCAAGATTGCCCAGCGAGTCCTCAAATCCAATGGTCGCCTGGCTATGGTTCATCGACCAGAACGCTTTTTAGATATTTTAGACACCATGCAAGCCCACAACCTAGCTCCCAAGCGCATCCAGTTTGTCTATCCAAAGTTGGGTAAAGAGGCCAATATGCTACTTATCGAAGCTATTAAAGATGGTTCCCGTGACGGTCTAAAAATCCTGCCCCCTCTCTTTATTCACAATCAGGACGGCAGCTACACTCTGGAGATTCACGAGATTTACTATGGAAAATAAAGCATATATGTACGTGCTTGAATGCGGGGACGGCTCCCTCTACACCGGCTACACAACGGATGTCCAAGCCCGACTCAAAAAACATCAAGCTGGCAAAGGAGCCAAATACACCCGCGCTCGCCTGCCAGTTACCTTACTTTACCAAGAAGAACACTCTAGCAAGCCGGCTGCCATGTCAGCTGAAGCCCTCTTTAAAAAGAAAACTAGACAAGCCAAACTGGCTTACATCAAAGAAAGGACTCAAAATGCCTGAAATCCAGTTTAAAGGCGACTTTCATCATATCGAAATTTCTCCAGACAGCCAGCTTGATATCGGTCAAGATGTCGTCTTCCAATCCTTTACCAGCCTCAATATAGCAAGTGGTGCCAAGCTCAAACTGGGCAACCGGGTTTTCTTTAACGATCATTGCACTGTCCGCTGTCAACACTCTATCGAAATCGGCAAGGACACCATGTTTGGCGATGGGGTCCGCATTTTTGACCATAATCATCAGTATTCTAATTATCACATTGAGAAGATTGATTATAGTGTTGCGCCAGTCAAGATTGGAGCTAACTGCTGGATTGGGGCCAATACTGTGATTCTCAAAGGTGTGACCATTGGTGATAATGTCATCATTGGAGCCAACAGCTTGATTTTCCAGGACATTCCCAGCAACTCTATCGCTATGAGCAAGGAAGAGCTTATCATCAAGGAGCGTCCACAGGGCAATTTCCATGCCTTCACGCTGACAGCTTCTGATACCTTGGAACAATTGGCCTATTTAGCAGAAAATCTGCCAGACTTGGAATTTCACATAGCTGCTAAGACCAATATTTCTCCTTACTTAGCCAGCTTTAAGGACTATCCCAATATCAACCTCTACACCAATATTCACCAGGATGACTTTATTGAGGATTTGCTCGATAGGGCGGATATTTACTTGGATATCAATCACTGGGGAGAAGTCGACCAGATTGTCCAAAGGGCTATCAGCAAGGGGAAGCTAGTTTTGGCTTTCAGCCAAACTGCCCACCAGCCTGAAGCAAATAGTTTACTCTTCGAAGCGGACCACCCGCAGCAAATGGCTGATGAAATACGAAAATTAATGCAAGAAAAGTCTAGGACATAAAGGTCCTAGACTTTCTTTTGCAATCGATATGCATTTTATTAACTTTATTCACCAGCAATCCCATTTGGAATGATAACTTCCTTTAGTAACTGCTCTTCTTCCTTGATACGGACGTAAAGGGTGATACAGTAAAGCGGAAAGAGAATAAAAAGAGCAAAGTAAGCATGACTGAGCAGGGCCAAGCCCACCAATTCTGGTACAACATTCAGGAAATAATTAGGGTGTTTGACATTGCGAAAGAGCCAGTGGTCAACAAACTTATGATTCTTAACCAGCATGAGCTTGATGGTCCAAACTGGTCCCAATAGCTTGGCAACAAGGTAGAGCATAAACATAGAAAAGAGCAACAACACAGCTCCCAATAGGCTCACCAAGTCAAAAGCTGGCTTTTTCAGGAGCAATTCCAGAAAGCAAACCGCATAAAAAAGCATGTGTAAGTACTTCATGATATTTGAGTTTTTCACCCCGTACTCCATACCACCCTTAGCCAGAATATCTTGCTCATTCTGAGAGGATTTCCTCAAAAACACCAAACGAAAAAGCGACACTACCGCAAAAATCACTATATTGATTGTCATAAGACCTCCTAAAATTTAATAATACATTTTATTATATAAGGAATTCCGCAGCAAAGTCAAGACTGTTGTTTACAAAATAGACCAAGATATAAAAAAGCTGCGACTAGAATTTCTAGACAAAATCCCAGTCACAGCCTCTATAAATTATTCATTTGAACCAGGTTTCTCTCACCGGTCAGACATCACAAAATTTCAACATAGGTGCTGTATTTTTCCTTGACTTTCGGAGCGATATTGTCGTCCGTCACAACTGCACTGAGATTGTCCAGCCGGTAAAAAGAATAGAAAGAATAGCTGTCAAACTTGCTGTTATCAGCTACAATATATTTGCTGATAGCATTGTTAAGAATAATCGCGTCGCCATTGCCTTCCTCTTCATTGCTGGTCGTAACATTATGACCGTCAATGCCATTCGCCCCAATAAAGGCCTTAGAAACCTTGATTTCTTTCAAAAGATTATTGGCAAACTGACCGACAAAGGTTTGAGTCTTAGCCCGATAACGGCCGCCAATCAGAATTAAATCTAAATTGGCTCTTTCCTTTAACTTTTCAAAAATTGGCAGCGAATTGGTGACAATGCTGATATTTTTGCCATCCAAATAGTCTCCGATAAAATCCGTTGTGGTTCCTGACCCAATAAAGACCGTATCCCCATCAGCAATCAAATCCGCACATTTACGGGCAATCTGCTTCTTCTCCTCAACATTCAGCATTTGCTTTTCTGAGTGGGAAATCTCGTTGAGAGCATTTTTGACCTTCTTATGGGCTCCGCCATGAACGCGGGTCAGCATGCCCTGCTTCTCCAAATCAATCAAATCCCGACGGATGGTCATATCCGTAACGCCCAGCATTTCTTTGAGGTTTTTAACAGCAACCACACCTGTTTGATCCAGTTCTTGCAGAATGATTCTATGTCTACTTTCTTTCATTTTATATTCTCCTTTTGCTCCTGAATTTCTTACAGACTCACCTTCACCTTATTATACAACAGTTCTAGCATATAAACAAAGATTTGTGAATTTTTTTATTTTAAATGGCTGATATGTTGAATTTTGATGTCGAAATTAGTTGAAATACTTCGAATCCTGTTCTATAGCAAGAAGATTAAGAACTGTTCACAGCAGAAATAAGGGGGCTATAATTTACTTTGAAAAACAGGACTGCTTCAATCAGCACGCTTAAGGAAACTACATTGACTCAGACTTATATTTCTGTAGGACTTACGATAAGGGGAGCTATCAAACAAATAAAAAAGAGAGAACTTGCATTCTCTCTCGACGCTAAAATTGTCGCCAACTCTAGTTAATAAATCACCTTATTTATCACCCTTGTTACGGATAACAAAGCCGGTTTTCTTTTCGCTAGAAGTATTGCGTGGCTTCTTGTGGTCCTTGCGGTAGCGATTTTCTTTGTCAAAACGCTCGTCTTTGCGACCTTTCTTAAATTGATCGCGACGGCCACCTCGGTCACGGCGATTGTCATTGCTGCGACGGTTGCTATTTCCGCCACGACTGCCCTTGCCTTTTCCGCCAAAGCCTCCGCCAGACGGTTTAAACGGCAATGGTTTTTCACGGGCAATTTCTACTTCAGGAAGGGCATCTGGATCCTGCACTGTCAAGCTGAGGATATACATAGCCAGCTCTTCTGGGCTGAATTCTGCTGCTAACTTGCGGGCATCCTTGCCAAATTTCTCAAAGTTAGAACGGATGCTTTCGTCAGCAAAATCACGTTCAATCTTCTTAAGAGCAACTTTTTTCTTAGCTTTGAAAGCTTCTTCTGCAGTCGCAGGCTTGAGGCCTTTCATGCGCTTCTTAGTCAGATTTTCGATAATCTGCAAATAGCCCATTTCATTTGGCGCTACGAAAGTAATAGACTGACCTGACTTACCAGCTCGACCAGTCCGACCAATCCGGTGAACATAACTTTCTGGATCCTGCGGAATGTCATAGTTGTAGACGTGGGTCACACCAGAAATGTCCAATCCACGTGCGGCTACATCTGTCGCCACCAAGACATCCAAATTTCCGTTTTTAAAGTCGCGCAGAACGCGGAGGCGCTTGCCTTGGTCCAAATCACCATGGATACCCTCTGCTCGGAAACCGCGGATTTTCAGACCGCGAGTCAGCTCATCCACCCGGCGCTTGGTCCGACCAAAGACGATTGATAGCTCAGGCTGCTCCACATCCATCAGGCGGGTCATGGTATCAAATTTTTCATTTTCTTTGACACGGATATAATACTGATCTACAAGCTCCGTCGTCAGCTCTTTAGCAGCAATCTTGACATGCTCAGGCTCCTTCATAAACTTGACACCGATACGCTTGATAGCATCCGGCATGGTCGCTGAAAAGAGCAAGGTCTGACGCTCTTCTGGCACACGTGAAATGATAGACTCAATATCTTCCAAAAAGCCCATGTTAAGCATTTCATCCGCTTCATCCAAGATTAAGGTTTCAATCTGATTCAGCTTAAGCGCCTTGCGTTTGATCAAGTCCAAGAGACGGCCAGGTGTTCCTACGACGATATGAGCACCAGATTTGAGGGCCTTGATTTGCTTTTCGATGCTGGAACCACCGTAGACAGAGCGTACCTTGACACCCTTGCTGCGGCCAAAACGGAAAAGCTCTTCCTGACTCTGCACAGCCAATTCACGGGTTGGAGCGATAATCAAAGCCTGCACAGCAGGATTATCTGTATCAATCTTCTCCAAAGTCGGGAAGCCAAAGGCTGCTGTCTTTCCTGTCCCTGTCTGGGCCTGACCAATAACATCCTTACCTGCCATAGCAAGTGGAATCGTCTGCTCTTGAATAGGGCTCACTTCTACAAAGCCAGCTTTTTCAATCTCTGCTAGTAATTCAGCAGATAAATGTAATTCATTAAATTTCAATGTTCTTCTTCTTTCTAAAGGTGGTGCGAAGCCACCTTATAAGGCTTTTGATACTCACCTATCAAAACATACCAAGTGCTTTTCTCTTGCTAAATCTCGATTTTCTGAGAGTATTCGCTCTTCTCTTCATAAATATGGTCTCTCAAGTCCAGGCACTAAAAAAGCGCCGACTCGGTCGCTAGTTCCCACTGAATAGAAAAGCTGTATTTCTGCAACTAATCTAGTATACCACAAAAGCACCTAAAAAGATAGGGCTTGGCTGTAAAATATTTTATTAGAGATTCTTTTGTAAAAAAATGAAAACTTGAAAATCATTTTCAAAAGCATTATAATCTACAAAGAAGAAAGGAGACAGGTATGAATAAATTTTTACGAGTGATTTTCATTTTGCTGTTCTTAGCTATGCTGGGCGCAGCAATGATCCAGATTTTCCAACCCCAGCTCTTGGGCAATGAGTCCATCTACGGCCTATCCCCCTACTGGCAGCGGGAAATTGGTTTCTGGAATCTGGCTATTCTGCCTTTAGTCATTGCTGCCAACATAAAGTATGATTGGTTTTATCTGCGTATGACCTTGCTAGCACTGATTCTGGGCGGTCTGGGATTTGGCACCAACCATCTGCTAGGCTATCTGGAAAAGGCGAATCAAGCAAACTTTCTGGGCTGGATTGAAAATTATCTGCTCGTCTTTTGCTGGATTATCGGTTGGGGACTGGAATATCGAAAAAGACAAAAAAGTGATGAAGAGACTGTCTAGATAGGCAATTTCCTCATCGCTTTTTTCTTCATTATGGACACTTTTCTATATTAGCCAGTAGCTCCTCAGCAAATTGACCAGTGGTCAAAGCTGCTACTCCTTCCAGCTGACTGGCAAAATCGCCTGTCACTTTTTGCTCAAAGAGAGCCTTCTCAATAGCCTTAGTCAGGAGATGAGAGACCTCCGTCCAACCAATGTAATCAAAGAAAATAGCCCCTGATAAGAGAAGTGAACAGGGATTAGCCTTATTTTGACCCGCTATATCTGGCGCCGTCCCATGAGTAGCTTCAAAAATAGCATGACCAGTCTCGTAATTAATATTGGCCCCTGGCGCAATACCGATTCCGCCCACCTGAGCAGCCAAGGCATCACTGGCATAGTCACCATTTAGATTGGTCAAGGCGACAACATCAAATTTCTCTGGATAGAGCAGAATCTGTTGCAGAAAATTATCCGCTATGACGTCCTGAATGACTAATTTTCCAGAAGCCATTTCGTCCGCATACTCTCTTTGAGCTAGTTCATAGCCCCATTTCCGAAAACCGCCCTCTGTAAATTTCTGGATATTGCCCTTGTGAACCAGAGTGACACGCCTTAGTCCTTTGGCTAGCGCATAGTCAATAGCTGCCCGTATCAGCCGCTCACTGCCCTGCTTAGAGATAGGCTTGATTCCAATAGCAGAGCTTTCTGGAAAGCGAATCTTGTCAACCTGCATATCCTTCTGCAGGAAATCGATGACTTTTTTGACTGCAGCCGTTCCACACTCCCACTCAATCCCTGCATAGATGTCTTCTGTATTTTCCCGAAAAATCGTGATATCTGTCTTCTCTGGGTGCTTGAGCGGGCTTGGAACTCCCTTGAAATAACGAACCGGCCGCAGGCAGGCATAGAGATCCAATTCTTGTCTCAGGGCCACATTCAACGAACGAATCCCTTCTCCGACTGGGGTTTCTAGCGGGCCCTTAATAGCCACTAGATGACTCTTAATCGTTGTCAGCGTTTCATCCGGCAGCCAGTCACCCGTCAGGTCTGCTGCTTTTTTCCCAGCCAAAACTTCCTTCCAAACAACCTTTTTCTGGCCGCCATAAGCCTTTTCCACTGCCTTATCAAAGACCAGCTGGGCATTTTCCCAGATATCAACCCCAATCCCGTCACCTTGGATGTAAGGAATAATAGGAGCATCAGGTACCAGCAACCGCCCTTTCTCAAATAAAATCTTATCTGCCATTTTATCTCCTTCCGATGGGAAGATACTCCAAACCTTGAGCACCAATATAGTTAGAACGCGGCCGAATCAGCTTATTGTTCTTGCGCTGTTCCTGAATATGGGCAATCCAGCCAGCCACCCGACTCATAGCAAAAATCAGGGTGTAGATACTGCTGTCAATGCCCAACACATGGTAAACCGTAGCCGAATAAAAATCGACATTCGGTATGAGGTGCTTGGTATGCTTCATATAGGCTTCAATTTCTTCTGAAAGCTGATACCAGACTTCGTCCTTGGTTCCCTGTGTCAAGTCCTTGGCCATTTGACGCAGATATTTTTCACGCGGATCTTGGGTCTTGTAAACCCGGTGACCAAAGCCCATAATCTTCTCATGAGAGGCCAGCTTGCGGTCTAGGTAGGCCTGGCAATTTCCTTCTGCTCTAATCTCTTTCAGCATATCAAAGACACATTCATTAGCGCCGCCATGAAGCGAACCCTTGAGCGCTCCAACAGCTGCTGTCACACAGGAATAAATATCGGTCAAGGTTGAGGCGCAGACTCGAGCTGCAAAGGTTGAAGCATTGAGTTCATGATCGGCATGGAGCACCAAGGCGCAGTTAAAAGCTTTAACTTCAAGCTCACTAGCCTCTTGTCCTTTGAGCATATAGAGGAAATTAGCCGCGAATCCCAAATCCTCCCGTGGCTCTATCGGAGTCTGACCCGACCTCAGTCTGGCAAAAGCCGCAATAATAGTCGGCATCTTTGCCATAAGCTGGATGCTCTGCTCATAGGTCGCTTCTAGAGATGCTTCCTCAGCATGGACATTATAAACACCCAGAAGGCTGACCGTTGAGCGCAAGACACTCATGGGATGAAGGTGCTTGCGGGACTGAATAAGGATGCACTGCTCCACCGCATCGCTAATGGCATAATTAGCTCGCAGATCTTCTTCAAAATGCTTGAGCTCAATTTGAGTCGGCAAATGCAAATTCCACAGTAGATAAATCACCTCTTCAAAACTGGCATGGTGCTCTACCAATTCAGAAATATTGTAGCCCGCATAAGATAAAGAATCATCCACAATCTGGCTAATCCTGGTATCACAGGCAATGGTATCTTTCAAACCGTCCGTCTGACTCATGCTCACACCTCCTCTAATTTCTTTCTAACGACCATGGGTAAAATCCCCCCATTTTCATAGTAACGGATATCCGCTTCTGCATCAAAGCGCAGCCGAGCTTGAAAAGCTATTTCTTCAGCACCCTTCCGAGCTACCACATCAACTAGCTGACCAACTTGCGGGTCCTGTGGCAGATTAATATCGAAAGTCTCCTTGCCTGTTAAGCCCAGACTATCCGCATTTTCTCCATTTAGATACTGCAGAGGAAGAATCCCCATCATAACCAGATTTGATCGGTGGATACGCTCAAAACTCTCTGCCAACACCACCTTGACGCCCAAAAGATTAGCCCCCTTAGCTGCCCAATCACGACTAGAACCCATACCGTAGTCTTTGCCAGCTAGGACAATGGTGTCAATTTGGTCTTCTTTGTAGCGCATGGCTGCCTCATAAATGGATAGCAACTCTCCTTTATAATCTGTGTAACCACCAATTTTCCCATCCGCCAATTCATTTTTTATCCGAATATTGGCAAAAGTCCCCCGCATCATGACCTCATGATTGCCCCGACGGCTGCCATAGGAATTAAACTCTTGGTAATTCACTCCATGCTCCATTAAATAGGAAGCTGCTGGGCTGTTTCTGGCAATATTTCCTGCTGGGGAGATATGGTCTGTCGTCACCGTATCCCCAAATTTTGCCAGCACAGCAAGATTTTTCAGTGGCTGAATGGCTAAATCATCAGCTAAACCATCAAAGTAAGGTGGATTTTGAATATAGGTCGAAGCCTGATTCCACTGATAATTTTGAGAAGAGGCTGTCGGAATCTGATTCCATTTTTCATTATCATCAAACACATGGGCATATTCTTTTTCAAAAAGCTGGCGCGTCACATATTTTTGAACATAGTCAGCAACCAAATCGTGCTCCGGCATCAAATCCATCAAATAAACAGGCTGCCCCTTTTGATCATAACCTAGTGGCTCACTGGTCAGATCGATATTGGTATTTCCAGCCAGAGCATAGGCAACTACCAAGGGAGGACTAGCTAGGAAATTAGCCTTGACCAATGGATTGATTCGTCCTTCAAAATTGCGATTGCCTGAAAGAACAGCACTAGCCAGCAAGTCAGTATCCGTAATCGCCTGAGCCACTTCCGGTCGGAGATCGCCTGAATTTCCAATACAAGTGGTGCAGCCATAGCCGACAAGATTAAAACCAAGCTGATCCAGATAGGACTGAAGACCGCTCTTCTTAAGATAGCCTGTGACCACCTTGCTGCCGGGAGCTAAAGAAGTCTTGACAGTCTTTGAAACGCGTAAGCCTTTTTCTACTGCTTTCTTGGCTAAAAGTCCTGCCGCCATCAGGACATAGGGATTGGATGTATTGGTACAGCTAGTAATAGCAGCGATAGCCACATGACCGGTCTTAATCGTCTCCTCATGATCAGAAAACTGAACCACTGCTGACTTTTCCAGCTCGCTCTCATCTAATCCAAAGCCTCGGACCCCCGCTTCCCTGACTAGACTAGCTTGAAACTCTTCTTTAGCAGCTGTTAATTCAATCAAATCTTGGGGACGCTTGGGGCCTGAGATGCTCGGCACAATGCCGGACAAATCAATTTCGACTACCTTGGTATAGTTCGGCTCAACCTTTTCATTATAGAAGAGGTGATTTTTTTGAGCGTAGAGACGGGTCAGCTCGATATGATCTTCTGATCGATTGGTCAGGCGCATATAATTGAGCGTTTCCTCATCTATCGGAAAATAGCCACAGGTAGCTCCGTATTCTGGAGCCATATTAGCCACCGTTGCTCGGTCAGCCAGACTTAGATGAGACAAACCAGGCCCAAAGAACTCGACAAATTTGCCAACAACATTTTCCTGCCGCAAGATTTGCGTGACCTTTAAAGCCAAATCCGTCGCTGTCGCAATCTTTGGCAGCTTGCCTAATAGACGAACACCAATCACCTCAGGAACAGGGAAATAAGAAGCCTCACCCAGCATGGCAGCCTCGGCCTCAATCCCACCGACTCCCCAGCCCAGAACACCGATCCCATTAATCATGGTCGTATGACTGTCCGTTCCAAACATGCTGTCCGGATAGAGTTGGCCATCCTTTTCGATGATGACATCACTAAGAAATTCAATATTAACCTGATGGATAATTCCAGTAGCAGGGGGAACCGCCCGATAATTATCAAAGGATTTCTCAGCCCACTTGAGAAATTCGTAACGCTCATTGTTGCGGACAAATTCCTGGGTCATATTGGCCTCCAGAGCTGTGTCACAGCCATAAAAATCCACCTGAACACTATGGTCAATAACTAAATCAACCGGAATCTCCGGATTAATCTGATCGGCCTGACCTCCTTGCCCGACAATAGCATCGCGCATACTAGCCAAATCTACTACGACAGGAACACCCGTAAAATCCTGGAGAATAACTCGGCTTGGTTTAAAAGGAACTTCTCCGCTTGGTGATTTAGCTTGATAATGCATCAAAGACCTAATGTTATCTTTTGTTACGTCAATCCCATCTTCCTTACGAAGAACACTTTCTAATAATATGCGAATAGAATAAGGAAGTTCTTCTATATCCCCTCCTAGTAGAGCCGAGGCTTTCCCAAGGTCTGTGCATTGGTATATTTTGCCTTTATAATTTAAATCGCTTAGGTATTCTGCCATATTTCTACCCCTCACTTATTTTAAATTGTTTTATATTATACTTTATTATGAAATTTTATGCAATAATAATTATAATTTTTATGTTATATTTTATTACATAAAACAACAGTTTTTTAAATGCAGGCAAACTGTACTAATCATTTTCTTTCCAAAGCAAGAAAAAACAAGCACCATTCTCGGTGCTTGTTATAGGTAAAATAATTTCAAATGCTTACTTCTTATTGGCTAACCATTTAAGAAGCTTGGTTAGAAGTCCCCAGATGATTAGACTAATGACAACAATATAAATCCAGGCGTTTTTATCATTAGACAAGGGCAGAGGAACATTCATACCAAAGAAACCCGTGATAACTGCAAGTACTGCCAGAAGGACCGAAATAATGGTCAAGACCGTCAAATTGTCATTCAGATTGTTATTCAGGATATTATTGTAGGAGCCAGAGAGCTGGCTGAGAACTTGAGCAATCAGATCAGTCATCGAAACGAGCTGACGAGCCTCAATCATAGCATCCTCAAACTGCTCGGTTTCTAATTCATCAAAACGTCGGTAAATGCCATGACTTTTGATATGCTCTAGGAGCATGCGATTCTGCTTAGCTGCAGCAACTAGATAGACCATAGAAGTTTCCAAGTCGGACAGGGCAAAAAGATGCTTTTTGGTAGTTGTCTGACGCAGGAGAGCATTAATCTCATCCTTGCGCTTGTCCATCCGCTCAACAACTGGATAGTAAGAATTAGAGATCAACTCTAGACTAGCAAAGAGAAACTTATAGACCGATACTGGCTCATGACGCTCAGTATAAGACTTCATCATATCGACAACATAGGCATTGTCTTGGTTGCTGATCGTAATGAGCCGTCTCTGTTGCACCACAAAGGTCATAGGAATCGTCTCATAATGTTCCTTATCTGTCGCTAGATCAAGGACATTGTAGATAAAAACAACAGTTCCATTCTCACGATTGTAGTCCATGTGAGCCCGCTCGTTCTTATCCAGCGCATACTCGATGGTCTCCTGATCAATTTCATAATCCTGATAAATCCTGGCGTTCTTTTTGAAACTATCTGAGTCAATGTTGATCCAGACAGACTGATCTTTTAGTTTTCTTTCCAGAAACATGGAGCTCCTTTCTACAATGTAGAATAATTCTCTAATAAACTAGCGCCCAACTTCATAAACGCTTCCTGCAAGCAAATATGCATTGTCAAAGCACAAAACCAAGCAAATCAACTTTAATGCCTGATGAGATTAGTCAAGTGGTTAGCAAGGGGCCAACTGAACTCGGCCTTAGTAACTTTAGTTTGTTATACAATCATAACAATCCCATTCACTACGACACGGAGTTTGGCAAATCGATTTTATTTGCCAAACGCAGTTAGTAAGGTACTTAGCCATGGTCCCATAGGACATGGCGTAGATTGCTTAGACTACTATGTAGCCAAGCAATCTTAGTACGTTACATCTTCTCTTCCAATTTAACATCTGGATATTTATCCGCGAACCAACGTAAGGCAAAGTCGTTTTCAAAGAGGAAGACTGGCTGATCAAAGCGGTCTTTGGCCAGAATGTTACGGCTAGAAGACATACGCTCATCCAGGTCATCTGGTGAAATCCAGCGGACAGTCTTTTTACCCATAGGATTCATGACCACTTCAGCGTTGTATTCATTTTCCATGCGGTGCTTGAAGACCTCAAACTGGAGCTGACCGACAGCGCCCAGCATGTACTCGCCCGTCTGGTAGTTGGTATAAAGCTGGATGGCTCCCTCTTGCACCAGCTGCTCAATCCCCTTATGGAAGGATTTTTGCTTCATGACATTCTTGGCTGAAACCTTCATAAAGATTTCAGGAGTAAAGGTTGGCAGAGGCTCAAATTCAAACTTATTCTTACCTACAGTCAGGGTGTCGCCAACCTGATAAGTCCCCGTATCATAAACCCCTATAATATCACCAGCTACAGCATTGGTCACATTTTCCCGACTTTCGGCCATAAACTGGGTAACGTTAGACAGCTTGGCAGACTTGCCAGTGCGAGGCAAATTGACACTCATACCGCGCTCGAACTCGCCAGAAACGATACGGACAAAGGCGATACGGTCGCGGTGGCGCGGATCCATATTGGCCTGAATCTTAAAGACAAAGCCTGAAAAGTCTGGGCTGAGTGGCTCGACCACCTCGCCATCTGTCTTCTTGTGACCATGCGGTTCCGGAGCAAACTTGAGGAAGGTTTCCAGGAAAGTCTGGACGCCAAAGTTGGTCAGGGCTGAGCCAAAGAAAACAGGTGTCAGTTTGCCCTCCAAAATCGCTTCTTCTGAGAATTCATTCCCAGCTTCGCTCAAGAGCTCAATGTCTTCCTTAACTTGCTCATAGAAAGGGTTAGAAGCAAACAGTTGGTCACCTTCCGCCAGAGTCGCAAAGCGCTCCTCGCCCTTATAAAGCTCCAGCCGCTCATTGTAGAGGTCATAAAGACCCTCAAAGCTCTTCCCCATGCCAATCGGCCAATTCATTGGATAGCTAGCAATGCCCAAAATCTCTTCCAATTCTTCCAACAAGTCCAAGGGCTCGCGACCGTCACGGTCCAGCTTATTCATAAAAGTGAAGACTGGAATACCACGATGCTTAACAACCTCAAAGAGCTTCTTGGTCTGGGCCTCAATACCCTTAGCCGAGTCAATAACCATGACCGCAGCATCCACCGCCATCAAGGTCCGATAAGTATCTTCTGAGAAGTCCTCGTGCCCTGGCGTATCCAGGATATTGACCCGCTTACCATCGTAGTCAAACTGCATGACAGAGGAAGTTACTGAAATCCCCCGCTGCTTCTCAATATCCATCCAGTCAGACTTGGCAAAATTACCCGTCTTTTTCCCCTTGACCGTCCCAGCTTCACGAATCTCACCCCCGAAGTAGAGCAACTGCTCCGTAATGGTCGTCTTCCCCGCGTCCGGGTGGGAGATAATGGCAAAGGTCCGGCGTTTCTTAATTTCTTCTTGTAAAGTCATCTTCTTCTCTTTCTTTCATTTAGGATAATAGTAAATCTTAGTATTTGTTTTTTTATTTTACATCGGAGTATTCCAATCCTTTCAACCTACCTATTATAGCGGATTTAGCGCTTTTTTTCAATGATCTAAAGAAGATAAAAATCGCCCTTTCGAGCGATTCTATTCTCCTATGTCAATGAAATTTCCTTTAAACCCTGACAATGGCACAAATTGCAAAGATTGAGTTCAAATCCAGTAAATGGAGCAGGCGTTTTTTTCTGTTTTCCAGTTCTTCTTTCTCTTCAGCTGTCATGGAAAAATGGCCTTATTCCCTTTCAAGAGATAGAGGATCAAGCCATTCGCCAGTTGTCCAGTTGTTAAGAAAGCCCAAAATTTGGGATGTTTCATTCCGCTAATAGAATCGTCTAGTTGAACTAGCTTAAAGAGTTGATAGACAAACCGTCCATTTGTTACTAGAAGCAAGACAAGTCATGATAAGGCTTCTTAATTTAAGAAAACTCCTGCCACATTAACTTGACAGGAGCTATAAATTTAAAGTGAATTAACTGCGGACCAGACTTAACTGCTTTTTCCACCGTATCTTAAACAATATATCAAAGAGAACCAGGGCCAAAGAAAGGATGACCGACACAAGGAGGTACTTTATCCATAGAGGGGCATCAGGGATAAAAGGCGGACTTTTTAGCAGACCGTAATTTCCTCCTGTCACTTGATTAACGCCGACTAGGAAAAGATTGAGCCCAAAGGTGTAGGCTACAATCATGTATTTCTTGAGCAGGGTCTTGTCGTAGTGATTCATCAGATAAATCAAGGAATTAACCAAGAGGGCATAGTGGCCAATCAGGAAAGAGAAGCTGGTAATGTGCGGGAAATCATAGGGGTCAAAGACTGGATAACCCAAGGCAAAGACCGCTCCGCTGGCTCCTAATAGAGCAAAATACTGCTTACTGCGCCATTTGTCTGGCAGAAAAACCACTGCAAACATAGCCAGGCGGCAATGATAAAAAGGCAAGCTGTTGGTAAAGGGAATCCGAAAACCAAAATACCAGCTATAAAGCATCAGCAGCTGAGCAATCTGAATCCACTTAAAAGCCTTGACAAAACGTGGATTATCATGATATTTGATCGAGCTCCAAATAGACAGCAAGACCAGAGCAATCATCACAGCATACCATAAAATCGAGATGGGCGGTGCCACCGTTTTTGTCGTAGTTAAAAAATCTTTCATAAATCCTCCATGAGATAATTAAGTTAGGGTGACTGTCTTGGTCTGCTCCACGCGCTTAAAAATTTCAGAAACCAAGCAGACTGCTACACTTAAGACGATTGAGACAAGCAGATAATTGAGCAGGAGTCCGTGATTGCCAACAAGCGGCGGATCTGTGAGAAATCCATAAGAACCCTTTGTCAACATATTGATAACAAGCAAAAAAGCATTCATCATAAAGGTCGTCCACACCACTCGCTGCCAGCTCATAGAGAAAGTATGATAATATCTGAAAAGATAAATCAAACAATTTCCCAAGAGCGCCAGATGGCCGATGATAAAGGACAAAATAGTGATATGGGGAAAAGGATAGGGATCAAAAATCGGATAGATAAAGGCTACAATCGAGCCAAAAGTCCCCAAAAGAGCAAAATAGAATTTATACACTGAGCGATTAGGCAGAAACATCAAGGTAAACATAGCCATTCTGCAATGATAAAAAGGCAGACTCTCAGACAGCGGGGCAGCAGTCAGCATATACCAAGAATAGAGGCCTATCAGCTGGCAAGCTTGCATACCGACAAATAGCTGCTGGTAAGACTTCCGATTGTAGTAGCGATAGGAAAGCCAGATAATCGCAAAGACCAGCCCCAAAAGAACAAAATACCAAAGTCCCAGTTGAGGCGGTTCGGTTTTATAGGTTGTAAACATATCTCTTATTCCCATCTCCTAGGCTCCCATTCTAATATAAGATTTGAACAAGGCTGAGTTTGCCTGTTGTTGCAATAATTTCTAGCTTTTTCAGACAAAAAGCATTCCAGAAACTTACTTAACTAATCCAAATACTGTTCTCTATCTCCTTGATAAATCTCCCAAAGGATTTCCAACTGTTCTTTTGTCGTCCGCTTAGAAGATAATTCTGGTAAAGATTGGATATCAAAGAAAGCTAACTCTTCTATTTCTGTATTAGGCTGAAAATCTCCATCCTCTATCTGACACTCGAAGACCAGTTTAGCATATTGCTTACTCTGAAATTGAAATTTATTAGTATCAAAAATTGCAAGCAAACGAGAAACTGAAACATTAAATCCCGTTTCTTCTTGGACTTCCTTGACGATATTTTCCTTAGGAGATAGGCCAACTTCACAAAATCCGCCTGGTAAAGCCCAAGTTTTCTCATTTTTACCCTTGACCAAACAGACTTTTCTGTCTCGAACCAGTACAGCTCGGACATCAATCAAGGGAGTGGCATAAAAATCCGTTGGGCGCAACAGCTCTGCCAATTCTTTCCCATCCAAATCTGACCAATTAGCCAGGAGGTGTCCCAAAAGCTGACGGAGTTCTAAGTAACGTTCTCGATCAAATTCATCACGACTAAATGCTAGACCTGTCTCTGTAATAGAAAGGAGACGTTGAATGGTTTTTGCAGCTTCTTTAGTTTCCATCTTCCAAATCCTCTACCAGCTTCGCCAGATTCATGGAATTGCTGCCTTTGAGAAGGATTTGGTCGGCAGGGGTCAGGATCTCTCTGACAGCTTTGGTCAGCTGTTCAAACTGGTCTTTCTCGTCATTTTTGATAAAGTAATGGACCTTGCCTGGCGGGTAAATCTCCTTGGCATAGTCATAGAGGGCTTCCATGTCCTGTCCATAGAGGAAAAGGTCGGTCACAATTTCTGGATTGAGGCTAGTAATCATCGAGCCGTGCATGGACTTAGAGTCCGCTCCCAGCTCTTTCATATCCGCCAGCACTGCCAATTTTCGTCCGCCTGGATTGGCCGGAATGGTCGAGAAAGTCTCCAGAATCAAGCGCATGGCTGTTGGATTGGCATTGTAGACATCCGATAGGATATCTGCGCCATTACCAGCTTTCTTCCACTCTGTTCGATTGCGGGTCAGCTCCAGCTCAGAAAAGGCTTGAGCAATAGCCACCTCAGATACCCCCTCCTGCAGAGCTGCATAGGCTGCAATCATGGCGTTGGTTGCATTATACTTACCGGTCACAGGCAGGTCAATCCTCTGCTCTAAAAAGTTGCATTCAAAGCTCAAGCTGTTCTTGCGCTCTTCCAGACGCGTCAGGAAGATATCCGCATCAGGACCAAAGCGAACCAGTTTGCAGTCTGCTGGCAGAAATTCATTGACAATCTTATCCGCCGGAACGATCAAGAGACCATCTTTTCTCAAGCCGTCCGCAATCTGCATCTTGCCTTGGGCAATCTCAGCTCGGCTGCCGAAAAATTCCAGATGGGCTTCTCCGACCAGAGTTACAATGCCTGTCTTAGGTTTGGCAAGTTCAGACAGGAGATGGATATCGCCCAAGTGGTCCTGCCCCATTTCTAAGACGAGTTTCTCTGTATCCTCAGGCATGTGAAGTACTGTGTAGGGCAGACCGATTTCGTTATTGTAATTGCCCTGGGTCTTATAGGTCTTGTAAGTGGTTGCCAGTAGCTGAGCCAGCATATCCTTTGTTGTCGTTTTACCGTTGGAACCTGTCACCGCCAGCACATCCACCTGCATCTTTTCCAGATAATACTGGGCCAAGCGCTGAAAGGCCGTCAGGACATCATCGACCAAGATATAAGCCCCCTCTGCCACTGGACGCTCAGATAGGGTGGCAGCAGCTCCCTGGGCAAAGGCTGTTGGGATAAATTCGTGGCCATCACGCGCCCCCTTGAGTGGCACAAAAAGGTAACCCGACTCAATCAAACGGCTGTCAAACTCAGCATTTCTAAGCGCAACATTTTCAAACTGAGTCACATCATTTTTCGCAGACAGGACTTCTGCAATTTCATATAAATCTAATTTCATACTTCTTCCTCATTTTTCGGTTTGCTCGCAAAAAGAAAGGACCGAAAATTTTCAGCCCCTCTATTATATCATATTTTAGAGAAGATGCGCCTCTCTCTTAGCAAATGCCTCTTCAGCTAGGCCAACTAGTTTCTCAATCAAGTCAGGATAAGCCAGCCCCATATTTTCCCAAAGCAATGGATACATAGACCACTGGGTAAAACCTGGCATGGTATTGAGCTCATTAAGGAAGACCTGACCATCTTCCGCATAAAAGAAATCACAGCGGGACAGCCCCAGACCGCCCAGAGCTCGGAAAGCGGCCTCTGCATTTTGACGCATCAGGCTCACCACTTCATCTGGAATCTTGGCCGGAATGTCCATGGTAATCTTATTATCAATGTATTTGGCTTCGTAGTCATAAAAAGCCACGTCCTTGACCACTTCTCCAGGCAGGGTACTCTTGACGTCAACATTGCCCAGAAGTCCAACCTCAATCTCGCGAGCCGTCACTCCTTGCTCAACCAGTACCCGGCTGTCGTATTTGAAAGCCAGGTCCAGAGAAGCACGCAGTTCTGCTTGGTTCTCCGATTTAGAAATGCCGACACTAGAGCCCATATTGGAAGGTTTGGTGAAGACTGGATAGGTCAATTTCTCCTCGATTTCTTGAATCTTTTGCTCTAGATCCTCTCCATCAACCAGCGCTACATAAGGCACTTGGGCAATGCCTGCCGATTCCAGCACTCGCTTGGTCGTAATTTTATCCATGGCTAGGCTAGAAGATAAAATATTACAGCCGACATAAGGCATTTTGAGCACTTCTAGGAAGCCTTGGATAGAGCCATCTTCGCCCATAGGACCATGCAGAACTGGAAAGACCACGGCTCCTTCTTCATAAATATCGCTGGGCTTAATCTTCCGAGACATATCCACTGTGGCATTGGTCATCAGTTTCTCATCAGCCACCGGCTTTGCTTCAAATTCCTGAGTTCGAATAAAATCTCCGTCCTTGGTGATGAAGTAAGTCTTCACCGAGAATCTATCATAATTGACAGCCCGCATGACGCTCTCAGCTGATAAAACCGAAACTTCCCGCTCTGCACTGCGTCCGCCATACAATAAAATCAATCTTTGTTTTGCCATGATTTTTCCTATCATTTTCTAAAAATAGTACGATTTACAAAAGCTGCCAGCCCGAGAAGAATCAAGTTCAAAAGCTTGGTTTTGCATCTACCTAGCTAGTCGATTCTTCTAAGCAGGAGCTTCTGTATCAGTCCGTTTTAGTATATCACAATTCCCAGCATTTTTGAACAGAAAAAAGGACTCTTCCAGCCAGCTAGAGCCAGAAAAATCCTTTATGTTTATAATTCCGTCCGATTTTCGATAGCGCGAATCAGCGTAACCTCATCCGCATACTCAATGTCGGAGCCAACTGCTAAACCACGCGCTAGGCGAGTCACCTTAATCCCAGCGGGCTTCAGAACCCGTGAGATGTACATGGAAGTCGCTTCGCCATCCGCAGTCGCATTGGTCGCGACGATCACCTCCGTCACCTCACTATCCATCAGACGAGTAATCAGACTCTTGAGATTGATATCATCCGGTCCAACGCCGTTCATAGGCGAAATCAAGCCATGCAAGACATGATAAAGTCCGTGGTATTCCTGGATATTTTCCATGGCTGACACATCTCGGCTGTCCTCAACAATCAGAATAGTCGATTGATCGCGCGACTGGTCTTGGCAGATTGCACAAGGGTCTTCGTCCGTCAGGTTGCCGCAGACAGAACAGTAGCTCAGCTCACGCTTAGCTGCCAGCAGATTCTTGGCAAATTCATTGACATCGTCATCACTCATGCCAATAGTGTAAAAAGCCAGTCGAGTGGCTGTTTTGATGCCAATGCCGGGCAGCTTTGAAAAACTGTCAATCAGCTTGGCGATAGGGGTTGGGTAAAGCATAAAATCCTTTCTCTATTCTCAAAAAATCTCCTCAAACCAGATTGCTGCACTTGAGCACTGACAACTTAAGCTTTCTCCGTTTGCCGATGATTTTCATTGAGCACTAATTCATAGGGTGTTGTTGGTTGTAAAGATTGATAATATCGCGAGTGATACTGTGGCTGACAGTAGAAGATAGGTTCGTATTGTGAGGGAACACCACCGCCACCGCAATCTGCGGCTTCTCACTCGGTGCATAGGACACGACATTGGTATTGATGGCTTCTTTCTTGCCCTTGTCCACAAAGGTCTCAGCCGTACCAGTCTTGGCACTGATTGGCACACTCTCTCCCTGAGAAATAGTCCGGCCAGTCGTAAAGCCACTGCTGCCATGAACCACTTGATAGAAGCCTTGCTTGATAATGCTCATATCCTCGTCAGAGATATTAACCTGGTTCAGCTCCTTGGTGTCAATTTTCTGCACCAAATCACCGAGTCCTCCTTGGTCACTGTTGCCGTAAATGCCTTCAACGATATGCGGAGCTACACGCTTGCCGTTATTAGCTACTGTTGAAGCATACTGAGCCAGCTGAAGCGTTGTATAGTTGTCAAACTGGCCAAAAGAATTGGTCAGATAGTTGGCAAAGGTAAACTTGTCTGGAAGATAGCCTGTGGACTCATTTGGTAGGTCAATCCCTGTTGAAGTTCCCAGACCATACTCTGCAAAGGTCGACCGCAGCTTTTTCATGGACGGATCCAGCTCATCAAAATCCAGCTTCATATCCGCTGAGTAAGGCGTCCCCATCATCTTCAGCGCTACCTGCACCATATAGGTATTGGAAGAGTATTCCAAGGCCTCTTGGGCTGTGATAGCACGTGAACCATACTGGGTAAACCAAGAAGTGATACTGTCCGTACCGCCAAAGCTAATCGGCTGGTCTGTCAGGACTTGGTTGCCGCTAATGGCATTATTCTCCCAGCCCGAGGTCAATGTTGCAGCTTTGACCACAGATCCCGGAACAAAAACATTAGTCATGGTCCCCAGAGCATCGACTGAGCTTTCTCCCGTTTCCAGATCATGCCGGATGCCTGCCATAGCCAAGACAGCGCCAGTATTGGGATCCATAGCTACGGCATAGACACCCTCAGAGTAGGTCGCATTGCCACTAGCCAACTCTGCATTAAAGGCATTTTTGAGAATGTCCTCTACTCCCTGCTGGAAGCTCAAGTCCACCGTCAGCTTGAGATTGTCTCCCTTACTGCCGTCAGAGATATTTTCCACACTCTCCATATTACCATTTTTGTCCAGATGAATCTCCTTCTCAGCTCGCTTGCCTTGCAGGACTGACTCATACTGCTTTTCCAGATAGGAGGTCCCCACCCGGTCATTGAGGGAGTAGCCTTTTTTCAGGTAATCATCCACTTCCTCAGCCGGAAGTCCAGTCTTTTCTGTCGAGATATTACCCACGATAGAAGCCAGTGAGGTATCCAAGACCTTGCGGTCCCAGCCTGTTGAGACACTGATACCTGGCAGCTCCTTGCTGCTGGAAGCCAGTACAGCCACCTGCTCTGTTGTCAGCGCATCTGTCTGGATGGTTCCCGTCGAAAAGTTGGAAATTGCATTCATCTGACTAAAGAGAACGATGGCTTTCTTTTCCTCATCCGTATAGCCCAGCTGCTTAGGGTCAATGCTCTCAGCTGCCGCCTTATAGATTTTGGACTCAGGCAGGCGGTTGCCATCTGTATCAAATTTCTTGTCCTTGGGCAGCTTTTCTACTACTTCCTGATAGACTGCGCTGTCCGCCAAATAATAATCCACTTCTTGACGATCCGTCACCTCTGTATCGCTGACACTGACATAGGTCAGGAGCTTTTGAGCTGTCGCCCGAATCTCACCAGCCGTCAGACGATTATCCCGTGTATAGGTCACCACCTGCTTGGTCGTATTTTCCACCAAGGGCTTGCCGGTAGCATCATAAATCTGCCCACGTACTGAGCTAGTGGTAATCTTGGTCTTGCTGGCCTTGGCCAACTTATCCGTATAAAAGTCCTGATTGACCACCTGCATATAGCCTAGACGGGCAATCAAGGCTAAAAACAAAAACATCACGATTCCAAACAGTAGATAAAGCCTTCTGGTGATGGAATGACTGTCAAATTTTCTCTTCTTCCTTGCCATCTTCTCTCTCATTCTAGTAAAAGTTCTGACCTTTATTTTACCATAAATCCAGCTCGATGAATGTTTCAAAACTGATAGAAAATCTGAAAATATGGACGAGTTAAGAGGAAGTCTGTCAAACCGCTGAACAGAAAAGACTTACTAGCTAGGCTTCTAACAATCCTTGTCCTTCCTCTCTGGAAAAGCAAAGAACCTGAGAATAATCTCAGATTCCTTTAAGCTTATTTTCCAAGGTAGTATTCTTTTACTACATTCAATTTTTCGTCAAATTCGAATACCAATGGTGGGAAGTTTGGAATTTCCACATCCATGATTTCATCGTCAGACAATTGTTTGATGTGCTTCACAAGAGCACGGATAGAGTTACCGTGTGCACCTACAAAGACATTTTTGCCATCTTTCAAAGCTGGAGCAATCTTGTCTTCCCAGAATGGAAGGGCACGCTCAAGTGTCACTTTCAAGTTTTCAGCATCTGGAATTACTGAGTCGTCAAGTGAAGCATAACGACGGTCAGTGTGTGCTGAGTGCTCATCATCGCGATCCATGTTTGGAGGCAATACATCGTATGAACGACGCCAGATATGCACTTGCTCATCACCAAATTGCTCAGCTGCTTCTGCCTTATTTTTACCAGTCAGACCGCCATAGTGACGCTCGTTCAAACGCCATGATTTTTCAACTGGTACCCAAAGCTGATCAGACGCTTCCAAAGCAAGGTTAGTTGTCTTAATCGCACGCTTCAATACTGAAGTGTAAGCTTGGTCAAACTCGATACCAGCTTCTTTAATCAGTTTACCAGCGTCGATTGCTTGCTGAGTACCTTTTTCAGACAAGTCAACATCAGCCCAACCAGTGAAAAGGTTCGCTTTGTTCCATTCAGACTCACCGTGGCGAGCAAAAACTAATTTTACCATTAGATGGATTCTCCTTTTATTTTCCGAGGAAACCCCCGTTTATCTATTCTATTTTACAAAATTTTCGCCTAAAAAGCTAGCCTATTTCGTCAAATCAGACGTTTTTCAGCAAGAAAGCGCTTTTGTATTTCCGAGCAGAAACTTTTGCCCTAACACCCACCAGATAGATAAACCTCGTTGGCTTCCTTGAGCCACCAAGTCCGTCTCCTGTCTATCAACTGATAAATAAGCAGTAAGCCAGACACAATCCAGATAGAGAGCATATTGACAAAAATGAAAAGCTCTACCCCCCTGACGTGCTGATCCGAAGTTAGGTAATCATACTTTGATATGTAATTATCTCCAATCACCTTGTAGACACCTGGCATTACTTGATTAATCCCAGCAAATACTGCCAAGAAAAAAGCTAGCTGCACAGGTAAGGAATAGATGATTTTATGAAAACGAACGAAGCCCAAAGAAAAGCTAGTGAAACGCCTAGAACGCTCTCCAATAAAAAAGAAGATAAAAAGAGGAAGATAAGCAATGTAGGTAAAGTCAGATACTAGCGGTGTATGAGGTGTAATAGGAAAAAAGTCTCTAAAACCATAGTCTCCATTCCTCAAAAGCCAATTACTAAAATCTATTGGAAAACTATAAGATATAAATGCAATTAGAGTGATTATAATAAGTTTCCATTTCATAATCCAGAGTCGCTTCACTTTTTGATAAATCAGATAAAGACGTGAGCGATCCACACTGTTTTGAGGAAGATTTTCCTTTATTAGCTTGCCGCAAGAAGGACAAATGGGATAGCCAGCTTCCTCTTCAAAGAGAAGATGACGGCATTCCAAAAAAGGCGATTCTCTGCTTCCTGATATCTCTTCCTCCCAATCTCTTCTCCAGAACATAAGACCTCCTAAAAATCTACCCTACCCACAAAGTAATACCCCTTAAAGATTTCGATACTACAGACTTATGACGAATTTACCTATATTGTAAATCCTTCAGAACTCTTTGAATCTCTTTGTACAAGGCTTTATTCTGCTTTCATTATATCAAAAGAGAATTGGCCTGTAAAATAATAGCATAAGTATATAAGGGATTATCCTTAAAATATCTGATCTTGCTAAGTGCTGTACTTGACTAGATATCAACGTCTCTAAGCTCAGATGATATCCTCATCCTGCGAACATGCCTTGCTAAAACACATAGAAAAAGGCTAAGAGACATAAGTTCTAGCCTTACTTTTTATTTGAAAAAGAATCTTGACGCAGTAGCCGATGGCTCAAAGTACTGCTTTGAAGTTGCAGATAGAACTTGCGAAGCGAGTCAAAACTTTGTTCGTCTTTAGGCTCCAAAAAGCTCCTAATCATCCTCGCAGTCACACCGCCTCTTGCTGGCATTGGGGGCAGAGGCCATAGACAGTCGTCTGGCTTTGGGTGATGTGGTAGCCAGTCTGCACTTCAGCTTCATGCTTCACATCCGGAAGTTCCAGCTCCATATCAGCAATACGGCCGCATTTTTCACAGATGACATTGAGATGCTGATGGCCCATAAAGTCAAAGTAGGTCGTCGTATCATTGCGAACCTTGAGCTCAGCGACAAAACCCTCATCAATCAGAACCTTGAGATTATTATAGACTGTTGCCAGACTCATATTAGGAAAATTGGGCTTCAAGTCCTGATATATCATTTCAGCGCTAGGATGGTCGTGACTTTGGATAATATAGTCAATTACCGCCTTCCGCGTTTCTGTAATGCGCACACCCTTGGCGCGCAAATGGCCAATTACTTGGTCAAAGTCATGCTGATGTTCTTGTTTCATTATTTACTCCGTTATAGCCTCTTATCTAAGTCATTACCATTATACCATGACTAGGCTTACTTGGCTATTAAGAATGATTGTAAATAAGCTAAAAAGAAAAAAGCAGGACAGAACTAACCAAAGTTCAGCCTCCTGCTTCTGCATGATTGCTTATCCATTTAAGGCAATGCAAGCTTTAAACTAGTATTTTTTTCAATCCTCGCTCTATGCTTGGAATCTCTTCAAGCTTGCTAAATAAAGGGAACCGCCTATAATAGAAAGAATAGCACCAATCCAGCCCAAGAAGTCATTAAAGGTAAAAATTCCACCTACAATCATCAAGATAGAGCCTGCTGGTCCCAGACGATTGTCATCCTTATAGTAGACAATACCAGCAATTCCCAAAGCTAGGATTGCAATTTTCAGGATGTCAAATACACCTAGCATAAAATAAAAAACCCAAATGAAGAAAGGCCACAAAAGTAGAATAATACCACCAATAAGTCCAACAAGTCCATTTACAAGTGCTAATGTTTTTGTCTTCATCAACAGTCTCCTTTGTATAATTTTTTACTAAAATAGTTTACCATGCTTACTAGAAAAATACAAGCTTATTTTTAATTTTATGAAAAATTCAAGCATTTGACTGCTTATAATGCTTATATTTCCTTGAAAAATAAAAAGCCTGCTATCCCCAACAAAAGTTGAGATAACAAACTTTTCATATATTCTAGATTTTCAAATCTTTTTACTGAAGCTTAATCTTAGTCACGCTGACGTTTGGTCAAGCCAACTGCTCCTCCAAGAGTCAAGAATCCAAGAATCAGCATCCAGATAGATGTATCTTGGCCAGTCTTAGGCAGAATTCGTTTCTTGCCAATCTCTTTAACTTGAGCATCTACAAGCAAGCGATTGGTTACATTCATACCTTCAGCTTGATTGCTGTAACCTTCCACTTCGTCCTCGCGGACACTATAGACGATTTCTTTTCCATCCTTGAAGCGAGGCAGGTTTTCAAAGCTGTATTTCCAGCCCATTGCCTCATCAACAGTTACGCTGATGCCTGTATCCTGTCCATCTGCAAGTAAGTGAACAAGGACACTCTGTGCTCGGCGACCTGCACCGTTATCATTGTCAATCCAGATCACACTGCCAGTAAGCGTAGTTGAGTCAGCTGCAAAAGTCCAAGTACCGACAAAGTGCGCATCCGCTCCATTGATGGTCTCTTCGTTCTTATCGTATGACTTGAAGGTCCAAGTGCCGTCGGCGGTCTTCACTTCTGTCTTGACTAGCTGTGTTGGAATGGCCTTAGTGCCATCTGCCAAATCAGGCTTGTCAGCTGGAAGCAAGGATTTCACTTCCTGAGGCAATTCCTTACTTGCTGAGCCACTAACGAATTCGTGGGTCACCTTGTAAGTTGGTGCCGGACTAGATTTTGCCACAAACGTCCAAGTTCCAACAAATTTGGCATCTGCACCATTAATGGTTGCTTCGTTCTTGTCATATGACTGGAAGCTCCATGTGCCATCAGAGGTTTCAACTTCTGTCTTGACTGGTTGCGTTGGAGTGGTCTTAGTGCCGTCTGCCAAATCAGATTTATCGCTTGGAAGCAAAGCTTTCACTTCTTGTGGAAGTTCCTTACCTGCTGTGCCACTGACAAATTCATGTGTAGACTTGTAGGTTGGTGCCGGACTTGGTTTTGCCACAAACGTCCAAGTTCCAACAAATTTAGCGTCTGCTTCATTAATGATTGCTTCGTTCTTGTCATATGACTGGAAGCTCCAGCTGCCATCAGAGGTTTCAACTTCTGTCTTGACCGGCTGTGTTGGAGTGGTCTTAGTGCCGTCTGCCAAATCAGATTTATCAGTTGGAAGCAAAGCTTTCACTTCTTGCGGCAATTCCTTACCTGCTGTTCCACTAACGAACTCATGAGTAGCCTTATAGGTTGGAGCTGGAGTATAGTCCCAAGTGCCGACAAAGTGAGCGTCCGCTCCATTGATGGTTTCTTCAGCCTTATCGTAAGACTTGAAGATCCAAGTGCCATCAGATGTTTCAACTTCTGTCTTGACTGGTTGCGTTGGAGTGGTCTTAGTGCCGTCTGCCAAATCAGATTTATCGCTTGGAAGCAAAGCTTTCACTTCTTGTGGAAGTTCCTTACCTGCTGTACCACTAACGAACTCGTGTGTCGCCTTATAAGTTGGATTTGGGGTGAAGTCCCATGTACCAACAAAGTGCGCATCTGTTCCGTTAATCGTCTCTTCTGCCTTGTCGTAAGACTTAAAGGTCCAAGTGCCATCGGCAGTCTGCACTTCTGTTTTAGCCGGCTGTGTCGGGGTGGCTTTCGTGCCATCTGCCAAGTCAGGCTTGTCGGCTGGAAGCAAGTCTTTCACTGCTTGTGGCAATTCCTTACCTGCTGTACCACTAATGAACTCGTGAGTTGCCTTGTAAGTTGGCGCCGGTGTAAAGTCCCAGGTACCAACAAAGTGAGCGTCTGCTCCATTGATCGTCTCTTCGTTCTTATCGTAAGACTTGAAGATCCATGTACCGTCGGTTGTTTTCACTTCCGTCTTGACTGGTTGTGTTGGAGTAGCCTTGGTGCTATCTGCCAAATCAGGCTTGTCGGCTGGAAGCAAATCCTTCACTGCTTGTGGCAATTCCTTATCTGATGTACCACTAACGAACTCGTGAGTCGCCTTATAGGTTGGCGCTGGTGTAAAGTCCCATGTACCAACAAAGTGAGCGTCCGCTCCATTAATGGTCTCTTCAGCCTTGTCGTAAGACTTGAAAGTCCAAGTACCATCAGTGGTCTTCACTTCTGTCTTAGATGGCTGGGTTGGAGTGGCTTTCGTGCCGTCGGCCAAATCAGGCTTGTCGGCTGGAAGTAAATCCTTCACTGCTTGTGGCAGTTCTTTACCTGCTGTTCCACTGACAAATTCATGGGTCGCCTTATAGGTTGGCGCTGGTGTAAAGTCCCATGTACCAACAAAGTGCGCATCTGCTCCGTTAATCGTCTCTTCTGCCTTGTCGTAAGACTTAAAGATCCAAGTTCCATCGGCGGTCTGCACTTCCGTCTTAGCCGGTTGTGTCGGGGTGGTCTTAGTACCATTCTCCAGATTCTTTTCTGTTTCTGGTGTTAGGTCTTTGATTTCCTGCGGGAGTTCCTTACCAGCAGTGCCACTGACAAATTCATGTTTCTTTTCATAGAGCAAGTCAGTAGTAACTTGATTAGATGGTGCTGAAAGATTGTCTACTTTTAAAGTCACTGTATTTTCAATCGTTGCAGCACCCTTTTCTGCTACCTTTTGATTAGTTGCAGTCTTGTAGGTAATGACAATATCCTGAGAAGAATTTGCTTTAACATACTCAGGTGTCATCTTGACCGTAACGGTCTGGCCTTTCTTTTCAATCGTGTAATCACGACCTTCCTGCAAGGCATTACCGCCAGCCTCAACCTTGAGCTCCTTGTAATCCAGACGCTCGTTAAAGGTTTCAGTCATCTCAATAGTAGTCGGGGTAGCCAAAATATCCTTACCAGGAACTGGAATCTTGAAGGTTCCCTTATAAGTCACCTCTTGACCTTCCTTAGCTGGAATCTTAACTGGATCCACTTCTAAGACAGGCTTGGGATCAACTTTTTCAATATAAAGACCAAAGACTGCCGAGCAAGCTTCTGTTGATAAATAACCGAAATTCAACGTGTTATCTGCAGAACGAACGGCCAAACCAGAGATGTTGTTTTCATTAGCAGCACCGCTAGTTGAAGTCGTTGCTTCCCAAATTGTTCGACCGCTCTGATCTGTTTGATTCAAAGCATTGGCATTGTTCATCAAGCGCTTATCAACAGCATTTTTATAATCATTAATATAGAAAGACTCTTTTAGACCAAAGCCGTCAACTACATCAATGTCAGTCGGTTTCATAACCAACTTCAAATCTGTATCCGAACCATCCGCATAGCGTAGCTCTGCTGTAACATCAGCCTCCACCCAGAAAGCTTTGTTCATAATGTTATTATGGGCCGCATCCACATATGGGATATTCCCAATCTCAAAAGCGCTTCTCTCCCACAACTCTGAAATAGAGAAAAATTCAACTGCATTTTTTTGAGCATCATTCATCTGAGCTTCTGCTGTAGATGAGCTCAGATAGTGGAGTGTTACCTTATTAAAAGTCAGATAGGCATCTACTTGTTTTCCATAAGCCGTTCCCACATTAGAAAACTTAAGAGAAAGCGGCTTATTAAAGACCTGATCTGCTTTTTGAGACTTGTCTACCTTGATGGTGAAATTTTCCATTTCTCCAGGATAAACTGCTCCCAGATACTCATAGTTTGGATTAGTCAGATGAACCTGTTCAATTGCCTCCGACTTAGAGAGAACACTGACATTGTTAACATTCAAGTCAAACTTATGAATATTCAACTTGGACAAATCCGTGCCATCCTTCAGCTCCTCCAAGGCAGACAAGGTCTGAATGGGGAGCAGAAAGATTGAAAAAAGCACAACAAATAATCCCATCAGCAGGCGAAATTTGCTGCCATAAGGATTAACAGGGCGCAGTGAGCCCTGAAGTGGTTTCCATTTCATTTCTTACCTCCTAAACTTTTTCAATGATCTCGCAATCATTACACAAAAAGAAATGTTCCCTTCATTTTATCATAAACACCTATGATTTAAAAGCACTTTTGCTAAAATTTTAAACTTTTTATTTTAAGTCTTTAAAAATGTTTGTCCTTTATCATTCTCTTTTGATTAGAGACAATTTCCTTCACTTTACTGCAAAATAAAAACTCCAAGAAAGTTCATAAATCAACTTTCTAGAAGCACCTAAATATTTTATTGAGCTCAAGAATTGAGAGCAAAAAGAAAAACCTGACATACTCGCCAGAGGCAAGTGTATCAGGCTTTATTAATCAAAATTATTTTACAGCGTCTTTAAGAGCTTTACCTGCTTTGAAAGCTGGTACCTTAGAAGCTGCGATTTTGATTTCTTTACCAGTTTGAGGGTTGCGACCTTTACGTGCTGCACGCTCACGAACTTCAAAGTTACCAAAACCGATCAATTGAACTTTTTCACCTTTTGAAAGGTATTCTGAAACTGCGGCGAATACAGCGTCAACTGCTGCTGCTGAATCTTTCTTAGTCAATTCTGTAGCTTCTGCCACTTTTGCGATCAAATCTTGTTTGTTAGCCATTTAACAAATCCTCCAAATTTTTTCTGGGTTAATAACCCTAACAAATATTATCATATCTAAAAAAAGCATTCAGGTCAAGTACTAAACCGCTATTTTCTAAATTATTATGGTTTTATTCGTAACGAATCAGCACAGCCCAAGCATTTTCCCCAGTATGCGTCTGAATAATAGACCCTGTTTCCAGCACTGAAATAGGTTTCTTGACATACGGCTGTAAACTTTCCTTCATTTCTAGCGCCAATTCTGGACTGCCTGCATAGGAAATTCCAATTTCAGCCACTTGCTTGTTTTGCAGACTTACTGTCAAATCATCCAGCCATTTCTTAAAAGTCTTAGCGCCCCTTCCCTTGACAATGGGCTCCAGCTGATGGTCCTTCATTTGCATGATAACTCGGATATTGAGCAGGGAGCTAATCAGACCAGAAACTCGGCCTATACGGCCCCCTTTAACCAGATTTTCTAAGGTAGAGAGACCGATATAGAGCTCTGTCTTTTCCTTTACTTCCTCAATTTTAGCTAAAATCTCCTCCAGGCTAGCTCCTTCCTTGGCCAGTTTAGCTGCTTCGGTGACTTGGAACTTCATAGCCTGATCAGTAAAAGAGCTGTCAACAACCGTCACATCAGCATTAGCCAAAGTCGCTCCTTGACGGGCTGCTTCGACAGTCCCTGACAAGGCGTGAGACATGTGAATGGAGATAATCTGCGCTCCATCCCCTGCCAAGTGCTCAAAAACATCAGCAAAGACTCCGACGGGCGGCTGGCTGGTTTTAGGAAGATTGCGACTAGACTGCATAAGACGAAGGAACTCACCTTCCTCTAGGTCTGCATCCGAATAGACCACCCCGTCCACCATAACAGAGAGAGGCACAATTGTAATGTCTAATTCCTTAGCAACCTCCGGTTCAATGGTTACGGATGAGTCAGTTACGATTTTTATTTTTGTCATAGATTTCCTACTCTGTATCTAAATTTTAACTTGTTATTACACTACATTATACCAAATTTTTATGGTTTTGTGGGGGAATATTCGCTAAAATCACAGCTCAGGCCAAGCGTTTCCTAAATTTAATCTGCCTGTTTTAGATTTTTAATCCTTTTGCGCTTCTTTAAAATTAGATGAAAAAGTGTTTACATGCAGCATTTTTAGCTTTATGGGGGGAAATTTTGGAAAAAAACTGATTTTCAGAGAGAATCTCAGCAAAAAAAGATTGGATTTTCCCAATCTTTTTTTCAGTCTTCGGCTACTAAACCATCATTTTTTATGGCATACCGCTCTATGATGCCATTATGACCAAAGAGAACTCCGTGGAGGACTCCGCCATAGACAGCTCCGCCATCCATACCAATCTTGTCATCCTCAGTCATCCATAGCTGATTAGTTCCCAGTGCCTTATGTAAGAGATAAAATGTTGGTGTATGGCCAAAGACAATCGTTTTGCCAGTCTGATTGCTGCCTTCGTGAAAAGGCGCGCGAATCCAAACTTTTTGATAATCACTGGTTTCTCGCCAGTCTTTCAGCTCCAAATCTAGACCAGCATGAACAAAAATGTACTGTTCCGTCTCCAATAGGAAAGGCATCTGGCGAATAAAATCTACTAAATTGGCCGTCTCCGTCTTGACACGTTCCGCGTCTGCTACTCCATCTACAGGAGCATTAAGAGGTCGGCCTAAAAGCGAATTAATCGTCGTATCTCCGCCATTGCGTCGGTAGTGGTCATAAGACTTTTCAGGATTGTCCAGCCAGGTCAGAAACATATACTCATGATTGCCAGAAAGACAGATAGCTCCTTTCTGATCCACTAAATCCTTGACCCGCTCCAAAACCGCTCGGCTGTCCTCGCCACGATCTATCAAGTCCCCTAGAAAGACTAGTTGGCTGCGACCGTCCCAATGCTGGATCAGCTCATCCAGCATACCAGCCTTGCCATGGACATCACCGATTGCAAAATATTCTGTCATACTCGTCACCTCCTAAAGGAGACCGAAACACTAGTGTCTCAGCCTCGCTTGTTTATTTTTTTAATAATTCTCTGGCTTGAGTCAAAGCAGCCTCCGTCACATCTTCACCAGCCAGCATCTTAGCGACTTCCTGAACACGCTCGTCAGCCGTCAGCAGGCGAACCGTTGAGACGGTCGAATTCTCATCCGAAATCTTCTCAATAAAGAACTGATAATCGGCAATCGCAATGACCTGCGGCAGATGGGAAATAGCCAAGACTTGGCCATTGGAGCCAATCTTGTGAATCTTCTGAGCAATAGCCTGAGCCACTCGGCCAGAAACACCCGTATCCACTTCATCAAAGACAATGCTGGTCTTGCCTTCCTTACGAGAAAAGGCAGACTTGATAGCTAGCATGAGACGGGAGAGCTCGCCGCCAGACGCAACCTTCACCAAAGGTTTGAAATCCTCGCCTGGATTTGCCGAGATGTAAAACTCTACTTGTTCATTGCCTTCACGGTTGAACTTGCCCTTACTGAACTGCACTTTAAAGCGCGCCTTCTCCATGTAGAGGTCCTGCAGCTCTTGCTTGATTTCTGCTTCCAGCTGGGCTGCTAGTCCGTGACGAGCCTGACTAAGCTCCTGGGCCAGCTCTACCAGCTCTCTCTCCAAGGCCTTCAGCTCTCGGTCCATATCCTCTGAGGACAAGTTACTTCCAGTTAAAAGGCTGTATTCTTTGGAAATCTGAGCAAAGTAATCCAGCACATCATCTACTTGGCCGCCGTATTTACGTGTGATGCTGTTAATCAAATCCAGACGACTCTCCACCTGGAGCAGCCGATCTCCGTCAAAGTCCAGTCCATCTAAAATATCCTCTAAGCGCTTGCTGACATCTTCTAAGACATAATAAGTCTCTGACAAGCTGCCGGAAAGCTCCTTGTAGGCTGGATCGTAATCCTCGATAGACTCAAGGTCATTCATAGCTGAGCGGACATTGGTCAGACTGGAAAAATCTTCATTATCCAGCATGGTATAGGCGTTCGTCAGCGTATCGGCAATGAGCTTGTGATTGAGCAAGCGATCCCGCTCCTGATGCAGGGCAGTATCTTCACCACTTTTGAGGGCTGCGCTCTCAATCTCCGCCATCTGAAACTCCAGCATCTCAATTCTGGCCTTATGCTCCTGCTGATTTTTCTGCAAAGTCAGGACTTGCTTGCGCAGGCTTCGATAGCGGTCAAAGGTTTCCTGATAGCGGCCTTTGAGATTTAAAAAGTCTGCTGTTCCAAATTCGTCTAACATAGCAATATGAAGCTGGGGTCTCATCAGTTCTTCCTGATCGTGCTGGCCATGGATATCCACCAAATGCTGGCCGACAGCCTTTAGAACAGACAGATTAACCATCTGGCCATTGATACGGCTGACACTGCGGCCGTTTTGCAGAATTTCCCGACGGATAATCAGCTCATCGGTCAGCTCCCAACCCTGCTCCTCAAAAATCTCTCGCAAAGCTCTGCTATTTTCCAGCGAAAAAAGTCCCTCTATCTCAGCTTTGGGCGCCCCATGACGAATAACATCCGTCGTAGCACGGCTGCCCAGCATCATGTTCATCGCATCAATAATAATAGACTTGCCGGCTCCGGTTTCCCCGGTCAAAACCGTCATACCTTGCTCAAAATTAAGGGAAATCTCCTCAATAATGGCAAAATTTTTAATCGAAATTTCTAATAACATAGGCTTTCCTACCAATGGTGAATGATGGTTGCAACCCTTGCAGCTGCTTCCTCTGTCATCATAACCATCAAAATACTGTCGTTGTCTGCCAAGATACTGAAAATATCCTCAGCAAATTCATTTCTAAGATGACGCTTGACCAGTGCTGTGCTCCCCGGTACCAGACTGAGATTGATCATATTTCCCAAGACCTGACAGGACAATATGTTATTTTCAGCCAAGCCCAGACTGCTGGTCATGGTCTTAGGCAGCTCGTAGATATAGGTGTTATCCTTGAGCGGTATCTTGACAATGCCCAGCTCTTTGATATCCCTAGAGACCGTAGCCTGGGTCGCCGTAATCCCAGATTCCCTGAGATGTTCTACAATTTCCTCCTGTGTACCAATGTCATAGTCACTGACAAACCGTCTAATCTTTTCTAATCTATCCTTCTTATTCATCCTTAAATTCCTTGTGTGCCGCCTCTACAACAGCTGTCATCAGTTCTGAATCAAGAGTCTGCGGCTCTATGCTTTTTTCTAAATAGGCCAGAAATTCCACATTGCCCTGACCGCCCTGAATAGGTGAAAAATCCAGTCCCCTGACAGAAAAGCCAGCCTCCATCATAAATGCAGTGACCTTATCCAGAACTGCCAGATGGACCTTTTTATCCTTGACAATCCCTTTTTTCCCAATCTGCTCGCGGCCTGCTTCAAACTGGGGCTTGATTAAGGCAACCACTTGCCCATCCCGAGCCAAAATCTCATGCAGAGCTGGTAAAATCAAACTCAGCGATATAAAGCTGACATCAATACTGGCAAAGCTCGGCTCCTGCTCAAAGTCAGCCCTTTGGGCATAGCGAAAATTAAACTGCTCCATGCTGACAACCCGCTCATCCTGCCTGAGCTTCCAAGCCAGCTGATTGGTACCGACATCTACTGCATAGACCAGCTTAGCTCCGTGCTGCAGCATGACATCTGTAAAACCGCCGGTTGAAGCTCCGATATCCAAGGTCACTCGGTCCGCTACCGAAATATCAAACACTTGCAAAGCCTTTTCTAGCTTGAGGCCGCCTCGGCTGACATATCTGAGTTTCTCACCTTTTAGGCGCAGCTCTGTGGCTGCGTCAATCTTTTCACCTGGCTTGTCAAAGCGCTGGCCATTGGCTGCAGCAATAACCAGTCCAGCCATTACACCACGCTTAGCCTGCTCTCTGGTCTCAAAGAGCCCTTGCCTGTAGGCCAGCACATCTACTCTTTCCTTAGCCATTCAATCTCAAACTTTCTATTATCTTTTGAATTTTTCCGCCTGAAAACTCTGTCTTCTCTTCCAAGTCTGACAGAATAAGCACAGCTTCATCAAGGGTGTGATTGAAAAAGTTCTTAGCTCCATCCAGTCCCAGAAAGGCTGGATAAGTCGACTTGGCCGCAGCTAAATCTTTCTGCGGCGTTTTACCCAGCTCTTCAAAGCTGGCCGTCACATCCAAAATATCATCCCGCACTTGAAAGGCCAAGCCCAAGAGCTCTCCAATCCTACGAAGCTTGTCTTGAACAGACTGCTGAGCCTGAACAATCAAACCAGCTGCGACAAAAGGATAGGTCAGAAGTTTTCCAGTCTTATTGGCATGGATGGTTTTTAAATCTCCTAAACTAATTGCTTGGCCTTCGCCTTGCATGTCCAGCACTTGACCAGCAACCATACCAAAGCTCCCTGCTGCCAAAGACAACTCAGAAATCAAGTCCACCTTGACCTGACTAGGCAGCTCGGCCCTTGCCAATAGTCCATAGGGGTCCAAAAAGAGAGAATCACCCGCTAAAATAGCCATATCCTCTCCAAACTTCTTATGGCTAGTCAAGCGGCCGCGACGATAGTCGTCATCATCCATAGCCGGCAAATCATCATGGATAAGACTGCCAGTATGAATCATCTCAAGAGCCGCCGCGACCTGATAGTGGGCCTCAGCCAGCTCAAGACCAAAAGCTTGAATCAACTCCAATAGCAATAAGGGACGAATCCGCTTGCCGCCTGCCTGCACCGAATACAAAATAACTTCCGTCAAATCCGACGACACTTGCTGAGACCTATAAAAATCTTCAATCGTCAGACCAATTTTTTCCAGTTTCTCGTTTCTTGTCATTCCATTTCCGTTTCTGTGCCGTCTGCCTGCATGACCTTAACCAAGGTCTTTTCAGCCTTGTCCAGACTAGCCTGTAGTTCCTTTGAAAGCTTCATCCCCTTTTGAAATTCCGCAATTGCCTCTTCCAGCGCTACGTCACCATTTTCCAGCTTTTGAACAATGACTTCCAAGTCTGCTAAATTTTCTTCAAATTTCTTTTCTTTGGACATGTTTTACCTCTACTTCCAGCTGCCCATCCCGCATAAGCAGGGTCAGCTCATCTTTTTCTTCAATGCCAGCACTTGACTCGACAACCTTTTGATTCTTTTGGACAATAGCATAGCCACGCGCCACGATTCGACTGGTATCCAGCATAAGCAAGGCCTCGGACAATCTCCTGACTTGAGCCACCTTGTTATCATAAATGACCGCCATATTGCTGCGCAGCAAACGCTCCAACTGGGCAGTCTGCTCCTGAAAACGCTGAACGCGACTGAGTGGATTCAATGCTTCCAAACGATGCTGCAAGATTTTGACCCGCTGTTGCTCTTCACTATAATATTCGCGAATTTTTTGCTTTAGTCGCAGGTTGAGCTGATCCAACTTCTGCAGATGGCCATCGTAAAGCCGCTCTGGCTGTCGGAAGATAACAGACTGGGTTAGCTTATTCAATCGCTCTCGATAATAGCTCAGGCGATTGGAAATCGCTCGAGACATGCGGTTTTCCTGCTGCTGCAAATGTCCCAGCAGGTCTAGCTTGGTGACCGATGTTGCTAGCTCAGCCGCAGCCGTCGGAGTCGCAGCTCTGCGATCTGCTACAAAGTCCGCCAAAGTCGTATCGGTCTCATGGCCGACACTAGAAATAATAGGAATCCGAGACTCAAAAATAGCCCGAACTGTTTCCTCTTCGTTGAAAGCCCAGAGATCTTCGATAGAACCACCGCCTCGACCAATAATCAGCACATCCAAATCGGACCGCTCATTGGCCAGTCTGATGTGGTCAGCAACCTGAGCTGCAGCCCCATCTCCCTGCACTTTTGTCGGATAAAGGACAATCTCCACTCCCGGAAAGCGACGGCTGACCGTCGTGATAATATCCCGAATGACCGCTCCGCTGGGACTGGTTACGACGCCGATTTTCTTAGGAAATTGGGGCAAGGCCTGCTTGAATTTCTCTTGAAAAAGCCCTTCTGCGCCCAGTTTTTTCTTGAGCTGTTCAAACTGGATAGCCAAGGCACCGATACCATCCGGCTCTGCCTTTTCAATGATAATAGAATAGGAACCGCTGGGCTCATAGAGCTGCACTCGGCCAATGACATTGATTTTCATGCCTTCTTCCAGCTCAAAGCCCAACTTCTGGTAAACACCAGACCAAATCGTGACCTGAATGACGGCCTTCTCATCTTTCAATGAAAAATACTGATGATTGGGACGCCGGCGGAAATTGGACACTTGGCCAGTCAGATAGACCCGCTCCAAATAAGGATCCCGTTCAAACTTCATCTTCAGATACTTGGTCAAGGTCGAAACCGACAAATACTCTGGCATGTCCTTTTCCTTTCATTTCTAGTTTTTCCGTAACTTTTATTATAACAAAAAACTGCATAAAAAACCGATTACAAAGTCTAAAAATCCCCTGAAAAGCAAGAAAAAAACTGGGCTTCCACAAAAGAAACCCAGATGACTTAAAACCCAAGAAAAAGTCTACTGATTCATCTCCTTCATCCACCTTGGAATGACTCTACTGATTGCCGTTGGCAGGACGACATAAGCTTCCTGGCTCAGTTCATCTGCGATAAGGGAGTGAAGAAAGGTTGCAGCCGCCACTCGCTCAAAGAGACTGCTTGATTTGAACTGTCCTGCAAATGCGGCAATCATACCAGCCAGCGTATCCCCCATTCCGCCAGTTGCCTGATAAGGTCCGCCTACTGTCAGCTCAAAGACTTGCTCTTGTCCGCTTTGATAGATGGTCGTTCCATGCTTTTTCTGCACGACAATACTGCCTAGAGGCAGCTGATTGACCGCCGCCTGATTGGCTGCTGCTGTCTGATCTGACAAGCTCAAACCCGATAAGCCTTCCCACTCCTTTTGGTGAGGAGTAAAAACTGTTTGGGATTTTGGAAATGGCAAAGCTTCTTTGCTAAAGAGAGAAATGGCTCCGCCATCCATGATTAGTATCTGCTGTTCTGCCACAGTCTGGACTACCTTTTGTAGGATATCTAGACCTAGTTGATTCTCTGCTAGGCCTGGACCAATCAAAACTAAATCTGATTTAGCCAGCTGCTCTGTCAATCGGTCTTGCTCCTCTAAGTCAAAGGCCATGGCCTCCGGTAAATGACTGTGCAGAGGGGCGACATTGTCTCTATCTGTAGCAACAGTCACCAAACCTGCTCCGCTATTGACTGCCGCTAAAGCTGCCATGATAATGGCGCCCCCATAAGGATAGGTCCCCCCAATCAATAAGAGACGGCCGTAATCGCCCTTGTGACTTTCTAGGGGGCGTTCTCTAATGACTTTTTTTAAAATATTTTCAGCATTTTTTACCATGATATTCTCCTAGACCAACTTCATCCTGCACTTGTCTCAAGATGACCAAACCTATCTTCATTATTCACCAAAAGGCACCTAAACAGGTGCCCCGTATCGCAAGAAAGTTATTTTCTTCGGAAATCTGCAAATTTTTGTAAGATTCTTGCTGCGACTGCCTTGGGTAAATTTTCCTGAAAGGCGACCTGCTCATCCGCATAATCGCTCAAGCCTGGGAAATCCCCAACCTGCACAGCGTAGAGAGAATTCTTAAAGAGCTGGATATCATTTTGATCATTACCAAAAGCTACATAATCCGAACCGCAGAGTTCCTTTACAGTTGAAGCCTTATTGGTTTCAGCCGGGTTGACATAAAAACATTTCTCATGTTCATGATAGTCTAGACTTAGATTGGGCAAGTTTGCAAAACGAGCCTGTACATCATCTAAGAGCTGCTCGTGATTCCCCATGTAAATAACGACCTTAATAGGATGCTGGAGTTCAGTCAGTTCCAGACGTCTTGCCCGCTTGAGAGGATCCACACTGGCAATAAAAGGAATTTTTTCTAAAATCTGGCCGCTGTAGTCAAAAGTATTATCAACAAAAAAAGGCAAATTATAGGTCAAACAAGTATCTAAAATGGCTTGATAACTTGACTGATGCAGCTGACGCTCAAACATCAGCTGTCCATCTTGATAAGCCACTCCGCCGTTCAGGCCAATCACAATCTGCTGGCTCAATTCCGGACCTAATAGTCCCAGACAATCCCGATAGGAGCGCGCCGAAGCAAACAGAACTTCATGCCCAAACTGAGGAGCCGTCAGCAGAACCTGCTTAATCTCCTCATCAATCGTCATATAATCAAAGGACAAGGTCCCATCCAAATCAAAAACAAATTTCATGATTCAAGACTCCGTTTAAAGGCTTGGTAAGTCTGCTCCATCAGCATGGTAATGGTCATAGGCCCAACACCTCCAGGTACAGGGGTAATCAGACTGGCAAGTTCAGACACTTCATCAAACTTAACATCGCCAATCAGCTTGCCATTTTCATCTCGGTTCATACCGACGTCAATGACAACAGCTCCTTCCTTGACAAAGTCCTTGGTCACAAAATGTCCACGTCCGATAGCCACCACCAAAATATCTGCCCGCTTAGCAGTCTTGGCTAGATTGTGGGTCCGCGAATGTGTTAGAGTAACCGTCGCATTCTTAGCCAAAAGCAGCTGAGCCATGGGCTTACCAACAATATTACTCCGCCCGATGACGACCGCTCGCTTGCCTTCCAGTTCAACGCCATATTCATGGAACATTGCCATAATGCCCGCAGGAGTAGCCGGAATCATGACCGGATGACCGCTCCATAGCTTGCCCATATTAAGCGGATGAAAGCCATCAACATCCTTGTCTGGATCAATGGCCAGCAGCACAGCTTCATCATCGATATGCTCAGGCAAGGGCAGCTGGACCAAAATCCCATGCCAGTCAGGATTTTGATTATAGGTTTCAATCAAGCTCAAGAGCTCTTCCTGGCTGGTTGCTTCTGGCAGACGTTCTACCTTACTCCGAAAGCCAGCAGCCAAGGCTGAGCGCTCTTTATTACGTACGTAGATTTGACTGGCTGGATTATTTCCCACCACAATCACTACCAAGCCCGGTACCTGACCTGTCTTTTCTTTGAGGCGAGCCGTTTTTTCGGCTAATTTTTTCTGAAGCTTCTCTGCCAAACCTCTACCATCAATAATCTGCGCCATGTCATTCTCATTTCTTTTTCATTATCTTTTTCATTATACCAAAAAAATTTGTGCCCAGCCTATAACTTTTTCTTATATAAGGTTATAAGGTAGGGATTCATTGGCAGCTAGTGGTAAAATTTTCAGCCCTACTGAATCATTTCTATCTCTTTTAAAATAAGATAAAAAGGGTAAAAATAAAAAGCAGCTAAGTGCTTTTTAGTAGAGTAATTCATAAATTTCCATTGCAATCAAATCGATGCTGTCGAAAGTATAGGTCTCACGCGCTGCAACATCACGCAAGGTGAAGACAGAGCCGTTTTCTTCGTCGTAACTGTAAGCTACTTCTGCTACAACCACTCCTTCACGCTCAAAATTACGTTTCAAATTTCCGCCATCCTTAGCCATAGCTTCTAAGCGGTTGATAATTCTAACTAAATGTGATTCCATTTTGTTTCTCCTATTTACTTAGTTCCCTCTTATTTTACCATAAATAGCGACTGAAATACCACTAAAAGCCAATTTTTTGTAATTTTTCAAGAATTTGTTTTCATTCTGCTCGGTCTAAGGGAGGATTTTGTAGTAAATTCTTGCAAAGTTCGAGAATACTGATATAATGAAACTATAAAACTTTGACTATTTTTGACCTTTAATCATTTCTATAAATAGCTTGCACACTAAAAGAAAAGAGGTATCTGCATGCTTTGCCAAAATTGTAAAATCAACGAATCTACGATTCACCTTTATACCAACGTAAATGGCCATAAACAGCAGGTGGATTTGTGCCAAAACTGCTACCAAATCATGAAAACAGACCCCGAACATTCCTTGTTCGGCGGAATTGCTAATGCCAACAATCACGGAACAGATCCTATTGATGACTTTTTCAACAGCCTCAGCAATTTTCAACAGCCTCAGGAACCAACTACTCCTCCTACCCAATCTGGTGGAGCCTATGGGGGCGGTGGCGGCTACGGTTCAAATCCTAGCAAGGGTGGTCAGCCTCAGCCAAGTCCGCAAAAGCCAAAAGGCCTGCTGGAAGAGTTTGGTATCAACGTGACTGAGTTGGCCCGCCGAGGCGAGATTGATCCTGTTATTGGCCGTGATGAAGAAATCGTCCGTGTCATTGAAATCCTCAACCGCCGCACCAAAAACAATCCTGTTCTCATAGGAGAGCCAGGAGTCGGAAAAACAGCCGTGGTGGAAGGTCTGGCCCAGAAAATTGTTGATGGTGATGTGCCTCATAAACTCCAAGGCAAGGAAGTTATCCGCCTAGACGTTGTCAGTTTAGTGCAGGGAACTGGTATCCGTGGCCAATTTGAGGAACGGATGCAGAAGCTCATTGATGAGATTCGTTCTCGTCAGGATGTCATTCTCTTCATTGATGAAATCCATGAAATTGTCGGAGCAGGATCTGCTGGCGATGGCAATATGGACGCTGGGAACATCCTCAAACCAGCTCTGGCTCGCGGAGAACTCCAGATGGTTGGAGCAACCACCCTCAACGAATATCGTATTATTGAGAAGGATGCTGCACTTGAGCGCCGTATGCAGCCAGTTAAGGTAGATGAGCCGACGGTAGAGGAAACGATTACCATCCTCAAAGGGATTCAGAAAAAATACGAAGACTACCATCACGTCAAGTACACAGATGCGGCCATTGAAGCTGCTGCACTTCTCTCCAACCGCTACATCCAAGATCGCTTCCTGCCAGACAAGGCTATTGACCTCTTGGATGAGGCTGGATCCAAGATGAATCTGACCCTCAACTTTGTTGATCCCAAGGTCATTGACCAACGTCTGATCGAAGCAGAAAACCTCAAGGCTCAGGCGACTCGTGACGAAGATTTCGAGAAGGCGGCTTACTTCCGCGACCAGATTGCCAAGTACAAGGAACTCCAACAGACAAATGTGCTAGACAAGGACACTCCGATTATCAGCGAGAAAACGATTGAGCACATTGTAGAGCAAAAAACCAATATCCCAGTTGGCGACCTCAAAGAAAAGGAACAGTCTCAACTAGTCAATCTTGCAAGTGACTTAAAGGCTCATGTCATCGGTCAAGACGATGCTGTGGATAAGATTGCCAAGGCCATCCGCCGCAACCGGGTCGGACTAGGAAGTCCTAATCGCCCAATCGGCAGCTTCCTCTTTGTCGGACCTACTGGTGTCGGTAAGACTGAGCTGTCTAAGCAACTAGCCATTGAGCTCTTTGGCTCGGCTGACAGCATGATTCGCTTTGACATGAGTGAATACATGGAGAAACACAGCGTGGCTAAACTGGTCGGTGCCCCTCCGGGCTATGTCGGCTATGATGAGGCTGGTCAATTGACTGAGCGCGTCCGCCGCAATCCCTACTCACTCATTCTGCTGGATGAGGTAGAAAAAGCCCATCCTGATGTTATGCACATGTTCCTGCAGGTTCTAGATGATGGCCGCCTGACTGATGGCCAAGGCCGAACTGTCAGCTTCAAAGACACTATTATCATCATGACATCCAATGCCGGAACTGGCAAAGCTGAAGCAAGCGTTGGCTTTGGAGCAGCGCGTGAAGGACGTACCAACTCCGTTTTGGGTGAATTGGGCAACTTCTTCAGTCCTGAGTTTATGAACCGCTTTGACGGCATTATCGAATTCCAGGCGCTCAGCAAAGACAACCTGCTGCAAATCGTCAACATTATGCTGGACGATGTCAATCAACGTTTGGCAACCAACGACATTCATCTGGATGTTACGGAGAAGGTCAAGGAAAAATTGGTTGACCTGGGCTACGATCCAAAAATGGGGGCTCGCCCACTGCGCCGTACCATTCAGGACCATATCGAAGATGCTATTACTGACTTCTATCTGGAAAATCCAAGCGAAAAAGATCTCAAAGCTATTATGACCAGCAATGGCAAGATTCTCATCAAGTCAGCCAAGAAAACTGAAAGCACAGAGTCCGTTCATTCATCTCAAGAAGAAAAATAATTGTCGACAAAATAGAGCAGAAAACACTTAGTTTTCTGCTCTATTTCTTTATTGATTTTTCTGAACCTTGTAGCGCAGAATTGTTTTCAGCTTGCTAGGGTCTGTCCGATTCAGATTATTGAGGTAGATTTCTCTATGAGTGTTTGAAACCCGTGTCAGCTGGTGACTCTGGCAAAAGGCATCCATTTTAGCGAAGGATTGAGGTTCTTCGTCAAAAGGTCCTAGGTGCAGCATGGCGATACACGCTCCTTCCGTCATTTCTTCAAAGCGAATCTCGTCATAGAGAGGATTAGGCTTTTTGACACGGATCTGCTCCAGAGCCTTTTTCACCATCTCTCCAGTGATAAAGTCCGGCTGCCCAATCATAATAGTATAAATCAATTCTTCTTTAATGAGTTCTCCTGCTTGCTCTTGCTGCCAAAGTCCTTCCAAGGGATAGACTGTAAAATCAGTAAATTCTTGCTCGGCCGCTGTCTTTTTGTAGTTCATCTTGATAGCATAGGCTAAACTGTACAGAGCACCAACTCGTTCAGAAAAGTCGGCAGCATTAGGATTGCCCTTGCCGTCAATCATGATAAAAGACTGGGCAGGAACATCTATGAGACAGGGTACAGACTTGATTTGATAGATTTCTCGATTGGCTTTTCTCCATTCATATTTCATGAGAGAGCCCTCCTTTCTTTACTATGAACAGTATAGCAAAGAAAAGCTGACAACCTCTGTCAGCTTTTATAAATATCGGCAATAGCTTTTAACTTTTCTTTGAATTCTTCCCGTAACCGAGGCGGCTCCATGATTTCAACTCCATCCAAAAAGGATAGCAAGTAGGTATAAAGACTATCGTGACTCGGTAAATGCGTCTCGACATAAAGGCACCCATCACTCTCCTCTATCTCTGCTTCTGAAAACTCCTCGTACACTCGAAAGGCATGCTTCCGGTCAAATTTCAAGAGGACTTTTACAGTGCCTCCTAGCCGCTCCTCAGGACTAAATTTCTCATCCAAGACTCTCTGCTTAAATCTTTCCTCTAACATGTGACAATCTCTCATTCTGCTGAGTTTAAAAAAGCGCGGAGCTTGTCTTAAGCGACAAAAGCCAGCAACATACCAGTTTTGGCTTTTAAATACTAACTTCAGCGCCTCTATCTTGCGCTGCTCTCTTTCTCCACGCCCATTCAAATAAGAAAAAGACAAGACTCTTCTTTGCAAGATTGCCTGCTTAATAGTATCAAACAGTTCTTTCTGATCTGCTTTTTTGCGCCAGTCAGTGAAATCCACCTCCAGCCAGGAAGTTGCCTGAACTTGAAACAAGGACTGTAGCTTAGACAGGGTCTCTACTTGCTCGCCATCTGTTAAAATCTGCAAGCCTTGAAGAGCTGCTAATAGCTCATCCCTCTCAGACTCCGAAAACAAGGCCTTGTCCAAGACAAAATCCTTCATCAGAAAAATACCCCCGCCCTTGCCTGGGTTGCAATAGATAGGGATTCCTACCAAACTCAGCTTGTCCACATCTCGATAGATGGTCCGAATGGATACTTCAAATAGTGAGGCCAATTCGGGAGCTGTTGTGCGGCCCTGCTCTAAAAGAAGATATAGGATTTTAAAAAGTCTGCTTTCTGTCATAAAACCACCTCGCTCCTATTATAACAATTTCTCCTATAAATGTTTTACCATTCCTATAAAGAAGAGTTTTCTAAACGGTCGGAGGAAGGAATTTATTATTTGAAGGGGATTTCTTTCAAGGACTATCATTCTTTTTCTGTCCAATAAACCGAGTAAATTCTTGACAGCTGGGCCTTAGTCCATTATGATAGATAGTAAACTGACTAGAGATTGAGGATATTAGAATGACAAATCCAACCTTTGGTGAAAAGGAAGCAAATGTAGAATATGTGACCCGTTACGGAGTCTATGCCGTTATCCCAGACGAGAAGAAAGAAAAGATTATTTTGATTCAGGCGCCTAACGGGGCTTGGTTTCTGCCCGGTGGAGAGATTGAAGAGGGGGAAAACCATCAGACTGCCCTTGAACGCGAGCTGATGGAAGAACTTGGATTCACAGCCCAGCTTGGACGCTATCTTGGACAGGCTGATGAATATTTTTACTCTCGCCATCGCGACACCCATTTCTACAACCCGGCATACCTGTATGAGGTCACCTCTTTCCAAGAAGTCCAAAAACCGTTGGAAGATTTCAATCAGTTGGCCTGGTTCCCCGTCGATGAAGCTATCGAAACACTCAAACGTGGCAGCCATAAATGGGGTATCCAAACTTGGAAAAATGCGCTTAAAGCTTAAAGAAATCATTCACAATTCATAGCAAACATGTTATAATAATAGCAGGTATAAAGCAGGAGGAAATCGTATGAAGCTTATTAATACAACAAACAGTCATGCTGACCTTGTCAAAAGCCAATTGGAAAGCACCGATGCGATATTAGTCGAAGTTTATTCTGCTGGAAACAGCGATGTTGTTTTTACACAAGCTCCTCTTCACTATGAAATTTTGATTTCAAACATGCACCGTGCTGTACGCGAACAGGAAATCGAAAAAATCAGAGAATTTTTCTTGAAGAGAAAAATTGATGCAAATACTATTGATAGAGCTGCTATCCGCACGATTTACGCTAATAATCTAATCGAAATTTCCATTCCTGTTAAACAGTAAAACTAAGGCTATTGCCTTAGTTTTTTTATTGTTTATAGATCATGGTAATATGAGGTGTCGATTCAAAAATAAAGGGTTGGCCAACTGATTTGAAGCCATACTTTTCATAGAGAGCAGCCACCTGAACCTGAGACTCTATTTCAATTTCCTTTCCTGGCCATTTTTCAGCACATAATTGCAGGATTTCTCTGATAAGCTGTCCTCCTAAGCCCTGTCCTCGTGCAGACTGAGCTGTGACTACTCGACCAAAGACTAAATGCTCTCCCTCTTCAAAGACACGGACATAAGCATCAATTTCCCCTTGTTTATTAGCATGGTAAACATGCACTGCTTCTAGGTCCTTCTCATCCAGCTCATGATAAATGCGCTCCTGCTCCACCACAAAGGTGTCAATGCGCAATTTTAAGATTTGATAAAATTCTATCGAGTTCAGCTCTGTTAATTTTTTCCTAGACCACATACTTGTTTCCTCTATCTTTTTAATGTATAATAAATGCAAATGCAACTATCAAGGAGTTCCTATGGATTACCGTCAACTTTTCCGGCAAATGGGCTTTATTTCTAGACAAGCCATGATGAAAATGAATCAAAAAGCCAGTAACTACGGCCTAGACAATAATTTGTTTCTACTGCTCATTCGTATCGTCGAAAATGAAGGTCTCAGCCAGTCACAACTGGCAGAACTGGTGCAGATTGACAAGACTACTCTCAGCCGTTCTCTAGGAAAGCTGGAAGATAGAGGCTTAATTATCAAAAAGACCAAAGCTCAAAATAAGAAGTTCAAAGAGCTCTATCCTAGCAGTCAGGCTCTCAAACTCTACGACCAACTGATTGGCTTTGAAAATACCTACGCCAGTCAGGCGCTGCAGCAACTGACTTCCTCTGAGCTCTTTCAGCTTCAAAACATTTTGGCTAAAATAAGCACTCCTAAGTTATAAGTAGTATAACAGAAAACAGTTGCAAACGCAACTGTTTGTTTTTGCTAATTTGGTTTTAAATTAACAAATTTTCAAATCAATCTATCTAAAAAATGGCTTACCTCTAAAGGGCAAAGCCATTTTTTATTTTAATTGGCCTCAAAGCCTTCTGATACAGCCTGAGCAAAGTTTTCTTCTAAAATTTCTGCACAGTGGTCACAGACAAGGGCTTGATAGCTGCGCTCTTGAACTGTTGTATCAATGCGACGGCAGCGATCACAGACTTGTCCCTGCGCGTGCTCTACGACAAAAGCTACATCTTCAAAGACTAGAGCGCCTTCTGGAGCAGGTCCTTCAGCAATCGTTAATTGAGAAACGATGAGGAGCTGGGCCACATCGCTGTTAACTGCTTCCAGCAAGGTCTTGATGACTTCATTCGGATAGACAGTCAGGTGCGCTTCCAGCGATTTTCCGATAACCTTTTCATTGCGGGCTTCTTCTAAGGCTTTCTGTGCTTGACTGCGGAAGTCCATAAAGGCAGACCAAGTGTCCAAGATTTCTTCCTGATTTGGGAAAGTCTGAGCTTCTGGCAATTCAGATAACTGAACAAATTCTTCCTCTTCGTGCTCTAGGTAAGACCAAATCTCTTCTGCCGTGTGAGGCAGGATTGGTGTCAACAGCTTGGTAATCTTGACCAAAACATCATAGAAAACAGTCTGCATCTGACGACGTTCCAATGATTTAGCGGCTTCGATATAGACGACATCTTTGGCAAAGTCCAGATAGAAAGCAGACAAGTCAACAGTCACAAAGTTGACAATCGCTTTATAAATAGTCAGAAACTCAAAGTCTGCGTAAGCCTTGCGAATAGTCTCTACTAATTGATTGAAGCGGATAGTCATGTATTTATCAACGGAGCGAAGTTCTTCGTAAGCTACGGCATCCTCAGCTGGATTAAAGTCAGAGGTATTGGCAATCAAGAAACGAAGCGTATTCCGAATCTTACGGTAGGTTTCAGAGACTTGGCTCAAGATATCCATAGAGATGCGAACGTCGTTGCTAGAGTCTACACTGGTTACCCAGAGACGCAAGATTTCCGCACCAAATTGTTTTTCTACATCGCTTGGAGCAATGGTATTTCCAAGGGATTTAGACATCTTCTCACCTTTACCGTCAAGGGCAAATCCTTGTGACAAGATTTGTTTGTAAGGAGCTACGCCATGGTTGGCAACTGAGGTGATGAGGGATGAGTTGAACCAACCACGGTATTGGTCTGAACCTTCTAGATAAAGATCAGCTGGGTAAGTCAACTCAGGACGATTGACCACTACACCATTCCATGATGAACCTGAGTCAAACCAAACGTCCATGATGTCCGTTTCCTTGGTAAATTCGCCGTTTGGAGAACCTGGATGAGTAAATCCTTCTGGTAAAAGGTCTTTTGCTTCACGCTTCCACCAGACGATAGAGCCGTGCTCCTCAAAGAGCTGAGCTACGTGTTCGATGGTTTCAGCCGTCATGATTGGTGTGCCGTCTTCGGCATAGAAGATTGGCAATGGCACACCCCAAGCCCGCTGACGAGAGATAACCCAGTCACCACGGTCACGAATCATGTTGTAGAGACGTACTTTACCCCATTCAGAATGGAATTTAACCTTTTCAATTTCGTCCAAAATTTCTTGACGGAATTTAGAAACAGATGCAAACCACTGTGGTACTGCCCGCCAGATGATTGGCTTCTTGGTCCGCCAGTCAAATGGGTAGGAGTGAGAGATTTCTTCTTGAGCAAGGAGCAAGTCACCAAGCTTTTCAATAACTGTTGGTGCAACTTTGTCATAGAACTGGCCTGCAAAATCAGGACCAGCATTTTCCATCATGATACCGCGCTCATTAACAGTGACAAATACTTCCAAGCCATTAGCTACACCGACATTATAGTCGTCCTCACCAAAACCAGGAGCTGTATGGACAATACCAGTACCAGAGTCAGTCGTAACGTGGTCACCCAGGATAACAAGTTCATCTACAGCAGTATCCCATGGGTGAACTGTTACGATGTGGTTTAATTCTTGACCACGGTAGGTAGCCAAAACTTGAACATCAGCCCAGCCAAATTTATCAGACAAACTATTCAACAATTCTGAAGCAACCACAAACTTACGAGATTCACCAGCTGGCTGAACGACTACGTAATCAATATCTGCTCCAACAGTCAAACCACGAGAAGCTGTAATAGTAAACGGAGTTGTTGTCCATACGACGATATAAGTATCTGTGTCCAATACCCCTTTACCATCTTTGACGCGGTTAGCATAGTAGAGAGAGGTGGAAACCAAGTCATGGTATTCAATTTCTGCTTCAGCCAAAGCTGACTCAGATGACCATGACCAGTAAACTGGCTTAGCACCACGGTAGATATAGCCTTTTTTAGCCATTTCGCCAAAGACACGGATTTGAGCCGCTTCATAGTCAGGAGTCAAAGTCACATAAGGATTATCCCAGTCACCAGAAACACCCAAACGCTTGAAGTCTTCTTTTTGCTTTTCGACTTGGCTCAGGGCATAGTCCCGACACATGTTGAGGTACTCAACCAAGTCCAGTTCTTTACGCTTAACGCCTTGCTTTGCCAATACTTGCTCAATCGGAAGACCATGCGTATCCCAACCTGGAATGTAAGGTGCATAATAGCCAGCCATAGACTTCGAGCGAACAATGATATCTTTGGAAATCTTGTTCATAGCATGGCCGACATGAATATTCCCGTTAGCATAAGGAGGGCCATCATGCAGGATAAAGTGCGGCTTGCCTTCATTCAGTTCCTGACGGCGTTGATACAGCTTAGCTTGATCCCATTCCTTTTGCCAGAGAGGCTCCTTATTTGGAAGACCAGCACGCATAGGAAAAGCAGTTTTTCCAAGATTGAGTGTTTCTTTCAGTTTCATTCTATTCCTCTTTATTTTTTAATTACAAATTAAAAACCGCAAACTTCTCCAAAAAGGACGAAAATTCGCGGTACCACCTTTGTTTAGGCAAGACAATAGCATGATGCTCCTCTTGCCCCTCTTTGTCCGTAACGTGGACTGCCGTCTCATCCTACTGATTTCAGACGAAAGTTTTGTAAAATGATAGCCCAAGCAAGATGGACTGCAGATCTCTCACCATCATCTGCTCGCTGAAAGTATTTTGCTTGGTCTGTGTTTTTACAATCTTATCTTCTTTAAAATTATAAAATATTTACTGGAACTTTTTGTTCCCCATTTGTATCATCATCATGATGGTCAGCTTCTAAGTTTTCCTCAGCTGCGTGAGCTTCTATATCTTCATCGCTGATCGGAGAAAAAGCTTGGGTCGCAGCTAATTCACGATTGGCAGCTTCAATGCGCTCTTGCAGCTCAGCCATTTCCTCTGGAGAAAATTGACGAGTCACATCCACTTCTTCCTCGCGGACAACTGCCTCTTCTCCCAGAACCTCCGATACAACCTCCTTGAAGGCCTCATCGCTGGTTTGCAGGTAAGTAGCTGTCGGACGCAGGATTTCTTCCCATTCAGACGAATCCACAATGCTGAGTTGGCTCTCAATGGTTGATTTCAAGCGTTGGTGGAAGACACGTGTTTTGTTTTTCAGTTCTTCTGTTTCAATGGCTACTTTCTTAGCATTGTCCGCTGCCTGACGCAAAATTTCATCAGCCTTGTACTTAGCTCCATCCAACAAATGCTGCGCATCCTGCTCTGCCTGACGGACAATATTTGTAGATCGCTCATTGGCAGCAACTTTAACGCGCTCAGCCGTATCCTGAGCAATCAAAACAGACTGGCTGAGAGAGTCTTTCATCTCATCAAAATAAGTCAGACGTTCTTCCAGATTACGAATTTTTGCTTCTTTTTCGTGGTTTTCACGAACCAGGTCTTCATAATCACGGACAACGATGTCAAGGAATTCATCTACCTCTTCAACATCATAGCCTCTAAACTTGGTTCCAAAGGATTTATCTTTAATTTCTAATGCTGTAAGTGTCATAGTTCCTCCTCATTTACTAGCTAATAATTCAACGGTTAACTTATGTTTTCCATTCTTGGAAAGGCCATTTTCTCTTAAAACCTTAAATCTTCCAAATCGTCTAACGCTAATCAAGTCTTCAAGCCCGACCTGCTGGCTGGGATTGTCATTAACAGCATAGTTCATTTTCACATGCTTACCAGAAATCAGCTGAGCAGCCTGGCTTCTTGATAACTTAAAGGTGCTGGCTACCAACTTGTCCAAGCGAAGGCTAGATGCTAAAATTTCTCTGGTGACAGCCTGCTTCTGCTCTTTCAGCTGCTCTGCAAAGGAAACTTCCTTTAGTCTAACAGGCATCTTTGCTACTTTAGTGACATGATCTATAAAATACTGGGTCAGTCTTTTATCTACAAAGAGCTGCGCGCGGTCTCCAACCACAAGAATATCACCAAAGGTCCGTCTTTCAATCCCTAATTGATTGAGAAGAGTGCCCATAATCTGTGAATGACTGATTTTATAAAATTTGCTTGCATAGGAAATTTCCAGCAAGCTCAATTCAAAATCATCCATATTCAGTTGGTAATAAGAAGGCGCCACAAGAACTCTTGCCAGTTCACTTGGAAAAAAATCCGTACTAGCAAAGACTTGCACATCATATTGCTTGCCAATATTCTTCAGGATTGAGACCTGATGGGGATTCAGAAAAGACGTTGTTTCAAAGGCATAGGTATCTTGAACCCGCTGAAGCAGCTCCAGACTCCTATCAATAAACTCTCGATCCTCATGCGAAAAATGTTGATATAAATCTTTCATCATAATAACATTAGTAAGACGCTTATTAAATAAAAGACCACACGATTTAAAAGGTTTAAAGCCAGAATTGCAACCCAAACGGTAAAGTCCAGCCCTGCAAACTGCAAGGGAAGACGGCGGAAAAGTTTTAAATACGGTTCTACAATTCGTGTTAGAAACTCTCCGAATTTGGTTTGATAGGCTCCTGGAAACCAAGACAGAAGTGCATAGACAATCAAGGCAATGCTATAAAGATCGAAAAGATTAGAGATGGCACGAATTACAAAATATAACATATCTCTTATCTACTGCGCTTCATATCAAAGTCGAATTCGCTGATTTCAACATCGTTTGGCAAGCGGATATCTTCCACATTTACCACTACATTAATCGGAGTCAGCAAATACATAGTGCTTGCAACTTTTTTCAAATTTCCAGCCAAGACATAACGCGCACCGTCTAGGTAGTCTAAACAGCGACGAGCCTGTACCTCAGTCATATACTGGAAGTCAATCAGGATGCTTTCATTGGCCAAAAGCAGGTCAACAATTTCAGTCGCTTCCTCATATCTCCTCGGATAACGAACATCAATCGTAATCTTCTCATCCGCATTTGCACGGTGCTGAGCCAATTCCTGCTGACGTGCATGCAGTCTGGTAATATTCTCTGTCGAAGATTTCTGTTGTGGCTGTGGTTTAGGCTGTGGCTTGGCCGCAGCAACCGGACGAGGAGCTGGCTTGCTCTCTCTGACTGGCTTAGGCTGAACCAATTCAGGCTTCTGCTTAACAGGCGCTGCAGGTCTGCTGACAGTCTGCTCCTGAACCTCAGTCTCATCTCCATCTTCTGTAAAATAATCTATAAATTTATCAAATCTATCTTTTAATGACATATTTCTTTCCTATTTAAAAAATGCTGTACCGATTCTGACATAGGTCGAGCCATGGGCAATTGCTTCTGGATAATCACGGCTCATTCCCATGCTTAATTCAGAAAAGGGCATATTATTTAACTGTTTCTTTTTTAATTCTTTTTGTAGTTGATGAGCCTTTTCAAAAATTTGGTTCAGCTCCTCATGACTAGCTTCAAACGGAGCCATTGTCATCAATCCCACAATTTGAACATTTTCTAATTTTTCAAGTTCAGGCAGGACAACTTCAAGTTCTTCAATCAAAAAGCCATGCTTGCTCTCTTCTTTAGAAATATTCACCTGCAGGAAACATTTAATCACATGTTCAGCTCGTTTGTCAATCTCCTTGGCCAATTTTACAGAATCTAAAGCGTGAAAGTAATCAACATAGTTAATCACATCCTTGACTTTTCTCCTCTGCAAACTGCCGATCAGGTGCCAGGTCAGATTCTCATCTTTCAGAGCATGGTATTTATCTAGAAATTTATCTACCCGATTTTCTCCGATATGCTGAATACCTGTACGAACAAGCTCCTGAGTAGTTTCGCAGTCAACATATTTGGTAACTGCAATGATATTTACTGAATCTTTCAAACGCTGGGCTTGTTCCGCCGCTTGAGCGACGGATTGAAAGACCAACTCTTTATTATCCTGCAAATTCATGATTTAGATTAACGATTTCTGAAGAATGGAGGTGTTTCCAATTCATCATCATCTTCATTAGTTTCTGCATAGCGCTCCACGCGGGCTGAGGAACTTGGTTCAGCCTGACGAACAATCGCTTCGCGGCGAAGATCCCAATCACCAAAGGCTGAACCTTTAGGCGCGTCCGTTCTTTGACGCGTTGGAGCAGGAATATCAACCGTTTCGGTCATATCAAAGTTTCGTTCAAACTGTCCTGAGCGAACTTCGCGATTTGGCTCAACTTGCTGCGGACGGCTTGGACTAGTAGGTTGTGGAGTCTGACGAATGCCGCTGACCTTTTCAACCTTGTCCTGACGAACACCAGTAGCTACAACAGTCACGCGGATTTCATCCTTCATAGACTCATCAATAGCAGTACCGAGCCAGATGTTCACACCATGACCTGCTGCTTGGTTGACAATTTCTGAAGCCTCTTCAGCTTCAATCAGAGTCATATCTAGGCCACCAGTAACGTTGACAATTACGTCCTCTGCGCCATCAATGGTTGTTTCCAAAAGAGGTGAGTAGATAGCTTTGCGAGCAGCTTCGATGACACGTTCTTCACCACTACCAACACCAATTCCCATCAAAGCATTACCCTTGTCTGCCATAACTGTTTTCACGTCGGCAAAGTCAAGGTTAATCAGTCCTGGGCTGGTAATCAAGTCAGTAATCCCTTGGACACCTTGGCGAAGAACATTATCTGCTTCACTAAGAGCTTCAAGGAGCGGAGTCTTCTTATCTACAATTTCAAGCAAGTTGTTATTTGAGATAATCAAGAGTGTGTCTACATGCTCGCGAAGTTCGTTGATTCCTTCTACTGCAAAGGTTCCACGCTTGCTTCCTTCAAAACCGAAAGGACGTGTAACTACAGCAACAGTCAGAGCACCAACATTTTTTGCGATACGAGCAATCACTGGAGCAGCGCCTGTTCCAGATCCACCACCCATACCAGCAGTGATGAAGACCATATCTGCTCCTTGCAGAGCTTCTGTCAGAACTTCTTCGCTTTCTTCAGCAGCCTTACGGCCTACTTCAGGCTGACCTCCGGCACCAAGTCCGCGAGTCAGCTTAGGACCGAGCTGAATAACTGTTTCAGCTTTGGCACTGCTAAGAGCTTGAACATCTGTATTTGCTGCGATGAATTCAACACCAGCAACACCTTCATCAATCATTCGGTTGATGGCGTTACCGCCACCTCCACCGACACCAATAACTTTAATTACTGCGCCTTGTGCAGCAGCAGCGTCAAATGAAAATGTCATATTCTCTGTATTCTCCTTAATCAAACATTTTGCCAATTAGGTTGCGCATCCGATCTGTAATACCGGTTTTTGGTTCTTGGTTTGGCACATCAGCACTAGCAACTGGAACTTCTTGGACCGGCTCCTCAGGAATCTCATCAGCCGGCTGAGGTTCAAAGCGTGGTACTGACTGAGCAGGACGCTCAAAGGATACAGGTCGATGGCGTAGTTGCTCATCACCATGAACAGCAACCTGAGCCAGCATGTCCACATCTGTTAAGTTTCCAGCATACTCTGACAAACTGATAACATGTGCGAAAGCAGGATTGCGAATGCCGATTTGATTTGGCACATAAAGCTTGACATTCACGCCAAAAACTTCCTGAGCCAGCTCAACCACTCCTGGAAGAATAGCTGCTCCGCCAATAATCACAATGCCACCTGGCAACTCAAGGAGATGCCTTCTATCCAAATCGCGTTTGATTTGCTCAAAAATGTGTTGGATACGAGCAGAAATAATTTCAGCCAGATACTTTTCAGTTACTTCAACCGGCTCAATCTCTCCAATCACTTCTACTTGGAAAGACTCTGTCCCAGCTTCAGGAACATAAGCAGATCCATAGTTAAACTTGAGACTTTCAGCCAACTTTTGCGAAGTCTTCAAAACCTTGGAAATGTCTTTGGTTACGTAGTCGCCGCCTTCTTGGTATATATTCGTATATTGAAGCTCTTGACCTTTAACAGAAGCCACTGTAGTTTGACCGCCACCCATATCAATAACAGTTGCACCAAACTCACGTTCCCCTTCGTTCAAGATTGACTTAGTCATAGCCAATGGGGAGATAATTACGTTCTCAAGCTGAACTCCCGCGCGCTCCACTGTCTTGCGGAGGTTGTGAAGAATAGTCCGTGGTCCAGTGTAGAGAAGACCTCGCATTTCTAAGCGAATCCCCATCATACCACGTGGATCACGAATCCCTTGGAAACCATCCACTACAAACTCTTCTGGGATGAAAGTAATCACTTCGCGGTCAGGAGTCATACTCTTAGTCAGAGCAGATCTAACAACATTCTCTACATCTGTATCTGTGATTTCCTTAGAATCACTAGTCACAGGAATCATGCCCTGAGTTGGCTCAATCTGTAAGAGATTAGCCGGAAGTCCGACATTAACTAAACCAATTGAAATGCCTGCCTTTTCTTCTGCTTGAGAAATAGCTGTCTTAATAGCAGCAGCAGCAGCCTCAATATCAACAATAATTCCATCTTTAACGCCAGCGCTTTTTGCATTGCTGACCCCAATAACATTCATTTCATCGTTGATGTGCTCTGCCACCAACACTTTAATTGAGCTAGTTCCTATATCTAATCCAGTAAAAAAGCCGTCTCTAGCCATTACACCAGTCCTCTCTATCTTCCATGTTTCCGGTCTATACTAATAACGCTAAAAATTAGAGTTACCCAAGCTTTATTATAACATAAAGAAACTGAAAATGCGCAGTTTTTCTACATATAATTTAGCGATTTTCGGTATTTACCGGGTTTTCTGTCGAATTTTGCGGCTCTGCAGGTTCTTCTTCCTGACTTTCTGTCACCTGCCCAGCCGCTTGCTCTGTTTGCTGTCCAGTCGGGTCCTCTTCTGTTTTCTGCTTTTCTTCGTCAGAAGAAGACGGCTCGTTTTGAGCTCCTTCAACATAACTAAAAATCCCTGCTTCCATATCTACAACACTAGGTACCCCCTCTTCCAGCTGCGATTGGATTCCCTTGTAATATGGCAGTTTTTTGGCAATATGTGAAATTGGTACCAAGACTTTGTTGCCATCATGCATGGTCAGCGTAACCAAGTCCGGTGTCACCTTGCTTGGAGTCAACTGAACTGTCTTAATATTTTTCTTGACCGAAGCCGGTACCTTTTCAATTTGAAGGGCAAATTCCTTAATCAATTTTTCATCTGAAAACTCTATCGAAATATGGGTTTCTGGCAAAGAATCTGCAGCAGTCGGGTCCGAAATAATCTCCCCATTTGTCAGAATAGGATAATACTGACCACCCTCATGCAGATAGGCCAGAACTCCGTACTCCTTGACCTTTACCTGAAAAGTAATCGGAAACTGATAAGCCATCTCCAGGTTGTTAATCCAAGGACTAGACGCTTTCATATTGCGGATATGATTACCGCCATTGATAAAGGTTGTTAAAGTATAGTCCTTCTCATCAATCTTACTGCTTTTGAGCAGTTCTTCCTGACTGACCATTTGGTTCCCTGAAAATTTGATAGTCTTCATGGTCGCCAGTGGCGTCAAAAAATAGACTGACAAGAGAAAAATCAAACCACTGCCCAGCAAAACCGGCAGCGCTCGATAAATATGAATCCTCGAGATATGCACCTTAGCAGCTTCTTTTTCTGCCTTTTTCTGAAGTTTCTCAAGTTTTTTGCGCTCTTTCTCGCTCAATTCGGTCTCTAGCTCAGATTCGGATGATTCATCTTCCAAATATTCTGTTTCTTCCTCTTCATAAGTTGAGTCGTCTTCTTCCGTCTCTTCAGCTATTTCTCCGCCTTCGATTGAGTCCTCAGCTTCAGCTTCTTTTACTTCCTCTTCTTCCAGCTCCTTCTGCTTACTTGCTTCTTCCTGAGCCTTCTTTTCAAGATATTCTTTGTTTCGTTTCTGCCATTCAGAGAGGTGCTCACTTACCTCTTCCTTTGGCTCATCGTGGTTTTTCTTGCTCATTTCTTTCCCTTGTCAATATCCGCTTTCAATAAAGCATAAAATTCATCTACAGACTTGATTTCCTGAGAATTTTTCATAGCTTGATGATAAGAAGCCTGGTTTGCCAAAAGGTCATCAAGTGCTGCCTGTAAATTGCTCATATCCAGCTGTTCCTCTGCCAATTGCTTGGCATATCCCTTTTTCACAAAATAATCCGCATTTTCAATCTGATCGCCGCGGCTGGCTTCGCGTCCCAGAGGAACGATAATATGAAGCTTAGCCATAGCCAAGAGTTCAAAGATTGTATTGGAACCGCCTCGGGTCACCACCACATCTGCCAAGTCCATCAAAGGCTGGTAGAGGTCAGTCACATAGGCTCTGCGAAAGAGACGTTCAGACAGAGCATCCAAACTTGCATCGCCTGTCAGATTGATAAGGTTGTAGCGTTCGGTCAGCGCAGCTTGATTCTGGCTGACAAAGTCATTAAAAACCTTAGCACCAGCAGAACCACCGACAAAAAGCAGGGTTGGCAGTTCTTTATCAAAATACTGACGAATTTCTTCTAGTTCCTGCGGTGGGACTGACTCTTGACTGCCGACCTTGGTTACAGCTCCCACATGCTCAATCTTGGTCAGACTGGAAGATTGCTCAAAGGTTGCATACATCTTGGTCGCACACTTATAGGCAATTTTATTGGCCAAGCCAATGGATAGATCCGACTCATGAACATAGACGGGCACTCCGGACAGCCGAGCTGCAATCACGGGCGGAACGGATACGAAGCCTCCCTTAGAAAAGAGGGCCTGCGGCCGAACCTTGAGCATAATGCCCATCGACTGGAAAATGCCCCAGACGACCTTAAAGCCATCCAGCAGATTCTGCCATGAAAAATAGCGACGAAGCTTACCCGTGGCTACCGAATGGAAGGTCACGTCCAATCCTGACTTTTGGATTTCCTGGTACTCAATACCATGCTTATCGCCAATATAATGAACCTGCCAGCCTTCTTTGATAAATTTTGGAATCAGGAGAAGATTGAGGGTTACATGCCCGACCGTTCCTCCACCAGTAAATACAATCTTTTTCATCTTAACCTTTTAATTCTTCAAATACAGCGAGAAATTCATCGCCACGGACTTCAAAATTACTATACATATCCCAGCTGGCATTGGCAGGACTAAGCAAGACAATGTCTCCTGGCTCCGCTTGAGCAAAGGCCTTATGAGCCGCATCCCGGACATCAGTCGCATCCAGATAAGAAACACCAGCCTGATCAGCCGCTCTCTTTACACGCGCAGCTGATTGTCCTAAGATAACCATTTTTTTGAGCCCTTTGAGGTCAGGCACCAACTCGTCAAATTCATTGCCACGGTCCAAGCCACCCGCAATTAGAACCACCTTGCTATTGTCAAAACCAGATAAGGCTTTCTGGGTTGCCAAGATATTGGTAGACTTACTGTCATTGTAAAAGACAACCTCATTTACCTGCCCCACATACTGGAGACGGTGCTTAACACCTCCAAAAGCTGACAAGGCTTCTTTGATCGTCTGATTGTCAATGCCACGCAGTTTGGCTACTGCAATCGTAGCCAGAGCATTTTCGACATTATGACTGCCAGGGACGCCGATTTCAGCCGCCTGCATAATCGCTTCTCCACGGAAGGTCAAGACATCACCCTCTAAATAGGCACCATCCACCTTTTCAGTTGTTGAAAAAGGGACAACAGTAGCCTGAGTCTGGCTAGCCATTTCCTTGGCCCAGTCTTGATTGAAATTCAAAACCAGATAATCATCAGCTGTCATGTTTTTCTGGATATTCCACTTGGCAGCTGCATATTCCTCAACAGAGCCGTGATAATCTAAATGAGTCGGCATGAGGTTGGTAATAACAGCGATTTGCGGATGAAAAGCCTCAATCCCCATCAACTGGAAGGAAGACAGTTCCATGACCAGTGTATCTTTGTTGCTGGCTGTTTGGGCTACCTGACTTGCAGGAAAGCCTATATTACCAGACAAAAGACCATTTTGACCGCCAGCTGTCAAGACTTGCGCAATCATGGTTGTGGTCGTCGTCTTACCATTTGAACCCGTAATACCAATAATCGGCGCTTCAGAAATCAGATAAGCCAACTCGACTTCAGTAATGACTGGAATCTTCTTCTCCAGAGCTCGGACGACCATGGCATTGTCATAAGGAATTCCTGGATTTTTCACCATCAATTCAAAGTCTTCGTCCAGCAACTCCAAGGGATGACCTCCTGTCACCACTTTAATGCCTTCTTCTAGCAAGGATTGAGCAGCAGGATTTTCCTCAAAAGGTTTACCGTCGTTAACTGTCACGATGGCTCCTAATTTATCTAAAAGGCGAGCAGCTGACTCACCCGACTTGGCCAATCCCAGAACCAAGACCTTCTTATTGGCAAAATTTGCTATTTTTTTCATAAGCAACCTCTTCCATTCATACTTCACTCTATTTTACCTTTTTTTGTGAAAATAAAAAAGTCATAGGAGTCTTTTATTTTCGACTGTAAGCAAGTTTTGAAAAAAATGATATGTTTTCATCTATTTGAAATATTTTGTAACATAAACCTATTGTTTTTGTAAAGAAAAAGAGCAAAAGCCCAAACGTCTATCCGACTTTCTAAGCTCTTGCTCTTTTTTATTCTTCATCAAAATTCTTTTTTGATTTCTTAGGCGGCTTGAGGCGATTAATATCCCGCAAAGCCAAGACGGTCACTACGGATAGGCCGAAACCTACAAAATATTCAGCCGGCAACTGGAAAATTTTAAAAATGCCTAAACCAAATAAGATAATCAAGGCCACAATCAGTAAAACCATGGTCACAGCATTAACAGTCCCTTTAATACTGGATGGAACAGCAAAAATGTAGAAAAAGAGGATTAAAATCCCAATGATAAGATAAACCATCTTGCTGCTCCTTTCCATTTTGCTTATTCAGCTGCAGCTGATTTTTTCTTTTTATTGGCTTTTTCGCGTTCTTGTTTGTTCAAAATTTGCTTACGCAGACGAATAGATTCTGGTGTTACTTCCATGTACTCATCGTCGTTCAAGAATTCCAAAGATTCCTCCAAGGTCAAGATACGAGGTGTCTTGATAACTGCTGTCTGGTCCTTGGTTGCAGAACGAACGTTAGTCATCTGTTTAGCTTTGGTGATATTAACAGTCAAGTCATTTTCACGAGAGTTTTCACCGATGATCATTCCTTCGTAAACCTCAGTACCTGGGTTGACAAAGATAGTACCACGTTCTTCGATAGACATGATAGAGTAGGTTGTAGCCTTACCAGCATCGATCGAAACAAGGGCACCACGGTGACGTCCGCCAATTTCCCCTGGAATCAATGGCAAGTATTGATCGAAGGTATGGTTCATAATCCCGTAACCACGAGTCATTGACAAGAACTCAGTTGAGTATCCAATCAAACCACGCGCAGGAACTAGGAAGACCAAACGAGTTTGACCATTACCAGTTGAAATCATATCCAACATTTCACCCTTACGTTCAGAAAGACTTTGGATAACAGACCCTTGATATTCTTCAGGTGTATCGATTTGGACGCGCTCAAATGGCTCACATTTGACACCGTCAATCTCTTTCACGATAACTTCTGGACGAGATACTTGCAGCTCATATCCCTCACGACGCATGGTTTCGATCAGGATTGACAAGTGTAATTCGCCACGACCTGAAACTGTCCACTTATCTGGTGAATCTGTTGGGTCAACACGAAGGGATACGTCTGTTTGCAGTTCGGCCTGCAAGCGTTCTTCAACCTTACGAGAAGTTACCCATTTCCCTTCGCGACCAGCAAATGGTGAGTTGTTGACCAAGAAAGTCATTTGAAGCGTTGGTTCATCGATGTGAAGGATTGGAAGAGGTTCAATGGCATCTGTCGGTGTAATGGTTTCACCAACAAAGATATCTTCCATACCGGATACGGCAATCAAGTCACCCGCTTTCGCTTCATTGATTTCACGACGCTCCAAGCCAAAGAAACCAAAGAGTTTTGTGACACGGAAGTTCTTCGTTGTACCGTCTAGTTTAGAAAGAGTTACTTGATCACCAACCTTAACAGTACCACGAAAGATACGTCCGATACCGATACGACCTACGAAGTCATTGTAGTCCAAGAGTGAGACTTGGAACTGCAAAGGCTCATCTGAGTTGTCCACTGGAGCAGGGATATGGTCGATAATGGTATCAAAGATTGGTGCCATTGTTTTTTCTTGATCAGCTGGATTGTCTGACAATGAAGAAGTTCCGTTGATAGCTGAAGCATAAACAACTGGGAAATCAAGCTGGTCATCGTCTGCACCAAGCTCAATGAAGAGCTCCAATACTTCGTCTACTACTTCTGCTGGACGAGCAGATGGTTTGTCGATTTTGTTGACAACAACGATTGGGACAAGATCCTGTTCAAGGGCTTTTTTCAATACGAAACGAGTTTGTGGCATGGTTCCTTCGTAGGCATCTACCACCAAAACAACACCGTCAACCATTTTCATGATACGCTCAACTTCTCCACCAAAGTCCGCGTGTCCTGGTGTATCCATGATGTTGATACGAGTCCCGTTGTAAGCAACGGCTGTATTTTTAGCAAGGATCGTAATACCGCGCTCTTTTTCGATATCGTTTGAGTCCATAGCACGCTCTGCCAACTCTGTACGAGCATCAAGAGTTTCAGATTGCTTCAATAATTCGTCAACGAGGGTTGTTTTCCCATGGTCAACGTGGGCGATAATCGCAATGTTACGGATATCTTCTCTTAATTTTGTCATGATTTCCTCTGAATTTTTAAATTTTATTTCTAACTGAACAATTATACCACAGACGCAGGCAAAAAACACGGCTTTGATAAGTGTAAATGTTTTCATTAAAAAATATGGGAGCTGCATGAGGATTTGCATTTCCCATCCTGAAAATTTATGATATGATTTAGAAAAAAATAAGGAAAATAGATGCGCCTCGACCAACTGCTAGCTGCCAATCATATCAGCCGAAACAAGATGAAACAAAGCCTTTTACAAAAACAGATTTTAGTGGATGGTAAGCCCGTCTACAAACTCAGCCAAAACGTTGATACCGGCCTGCAGCAGATTACTTTTCAAGGCAAACATGTCAGCGGCCCTGCCCACCGTTACTACATGCTGAATAAACCCGCAGGTGCAGTCACTGCCAATCGCGACGCTGAAAAATTGACTGTTCTGGATTTGCTGGACAAGGAGGTAGAGAAAGAAAATCTTTACTCTATCGGACGGCTGGATAGAGATACCGAAGGGATTCTTCTGATTACCGACAATGGTCCTTTGGGATTTCAGCTGCTGCACCCTCAATACCATGTTGAAAAAACTTACTATGTAGAAGTCAATGGACCTTTGACCCCTCAGGACAAAATTGCCTTTCAAGAAGGCATTCGCTTTTTAGACGGTACTGTCTGTCAGCCCGCCCAGCTCACTATCTTCTCTAGCCGCTCCAGTCTGAGCCGTGCTAGCGTCAGGATTTCTGAGGGGAAATTCCACCAGATCAAAAAGATGTTTCTGGCAGTTGGTGTCAAGGTCACCTATCTCAAGCGAATTCAATTCGGAGATTTTACATTAGACCCAGATCTAGCAAAAGGCGATTACCGTGCTTTGAACCAAGAAGAATTAGAGGTTATTAAAAAATATTTGGAGAAAAGTTGGTAAAACAAAAAAGCTTTAAAAAATAAAGCTTTTTTGTTAGTAGCCTGCTCCGTTCATAAGTACCATGACATTTAGAATCCAAACAATTACGGAAATTACAATCCCTACGATACCCAGAATTTTTTCTGTTTTATAGTCTAATTTAGACTCTTTTTGATGTGAATTAGCCAACACCAAACCGATAATACCCAAAATAAGACCTACCAATGGAATGAAAAAACCAAAGATGATAGATAGGATACCTAAAACAAGTGAAGATTTTTTCTTTTCTTGCATGTTCTAAAAACTCCTTAAAATTAATATTAATTTATTATAACATAAGAAACTGGCTTTGTATATATAGTGCGACAAATTTTTGATTTATGTTAACTAGCCTTCACCTTGCCATTCCAAGAATCCAACCCATAAGAAAGAATATAGATTTCTTTAAATCCTTGTTTTTTCAGATACAGAGCCGCATTGGTTACGCGCTGACCACGACTATTTTCATAGAGGAGAACAGCCTTGTCCTTGCGAAGTGCACCGACACTATCCTTGAGCTGCTGAGATGGAATATTGCGAGCGCCTAAGATATGCTTCCGGTGAAAATCTGATGGATCCCGCAGATCAACCAACTGACCTTGGCGAATCAAATCTTCAAATTCCCCGTTATCCACGATTTTTGCTGCCTGACGAAGGCGCAAATAATTAAAGCCCATCCAGCCAATTATTCCTAAAAGTACCGCCCACAAAATCCAAATTGTCATCTCAAGTCTCCTTTTTCTTTTCTAAATATTCTAACTCTAAGCGATGTTCTCGTCGCAAGACTGCCTCCGCCTCAAAATAAGCTAGCTTATCCATTAGACCGGCATCGTAAATCCTCTTCAGTTCAATTTTCATCATCTCAATATCGTAAAGGCGCTTGCCCATATAGATAATGATTCCGAAACTTTTAAGAAATTGCTGAACATCATACAGGGTTTTCATGAGCTATATTTTATCAGATTTTCTAGCGCTTTTCAAGATGAAAAAAGCAGAAAGGAAAGCCTGTTTCCTTTCTGCTTGGCATGGATCATTTTTTATAAACCTGGTGCTTGACCAATTTCAGCTGTCAGCATCCAGATAGTCTTTTCAAGGTCAGCCTTGGCACCAACAAAGATATCATTGGTTACATCGTCCCCCTCTTCGTCTGTTACATCCAAAGCTTCTTGGTAAAGACTTGTCAGATAACGGAAAATCTCAATCACACGCGCCAGACTTTCTTCTACATTCTTGCTGAATTCACCAGCTTTTTCTTCAATCTTGCTGTGTTGGATAAATTCTGTCAATGTAGAATAAGGCTTGCCTCCCAGTGTAATCAAGCGCTCGCTGACTTCATCCAAAGTTGTATCCAAAGTTTCCATGTATTCATCCATTTTTGGATGCCAAACCATGAAGCCTGCGCCACGCATATACCAGTGAACTTGGTGAAGAGCAATATGAGCTGTATAAAGGTCTGCCACTACTTGGTTAAGAATAGCCTTAGTCTTTGGCAAAGCCTTTTGATTGCTGAAAGTTGCTACGTCAGTTGCTGCACCATTTTTTACTTGTGTCATTGTATTTACCTCGTTTTTATTTATAATGATTCTAATCTTTTTAGATTATGGTTTAATTATAATGCTTCTAAATAAGAAAGTCAAGACAAAAGATTCAAAAAAAGACTTTATTAGAAAAGTTGCAAAATTTCAGAATTTTTCTGTTTAAAATTACGAATAAATAAGTATGATTCATCTATACTTTTTTCTTGTTGGTACCGTCTTTTCCTCATTCCTAGGCTTGGTTATCGACCGCTTCCCAGAGCAGTCTATCATCACTCCCGCTAGCCATTGCAATGCCTGCGGGAAAAGATTGGCACCGCGTGATTTGATTCCTATTTTTTCTCAAGTCATGAACCGTCTTCGTTGCCGCTTCTGTGGAGACAAGATTCCCTTACGCTATTTATTTTTTGAATTTATATTAGGCAGTTTTTTTCTGGCAACTTCGCTTGGCACGATTTCCATCAGTCAACTCCTACTACTCACCATGGGCTTGACCCTGGCCATCTACGATCAAAGAGAGCAGCAATATCCCCTAATAGTCTGGCTGTTTTTTCAGCTTTCGCTGATGATGACAGCAGGCGTCAACCTTCTCATGCTCTTCTTTTTAGCCTTAGGACTTCTGGCCTTCTTTTATAATCTTCGTATTGGAGCTGGCGACTTTCTATTTCTTGCTTCCTGCTCAGCTATTTTCAACCTAACAGAAATTCTCATTATTATCCAAATCGCTAGCTTCTCTGGTCTTGCCTGTTTCTGCTTTAAAAAGAAAAAAGACAGGCTGGCTTTTGTACCCTGTCTTTTGTTTGGTGTCGTGATGATTATTTTCTATAAATCCCTACTCTTTTACTGAACTGGAACCCAAAGCTCAACTTCTGCATCCATAGGATTCCCGTTTAAAAGTATTTCTAAGATAATTCCATCTTGGTAAAGGGAACTGCTTTCTTCCTCAAAAAAGTTATCCTCCAATTGGTCAAACAGGAGTCTTGATTTATCACCACTGGCTGAACTTACTAAATAATCTTTCTCTGGGACGAGAATGCTTTCGTAGCCTGCCACAGCATTCTTTGCCGCAACTCCTGCGTAGTATTGAATACCATCTTTATGAGGAACAATCAAAGCATAGCCTTTTTTATCTAGAGAATGGGGCATCAATTTCCCCAGCATTCCTTCTTTAAACAACTGAGCATAGAACGCGGTCTTCTCTTTAGAATAGTGCTGTTCATGAACCGTAGTTCCTTCTATCAAAATACTCCTGCCAATCAGGGTAAACGATGGTTTGGTTTGATGTTTCATTATATGAACTCCTTTCTTTATGGTATAATCATAACAAAAATAATATGACAACTATCTGTCATATTTAAGGAGAAAATCATGAAAATTGACCGTCAAATGGGAATCATTTCTCATTTAGTAAATCAACGAAAAACAACAGCTAAAGAACTATCAGAACTTTTTAAAGTCAGCACCCGAACTATTATGAGAGATATTGATGATTTATCTCTTGCAGGCATTCCTCTCTATGTAATGAAAGGAAAAAACGGAGGAATTTTTCTTATGGAAGACTTTCAAACTGATAAACCTCCCCTGACTCAATCCGAACGACTTTCAATCGAATCCGGTTTAAAAAGTCGCTATCAAGTATTGGAAGATGCCTCTACTTTCAATGCTATATTGAAATTAAATGCTACCAATACATACTCTGATTTCGAAATTGATTTGTCTCTATCTCAAGGGAACTTGGAAATACGCACTTTGATTTTTAAGTTATTGGAAGCTATTAGAGGTAGAGTAAAAATAAAATTTTCCTATATTAATTCACAAGGACTGGTAAGTCAAAAAAATTGTGAGCCTTACCGTATCGTCTATAAGGACCGGAGTTGGTATATGGATGCCTACGATACTGAAAAAGCGCGTTTTTCTGTTTTTAAAGTTGCTAGAATTAGTGGACTTACTCTCTCCGATACTTTTTCAAAAAGACATTTTACACCACTTCCCTATGATGGTGGTACATGGATGAATGAAAACAAAGTACCTGTCATCCTGCATGTCCAGAAAATTGTCCTTGACCGGTTTGTGGAACTCTTAGGCTATAATGCCATAAAACCTATTAATAGCGATATTTACGAGATTACTTATCCTTTAAACGACAATGATTGGGGATACAATACCTTGCTTGCTTTTGGAAAATACATCACTGTTATATCTCCTAAGCATTTCTTGAAACATTTCACCAGCTATATAGATACCATTCATAAGCAATATCCAAACTAATATTCAATCAACATCAAAAATCAAACATTTCTTAAAAATGAATTATACGAAACTTACTTTTTTATGGTGATAAAATTCAAGAACATGGGTCAGGCTCTAGTTCTTATCCAAATCGCTAGCTTCTCTGGCCTCGCCTGCTTCTGCTTTAAAAAGAAAAAAGACAAGCTAGCATTCGTACCCTGTCTTTTGTTTGGTGTTGTGGTGATTATTTCTTATAAGCTGCTGCTTCTTGGATAAAGGCTGCTATACTGGCGTCCTTTTCATGAAAAGCTTTGACAATCTTAGATCCGACAATGACTCCGTCTGAGACTTGATTGAAGCGATCAACATCCTCTAAAGTTGAAACGCCAAAACCTGTCAGCACTGGAATCTCAGCAATATCATGGAGCTTGCTCAAATGCTGGTCCAAATCATTGCGGTAGCTTCCGCTCTTACCTGTCACTCCGTTGATGGCTACAGCATAGATGAAACCTTCAGCTTCCTTGATCAGCTCCTGCTGACGTTCTAGACCAGTCGTCAGGCTCACTAAAGGAACAAGAGCGATATCTGAATCTTCCAGCAGAGGCAAGATAAAGTTCCTATGCTCGTGGGGCAGATCCGGAATAATTAATCCTTTAACCGGCGTCCTAGCCAAATCCTTGACGAAATCTTTGAGACCGTACTGGAAAATAGGATTGAAGTAGGTCATGATAATGAGAGGAAGCTGAGTGTCCAAATTCTGCAAGCTTGCGATTAAAGACTTAGCCGAAGTATGGTGACCCAGGCTTCTCAGACCGGCTTCTTCAATAACTGGCCCATCTGCAACAGGGTCTGAAAAAGGCAGACCGATTTCAATAGCTGACACACCCAAGTTTTCCAAAAATGAGATGGTTTCTGGTAATCCTGCCAAACCTTTCTCGTGATCACCAGCCATGATATATGGAAGGAAAATTCCCTTGCCTTCTCTTTTGATGGTTTCTAAATGCTGAGTGAGTGTTTTAGTCATGGGCACCTCCTTTTTGAGCAGCTTCACTTTCCAAGCGTTCCTTTACCTGAACGACATCCTTGTCACCACGACCGGATAGGCAGACGATCATTGATTTATCTGGTCCCAGCTCCTTAGCCAGCTTAACTGCGTAAGCAATAGCGTGACTAGACTCTAGAGCAGGAATAATCCCTTCGATACGAGATAGGAGCTGGAAGGCTTCCAAGGCTTCTTCATCTGTGACTGGGACATAAGTCGCGCGCTGAATAGCATTAAAATGAGAATGTTCGGGACCGATGCCCGGATAGTCCAGCCCAGCAGAGATAGAGAAAGCTTCCAGAATCTGCCCTTGCTCATCCTGCAAGACATCCATCAAGGCACCGTGTAAAACACCCGGCCGGCCCTTGGTTAAGGTCGCAGCATGTTCATCTGTATCGATGCCTCGCCCAGCCGCTTCTGTTCCATACATAGCCACTGTACTATCATCTACAAAGGGATAAAAGAGCCCAATAGCATTGGAACCACCGCCAACGCAGGCGACTAAAGCATCTGGCAGGGCACCTGCATTTTGCTCAGCAAACTGGCGCTTAGCCTCACGACCAATCACACTCTGATAGTCGCGGACAATCTCTGGGAAGGGATGGGGTCCCAAGGCCGACCCCATAATATAGTGAGTATCATCGACCTGAGCCACCCAAGCTCGTAAAGCTGCATTGACCGCATCTTTGAGGACTCGAGAGCCATCGGTCACAGACTCCACCTTGGCTCCAAGAAGTTCCATCCGAAAGACATTGAGGGCTTGGCGCTTGACATCTTCTTCGCCCATGTAGATAGTACAGTCCATGTTGAAAAGGGCTGCAGCAGTGGCTGTAGCTACTCCATGCTGACCCGCACCAGTCTCTGCAATGATTTTCTTCTTGCCCATTCTCTTAGCTAGCAGGACCTGCCCTAGGGCGTTATTGATTTTATGGGCACCGGTATGGTTGAGGTCTTCCCGCTTCAGATAAATCTTAGCACCGCCAGCATAGGCTGTCAGATTTTTAGCAAAATAGAGAGGATTCTCCCGCCCTACATACTGCTTCAGCAACTCATCCAGCTCTGCCTGAAAGGCTAGGTCTTTTTTACTCTCACGGTAGGCTTTGTCCAGTTCCAAAACTGCTGTCATCAGCGTTTCAGGAACAAAGCGTCCGCCAAACTCACCGTAAAATCCTTCTTGATTGGGTTGATTATATGCCATCTTTCACTCTTTCTATAAATTCTGTTATCTTTTCTAAGTCCTTCTGGCCGTCAGTCTCGACCCCGCTTGAGACATCAACTGCGTAAGGAGCGAAGTGCTGAATCGCTTCTCGGACATTTCCTGCATTCAAACCACCGGCGATAAAGAAGGGCTGGTGGATTTGATTCTTGTCAAAAGATTGCCAATCAAAGGTCTGGCCACTACCAGCAAGAGGTGCATCAAAGAGCAGGTAGTCCGCTTGTTGGCTAACATCTTTTAACGCTCCCTTGACCTGATAAGCTCGAATAACCGGCCGGCCAATCTCAGTCAGAAGATCTTCATTAAAATCGCCATGAATCTGCACCAAATCCAGATTTGCCACTGAAATAGCTTCCTGCAGCTCTGCCAAGCCCGGAGAGACGAAAACTCCTACCTTTCGGACAGCAGGCGGCACCAAGGCAGCTAGCTTCTGAGCTTGCTCCAAACTGACCCTCCGACGGCTCTCAGCAAAGACAAATCCAATGTAATCCGCACCAGCCTGGCATGCCGTTTCCACAGCGCTGGCCGTTGATAAGCCGCAAATCTTAACCTTTGTCAATTTTCAGTTCCTTGATTTTTTCTGCTACATCCTCTGCCTGCATCAGGGCTGTTCCGACTAAAACCGCATGGAAATAAGGAGCTACTAGCTCAGCATCTTCCTTGCTGAAAATAGCGGACTCAGATACGTAAACCCTGTCATCTTTGAAATGGGCAGATAGCTGAAGACTTGTATTGATATCTGTCTCAAAAGTGACTAAATTGCGGTTATTGACACCGATAATCCGAGCTCCTATTCTATGGGCAATTTCCAGCTCCGCCAGATTATGGGTTTCGACCAGAACTTCCAAGCCTAAACCTGTCGCAAAATCATAGAGTTCTTGCAGACGCTTTTCAGGCAAGGCGGCCACAATCAAGAGAATAACTGTCGCTCCTGCATTGCGGGCGCGAACAATCTGCTTTTCATCAATGATAAAGTCCTTATTGAGGGTCGGAATGGTCACTTGACTGGAAATCTCTCTCAGGTAATCCAGATGTCCTTTGAAGAAAATCTCATCTGTCAGGACCGAAATCATAGCTGCACCGCATCGTTCATAGGTGCGAGCCTGCTCCACAATATCCACACCGAGATTAATATCTCCCAGACTGGGACTGGCTTTTTTAACCTCAGCAATCAGCTGCAGCTCTTGGGACTTGCTTTTGAGATACTCATAGAGAGAATAGGTCGAGCGCAGGGGCTGCAGCTCTTCATAGGACATAGCCGCCACTTCCTGCTCTTTTTGCTTTAGAATGGTCGGGAGAAATTCTTTGCTCATTTTTGATACTCCTGTAGTTGCTTGAGTTTTTCATAGGCTGCGCCACTAGCAATCACCTGGCGGGCCAAAGCTATTCCTTCTTCTATGCTGTCTGATTTCCCATTAGCATAGAAGCCCAATCCAGCATTCAGAACTGTCGTTTCCAGATAGGGGCTGGCTTGATTTTGCAGGACAGATAGCAGAATTTCTGCATTTTCCTTGGCATTGCCTCCACGAATCGCTTCAAGAGGTATTTCTTCCATGCCAATATCTGACGGCAGAAAGCCGTGCAGGCTGATTTGCCCATTTTCCAGCAGAGCATACTGGGTACGACCATGAAGACCCGCCTCATCAAGACCATCCGGCCCCGACACGACTACTGCACGCTTACGGCCCATATTTTTCAAGACCTCTGCCGTACTCTCTAGCATATCTGGTCGGCTAGTCCCCAAAAGCTGAGTTTCTAGACTCATGGGATGGATAAGCGGACCGGTTAAGTTCATGATAGTGGGAATACCAAGACTAAGACGAGCTGGCATGATGTATTTCATAGCTGGATGCATGTTCTTTGCAAAGAGAAAGACGATACCTGTCTGCTCAAAAACCTTGCCCAAGCTAGTAGCGTCCAAGTCTAGATTGATACCCAGAGCTTCTAACACATCAGCTGATCCTGACTTAGAAGAAATGGAGCGATTGCCGTGCTTAGCCATCTTAATCCCGCCACCTGCTAGTACAAAAGCTGCCGTAGTCGAAATATTGAAGCTGAAAGACTTGTCTCCACCGGTACCGCAATTGTCCATGGCAGTGCGAATAGTGGTCGGAATCTGCTTAGCGTGGCCTCGCATGACCTGAGCCAAAGCAGTTCGTTCCTCAATCGTCTCCCCCTTCATCTTAAGCCCCAGCAAGAAAGCTACAATTTGAGACTCTGTCACCCGTCCGGTGACAATACGCTCAATCACATCTGTCATCTCAGCGCTGCTTAAATCCTTAAAATCAGCTAGTTTTGCAATAATTTCTTTCATACATCCTCCTTTACTTTACTAAGTCGATAAAATTCTTGATAGACGACAAGCCATCTGGCGTGCCAATACTTTCTGGATGATACTGAAAACCATAGATAGGCAGGCTCTTGTGCTGGATAGCCATGATTGAGTTGTCATCAACCGCCCGAGCCGTCACTTCAAAGTTCTCCGGCATCTCTTCAACCAAAATCGAATGATAGCGCATGACCGGCTGTCCATCCTCTATCCCTTGATAGATAGGAGATTTTCCCTCAAAGCGCAGAATACTTTGCTTGCCGTGCATGACTTTGGGAGCCAAACCTAGCTTTCCACCAAATACTTCTGCAATGGCTTGGTGTCCCAAGCAAATCCCCAATATCGGCTTTTTACCAGTAAAATCGCGGATAAGCTCTTCCATCCGTCCTGCATCTGCCGGCCAGCCTGGGCCTGGAGACAGAACCAAGGCATCCGCTTCTTCTGCCGCTTGATAAAGGCCTGCATCATCATTTCGCAAGACTTTAACTTCTGCGAAATTTCCGATATACTGGGCTAGATTGTAAGTAAAAGAATCATAATTATCAATTAATAAAATCATTGCATCTCTCCTATCTTGGTCATTGATTTGGCCTTATTGATGGTTTCTTGGTATTCATTAGTAGGGATTGAATCATAAACAATACCCGCTCCAGCTTGAACGTAAGCTCTGCTATTTTTCAAAACCATAGTGCGTATAGCAATGGCAAAATCCATATCCCCTGTCGCAGACAGATAGCCGATAGCCCCCGCATAAACGCCACGCTTTTCCTGCTCCAGCTCATAAATCCGTTTCATGGCTCGAATCTTAGGCGCGCCCGAGACGGTACCAGCTGGCAGGGTTGACTTGAGCGCATCCATAGCTGTCAGTTGAGGCAGAAGCTGACCACGAACCACACTGGTCAGGTGCATGACATAGCGGAAATACTCTACTTCCATGTACTTAGTGACTTCCACGCTGTTATTCTGGGCAATTTTACCAATATCATTACGCCCCAAATCAACTAACATGCGGTGTTCCGCCACTTCCTTCTCGTCAGCCAGCAACTCCTTCGCCAAGGCTTTATCTTCTATTTCATCCTGCCCGCGCGGTCTGGTCCCAGCAATAGGATTGGTCGTAACCTGCCCCTGCTTGACAGAGACCAGACTTTCTGGGCTGGCTCCGATGATCTGATAATCCCCGAAATCATAAAAGTAGAGATAGTTGGAAGGATTGGTCACACGCAGATTGCGATAGTAATCCAGTGGCCTACCAGAATACTCTGCTGAAAAACGCTGACTGAGCACACATTGAAACATGTCTCCCTGCCGAATCAAGCTACGCGCTTCTTCCACCATTTTTTCAAAAGCTGTCTGCTCGATATGACTCTGGAAGTTCAAACTGGACAGTTCCAGCGGTGAAAATTCATCTGCCGCAGGCTGCGCTAGCTCAGCCATGATATGCTCCAGACTAGCAGCCAAATCAGCTTCGCTTCTATTACTGTAGAGCGCCTCCTCAAGGATATAGACCTTATCTTTTTTATGGTCAAAAACCATGTAACTCTCATAGACGAAAAAGTGCATATCCGGCGTCCCAATCACATCAGCTGGAATCTGACCAATCTCCTCATAGAGGGAAATCATATCGTAGCCAACAAAACCGATGGCTCCACCACCAAAAGGCAAGTCTGAATGATGATTTTTCTTTACTGCCAACTCATGCAGATAGTCCAAGGGATCTGCCTTGATTACTTGCCCATTCTTTGTTAGCTGGCCATTTTCATAGCGAACTTCAAAGACTGGGTTATAAGCTAGGATAGAAAAACGAGCTGTCTCGCTATCTCTCGGAATACTTTCCAAAATCACCTTGTGGTCGCCCTGAATCCGCATATAAGCTAGGATCGGCGATAAAATATCAGCTGGTAAAATCTTTTGCATAATGTTTCTTTCTATTTAATCAAAAACGTTTAAGGAGGAACAATCTGCTAGCCATGACTGCATTCACAAGAACAGATAGCACCTGTCCACGGTCATAACTTGCTCCAAAACTACAGAAAAACGCCCGCACAGTTCATCCTGTGAGGGCGTATCATCGCGGTGCCACCTCAGTTATGGAGTTTTTAGGCTCCACATCTCATTTACTTATTTACAGTCATTTAGATTCCTTTTAGTAGAAGGCAGCATACTATTTTACAGCAAAGTAAGCTAACAAAATAATAAAAGTTCAACTAAAGGACAAAATGTTGACTCCAACAGCCCATTTCATAACTTCTCCTGCCTGTTTACAGCAACCACAGACTCTCTGAAAGGAGAGATGTTACTACTTTTCTGCTGGGTATTTTATTTTCGTTTTTCTAGATAGTCAGCAATGGCTGCCACATCCTTGTCTCCACGACCAGATACATTGATAATGATGATTTTGTCAGATGACAATTTCGGAGCTCGCTTGATGGCTTCAGCAATGGCGTGAGAGCTTTCAATCGCTGGCAAAATTCCTTCCTTTTGTGTCAAGAGGAGCAAAGCATCCACAGCTTCATCATCTGTCGCGGCCACGTATTCTACTCGACCAGAATCTTTAAAGAAAGCATGTTCAGGACCAACACCAGGATAGTCCAAGCCTGCTGAAATCGAGTAAACCGGCGCCACCTGACCATCTTCAGCAAAGACAGCGTAAGTCTTCATACCATCCACTACTCCGACACTTCCCTTGGTCATGGTCGCCGCATGCTGGTCTGTATCAAGACCCCGTCCAGCCGCTTCAACACCAACCAGCTTGACTTCTTCATCCGCTACATACTGAGAGAAAGCACCGATAGCATTGGATCCGCCACCTACGCAGGCAATAACATAGTCCGGCAAGCGGCCTTCCTTGTCCAAAATCTGCCGGCGAGATTCTTCACTGATCACCTTTTGGAACTCATGGACAATCGTCGGATAAGGGTGAGGACCGACAGCAGATCCCAAAACATAGAAGGCTTCCAAATCATTCATCCAAGCTCCAAAAGCTGCATCAACTGCATCCTTGAGGGTTTTGGTGCCTGTTTCCACTGCATGAACAGTCGCTCCCATCATTTCCATGCGGAAGACATTGAGACGCTGGCGCTCTACATCCTCTGCACCCATGTAAACATCGCACTTCATACCAAACTTAGCTGCGGCTGCCGCAGTTGCCACACCATGCTGGCCAGCTCCAGTTTCAGCGATGATTCGGGTCTTGCCCATGCGCTTAGCTAGTAGAATCTGTCCCAAAACATTATTGAGCTTGTGTGAGCCCAGATGATTGAGATCTTCCCGCTTCAGATAAATCTTAGCTCCGCCCAGATGCTGGGTCAGACTTTCTGCAAAGTAAAGCGGGGTTTCCCGACCTGAATAATCCGCCAAATAATGTCGGTATTCATTTAAAAATTCTGGGTCATCCTTATACTTCTCAAAAGTCGCTTCCAATTCATCCAGCAAGGCCTGGATAGGCTCCGGTACAAAGGAGCCGCCGAATTGTCCAAAATATCCTTTAGTTTCTGTCATCTTGATTGCCTCTTTTCTTTATTTTCAAGCAAAACAAAAGCCCACACACAGAAAAAATCTGTGTGAGGGCGTAAAATCGCGGTGCCACCTCAATTATGGAGAAAAGTATAGACTGTCTCCATATCTCTGTCTTGTCTAACAACAAGCTGCACTGTAAGGTGTGCTCACCGAATTTTTATTGCTTCAAATTCATTTTTTGCATCAGCCCACTTCATAATTTTCTACTGCCTGTTTCCACCAACCACAGACTCCCTGAAAGTAGAAAAAATTATTACTTTTCTGATGATTTATTTTATTATAGGCCTTTCCCTTTTTCTTGTCAAGAAAAAATTTAATTTTTTCTCCTAAATCCGAACCTTTCACCGGCTAATCTCTTTTGAAAGCGTCGTCTTGACGATTTTTCCAGATTTTCTGACCAAGCTGAAATGCCCGCCAAGCCAGATAACCACCCAAAGTATTGGTCCAGAGATCATCAATCTCAAAGACTCGATTGGCGTTGATGAGAAGGTCCAGCAGAATCTGAGTCACTTCGATAGACAGACTCATCCCGAAGCTCAGCCATACAACCTTCTTGGTCTTCCGCAATTTTGGAAAGAGGTAAAGCAATTGAAAGATTAAAGGTGACAGCAAGAAGATATTAGCTAGATTTTGGATAAAAACCTTGACCAGCTGAATCCAAGAAGTAATCTCTCCAATATTGACAAAGGAGTTAAAAGGGATTAACAAAACTACTATTCGGCCAAAATACTGGACTCCCGGCGTCTCCATTCCCGGCTCTGGAACCTGAGGAATAAAGCACAGAACGCAAAGCATCAAGAAATAGAGCCAGCTCCCCCATGCCAGCAATCTCCGTCCCTTAGCAGTCAGCTCACCGGCTGAAGTCAGATAGTTCTTAAGGCTGAACATTTTCTACCAATGCTTTCTCGCGATCACGCTTCATGGTATTAGAACGCAGCTGACCGCAGGCTGCATCAATATCTGTACCATGTTCCTGACGAACCACACAGTTGACTCCGTTTTTCTTGAGGGTATCGTAGAAGGCCATCACGCGCTCTTTGGGACTGCGGCTGTACTGGTCATGCTCGCTAACGGGGTTATAAGGAATGAGATTGACATAAGACAGCTTCTTAATGTTCTTGAGCAGCTCAGCCAATTCCTTGGCCTGCTCTACCCCGTCATTGACTTCATTGAGCATGATGTACTCAAAGGTCACCCGACGGTTAGTGGTCTCAATATAGTATTCAATAGCTGCAAAAAGCTTTTCGATAGGGAAGGACCGGTTAATTCGCATGATGCTAGTCCGCAAATCATTATTCGGGGCATGGAGGGATACAGCTAGATTGACCTGCACGCCTTCATTGGCAAAGTCACGAATCTTATGAGCCAGCCCTGATGTCGAAACCGTGATATGGCGGGCACCGATAGCCAAACCTTTGTCATCATTGACCGTCCGGACAAACTTGAGCACGTTGTCATAGTTGTCAAAAGGCTCGCCGATTCCCATAACCACGATATGGCTGACCCGCTCATCCTGACCACGCTCGTCAAAATACTTCTGAACCAGCATAATCTGAGCGACAATCTCACCGTTATTGAGGTCGCGTTGCTTTTTAATCAAGCCGGAAGCACAGAAGGTACAGCCGATATTGCAGCCGACCTGGGTGGTCACACAGACAGAAAGTCCATAGTGCTGGCGCATGAGCACCGTCTCAATCAGCATACCATCCGGCAGCTCAAAGAGGTACTTGACCGTACCGTCAGCAGACTCTTGGACGATGCGCTGTTTAAGCGGATTGACGACAAACTGATCGTCTAGTTTGGCAATCAAATCTTTAGATAGATTGGTCATCTCTTCAAAAGACTGGACCCGCTTGCGATAGAGCCACTCCCAAATCTGGGCAGCACGGAATTTCTTTTCTCCCTGAGCTTCCGCCCATTCGATCATTTCCTGACGCGTTAAGCTATAAATAGATGGTTTCATTTTTCTCCTTTATTCTGGCGAATCACAAAATGGCGATTGCTGTCTTTTTGCTTTTTCTGCCTATCTTGCTGGGAATTGTTGCGAGAGCGTTTATTGTCTCTTTTAGAGCGGCTGTCTCGTTCTCGCTCACTTCTGCGATTGCGGTTGCTCCCAGAACGGCTATTGCGAGAACGTTTTGACCGACCTTCTGTCTCTTTCTTGCCATGCGATTTTTTATCAAAGGAAGCACGCTGGGGATTTGGATTTTCCAAGACAAAATAAGCACAGCCATAGCTGCAGTACTCCAACAAATAGTCTTCTAAGCGACTAATCTTCTCATCGCTTTCATTAGCCCGCTCGTCCTTGTAAAAACCACGCAGGCGCAGCTGCTCATTGCCCCAGTCACCGACAATATAGTCAAACTTAGTGAGAATTTCTGAAAAACGCTGATGAAAGGCCGTCAAGTCAAAGCCTTCCTTATAGTTCTCAATCAATTCAAACTCGAATTTTTCTGCAACAATCTTGCTGTCAATCTGTTTAAACTCCGGTCCTGGGAATTTATTATAATTATACAATTCAGGTGAAATATCTTTACGCATACTCTTCCTTTAACAATCTTGGATAGTTTATCTACAACACTTTATTTTATCATAAATCAGCCAGTATTTCGCGGACTTTTCATCAAAAATACCTTTCTGAAAAAAGTCAGACGATTTAAAGTAGAAAAGGCCAGCTGATTTTGTCTGTCTCACAAGAAAAATCTTAGCAAAAGCTAAGATCTTACTTGTTCTTTTTCAGATAGTCAATGGCGTCCTGCAGCGTTTTAACTGGAACAATTTTCATATCCGTTTTAATCTTCTTGGCTGTCTCCAGAGCCGTTTGGTAGTTGTTTTTCCCATTAGGAGAAAGCTTTTTATCTTCCTCTGTCAGTTCATTGTTCGGTGCAAAGAAGATGTCTGCTCCGCTTTGGGCCGCTGAAACGACTTTCTTATCGATTCCGCCGATTTCGCCAACTTCGCCTTCACGGCTGATGCTGCCGGTCCCTGCAATATCGCGGCCATCACGAAGAGTCGGATCAGCCAACTGGGTATAAATGGCGAGGCTGAACATGAGACCAGCACTGGGACCGCCGATACCCTCAGTTGAAAATGTAATCGGAATACTGCTGCTGACTTCCGTCCGGTCTATCAGACTAATCCCAATCCCGTTCTTACCGTTCTCCAACTTGATGACCTTACCGGTTGCCGATTTCTCCTGACCATCTTCTTGGAAAGTCACCTTGATTTTATCCCCAAGCTTCTGCGAGTTGACATACTTAACCAGCTCCTCAGAGCTTTCAAATGTCTTATCATTGACACCAGTTACCGTATCAGCAATATTGAGAACTCCCTTGAAGGTTGAGTTATCAGCTACCTGCAGGACATAAACCCCCAGATAATCCATCTTGATCTCTTTACCAGCTGTCGTCAACCCTTGATATTTAGCCATGTTTTGTGATGTTTCCATGTAAAACTGGTTGATCCGATTGAACTCCTCATCCGTGGATCCCCCCGTCATATCCTTAGCGGAATAAATATCGGTAAAAGGGGTCAGCCAAGCATAGACCAAATGAGCAAAGGTTGCCTGCTCTACCCCGACTGTCACAAAATTATAGGAACCCGCTTCCTTGTCAGCCTTGTTATCAACCAGCAAGACCTGACGAACATCCTCGGCACCACCAGGAACTTCTATATAATAAGGCAGACGAACGTAAAGAGCTGCTATAAAAAAGGCAATAGTGACGCCAATGACCGTCGGCAATATAAACTTCTTAATTCTTTTCATTGTTGATTCTTTCTAATTCTTTGATTACACTTTGGGGCACATAGGCCGCGATATCCTGCTGAAAAGCAATTAGCTCACGAATACGTGATGAACTGATATGCTGATAGGCTGGCTTGCTGAGCAAGAAAATCGTTTCCAGCTCTCCTGCTAGTTCATGATTGAAAAAGTTCATATTGGCTTCATAGTCTAGATCTTGACTATTTCGGAGACCGCGCACAAAGGCCTGTGCTCCCAGTCTTCTGGCCACTGTCACTGCTAGCTCATTCTGCGAAATGATGACCTCGACATTATCCAAATGTTCTAGAGCTTCTTTGACCATGCGCTCTCTGGCTTCAATTGTGAAAAAGCCAGACTTTTCCCGATTATAGAAAATCCCTACATAGATCTTATCAAAGAGCCTGCTGGCCCGCTCAATCAGGTCCACATGGCCCTTGGTCATCGGGTCAAAAGACCCTGTGAATAATCCTATCTTATCTGACATACACCGTCACCTTTGAAATTCCATATATCTTCTGCTTCCAAATGCCCAGCCCTGCAATTTCCTCCGGTAGCTCTACTTCCTTGTCTGTCTCACAGACTACCAGAACATCTTGACTCAAGAGCCGACTCTCCTCCAGCTTCTCAAGGTCTGCCACAATCTGCTCCTTGGCATAAGGCGGATCTAAGAGAACCAAGTCAAAAGCTCCCGTCAATATTTCCAAGGCTCGGCCAGACTCCATCTTGAGCAAGTCAAAACGTTCCGGCTCCTTTGTCATCTGAATATTCTCTGAAATAATAGCCTGAGCTCTGCGATCCCTTTCGACTAAGACAGCTTCCTCCATACCTCGCGAAATAGCCTCAATGGCCAAACTCCCACTCCCAGCATAAAGATCTAGCACCCGACCGCCGTCAAAATAGGGACCAATCATATTAAAAATTGCCCCCTTGACCTTATCGGTCGTAGGCCTGGTCGTCTTGCCGTCCAAAGTCTTGAGGGGCCTGCCCCCGTATTTACCTGCAACAACTCTCATAAAAAACATTATAACACACATCGCACAAGAGGCCAATTTTTTGAAAACTTGACAGATAAAAAACAGAAGTCCCCCAAATTAGAGACTTCTGCTTTCTTTTAGTTTTAGTAAAAAATCAATTAATTCAGGCTGACAGTCTGCCTTATCCAAGATCAGCCCCATTGACCGACCAACCATAATATAAAAAGTTTCTGGCTTGTCTATAATCGCCACAATATCTTGGTAGTCAAATCTGGCATTGTTATTCCGATTAACGACACGAAAGTCTGTCTCATAGAAGCTAAACTCCTGCTCTATATCATGCCAGAGGGGGTTGCCTCTATAAAACTTTTTAATATGTCGATTCATAGACAGATAGTAAAGAAAAGGAAGGACAGCCACAGTAACAAGAAAAGCTACGCCTGGCAAAGGTTCCCCGATGAAAAAACAGATTGCACTGCATATCAGCACCACTATCTCAGGGAGAATCAGCGAGAAGATGCCATTCTTTTTATACCAAAAATTGGTCCAAGCGAAACGGCGGTAAGCTTCTTCTGTCATGATCGTTTTTGCTATCATAGGAAACATCTCTCTACCTCCAGGTTATATTCCTCCCTACAGTTTACCACACTCTTGCTAGAAATAACAATACTCAATAAAGAACTTGCTTTTCTCGATTTCATTTGTTATACTATATGTAACCTTTAAAACGTTACATAGGAGGTGTGATATGTTTTCGCATGAAAAATTAAAAAAACGCCGGCTGGAGCTTAATCTGGCACAGGCTTCCATTTACCAAGAGCTGGGCATCTCTCGAAAGACTTACTCTGCTTGGGAAAATGGTCTAGCAGAACCCCACGCAAAAAATCTCAGGAGGTTGGCCACCTGTCTCAAGGTCCAGGAGAACTACTTTGTGGATGAGACCAGCGCGCTCTACACCTACCCTTTACTAACCGCACCACATAAAAAAGAAGTAGACAAGCTCGCTAGTCGGCTCCTAGAGAGACAGCGCAAGGTTAGCTCCCTTACAGCCTATAAGGTTCTATCTGTTGAGCTGGCTGCAGGTCGCGGTCACAGTTATTATGACAATGAAACAGACTACGAAACGGTCTACTTCGATCAAGATATCCAGCACGACTTTGCATCCTGGGTCTCTGGAGATTCTATGGAGCCCAAGTATCCCAATGGATCTGTTGCACTTATGAAACAGACAGGGTTTGACTACGATGGGGCAGTCTATGCTCTTATGTGGAATGGCAAGACATATATTAAAAAAGTCTACCGTGAAGCTGAAGGCCTACGCTTAGAATCTATCAATCCTGACTACGAGGATCTCTTTGCTCCTTATGAAGACCAACCTAGCATTGTTGGTATCGTAGTCGGACATTTTCTGCCAATTGAGGTATAAGCTATGGTCCTATTTGATTATTCACGCGAGCCTCGTTCAGACATCGCTTTTGTGGATATGAAAAGTTTTTATGCCTCTTGCGAATGCATTTCCCTCGGCCTTGACCCTTTAAAAACCTCGCTCTGTGTCATGAGCCGAATTGAAAATTCTGCTGGACTGATATTAGCTGCCACTCCTCTCTTTAAAAAGAATTTCGGCAGCCAGAATGTCAGCCGAAGCTATAATCTTCCTTTTGATGTCCACACCCGCAAGTTCAACTATGCTGCTGCCCACAAGCAGGGACTACCAATTACAGCAGATTATGTGCGCTTTATTGAAGATGCTGCTCAAAAGACCTTATTGGTCCCACCTCGGATGAACTACTACATCCAGAAAAACATGGAAATTCAAAAAATTTTCCAGGATTTCGCAGCTCCCGATGATATTTTCCCCTACTCAATTGATGAAGGCTTCCTAGATTTGACAAGCTCTATCAACTACTTCATTCCCGATCAGACGCTGGACCGCAGGACCAAACTGGACCTGCTGGCTGCCCGCATTCAACAGGCTATCTGGAAGAAGACTGGGATTTATGCCTCTATCGGCCTGAGCAACGCCAATCCTCTTCTCGCCAAGCTAGCCTTGGACATTGAAGCCAAGCACACAAAACAGATGCGGGTCAACTGGTCCTACGAGGATGTGCCAAGTAAGGTCTGGACTATTCCGACAATGACTGATTTTTGGGGCATCGGTCACCGAACGGCCACCCGTCTTAAGAAGCTAGGCATCCACTCCATTTATGATTTAGCTCACTTTAATCCCGATATTCTCAAAAAAGAAATGGGAGTTATGGGTCTGCAGCTTTGGTTTCATGCTCACGGTATTGATGAAAGCAATGTTCACAAGCCTTATCAGGTCAAGTCACACGGTCTAGGGAATTCGCAAATTCTCCCCCGAGATTACAGACAACAGGCAGAGATTGAACTCGTTTTCCGAGAAATGGCTGAGCAGGTCGCCATTCGGCTCAGACGCTCTGGTAAGAAATGCCAGCGTGTCTCCATCTATGCCCGTTACTCCAAGCAGGAGCTCCTGCCTTCCATTCATACACAGAAAAAAATTGAGCCCACTAACAACAGTGACCGATTGGCTCAAATCGTCGTTCAGCTTTTTCGTTCCAAATATCAGGGCGGGGCTATCCGACAGATTGGCGTTTTTTACAGTGACTTTGTCGATCAAGGTTATAGTCTGATTTCTCTCTTTGACGATCCTCTGCAAATTCAAAAAGAAGAGGAGCTCCAACAGACGATTGACCGCATCAGAGATCGCTTCGGCTTTGCCTCTCTGCTTAAGGGAAATGCCTTGCTGGACTCCTCCCGTGCCATCGCTCGAAGCAAGCTGACAGGTGGCCATTCGGCTGGAGGGCTGGAGGGCTTATCATGACCGACCGATCCTACCTCCCCTATCAGTCAGCTCGTGACTTTCAGGATCGGGGCATGGCTAAGTGGGCTGGCTTTTTCCTCTCTGAGCACAGCACTGCTTTGGCCAAAAAAGAACTAGATATCAGTCGCCTGGCCCAGCTTGACAGACAGGAGAAATTCCAGTTACTCAACCAAGCCTACAGTCATCAAGTTCCCATCAGAATCACCTTTCTTAATCAGGGAAAGCTGACCGACATTACTGCTACCGTCTTTCATCTGGACTGCAAGCAGGTCCTCCTGCAGGAAGGTGACCATTACAAAGGCCTTGCTATCCATCAGATTCTTTCGATACAAGCTTCAGGAGGCGCAGATGACCACTCAAAATGTACATGAGGAACTTCAATTTGACTATTTTTCCCAGAATTACTATCAATTTCAAGAGGATTTTTATCAATTTTCCAATCTTCCCCAGCCTCTGATGGTCATGGAAGATGACATCCTACTCCACATGGCCAGCCGCCAAGCCACTTATTTCAAACTCTCCAAGACCAAAAGCTTGGATAAAAAGGATCATTACTTCCACTTTACCGTCAGTCGACCAGACCAAGCAAACCGACTCTGCATTTACCACTATCAAGGCCAAACAGAAGATATAAATCAATAAGCTCCCAAACTGAGTCTGGGAGCTTATTGTATAGGGCTAGCCATCTACTAGTATCTTCTCAATTATTTCTTGCTTTAAGTCAGGGGAATAATATTGAAGATTTGGGCCAGCTATATTGTATTTGAGGTCAATCTGAATCCAAGAAGTGCCATTCTTTTTAGGTTATCTTTTCAGTTCATTTGTATAAACTAATTTCATACCAAAAACACCCCAAAAGTTAGATTTTCTGTCTAACTTTTGGGGTGCAGGTCATAGCAATTTGCCTTTTCTTTTATTTTATTTTTTATCGATTTCAAAATTTTTACAAGATTTATTCATCAAAAAGTCCTTGCAAACCAGCGAAAGGATTGTTCTTCTCTTTTTGAGCTTCCTGGGCAGCGGCGAATTCTTCTTCTGTCATAACCTGCCAGTCCTGACCTGACAGAAAGCCTTGGCCGGCTTCTTCCTCAGCTGTTAGAATTTTCAGCGGGATATTCAGCAGGATATTATCAGCTACACTCTCGGCTACATTAATCTCGCCATTTTCAATCGGCAGTACCAAGTCCTGATCAATCAGTTCCTGCGATGCAGCCTGTCCTTCTTCCATGAAAATTTCGTTGACTAGATAAGACTCCTTGAGCTCCACCGGCTCCATACTGCGACTGGACGTCAGAGTGATGGTATAAGACAAGTCATAATCCAGAAAATAGAGGCCGTCTTCATATTGAACCTTGCCTTTGGCTACAATACCCTGAACATCTAAAATCTCAGGATTGCGCTCTTTTAACTCCTCCGCCAAGTCCAGCTTTTTCTCAAAGGCTAGTCCATCTGGATTCTTCCGAATTTCTTGAATATGCAACATAAGTTCCTCTTTGCTTTTTTTCTTTATATTATATCATGTTTGAGCGCTTCGATGTTATTGAAAATTATTTTGTTATAATAAATTGTAAGGAGGGAAGACAATGGAACATCTAGGACAGGTTTTTAGATTTTTTCGCGAGGCAAGGCACATCTCTTTATCCGAGGCGGCTGGCGGAGAATTTTCAAAATCTATGCTCTCTCGCTTTGAAAATGGGCAGAGCGAACTGTCGGCACAGAAACTTTTTAGCGCTCTCAGCGCCATCCGCACGGAAACGGAAGAATTTACCGTTGCAGCCGGCATCCAGAATCATCATTCTCACAAGGAACTCTTAAGCCACATTCAAGACCTGTTGCAAGCCAATCAGCTTGATCTCTTAGAAGAACTTTATCTGAAAAAAGAAAAAATCACTCAAAAAAGCAAGAAGGCTAGTGATTGGGTTGAACGCCTGATTGTAAAGGCCTATCTCTGTGCCCTCAAAGAGTCTGAGAAGGCTAGCCCAGGCGAGCTGGATTTCCTGCATGATTACCTCTTTTCAGTTGATATTTGGGGGCGCTACGAGCTCAATCTCTTCTCTGTCTGCACTCCGGTTTTATCCCTAGACTTGTTTTCCCAATACACCAAAGAAATCCTCTCAAGAAATGATTTTACAGCCTTGTTTGCCAACAATCGCAACACCCTGCACACTACCTTTCTTAATGGCTATCTTCTGGCCATCAGTCAGGAAAATATCACTCAGGCAGACTATTTCCAACAAGTCATTGAGCGAAACTTTTATGAAGAAAATGAGACTTACTTCCGAATTGTCTATCTCTTTGCTCAGGGAGAGTTGATCTGTTTGAAAGGGAAAACAGAAGAGGGGCTCACTCAAATGAAGCAAGCTGTCGATATTTTCCGAATCTTGAACTGTCATCATAGCGCTGACTACTATCAAAAAGCCCTTGATACTGCTTTTCAAAAATATAGCAAATGATGCAAATTTCCACTTTTAAGCTCAGCTATTTTGAGTTGGAAAGTGGTTTTTTGTTCCTACTCGAGCTCCACCTTTCTGATTTAAAAGTTTCTACCCGAAAATCGTTGAATATATGCAATATTTCCTGCAGATTGGATTCTCTATTTTATACTAAAAGCAGAAAGAGCTAGCGCAAGTCACTTTCAGAATTTTACCACTTACTTAATGAGACCTAACCAGTTGCCGAAAAGCCCTTGTTTTTGGCTTTAAACGGTCTATAATGTTCATCAGAAAGAGAAAAAACAAAAGCCAGTTTACAGATGCACCCAATCAGCTTTCATTCATTCTTGCAGTTTAGAAAAGGAGTCTACGATGAAATTATTCTTTAAAAATGGGGTCTATGCCTCACTCAGCCTTTCCCGAATCTTCAACACCTTGGGAGCTTCTATTTTCAATATTGTTTTTGTGGTATTTGCTTCCAGCATGCCCAATCCCAAGTTTGCTATTGCTGTGGCTAATTTTATCGTCCTGGTTCCGACATTCTTTACTATCTTTGCTGGTATCAAAGCTGACAAGACTATCCGTAAAGCTCGTTGGCTGATTCATTTTGGTTATCTTCAAGCCCTGCTCTTTGTTCTTGTTGCCTTCATGACTCGCTCCAGCTCTTATCTAGCCTTTTCAGCCGTCTGCTTGATGAATATTCTTTCAGATATTATCAGCGATTACCGCAGCGGCCTGCAAATGCCGATTTTAAAAAAGAATGTTCCAGAGAAAGACCTTATGGAAGCCTTCTCCTTTACCCAGCTTATCAGCTTTCTCTGTAGCCTGGCCGGACAAGCTTTGGGAGTTTGGCTCCTGACCGTCAGCCAGCAAGACTTTTTCTTAGTTGCTTTGGTTAACGCCTTGACCTTTCTCCTATCCTCCACCATCCTCTACCTAGTCCGCCGCCGATTGACCCATGACCCCGTCGTAATTTCTGAGAAAAACGCTCCTCTGAAAGAAGAATTGAAGAAAATGTACACATCGTCTAAGCTGATCTTTGATCAGGAAGGTTCTAGCAATTTTCTCAAACTGTTGGCTCAAATCCTGATCGTCAACGCTATGGCAGGTTCTCTTATAGCTCTTTATAATCTCTACTTGCTGGATAACCCCATCTTCCAGCTATCCTTTAGTCAGTCTCTCTTGGTTCTTCAGACCACTCTTGTCCTAGCCATGATTGCAGCCAGTCTGACTCCCAACGATTACTTTAGCCGTCTCTCTCTAAATCAACTAACCCTCTGGGCTGCTCTTACAATGATTCTGCTTGCTGTCAGCAATTTCTTGCATCTGCCTGTTTTCGTCGGCATTGCTTTTGGATTTTTACTAGCTTATATCTCCGGCAAGATCAATCCCAAAATCAACACCCTCTTACTGAGCAAATTGCCTTCTGATGTTCTCGCTCAGACTTCCAGCTTTCTGAGTCTGCTCTTTTCTTTCTCTGTCCCCTTTGGTACTATGGTCTTCAGCAGCCTGGCCCTCTGGAATATGAACGCTAGCTGGCTAATCTTCAGCATTATCGGTGTGATTGCTCTGCTCCTATCTATCGAAAAAAAGAAAGATGTTAAAGAAATTTGATAGATTTAATCTTGTTTCTATATTTGTTCTCCTAGAAGACAGCTAAAAACGATAACTTCAAAATAAGAAGTTATCGTTTTTGTCTATTAGAAAGCTAAAGATTAAGTTTCATTTAGCCTATTCTATTGCTTTTAGTTCCAGCCGAAGCGTCTGCCTCTACCATTGCGGTCGAAGTACATCCAACTTCCATCTTCTAGCTGAATCCATTTATTGCGCGCCATTTCACCTGAATTCGGATCAAAGTAACGGTTAGCACCATTGACATAGACAAGCTTGCCTTTGACTTGCTTGCCGTCTTGGTCGAAATAGAGGGTCTGTTGGCCAATCTGCTGCAAACCTGTCACTGCTTTACCAGCCTGATCGAAGTAGTACCATTCGTTCTTAGCACCTTCAACAAACTTATTAGCTGCCATTTCACCGGAGTTGGCATCGAAGTAACGGATTGATTTATCAGCCAGAGTTACTAGCTGTCCTTTGACTTGCTTACCATTTTGATCGAAGTAAAGGGTTTGTTGACCAATCTTCTGAAGACCTGTTACTGCTTTACCAGCCTGATCAAAGTAATACCATTCGTTCTTGGCACCTTCTGCAAACTTGCCGACTGCCATTTCTCCGGAGTTGGCATCGAAGTAACGGATACTCTTGTCTGCAAGTGTCACGATTTTACCCTTGACTTGCTTGCCATCTTGGTCGAAGTAAAGGGTTTGCTGGCCAAGTTTTTGAAGACCTGTTACTGCAACACCATCTGCTCCGAAATAGTACCAGTCACTTGGATTATCACCTTGGGCAAAGCGGTTAGCAGCAGCATTACCTGAATCCTTATCAAAGTAACGAAGTTTACCATCTTTGGCACGCGCAATCTTGCCTTTGACTTGGTAGCCGTTTTGGTCGAAGAATTGCTGATTGCCGCCCATGGTCACCAGACCTCTAGCCATGACACCCTTGGCATCAAAGTAACGCCAGTTTTGGCCGTCAGTAGTGTAGTAACGGTTGAGAACTTGGGCACCAGTCTTATCGTAGTAGTACTGATTGCCGATTTCATCTTCACGGAGAGAATCACGCAGCTGAATACCATTCTTGAGGAAATAAACTTGCTTGCCATCAATTTCATGAGCACCTGTTGCTAGGTAACCTCGTTTATCGAAGTAATACCAATTTCCATTTTCATCTTGGATAAAGGAATTTCTAGCTTGATAGCCACTAGTTGAATAGTACTTGAATCCAGTAGTATCTTTGACAAATCCTGTGTAAGCATTCTTATTAACTAATTGCTTAGGCAGCACCATCTCACCATTCTTGTTGTTGAGATATTCGTTGCTAGCCCAATCTTTAAGAACATAGTAAGCACCACGACCTAAGATATTGGTACCGTTGAAGTGTTTAGCTGACCACTTGGTAATCTTCTCATCAGTCGTCATCTTTTGACCGTTAGAAATTTGTACTCGTTCAAAGATTTCTGGGTATTTAGCTTTGAGTTCATCCAAGAAGGCTCCACCATACTTGCCTTGATAGTCTGTACCATTGGTTCTAGTATTGGCAACGTAAAGTTTTTCCTTGATTTCTGCGCCTTCACGGTAGGTTCCGTAGTTGTTGACACGAGTTGCCGTTACCACTTCTTTACCTGGCAGGTTGTAGATTTGGTCTGGCACCCAGTCCGCAATGGCTTGGATATTGACACTGTGAAGAGCACGGAGAGCATTGAGTAGGTCATTTAAAGAACCATATTTATTGTTCTTGCTCATTGCCATGTCATAACGGTCTTCAAAGGCGTAACCATTCTGGATGATAGAGTCTAGGAAAGTACCGTCTTGACTAGATACATACTGAGGCGGCAGCTCAAATGAAGTCACTCCCCATTCCTTGAAGAGGTTGACATTTTTAGCAATGACTTTATTGGTATACTGGTCATCGCGAGTTGCAAAGTCTTGGAAGTTAGAGAAGCCTTCGTAAATCAGCTGAGAATCAAGGGCTGCGCTAGACTCGTAAACCTGACCACTGGCATTTTTCTTCTTGCTAGCTGTTACACGAGCATCCTGATCTGCCTTAGCACCAACTGGTACCCAAACAGCTAGATAACCAGAAACCTGGACATTGCTGTAGCCTGCGATATCATTCATATCAAAGGTCAAAATACCATTAGCATCCGTCTTCTTCCAGAGCGATTGCGGCACTTCTTCGTCAGTTAAATAGCGGGAAATGCCATCTTTGGTTGTCAAGAGTACAGGGCGGTAGTATTGATTCTTATGGGCTGCTCCCATATTGACTTGCAGTTTATCCCATACATTTAACTTGAGGTTAGGGTTGTTAGAAGCAATAACAGCCATACCTTGGGTACGAGTTTCTGCTGTTCCTTCATCTGTCGCTTCGTTAGCACCAGTACCGTAACGAACAGAAGTCAAAATACCGTTATAAGACCATTTATCCGCCTCACGAGGCACACCCATATAGGTGACTTTCATGTCCTGACCGCCAGCTACATACTTAATACGAGCCCGCAACAGGGCATCGATAGCGTCGTGGTAAGGAGATTTTTTCTCCATGTATTGGCCGTCATCTGTATAGAGATCACCATAGTAGACCCGAGTGATGGAGTCTTTGTTGGAGAGCATGAGAGCATGAGCAGTTGGGATATTAAACTGCGTATACTTCTTGTCCGCCTTGCGCATATCTTCGTTGTAGATCTTGAAGGCTTGCTTGAGCTCATCCATGGTAAAGGTCAAACCATCCGTGTTTGGATTGATATTTTCCCGAATGATGTCGGCAATAACGGTTTGTACTTCACTGTCATGAGCCCGAACAAAGATATAGTTGGCCATCCGCTCGCCATTTTTCTTTTCAGTAGAACGGTCATTCAGACTATTCGTAATCGTTGGCTCTACACCGCTACGGATAGAAAGTTTACGCATGAACGAATAAAGCAAGGACAGACGAAGCTTATTATCAATCGGCAATTGAGCACCCTTGGTGTCTTTGTTGTAGTCAGGGTCGTTGTCAGACCAAGCTTCTAAGATAGACAGATGCTTAATAGCCTGCTCTTCACTTTCTCCAACCTTGTAGCGAGACTTGAAGTAGTCAGAGGCAATTTGGAGCAAGTCCGCATTGACATTGTCCACCGCATCGACACGGACTCCGTCAAAGTTAGCAGTCGGATCATTAGCTACGATGCTGCCGAAATTCATCATAAAGTGCAACCAGTTGAGTTGCTCAGCCTGAACAGCTGGATTAGAGTTGTCAAAGTCGTTAGCTAGCAGGAACTCATAACCACCATTTGACTTATCAATGAAGTACTTAGGTGTACCAGTTTGGCTGGTAGGTGTGCGATTCAGGATGCGGTACTTAGAATTAGCATGAGAAGTCTTATCACTATTGGTATAAAGCAGAGCTCCGCCTTGCAAGTGGTCCTTATTAGTACCAGTTGTTTCAGACTCTGTCTTGATATTCCAGTTTGGCTGAGTTTTGACAAATGCACCCATCAGTGTTCTCAGCCATTTAGTATCGCCGTCTTTACCGATTCTTTCTTCAATTTTGCGCTGAACCTGCTGAGAAGCACCTGTCAGGATAGCTTGTTCCACTTTGTTTTCAAAAGCTCCTGCTCCCAAACCTTGCTGGTTCATATAATTAAGATAGCTAACCTGCGTTTGCTTATCAGGCCACCAAGCCATTAAAAGCGGACGCAAGTCAGTCTCTGTAGACTGAGTCCATGTTTTTCCATCCTTGAGGATAGCTTTTGGACGATACCAGCTATCTGCTGTCAAATAGCCATCTACTGTTTCGATGTCCTTGTCCGTAGTGCCATGGAAGGCATTCATTCTGGTGAATTCATTGTTAAGACTGCTAGTACCTTGCTGGAATTGATACTCAGCTGAATCAATCAGTGCTCCAGTCTCTGCATCGAAATAAAGAATTTTTCCATTAAGCTCAACAGCGAAATTCTTTTTAACTGTACCGTCGTCCTGAACATAGTATTTCTTACCATCAATGGTCTTGATATGAGATAAGACATCATCATCATGCTCAGCATTAACAGGCGCCGCTTGAGCTTGAGCAGCCACCATTCTTTCAGCTATCGCTCCCTGTCTTTGAGCCGGTTCTGGCAAGCGATCTTTCTTTGCAACCTTTGGATTTGCAACAATCTTGTCTGTAACAGTCTTCTTTGCTTGTTTGTCAGCAGTTGCTGGACTTGCTTGTCTATCCTGATCAGTTGCTTCCGGTTTAGCAGTTTCTGATGTTGCATTAGCTGCTTTTGCTTCTTCAGCAACGGCTGATTTTTCTGTAGTTGCTGCTTCTGCTGCTGCCTGCTTAGCTGGCTCTTGAGCATCTGTTTGAACCGCTGCTTCCGTATTTGCTGCAGTTTCAGTAGTTTTTTCACTGGCTACAGCAGCATCAGTCACCTTGTCTGCAGAAGTTGCTTTTTCTGCTTCCAGCTGAGAAGCTGAGTTGGCTTGTACTTGAACTGGCTGCCCTGAACTGCTATCCTGAGCTGCAGTTGGTTCTTGAACTGCCACCTGCTTAACATCATCAGCGTGGACAAGACCTGCTTCGAGACCAAGTACTTTTGGTGCTACGATAAGTGCTAAGGTAGTCACACCGATGGCTACCCAGTTCTTCTTAACTTTATGCATCTTATAATGAATTTTTTTCTCCATCATAAAGCCTCCTTCTGAATTTGGTATAAAGTTATACTCTTATTCTAGTATATTTTTAGAAATGAGTCTATTTTATTTGCACATCTGCAACTGCGAAAGGCAAATCCTTTCAAACTGAGCTTTGAGCTTCTGGGCAACACCGAAAGAATCTAAAAATTCCAAGAAAGATAAGCACTCCTCAATATCGCTCAGAGCATAGCTATTCCCAACCTTGTAGGAATAAAGAGCCCTATGATACTTAATCAGCATCCGATCATAAAGATCTGTCTCAGGGATTTTAGAATGGTCAAGATAATTGAGGAATCTCATAGCAACCAGCAAATGATTACTCTCTATGCAGACGCTGATAACATTAAGCAGCATCTTGATAATACGCCGGCGATTCTCCGGTAGATTATTATAAAACTGGGTGCGGTTAATCATCTCACTAGCAAAGGTCTCCAGTGTTTCCAAGGTCAATAGATCCACACTATTAGTAAAGAGCCAGAGCTCATAACGCCCCCACTCCTCAACGGAAAAGAGATAATCGGTCAGAAATTCTACATCTTTCTTGCTAATCTGAAAATCTGGACTGCAGGAAGACAATACTGCTCTAACAACAATTGTATTAAGCCTATAATTCTTCTTCTCAGGGAACTTTTTAGCCAAAGCTTCTGAGCTAGCTAATATACTTTGGAGCTTGACGACATTGTTTTCCTGATAAGCATCAGCTACTTTTTTTGAGAAAAGCGCATCATCTGCCTCAATGTAGTTATGGTAAACATACTGAAATTCGTCTAGAGAAACAGCCATATTCTTTAAGCAGCAATAGAAAGAATCAAGCGTAATACCACTGACTCCCCGCTCAAAACGAGACAGCTGAGCCACTGAAATATCTCCGGCTGCCGCCTCTTTAAGAGACATATTTTTTGATTCTCTAATGACTTTGAAAATTTTTCCAAATGTTTTCAACATATTGAGCCCTCGGTTTCATATATGCAATAAAATTTTTTACTAAATTTAATATACTAGTAATATATTTCGAATATGTTACAAAAAAATTACTTTATATTTCCAAATAATACAAATAGATTAATTTGAAAGATAGGAATACTCAATATAGTGATTTTTTTCTGAAAGTTATATGGTTTTCAAGAAAATATTGATTTTATAAGATTCTCAGAAGGGTTCAACCTGACAACTTGAAAACACTGGCTTTTTCAAATCTAGCCTCCTTACTTATACAAAAATAAACTTGGATAATCTGAGGTTCATGGATGACTGAAATAAAACTGTAACACAATCTGAGTAAACATCTTTTTAGACATGAATGAAAGGAAGTAAAACGAAAAGGACTTAGTCCTGTCCAATGCAGAACTAAATCCTTTTACTAGTTGTTTATCTAACTTTTGGGAATAATTTAAGTTTCCTCTGGTTTTACATATGTCTCAAGCGCTCCACCCGATCTGAGATAGGAGGGTGCGTATAGAAAAGTTTCTTCAGTCCGCCTTCTTTTTTGGGATCGCTGATATAGAGAGCTGCACTGGCATCATCAACATGATGTTCCATAGGCTCGCTGCGATCTAGCTTGAGCAGAGCATTAATCATCCCTTGCGGATTGCGGGTCAGCTCTACACTGGAAGCATCAGCCAGAAACTCCCGCTGACGAGAAATGGCCAACTGCACCAAGGTAGCTGCCAGAGGAGCTAAAACGATAGCAATCAGCGATACGATAAGGAGAATAATTCCCAAACCACTATCGTTATCTCGATCATTACTACTGCGCCGTCCGCCACCAAACCACATCATACGGCCAGCTAGGCTAGACAACATGGTAATAGCACTGGCCAAAGCCACAGCAATCGTTGAAATTCGAATATCATAATTGCGAATATGACTGACTTCATGGCCAATCACTCCCTCAAGCTCCTCACGATTCATGATTTGCAAGATACCTGTAGTTGCTGCAACAGCTGCATTTTCAGGCTTAGAGCCAGTCGCAAAAGCATTGGGAGAGGGATCCTCTACGATATAGACACGTGGCATAGGAATCTGAGCGACCATGGCCATATCTTGAACAATATGATAGAGTTCAGGTGCTTCCTGCTCAGAGACCTCGCGAGCTCCGTTCATAGCCATGACCACTTCTGTAGACTGAAAAATCATCACTCCGGCATAAATCGCTCCGATGATCAAGGCTAGCAAGACACCACCAACAGCAGAGCGCAGCCAGAGATAGCCAATAGCTGCTCCAAGGAGAGCCAAGAGTCCGAAAAAAGCGATAAGGAGGAGCCAAGTCCTCCTTTTATTGCTGGCAATTTGATCAAATAGCATCTTAGTCACCTAGTCCAGTGCTGCCAAAGTCAACTTTTGGTACAGCCTTTTCTTCTTCTGGTGTCTTGAGGAAGTCTGCAGCTTTAAAGCCAAACATTCCTGCAACAATATTGCTTGGGAATGTTTCCAACTTGACATTGTAGTTGCTAGTTACTGAATTATAAAGCTGACGAGAATAAGCAATTTTATTTTCAGTATTGGTCAGCTCTTCCTGCAACTTCAAGTAGTTGGTATTTGCTTTCAGATCTGGATAGCTTTCAGCTACTGCAAAGATTCCAGAAATCTGACGAGAAAGGGCGTCACTGGCTTGCATAGCTTCGGCTGGTGAAGCCGCTGAAGCTACCTGGTTGCGCAGTTGTGTTACCTTTTCCAAGGTTGCCTGCTCGTACTTGCCATAGCCTTTGACCGTTTCCAAGAGGTTAGGAATCAGGTCATTACGGCGTTTGAGCTGCACATCAATCTGGCTCCAAGCTTCCTGAGTCTGCATGCGGCTTTTAACCAAGGTATTGTAAGCACCAACAACGAAGAATGCTAAAACCGCGACAATAATAAGAATAATAATAAAAGTCATGATATACTCCTTCAATTTTGATTAGACTTATTATATCAAAAAATAGTGGAAGTGTCTTTATTCTTGACATTGATTTAGAAAAGATGTATGATAAAGGAAAGGATAAACCGACAGTCGGTCGAATAAAATTTTACTACTAAAAAGGATGCAAGCATGGCCAATAAAAAAGACTTTATTCTAGATACTGCTCAGAAGCTTTTTATGGAGCAAGGCTTTGACCAGACCTCTATCTCCCAGATTTTAGAAGCGACTCAAATTGCCCGCGGTACTCTCTACTATTACTTTTCTTCTAAGGAAGAGATAATGGATGCCATCATTGAGCGAACCATTGAAAGAGCATTTACAGCTTCCCAAGCCTTTGCTGATAATCGTGAACTAACTGTCCTAGAGCGCTTGGTTGGCAGCATGGCTGCTCTGAATCTTAATCGTCAAGAGGGAGAGGAAGTGCTGCTGCATCTCAATCAGCCGCAAAATGCGCTCCTGCACGAAAAGACCAATCAAATTCTTCTTGAACGGGCACCTCAGATTTTACTTCCCATCATCCAAGACGGCATCGCTGCTGGAGACATGAAGACTGATTATCCCTACGAAAGCCTGGAAATGATTCTTACTTATTCACTACAAGCTTTTGGCAGCAGTTTTCAGGCTCTCCCCCCAGAAAAACAGCAGCAAAAACTACAGGCTTTTCTCTATCTTTTAGAAACTATTTTTCACAGCCGGCAAGGCTACTTCAATCCCTTTCTAGACTTGATTCAGACACAAAGCAGCTAGACAGCTAATTACTAGATTTACTATTTACACTTACTTGACATCACAAGATTAGGAGGCAACTATGAAACAATCAGGCTTTAGACTCTTTTTATTGATTTGGATAGGAAGCTTCATCTCGGAAATCGGCTCTGGTATGACTTCTTTCGCTTTAGGAGTTTATATCTTCCAGCTGACCGGTTTGGTTTCTGTTTCTTCTTTTGTTACGCTCTGTGCTTTTCTACCCGGTCTTTTGGTCACCCCTCTGGCTGGAATTCTGGCCGATCGCTATGACCGAAGATTGCTGATGGCTCTGGGAGATGGCTTGTCAGGCTTAGGCGTTCTCTGGATTTACTTTAGTCTGAAGAATCCTGCTTTGATTTTTATCTGTATCGGAGCTGCGATTAGCTCACTCTTTTCAGCCTTGGTCAATCCGGCCTTTCGAGCTACGATTTCCGACTTGCTGCCTGAGGACCAGTTATCAAAAGCAACTGGTTTGTCCCAGATTAATGGCATTGCCCGCTACCTGATTTCACCAGCCTTGGCTGGAATGATTTTAGCGAGCGGACATATCAGCACGATTCTGTTGCTGGACTTTTCAACCATTTTCGTGACAGTAGCCTGCACCTTGCTGGCTCGTAGAGCCATTCATTCGCAAGTTTATAGCAGTGACAGTCGCTTCTGGGCTGATTTCCTTAAAGGTTTTCAAATCGTCTATGGAAAAAAAGGCATCTGGATTTTAGTTCTAGCTGGAACAGGCTTTTCCTTCTTTTTGGGAACAGTCCAAATCCTGCTTTCTCCCTTGGTATTGGCTTTCGCAGACGCCAAAACGGCCGGTTGGGTCATGACCATCTCCAGCAGCGGGATGCTGATAGGAGGCTTGGTTCTGGGGATATTTGCTATCAAAAAACACTTCCATCGTATGCTCTGGCTCTCACTATTTCTACTGGGGCTCTTCATGGTTGGGCTGGGAATGAAGGAAAACTTCATCTGGATTTGCAGCTTTGGCTTTCTCCTCTTTGCTGCTCTGCCTTTCGCCAATACAGCCATTGACTATCTGGTCCGCATCAATATCAATAAAGCGGATCAGGGCAAGGTATGGGGAACCATTGGCATTATTTCTCAGCTGGGATATGTGCTAGCTTATGCCGGCATGGGTTGGGTTGCGGATACACTTTTCAAACCCTCGCTGACTTACTTTGGTTGGCTGGCAAATTCTGTCGGAAAAATCCTCGGTGTTGGAGGAGGCAGAGGCTACGGTCTGCTCTTTATCCTATCCGGTATCTCTATCAGCATCGGTGCTTACCTGCTCTCCCGAGCACGTTCAGTAAAGGAGCTGGAATATGTTTCAACGCTTGATAAAAAATGATTTAAAAGAAAACAAAGTCAGCATGTTGGTCATCGGGCTTTTCCTGCTTCTGACTCTGACTCTGAGCTTTGCAGCTACTCGCCTGACCGTTAGTCTCACTAGCTCGATTGAGCGCTTTGTGGAAACAGCTAAAAGTCCTCACCTGCTACAGATGCACAGCGGAAGCGTCGACCGAAAACGGCTGCAAAACTTTGTCCAGCAGCATTCAGAAATTGCCGATTGGCAAGTGACCGACTTTGTCAATGTAGAAGGGTCAGCCATCCGCATCAATGGGCAGGACTCGCTTCAGGACAGCTCTCAGGATAATGGCTTTTCCAATCAGAACCAAAACTTTGACTTCCTACTGGATCAATATAACCGGCCTGCTCAGCCTCAGCCGGGGCAAGTATATATTCCGCTCTTTTTTAATGATACGGCGACCACCGAGATCTACACCTATTAAGTCGTCGGCAGCCTCCAACTGACTGTCAAGGGCTTTATCCGAGATGCCCAGATGAATGCTGGTCTAGTATCCTCTAAGCGCTTCCTCATTTCACAGACTGATTTGCAGACTCTGAAAAAAGAATCATTTGCATCTAATGAGAACCTGATTGCCTTTCGAGTGCATAAGCTTAGCCAAATCTCAGCTATCGAGCAAGCCTATAAAAATGCAGAGCTTGAGTCCAATGGACCGCCTATGATTACCTATCCGACGATCAAGATGATTAACGGCTTCAATGATGCTCTAGTCATCCTAGTCATGGGGCTACTGGTTGTGGCCATCATTGGCATCACCTTTCTCTGCATGCGCTTTGCCCTCTTGACCAAGATTCAAGAAGAACTGCAGCAGATTGCCGTTATGAAGGTGATGGGACTGCCCCAAAGCTTTATCAGCAGAGTCTACCTGACCAAGTATTATTTCTGCCTGGCTCTAGCAACCATCGCTGGATGGGGACTGTCCTTTCTTCTGAGTAGTCCTTTTAAAAAGCAAATGGCACTGTCTATGGGGCAAAGCCCGACGCCCTTCTATAGCTATCTTTTGGAAATGCTAGTGGCTCTACTGCTCTGTCTCTTAGTCTTCTGGCTGACTGCCCGGCCTCTAAGCTCTTTTAAGAAAATGACGTCCGGCCAAGCTTTAAGATTAGCTTCTTCCAACAGTCTGACCGAAACTCGTTCTACTCCGAAAATGGGCTTACCGACTATCCCCCTCTTAGACAGACCCTATTTCGCTCTGAAAACGATTCTGAATCATAAAAAACTCTATTTGACTATCTTGTTCATTGTCAGTTTGATTAGCTTGCTTATCCTGCTACCAGCCAGTCTCTATAGCACTGTGATGGACAAGAACTTCATCCAGTATCTGGGAGCTGGTCAGGCAGATGTGCTGATAGATATTTCTCAAACTGAAGATATTGATACCAAGGCTGCCAAGCTGCTAAAAGAGCTGCAGGCAGACAAGGATATCGCCGAAATCAGTCAGTACCAAAGCCAGAATTTCTCCTATCAAGACCAACAAGGTCAGACTCAGCAGTTGCGGGTAACTCTGGGAAACCATGCAGGATTTCCAGTCAAATACAGCCAAGGCCGCTATCCTAAAAACGAGCATGAAATTGCCCTCTCCAAGCTTAAGGCAGAGGAGCTCAAGCTAAAAGTAGGAGACAGCCTGACCTTGACGGTAGACGGTCAAGCCAGAAAACTAAAAGTAGTCGGTATCTACTCAGACCTGACCTACGGTGGCAAGACCGCCAAGGCTGTATTTGTGACAAAGCAGGCTCAAACACTCAATAGTCTGACGACCATCCGTCTTAAAGATGCTAGCAACAAAGTTCAAAAAATCAACGAATGGAAAAAACGCTATTCCAACTATAAATTAACCGACGTAGAAGACTTTTTCCATCAGACTTTTGATGATACGCTAGCCATGCTCCGCCTGATTCAGATCAGCGTTTTCTGGACAGGGCTCGGCATTGTCTTCATCCTTATGACTCTCTTTGTCTATATGATTTTCACCAAGGACCAAGCTGACTTGGCACTTTATCGGATGCTGGGATTTGGCAGTGAACGACTCAGGAGCCACTACCTGCTCGCCGTCTGCTTCATCTTGATGCTGGCTTTGGCAATAGCCGACCTGCTGCTCCTTATTCTGGGGCAAGAAGTCTGCAGTCTACTGCTCAGCAGCTTCGGTATCAGCAAACTCCAGCTCATCATCAATAAGCCCCTTACTTTTCTATGGACACCGCTGGCTCTGCTTCTTAGCGGACTTACAGCAGCACACATCAGTCTCCGAGCGCTGAACAATCTGGAAATTGGACGCTATCTCAAGGAACATTGACCTTAAAAAGATTTAGCATTTATTTTACATCCGAGGAGAAGTCTATGTTATTAGAAGCACATAACCTCAGCAAAAGCTATCAGGAAAATCAGGAGCCCATTCTCCGTGATTTGTCGTTAGAGATTGAAAGCGGCCAATTCATCGCCATCATGGGACCGTCTGGCTGCGGGAAATCCACTCTTCTCAATCTTTTGTCCACCATTGACAAACCTGACCAAGGACAGATTCTTTACCAGGGACAGGACTTGCTGGCTATGAAAGACAAGGATTTAGACCCCCTTCGCAGAGAGGCTTTCGGCTTTGTCTTCCAGCAGGCAACCTTCCTGAAAAATCTCAATATCCTAGACAATATCTGCCTACCGAGTATTATTGGTAAGAAAGGCAGCGAGCGAAAGGGAGCCTATGAGCGAGCCAAGGAGTTAATGGCTCTGACCGGGATTAAGGACATTGCTCACCGCTCTATCCATCAGGTATCGGGCGGCCAACTCCAGCGAGCAGGCATTTGTCGGGCTCTCATGAACCAGCCTCGAATCATTTTTGCTGACGAGCCGACAGGAGCCCTCAACTCTCAGGCTGGCCGTCAAGCTATGGAACTCATGCAGCACTTCCATCAGCAGGGCGCAAGTATCCTTCTGGTAACCCACGATGCCAGCGTGGCTACCTATGCCGACAAGGTTCTGCTTATTTTAGATGGTAAGATTAAAAAAGAAATTCGGTTTATCCCCACTGCTAATCAGGATGAGCGACGTCAGCTGCTCTTGGCTGAGCTCAATCAGATTGGCATATAAGAAAAGAAGCCCTTTGGCAGAATGCCGGGGACTTCTTTTTGTGATATAATAGGATAAATACTGATAAACAAGGATAAAACTATGACACCACAAGAATTTTACCAGCTCTTAGCCCAGCAGGGAATCGAGCTGACCGACCGCCAGAAAGACCAGTTTGAGCGTTATTTTGAACTCTTGGTCGAATGGAATGAAAAAATCAATCTGACAGCTATCACCGAGAAAAATGAAGTCTATCTCAAACATTTCTATGATTCAATAGCGCCCGTTTTGCAAGGCTTGATTGGTAATCAAGAGCTTAAGCTGCTGGACATCGGAGCCGGTGCTGGCTTTCCTAGCCTCCCTATGAAAATCATCTGCCCTCAGCTGGATGTGACTATCATTGATTCCCTCAACAAACGAATCAACTTCCTAAAATTGCTGGCAGAAGAGCTGGAGCTGGACAAGGTTCACTTCTACCACGGCCGCGCAGAAGACTTTGCTCAGGACAAGACCTTTCGGGCCCAATTTGACCTGGTCACTGCTCGTGCAGTCGCTCGGATGCAGGTTCTGTCTGAACTGACCATTCCCTATCTGAAAGTTGGCGGCAAGCTCCTAGCGCTCAAGGCTTCCAATGCTCCAGAGGAACTGAACGAAGCAAAAAATGCCCTTAATTTACTCTTTAGCAAGGTCCAAGACAACCTCAGCTATGCCCTACCAAACGGCGACCCCCGCTTTATCACAGTGGTAGAAAAGAAGAAAGAAACCCCCAATAAATACCCCCGCAAAGCCGGCATGCCAAACAAAAGACCATTATGAAAAGAAAAAATCAGGCTAGGATTGCCTGATTTTTTATGTCATCTTCAATAATTCAATTTGCTTCAGCCGTTCTTTTTTAACAGCTTCAAAATCACCTGGATACATCTTGTTTATCAAGGTAATAGCAAAATCTGTTGCCCAAAGGCCATGATATTTAACATGGGGACTAGCCACAAGCTGAGCCATCGTTCGATAGAATCTAACTTTAACTACATCTTCTTCCTTTTTTGCTAAACGTGAAATCTCAAAGCTCAGATTTCTAGCAGCATGATAAGAACTCTCCCCAGCTAACCAGTCATCCATAGCGATAAGAGCCTGTTTCATCTCTTTTGTAAATGCAAAAGCAGTTAGCTCCGAAAGATGAGCAGCATACACTTGGCAAAATCGAACTACTTCTTGGTGTGTTTTTTCTTCATAAACTTTAATAAAGGCTTTCTTCAAGTCTGGCGCATCCTCTATTTTCCCCAAAGGTCTTTGATAAGCATAAATATCCATATTTTACTTTCCTCCATCCTACCTCCACGGATTATAAAAGCGGCCGTGATTGACAGCGAAGAGTACAAAGCAGAGCAATAGAAAGGCGACTGCCAGTGTCAGCACCAGCATATCTCGTCTGCTTAGAGCCTGATAGGTATACCAGGTGCGTTTTTTATTTTTCCCAAATCGGCGCAGTTCCATGGCTGTAGCAATGGTATTGATGCGCTCTAGCGAGCTGAAAATCAGCGGAATGATAATCTGCAGATTTCCTTTCACGCGCTGAGTCAGTTTGGCTTTCTTGGATAATTCCTGCCCGCGCGCTTCCTGGGACATCCTAATCAGGAAAAATTCTTCCTGCAAATCTGGAATATAGCGGAGCGTCAGACTGACCGCGTAAGCAATTTTATAGGAAATACCAAGCTGATGTAGGCTGGAAGCAAACTGACTGGGATGGGTTGTCATGAGGAAAATCACTGCCAGAGGTATGGTCGAAACATACTTGAGCAGGAGATTAAAGAGGTAGAATAACTCTTGGGCTGTTAGACTATAAGCTCCCCATCCGGTCCAGAAGACATCTTTGGCTCCATAGATATCAACACCATACTGAGGAGCGAAAAGATAGACCATCACTAAGTTAAGCGCAGCAAAGGATGCCGCAAAGACTAAAACAAATGAAATGTCTCGGATGCGGATGTGGGACAACCGAAAGAGGCAGAGTGACAGCAGGGCTAGCCCCAGCAAAAAGCGAGTATCATAGCTGATCATGGCTGCTACTGATACCAGAACGAAGAAGAGCATCTTGCTGGCACCGGACAGACCATGAAGAAAAGTCTCGCCTGCATGGTAGCCGATTAATTTTCGCTGATTAAGCATGCTTGTCCTCCTTTTTTCGCATATAAAACTCGGTCAAAGCCAGAGGGTCGGCACCAAGCTTCTCAGCCAGAGCAAAGATTGACGTTTCCTTTAGATGGGCCGCCGCAATCAACTCTTGATCTGTCAGTACCTGGGCAGGCGCCTTATCAGCTAAAATCTGACCATCCACCACAACCACTGCCCGATCTGAGTAATCCAGCATCAGCTGCATATCGTGCGTAATCATGATAATCGTATGTCCCTGCTGATTGAGCTCGTCTAGAAAGTCCATCATTTCGGTATAATGGCGCTGGTCCTGACCAGCTGTAGGCTCATCCAAAAGGATAATCTCCGGATTCAGCACCAAGATAGACGCAATGGTCACCCGCTTCTTCTGGCCGAAAGACAGGGCAGAAATCGGCCAACTACGGAATTCATAGAGCCCACAGGTCTTGAGAGCCGCATGGACCCGCTCTTCGATTTCCGCTTCTGCCAGTCCGCGCAAGCGCAAGCCTAGAGCCACTTCATCAAAAATCATGGCTGCCGAAATCATCTGATTGGGATTCTGCAGTACATAGCCAATCCGCTCAGCTCGCTCCTTGATAGAGTCTCCCTTGATGTCCTGACCTTTCCAGCTATAGCTCCCCACAGTCTCGATAAACTGACAGAGGGCCTTGGCCAGGGTTGACTTACCAGCTCCATTTTTACCAACGATAGCTATCCGCTCACCCTTGAAAATCTTCAGATTGATATCCTGCAGAATAGGCTTGCCGCCGCTCTGGTAAGCAAAGGAAACGTGATCCAGTTCCAGCAAGGGATCCTGAGGCCCTTTGTCAGAGTCAGACCAATTCCTGCCCTCAAAGGTCACATCTGCCAGCTGCAGCTGATCCAAGCGGGACAATCCCTCAGTCTTTTCCACTTCAACTCCTAGCTGGCGCAAGGTGGTAATGTAGAGCGGTTCGCGGATGCCATTTTCAGCTAGCAGTTGGGTTCTGAGCAGGTCATCCGGCTGTCCATTAAAGAGAATGCATCCGTCATTGACAAGCACTAAGCGGTCTACCGGTCTGTAGAGGACATCTTCCAAACGATGCTCGATAATCAGAGTTGTCGTTTCCGTCTCCCGATGAAGCTGGTCAATCAAATCAATGGTATCCTGACCCGACTTTGGATCCAGATTGGCCAAGGGCTCGTCAAAAAGCAGAATAGGACTCTCGTCAATCAAAACTCCAGCCAGACTGACGCGCTGCTTTTGACCGCCTGATAGATCCTGGGGCCGATTCTGTAAAAGCTCTGATAAATCCAGCTTCTCTGACCAGGCTTGGACTTTTTCGCGCATAAGCGACAGCTCCATCACATCATTTTCCAGCGCAAAGGCCAAATCTTCTGCTACGCTAAGCCCGATAAACTGGCCATCCGTGTCCTGCAAAACCGTGCTGACAAGATTAGACTTATCATAAATGCTGGATTCAAAGGCTGGCTGCCCCTTAATCAAGAGCTGACCACTGGCCTCACCTTTATAAATGTTGGGGATAATCCCATTGAGGCACTGACCCAGCGTTGACTTACCAGAGCCAGACGGCCCGACAATCAGAACCTTCTCTCCCTCGTAAATAGTCAGATTGATCTGCTTCAGGGTCGGCTCAGACTGGGCCTGATATTGAAAGCTAAAATCTTCAAATTGGATAATTGGTTTTTTCATCTTATTTCTCTATAGTGCCAGAGCGATCTGAATCGCGAGATTGGCAATCTTATCTTTTTCGTCTAAGTCTGCATGATTGGCTAGGTTGCGCATATCCCAAGTTTCCTCAGACAAGTGATCGGCTGCATAGAAGAACTGGCAGACGGTTATCTCTCGAAAGGCTGCCAAAGCCGCTACAGCTGAGCATTCCATATCCACACAGATGGCTCCCTCGGCCTTTCTCTGGCGGAGCTTAGCAGGCGTCTCACGGTAAATGCCATCTGTCGTCCAGACCTTGCCCTTGCTATGAGAAATACCGCGCCCGTCCAGAAAAGCTGTCAGAAAATCTTTCAAGCCAAGATTGACTTCCTGCTCACGGCTAGCTGGCTGGTAGTGATAGCTAGTCCCCTCATCACGCAGGGCAGCTGTCGGGATAATAACGGAAGTTTCCTCAATCTCCTCATCCAAGATGCCGCAAGTCCCGAAAAGTACCAGCTTTTTCATACCAAAAGCAATCAAATCTTCCAGAATTGCCACACAATCCGAAGCGCCAACCGGTGCATTGAAGAGAGCCAGTTCCCGTCCATCCACGAAAATACGATAGATAGGAATTTCAATATTTGCCATGCTGGTCGTCGTAATCAGCTCATGCTCAAAATCCGCCAGCATCCGGGCGAAAGTCTCTCTGGCAAAGCAAGAAACAGCCGTCTCTGGAAATCCTTCTATGGATTCATTCAAATCTTCTGGATTGATGATGGCTTGACGATTGTTGTCAAATTCTTCAAGTATCATAGGCGCGCTCTCTTATCCCTTTCTTCCTGATGAAACAGCCAGCAGATAGCTACCGACTTCATCTTACCATTGTATCATAAAAAGGCGGCCTGCTGAACGCTGCCTGCATATTTTCTACATAGCCAAAGCCATAGGCAGACTCTATAGCCACAAATGACGTGAATACTTTGTCCAATGATTTTCCAACAAAAAAGACTGGGAACAACTCCCAATCTCATCTTACATAAGGGCTGTTGCAGCAGTAATCAAGCCAAATACGATGCCTGGCATATTAGCCGCTGCCAAAGGAATATCCCGCTTCTCTTTAAATAGACCATAAATGACCCAGAGAGTACAGTTTAGAGCAGCTACTGAAGGCTGGATAAAGTCACCCTTATTGCCAGCTAGATTATTCATAATCTGTGGGATATAGGAAACATACATCATAACAGACATAAACGTGGCCACCCAGCCCAAGATTAGCATGTGTTTTTCTTTCATTTTGTTCTCCTTTTTTATAAAACTGACCTCTATTCTATAGCTTCTTTTTGAAATTTTCAAGATATTTTCAATAATGTTATCAAATCGAAAAGAGTCACAAAATTGTGAGAACTGCTGACAGACCTAAAAAAGCCACCTTTTGGCAGCTCTGTTAAGATTCAAAAAGTAAATTTTCCTAGCGCTAAAACTTCGGTTCTCCATCGGGAAGTTGATCCAAAATAGCTTCCAGTTCCAGCCGATTGAGTGGCTGAATCCGAATCTGACTGGAATCCAGATAAGTACGGTGAGTGTCTGGAATCTTTTCCAAAAAAGCTTTTAAATCCTTTGTTGTCAGATATTTATAGCCCTGCGGACTGCTGGCATCCTCTATCAGGATATGGAGATGCCATTCCATATCTTGACTAGCACCGCTCTCAATCATCTCTTTAACCAAGTAGCCCTTGGGCATGGGCTGAGTCGGAAGGACCGTTTCCACCCCTTCTGCCAAGACATAAGAACCTAGGTATTTCCCACCCTGATCCTTATAATACTTAGGAGTAGAAAATTGACTCTGAACCTGCTGCATCTCAGCCATCTGCCTGCCAAACTCCTCCACAGGATCTTCAGCTTTGAATAGTTCCAGAAGTTTTTCCTGCGACATATACAAATCATGAGCATAACCTTCAAAAACATGCATAGGCGCAGCTGCCACTCTGGCATCGTTCAGGCCGTAGAGAATATCCGCTTCAAAATCAATATTAAAAATCCCGTCGGCAGTGTAAGCGGTGCCGTATTCATCGACAATATCCTGCTTCATCTTCTGAGCCAAACGACTCATGAAGAGAATGGCCCCCTTCCAGTCACCTACCGTCGATGGGGTCAAGACACGAACCTGATAGGTTTCCCGGTCTGGCAGATAATAAACTTCAAACCCACGGCCTGCCCCTTTCCAATAGACAGCCAGAAAAGTTCCGACCTGATCCAAGGATTGATAAGCCTTATCGCCCTCGAGGCCTACGACCTCCAGCCCTTCCACCAAGGAAACCAGAGACAAGGGTGTTTCGACGGCCTTATAGCTAAACAAGCCCTTTCGGTTCTGAATGTAAAAAGAAATACTCATACCATGCTCCTTTCTAACGACAAAAGCCTTTCTGAAAGCGAGAAAACGCAAAATCAAAACTCAATACTGGTACAAACTAGCTTTTTTCCAAGGCTTTTAGGGATAAACTCCATTCGAAAAACAGATTCTGGTATTAGTATAACATTTTTGGGAGAAAAAGACGAAAAACCTTTATCCATGAAGAGACTTTCCGACTGAAAACTTCATCAATACAGATTCTAAGAATATATTTGAACTTCATAAAAAAGCAATGAATAAACTTCTAAGAAAGCAAAACTCATCTGAGCACTTCTTACTTTTTATCCTGCTGCGTCAGCTCCTGATTGTAAGCTAAAGCTAGCTTGATCCAGTAAGACAGTTCCTTTTGTCCTTCGCCATCTAAATCAATATAGCCATGATAAAGCCTGCCCTTCATTAACGTCACACTGGCACCATTTTTAGGCAGGACCTGCTTTTCCATTTCCTTACCAATGCGTACCATGACAAGCTCTTGACTTCTCGAACTCACAGTAACGATCACCTTACCTCGAACCATAAAAGCCAAGCCACCAAACATCTTCTTCTCTTCTACCTCTTCTTCAAAAACATGAGGGGGAAGATCAGTAGCTAAAATGGCACGGACTTGCTGGGCTAAGGATTTACTATAAGCCATCCTCCTACCTCATTTCATCACATCCCAGCCGATACCAAAACGGTCAATCAAGCGGCCATAAAACTCTGCGAAAGCTTGTTCCTCTAAAGGATAGAGAATTTGCCCACCTTCAGCAAGCTTAGCAAAAAGCTCATCGGCTTCTTCTCTACTGCCTGGGCTCAGAACTAACCATTGATTGGGCTGATGATTGCTAGGAATAGATAGGTCGTTAAAAATGCCTACATCCTCACCATTCAGGGTTAAGTTCTCCGTATCTAAGGCAATCTTATCCCGTTTTTCTGCAGGAAGGTCTGCTGGATCCAGCATCTCACTGGCTCGGACAAGTCCCTTTATCTCTGTCTGAAAAAGATCTGCATAAAAACGAAAAGCTTCTTCGGCCTGACCATTAAAACTTAAAAACACGTCTAATTTCATTATCGTTCCTCCGATTTCTTATATCTGAGAATAAATCTCTAGTATCAGTTTATCAATTAGGATAAAAATTTTCTTATTCTCAATTGCGCTTGTTTGGCTAGGGAACGCATGATTAAAACTGGAAGATTAACTGTAATAGGTGGATCACTGGGTAAGGGCCTGCGCATGCTGATTTCTTCTTGATAGATGCTATCGCCTGAAAAAGTGAGAGGCTCATCGCTGCCCCAGCGAAAGTTATGCTTCAAGACATAGTTTTTAGTTAGACGTAAATCCTCCAGCAATTCACAGGCCAAAAGATAGTAGCGACCATCCGGTACATTTTCAAAAGTAAACTGTCTCTCCTGACTCAGTGCTACTCCGATAACCGGCTCTTCTTTGGGTATGCGGGTTTTAAAAAGCCCGACACAGCTAATGCGTGGTTCATACCCCTCAGGATAAGATAGCGCCACAGTCAGCCGATTGCCACTTTTACAGTCGGGATCCTGATGTAACAAAGCTCCCTTCTCATCCAGCTGTTTTACCATAAAATCATAAGCCTTGGTTGATTCCTGATAGTATTTTTTAGGCGAAAGTCCAGTATGCCGCTTAAAAGTATTGGAAAAACTGCCTAAACTATCATAACCAGCTTCCATAGAGGTCTCAGTCACATTTTGCCGGCCTTCTACAATCTCCTGAATCCCTTTTTCCATCTTAAGAGCTTCCATATATTGCTTGATAGAAAAGCCCATCTTTTTCTTGAAAGTTCTGGATAGATGGGAAGGGCTATAGTGGAAATGCTGAGCCAAATCGGTCAGACTCAGCTCTTCATCTGCATGCTGACGCAGATAGGCTGCCACTTCTTCCATGATAGCTTTAGACATAGACTTGCTCCTTTCCCATTTATTTAAGCTCATTATATCACATCAAAAAGAAAGGACAAAAAATCAAAACCTCATAAAGAAAACCAGAAAGCAAGTAACACTTCGCGAGATGTCCCAAGAATCGGAGGAAACAGTCTGCTTTCCCAAATCTCTATGTCACAAGATTTTTACCTGTAGATAAATGATAAAAAAACTTTAGACGCTTGAAACATCTAAAGTTTTTAGTTTTTCTTAGGAATTTAGAAACTTGCCTTACCATCAAAAATAGTCAGCTTATGCAAATTTTCCATGCCTGCAATAATGGGTCTAGCTTTTGCAATGAGATTTTGAAAAACTTCCAAGGTCAGACTGTCATTGTGAGCTTGCTCGCTCTCCCAAACTTCGTAAATATAGATGCTGTTGGGTTCATCTGCCTTCTCACCTAAGATATAGCAGAAACAAGTGTCAAGATTTTGCATTTCTTTGACAACTTCTTGCATGTAAGCAGTAAGTTCCTGTGCTTTCCCTTCTTTGGCTACTAATTTACCATAAACGCAAAATTTTTCCATTAGGATCTCTCCTTTTTACTGAGCTACCAATGTTTCCAAGCTTTCTCCAATCGCAGCCAAACGCTCCATCACTTCTGCCTGGCTCAGGCCGTTTTCAGCCACATATCGGTTGCGAGGGTGAACGCGGCATTCGTGAGAACAGCCACGGAGGTATTTATCTTCGTTTTCTTCTGAAGTCAGGATGCGACGGTTACACTCTGGATTGCCACAGTTGACATAGCGCTCGCAAGGAGTACCGTCAAACCAGTCTTTCCCAATCACAACTGGATCAACATGGTTGATATCAACGGAGATACGCTCATCAAAGACATACATCTTACCATCCCAAAGCTCACCTTGAACTTCTGGATCCTTACCGTAAGTCGCGATACCGCCATGAAGCTGACCGACATCCTTGTATCCTTCACGCACCATCCAGCCTGAGAATTTCTCACAGCGAACACCACCGGTACAGTAAACAACCACGCGCTTGTCCATGAACTTCTCTTTGTTATCACGAACCCATTGCGGCAATTCGCGGAAGTTGCGGATGTCTGGACGAATGGCCCCACGGAAGTGACCCAGATCGTACTCATAGTCGTTACGAGTGTCTAAGACAACAGTGTCTTCGTCCAAGAGAGCTTCCTTAAATTCCTTAGGTGATAGGTAAGCTCCTGTCGTCTCCAGCGGGTTGATATCATTATCAAAATCATTGTCTTCCAAGCCCAAGTGGACAATTTCTTTCTTGTAGCGAACAAACATTTTCTTGAAGGCTTGCTCATTTTCTTCGTCAATCTTGAACCAAAGGTCTTCCATGCCCGGAAGGCTGTGCACATAATCCATGTATTTTTGAGTGGTTTCATAATCACCAGAAACCGTTCCATTGATTCCCTCATCTGCTACCAAGATACGGCCTTTAAGACCGATAGATTTACAGAAAGCCAGATGATCAGCTGCAAATTTCTCAGCATTCTCAATCGGAACATATTTGTAGTAAAGTAGGACGCGAATATCTTTTGCCATAAGATTTCAACTCTCTTTTCTCTATAAAATTTTCTGAATTTTTTAATTCATCTATTTATTATAACGCGAGAAGAAAAGTTGGGCAAAATATTTGTTTGAAAAATAGCAGAGCTGGAAAGTTTAAATGAGAAGGACAACTTATCTCTCTTCTTCCAATTGATCCAAATACTTCTCAAAGCGCTTTTTCTGCCATTCCCTTATAGAATTTCAGAAGTAATTTCCACAGATTTAAACATCAAAAAGAGAAGACCAGTTTGGTCTTCTCCAAATCTTAGCTTATCCGCAACCTAGCTCTGGTGACAAAGAGCCAAAATCTTCTCAGTCGCTATGGACTGCTTAAAATATAGTCAGGGGCAGGGACTTCTATTTCCCATACCTACCCTAAAACTTATTTTTTAAATGCTTCCCAATCCTTCATAAATTGGGCTATTCCGTTTGTAGTCAGTGGATGCTGCGTCATTTTTTCAAATAAATTATCCGGAATGGTCGCAATGTGAGCACCAAGTTTTGCAACAGCTTCAACATGTGCTGAATTACGAATACTAGCTGCGATGATTTCAGCTTCAAAATCATAAATATCAATAATCGTGCGCAAATCTGCAATCAGTTGATAGGCATCTGTTCCGATATCTTCCAAACGTCCAACAAAAGGACTGATGAAAGTAGCTCCAGCTTTCATAGCCATGAGTCCTTGAGAAACTGTAAAAATCAAGGTAACATTCGTTTTAATTCCCTCTTTTGAAAGGACAGAGACAGCTTTTAAACCTTCCGTTGTCATTGGAATTTTGACAACAACATTATCAGCCCATTTAGCAATGTCCCGTGCTTCTGCAATCATTTCAGGTGCTGTCAAACCAGTAACCTCTGCACTAACAGGACCACTTACAATCTCACAAATTTCTTGAATAACCGTTTTAAAATCGCGGCCTTCACGTGAAATAATTGTTGGGTTAGTTGTTACACCATCCACAACCCCTAGTTCATTAATCGCTTTGATAGCCGCCACATCAGCTGTATCTAAGAAAAATTTCATACCATATGTCCTCCTAGGCTTCTTCATTTAAGCCTTTATTAAAAATAGCACTTGTCATTACAACAAGTAGAACAAAAACAACAATGGTCATCATGAAGGGCATCCAGCCAAACTGACCAATTTTACCTAAAATACACATTGGAATTCGATAATTCCTGAGCCTAAAAATTGAAACTGCTCTCTTTTACGAATCAAGAAGTGAAAAAATTGCAAGTCACAACTAACTCAACTGAAACCTTTTCTACCCATACCATATCTATATCTTAGAGGGCCAGACATCCAGCCGTCAGGGCAGCTGATTCTGCTCTATAGGCACAATCCTCAATAACACGTTGGAACTAGCTGAGTCACATAAGAACCAAAGAGACTTTTAACTATTCAAATCTTTGGTTGATCTTGATTCGTTGGCAACGAACTTACCGACTCCTATTCTCTATTATAGTAAAAATTTAAAGCGTTTTCAAAAAAAGACTAGAAAAATCTACAAAATTCAGATCAGCAAGAGCTGTTCTAAAATTCGCTCTTATTTTTTAGCTCGTCTAAATATATCGTCTTATATTGTCCAGTTCCTAGTTGACAACTCTATGATTCGCCACTAGCAAAAAAAGCCGCCCAGTCGTATAGGCAGCTATTCTTAGATAGAAACTACTATGATTAATCTTTTTTGAGACTTCCTGCGCGGGTGCGGGTGCGAGCGTAAGCAGTCAGCAAGACAGTTCCGATGACAGCTACTGTCGCAGAATTCACCAGAATTGCTACAATACTTTGAGCAATGACCTTATTGACCGGCTCACCAGATACAATCACGTCACCAATCGGGCCGATTAGCCAAGCGATTGCATTGGCTCCAAACTGAATCAAGTTAAAGCGGATAATATCCTTGACTTCAAATTTTCCTTCTTCCACTTGGAAGAATTTTCTAAAGAAGCCAACTAATAGACCGAAGACTCCGCTACCGGCAATCCAGAACCACCAAAGTCCGCCACCGCTCATAGCGTCTTTAATGGCGTGGCCAATGAAGCCCATCAAGAAACCAACGATTGGTCCAAAAATGACGCTAAAAAGAGCTTGCAGAGGGTATTGGAGCTGGATGCTGGTATTGGGTACAGGCGTTGGGATATTGATCATTCCGATGACCACGAATAGGGCTGCTCCAATTCCTGTTGCGACTACGTTTCTGATTGTATTATTTTTCATTTTCTTCTTCCTTAATTTTCAATTCTCTTGATTTCAATATGCCACTGGGCACCGACGCCAACATTGTAGGCCTTAGCAAAGGAACCTTGGTTAATCGCTAAGCCAACCCGATAGAGGGAGTTGATATAGAGGATAGGCTGGCCGATGCGGACATCCGCAAAGGACTTGCCATAGGTTACTTGGTTTTGATAAACCAGCATGTCATTGTTATAGATGGTAACCTCGAATCGGTCACCAAATTCTGGTTTTAAGGTGTAGAATTCCTCGCGGGTGATAGAGGTCCAGAGAGAGCCGAAGCGGACATCCAGGATATCAATAGCTCCGCTAACATAATTATCCGCAAGCGTGGTCTCTACTACCTGAATTTCGACAATGTCTTCGACCTTGAGCTCTGGCCCAACCTCTTCAAAGCTGATATGGCCGCTGGCCAGCTTAGCACCCGTATAGGCATAGACATCACGACCGTGGAAAGTGTAGGAATGCTCCGTATCCTTGCGACGATTTTCCACCTCAGAAATTTCCCGAATAGCCTCAATGCCGACATGCTTCTTGATGAAAGACAGGGTGCCGTTATCAGGCGTAACGATGTACTGACCTTTTTTAGTCTTGGCTACGACACTCTTACGCTTGGAGCCCACACCCGGATCCACTACTGACACAAAGGTCGTTCCTGCTGGCCAGTAATTAACTGTCTGAAAGAGGCGATAGCTTCCCTCAAAGATATTGTAAGGGGTGATATCGTGAGTCAGATGATGAATTTTCAGAGTGGGCGACTCTTCTAGCGCCACTCCGATCATGGCTGACACAGCTCCATCTACCAGACCAAAGTCCGACTGGAGCACGAGTAAATTGTTCATATTTTCTCCTTAGTTATATTTTCAATGGTATTTAGACCGAAGCTGACTTGGGAAGTCTCGCTTTAAGGATTTGCTTTCCTAACAGAGCTCCAAGTAAAGCGCCCAGTAAAATGCTGGCTACAAACCAGAGGACCAAGCTGGGTTCAGGCTTAAGCATGACCTGCTCGATGTAAGCCTGAGTCTTTCCTCTGGCAAGAAGACTAGCTTCATACTGCTTGGGTGCCAGCCACATTAGGAAAATAGGACCTGCTGTGCTAAAGCTGAAAACCATAAAAGCCAGCAAGCTTCTAACAGTCTTTTGATAGCCGCCTGACCGAGCTATAAGATCCGCTAAAACACCGCAAATCAAACCTGGTAGAAAAGCTCCAAAGCCATGTCGACTAAGCAGAAAGAAGAGACCTAGCAGACAGCCTAGGCCGCTGATTAGACCGAAGGTCTTTATTTTCTCAGTGTAGAAGATGAACAGAACTCCGCCAAAGAAAGCTGTAAAAGCTGGAGCGTAAAACATATTGCCTGAGCGGTCAAATAGAAGCCCAACCAAGACGCCTAAGATCATGGCTAGGAAATAAAAGAGGTAAAAGAAGCCAGCCTGCTTCAGTTTGTCTTTTCTTATAGAGTATAGCATAAGCCTTCCTTTCCCGCTAGTCAGCTCGACGATAACTGCCAATCAACTCCTGAATGAGCTCAATATGCGTATAATAATCAGCAATTTTCACATTCTCATCTCCGCCATGGTCTCGGCTATTAGCATTTCCAAGTCCGAAAGCTGCCATAGGAACCTCCAAGGCTGCATAGACCGTGTGCATCGGACCAGTTCCAGCTGAGGTCGGCAGAACAGAGATGCCCTCTTGGTAATAATCTTTAGCCAGTTCGATAAGATTGAGAATGGAAGGCGCACTCATGTCGCTGCGATAACTCATCTCTCCCAAGGTATAGGTCAGCTCAACCGCTGGATAGCCATTTTTATCCAGCTGCTGACAAATCTTGACCAAAACATCTTGTGGCTCCAGACCTGGCACCAGACGAACCTCCATCTTAGCCTGGGCATCTGAAGGCAAAATGGTTTTAACCCCTTGGCCTTGATAGCCTGATCCGAAACCTTCAATATTCAGCGAAGGTTCAAAGTAAAAGCGACGGAGAAATTCCTTACGTTCGTCCAGCAAAACTGGTAATTTTAAGCCATAGACTTGACTCAACTCTTCAGGAGTCCGCAGGGCATATTCCTCAATCAAGGCTAGTTCCCGTTCATTTGGCTCTTGAACCTGCTCATAGATTCCTTCAACTAAGATGCGGCCGTCTGGACTGCGCAAGCTGGATAAAGCATTGAGCAAATACCAGGAAGCGGAATTGATAACACCACCGAAGCTGGAATGAATGTCTACATCTGCACTTTTGACCGTCATGTCAAAGGTAACAATCCCCTTGTTACCGCCCGAGATTTCCAGCTGACCTAGGTTATTGCGGCTACCTTGCTCCCAAACCAACAAATCCGCTCCTCGCAGGCGTTTGCGATGCTTGGCCAGATATTTATCCAAGTCTGTCGAAGCAGACTCTTCTGCCCCTTCCATCATAAAAATGATATTTACAGGCAAATCGCCGTGCTCTCGAATATACTTGCGAACGGCTGTCAGACGAGCAGTAATGTGCCCCTTGTCATCATCCACTCCTCGCCCATACATAACTCCGTAATGAACTGACAATGTAAAAGGATCATTGGTCCAGGGCTGGTCATCGTCTGCCGGCACTGTATCATAGTGGTTGTAGAAAATAATAGTCTTAGCAGCAGGATTTGAAGAAAGAAACTCCGCCAAAATAAATGGAGCAGTATAGCTGTCGTCAATCATGACCTTGGCACCTGCAGCTGTAAAAATCTCTCCCAAATAGGTAGCTACTTCCTGCAGGCCAACCTGCTGGGCAAAGATTGATTTTTTAGAAATCAAGGTCCGCAGCACTTCAAAATAGTGCTGGGCTACCTCGTCGTTTTCAAATTTCTTGATTTGTTCAGTCTCAGTTGAGAAAGGCATGCGTTACTCCTATTAACAGCAGATAAAGGGCTGGGGAAATAAGCTTCCCCGCCCTTATCGTATTTCTTGTATCAAAGTCTAGTCAGCCAAATGCAGACCAACTTGATGAGATTTCTTACTTGATGTCTTTTGCATCTGGCAGGTAAGAGCCGCCAAAGAATTCTTGTGATAGTTTTTCAAGCGTACCATCCTCATAGAGTTCTTTGATTCGCTTGTTGACAAATTTTTGCAGGTCTTCCTGACCGCTAGCAATAATCGGATAGACATAAGGCTGCTGGTCGCTTGGAAGCTCAATCACTTCCAGATTATCCAAGCCTTGTTCTTTGATAATAGACTCTACAGTTATGCGCTCAAAAATCTTATAGTCCGTACGGCCGTCATTCAGATTGGCCAAGATTTGCTGAATGGTTCCGTCCGTATAATTGATTTTTGTCGGATTATCGCTATGCTCCTTGTTGTAGTCCTCTAGCTGCTGAGCTGTTGAAGTCCCCTGAACAACCTCGGTAGACTTGCCACCAATGTCATCCAGCGATTTGATTCCCTCACCCTTACGGACAACTAAAACTGTTGGATTTTTCGCATATGGACTAGCATAGAGATATTTGTCAGCTCGTTCTTCGGAATAGCTGATATTATTGGCACCGATCTGGTAGCGGTCACTGTCCAGACCTGAGAATATAGAAGCCCACTTGGTCTTATTGAAATTGACTTCATACTTGTCTGAATCCTTAAAAATAGCACGAAGGACTTCGATATCGTAACCAGTCAGTTTACCGTCTTTATCCTCGTATGAAAATGGTTTGGTCGTCCCCACTGTTCCGACTTCTACCTTTGTTTTTTCCGTTTTCTTCTCACTTGATGATGAGCAAGCCACCAAGGCACCAATGGCAAAGACACTGACGGCTGCTAGAGAGAAGTATTTCAAGGTTTTCTTCAGGTTCATATTTCGAATTCCTCCTAAAAAGTCTTTCTTTATCATATCAAATAAGAAGAAGCTTGACCATTATATATTTTTTATGGAGGTGATAGCTTTTCTTTATCAGCTCTGAGGCAGTCATTTACTCGACTTTCTGCCTGTAGTGCTGCAGGAGAAAGAGAGCACTTTCCACATAGTAAGGAACAGAAACTTTGAAGGCTTCGTCGTCAATGACCATGCTGTCATGATGGAGGTCAGGAGCATTTTCCGCACCATTTGAGCCGATAAAGGCAAAGACGCCTGGAAGCTTCTCCTGATAAAAGGCAAAATCTTCTCCAGCCGAGGATGGACTGGCAGGCAGGACCTCAGCCAGATTCTGTGAGTGCTCATAAAGCAGATCGGCCAATTCAGGATCATTATAGGTCACTGGCGGTGTATGGTCCCAAGAAATCCTGACCTGAGCTCCAAAATTCTCCGCTGTATTCTCTACAATTCGGATAAAGTCTTCCTTGAGACGCTGCTGCAAGGTCGGATTGAAGCTGCGAATGGTCCCTTCAAAAAAGCCCGACTGCGGCAGTACATTCCAAGTTGCCCCCGCTTCTATATGAGTTACAGACAAGACAGCTGCTTCAAAAGGAGACACTGTGCGGGCCACTAGAGGCTGCAGATTTTGAATCATACTAGTTAAGGTCAATACTGTATCAACACCCAAATCCGGTCTAGCCGCATGGCTGCTGACTCCTTCTACCTCCACTTTGAATTTCTCAACCCCAGCCATCATGGTTCCCGCTTTAAGTGCTAGCTGTCCCGCCTTAAGCTGGGGCATATTGTGAAAGCCGATAATAGCAGACACATCGTCCAACAGGCCAGTCGCAAGAACCTGGCTGGCTCCCTGAGAAGTTTCCTCAGCTGGCTGAAAAATCAAACGAACCGTTCCTCTCAAATCACCTTCCATAGCCTTGAGCAGCTCCGCTGCCCCCAAAAGGCTGGTCTGATGAAAATCATGGCCGCAAGCGTGCATGACGCCTGAATTCTGACTGACGTAGGGCAGACCAGTCCGCTCCAAAATGGGCAGAGCATCGATATCTGCTCTCAGGGCAATAATCGGCCTGCCAGATCCAACCTCGGCAACCAGGCCCGTTTTCAGATTGGATTCTAAAATCCTAATCTCCAAATCTTCCAGATAGCCTTTTAGAAAAGCCGTGGTCTCAAATTCCTGACCAGACAGCTCTGGATGCTGATGAAGATAATGCCGCGTTTGTATCAGTTTATCATAAAATTTTTTCATGGCAGACTCCTTTACTCGAATACACCTATCTATCATCCAGTATAGCACAAAGCAGGACGCGGAAACAAAAATAGAGAGCAAATAATCAATAATCAGCCCTCTAATTTTGTATTATGAGATATCGCCTTCAAAGGAGATGACAATGGATTCATAAGAAAAATCACGCTCCAAGACCCACTTTCCATCTGTCTTGACAAATTTCAGCTGATAATCTCGTTCTGGTTTGGAAGCAAGGCACAGGAAGCCAAGTGCTTCTCTTTAATAAGTTAATACTATGACTTTTGTACTTTACCATACTTGGCTGCACTGGTAAATACAGTTTGATACTTCTCATTACAGAAAAACCTGTAGCTCCAACTACAGGTCAAGTATCTTTAGAATCCATCTACATTCGTATAGATTTTTTGGACATCTTCGTCATCTTCTAAAACGCTATAAAGTTTTTCAAAGGTTTCGAGGTCTTCACCAGTCAACTCTACTTCAGACTGAGGAATCATTTCAAGCTCAGTTACTTGGAATTCCTGGATGCCAGATTCACGCAGAGCCACGATGGCCTTGTGAAGGTCGGTTGGCGCTGTATAGACAGTGATGCTTCCTTCTTCTGCTTCAACATCATCAACATCCACATCCGCTTCCAGCAGCTGTTCAAAGACGCTGTCAGCGTCGTCACCCGCAAAGACAATCACACCTTTATTATCAAATAAATAGGCTACAGAGCCGCTAGCTCCCATATTGCCGCCATTTTTACCAAAAGCAGCACGGACATTGGCTGCAGTCCGATTGACATTTGAAGTCAGAGTATCGACAATCAGCATAGAACCGTTTGGCCCAAATCCTTCATAGCGGCCTTCAGTAAAGGTTTCGTCAGTGTTTCCTTTTGCCTTATCGATGGCCTTGTCAATGACATGCTTCGGCACCTGAGCCTGCTTAGCTCGGTCAATAACGAATTTCAAAGCTGTGTTAGACTCTGGATCTGGATCACCTTTTTTAGCTGCTACATAGATTTCCACACCAAATTTAGCATATACTTTTGAGTTTGCGCCATCTTTGGCCGTTTTCTTTGCCACAATATTGGCCCATTTACGTCCCATTGGAGATTCTCCTTTTGATAAATTACATTTTTAATCTTTCTTATTATAACACAGGGAATCAGAAAAATCACTAAGAAAAAATGATTGTTGATGGAAGAATCAGCTTGATTTCTTTAACTTCTGCTGGGCTGAAATCGAGACAAAATTGATTTCAGTTTTCGATTCCATAAAAAATCCAGTCGCTAAAAGAGCAACTGGACGGTACATTCTATTTCCTGAAACTGGCAGGTCTGTCATAGCGGAACTTTATCAAAATCCATTAAAAATATCACTGATAATTTTTCACAATAGGCAAATCCGGTTTGCATCTGCTTAAGCAGGCAAAGACATCTTCTATTCGCCCATCTAAAAAAGTAACATCTACTCGAACGGACTTGCCATGATAAGGCTTGACATATAGGTAGTCTCTCCGATAGTACCTGACTCCCAGTCGAAAAGAAGCCTGCCCATCAGAAGTTCTTCCCCAAGCCGGCCGGTAAAAGACACTTTCCAGCTGACTCCAAGCAAAGCTATGCTCTTTCAAGAAAGCACCTCGCACGGTCAAGCCCCATTCTGTTCCCGCAAGAACAAAGCACTTTTTACTCAGCTTGCGTCCAGCATGAACTATTGCAAAGATTTCGACTACAGCAGCCATGAAAAAAGCAAGTATAAAAGGCAAACTGAACGAGCGTATTCCTGCTTCAGGCATGGCCTTTTCGAAAGAAAATAGTATAAAGTAAGCTAAAGTTCCGAAAATAGTACTTAAGGCTAAAAAGACAGAGGCTAAGATTACTATGGTCAAATAGAGTCCTCTACGGTAGCGAAAAGCAAACAATAAAGGCATGACTTTTCCTTTCTTTCTCAGCTAATAGTTCCGCTTATGCTTTACTGAGGCGCCTTAAACTCATCTTCCTCTACATTATTCCAGTCAGAATATTGAGTATCTGTTTGAACATCCAAACTGCCTTCTTCACCTTTATAAGATAGACCTAGCTTAAAGTCTTTTAAGAATAAGGTCTTTTTATCCAAGCGTACTTCTAACTTCTTATCCATATCTGCCTGAGTAACACCTGTTAGCTCTAGTTTGAATTCTTCACCAAAGAGCCCCAGTAAATCAGCATTTTTACTACTTAATTTAAAGATATATTCATCACCGCTTTCCTTTACAGTGACATCATCAGCCATTTGATAAAAGCCATCCATGAGTTTGAAATAATCGGGCTGTACATAATAATCCGCCCCGCTTTCCATTTCTTGCTTAGACCATGTTCCGTTTTTAGAAGAACGAGTATACAAAAGTTTATCCTGTCCGCCTGGCATAATCGCTTCTTGATAACTCTCCTGACCGCTCTCTTTTCCATCTATTACTAAATGTCCCTTGGCCAATTCATCAGTGCTTTTATCATAGAGAAGGTCTCCGCTCATCGTTTGAGTTTTATTGGAACCATCTACAGTGATAGATAGTTTTACCTTCATTTTCATTGAAGTTAGATCTTCATTCGCAGTTTCTGCTTTCTCCAAGAGTTCTTCGATATCGTCAGAAGAAGTATTCTTTTGGCTCTCACGAGAGCTATTCTCAGTCCCACCCTGATTCTTTTGAGAATGCTTCTGCCCAATCAAGCTACAAGCCCCTAAGCTAAGCGTCAGTATAGCTGTAAGGGCCATAAAGGTAATCTTTTTGAATTTCATGAGTCTTCCTCCTTTGAGACATGGATAGGAAAGATAATCATTCAATCAAGCTCAGCAATGTTTTATTGACCGAATGTTAGCTTTCATACCTAAAGTCAAACCACTAAAAAGCAAATCATGCTCCTTAGTGAAAACAAGTTTATTTGTTTATTATACCATTTTTTATTTACTGCCGCAAACAAAGCAAAAAGGCTGAACATTCAGCCTTGCTTGTCTTTCATAATCGGAACCCGTCCAAAATTCTGTTCCTTAAGTGCAGGATTGCCTAGTCGATAGACTTTGTCAGCCTGCTGGGTCACACTGTCCCATGGCTCCTTGCCGATACGGCTGACCAATTCAACCCTATCTTTCAGGCTGGACAAATGCCGGCGCCCTTGCTCGGAAAAGCCTAAGATATGTATGCCAGACGGAATCTCTTCTTGTCTAGCTCCGACTAGGATATAGGTCAGCAGACGCCGGACCCGAGCCTTTGTATAGCGCTTGGTCGCCACCTGCTCGACCAACTCTTCTATGGTCTCACTGCTTTTCAAGGCCTCTCTTATCCTAACGGCCAATTCCTGATTGACCTGATAAAAATCTGTCAAATCCGGACTTGTCATTATCTGGTAACGAAGGTAAGGAAAGAGGTCCGACCAGGTCACCTTGGGAGCCGTTTCAAGCAAATGATGGGCTGGGGTGAATTTTTTGAGAAAGTCCGGCTGATCAAGATTCTGACGAAGGGCAGTTGCGGAAGCAAATTCCTGATCAGCTGATAAAGAATGATAGCCAGCTCCCTGACGTTGAATCGGACACAGCTTTATAGTCTTTCCCGCCACGGCCTTGGCATAAGCCAAGCCTAAGATATGATTGGGAGTAGAGCCTGAAAAATTGAGCCCTGCAAACTCCTGCCACATGGCCTGAGTCTTCTGGGGATAGGATAGGGAATCAGGCAGGCCAGCCAGATAAGCCTCCATCTGCTCTGCCTTTTGACCATAGACCCTAGAAATACTCTCATAATCCAGCACTTCCTCGGTCCCAAAAGTTAGCTGTTCGATGCCCAGTCTCTCTAAGATGTCTACTGCGCCCTTAGCGAAAAAGTCTGCCGCCTGAACGCTGACCAAGAAAGGCAGCTCAAGGACCAGATCCGCTCCAGCTTCCAAAGCCATCTGAGCCCGAGTCCACTTGTCCACGATAGCCGGCTCCCCCCGCTGAACAAAATTGCCACTCATAGCAATGATTTTCAGCCCAGAAGCCTGCTCCAGCAGATATTTATGCCCATTATGAAAAGGATTAAACTCTGCGATAATACCGGTAACTGTCATCTCATTTCTCCGCCACAAAGAACCAGCGAGCGCTCTTGTCAGTTGGCTCCTTGTCCTCAAAGTCCGCATAAACCTTGACATTCTTAAAGCCAGCCTGCTCCAGCAAGATATCATAGGTCAGAATCTCATAGGTCCGCTCCTCATGCACCTCATCATGGCGCGTGAAGCGCCCATCCTCCTCTTGAACAAAGAAGGTCAGCTCATGCACGATGGAATGAGGCGGTTCGTCCGCATAGGAATCCCAGACCATGGCAAAGGTTTCAGCATTTTCATGATAAGAATAGCCTGGAAAAACCTCGTCAATCTGGTAAATTGAGTGTACATCGAAGATAAAACGTCCGCCCTCATTTAGATGCTGGTAGACTTGGGTGAAAACCTGACCGACATCCACTTCGTCCTCCATATAGCAAATCGAGTCCGAATAACAAGTCACCAAATCAAACTGACTGACGCCACTCAAATCCAGCATATTGCCCTGGATAAAGGGAATGTCCAAACCGGCCTCTCTGCTACGCTTTTCTGCCAAATCCAGCATTTCCTGACTAAGGTCCAACCCCGTCACATCAAAACCAGCCTGCTTAAAATAAATAGACTGAATGCCCGTTCCACAGGCCAGCTCCAGCAGCTTTTTCTTATCCTTGGGAAAATGACGCAGGCTGAAATCCGTCCACTTCTCATACAAAGAATCATCCATAATCGCATCGTAAACCGACGCGAAGGTTTCATAAGTTGCCATACTTTTCCTTTCAAAAATAGCCCAGCCAGCAGGCTGACTGAGCTAAATTCTGCTTTCTGCCTAAGGGCAAAAAATCACTTGTTTTTTTCTTCCAATAAGGCCGCAACATCCACACCAGTTGCTTCGTGCCAGAGTTTTTCAAGATTATAGTGCGCCCGCATTTCCTCAGAAAAGACATGGACAACCACACCTCCCAAGTCTAAGAGAACCCAACCACCAGCTGCGTCTCCCTCAACATGGTTAGCAGAAACACCAGCCGTAGCAGCTTTCTCACGGATATTTTCAGCTACTGCATCCAGCTGACGGCTGTTCATCGAGCTGACGATGACAAAGTAATCTGTCACCGTAGTCAGACCTTGCAAGTCCAAAGCCACAATATCTTCTGCACGCTTTTCATCGGCCGCCTTCACGACCAGTTCCAATAATTCTTGTTCTTTCATAGTTCCTCTTTAATTAAAAATGTTTTTGTAGTCTAGAACATCCGCAAAACGTCCGTCCCAAATTTTTTGGTAAAAAGTATTTATTTTTTCTGCCGAAGCGTCTTCTCCATCAAAAGTTGTAAAAGCACCTTCTGGAATGATAAGTTTATAATCAAATTCAAATCCAACTTTAACTGATGCATCTACACAATATTCCGTCTGCATTCCACATAAAACTAGACGACCAATATCTTCTTTATCCAAGTAATCCTTCAAATCTGTCTCTTTAAATATACTATTATACTTCTTCTGAAAGACTTTTTCGTCTGATTTTCGATTCAAGAGAGGAGACAGCTGCCAATCTTCCAATGCACTATCTTCTGGATTTTCAATATGCTGAATATAGATAATTTCGGCACCTTTACTCCTAGCCTGATGCTGCAGAAAGGAAATTTTATCCATCATTTTATCAGACTGAAAACCTGTCTCCACTAAGATATTTTGCACATCTATAATGATTAGAGCTGTTTTCATTCTTCTATTTCCTTCAAATATCCTACAAAGGCATTGTAAGTCTCCAAGGTCTGCGGATAGATGGGCATTCCTTTGTGAGCTAAATGCTCCACGGTCCTTGCTGTTTCATAGGCCACAGCCTGATTGAGCGACCGTTGAGCCAGCTCTCTAGCCTTATCCACTCCCGGAAAGTCCCGATTGTGCTCAATGTAGTCAGCTACGTAGACCACCTTGTCCAGCTCAGACATGGTATCACTGCCCACTGTATGAATCTCGATGGCTCTCAGAATATCAGCGTCTTTCACACCTAAATCTTCCTGAATCTTGTAAATGCCCACCATGCCATGCCAGACATTCTTGCCCCAGTTTTTCAGGTCAGGATCCAGCTGGTATTTGTCAATCAAGGCCAGAAAATCCTCATCCGAGACCTTTTTCGCATAGTCGTGCAGGAGTCCTGCCAGACCCGCTTTTTCGACGTCAAGACCGAAGCGCTCTGCTAATTCACGGGCAGCCTTTTCCACACCCAGACAATGCCGCAGGCGCTTCTCGGGCATGACTGTTTCAATCTTAGCCAGCAAGGCCTCACGGCCCATACTGATATAGCTTTCATAGGTCATAGATAAAGCCCCTCTTTCTCGATGTAGTCTAAGACTGGCTGAGGCAGCAGGAAATTAGGAGTCCGTCCCTGAGCCAGAAAATCCCGCACCATACTGGAGGAAATATCCATAAGGGGTACATCCACCCAGATAACAGGGTAAGAAGTCCCCGCCTTGTAGCGCGGCCGCTGAACACCAACAAACTGAACCAGCTCAACCAGCTCATCAATCCGGTACCACTTGGGCAGGTAGTCCACCATATCCGCACCGATAATAAAGTAATAGTCCGTATCTGGATGCTGCTCTGTCAGGAGCTTCATGGTGTCGTAGGTATAGGAAATCCCCTTGCGCTCCAGCTCAATGGTTTCAATTCCTAGGCCTTCAATACCCTCAATAGCCAGCTCCAACATTTTCAGCCGATGCCTTTCATCGATGGTTTCTTTCTTGTCCACATGAGGCGGCTCATACTCTGGCATGAGTAGGACCTGATCCAAGCCTAACTGTTGCCGGACCTGATCCGCCACGACCAAATGAGCATTGTGGACTGGATTGAAATTCCCGCCTAGTATGCCAATCTGCTTGCGTTTTTTATCTTTAACTTCTGGTTCTAATTCCACCTTGGTAAAGGGGGTTAGTAATTCAATAGCCATAGGCTGACATCTCCACAGAAATTTTTCCTTAAATTTGCTTGACTTTGACAGAGAGTTTGCGATTTTCCTTTTTGCTGGACTGCTTGTAGAGGATTAAGATCCGGCCAATCTTCTGCACTGTATCCACTCCGATTTCCTCTTCCAGAATCTCAGCGACCTCGTGGATATTTTCATCCGTATTCTGCAAGAGCGTAACCTTGATCAGTTCTCGTGCGTCCAGTGCCTGACGGACGCTGGTTTTGATTTGGTCATTAAGTCCATTTTTCCCAATCTGAATGATAGGCTTGAGACTATGTGCCTGACTGTTGAGAAAGGCGCGTTGTTTTGATGTTAGTGTCATGTTCTTCTATAAGGTATGAGACAGTTGGGACCTGCTTTTTCCCCACTGTTCATAGCCTTTTCCTTCCTTATTTTAAGGGGAGTTATTCCCCTTGGTTTCTTGAGTATTAAATAATAGCTTTCCGAGTGACAACCGCCACACCCTCTGGCGCCCAGCCAGCTACTCGGGCAGGTCCACTGACGCGAATCCAGCCCAAACCTGAGAAGACGATATCCGTCTTGTCCTTGATGGTAAATTCATGCTTGACCAAAGCTGGAAATTCTTCCTTTTCCTTGCCAACCGGCGGAACTAAGAGACTGCCGACATGCTTGTCATAAAAATCGCTGGCACCTTCCAACTTGGTCCGGTGAAGCTTGAGCTCATTGTCAAAATAAGCCGTGAATCCCTGCTTGTCACCTGCCACAAAGTCAAAGCGGCCTAGGCCACCCAAAAAGAGGGTTTGATTTGGATTAAGCTGGTAGGTTTTGGGCTTGATTTCCTTTTTGGGACTGATGTATTTGAGATTCTTAGCAGTAAGATAGTGAGCCATCTGATGACGATGGATAATGCCCGGCGTATCATAGATATGACTGCCATCCGCCAAAGGAATCTCGATTTTATCCAGAGTTGTTCCCGGGAAGCGTGAAGTCGTAATAATATCCTTATCGCCCGTGATTTCCTGAATAATGGCGTTAATCAAAGTAGACTTGCCCACATTGGTCACGCCGACCACATAAACGTCACGTCCCTTGCGGCAATACTCAATCTTGTCAATCAAGTCCTTGATGGCCTGCTTGTTCTGAGCAGAAATCAATACCACATCGACTGGACGCAGGCCTTCTTCGTGAGCCCGCTCCGTCAGCCACTGGGTCACCTTGCTATCCTTGACCGACTTAGGCAGAATGTCCTTTTTATTCCCGACCAAGAGCACATCATTTCCGGCTACAAAGCGAGGCAGACCGGGAATGACCGAGCCATTAAAGTCAAAAATATCGACAACATTGACGACCAAGGCATCGCTATCTCCAACCTCATGCAGAAGCCGCAGAAAGTCATCATCCGTCAGCTGGACATCGCTGATTTCATTATAATGGCGCAAGCGGAAACAGCGCTGGCAATAGAGTTCGCCTGTCTCCAAGCCTTTTTCTAGAGCTGACTGAGGCGTGTAACCCAGCTTGCCCTTATCTTCTGTCTGAATAGTAGCTCCGCAGCCGATACAGAGAAGTTCTTCCATGCTTAAATTCCTTTTTTGTATTGAATTGGGCCGTATTTTCCAGTGATTTTCTTGAGCACACGGCGTTCACGCGCCCGATTGATCTGAGTCTTGATAGAGTCGTGCTCGACCAGCGGCTTGACCAAAATCGAACGAATCCCAGCCCGATGAGCAGCTCGAATATCCGTCATGAGCTGGTCGCCCACCATGACCACTTCATTTTTTTCAAAATGAAAAAGCTTGAGCGCCCGGTCAATTCCCCAAGTGAAGGGTTTCATGGCCCAGTAGACATAGTCAATTTCAAACTTTTCAACAGCCCGCTTGACCCGTTTTTGGTTATTATTGGACACCACAATAATCCGAATGCCCGCGTCCCGCAAATCATGGAGCCACTTCTTCATCTCTGGGGTTCCGTCAGGATTATTCCAAGCAATCAAGGTGTTATCCAAATCCACCAAAACCGCTTTGATACCCTGTTTTTTCAAACTCTCTACTGTCAAATCGTAAACTGCCTCAACCGCAAAGTCCGGCATATAATCTTCAATCGCCACATCTCTCTCCAAAAATTCGTATTCTCATTATTATAGCATAAAATGGGCTTTTTGGCACTCCTGGTCCTATTTCTTCTAGAGCGAATAGGTGATGTTTACTTTTCTATTTTTCAAGCAAATGAAAACAGCTCCCCAAGCGGGAAGCTTCATTTTAAATGGAACAAAAATTTATACTCACAGTCTAGGCCAGTGGCCATCTTTTTCTTTCCGTAATTTTAATTCATAAAATTCTTGAAGATCGAGAATAATACCGGTAGCACCCTCTGCTTCATCTATTTTTATATGAAGAACCTTAGAAAATTTCTGAAAATCCTTCTCCTCAATACCCGGGGCAATGCGAATATCAACAGATTGCCATTCACCATTTTTCTCTTCATAGCCTACTAATGCAACTAGAAAATCTGTCCCTATTTTATACTCACCGGTTAATAACATTGCTATATCATTAAAAAGACCATCGTAGTAGGTAGGATTCGACACTGCAAACAATATAATATCTTCTCTCTTGAGCTCTCCATCGACACTAGCTAGGGGAATCTCATCTACATGCTCAAGCATCGGAAGAACGGTTTCATGTCTTAATGAAGCAATGCTAAAAGAATTGTTGTATGGAGAAGATGGATTCATAATTTTGCTATAGCTATTCACATACTCTGCGACTCCTCCCAAAAGGAACAAGAAGAAATAACTAACTACAAATAGTAAAGTACGTGTTTTTCCGAAAAATAAGAAACAAATTAAGGAACAAATAATTAAAAATAATACAAAGAGAATAATTGTATGAGGGTGGGAAAATACTCTTATGAGATTATCATATGCAATTTCCCATAATTTTTGATGATATAAATTTAGATATTCTTCCACTATAGGCTCTCCTCTTACGCATTTTTTGATTTTGAACGATTATTTGAAAACTTATGGTTTACTAATTACATCATTATATCATCTTTGAGGCTTTTTGGCACCTTCAGCCTCAAGAGTTACAAAAAGGAAAAAAGATGATATTATAGTGGTGATAGTATAAATGTCCTGGAGGTTTGTATGACAGAAAAAAACAGGCAGATGCAGGCTGTTTCCCCTCTTTTGCAAAAGATTATCAACTGGTCGTCCGCCATTGGCGCTCTAGGAACGGTGGCCTTTTGTCTTTGGGCCTATTTCGCTGGCGTCCTCCAATCCAAGGAGACTCTCTCAGCCTTTATCCAACAGGCTGGCCTCTGGGGACCGCCTCTCTTTATCTTCCTGCAGATTCTACAGACAGTCGTGCCCATTATTCCTGGCGCCCTGACCTCTGTCGCTGGCGTTTTCATCTACGGCCATATCGTCGGCACCATTTATAACTATATCGGCATTGTCATTGGCTGCGCCCTGATATTTTATCTGGCGCGCACCTATGGTCCGGCTTTTGTTCAGTCTGTCGTCAGCAAGCGCACCTATGATAAATATATCGGCTGGCTGGATAAGGGCAATCGCTTTGAGCGCTTCTTTATTTTCATGATGATTTGGCCCATCAGTCCAGCCGACTTTCTCTGTATGCTGGCCGCCCTGACCAAGATGACTTTCAAAAAGTACATGCTGATTATCCTTCTTTGCAAGCCCATCACTCTCGTCATCTATACCTACGGACTGACCTATATCATTGATTTTTTCTGGAAAATGGTCTCCAAATAAAAAGAAGTTGATTGAAGAGTCAACTCCTTTTTTATTTATCCTTTTTGTCTCCCATATATAGTGGTTCAACTAGGAGAGGCTGCAGGACTTTTTCTTTTTTTGCAGCCATAAATCTTTAAGGGAAATGAGCGAAACAGCTATTAAAATCATAGCAATCCCTACCAGATCAACGACATAAAAACGCTAATTCATCTGAAAAAAGGCAAAGAAGACCGCTGAAATAGGCTCAATGGAAGCTAGAAGACCGGATTTGACAGGGCCTATCAGGGAAGTACCCTTAAGAAAGACCGTGTAGGAAAAGATGGTTCCTTTCAAAACTTTTGACATCCAACCTCTTTCTAAATCTTTACTTATTACAGCACAAACCATAAAGAAAAATCAGCCAGTTTTGACTGATTTTCGTCTCATGATTAAGCAAAGATTTTATTCTGGCGATACCAAAATCTTGATCTGCGCCTTGTCCTGAGTCAGCTCGATAAAGCCTTCTTGCACAATATCCTCTAGCTTAATCTTCTTGGTCACAAGCTTGTCAGCAGAGAAATAGCCCTGCTCCATCAATTCCAGCACCTTAGGGAAAATATGCCGATAGGCGATAATACCCTTAAGCGATTTTTCTTGAATGGCAAATTCATTAGGGTTGATGCTAGCTTCTCGTTCCCAGATAGAAACCACCATACATTCTCCGGCCTTGTGGACAGCAGCTAAAGCTTGTCCCAGCACAACCGGCACCCCAGTCACTTCATAAGACACATCTGCCCCGCCACCAGTTAAACGCTGAATAGCAGCTACCACATCTTCGCCTTCTTCTGGTCGCACAATGATGGCCCCAAGCTCCTCTGCCTTGGCTTGGCGTTCTGGAGATAATTCAACTCCATAAATCTTAGAGGCACCGGCTGCCCGCAAAGCCTCAATAATCAAGAGTCCGATTGGTCCCAAACCGAAGACAACTGCTGTATCGCCTGTCTTAAGAGCCGACTGACGGACCGCGTAAACAGCCACAGCAGCTGGTTCTGTCAAGGCCGCCTGCTCATAGCTAAGACTGTCTGGAACTTTGTGAACAATGTCTCCGTCCAAAACACAGTATTTGGCAAAACCACCGTCTGCCGCCAAACCGACAAAGTTTAGATTGGGGTCCAGATTATAATCACCGACAAGATTATGCTTAGCCAAAATGGGCTCAACTGTCACCCGATCGCCAACCTTGACTCGTGTCACAGCACTGCCGACCTCAACAATTTCCCCAGCAAACTCATGTCCCAAAGTTACAGGCGCTTTCTGGCCAGAGTAGACATGCTCTGTTTCTGTCGGAATAAAAATCGGTCCGTCCAGATATTCATGCAAGTCAGTTCCACAGATTCCTGTATACTTGACCGCAATTTTGACTTGATGCGGTTGGACTTCCGGTACATCCACTTCTTCAATACGAACATCTTTAGCGCCATACCAACGCGCAGCATTCATTTTTGCCATAAACATACCTCACTTTATAATTTATTAGTTTAATTGTAAACCCTTTCAGAAATCTTGTCAAAAGATTAGCTACATTTTCAAAAAATAGCATACAAAAAACCAGCATCAGCTGGTCTTAGACTTATTCTGCAATTCTAGCCGAGTAAAACGGAAAAAGAAACATTAAAACAATATAAAGAATCAAGAGAATCGCACGGAGCAATCCGCCAAATAGAAAAGCAACCACTAAAGTTCCTAAACAAATAGAAACATTAGTAAAATTTGTTTCAATCAGCAAGGTTTGTCCTGCTTTAACTGTCACTGGCTTGGTTTTCATAGGAGCTGCTCCTACACGAACAACAGCTTCTTCCCCCTCAATAGGGAAGACAGCCTCATCACCATTCTTAATTGCGCCCACTTTCTGATCATTAATAAAGATTGGAAACTTTCCAATAATTCCAACAAAACCTGTCCCACGTTTCACTTTGATTTCCGACATAAAAGACTCCTTTGTTTTTTAATTATTTTAACATAACTAATGGCTAAAGAAAAGATTAAAAACCAGCCTCACGACTGGTTTTCTACTTATTTCTATAATTTCTCCAACTCTTCATTAAGCAATTTTTGCGCTACTTGTGGGTTGGCTTGCCCCTTAGTAGCCTTCATCAATTGACCGATCAGGGATTTAGCCGCATTCTTATTGCCGCCCTTATAGTCATTAATAGCTTTTTCATTGTTGGCAAATACTTCTTGGATGATTGGAAGAAGCTGGGCTGGGTCTGAGATTTGAATCAGGCCTGCTTTCTGCACATATTCCTTGGCAGAGCCACCGTTTTTAGCTAGATGGACAAAGACCTTCTTAGCAATCTTAGAAGAAATCGTTCCGTCTGCAATCAGAGCAATCATCTCAGTCAGGTTCTCAGGTGTCAGCTCAATCTCAGAGATGGTCTTGCCTTCGGCATTGAGGTATTGAGCCACTTCCCCTTGGAGCCAGTTAGAGACAGCCTTAGCGTCACCACCTGCTGCAAGAGCTGCTTCAAAGAAGTCTGACACAGCCTTCGTCGCTGTCAGCTGCTTAGCATCGTAGTCAGACAGACCGTAATCGCCCACATACTTAGCTCGGCGCTCTTTTGGAAAGGCTGGCAAGCTACTGCGTACTTGCTCAATCCAAGCATCCTCAATCTCAAAGATAGGTAGATCAGGCTCTGGGAAGTAACGGTAGTCCGCTGAACCTTCCTTAACCCGCATGAGCAGGGTTTCGCCAGTTGCTTCGTCATAACGACGGGTTTCCTGACGAATTTGACCACCGCTGCGTAGGATTTCAGCTTGGCGCTTTTCCTCAAATGCCAGACCCTTGCGGACAAAGTTGAAGGAGTTAAGGTTTTTCAGCTCAGTCTTGGTACCAAATTCTTCCTGACCGTAAGGACGGATAGAAATATTGGCATCCACCCGCATGGAACCCTCTTCCATCTTGACATCCGAAATGCCCGTGTACTGGATGATTTCCTTGAGGGCAGTCAGATAGGCATAAGCTTCTTCTGGACTGCGCATATCCGCTTCTGATACAATCTCAATCAGCGGCACCCCTTGGCGGTTGAGGTCCACATAAGAGTAGCCGTCACTGCCGTGGGTATTCTTTCCGGCATCTTCTTCCAAGTGGGCCCGCTCGATACGGATTTTCTTGGTCGTGCCGTCTTCTAGCTCAATCTCAATCCAACCATTGTAGCCAATCGGCTCATCAAACTGAGAAATTTGATAAGCTTTTGGATTGTCCGGATAGAAGTAATTCTTGCGGTCAAAGTGCATCTTCTGGTGAATATCCATGTTCAAAGCCAGAGCAGCCTTGATACCATAGTCGATAACACCCTTGTTCATAACAGGCAGAACACCCGGGAAGGACCAGTCAATGATATTGGTGTTGGCATTTGGATCTTCACCGAAGTGAGCTGGAGCCGGTGAGAAAATTTTTGAATTGGTCTTCAATTCAACATGGACTTCCAGTCCGATAACTGTTTCAAAGTTCATTATTTTTCACCTCCAAAGATAACTGGCTGCTGTTTGTGGTAGTCAGTTGTCGCTTCAAACGCTGCGGCTGCCTGATAGATGGTCGCTTCATCGAAGTGGTTACCAATCAACTGCAGGCCGACAGGAAGACCATCTGCAAAGCCAGCTGGGATTGAAATACCCGGCAGACCAGCCAAATTGACTGGAATAGTCAAAAGATCAGCCAGATACATGGCCACTGGATCTTGGTTTTGACTGCCCAAGTCATAAGCTACAGTTGGTGCAGTTGGGCCTAAAATCAAATCATATTTTTCAAATACCTTGGCAAAATCTTGCATAATCAAGGTCCGAACCTGACCAGCTTTCTTGAAGTAAGCATCGTAGTAACCAGATGACAAACTGAAAGTTCCCAGCATGATGCGGCGTTTCACCTCTTCACCAAAGCCTTCACTGCGAGATTTAACATAGACATCTTCTAGATTTTCAATACCTTCTGCGCGGTAGCCATAGCGAATACCGTCAAAACGTTGCAGGTTAGAGCTGGCTTCAGAAGAAGCAATGATATAGTAGACTGCTACGCCATACTTACTGTGGGGCAGGCTGACTTCTTCAACAATGGCTCCTAGACTTTCCAAGTGCTTCGCCGCTGCTAAAATAGTTTCCTTGACCTTGCTGTCAATTCCCTCACCCATGTATTCCTTAGGCAAGGCAATCTTCATGCCCTTGATGTCTTGGCCAATCTTGCTGGTAAAGTCTGGCACTGCCTCTTGTGATGATGTCGAATCCTTAGGATCATTACCAGAAATAACATTCAGAAGCTGGGCATTTTCCTTAACCGTTTGAGAGAAAGGCCCAATCTGGTCTAAAGAAGAACCAAAAGCAATGAGCCCAAAACGAGAAACTCGTCCGTAAGTTGGCTTGAGCCCGACTACACCGTTAAAGGAAGCCGGCTGGCGAATAGAACCACCCGTATCTGAACCCAGTGATAGACGGACCTGACCAGAGGCAACAGCTGTTGCTGAACCACCAGATGATCCACCAGGAACCTTGCTGCTGTCCCAAGCATTCTTAGTCGTCTTAAAGTAAGAGTTTTCACTGGATCCACCCATGGCAAACTCGTCCATGTTGGTCTTCCCGACGATAATCATATCCTTACCGTAAAGCTTCTCTACGCTAGTCGCATCGAAAATCGGCTTGTAATTGTAGAGTATCTTAGAAGCAGCCGTCGTCAAAATCCCCTTGGTTGAGATATTATCCTTGACTGCCAGCGGAATTCCGCTCATAAGATTGTCCGCATCAATGCCCTTAACATCCAGAGCCGCAGCCTGAGCCAAAGCCTCTTCTTCACTGACAGTAATGAAGCTGTCCACAGCCGCTTCACGTTCTTTGATATCTGCCAAAGTCGCCTGAGTTAACTCTACCGCAGAAATTTCTTTCTTGACCAGCAAATCATGCAACTCTTCAATAGTCTTGTGATTAAAAGTCATTAGGCATCTCCTCCGTCATCTAGGATGGCAGGCACTTTGATGTAGCCCCGCTCTTTTTCAGGTACATTTTGGAAAAGCTCTTCCCGGTTCCAGCCTGGCTGAGCCACATCTTCTCGCATATAGTTGATATTAGCAGCTACATTGGAAGTGAAAGGAACCCCTTCCGTGTCCACTTCATTGAGCAATTCGACCATGTCGACAATCTTGGTTAAGGTCGTCGCAAACTCAGCCGTTTCTTCTGGTGAGAAAGCCAGTTTTGACAGCTTAGCAACGTGACTTACTTCTTCTTGAGTAATCTTCATCTCTGATTCCTTTCATAAGATATGTGAGCTTTAGCGACTGAAAATAACAATTTCTAGATGATATCTTTATTTCCAAGCTTCAGCTCACCTTTACTTTGACAAGCTAGGGACGCTCATTTATTTGCCATCCGCCAGCTCTTTTCTTCAGCTTCTTCCTGCCATTCTTCAGGAATTCGCATCATTTCATTTTACCATATTTCAGGCTAATTCTTCAATTCCAAATGCAGTTCTTTGAGCTGTCTTTGGTCTACCAAACTCGGACTTTCCAGCATAGGGTCAAAGCCAGTACCATTTTTCGGAAAGGCGATGACTTGCCGGATATTTTCTTCCCCAGCCAAAATCATAACCAAGCGATCTAAGCCCAGAGCCAAGCCGCCGTGTGGTGGGAAGCCGTATTCTAAGGCTTCCAGGAAGAAACCAAAGTCCCGTTCATAGTCTTCTTGGCTCATGCCTAAAAGCTCAAACATAGCTTCCTGAGCCTTCCGGTCATGAATCCGCAGACTCCCACCGCCAATCTCATAGCCGTTTAAGACGATGTCGTAAGCCTGGCTGCGGAATTGAGCTGGATCTTGGCCCTCTTCAAAGATTCCCTGGGTGAAAGGATGGTGCATGGCTTGATAGCGATTTTGGTCTTCATTCCACTCCAGCAGCGGCCAATCCACAACCCAGAGGAAATGAAGCAAACTCGGATCAATCAAATTCAAAGCTTTTGCGACTTCTATCCGCAGATGTCCCAAAGCTTCCTGAGCCCGACGCTGCTTAGCCATAACTAGCAGAATCAAATCTCCATCCTTGGCCTCAAAACGTGCTAGTAAATCCTGACTCTCAGCCTCAAAGGTGCTAGCCAAATCTCCAACTAACTGGCCATTTTCAACCTTTAGACTGGCGAAACGACTGCAGCCAAATTCCTTCATTTCCTGATAGTAGTGACTCAGTTGTTTCTTACTAAAAGCACTAGCCGCATCTGGCACACAAATTCCCATCACTTCCTCTTGATTATCCAAGGCTTTCTTGATGAGCAGCGAATCATTGGACTGACACAAATCCGTCAAACTCTTTAGCTCTAAACCAAAGCGCGTATCTGGCTTATCAGAACCAAAGCGGCTCATAGCCTCTTCATAGCTGATAGTCGGAAAATCTTCTGTCAACTCTAAACCATGAGTTTTCTTAACAACAGCCTTGAGCATAGCTTCAACCAGAGCTCGGATTTCTTCTTCGCTGGCAAAACTCAGCTCTAAGTCCACCTGGGTAAACTCTGGCTGGCGATCGCCCCGCAGATCTTCGTCACGGAAGCAACGAACAATCTGATAATAGCGCTCGAGACCAGCTCCCATCAGTAACTGCTTGAGCATCTGCGGGCTCTGAGGCAGCGCATAGAATTGATTTTTAAAGACCCGACTAGGCACCAAGAAGTCTCTAGCCCCTTCAGGAGTTGACTTGGTCAGATAAGGCGTCTCCACTTCCAAAAAGTCCAAACTGTTCAAATATTCCCGAATGGTTGAGGTGACCTGGTGACGTAGTTTGAGGTTATGTGTCATCTTCTCACGGCGCAAGTCCAGGTAGCGGTATTTCTGACGCAGGTCTTCCCCTGTATGGGCATGCTGATCTAGCTCAAAAGGCAATACCTTGCTGCTAGCAATGACTTCAATCTTTTCAGCTCTCAGCTCAACCTGACCAGACTTGATGGACTTATTGACAAAGCGCTCTTCTCGCTGAACCACTTGCCCCGTCACTGCAATAACATCCTCTTTGCCAATGTCTTCCAGCTTAGCAAAATCTTCAATCTCACCGCCAACGAAGACCTGAAGTAAGCCCTCGCGATCCCGCAATTCAATAAAGGCTAGTTTGCCGTGATTGCGGATATTGGCCACCCAGCCAGTTGCGGTCATGGTCTGTCCGACCTGCTCTAAACCATAGTTCCCGATAAAAATTTCTTTCATGTTCTTTCCCTTTCAAATCAATTAGTAGCTCCGCCCTGCTGTTAAGAATATTTGAAGCATTCTTCTATTGTCTTCACTTGTCCTACTGCAAAATAAAAAGCTTCCGTCTCTGAAACAGACGAAAGCCGTGGTACCACTGTTATTCGCCGCCTTAAAAGGCAGCCTCTGAACTCGTAACGTGAGCGACGTTTGTGCTTAATCACACAAAAGATTACGAAACATGTTCTTCGGTTTTTTGCTTTCTTGGTGCTGCTCTCAGCTATCAGCACTCTCTGTGCAAGTCAGCAAGCCTACTCTGCTTCTCTTTTACTTTTAAATTGTATCTATTATAGTCGAACCCAGAACATTTTGCAAGTGGTTTAAGGCAAATTTGTGATTTTCCTCTGACAGAGAAGCCACAGCCGGTTCTACCATCTGAATCTGATAACCAAGATTATAGGCATCAATCGCTGTATGCAAGACACAAATATCCGTCAAGACTCCAGTCAAAATGACCGTATCTACCTTTCTTTCCCGCAGGCGGATATCTAAATCCGTGCCGGAAAAGGCAGAATAATGACGCTTATCCATCCAAAAGACCCGAGAGTCTGCTTGATGCTTCTCATAAAAATCAGCCAAAGGACCATAAAGATTACGACCGCTGGTCCCTTTGATATTATGAGGCGGGAACAACTTGCTTTCTGGATGAAAGGCATCATTCTCATCATGGGCATCAATAGCAAAGAAGATATAATCTCCTCGGTCAAAAGCTGCCTCCGTCACTTGAGCAATGGCTTCAGAAATCGCCTGCGCTGGCGCTCCTGCTGTCAACTTGCCCTCATCTGCGACAAAATCAACTGTATAATCAATGGAAATCAGTGCTTTAGCCATTAGTAGTCCCTCTTTTTAATTTCATCAAAGACATCCGGAATCAGGACTTTCAGATAAGTTCCCTTCATCCCTAGCGAGCGGCTTTCAATAATCCCAGCACTTTCCAGCTTGCGCAAGGCATTAACAATCACTGAGCGGGTAATTCCAATACGGTCAGCAATGACAGATGCTGTCAGCTGGCCTTCATTACCATTCAGCTCACCCAAAATTGCTGAAACGGCTCTCAGTTCTGAGTAAGACAGAGTATTGACCGCCATGGTCACTGCCGTCCGGCGACGGATATTTTTCTCATCCTCTTCCCGCTGGAAGTTAAGCAGCTGGATACCAACCACTGTACTGGCAATCTCAACCAAAATCAGATCATCGTCCGCAAATTCCTTGTCATTGCGCCAGATAATCAATGAACCCAAACGAATCCCTGAAACATGAATGGGAGCAATAGTAGTCAGGCCATCTGGAAAATCATCCTTGGTCTCTACCGGAAAAATCGTCAAATCATGCGTAACCGGTAGATTAGCCTCCGTTTCATAAACCAGATTGGCTTCTTGGACATACTCCTCTGGGAAATTCTTATCTTGGAAAAAAGCTTCCACACGGTCATTATTGGTCTTATATCGCATGAAATAGCCTAGAAGACGTCCCTTGCTATTGATAATGCAGGCATTACAGTGGATAATATCAGCCAACTGACGCGTAATAGCATTATAGGGCAAATCTTCCTGCATCTGCTCCTCCGAGCGCTTCAGAATAGACGTAATTTTTCGTGTTTTTTCTAGTAAATCGGCCATATTTTTACCTCATATTTATTAGCTTCATTGTAACATAAAAGCAGTGAAATTTCAATAATTATCTGAAAATTTTTTATTGAAAAACAATTACATACAATTCCATAAAATAAAGAATTTTTCAAGTATATGACTTGATATATCAAGCCATATTAAACAAAAAACAGTCAAGAATTTGACTGTTTTTGATTGCTTTTGTTCTTTCTAATCAAGAGAACGTTTCTTGTAGAACAATTTCATAGCCATGAGCAGAAGCATTTGGCCTGCAAGAATAAGCCAAGAAGAGTTTTCTCCTGTCTTAGGCAAGGCATGACCTGAATCAGCTGCCTGCTTATGATTTCCAGGGCTAGCACTTCCAGCAGTTCCAGTAGTTCCAAGAGCTGTATGCTGAGGATCTCCTACTTGTCCAGTAAGCGGAGAGCGAGCTAAGCGCTCCTCTGTGTGAGCCAAAACAGACTGGTAATAACGAATATCTTCTTCCTTATTTTGCTCAGCATATGTTTGAGCTAGCAAGTCGTATGTCGCCTTAGCTTGTGCTTGAACCGCAGTTAAAACTGCTACTTTTGCTTCTTGATCTGTTTGAGCTGTAAGAGCTGCTTGGTAAGCAGCCTGAGCTGCGGCTAGTTTAGTTTTAGCTTGTTCCAAGTTTTCTTCTGCATTTTCAAGATTTGACAATGACTCTTTAGCCATTTGCAATGCTGCTTCAGCATCTGTAACAGCTTTTTCAAGATTAGTCTTTCTTTCTTTTGCTGCATTCAAAGCTGCGTCTAGCTGAGCCAACTTATCTGATTCAGTTTTTAGAGCTTCTTGAGCTGCGGCAACTGTCGCTTGAACAGCAGTCAGAGCTGCTTGGGCCTGAGTTAATTTTTCTGCTTTAGTCTTGTCATCTAAGTTTGAGTTTTGCAGGGCTGCTTGTGCTGCTGCTAAAGCCGCTTGATCAGCTGCCAACTTCTCTTGAGCTGCAGCAAGAGCTGCTTGGGCCTGAGCAGTTGCTGACTCACCTGATTGAGCTTGTGCCTGAGCCAGTTGCTGATTGGCTTGCTCTAAGGCTGCAGCCTTCCGATTGTAAGTGGTTTGAGCAACTCCCTTAGACGCCAGAGCCAGTTGATTAGCCTTGAAGGCAGAGTCATAGACAGTTTGAGCCTTAGCTACTTCCTGCGGATCTACTTTTGCTGTTGCAGCTTTGCCTGTAATCGGGCTGGCATTGAAGTTCTTTTTGCTGGCATATTTGACCTGATCTTCTGACACCATAGTGAAATGAGCCATAGTGATGTCGCTTTCCATTGAGAAATCAACACCCAGATAGTTTTTCTGGCGACCAGTATTGAGACCAGAGATAGAGGTAGCATGTAGCCATTCATAGCCATTAAACATGAATTCAACAACGGAATCATAGATTCGTCTCTTCATTTCAGCCACACTCATTTGGCCAGCTTTTTCTCTCCAAATATAAGCGTTTTCATAATACTGGAGACCTTTGCTCTCTTGCTCAGCACTTGTGGTCATTAAACCATATTCACGCGCTACGCGGTTAATTGCTTTAGCATCGTGATGGTATTTCTCCATCAAATCCCAGTTCCAGTTGTCTTTGCGGTATTCTGTTGCCACCTTATCAGCGAAATCAATTGATGACGGTGTCACAACTACTTCACCTGTTCCCATCTGAGTGCGCAGCTGGTTGATGAGTTCTGAAGCAAACTGTGAAAGTTCCTGACGAACATTCTGTGGAATATTATTGGTATCAATCAAAGCTTTGCTATCTGTAGGATCCGCTACATAACGATTGAGAGCCTTAGCACTGGCATTAAGTGCAGCCAGTCTATTTTGAATCTCATTAGTTTTTTGCTCTGATAAATTCGGTGCAATTAGTTCTCTCAAGGCTGCAATGTATTCCGGAGTCATTGACACACGGTTTTTATTGCTAGAAGCTTCAGTAGTAATTTTTCCAGCTTGAGCCTTTTGCAAAGCCTGTTGAGCTTGGTTCAAGTCTGACTGAGTCTTCTCAGCTGCAGCAGTTTTTTCCTGCAAGTTCTTTTGAGAAGAATCACGAGCCGTCTTAGCCTGAGTCTGGTTGGTCTGAGCTTTTGCAACCTCAGCCTGCTTCTGACTGTCAGTCTGACGAGCTGTAGCTACTTTTGCTTGAGCTGTTTCAACAGCAGACTGGTCAGCTGCCACCTTATCTTGGGCTGCTTTCACATTCTTTTCTGCCTTCGCTGTAGCGTCCCCACTTAGGTTGGCCTGAGCTTCCTTCACGTCATTTCGAGCTTTAGCAAGGCGTCCTTCTTGAGTTTTCGCTTGCTCTTGAGCTTCTTTAGTCTTGGCTGCCTGAGCATCGCGCTCAGCTTCAGCCGTCTTAGTTGCTTGGTCAGCTTTAGCCAGTTCTGACTTGTTGCTTTCCACTTGAGCTTTTTGATTGCTCTCTTCTTGCTTAGCTGTTTCAATAGCTTCCGGACCAGCTTTATCAGCTGCCTCCTGTGCCCGGTTAGCTTCAGCTTGTGCTTGCTCGACCTGACTCTGAGCTGCAGCAGTATTTGCTTGAGCTTGAGCCAAATCAGCTTTCCCTTGTGCAACATTGCTGTCGGCTTCTTGTACAAGAGCCTGAGCAGCGTCTACCTGTTCTTTCGAAACAGATTCATCCTTCTGTGTGTTTTCTGCCTGTGGTTGGCTTTGACTAACGGGCGCATCAGAATAAGACTGATTATCAACTAATTGATCAGCCTGAACTCCTTCTGCGAGCACCAAAGACAATGCCGCTGCACTGACAGAAAAAGCACTAAGTGTCTTTTTCATTGTCAATATAATCTCCTCCACTTTTTCATCATTGTTAAAAACATTGACAAACACATTCTATCATGTTTGTCTTCTGGAAGGAAGACGCTAACACATTTTTTTAAGCATTTTTGGACAGATGCATAAAAAATGTTGGACAAATTCCTAAAAAATGTCGGTAAAACCTCCTATAATTTTTACCAATAGGCCTCGAATTCAATTTCCAGAGCATCTTGGTTTTTTATTTTTGCAATTAAAAAACAGCCATAAAACTAAAAAATATGTAAGATAGATAAGAAAAAGGCCGGAACCTTATCCAGCCTTTTTGTAGCATCCGCTTATTAACGGCGATATTGGCGCAAGAAGCGCGTCATTTTTTCTTGGATTTGAGCTAGCTCATCTACTCGAGGCAGATAAACGATTCGGAAATGATCTGGATCCTTCCAGTTAAAGCCTCGTCCATGGACAAGAAGGACTTTCTCCTGCTTGAGGAAATTGAGCACAAACTGCTCATCATCGTCGATATGATACATGTTCCGGTCAATTTTCGGGAAAATATAGAGACCAGCTTTAGGTTTTACAGCTGACAGTCCCGGGATGTCCTGAATAGCCTGATAGATGAAATTACGCTGTTCATAGATACGACCACCTGGCAAAAGCAGTTCATCCACAGATTGGTGACCGCCAAGTGAGGTTTGGACGACCTGTTGAGCCAAGACATTGGAGCACAGGCGCATATTGGAGAGCATGTTCAACCCTTCAATATACCCCTTAACATGATGCTTAGGTCCAGATAGCACCATCCAGCCAACACGGAAGCCTGCGATGCGGTGCGACTTGGAAAGACCATTCATGCTGACACAGAAGATATCAGGAGCCAGACTAGCCACAGACGTATGGACATTGCCATCCATCACCATGCGGTCATAAATTTCATCCGCAAAAATAATGAGATTATTTTGGCGAGCAATTTCCACAATTTCCAGCAGCAGTTCCTTAGGATAAAGTGCCCCTGTTGGATTGTTAGGGTTGATGATAATGATAGCCTTGGTATTAGATGTGATTTTTGACTTGATATCGTCAATATCTGGATACCATTCTGCCTGCTCATCACAAACATAGTGAACAGCATTCCCACCAGCCAGACTGACTGCAGCCGTCCAGAGTGGATAGTCTGGCATTGGTACCAGCACCTCGTCCCCGTCATCCAGCAAGCCCTGCATGGACATGACAATCAGTTCGCTGACACCATTTCCCAGATAAATGTCATCAATATCTACATTAGGAAAATTCTTAAGCTGGCAGTACTGCATGATAGCCTTACGGGCTGAAAAAATCCCCTTGGAGTCAGAGTAACCCTCACTGTCACGCGCATTCATAATCAAATCATGAATGACCTCATCAGGAGCGGTAAAACCAAATTCAGCCGGATTTCCTGTATTGAGGCGGAGAATCTTTTCACCGTTGGCCCGCATGCGCATAGCTTCATCCAAAACCGGACCGCGAATATCATAGGCAACATGTTCCAGCTTGCTGGACTTGTCAAATTCTTTCATTCTTATTTTTCCTCTATTCATCAGAATGTTATCATTATACCACCAGAAAAAGCGATTGACAACAAAAAAAATAAGCTCACTTTTCACGCGATTATGAAGCGATTTATAAGATAAAGAGCACTATTCCTTTTCTAACCCCTCAAAGTAAAGGACTTTTTCTCAGCTTGTAATGAACTGGCAACATTTCCATTTTATCTTTACTTTTTTTCTGAAAAGGGTTACAATAGAAACAAGAAAATAGTTGCAAATCACTCGGGCGTTATGGACTGATTGATTTTTGGTCAGCCCAATCATTCTGTGAATGATGCGACGTCCTTTGCCGACCATTTTAGAGGAGGTAGCTCTATGACTCAGAAATATGAAAACATTATGGTTGCTGTGGATGGTTCTCACGAATCCGAACTAGCCTTTGAAAAGGGCGTTAACGTGGCTCTCCGAAACGGCTCTCGTCTCACCATCGCCCATGTCATTGACACCCGGGCTTTGCAAAGTGTCTCAACCTTTGATGCAGATGTTTACGAGGACTTACAGGAAGATGCCAAAAAGCTGACAGCTGAGCTGAAAGAAAAGGCTCAAAAATCCGGTATCAAGTATGTTGACATTGTCATTGAGATGGGCAATCCCAAGACTCTCTTGGCTACAGATATCCCAGAAGAGCACAAGGTAGATCTGATCATGGTCGGTGCTACCGGTCTCAATGCCTTTGAACGGCTGCTAGTCGGCTCTTCCTCCGAATATATCCTGCGTCATGCCAAGGTTGACTTGCTGGTGGTCAGAGACCCAGAAAAAACTTTATAAAAACTAGAGCAGATGTGCACTACACATCTGCTCTAGTTTTCTTCTTTCTGCTCTAAGGTACGCTGGTAGGCCTGAATCTGTCGTTCCAGTTCTTCTTTGATAGCTCCTTCGGGAGCGTATTTTTCTTCCCAGTCATCTGGTTTGAGGATTTTATGGGTGACGGGGTCAAAGTGAGCCTTCCCGTCTGGGAAAATTTTGCCCATATTAGCCCGATGGACAATATCGAACAGCTGCTCTGGATCCACTCCCATCAGGACAAAACTGCCATAAGTGAAGTATAGAGTATCAATCAAGGCATCTACTTGACCGACTAGAGAAACCTCGGCCTGACTTTTTGAGCGAACCTTGTCAGCAGCCTTGTCAAGCGCTTGATGGAGATAGGCTACAGAACTGTCAAAGTCTTCCTCTGAGTTACTAGCAGCTCGCAGAAACTCAACCAACTCTTCTAGCTTAAAGCCTGCCCGATAGCGAGCGTCCTGAGGCGACCAAGCAATCGGCTCTTCCTGAGTACTTTCATCCATGACACTATGGAACTCTTTAACTTTATTAAAGTGATGGTCGCTACTGGTAAAGACCTTTTCCCTCGCTAGGATGCCAAAATGCTCCAGAGCCTTATGAATCCCATCCTGACTATTGCTGCTAGTTGTATGCTTGGCCACTTCCTTGACCGAGCTGGTTCCATTTCCCATAGCAATGGACAGACCAACTCCCGATAGCATTTCCAAGTCATTGTCAGAGTCACCGAAGGCCATGACCTGATGAATGTTGAAACCATATTCCTTGCCGACTCGGCGAATCCCCTCTAGCTTAGATGTATCTTTATTGATAATATCAACCGCATAGGGGCTGCTGCGGGTAAATTTCAAATCAGGAAAGTCTGCTTCAATCTTACGGCTTTCTTCTGGACTGGCTAAAATCAAAGCTTGATAAATCGGCTCCTGAATCAGCTGCAGGAGATCTTTTTCATGCTGGGGCAGGGCCTTGCTGATGACTTTATTAAAACCGTGACTGACTGTTCGCGCCATTCTCTTAGGGATGAAGCGGCTAGTCCACTGGGAGAAAGGGCTCATGCCGAAGGACATAATCTTGGAGCCCAGCATAGCCTCAGCCGTCCCCAAGGAAATTTCTTTCCGATGCTTCTTAGCATAGGCGATTAAATCCCGTAAACTCTGCTTGTCAATGGGACTGGCAGAAATCACCCTATCTCTTGAAAAAATATACTGGCCATTATAGGTCACAGCAAAGTCTAAGTCCAATTGCTCCATAAAAGGTTTGACAAAGAAAGGACCGCGGCCGGTTGCCAAACCGACCAATATTCCTTGCTCCTTTAAACTCTGAATAGCCTTTTCTGTAGATTTCAAAACCGTTCGACTGTCATTGACCAGTGTCCCATCAATATCAAAAAAGACGGCCTTTACTTCCATTGATTTTCTCATTCTTTCCTTTTATGATACAATAAATTATAACACAAAAATGACATACAATCACATGAATTGCAGAAAAGAAAAGCTGGATTAATATCCATGCAACAGGATTGAAAACTCTATGAAAACATAATGTGAGTTTTCAACTCTGCATCATGACTACAAGGAGAAAAAGGATTTATGACAAAGAAAATCTTGGTCCTGCACACAGGAGGAACCATTTCCATGCAGGCTGATGGCTCTGGGGCTGTCGTTACCAATGCTGATAACCCTATGAACCATGTGACCGTTCCGCTTGAGGGGATTGAGACGGAAGTCATTGACTTTTTTAATATTCCTAGTCCTCATATCACGCCCCAGCACATGCTCAAGCTCTACCAGAAAATCAAAGCCAGTGCTGACCAATTTGACGGAGTAGTCATTACTCATGGGACGGACACTTTAGAAGAGACGGCTTACTTTCTGGATACTATGCAGTTGCCGAAGATTCCAATCGTTCTGACCGGAGCTATGCGCAGTTCCAATGAGCTGGGGAGTGACGGAGTCTATAACTACCTGACAGCCCTGCGGGTGGCTAGTGATGAAAAAGCCAGTGATAAGGGCGTACTTGTCGTGATGAATGACGAGGCACATGCTGCCAAGTATGTAACCAAAACCCACACGACCAATGTCAGCACCTTCCAGACACCGACTCACGGACCGCTCGGCTTGATTATGAAGCAGGAAATTCTCTATTTTAAGACAGCGGAGCCTCGGGTCCGCTTTGACTTAAACAGCATTTCTGGTCTGGTGCCCATCATTCCAGCTTATGCCGGTATGAAGACAGAGCTTCTGGACATGCTGGATTTAGACAAGATAGACGGCCTCATCATAGAAGCATTCGGTGCTGGCAACCTCCCCAAGGAAGTAGCTGACAAGCTGGCTGATATGATAGCAGCCGGACTGCCAATCGCTCTGGTCTCTCGCTGCTTCAACGGGATTGCTGAGCCAGTCTATGCTTATGAAGGAGGCGGCGTTCAACTGCACCAGGCTGGTATCTTCTTCGTCAAGGAGCTCAATGCCCAAAAAGCCAGAATCAAACTGCTCATCGCCCTGAATGCTGGACTCAAAGACCAAGAACTACGAGATTATATGGAAGGCTGAGAGAAAAAGTCCTTATTTACTTTCTTTAAATCAAAAAGTGCTAAGGTTGCTTAGCACTTTTTTGACTCTTTCATATTCTAACATTGGGAAAACTTCATTGAATCGCTGGACTTAGAAGATAACCTCAAACAGAGACGCTAGAATTTCAAAAATATAATCACTTACCATAGGTCACCTCTATTTTCTGAGCTTTCTTAAATGTCTTTGGATAGTGGACTTTGATTGCAACTTTCATAGCTTTTACCTCGCTTATCATTCATTCTTTAAGAGCAAAAACGAAACTCTTGGAGTGTTTAGCTCCAAGCTTTGTTCCTAATCTTTTTGTTCTTAATCTTTTTGTTCTTACTTGGATATAAGGATACAGCCCTAAACTTAAGAATCTCTTATAGATTTCTTAGGGAAAGCTTATAGTCAAAGAGTCCGGCAGCAATCCCTATCTACTATTTGAAAGGAACAAGTCTTTTCAATCAAATACAAAAAACTTCACCGATTGGGTGAAGTTTGTGATTTGTTAGGAGATTTATGATGAAAAAATTCTAAATTATTCTTATTCTTTGAGTGGCTCATACCTCGCAGGTCTTCTAGTCTTCAAGCTTTGGTTACCAGATTTTAAGGGATGTTTACATTGTCATTGGTCCTACCTCTTTCTTTGATTTGACAATAGTATAATTCCTCAAACTTAAAGCCTACTTATAAATAACTTGCAGGAAACTTAATCCAAAGAACTCTTAATCTAGGTAATCTCGCTTGTCCAAATGAAGAGCAATCAAGTGCCAACTAGGATCTGTCCGCCAGTTCGGATCAGCTGTAATCTGGCTGGCAACCTTTCTGGCTTCTTCTAAAATCGGATAATCTTCTACGATGTCTGCCACTTGAAACTCAGGAATACCAGACTGCCGAGTGCCAAAGATTTCTCCAGAGCCTCGCATTTTCAGATCCTCCTCAGCCAGCAGGAAACCATCGGTCGTCTCAGTCATGATTTTCATGCGGCGCTTGCCCGACTCCGTCTTAGGATTGGCAACCAAGACGGCATAAGATTGCTTGCTGCCTCGGCCGACACGGCCTCTCAGCTGATGAAGCTGGCTGAGTCCGAAGCGGTCCGCATCCATGATGACCATCACCGTAGCATTGGGGACGTTGACCCCAACCTCAATGACCGTGGTAGAGACTAGAATATCAGTCCGTCCTTCCTTGAAGTCCTGCATAATCGCCTCTTTTTCCTCGCTCTTCATCTTGCCATGAAGCAAGGCCACCTGGGCCTGCTGACCAAAATAGGCTGTCAGTTCTTCTTCTAGGGCAATGGCATTCTTAAGATCCAGCGCCTCAGATTCCTCAATCAAGGGAGAGATAAAGTAGACCTGAGCGCCCTTGTGGAGCTCTTTTTTCAGCCAGTCGAGGACGACTTCCAGCTGCTCATGCTTGACCCAGCGGGTGATAATAGGCTTGCGTCCCGCAGGCATCTGGTCAATAATAGACACATCCATATCACCAAATGCTGTAATTGCAAGGGTTCTGGGAATTGGTGTCGCCGTCATCATGAGGACATCAGGATTGTCTCCCTTTTCCCGTAAAATCCGGCGCTGCTCCACCCCAAAGCGATGCTGCTCGTCAATAATGACCAAGCCCAACGCATGGTAACGGACCCCTTCCTGAATCAGGGCATGGGTTCCGACAATCATGTCCACCTGACCCTTTTCAATCGCTGATAAGGTTTCCCTGCGTTCAGCTGCTTTCATCCCACCAGTTAGCAGGGCCAGCTTCAATTCTGGAAATAGCTGAGCTAGGCTGTCAAAATGCTGCTCAGCCAAAATTTCTGTTGGAACCATCAGAGCTGACTGAAAGCCAGCTGTATAAACAGCATACATAGCTAGACCAGCGACTACTGTCTTTCCGCTTCCCACATCGCCCTGCAGCAGGCGATTCATGTGGCCAGGCGATCGCAAATCCTGCAAAATCTCTGTCAGACTGCGCTCCTGAGCCGAAGTCAGCTCAAAAGGTAAGCTCTGCTTTTTCTCGGCTACAGCATCCGACTGCCAATCAATTTTTAATCCATTGCTGACAGCCTTGGTTTCTCTCTTTAAGACCTGCAGCTGCATTTGAAAATAAAAGAGTTCTTCAAATTTAACCCGCCGAAGAGCCTGCTTGTAGTCCGCTAAGTCCTTTGGAAAATGCATAGCCCGCACAGCCTCCACTCTGCTCACTAGCTGGTAGCGTTCCAGCAGGGGCTGGGGCAGATTTTCCTCTAAGAGCAAGTCTAATCCTTGGTCAAAGGCAGTCTTAATCAGCTTGACCAGACTGGCCTGACTAATTCCCTGAGCCAGCCGATAGACAGGCTGCAAGTCGTCCTCTACCTGAGCCAGCAGTTTCATGCCAGTCAGACTGGCCTTGGCTTTGTCCCACTTTCCAAAGACGGCTACATTGGCTCCCACTTCAATCTTGTCCGCCAGATAAGGCTGGTTAAAGAAATTAACTGCCAGAGCGACTTCCCCTTGCTTGATGGTAAAGCGCAGGCGATTGCGTTTGTAGCCATAATACTGGACATTAGCCGGAGTCACGACCTGACCAGAAACAACCGCCTTTTCTCCATCCTCCAAGTCTAGGACATTCTTACTCTTAAAATCCTCATAACGAAAAGGAAAATAAAGCAGCAAATCCTGCAAGGTTTCTAGACCCAGCTTGGCAAATTTTTCTGCTGATTTCGGTCCCACACCAGGCAGAACCGTCAAAGGTTGGTGTAAATTCATAATTCCTCTTTCAGTTCTGATACTGCTGCGGATATAAAATCACAGACAGGAGGATCAAGCTAGAAAATTATCAAGTACTTCAAGCGGTCTGCATTAATCTTCTTAGTCTTTGTAGACCCTCGGTACACGGTCGCTAATCAAGCAAACCACCTCATAGTTAATGGTGCCACGCTTTTCTGCCACATCTGTCGCCGTAATGGTCTCCGCACCGCTATTTCCAATCAACACAACCGGAGTGCCAAGGGGATAAGCCTGAGGCAGACGCACTGTAATCTGGTCCATGGAAACGCGGCCAACAATAGGGCAGCGCTGACCATCAATCAAGACATCAAAACCCTGCATATCCCGTGTCCAGCCATCTGCATAACCCAAAGGAATGCTGCCAATCCACTCTTGAGACTCGCTGGTGTAGGTGGCTCCATAGCCAACATCTGCTCCAGCCTCTACTTCCTTGACATGTACCAATTCTGAGACCAGAGATAAGGCCGGCTTGAATTCATAAGGAAGTTCCAAGACTCTTCCGCTGGGGTTGAGACCATAGATGATATCACCCAGCCGAACGGCATTTAGAACGGTCTCGCTGTGCCAGAGAGAGGTGGCGGAATTACTAGCGTGAACGAGAGGAGGCACATTGTCCAGCTCAGATAAGATCTGATAAAAACGAGCTAGCTGGACTTCAAACTTATGGTACTCCGCTTCATCTGCTGTTGCAAAATGGGTAAAAATTCCCTCCACGACAGCCCCAGCAGCCTGCAAGCGATGGATTGCCTCCTGAGCTTCCTGACTATCTCGAAAACCAATCCGCCCCATACCAGAGTCAATCTTGATATGAAAATTTAACCCAGTTAAATCTTCGTTAGCAGATAGAGCTAAGTCTAGCCATTCCAGACTAGCCACAGTCAGAGAAACTCTTCCTTGTCTAGCCAGCGGAAGCGCAGCCAAATCGGACACCCCTAGCACCAGAATTTTTTTGCCGATACCAGCTGAGCGCAGCTCCAAGGCTTCATCGATATTAGACACACAAAATCCATCTACGAGGGGCTCAATGTGCCTAGAAACTTCAATAGCTCCATGACCATAAGCATTGGCTTTAACGACAGCCCACTTCTCAGTCGTCTGAGGCAGATGGGCACTCAGTTGTCTAATATTAAAAGCAATGGCAGCTAAATCAATCACTGCCTTGCTGGGTCTATGCAGACTAGCTTTCATCATTCTCCTCCAAAATAACGCTGGCTGTAACTAAGCCGGCAGCGTGGCTGAGCGAAATCCACACCTTGCCAGTAAAAGGTGACCGGCTGAAATAAGGCGCTCCCTGACGGTCGTTTAAAATCTCCAAATCCTGAAACCTGAGCTTACCGATGCCAGTTCCCCAAGCTTTAGAAAAAGCCTCCTTGGCAGCCCAACGGCCAGCTAGAAATTCGATTTTCCGCTTACCGGATAACTCCTCAAAACGAGAAAGCTCCGCCTCGGTCAGCACCTTCTTTGCAAAGCGGGCATTTTTCAGATAGGCTCGCTCAATGGCAGCCAACTCTTCTATGTCAATTCCGTGTCCTTTTATCATATCATTCTCTGGAAAGGCGACAAAACTCAGCTGGGCCGCCAGCTGAGTTCGTCTTCACCCGACAGTTAGTCCTCTTTACAGGTCAAGACTGTCCCTTTCAATTTTCCTTATTTATCTAAAGTGTTGTAAATTTCTTCAATGAGCTGAACAGTATTGTCCCAGCCCAGGCAAGGGTCGGTGATAGATTTACCAAAGACTTCCGGCTCATTTTGCCGGCCATCTTCCAGATAAGACTCAATCATAAAACCACGAACCGCTCTCTTAATCTTTTCGTTCCAATCCCGATTCAGCAAGGTCTGGCGTACAATCCTAATCTGTTCCAGATACTGCTTGCCAGAGTTATCGTGATTGGTATCGATGACGATGAAAGGATTCTCCAAGCCCATCTTTTCATAGTAGAAAATGGCATCCAGCATATTTTCATAGTAGAAATTTGGAATGTTCTTACCGTATTCATTGGTAGCCCCACGCAGAATAACGTGAGCCAAAGTATTCCCAGAGGTTTCTACTTCCTGGCCATGAAAAAGGAAAGTCTGCTTATTTTGTGCCGCATAGACAGCGTTAAACATAACCCCCAGATTACCAGAAGTTGGATTTTTCATGCCGACCGGAGCGTCAATACCTGACGCCACAAAACGGTGCTCCTGGTCTTCGACTGAGCGGGCACCCACAGCATGATAGCTAACCAAGTCATCTACCAGCACAAGATTGGACGGATAGAGCATCTCATCAGCCGTCGTCAGACCAGTCTCTGTAATGACGTGGTAGTGCAACTGACGAACTGCCTGCAAACCATTGATAAGACTAGGTGCTTTAGAAGTATCCGGCTGGTGAACCAAGCCCTTATAACCATCCCCATTGGTCCGCGGCTTAGCAGTATAGACGCGCATGACGATAAAAATCTTGTCTGCGACCTTCTTCTGCAGCTCTGACAAACGGCGGGCATACTCCAGCACAGCCTCTTCATTGTCTGATGAGCAAGGACCAATCACCAAGAGAATACGCTCGTCTTCCCCACTGAGAATCTCAGCTAGTTCTTGGTCTCGCTTGTTTTTATGAGTCAAGGCCTGACCAGTCAGTCTGGTTCTGGACTTAATCTGCTCAATGTCAATCTTCTGACCTTTTTCAATAAATGCCATACTATTTTCCTAATGTATCATAAATTTCACGAACCAGCTGTTCTGTATTTGCCCAGCCCAGACAAGGGTCAGTAATGGACTTGCCAAAGACTTCTGGCTCGTCCTGACGACCGTCTTCTAGATAAGACTCAATCATAAAGCCACGTACTGTAGCCTTAATCTTTTCATTCCAGTCCCGGTTAATCAGAGTCTGGCGAACGATACGCACTTGCTCCAGATACTGCTTACCAGAGTTATCATGATTGGTGTCAATAATGATAAAGGGATTTTCTAAGCCCATTTTTTCATACTGGGCAATGGTGTCCAGTAGGTTATCATAATAGTAGTTAGGAATGTTCTTGCCGTATTCATTCAGAGCACCACGCAAGATGGCATGCGCTAAAGGATTGCCAGACGTTTCGACTTCCTTACCAGCGAATAGGAAACTCTGCTTGTTCTGGGCTGCATAGATACCGTTAAACATGACATTGAGATTGCCAGAAGTCGGATTTTTCAAGCCAGTTGGCAGATCTGCTCCACTAGCCACAAAGCGGTGCTGCTGGTCTTCGACCGAGCGAGCTCCTACAGCCATGTAAGAAATCAAATCATCTACCAGAGGCAGATTTTCTGGATAGAGCATCTCATCAGCTGTGGTCATGCCCGTCTCAGAAATAACCCGATAGTGCAGATTGCGAACTGCCTTGATGCCGTTAATCAGACTTGGAGCGGCAGTCGCATTGGGCTGATGAATAAGCCCTTTGTAGCCATCTCCGTTCGTCCGAGGCTTGGCAGTATAAACCCGCATGACCATGAAAATGCGGTCTTTTACTTCTTCTTGGAGAGCAGATAGACGCTTGGCATACTCTAGCACCGCTTCTTCATTATCTGAAGAGCAGGGACCGATAACCAAGAGAATGCGGTCGTCTTGACCACGCAGAATTGCTTCCAACTCTCGGTCACGCTTTTCCTTGCGAGCTAACATGTCGCCTTCTAGCTTAGCAAGTTGGCGAACTTCTGCTACATCAATGGGTTGACTAGTTGCTTTAAAGGTCATCTATTCTCCTTCTTTTATGTTTACTTTTTGCGGCCGTGACAGTTCTTGAATTTCTTGCCAGAACCACATGGACAAGGGTCATTTCTCTTTACATTAGACAGGTCTACATTCTCAGGCATATTTGGCGCCTTGGCAGAGATATTGCGGGTAGCTGTCGTATTGATAGCCCGCTCTGTCCGAGGACGCTCTTGCTCATGAATCTGTGCTTTCATCATCAGACGAGTCACATCAAACTCAATAGAACCAATCATGTCGTTGAACATACGGAAGCTTTCTGCTTGATATTCGACAACTGGGTTATTTTGTGCATAACCGCGCAATCCAACAGCATTGCGCAGCTGGTCAAGGGCGTCGATATGGTCAGTCCACTTGCTGTCCACCACGCGCAGAATCAAGACCTTCTGGAATTCACGTACAGCTTCTTCGTCTCGCAGCTTAGCAATCTGACTGTCGTAGACTTCCAATGCACGTTCAAACAGATAATCTTTGATTTCTTGATCAGACTTGCCTTCCAAATCACTGTCAGAAATGGAATCTTCTGAAACCAAGTTATACTTAGCAAAGTTTAAAATTGCTTCAATCTTATCATCCTGATCAGAGTGGCTGCTACCATCAACGATACGGTTGATAGTCCGTTTAATCATAGCATGGATTTCAGGACTGAGGTCACGGTCAGCAGTAATGACATCGTGGCGCTCAGCATAGATAATTTCCCGCTGCTCACGCATCACATCATCATATTGCAAGACTTGTTTCCGCGTATCGTAGTTATTTCCTTCGACACGCTTCTGAGCTGCCTCTACCTGACGGGTCAGCATGCCAGACTTGATAACAGAATCTTCGTCACTAAGATTCATTCGATCCAAGAGGGCTTTAATGCGCTCTGAACCAAAGCGGCGCATAAGCTCATCTTCCAGTGACAGGTAAAATTGTGACTCACCTGGATCACCCTGACGACCTGAACGTCCGCGTAGCTGATTATCAATCCGGCGGCTTTCATGGCGTTCTGTACCGATAACACAGAGACCGCCCAGTTCGCGGACACCTTCACCCAACTTGATATCAGTTCCCCGTCCGGCCATATTGGTCGCAATAGTAACCGCACCGCGTTGGCCGGCGTTCATGATAATTTGTGCTTCTTTATAGTGGTTTTTCGCATTAAGAACTTCGTGAGGAACCCCAGCTTCTACCAATTTCTTAGAAATATAATCACTAGTCTCAACCGCAACAGTACCAACCAGAACTGGCTGGCCTTTTTCATGACGTTCTTTAACATCCTGCACAACTGCCTTAAACTTAGACTCAATACTTGGGTAGAGCAGGTCAGAATGGTCAATACGTGCTACCGGACGGTTGGTTGGAATTGGAATAACACGAATGTTGTATGTTTCACGGAACTCTTCTTCCTCTGTCTTAGCTGTACCTGTCATACCGGACAACTTCTTATACATACGGAAGAGGTTCTGATAAGTAATGGAAGCAGAGGTCTTTGTTTCTTCCTGAATCGGTACACCTTCTTTGGCTTCAATCGCTTGGTGAAGACCGTCGGAGTAACGACGACCTTCCATTGTCCGACCAGTAAACTGATCGACAATCAGAATTTCCTGATCTTCACTGACCACATAGTCAATGTCAAGGAGCATGATGTAGTTAGCTCGCAGAGCATTGTCGATAAAGTGAGTCAGAGCAACATTTTCAATATCGTAGAGATTGTCCAGCTTGAAGTAGCTTTCTGCCTTGTCAATACCTGAGTCAGACAGACCAATCGTCTTAGACTGAACATCGATGATGTAGTCGTCCTTATCCAGTGATTTGACATAGTGGTCAGCCATATGATAAAGCTGGTTGGTATCTGAAGAAACCGGTCCGGATACGATCAATGGTGTCCGAGCTTCGTCAATCAGGATAGAATCCACCTCATCGACCAAGGCATAGTTGAGCGGACGCTGTACCATGTTTTCAGCACGGACTACCATGTTATCACGCAGGTAGTCAAAGCCAATCTCAGCATTGGTTGAATAGGTAATGTCGCAAGCGTATGCTTCTTTTTTCTCAGATGGAGACTTAGCTGCCAGATTGATACCGACAGAAAGCCCCAGCCAAGAGTAGAGCTCACCCATTTCAGTCGCATCACGCTCAGTCAGGTATTCATTGACCGTGACAACATGCACACCTTTGCCTGCAAGGGCATTTAAGTAAACTGGCATTGTCGCTGTCAAGGTTTTTCCTTCACCGGTACGCATCTCCGGAACGTCGCCATGATGGAGAACAATCCCTCCCATAACCTGAACCTTATAAGGGAAAAGGCCCAACACTCGCTTAGCTCCTTCACGGACAACCGCAAAAGCTTCAAATAAAAGCTGATCTAAAGTTTCGCCATCAGCATAGCGTTTCTTGAATTCTTCTGTTTTTGCCTGGAGTTCTTCATCAGACAAGGCCGCCATTTCGTCTTCATAAGCCAAGACCTTGTCAGCCATTTTTTCTAATTTTCTTAATTCACCTTTATCATTTTCAATGATAGTCTTTAAAATATTCGCCATTTTTTTCCTTACTATATAATAATCTTTCTGATTTTTAGAATGTTCTTTTCATTATAGCATGTTTTCCTATATCTTTCAAGAATGAAAAAAGCAAAAAAGCTTCATTAGACTGTGCTTACAGAACTGGGAGATGGCAGGAGATTAGAGGCTAAAAAAAGAAAAGGCAGAGGTTTTACTCTGTCTTTTCGAGTCCAAACAGCACAAGGATAAACAAGTGTTTTTTTGATAAAGAGACCTTTTTCCGATAGTGTCTATCACTCCTTGGACACTCTACCGCTCTTCTGGCTACTTAAATTCCAGCAAGCGCATGGTGTCTTGGGCAATCATCAATTCTTCGTTGGTTGGAAGGATGAGAATTTTAGCCTGCGACTGAGAATTTTGAATAAAGAGCTGACCTTGCTCGTTAGCTGCCGGATTTAAAGAAAGCCCTAAGCAATTGAGCTTTTGAACAACCAAGCTGCGGATCAAGGCTGAATTCTCCCCGATTCCAGCAGTGAAAACCAAGGCGTCGAGCCCATCTAAATCTGTGATGTAGCCTGCAATGGCCTGAGCGATGCGGTTGACAAACATATTGACTGCTAGACTAGCTTTTTCATCGTCTCTGTCACAAGCTTCCAGAACATCTCTTAAATCATTGCTGAGTTGGGAGATGGCCAGCAGACCGGATTCTTTATTGAGGACATCGCTTAATTGCTGGGCTGATAATTTTTCCTGTTCTAGCAAAAAAGGAAGAATCATGGGATCTATGTCACCCGAGCGGGAGCCCATCATCAGGCCAGCTAAGGGGGTAAAGCCCATTGAAGTATTGACAGACTGACCATTTTTAATGGCGCAGATACTAGCACCATTGCCCAAATGGCAGTTGATAATCTTCAAATGCTCTGAAGCTTCTCCTTGGCCCTCCCAAATCTCCTGTACCTTTTGAGCAATATACTTGTGACTTGTTCCGTGGAAACCATACTTTCTTAAACCGTATTTATGATAGTAATCCCAGGAAAGAGGATAAAGATAATAGGCTTCTGAAAGGCTTTGATGAAAGGCCGTATCAAACACAGCCACTTGTCCTGTCTCCGGCAAGGCCTTTTGGAAAGCTCGAATCCCTACTAAGTTGACAGGGTTATGGCTAGGAGCTAGGAAGGACAGCTTCTCAATGATGGATAGCACTTGCTCGTCTATCAAAGCAGAATCATCAAAGGATTCTCCGCCATGGGCTACGCGATGACCGACTCCATCTATCTCGTCCAAAGAAGCAATCAGCTTCCGCTCCAAAAGAAAGTTCAGCAAGTAATCCACGGCAAATTGATGCGAAGGAATAGCCAGCAGTTCCTTTTCTTTTTGACCTTCAAATTCAATCTTAAAAATGCCTTCCTTTAAGCCAATCTTTTCAAAAATTCCTTTCACCAAAAGGCTTTCATCAGGCATACTGAGCAGTTGAAATTTTAATGACGAACTGCCCGCATTAATCGCAAAAATTTTTTTAGACATATTTTTCTCCTGAGCAATGAAAACAGTGATTTTTCCAAATAACGTTTTTTGAAAACTGAAACTTTCCATTGCCGCTTGTTAGATAAATAAGCTAGCTTCAAATGGTCGGCTAGCTTATTTACTATTTTGTATATTACATAGCATTGACTGCTAAAACAGCCAAGACAGCGCCGATAGTCGGTCCTACAATTGGCACCCAAGCATAAGCCCAGTTTGCATCTCCTTTATTCGGAACTGGCAAGAGGGCATAAGCAAGGCGTGGACCGAAGTCCCGGGCTGGGTTGAGGGCAAAACCTGTCGTCGAACCCAAAGACAAGCCGACAGCCATAATGAGGAAGCCGACCAAAAGCGGAGTGAGTCCAGGCGTGATTTCGCCGTGCGTTATCATCAAAAGTGCAAAGATGAAGAAGAAAGTCGCAACGATCTCGCTGAGCAGATTAAATGCTGGATTCTGGATGGCTGGTCCAGTAGCAAATACGCCAACTGAGTTGCCTTCTTCCACCTTTGTTTCTTTGAAATGGGGATAATAGAAAAGCACTACAATAGCGGCTCCGACAAAAGCCCCTAGAATCTGAGCGATGATATAGCCCACCACTTGTTCCCAAGGGAAGATGCCACCCACCGCAAAAGCAATGGTGACAGCTGGGTTAAGGTGACCGCCAGTATTATAAAATCCTGCCGTATAGACACCCAAGGTTACTGCCAAACCCCAGCCAAATACAACGGTAAACCAGTTGGGAGAGAAACCTTTTGCGAGACTCTTATTAAGACTAATAGACGCTCCGATTCCATTCCCAAAAACCATCAGAACCATGGTGCCTAAAAATTCACCTAGATATTTTTCCATACTCCATACTCCTTCATTTCGAAATACTTTATACTCTCTCCTCTATATTGCTTCTACAGCGCAATATAGATTCTAAGAAAGCATAAGAGAAATGTGCTCGTAAAATAGGAGAAAATTCCTAGCTCCAAAGCATGGATTGCAAGTGGTATTCTCTCCTCTGATATTATTTAATTAGCTAGCTTGCTTCTCTGCAGTCCTACAGCATACTCAGCAATGGACTGGTCTTCTTCAGAACTTCCTCCGCTGACGCCGATACCGCCAATCATCTCTGACTGGCAATAAATAGGAATGCCGCCTGCTAAACTAACGACCTTATTGTCAGTCATCGTTTCCAGCTGGTAGAGCCACTGGCCAGGCTGAGTTAAGGGTGCTAGATCCTTGGACTGCATCCTCATGCCAACAGCTGTGTAAGCTTTCTTATAAGCCATATCGTTACTCACTAACAAGGCATTTTCCATACGATAGGTCATCACGACTTGTGCTGCTGGATCAACCACCGTTATCACGACGGCTAGTCCCAGCTCTTCAGCCTTGCGTCTGGCCCTTGTTACCAATTCCCAGGCATCCTGATAGATATTTGTGAAAAGAACAGGCTCTTTATCCAGTAAGGTTTGGCATCTGGCAAGAACTTTTTGGATAATGCTGTCCTGCAATTCTGAGTTTCCTTCCCAGCTTGATAGTTCTGGACTGCTGAGCTCGTCTTTCTCTCTATCTCTAGCCATCCATTTCACCTCTTTTCAGTAGTTGATACGGACATCTTTTTGAATTGATCGGAACAAGTCAAAAAGATGCTTCTAACAGGTCAGATTTTTTAAACGGGACTCCCTTGACCAAACGCGCTGCATTTGAGCCAAACAGGCGCAAGACGTGGTCTGGTATAGCGGAATAATCTTTGATACGATAGATAAATTTTTCAAGTGGCAAGTTACGATAATGGAGGACTGCATCTCGCCCGTCACAGGCAATTCCTACTAACAGCTGGGATTGAGTTGCAGCCACATGCGCTAGTGATACAGGATCGCTAAGTTCATCTGGGCTGACCAGACTAAAAGGAATACCTTCCTCTTCGATACCGTAGCCGATTTGTGCCACCTTATCCGCAGGAGCATTGTCCGTAGCCATAAGCCTAATGGTGGGCTTTCTAGTATAAGCTAATTCCATAGTCGGCCCCCCACTTCTCTCTGACATAGGTCAAAATCAGTCCGGTCGCTACTGCATTTCGAGGCCCTACCAAGCCACGCACATTGCCTCGACCAGCTACAATGGCATTCTGAGAGAGGGCTTCGGTCACTAGCTGAGGTATTTCAAAGTCCAAAGCTGAGCCACCCACGATAACAACGAAAGGAATGTCTCGAATATTTTGAGTGGGACTGACACGCTTGAGAGCTCGCACCGCATTGGTAACAAAGACTCTTTCCTTGGCAGACTGCCGAACGAGTTTGATTTTCTCGATAGAATAGTCTCCGTCATCAATAGGAACAAATTCATCATTTTCCTTGACGATGACGACTCTGGCAAACAAATCCCCAGACAGCGGCTTGTCAAAAAATTGAACAGTGCCGTCTTCATGCCGGATATGGAAAAGACTTTCCACCTTAGCCAGAGGATACCGTTTGATGTCCTCTGCCAGATGATGATTTTCCAGTCCCAACTCCGAATTGATCAGCATGGTTACCATATCACCGGCACCGGCTAGATGGACAGCCAAGATTTGACCCCTGCTATCGATAATGGAAGCATCTGTCGAGCCTGCTCCTAAGTCCAAAATAGCCAAGGGGCGATCCGTCCCTGGTGTAGTCAGAGCCCCGAGGATAGCTGATTCAGCTTCTGCTCCACCGATTTCTACGGTAATACCCAGCTCACGTTCGACTTCTTGGGCAATGATGGACATTTGCAGCTTGTCAGAATTTACCATAGAGGCAATGCCGACAGCCTGCTCCATAGAAAATTCTCCAGCCACACCACCGCGCACAGAAATCGGAGCAAAAGTATTGACGGCCAGTAAGTCACGGATATAAATGTCGGAAGGCTCTTTCTCGGTCAAGTCAGCCATGGTTTGGCGCACCTTCTCCAGCATGCCTCCAACATTGGTTCCCGCTTCTCCGACAACATTGCTAATCTCACCGGCGTAGACGATTTTCTCCATAATCTCATCGGCACCCTTGGAAATATCCACCTTTAAGGTATGCTCCTTGCCGATAATTTGGATACTGCCTGCTGGAATCGTCCGAGCCTGAACGTCACCTGCCGGTGTCTTAATTACGACAGCCGAGCGGTTGCCAATGAGGGCACGGGCAATGGGAACGATGCTTTTCGTCTCTTCTGCGCTCAAGCCGAAGACCGTCGCAATGCCATAGGGATTGGATAATTGGGAAATCACCTTTCCTTGCTCTACCACTTCAACAGCAGCTTGCATGCCCAAAGGAACCTTGTCAATAAAGAGAATCTCATCCACGATTGGAATCTTCTGGCTAATGCGGTTGTTGACCAGAACCCCATCATCCGCCTGCAAAATGGCAGCGGTAATCTGATAGCCCTTGGCTAGATAGGCATTGATCAGCTGGGCAACCAAGTCAAAATCAATAATCTTCGGCACTACCACGATGTATTTCCCATCAATCGGATGATGAACCAAGTCGAGAATATCCACTGTCAGTCCAATCCCCAGACCCAGACCGCCTGGAGTACGGGGATTATGACCAATCATGGTAGACTCAGTAATGACCGTCTCTGTGATGGTTTCCATGGCAACATCGCCGATAACAGGCGTCGCTTCATTGATCCGAATCAAATCAACTTGTCCCAACTCAAGCGGTGTTTGCTCCATCAATTTTCTCAGAGATTGATAAATCCCGTGGACATTTTCCTTGGTCCCCTTGATACCTGTTGTATCCGCAATGGCTGAGGCAAGAAAGTGAATGCTTCCATCATCTTGCACTTCAGCTAAGGCAGACTCGGTCGAAGAATTTCCTATGTCTACTCCAATGATTCGTTTCACATTTTCACCTCCACCAAGATTAGGCTATTTTGAGCAGCATTTATAAAAGAAGTGATAATAATCTTTTTTCAAACCCAAAATAGCCTTGATAAAACCGGATTAGTTGTCACCTTTCAACTTCTTGCGGCGTTCATAATTTTCAGCGGCTTCTCTGACAAAGCCCGCACAGATAACAGCTCCATATTGGTTTTCCAATTCATTGGCAATGTCCAATAATTCCTGTTTGGAAGACCGGTAAGGGCGCAGGGCATTGTAGATTTCCAGCACACGCTCATCCGGAACCTTGGTCAGTTCCGCAGCCCGAGAAAAGTTATACTGGATTGCTTCGCGGCCGGCATTCTTAGCAATTTCGCCTTGCTTAATCAAAATCTCTGGCTTAATCCGCAAATCCTCTGCAGTTACATAGCCAGACAAGATATTTTCCAGTGTAATATCTTCGAATTTCTTATCCTGACCAACCTTTATCCAGTCTGGGTGTTTTTTAGAAATAGGATAATCAGCCGCTGTCGCTTCATCAGAACTGACAGGACGACTGGTTGATCCTTGACTAGCTGAGCCGCTGTCGCTTAGCTCGGCTAATATTTGTTTTACTAATGTTTCTACTGATTCACTCATTCTGATTTCTCCTTGTAGACATCATATGCATCAAATCACCTGACATTCATCAGCTGGTTTTCCTCTTTTAACCAGTTTCGTTTCCTTGATATGCAGCAAGGCTGAGTAGGCCTGATACTTAGGACGAGCCATTTGGTCGTTAAGGGTTGGCACCGGATTTGGTGTTTCACCCTTGGCATACTTAGCAGCATTTTTACCAATCAAACGATAGGTTTCAGGAGTTAACAAAGGTGCCTGCGGGAAGAGTTCCAGATTACTGAGCGGTGGCAAATCACGTTGGTGAATAACCGTTGTTCCCTTAGACTGAACACCGATAGAAATGCCAGAACCAGACAGGTGGTCTCCTTCTACCGCTACAAAGGCAACGTCAGAAGAACGATAGACCTTGACAATGCGAGCCTTAAGCCCTTCTTCTTCGATACCAGCCACCAGCTGACGCAGTACTTCCGTATGAGGAATGTCCACCATCGTCTTCACCTGCTGTTCTCCAAAGGCAGGTCCAACTGCAATAACGACTTCATCCGTTGACTGGCTAGGTTTAGCCACACCAACTGTACGGATGACAGCTTTTTCATTGGACACAGGCTTTGTGACTGGCTTTTCGCTTGTTTCAGCAGCTGTTTCGTTGGTATTGGCGCTCATCTCTTTCATCACTTCTGCAATAATGGAGCGCAGTAAAGTTTCATTTATCTCTGTCATCTTAGCTCCTCCTATACATCACGCGGGTCAATCGCTTTAGGAATGTCTTTGACTTTTTCCCATTCTTCACCGACCAGACGATGGCCTGTACCGACACCAACATAGTCATTCGGTGAATTCACCGCTGAAATAACATTCCAATCCCGATCAAAGATAGCAGATGTTTGCAGGAAATCCCCTGCTACACGTTGCTTGAACAAATTGAGCAGCTCATTGGCAACTTCAGGGAAGCCATTATTAGCCAAGGCTTTGATCAAATCAGCCCCTTGAACTCCGCGTTCCAGAATACCTTGAGCAGCCTTGATGTCTTCAACCTTATCCCGCTCTGGCATATCTTTAGAGCCATGAGCATAGGTCGCTGCTTCGACTTCTTCGTCGGTAATCGGCGGCAGGCCCAAGCCTTTGAAAAGAGCTTGCATAACGCGTGCTGCCTTGTTCCGAACCTTGACAACTTCCTCTTCACGTACAGGACGAAGACCACCGTCTACCCGCAGGTCACGTTGCAAGACATTGTAGTCGTCAAAGTCTTCCGCATCCCAGTTAGAGCCGGCAAACATATTGTCATAGTTTGGCGTAGCAGAGTAGCCAGAGTTGATAAAGTCTGTACCTGGCGCAAACTGCATCAAAGTCCGAACGGAGCGACGTAAGTCTGAGTGAGTAAAGGTTTGGTCATTTGATGAAGCACATTCCAAGTCAAGCATGCTGGCAATCAAGTTTTCAGCAACGACCGCCCGAATACCACTCGGAACAGCTGCTGGAATACCTATACAGCTAACTGAACCATTCTGCGTTCCTTGAACCCCAGCCGCTTTCGTGACATAAAGACAGCGAGCTTCTAGATAGAGCATGGATTTGCCTTCGGCTTGTCCCATCTGTACTTCAGACCCTGTACCAGAAGTGAAGCGCATCTTAAGTCCCCGAGAAGCATAGGCTGAAGCCAGAAATGCTTTAGACCAAGGTGTATCATCTCCATCGGTGAAGACATCTTCTGTACCATAAACAGAAATGGTCTCAGCATAAGCTGTAAAGCCACGCATACCAAATTCTAATTCTGTCGCTTCTTCCAAGGAGCACTGAGTCAGTACACCAGGGCGTCCTACTTGGGAGCCAATCATCAGAGACAGAGCATTAAATGGAGCGTAACGCACTACGGCAACCGTTGTTTCCTGCTCTGCAAAACCGCGCAGAGCTCCTTCAGCCGCATCTGCTGCAATCTGCACTGGATTATCATTAACATTAGTGACGTGGGCTTGAGTAGCTGTTTGCTTACGGGTCCGCATCTTTTGCAGACACATCATAATTTCCACGACATTCATCTGATTGACCACTTCAATAATTTTAGCCGGAGTCATGGCCTTGGTCAGCTTGATGATTTCTGTCCGAGGCACATTCGGTGTCAATATTTTATTGGCAATCTCTCGTGAGTCCATCTGAATAACTTCTTCAGCTCGGCTCAGGTCAATCCCATAGTTGGCAATGAATTGGTCAATCAGGTCAAATTCTTCTTTTGGTTTGCCGTCTAACTCAACCACTTTTCCATTTTGAATCTTGATACTGGGTTTAGGGTCATTGGGACTTTCCATAGCCACTAAACCTTCTTCAACCCATTCTTTTACAAATCCATCTTGGTTGATAGGGCGTTCGCTTAATACTTCAAAACGTTTGGATCTCATACCGTTTCCTCCCTCTCACTCTTAAATGTAAGATGGCTGTGAGTTGGTTGGCTCATCACCCATACTGCCTAGAAGTGCCAGTCCAACTTCACGCGCTGAGATAACTGATTGTCTAACTGCTCCAGAATCTCCACTGATAAAGAGAATGGCTTCGTTTGAGTGGCTAGTACCACCATTTCCTGGAGAAGCATAGCCGACAACAGTAACGTTGGCAGCCTTGACAGCTGTATCCGCCATAACAACACCAATAGCTGCAGGTGCTCCGACAATCAATCCAAAAGCACGGCCGTATTCAGCACCAAAGGCAGTCTGGCAAGCATAGCTAGCACGCGCAGTATATTGAAGTTCAATATGCCCTGCATCATTAGCATAAACATCACCAAAGGTGCGATCCACTTCCTTCAGGGTTACTTCCACAGCTCGTCTGACATCTGATACATCTTCACCACCGAAGATAATCAAACTTCCATGTCCAGCACCACCCTTAGTATCACGAGGCAGTTCGATTTTAACAATTTCTGTATTGGTTGCTTTGACCGCTTCATCAGCAGCCATGATATGAGGGCCCGCACCGGTACGAGCACCGACTACACCAATTGAGCGATAACTCTTTTCTAGCTTCATAGCATCCAGCACCTGCTGGTCCACATTGGCAATGACAAGTCCAATTGTATCGCCTATCGGATTAACACCGACAAATTCTGTAATATTGCATTTGTTTTCCATAAGACAGCTCCTTTCGCTGACATATATTTTGAAGCGCTTACAATTTTAGGGAATAAGGAAATCAGATAAGAGGAGCACCATAGCTATATGTCTCTTTCTGATTCTTTTTTTTTACTTTTTTTGGGTCAAAAGAATAGATTATTCTAAGGTTTTCTGTTAGAATGAATATGGTTGTTTTTTAAAAAGGAAGATTTTTCCGCATTCTCAAAAAGAGCCTAACCAACTTTTTTAGGAATGCCAAGCTAAGCCTACAAGAAATATACTTGACAGGCCTTTCCCTTCAAAAATAACAATCGCAGAGACAGATAACAGATGATAAACTTTTAGCAGGGTTGCTCATCTTTTATCTGTTTTTTTTATTTTCCATCATTACAGAATGGCAGGACAGC
>NZ_CAUTAP010000002.1:0-214115 GCF_963536705.1 uncultured Streptococcus sp. | reverse complement strand
TAAATTCCCAGATGACAAGTATGCAGTCTTTCCTAATACTTTCTTCTTGGGCAGTCTGAACATGAGGCAGAACGACAGTTGTCAGGATAGACTCAGCCAAGCCATTTGCTACATAAGGATCCACCTTTTGAATGGCATCATTGGCCTTTGCAGAAACAGTCGCAGAAATGGAAACACCGTACTCATTGAAGCCAACCTCGTCAAAAATACCTTGGGATGGGGTCACATCTGAGACCGAAGTATACTTGTAACTCTCTGCCGGCAGGGTCCATTCAAAGTTGTTGGTTTCATCGACCAGCTTGGCACCACTCGCATTGGTCTTTCTCGGATGAACCAGAAAGACCTTATTGTGATTGGGCTCCAAGTCCTCTGTCCGACCGTAAAGCGTTGTGCCGTCTGCCGTCAGGTCTTTCCCGACAATAAATCCTGTGCAGGCTTCGACCACTTGGAAAGGAAAGAGAAAAATGGTCGAAAGAGCTAACAAGGAACGAAACAATATTTTTTTCATAAAAATATCTCCTTTGTTTTTTTGTAAAAAATTACAAAATGAAATACTATATTCAGTATAGCCTTTTACTTCAGGTTTTGCAAGCGATTTCAAGCTCTTCTTTTATATATTCCCTGAAAATTATTTAAATTTCTAAATCTGTCTTTTTCTCCTTCAAAACAAGTCGGTAAACTTCTATAAAGGTAGCAACAAGAAAGGCAAATAAGAAACCAACAACGATGTTAATCCGATGCTCTGTTTCGAAGAAAGGAGAGTTCCAAATAAAGTGATTGGCAACTGTTGACACGACGCACCAGAGACCGAAGCGACGGTATTTCTTGTAAGTTGTTGAGAAGAGAAGATAAACCCCAACGGTCACCACTGCTGTATAGAGCGTATGTGAAGCCAATCCGCCAGCAATTCTTCCAACTGCTTCTAAGGAACCACTATTTTGTCCTCCGAAAGTCACTCTGGATACATATGCAATATCCTCTATGACTTGAAAGCCAAAGCCCGAACTTAGCCCAGCGATTAAGACTGACTGAATATCCTTGCGCCCCAAAATGTAGAGAGCGGCAAAGGCTGTCAGAGACTTGAAAAATTCCTCTGCAAAAGGAGCTGTCAGTGCATTGGTCCAAGCATTGAAAACAGCAGGATCCTTGATAAAGTTAGAGTTAATAATATCAATCAAGCTATTGCCCGCAAAACTGAGCCAGCCAGAGATAAAGGCACCTCCAAAGAGGGCTGTTCCTAGCACAATCGTCTCAACCGATAACTTCTTGGCAAGTTTTTTAATCAAGAAATAGAAAGGCAGGAAAAAGGCAGCTAAAACAGCTAAGTTCAGAACCAAGTCGCGGCCAGCTTCTAAGGTGACATCCTTCTCTGCCATGCTCCCAAGCTCAAACTGCAAACCGATACCAGCTAGGACTAAGTAGATATAGAGAGCAATTCTTCTTGTTTTATTCATGACTGTCTGCTCCTTTTCTATTTTTTCCTTTGACAAGATAAATCGCTACTCCAATGACAGTCAGCACAAAGATACCTCCTGCAATAGCAATATCGTAGTCAAAATCTTCCAGACGAATTGTCTCCTCTGTGTCAGAGTCCTCTAACTCCTCAATCTCTTCTAAAGCACTTGTACCGTATTCAGCCACAACCTTATCTTCAGCAATCTTCTGGATTTCCTTGAGGCGCTTAAAGACTGAATCCGCTCGCTCCATAGAATCTTTTGTCGCTTTCAGACTAGCTTGTTCTGGCTGTTCAGACAGACTAATCTGCTCGCTGTCATGAGCAGGCTGTTCCTCCATCCATTGGCTTTCCATACGCTCAATTTCACTGCGAATAGAGCCATCTTCAAATAGTTCTGGATATTTTGCAACCAAATCATTGATGCGGCTAACAGTCCAATACCAGGAATTCTCATTATAGGCTGTACTCATTTCTTGATAAGGCTGAGCAGTATTGCTGATATTACCATAGTAAGGAAGGTATGGCGCATTGCGCGGACTTCCCATAGCTAGCCAGAGAATCCCTCCTCCAGTAGAGGCAGGTAAATTCTCCTTGAGCTGGAAAATATGGGCCTCCATGACATTTGGATTGGAAATAGGATATTTATAAACCGGGTCTGCTTTGGTTTTATCTGGAATCCCTTTTCCGTCTAGCTCCATCTGATCTTGCGGTTTGAAGTCTGTTCCTTCCAAACGATTGCGCTGCAAGTTCATCGCATCACGCAGACTAAGCTTGTCGCTGGTTGAGTGCATGAGTTCAAAGTATTCATCATCATATTGCACATCTGCATTGGGATCCAGCGCCTTGATACCAGACCAAACCCGAGAGCGGTCAGCCTCTGCCAGCGGCGGATTATAAGATTGGGCTACATGGAAGCTGCCATTGATTTCCTTATAGGTGCCAGCATCCTGGGCTATTTTTTCCAGATCAGCTGATAAGATGGTGTTTTCAGTATCATTTTTATCTACACTGCCTAGGAAAAATGTATTGGGAAAAACAGCGTATTTGTCATCCGGAAACTTGATAGCAGCGTATTGGTGGCCAGAAAGGATTTCCATATACCATACACCCGTCTTGTCAGCAATCGTCACGATATTACCTTCGGCTGCACCTTTTTCCCTAACAATTTTAGCTAATAGCTCCACTCCTTCTTTGGCTGTTTTCACATGAGGTAGGACCACAGAAGTTAAAGCAGATTCAGCGATACCGTCCTTAACATAAGGATCTACTTTTTGAATATCATCATTGGCACTGGCTGAGACTGTCGCAGAGATAGAAACGCCTTCCTCATTAAAACCGGCCTCATCAAAAACGCCCTGCTCTGGTGTCACATCCGGTACCGCCGTATACTTGTAGCTAACAGCCGGCAAATCAAAGCTAAAGCCGTTGGTTTCATCTACAAATTTATCACCAGCCTTGTTATACTTGCGCTCCCGCACCACAAAATTCTTGTTGTGATTGGGCTCTAGGTCCTCTGTTCGACCATAGAGAGTCGAACCATCCGTCGTCAAATCCTTCCCGATAATAAAGCCGGTACAGGCTGAGACAGCCTGAAAAGGAAAGAGTGTAAGAAGCATCAAGGCTGAAATAGCCCAACTGAAAAATTTCTTTTTCATCAGTTTCTCCTTTGTATATTAATTGATAAAATATTTATCGCATATTTAGTATACTATTCTCTTACTACGGTTGCAAGCGTTTCCAAAACCTCTTCTGCTAGCTAAAATGAATAAATTCCCCTAGGAAAAAATTACTCTAGCTGTATACCTAGCAGCCCCTCCAAGCCTGTTGTATAAATTTCCATAGATGTATATCAAGCTGTATAAAAATTTTTTTGTAAAAGAAAAAAGCCAGATAAAATCTGACTTTAAAGACACGTGGCTGCGGAGGCACAACCCACAGCCGCGCAGGTGTCGCAGGAAAGAATGGAGAAGAGAAAAAGAACAAACTTCTCTCCTATTACCAAACTGGTTGTGCTTCATAGATTAGATTATTTTATCGTCTTCTCTAGACAAGCAATCTTACCATACGCTGACCCGCTTATCTGGAGCCAGATACATGGCATCACCTTCTTTGATTTCTGGATAGGTTTCATAGAAGGCCTCTACATTTTTGAGTTGCTGGTTGACCCGCAGCTCGGACGGAGCATGGACATCTACCTTCAGGAGAAGTTGGTTAAATTGCAGACTGGCCTTGCTTCTCCAGATATTGGCATAGTTTTCAAAGTAATTCTTCAAGTCTGCATCTGGATATTTCTTTTTCACAACTTCGAGAGTAGCTGAAAGCCCACCTGCATCGGCTACATTTTCTGTTACCGTAAGCTTGCCGTTGACCTTGCCGCCGTAGATTTCAATACCATCCCACTGCTTAGTAACAGCTTCAATTTTCTTGTCAAAAGCTTTCTTATCTGCTTCTGTCCACCAATTGTTCAAATTCCCCTCTTCATCAAAGTTTGCACCGTTTGAGTCAAAGGCGTGAGTAATCTCGTGACCAATAACCATACCGATACCGCCATAGTTCTTTTCCATCTCTTGCTTAACATCAAAGAATGGATTCTGCAGGATTGCGGCTGGAAAGTTGATACTGTTATTTTCCTGTGAGTAGTAAGCGTTGATATCATAGGAAGGCATCACCCACTCGTCCTTGTCTACTGGCTCAGAGAAGTGCTCAACATCATATTGATGTTTTGCTTGACTCAAAGCAATTGCATTCTCAAAGAAGGATTTTTTATCGTCTACTTTCAAGGCCTTAGTCGCTTCGCGAACTTTTTCAGGATAGCCGATATAGAGTTTCATAGTATCCAGCTTCTTGACTGCCTTCTGTTTGGTTTCTTCTGATAGCCATTCGTTTTTCAGCATACGTTCCCGATAGACTTCCTTGATATCCTTGACCATTTGGGTCACTTCTTGCTTGGCTTCCTCACCAAAATATTTGCGACCATAGTAAAGACTAAAGACATCTGAAAAAGTTCCTGTTGTCAGATTGTATGCTGCATCTTCTTTTGAAGTTGCTTCCTTAGTACCTTGCAAGGATTTTTGGTACTCTGCAAAAATCAGCCGATAGTCATCGGTTAGAAAACTAGATGCTGATGCTGCCTGCTTCACAAGCATCCAAGATTTGAGCTTGCCAAAGTTCTTGTCATTAACTACCTTGGCAAAATTTTCATAATACTTAGGGTTAGGTACATTGACATCACCAGATTCCTGGCCTAGATAGGCATTGATAATATCGTGAAACTTAAAGGTATCAGAGTAGGCATTGATGTCTTCTGCCGTCTTAGGATGGTGAAGATTTTTAATTTCCGAAGTTTCTTCATTGCTTTGGGCATATTTGGCCAGTTCTCCATCAAATTCTAAGGCTTCTTTGACAATCTTTTCGCTGTTTTTTTCACTGTAGCCCAGCTTTTGCATGGCTTCTTTGAATGCTTTTTCCAGCGGATCCATCATCCTTTTCTTAGCACCTTCATCTTCATAGTAGCTCTTATCCGGCAGCATAAGACTTGGACTGGACAGATTCACTTGTTTCTGATTGGTATTTTCTAGGTTAGAACTAATTTCAAGGGTAAACGGCAGTGCTAGACCACGCTTTTCCCAGTCAACAGCCTTACTGGCTAGGTCCTTCAAATCGGACAAGTCTTCAATTTCCTTGAGATAGGGCTTGAGAGGGGCTAGGCCATCCTTTTCCCGCTGCTTGAAGTCAGTCGCTTGCTGATAGTATTTGATAAACTCAGGCATGCCTTCAATCGTTGACTCTTCTTTACCAGAGACTAGATTTTTGACATCCGCCTTCATCTTATCCTTGACCTGCTCGTTCAGTTCATAAAACACACCGTTAGACGGCTGGTCGCTAGGGATCTCTGCCTTTTCCAGCCATTTCTTATTGATGGCCTGATAGTAATTGGTCCTCACTGTGGCATTCTTATCGATCGGTGTCTCCTGAGGGACAAAGGTCTTATAAGCCCAGTAGCCACCGGCAGCCAAGATTAGGCCGGTCACAGTCAACGTAGAAGTTAGAATAATTTTCGTTCTTTTCTTCATGAGTTCCTCCTTTTATCTTAAGTAAAATATAATTGACTTTTTTATTTTACTCATTTACTTTAACATATTCTTTTTTCCTCGTCAACAGAAAACTGAAGGTCTGGAAAAAATTGCCGCAAGAGGAGAGAATAAGGTCGTTCAGTCTGCTTTTAAAAGTGATCTGCTCTAGACTCACACTTAAAGAAAAACTAAAGTTTCTATCAGCTGTCCTGTTGCTTCCAGCTCTTTTCTCTCCTCCTTACACTTTCTAGTATAGCCTCCAAACTTCAGATATTTCTCAAGAAATTCTAAAATATTTCTAAAGTTTTTTACTAAAATAAAAAGACTGAGACAAAAATATCTCAGTCTAGCTTTATTATGTTCAAAAAATATTGTGGCTGAGACAATTTAAATTGCCTCCCAGACATTTTAAACCTGAACCTCAAAATAAGTGAGCAAAGCTAAATTTTAAAAAATCAACTTCTGTCCCACTGTCTTCTACTGAACCTTTTTAGCTAGCATAGTCGCAAAGCGCAGCTGAATTCGATTGCCATTTTCATCACGTCGGTGGAGGTGACCAGGATTTTCATTGTACTTAACCAGCTCCCAATCCTTGTAATACTCGGCAAGCTCGCCTTCCTTAAAAGTAAAAGGAAAGGGAACAGAGCATGGGAAGTCTTCTGTATCCATAGCACAGACGATGAGATTATAGCCGCCAAGCGCTGTGTGCTCTTGCATATTTCGGATAATATCTGGAATCCGCTCCGCCTGCAGGAACATAAGGACAACAGTGGAAACGATCAAATCATAAGTCTGGGTCAAACTAGCTGAGTTGATATCGTAGCTACCCACTGGCAGATCTAAATCCTCCTGCTCCACAATGCTCCGTAAGATCTCCAGTGCCAGCTCATTCTGATCTACAGCCGTCACTTCAAAGCCCTGCTTGGCTAGAAAGAGAGCATTGCGACCTTGACCACAGCCTAGGTCTAACGCCCGCCCTGGCCGGACTGTCTGCATAGCTTCCAAAACCTCTGAGTGCACTGGATTACTGCCGTATTTCTTTGGGAAATAATCCTCAGGCCGACAGTAAAACTCCAAATACCACTCTAGGTCATCAGTCAGGGCTTCAACCCGATGCCAAGCTTGGGGTTGGGCAAAAGGATTGTCCTGACCAGCCTCAAAGATGTGCTCAGCCAGCTCCTCACCCTCCTCTGACATCTCAACAAACTTAAGGCGTCCCTTGAGAACAGTGATTTTACCCCAAGTTCCCTCTTTGGTATTGTGCTTTCTCTTTACCGCCTCTGGCATGGTCTCAGCCGTCCACAGCGGCATGCGTTTATAAGCTAGCAATTCTTCTGTCATAAAAAATCCTTTCTCTAAAAGCAAAGCTACGAATAATCTAACTGTCTTTATCATACTCGAAAAGCACAGACTTTACAAGTGGAAAAGTGGTCAGAAGTTTTCTGTTTAGTAAATTTGACAATAAACAATTTAAGATAACTACTGTAGATGAGAATCACTAATATAAAACTAAAAAAGACCGGTCACCCGATCTTTCATCTTGTATTAAAGTTCTTCATTTGTCTTGCAATGTCGCGGTTTTGCTCGCGGCGTTTGATGGACTCGCGCTTGTCATAGTCGTGTTTCCCTTTGGCTAAGCCCAGTAGCAGCTTGGCATAGCCGTCCTTGAGATAGACCTTGAGCGGCACCAGCGTCATCCCAGTTCCCTTGGTCTCCTGCTCCAGCTTTTGGATCTGCTTCTTATGCAGCAGCAGCTTTCTGCGACGCTCAGGCTCTTGATTCCAGATATTGCCCTCTTCATAAGGCGCGATATGCACATTGCTGAGCCAGGCCTCACCGTTCTTGATCTGGGCAAAGCCATCTTTGAGATTGATACGGGCTGCGCGGACGCTTTTGATTTCCGTCCCCGTCAGCACCATGCCAGCCTCTATGGTGTCTACGATGGTGTAGTCGTGTCTGGCCTTTTTATTTTGCGCGACGACCTTTCCTTCTCCCTTTGCCATGCTTGGCTCCTTTCTTGACTAGTTCCTTGTAAAATGCCTTCTGGCTCTTACCTTTCTTGGACTTCTTATCTTTCTTATCTCTATAGCCTTTTTCTTTGGAAGGATGGCTGCGCTTGTCATCCTCACGGCGTCTCTTTCTGCCCGACTTACCTCTGCCAGTCTTACTGGTCTTTTCTACCAGGTCAAATTCACTGGGCAGGTATTCAAAGTCAATCTCTCCCGTAGCCTTATCCGCTCGAACCAGCTTGATGCGAATCTGCTGACCGACCTTGAAGATCACGCCGGACTTTTCTGCTTGTAGGGTCATCGTCCGCTCATTGTAGCTGTAAAACTCTGGCAGGTTGGTGACATGAATCAAGCCTTCGACCGTATTAGGCAACTCGACAAAGAGTCCAAACTTAACCACGCTTGAGACAACACCGTCAAACTCTTCCCCAACGAATTCTTCCATGTACTCAGCCTTCTTCATGGCTTCGACTTCACGCTCGGCCTCAATAGCCCGACGCTCCCGGCTGGAAGACTGACTGGCAATCTCTGGAATCACTTGCTCAAAATGCTCTGCTATTTCTTTAGACTTGCCATAATCCCGCACCATCCGATGAACCAGAAGGTCCGGATAGCGGCGAATCGGACTGGTGAAATGCGTATAAAACTCCGCTGCCAGACCGTAGTGGCCGTGATTGTGCTCGGAGTAGCGAGCCTGCTGCATGGAGCGCAGAAGCATCATGGATAGGACATCCTCATAAGGCTGGTCTTTGACCGCCTCCATAATATCCTGCAGAGCCTGCTGACTCATAGAGCTAGCCGTCCCGTATATCCGAATCCCAAAGCTAGAGGCGTAGTCGATAAACTTCTGCACCTTCTCCGCCTTTGGCTCCTCGTGGATCCGATAGATGAAGGGCAGATTTAACTTAGCAAAATGCTCAGCTACCGTCTCATTCGCCACCAGCATAAAGGATTCAATCATACGCTCAGCAATTCCCCGCTGACGCAGGACAATATCCACTGGCCGACCTTCCTTGTTGACCATGATTTTGGCTTCATTGGTGTCAAAGTTAAGCGCACCGCGTTTAAAGCGCATACTTTCCAGAATCTCATGCAGCTGGACCATACTGTCAATGCTAGGTACAATAGCCTTGAACTGCCCAGCTTTTTCCTGATTTCCAGCAATGATGTCGTTGACATCACTGTAGGTCATGCGAAAGGTCGTCTTGATGACAGTCTGGGTGATGGCATGCTTGACCACGCGCCCCTTAGCATCTATCTCCATGATAGCCGACTGGGTCAGCCGGTCCACATTTGGATTGAGGGAGCAGATTCCATTTGACAGGCGCTCCGGAAGCATAGGTACCACGCGGTCGGTCACATAGACAGAAGTCGCTCGATTGAGGGCTTCCTTGTCCAGCTCAGAGCCTTCTTTGACATAGTAGGACACATCTGCGATATGGACGCCTAGTTCAAAGTTGCCATTTTTCAGACGCTTGATATGGACAGCATCGTCCAAGTCTTTGGCATCCGCTCCATCGATGGTGAAGGTAATCTCTTCGCGCAGATCCAAACGTCCTGCCAAATCACTCTCTGTCGGTGCATCCGGAACTCGCTCGGCCTCTTCCAAGACCTTTTCTGGAAATTCGGAGACAATATCCATCGACTCCAGCACTTCTAATACATCAATACCTGGATCGTTGACATGACCGACCACATCGACCAGACTAGCCACAAAGAAATCGTGTTTCTTGGTCGGATATTTGTCAATAGCGACCTTGAGCACCTCTGTACCATCCAGAACCATAGCTGGTTTTTTGACATAAATAGGCTGGCTTATTTTCTGATTTTTCGAGCGGATATAACCCGCATACTTGGGCTTTTCCTCATCCAGAACCAGCTGACCAACCGCTGACGTCAGGCTGTGCTCCAAAATATCGATAATCTTAGCCTCAGCTGATGTTCCCTTGATACGGTCTGCCACCTTGGTAATGACTACTTCCACCGTATCACCATCAATGGCATGATTGACATCATTACGGCCGACAAAGAGGTCATCCTCTTCCTCATTCAAGGTAACAAAGCCAAATCCATTCTTGTGGGCATGAAAAACACCCTTGAGCGTCAGACGCTCCTGCTTTTTCTTCTCATAAAGCTCAATCCGCCCCTTGTCATCAAAATGAATCTGATGCTTTCTTTCCATCTGAGAAATGGTCTTGACCAAGCTACTAAAGTCCTTGGAAGATTCTTTCCCCAAAGCAGCCGCCAGCTCATCCACGCTGGCCTGCTGCCTTTCTTTTAAATATTCAATGATTTCTGATTTCATATTCCTCTTCTCTTGATGAGTTCTTTCTTCATCTCTTTTAAATCTCTTTAAAACTTAAAAAATAGGCCAAGACGAAGTCAGAGCCCATTTTATTTACTAGATAATACTGCTAATACCAATGCAATCAGTAGCCAGAAGAAAATCATGATTCCCGTCATACGCTGCATCACAGCTTCAAAACCGCGTGCCTTAGGACGTTCGAACAAGTCGTTGGCACTGGCATCAAAGACGTTGCTGGACTGATTTTTGGTTGGCTGCATAAAAATTGCAATGACAATAATAGCTGATAAAATGACTAAAATGGTTAATAATAGGTTGTACATAAATAAAAACTCCTTAAAATCCTATCTATTTTATCATAAAATCTACTTGGATTCAAGATGTAAAGTAACTTTTCTTTCCTTAGGACAATACTTTAAGACCTCAATTTTTTCCGGATGCGTTTTAGTATTTTTGCTGGTCAGATAGTTCTGACTGCCGCAGCTGGAACATTTTAAATTTATTTTAACGCGCACTAGATATCCTTCTTTTTAAATAAATTTCGAAAACTAAAGAGATTGGTCAGCATACTGACGGCAACTAGCCCTGCTGTTGCATAAAAGACTGAATGATAACCATAGGCTGCCGCAATGACCGATCCAGACATAGGACCGACCACCCCACCCAGATAAAAGAAAATCTGATTATAACTGAAAATCCTAGAGATTCCAAACTTGGGTGTTATCTTACTTAGCAGAGCATTGACACCTGGTATCAGCGCCCCTGTTCCTAGGCCAAATAAAAAGCGATAAAAGCCTAGCTGCATAGGGGAGCCAGCATTGGCACAGAGCAGATAAATCAGGATTGAATAGAACTGTGCCAGCACCAGAAGCCGGTGATTGCCTATACGGTCTCCTAACCGTCCCAGAATACTGGAGCTCATCATGCTGGAAAGTCCCATGCTAGAAACGATGAGACCCGAAACAAAGATCAGATTGTCCTTTTGCCCCAACTCTCTGACATAGAGGGAAAGGATGGGGCTGATGGATTGAGCTGCAAACTGGATAACAAAGCTGGTCAGAAAGAGATTCATCAGCATCTTAGGATACCTGAGTTGACGCAGCAATTCCCTATAGCCTACCTCTTCTTGTCGGGTCACTGGCACAAAATCCTCCCGAATCAAATAAAAGGTCATCAAGGCTGCCACTATAAAAAAGCCGCCAATCAGGAGAAAGACATTGCGGATACCGAACATCTCCGCAATCAGACCGCCAATAAACGGCCCCATAAGATTACCCGCAACGACACCGGTCGAGAGAGTTCCCAGAGCATAACCCGTTTTTTCCTTGGGAGCCTGACTGGCAATCAGAGCTGTGCTGTTGGGAACATAACCAGCAAAAACCCCATTTAGAAAGCGTAGGAGCAAGAGCCAGAAAATATTGGGCACAAAGGCAATACCGCCCATAGTGAAAACCATGGCAATAGCCGCACGTACCATCATAGGCTTGCGGCCATATCGATCAGCCAGACTTCCCCAAACAGGAGAGAGCAGGGCCGCTGAGATTGCCGAGAGAGAAATCCCTAGCCCAGCGTAATACTCCACCTCATGACCTCTGGCACCCAGCTGCTCCACAAAAAGTGGCATAAAAGGCGTCACCAGAGAAATGCTGGCACCTGTCAGGAAGTTCCCAAACCAAGCGACTTTCAGGTTATGTTTCCAATTTACTTGTGTCGTAATAAATCATCTTCTTTCTAATTTCTGCAAAGCATCACGAATCTGCTGTCGAGTTTCCTCAAGCGAGCCATTATTATCAATCAGCACATCCGCCCTCTTTCGTTTTTCTCGTAAAGATAGCTGAGCTGCTATGCGTTTCTCTGCTTCTTCCTGACTGAGAGCATTTCGAGTCATAAGACGACTGAGCTGAGTTTCCACCGTCACATCCACCAGCCAGATTTGGTCAAACCAGTCCTCATATTGTAGCTCAAACAGCAAGGGAAGATCCATAAAAAAGATGTCTTCCGTCTCTGCGAGCAAATCTCGCCGGCCAGTCAGTTCCTCGCGGATAATCTGATTTTGTATTTGACTGGATTGCTCCAAGAGTTGAGGATTCCCAAAAATCATAGCTCCCAGCTTAGGCCGGTCCAAGCGCCCATCTTCCTGTAAGATAGCTGAGCCAAAAGCGGATAAAAGAGCTTGATAAAGCCGTCCGTCAGGCTCCTGCAGCTCATGCACTACCTGATCCGCATCAATGACTTGGTAGCCCTGCTGCCTTAAAAACTCTGTCACAGTTGACTTACCCGAGGCAATGCCGCCAGTGATACCAATAATTCTTACCATGACAGCTACCTCGCTTTCTGGCAGTGAGGACAGAGATGTGTACCGCGTCCGCTCAGCTTAATTTTCTCAATCGGGCTGCCGCATCTAGCACAGGGGTGACCAGTCTTTCCATAAACCTGCAGAAAATCCTGCATCGTGCCATCTTCACCCAAAGCATTGCGATAGGTCCGAATGGTCGATCCCCTTTTCTCAATCCCAAGCTGCAAAACTTCTATAATCTGCTTACGCAGCCGCTTCACTTCAGCAGGCTTCAGACTAGCTGATGGCCTGGCCGGATGAATCCGTGCCCGCCAAAGGGCCTCATCTACATAGATATTGCCTAGACCAACGACCAAGGTCTGCTCCAGCAAATAGGGTTTTATAGGCTTCTTAGAACGACCCAAAGCTGCTGCAAAAGGCGCCAAAAGAAAGTCCGCCTCTGTCGGCTCAGGACCAAGCTTTCTGGCAGCAAAATAAGACTCCAGCTGATCCTTTCTCAATAGCTCCATGGTCCCAAACTTACGAACATCCTCATAAACAAGCGTCCCACCATCCGTCATCTCGAAAAAGATATGGGCATGCTTGCGCTCAGGCACCGCATCAAGATAAAAAAGATACTTGCCTTCCATTCGTAGATGGGAAATCAGCACTCCACCCGTCAGGTAAAAAAGCAAATACTTGCCCCGACGGCCAATCTTTTCAATGGTCTGACCTGGCAAGTCGTGGATAAAACTATCCACTCCCGTGCCAATCATCTTAGCATAGCGGACCTGCACCTGTCCAATTGTCTTGCCAACTACCAGACGCTCCAAACCCCGTCGAACCGTTTCCACTTCAGGTAATTCAGGCATAAAGCTCCTTTCTTATTCTTTCACATCTCAAAGCCCCATAGCAAAGCTGTCCGAAAAATACTCATCCATCATCAGGCGATGTTTATCCGATACATTTTCCAGCTCTGCTATTTCTTCTTTAGAAAAAAAGCCTAAACGCAGTGTTTCCTCATTATGAAAATTGGAAATATCAACATTCTTCAGTGCCTGAAATTCATACAGAAAGACAACCGTCTGCACTTTGTCACCATTAGGATAAGATTCATCAAAATTAGTGTAGACATTCAGCAAGCGCTTGGCTTCAACAGCAATGCCTGTCTCTTCGTGAAATTCGCGCACGGCTGCTTGCAAAGAAGTCTCCCCGAGCTCCATAGCTCCACCAGGAATCGCCCATGTTTTCTTATCACCTCGCAACTGCAGAAGCACACGACCTTCCTCGTCTGCCAGAAGCCCACCGGCAAAATTCAAGATAACCTTATCATGCCCCACCTTGGAGCGAATATAGGAAATATAGTCCATATCAAAATCCTTTCAATTTCTCTGGGAAGGCAGCGTTTTGAAAGAAATAACCTAGCAACTGAATATGCGTATCCACATCACTAAAATGCCAAGCATGCCCCTTGTCAGGGTAATAGGCGCATTCAGACCTAGCATTTTTCTGTGCCAACCTGCGGTGCCAGTCATGAATAGTTTCAGCTTCTTTTCCACCTGAAACAAAGAAGGCAGGATTATCAAACTGCAAGTCAAGTCTCAGCAGATTTGCCTGTGACATCGCACGGCGACATGAGCGCCGTTCAGCTCTTTGGAAATCTGCAACAAAGCACTGAACATCTTGGACAGGTGCTCCGTCCTCTTGCATCATTTTTGTCAGGAGATTGGCTACAAATTTAGTATTTTTCAAGAAAGACATCAGATAGACTATGGCAATAATCTTGCGATAGCCCTTAATTGGCTGAGGGCTTGCCCCATCCACAATGACTCTATCTATAAGGCTAGAATGTTTTTCCAACAACTTAAGAATGAGTGAACCGCCTAATGAAAGCCCAACCAAGTGCGGCTTGCCATGTGCTTTGCTTTTAATGACAGCCACAATCATTTCCACGACATCATCAAAGTTTGTCCACTCAATATTATGACTGGCTCCGTGACCAGGTAAATCCACAAGAATGCAATGAAAATCTTGCTCAAGCGCAGCAACATGGTGCCGCCACATCTGACTGCTAGAGCCTGAAACATGCAAAAAGATAATACTTTTTGGATTTTGCTGCCCTCTTTCTTCAATGAATAATGATGGCATCTCCATCACCTCACTTACTGGCTTAGAACCTCAATATTCCTTCTTATTATAGCCAAAGTCCGCCAAGTCCAGCTTCTTGTCACGCCAGTTTTTCTTGACCTTGACCCAGGTCTCTAGGAAGACCTTGTCCCCGAGCATGAGCTCAATATCTCGCCGAGCCATGGAGCCGATTTTCTTCAGCATGGAGCCGCCTTTGCCGATGACAATGCCTTTTTGGCTGTCACGTTCCACCATGATTGTTGCTCGGATATGGACCTTGTCCGTCTCCTCGTCTCGCTTCATGCTATCAACAACCACCGCGACTGAGTGGGGAATTTCCTCCCGTGTCAGCATCAACACCTTCTCCCGAATCATCTCAGACACCAGAAAACGCTCCGGATGGTCGGTAATCTGGTCTTCTGGGAAATACTGGAAGCCTTCCTCCAGATTTTCACTGAGGATGTCAATCAGATGGGACACATTATTGCCTTGCAGGGCTGAAATCGGCACGATTTCTTTGAAATCCATCTGCTGACGAAAATCATCAATTTGCGCTAAAAGCTGATCCGGATGGACTTTATCAATCTTATTAACCACCAAAATAACTGGCACCTTAGCCGCTTTCAGGCGTTCGATAATCATGTCATCGCCCTTGCCACGCGGCTCGTCAGCCGGCACCATGAAGAGGACGGTATCCACCTCACGCAGGGTGCTGTAAGCTGCTTCCACCATAAAATCGCCTAGAGCCGTCTTAGGCTTATGGATTCCCGGCGTATCGATAAAGACAATCTGCTCCTTATCCGTCGTGTAAATTCCCATAATTTTATTGCGTGTGGTCTGAGCCTTATCGCTCATGATGGCAATCTTTTGCCCCATAACATGATTCAAAAAGGTTGATTTCCCAACATTGGGGCGTCCTAAAATAGCTACAAAACCTGATTTAAAAGTCATTATTTTACCTCTTTTATTTCCATTAAAACAGCAGAAAATCGGCAGTCTCCCCCGATTTTCAAGTCTTTAAAAAATCCAATCCCAAATCTTGGGAACAAAAATAATCAGTCCCGTCACAACTGCAAAGCCAGACACGACCAGAACAGCTCCCGCTGCCATATCCTTGGCATTCTTAGCCCGCATAGAAAAGTGGTAATCACTGGCCAGATCTACGACATTTTCAATGGCAGAATTGACAATCTCAAAGGCAATGACCAGAAAAATGCTCAAAAAGAGAAAGAGCCATTCTATCGCGGACAAGTCAAAAATCAGTCCCGCAACTATCACCGCCAGAGCCGAAAGTACATGCTTGCGCAGATTGCGCTCCTCTTTAAAGGCTGTAAAAATACCAGTTAAAGCAAATTCCAGACTCGAGACCACATCTCGATTTTTCCATTTGCGTTTGTTATTTCCTTGTGAGTCCATAAGCAGTTAAAATTTCTTCCTGTAAACCAAACATTTCTGCTTCTTCTTCCGGCGTATAGTGATCATAGCCGTTGATATGCAGAAAACCATGCACTGCCAAAAAGCCCATCTCTCGCTCAAAGCTGTGGCCATATTCTTCAGCCTGTTCACGCGCCTTGTCCACTGAAATGAACAGCTCACCGATATAGGCGTCAAAATCCTCCAACATCTCAGCTAGCTCAGGATGGTCCAGCAAATCCTCCTCGTCAACAGCGATGTCCAGCTCAGACTTATACTCCAAGCTGATCACATCCGTCGGCCGATCCGTATCTCTATATTCCAAGTTGAGTTCATGACTGCGCTCATTGCTGACAAAAGTCACAGCCATTTCCTTATTTTCCTTGCCCGTTTTCTGGGCCGCAAACTCCAAAATTTCCTGGGTCTGTTTAAGAATCTCTTCCGAAACCTGACCCGTTTCATCTACCATTTCGATATACATATCTTACCCGCTTTGCTAGTATTACCTTATTATATCATATTTTGACTCACTTTAGGGAGCCGAGGGCAGGGTTTTGGACAATAGCAGAGCAGATTTGTCAACCTCTCACCGCAAAGACAAAAGCAGCTCTTTTTTTTTATTTAATCTCTTCCCGAAACTTTGCGTTTCACTACCTGCTATCATTGACAAAAACATCACGTTTAAATCAATGAAAGTAAATAAATTGTTTTATTTTATAGTTTTAATATTCTTCTATAAACTTTTTGGGCGAAATTTGGTCGGATATAACGAAAACCCTTGTAAATCAAGGGTTTTTAATCTTATATAATGCTAATTGCCGGGATCGAACCGGCGACCTCATCCTTACCATGGATGCGCTCTGCCAACTGAGCTAAATCAGCGTACCTAACTAATATATCATGTAGATAGGTGCTTGTCAATATCCTTTCTCATTTTTTTGCAAAATAATCTTCCCTAGTCAGATAGTAATGCACACGCGTCACAACGCGGCCTTTCTCATGCTTATTTAGTGATGCGTAAGGCTCTTCGTGGGAATATTTCATACCAGACTTGACCATAACCCTGCCAGATGCTGGATTATCCACATCATGCAGCGCTACAAGTTTGTTCATTCTGATTTCCTCAAAAGCTAGCTTGATTACTGCGCGATTGGCCTCTGTCGTATATCCCAGATTCCAGTATTTTTTATTGATTACGTAGCCGATAGCCGCCGTTTTCAAGTCCAGCCTGATCTTATGCAGGTCAATAGTCCCGATGAATTTGCCACTTTCTTTCACTTCTATTCCCCAGCGCCCCAGAGGATTGGCCAGATAAAAGAGAGCGATATTATTGCGTGTTTCTTCCAGGCTTTTGTTTGTCTCAAAAGTATAGCGAGTATTTTCCTCATCTGAAGCGTACTCAAACATTGCCGGGGCATCCTCCAAGGTCACCGGACGCAGAATCAACCGCTCAGTTTCCAGTCTGGTATGACGAGCCAGATTGACATAGATATTTTCCATCAGAGCCTCCTATTTTTTCTTAACAGAATAGCACAATTCACTAATGAAAGCAAACCACTCTGATTTTTTCTTGATTTTTGAAGCGTTTTCATATACAATAAAAACATCTTAAAAAAGGAGCATATTTTTTATGTTAATCGGTATTCCAAAAGAAATCAAAAATAATGAAAATCGTGTAGCTTTGACACCTGCTGGTGTTCACAGTTTAGTTGGTAAAGGCCATGAAGTTCTGATTGAGACGAATGCAGGACTTGGTTCTGGCTTTGCAGATGCAGACTACGAGAAACAAGGTGCAAAAATCGTCCCTACTGCTGCAGAAGCTTGGGCGGCTGAACTTGTAGTAAAAGTTAAAGAGCCTTTAGAAGCTGAATATGGCTATCTTCGTGATGACCTCTTGCTCTTTACCTATCTGCACATGGCTGCCGCTCCTGAGCTAGCTGATGCTATGACGAGTGCCAAGACGACTGGTCTAGCCTATGAAACCGTACGCGATCAAGATGGACAATTGCCACTCTTGGTACCAATGAGTGAGGTCGCTGGACGGATGGCCGTTCAAATCGGGGCACACTTCTTGACTAAACAAGAAGGAGGATCTGGTGTCTTATTAGGTGGTGTACCAGGTGTTCCTAAGGGGAAAGTAACCATCATCGGTGGTGGTGTCGTAGGAACTCATGCCGCTCGTATCGCTCTTGGACTGGGTGCTCAGGTAACTATTCTGGATATCAGTGCTAAGCGTCTGTCTGTCCTAGAAGATGTCTTTGGCCATCAAATCCAGACCCTCATGTCTAATCCTTTCAATATCGAAGCTAGCGTCCGAGAGGCTGATGTTGTTATCGGTGCTGTCCTCATTCCTGGAGCTAAAGCTCCAAAATTGGTGACAGATGATATGGTTAAACAAATGCGTCCAGGATCTGTCATTGTAGACGTAGCTGTTGACCAAGGCGGTGTCATTGAAACAGCAGACCGTGTAACGACTCACACCGAGCCTGTCTATGAAAAACACGGTGTCCTCCACTATGCAGTTGCAAATATCCCTGGTGCTGTAGCCCGCACTTCTACCATTGCCCTGACCAATGTCACCCTTCCTTATATTGAAGCCTTGGCAGGAAGAGGCTTCAAACAAGCCATTACAGATGACCAAGGACTGCGCCAAGGTGTAACGACTTACCAAGGTCATATCACCAGTCAACCAGTTGCAGAGGGCCTCAACAAGGACTACACATCTATTGACGAACTCGTTTAGTTGAAAATTTCGACTTTTCAAATCAATCTCACAAAAAAGAGCAGAAATAAATCTGCTCTTTTCGTATGCTATTAGATAAAAATCAAAGCTTTCTTTAGTAATACCTCTTTAGCTTTTCTTGATTTTCTTTGAAAAATTCCTCTAGCCATTCCATACCATAGGCATGACTAAAACCTTCTAAAAGAACAGAAAAATCAATCGTATCAAAACCCAACTTTCTCAGGTCCTCAAAGGTTTTGAATGGGGAATGAAAATCTTTGTATTTGATAATAGCTCCTATGTCTTTCAAATCCTGCTCTCTAATGCTAATCATTTTCATCCCTAAAACATATTCAATCGGAACCATTAAAACCGTTAAATGACTAAAAGTATATAAGGTCTCACATAAGTCAACCGCAGGTTGCTTGTTCATACTCGCTACATTATTATTGAGCCAAAGTTCATCATAAGTATTGAGGTTAAATCGTTGTCCTACTCTCGCAATAATCTCATTGATTTTTTGGTTTTCTTGGTAAAATGCATCTACATCTTGCGTTGCTCGCAAGCCATGATGTTCCAATACATAGCCCCCAACACAGATAATAGTTAAAGTAAGGTTGGCTCGAGCCAATTCTTGATTTAAGGCTTCAAAAACTGGTTTCATTTTATCCATGCTTATATCTCTCCATCAGCTCTTGAACATTTGTTAACTTAGCAGGTTTGTTTAAAGAAACTACATACTCATGCGTTGGAGTGTGTTCTTGTAGAGCATATTTCAGACTAACCTTTTGAAAATCCGTCAACTCTTTTGAAGTCAGCAAACGTTCCACATCTTTGTCAGTCAAATAAGAACTATCTTCAAAAATAACCTTTCTAAGGTAACGAAACCAATGACTGGCGTTAAACCTTGATTGCCTAGAAGCATTAATCATATAATCATACCAATCCATCTTCTACCTCTTTTTAAAATTTTATCTTTCCAGATAATAAATTTTAATCATTTTATAAGCCTTAAAAATTCTATATCATGACTGACGTAAACTGATATCTAGTTCTCTGATTTCATTTCTTCTGGCTCAGTTGTAGTCTCTTTAACAGGAGCTGGTTCATAAGCCCGGATAATTTCCGCTACCACTGGATGACGAACGACATCCTTAGCTGAGAAATGCACAAAGTCAATCTGAGAGATATTTTTCAATTTCTCTTGAGCATCAATGAGTCCGGACTTAACATTGCGAGGCAGGTCAACCTGACTGATGTCTCCATTGACAATCATCTTGGACTGGAAGCCCAGCCTCGTCAGAAACATTTTCATCTGCATGATGGTGGTGTTCTGAGCTTCGTCCAGAATCACAAAGGCATCATCCAGCGTCCGCCCTCGCATATAGGCTAAGGGTGCAATCTCAATGATTTCTCGCTCCATGAGGCGAGTCGTCTGGTCCTTGCCCAAAATCTGATACAAGGCATCATAGACCGGACGCAGATATGGATCAACCTTTTCCTTAAGGTCACCAGGCAGAAAGCCCAAACTCTCACCAGCTTCCACTGCCGGCCGCGTCAAGATGATTCGCTTGACCTGCCCACGCTTGAGTGCTGTCACGGCCAAGGTCACCGCCAGAAAGGTCTTCCCTGTTCCAGCTGGCCCGATACCAAAGACAATATCATGATTTTTAACACTATCCACATAGATTTTTTGACCAAGTGTCTTGACGCGAATCGGCTTGCCATAGTTGTCCTTGATGATTTCTTCTTCGTAAAGAGCTACAAACTTATCAATTTCATCATTTTTGACCATGGTAATGGCTGTCACAACATCGGGTGTGCCGATGGTCATGCCACGATTGACCAAAACCAACAGAGCCTGAATGACCTGTCGAGTCTCCTCGCAGGCAGCCTCCGTACCTAAAATCTGCACAATCTCGGTTCGGGCATGAATAGTTACCTTCAATTCCTGCTCCATCAGGCGCAGATGGCGTTCATTAGAGCCAAAGAGATGAAAGGCATCATCTGGATGGCCCAGTTTCAATTCTACTGAATGTTCCTGCAAACAAAGAACCTCTCTATTTTAATTTATTGAATGAATTATCTTTATTATATCAAAGCAAGCAGAAAATGACTATCCCTAGCCACTATCACTTAATGGGCTTGATATTCTTCCCAAATAGCATCGAACTCCCCCAAGTTAAAGGAAAAATTTGCATGCTCCTCCAGAAAACGACTGACCTCGTCAAAATCACCCGTATGCTTGGGAAAGGCCGTATCCTGAAAAGCTAAATCCGCCAAAATAGCCTTGGGCTCCTTGCTCTTAGGATTGCGCTCTGTCATCAGCCAGCTGTAAAAAGATTTTCTCATAGGTTCCTTTCATTTCTTTAAGACAGTATCCTTCCAAGCATCAGCTCTAGATACGTAATTCTTTTTCCTCACACCAACTCCGTTCCAGTCGGGTCCTGCTTGATTTTACCAGCTTTCATCAACCCACCCAGAGCTTTTTTAAACTGGCCTTTGGAAATACCAAAAGTAGTCTTGATATCGTCTGGTGAAGATTTATCATTCAAGGTCATGAAGCCACCATTGCTCTCCAGATAGGTCAGAATCATCTGGGCATCGTTTTCCAACATTTCAAAGGAACGAGGCTTGAGGGAGAGATTAAGCGTGCGGTCTACTTCACGGAAGCCAATCACCCGTGCGTCCAAGACCTGTCCCAGACGAGGCTCTGCATAGCGCTCACTCGGATGGATAAAGCCCAGCATATTATTCTCCGGCAGGTAGACAAAGGTGCCAGAAAGCTTGAGCCGATAAACGATGGCTGGCCAGTTTTGGTTCTGCATGTTATTGTAGGCAGGACGAGCCAGACGCTGGAAATCCTCTTGATAAGCCAGTTGTCCCCAGATACGATCTTTTTTGTCAACATCCAGACGGATATAGAGGCGGTCGCCTTTCTTAGGCCAGAGTTCCTTGATTTCTGGCAAGATGTCTAGTGACACGACAATTTGCTTGTCCGGCAGACCAGTATTGACAAAGACGCCTAGATCCTTGCGGACCTCCGTTACTGTTCCCCAGCCAAATTGGTCTTGGGTCGCTGTAACTTCGAGAGTTGTCAAACGAAGCTTCTGCTTCATATCGCTGTAGGCAAAGCCTTTGACAGACTGACCTAGCTCATGCGCTCCCTCTTCCTTAGAAAGAGCGTAAACCTGACCATCCTTTTGAACAAAGTAAAAGCGATCATTTTCATCCGTGATGATACCCACGATGAAGCTGGCAAGATTTGTATTCATATAGACCTATTTTCTACCTTGCTTCTTCAAACTGGGCAAGGATTTTTGATGTTAAAACAACTCAGTCAGCCAAAGCCAACTGAGTTTTGATTCTGATAAAAATGTTAAACTTCTAAAAGTTCTTTTTCTTTGTTTGCTGTCATCTCATCGATATGTTTGACAGCATCGTCCGTTACTTTTTGAATATCCTTTTCCAAGGTCTTCAATTCGTCTTCAGTGATTTCTTTGGATTTTTCCTGCTTCTTAGCTTCGTCCATAGCATCGCGGCGGATGTTACGGATAGCAACTTTAGCATTTTCACCGACCTTTTTCACTTCTTTAGCTAAGTCACGGCGAGTTTCCTCTGTCAGAGCTGGGATGACCAGACGAATCACAGAGCCATCGCTGGCTGGAGTAATTCCAAGGTCAGAAGCATTAAGCGCACGCTCAATATCCTTGATAGAAGACTTGTCAAAAGGTGTCACCAAAAGAACACGCGCTTCTGGAATCGTAATAGAAGCGATTTGGTTGAGCGGAGTTTCTACTCCATAGTACTCCACATGAATGCGGTCCAAAAGGCTGGCATTGGCGCGGCCTGCACGGATGCTGCCAAATTCACGAGCCAGACTTTGGTGCGAGTGGGTCATTCTTTCTTTTGCTTTTTCTACAATTGCATTTGCCATGAGTTTCTAATCTCCGTTCTTATAAATTATTTGATACTGTTGTTCCGATTTGCTCACCGATAACAACGCGTTTGATATTGCCTGGCTCATTCATATTAAAGACAACCAAGTCAATGTCATTGTCCATAGACAGGGTCGAAGCCGTTGAGTCCATGATCCGCAGTCCCTTGCTGATGACATCTCGGTGGGTCAGCTCATCAAACTTAACAGCGGTCTTGTCTTTCTTAGGATCGGCATTATAGACACCGTCCACGCCATTTTTAGCCATGAGAATCGCATCTGCTTCAATCTCAGCTGAGCGCAAGGCAGCGGTTGTATCGGTTGAAAAATAAGGAGAACCAATACCTGCACCGAAAATGACGATACGGCCTTTTTCCAGATGACGAAGGGCCCGACCACGGATGTAAGGTTCAGCAACCTGCTGCATAGCAATCGCTGTCTGCACGCGCGTATCTACACCTACCTGCTGCAGCGAATCCGCCATTACCAGCGCATTCATGACAGTGCCCAACATACCAGTATAGTCGGCCTGCACACGGTCCATGCCCGCTTCTGCTGCCGGCTCACCCCGCCAAAGGTTTCCACCTCCGATAACCAGAGCAATTTGAACTCCCAAATCATGAACTTCTTTGATTTCTTCCGCCATCTTCTGAACGGTTTGAATATCAATACCAATGCCTTTTTCACCGGCAAGAGCTTCACCCGACAACTTAATCAAAATACGCTTATACTTAGGTTCTACCATTTTTTTACTCCTTATTTTATCTGTACTATTTTACCACATTTTGTGATTTTTATATAGTTAAATCACTGAAATTTTTCTTTTTTCCTTTTAGTAAAATAGCAGAGCAGGCAAGCTCATTTCACAGAAAAACCAGCCCCATCATCAGATAGGACTGGGAATGAATACCTCAATCTTCTTTTACAGTCTACTCACTGCTTGAGCGACTGTTTCTTTTCTCGTTTAGCTAAGAGCGGCAGGATGACACCCAGACTGATCAAGACGATTGGTGTCAGGATATTTGTCAAGAGAGAGAATTGCCAGCCTGCTGGGTCTTTGGCAAAGTCCACTTTCGGAACCATCCCTAAAATGCAGGCAAAGGCTGTAAAGAGGAAGCACCAAGCTCCGATGGCAAAGCCAACTTTTGGATTTTTTGTAAACTTGTACTCGGCATCCTTGTACTTTTTCCAGGCCTTGTTCAACATCATATAAGCCAGGAATACCCAGAGATACCGCATGGGCATAACGATGGAGTTGAGATTGGTCATCCATTTGACCAGGCCGTCAATTTCTTTGATTCCAAAGATAGGCAGAATAATCAAGAAGCTAACCAAAATCCCCGTCAAGATGTAACCGTTAATGAGGACACCTTTTGATGTTCTCTTGCGCAACCAACTTGGAACAAACTCCTCATCAGCATTATTGAGCATGATTTGCAGAGGCGCATCAATAGAGAAAGCCAGTGCAGCAATCTGTCCAACCATGTTGGTCAGGGCATAGATGACTACTAGTACATTGCCCACTCCCCAGTAGTTGCCCAGCTTTTGGAAGGCTTGGTAAGCGCCGTTTCGCATCAGGTCTTCAGGAATATTGCTGCCATCAAAAAGCATACCCATAGCCAAAGAGCCTAGGATAGCAGAGGCCCCAACCATGACAGCCATGACAATCATCCCCTTTGGAAATTCCTTGGCTGGATTGCGGGTTTGGTTAACATAAGGCGAGATTTTCTCAGCCCCACCGACCGCAAAGACTAAGAGGGAGATAGTCGTGAAATAAGAAAAATCAAAGTTGGGAATATAGGTGCTGAGCTTATCCATATTGGCCGTCGCAAACTGCATATCAGGTTTGATAAAAGGAGCACCGACCGCTAAGAGGACGAAGAGGAAAGACATAATCAGCATGGCACTTCCTGCCAAGCCCCCAATCACCTTGAGCGTGGATAGCCCCTTGGTAGACAAGTAGAGAAAGGCACCGAAAATCAGCAAACTAAGAATAACAATCCAGTGAATATCAAGACTGCTTAAAAAATCGCCATTCCCCTGAAGAGCCCAGCCCAGCGGAATCAAAACTCCCTGCGGCTTCTGAGCCAGATAGGGAATATGCACCACCCAGTAAGTCCAGGCCGCAAAATAAGCCAGCCGCTTGGTAGAGGTTTTTTCCACCCAGTCACTGACACCGCCTCCGCTCTCCTTAAAAGTCGAGCCTAGTTGCCCCACGATGAGGGCATAGGGAATAAAGTAAATAGCAAGGATAAGAATCCAAGAAACAATTACCGAAATGCCCTGCTGGGAATAGTTATTAACCACATTTCCCAGACCCCAGACCATATTAAAAGCAATCAGAGATACCATCAGCCAGGTTAGCTGGTTCTGATCTTTTTTCATGACACCGTCTCCTTTTATTATAAAATAAATTGATTCGATATTATTATAACATGTTTCTATGAGTTTGTAATCGCTATCAGCATTTTTATTTCAAAAAAAGAACTACCTGAAGGCAGTTCAATTTAATTCTTAAAGTGAGTTTACGTCAACCTTGATACCAACACCTTGTGTAGTAGTGATAGTCAGGTTGGTTACGTAAGTACCTTTAGCAGTAGCTGGTTTTGCTTTTTGAATTGTGTCGTTGAAAGCTTTGAAGTTTTCAACCAACTTGTCAGCTTCAAATGAAACTTTACCAATGATAGCTTGTACGTTACCTGCACGGTCTGCACGGTAAGTAATCTTACCACCTTTAGACTCTTCAACTGCTTTTGCAACGTCCATTGTTACAGTACCAGTCTTAGGGTTTGGCATCAAGTTACGAGGTCCAAGGACACGTCCAAGGCGACCTACAAGTGCCATCATGTCAGGTGTAGCGATTACTACGTCAAAGTCCAACCAACCGTCGTTGATTTTTGCAACGAGGTCATCTTCACCAACGAAGTCTGCACCAGCAGCTTTTGCTTCTTCAGCTTTAGCACCACGTGCGAAAACAAGAACGCGTGAAGTTTTACCAGTTCCGTTTGGCAATACCATTGCGCCACGGATTTGTTGGTCAGCTTTTTTAACGTCGATGTTCAAGTTGTAAGCAACTTCTACAGTTGCATCGAATTTTGCAAAGTTAGTTTCTTTTGCAAGTGCTACAGCTTCTTCTACGCTGTATGCTTTTGTGCTGTCGATTTTTTCAAGAGCAGCACGAAGTTGTTTGCTTTTTTTAGCCATTTTCTATTCTCCTTGTAAGTGGTTCAATCGATTTTCATCTCCCACGTCACTTCTCGAAATGATGAAGTCTTGCGGGTTATATAGGGAAGTTATTGATTAGTCAACAACAGTGAATCCCATAGAACGAGCAGTACCTTCGATCATACGCATTGCAGACTCAATGTTTGCAGCGTTCAAATCTGGCATCTTAGTTTCTGCAATTTCTTGTACTTGTGCACGAGTAACTGTAGCAACTTTAGTTTTGTTAGGTGTACCTGATCCTTTTTCAACACCTGCAGCTTTTTTCAAAAGAACAGCAGCTGGTGGTGTCTTTGTTACGAAAGTAAATGATTTGTCTTCATATACTGAGATAACAACTGGGATAATCATACCAGCTTGATCAGCTGTACGAGCGTTGAACTCTTTCGTGAATCCCATGATGTTGATACCGGCTTGACCAAGCGCAGGACCAACTGGTGGAGCTGGAGTAGCTTTACCAGCAGGGATTTGCAATTTTACAAGTTTTTCGACTTTTTTAGCCATTTTTAAATCCTCCTTTGTGGTTTTGGCGGTAAATAAAGATTTTTACCTCCCACAAGTATGCTTTTCGCATACCTTTCTATTATACACTAAACTTTGTTAAATGCAAGGAATTTTATCTTCTTTTTTGAATTTTTTGTGGTAAAATAATCTTATGACACTATTAAAGATTGCTTCGATTTTATTTATCTTTTTAACTTTGATTTTAACCACTATTACAGTGCGAGTTTTTCAATTAAGAAAATACGGTTTAAACTTTGCTGACTTGGCTTTTCCGCTTTTTGTTGTGGAATTTTATATCATTTCAGACAAGGCCTACTATCATAGCTTGCTGCCTCAGCTGACCCTAGCTCTATCAGTTCTCGCTATCGCCATCACCATCTATTTTCTAAAGAAAAAACGGAGCTTCTACTATCCTAAGTTCTTTAAGTTCTTCTGGCGGGCTGGTTTTCTTCTGACTTTCTTCATGTACCTAGCCATGGTCATCGGACTCTTTTTGTAATAATGTAAAACAAGACCCATCGGTTATCAGATAGCCGATGGGGTTTTCATATGTGAGATTTACAAGTCCTTCTTTTGCCGTGAAAAAAGGTCCTTCCGATGCTCCTAGTCTTATTCGTGAATCTCTAAAGGCAGTCCATCCGGATCAAAGAAGAAAGCCATCTTACGGCCGTCAAAGTCATCATAACGCAGCTCGGTATGAGGAATCTCCAAACGGTCAAATTCCTCTAGCGTTTCTTCGACATTTGTCACTCGGAAGGCCAGATGCCGCAAACCAGTATGTTCTGGAGAAGGAAAGGCTGGCCGCTTGGGAGCTTCTTCCTTGATGAAAATTTCTAGAGTCAGATTTCCCTTGCGTACGTTAAAGAGAATGTCCTGCTTGTCTGGCCGATGGTGCTCATCCAGCTGCTCAAAGCCTAGCTTGTCCACATAAAACTCCCTAGTTTTGGCATAATCATGACCAATAATCGCAATATGGTGAATGGTGTCTAGTTTCATACCTTCTTTTCCTTTCCTTGGAATAAGTAGAGAAAATCTGCCGGCTGACTGCTGGCAGATTTGTTTTTATCAAATGATTATCTTGCTAACAAACTAGTGAAAATAAAGATTAATTGGTCTGCAGGACCTTTCTCGGCTTGGTTCCCTCGGCTGGTCCGATAACGCCTGCTGCTTCAAGTTCTTCCATAAGACGAGTGGCCCGATTAAAGCCGACAGAGAGTCGCCGCTGAATCATAGATGCGCTGGCTTTCTGAGTCTCGATAACCAAGGCCTTGGCTTCTTCAAAGAGAGGATCACCTTCATCGTCGCCCCCGCCAGTATCCAAATCACTTTCAGATACTTCACCAGGATCAAAGCTATCATCATAATCAGCTTCAGCTTGGTTCTTGACAAAGGCTACGATTCGCTCCACATCTTCATCTGAGATAAAGGAACCCTGCAGACGAACCGGATGGTTTTCATCAATAGGCTTAAAGAGCATATCGCCACGACCCAAGAGCTTTTCCGCACCATTCTCATCCAGAATGGTCCGACTGTCTGTCCCGCTGGACACAGCAAAGGCAATCCGAGAGGGCACATTGGCCTTGATCAGACCGGAGATAACATCTACAGATGGTCGCTGGGTAGCCAGAATCATGTGAATCCCAGCCGCACGCGCTTTTTGTCCCAGACGAATAATGGCGTCTTCCACTTCCTTGCTGGCCACCATCATAAGGTCAGCCAACTCATCCACGATGACGACGATTAAAGGCAGGGGAACCTGCTTGTACTCTGATTGAGCATTGTACTCGGCTACTTTAGCATTGTAGCCGGCAATGTTACGGGCACCGACCTTGGAGAAGAGTTCATAGCGGTTTTCCATCTCGTCTACAACCTTCTGGAGGGCTCGGCTAGCCTTACGTGGATTGGTCACGACTGGGATAAGCAAGTGAGGAATGTCATTATAAACGGATAGCTCCACCATCTTAGGATCCACCATCATAAACTTGACTTCATCCGGTCTGGCTTTCATGAGAATGCTGGCAATAATACCGTTGACAGCCACAGATTTACCAGAGCCAGTAGAGCCAGCCACCAAGAGGTGGGGCATTTTAGCCAAGTCAAAGGAGCGGACAGAGCCGTTAACGGCTTTACCGAGTGGGATTTCTAGGAGCTTGCTGGCATCCGTCTTTGACTGGTCCCAGAGTTCTCGGAAGGTCACGGTCGCAACTTCAGAATTGGGCACTTCAATCCCGACAAGAGATTTCCCAGGAATCGGCGCTTCAATCCGTACATCCTTGGCAGCTAGGGCAAGAGCCAAGTCATCAGCCAGATTGGAAATCCGATTGACCCGAACACCAACAGCTGGCTTGACCTCGTACTTAGTGACGGAAGGTCCGATTTCAGCCCTCTCAACAGCAGCCTTTATCCCAAAACTAGCAAAGGTCTCTTCCAAAATTTTGATATTATCTCGAACAATGCGCTTTTCTTTGGACTGGTTTTTAGGCTTGTCGGGCGCAAAGAGGTTGATGGTCGGCAGCTTGTAGTCCAGACTTTCCTTGGCAGTAAAGTCCACTTCAACGTCTACATCTGTCTCGTCCGTCTCTTCTTCGCGACCAAAGTCCAGAGGCTCGTGAGGGTCATACTCTCCCACTTCCTCATAGTCTGCCTCGTCAAAGTCCACAGCTGTTTCTGACAAGTCCTCGTCATCTAAAATCTCTCCTGTTTCAGGATCGACATCAGCTTCTTCTTGCTCTACTTCAATGGCTTGCATAGCTGCCTGTGCAGCTTTCTCTTCCTGCTCCAAGAAACGAAGCTGCCTCTTTTCTTCCTGCTTCTCTCTCCAATTTTGAAAGGCTGCCATAGCCTTTTCTGAAATGTCATAGATAGACCACGGGCTCATAAGCAGACCGCCCAAAAGAATGAGCAGCAGGCCGAAGAAATAAGAACCGATATTTGAAAAAAGGAAAGAGATAGGCGCGTATAAGAGAGAACCCAGGAGACCGCCTCCCGCAAAGGAGCTGACCTTAAAGGCCGTCAGATCAGTCAAGACCCTGCCTAGAGTTGTGGATAAGACAGCTGCCCCTTCTAGCTTCAACACACTGACGAAATAAGCTTGGAAAATTAACTCCAATCCCAAAAAGAGGCTGATAAATCCTGAAACCGTCCCTTCGTGCTTGTGCAGCCACTTGAAAAAAAAGAGATAGCCAAAGCTGGCCAGAATAGCCAGATAGGCTAAGCTTCCCATCAAGAGGCGAATCATATTATAAATGGTGACCCCAAAGGCGCCTAGCTTAATTGCTGCAAACAAAAGAATAAGAGCCAGCACAAAGGTGGCAATCATTCTCTTTATTGCTTTTTGTCTTTCTAATTCAGCTTTTGTCGGCCGACGAGTTGTCCTGCCTTTTTTCGTGTTTTTCTTAGTTGCCATAACCCTTATTATACCATATTTGAGCCTTAGATGAGAAATCTTTTATCTAAGTCAGAAGCAAAAAAAACTTATTTATCCACGCAAAAAGAACTGGGCTAGCCAGTTCTCATTTCACTATCACAAAATTCTTATTAAGCCTCTGGCATAACCGCCCAGGCAATCAAGTAAGCCAAGACACCTGTACCTGCTGCACAGCAAAAAACAATACAAAGAATACGAACCAAGGTTGGATCTAAATCAAAGTAGTTTGCGATACCAGCACATACACCAGCGATTTTTTTGTTGTTGACATCTCTTGTCAGTCTTTTCTCCATGGAAAACACTCCTTATTATTTTTACACTGTTTATTTTACCATAACATCTCTCAATGCACAAGTTCGCCTGCTATTGAACCCTCTCTTCAGATAAAATTTAATTACATCAAGATAAATTTGTTCACTCTACCATACTTTTAACAAGTCCCAGAAAAACTTTTGTTCTTGTGGTAGAATAGAGAGAAATTCTAATTAACAGTAAAAACATATCAGGAGGAAGATGATGCGAGCCGGAGTCATTCTTTTCAATCCCCAAACCAAGCAAATATTGCTCATCCACCGCTGGAAAAATGGAGAAGAGTATTTTGTGATACCGGGCGGCGGAGCCGAGTCAGGTGAGACTGCAGTCAAAGCAGCTCAGCGAGAAATTCAGGAAGAGCTGGGTTGGAGCTTGTCTGAAAAGCAGCTGCAGCCAGCCTTTACTTTCAGAAATGGCCAACGCTTAGAAATCTATTTTCATGCCGCTATCAGCCATACATCAGCCCCAGTGATTCAGGGCGAGGAAGCCCTTCGCAGTCATGCCCAGAATCTCTATCAGCCTGAATGGCTAGATATAGAAGCAATTCGCAACCTAAACTTACGGCCAGCAGGACTTAAAAATATGCTTCTGGATTGTCTGACACAGGAGGGTTTGAAAAACTAGCTTAATTGTAGTAAAATATCAGTAGTTTACAATCTAATATGAGAAAGGTCTTATATGAAAAAAATTCTTCTTATTAGCCTCTTATCAGGACTTGTCTTGGCTGGCTGCTCTGGTAAAGGTAAGAAAGAGGAGACTACTAGCTCCTCCAACTCATCCAGCAGTTCTTCGCTAGTGAGCTCTAGCTCTGACCCAGAGGAAACCAGCAAACTCCGTGAGCAATTCAAGGATGCCATGACCAACGAAAATGCCAATTTTCCGCAGCTATCTACAGAAGTTGCTGAAGATGAAGCGGAAGTCAAGTTGATAACGACTGAAGGCGATATCCGCATCAAGCTCTTTCCAAAACAAGCCCCACTGGCCGTTGAAAACTTCCTAACTCATGCCAAGGAAGGCTACTATGATGGCGTTTTATTCCACCGTGTAATCAATGAATTCATGATTCAGACCGGAGATCCTAAAGGCAACGGCACTGGAGGCGAGTCTATCTGGAAGGGAAAAGATAAGTCTAAAGACTCTGGAAACGGCTTTAAAAATGAGTATTCTCCATATCTCTATAATATTCGTGGCGCCCTATCCATGGCCAATGCAGGCCCTGATACCAATGGCAGTCAGTTCTTCATTAATCAAAGCAAGAAAGACTTGTCTAGCCAAATGTCTACGGATTCTTTCCCAGCTAAGATCATCGAAGCCTATAAAAACGGTGGAAATCCTACTTTAGATGGCGGTGCTTATACCGTATTTGGCCAAGTGTTGGAAGGTATGGATGTGGTGGACAAAATCGCTGCCGCAGAAACAGACGATAATGACAAGCCTAAAAAAGATATCAAGATTGAAAAAATCGAGATTATCAAGGACTATGACTTCAGCAAATAAGAGCTGACCGCCCAACCAATAAAGGAGGGAAATCAATATGATTATATGGGGATATAAAGGTTATCAGAAAAACTTAGGACAGACCCAAAGCAATATCGAGTGTGCCAACTGCCACAACGTCGCACCTTGGGACATTATTGAAACCCGCCGAAAGTTTACACTCTATTGGATTCCTACCTTTCCTTACGGTAGAAAACATTACCTCACCTGCCCTGTCTGCCAGCACGGCAAGCAGATTGAAAAGCAGGAAATCGAGCAGTTTTTGACTTATTAGCAACAGAAAGAGACGATTCTCAATGAACCGTCTCTTTTCTTTTTTTAATTTTATCAAGTCAAGTGGTTAAAATCCCAGATCTGGTCCATCCAGCCTTCATAGAAATCAGGCTCGTGACAGACCATAAGGATGCTGCCCTTGTATTCTTTCAGAGCTCGTTTGAGCTCTTCCTTGGCATCGACATCCAGGTGATTGGTCGGCTCGTCCAGCACCAGAACATTATTTTCTCGGTTCATGAGGAGGCAAAGACGGACCTTGGCCTGCTCTCCACCTGAAAGGACCTGGATCTGGCTCTCGATGTGCTTGGAAGTCAGACCACATCTGGCCAGAGCTGCTCGGACTTCCGCTTGATTAAGGGCCGGAAAGGCGTTCCAGACTGCTTCCAGCGGTGTCTGACGATTGCCGCCCTCGACTTCCTGCTCGAAATAGCCAAGCTCCAGATAGTCCCCACGCTCGACCTGACCTGCGATAGGCGGGATAATCCCCAACAAACTCTTGAGCAGGGTTGTTTTTCCAATCCCATTCGCTCCGATGATTGCTACCTTCTGATTGCGCTCAAAGGTCAGGTTAAGGGGCTGGGTTAGCGGTCGGTCGTAGCCAATCTGCAAATCCTTGGCTTGGAAGATAAAGCGGCCAGGTGTTCGGGCAGGCTTGAAGTCAAATGAAGGCTTAGGCTTCTCACTCTGCAGCTCAATAATGTCCATCTTATCCAGCTTTTTCTGACGTGACATAGCCATATTACGGGTCGCCACGCGGGCTTTGTTGCGAGCCACAAAGTCCTTGAGGTCCGCAATTTCCTTCTGCTGGCGCTCGTAGGCCGCTTCCAGCTGAGATTTTTTCATCTCATAGACCTCTAAAAACTGGTAATAATCCCCAGAATAGCGGGTCAACTGTTGATTTTCCACATGGTAGACGATATTGATCACATCATTCAGGAAAGGAATATCATGCGAGATCAGAACAAAGGCATTTTCATAGTTTTGGAGATAGCGCTTGAGCCAGTCAATGTGCTCAGCATCCAGATAGTTGGTTGGCTCGTCCAAGAGCAGGATATCCGGTTTTTCCAGAAGCAGCTTAGCTAAGAGAACCTTAGTCCGCTGCCCACCAGATAGCTCCGTCACATCACTCTCCATACCGTAGTCCATGACACCTAGTGCCCGTGCAACCTCATCAATCTTGGCATCTAGTGTATAGAAATCTCGGCTCTCCAAGCGGTCCTGCAGCTCGCCCACTTCTTCCATCAGAGCATCAACGTCCGCTCCTTCCTCAGCCATGCTCATATAGATTTCATTGATGCGGGCCTCAGTTTTGAAAAGCTCGTCAAAAGCTGTGCGCAAGACATCGCGGACAGACTGGCCTTGCTCCAACACAGCATGCTGATCCAGATAGCCAGCAGTTACATATTTGGACCACTCAACCTTACCCTCGTCTGGTAGCATTTTCCCTGTCACAATGCTCATAAAGGTTGACTTACCTTCACCATTAGCACCAACCAAGCCAATATGCTCACCCTTGAGCAGACGGAAGGATACATCCTCAAAAATAGCCCGGTCACCAAAACCGTGGCTGAGATTTTTTACTTCTAAAATACTCATCTTTTCTCCTCTATCATTGATTGCAGTTCCTTGATTATACCATCAAAAGGGATTTTTTGGCAAGATAGAAGAAAAGGAAAAGCGAGCCACTTAAGTCTCGCCTGCTTGTTCTCAATTCGCATGATGCGTATGCTTGGTAATCCACTGGGTCAGTTTGATTTTCAGCCAAAAGCCATAAATACCACAGGTAACAATGGTCAATAGCCACCACTTAATCCAATTCCCAAAAAGCTGCATAGCGGTACCGTCAAAGTAAAGGCGGTGCCCGTCAATAACTGTATGTTTTATCTTCCAATTATACAGAATACACATGCCCCAAGGTGCACAAATTCCCAGCGTAAATACTGTAATCAAGGTAGCTAAAATCACATGACCGATGTAAGAAAAGAGACCACCATCAAAATAAGACTCTTTGTACATACTTTCTCCCCCTTTAAACCAACTCTTTCAGAAATTGAATCAGGGTCTCTGCAGAGCGTTTACCAGCTTCAAGAATGAATTCATCAAAAGTGACATTAGCATCATGACTTGCCGTATCGCTCATGGCGCGAATAACCATAAAGGGCAGACCAATCGAATGTGTAGCTTGAGCAATAGCTGCTCCTTCCATTTCGACAGCCAAAACATCTGGAAAATATTGCTTAATGCGGTCAATCTTGTCTTGACCAGCAACAAAGCTGTCACCTGTCGCAATCAAGCCTACTCTGGCCTTCTGATGGGTCTTGTCTAAAATTTTCTTCATTTCAGATACCAGATAGCGACTCGCTTCAAAATAGAGTGGCTGCCGTGCCATCTGACCGTAGTCATAGCCAAAGGCCGTTACGTCCACATCATGGTAGACCAGACGATCTGCGACCACCACATCGCCGATAGCTAGGCCTTCTGCCACTGCTCCAGCTGAGCCTGTGTTAAGCACAGCTGTAACCTTAAAGTCATTGACCAAAACAGCCACACTCATAGCGGACATAACCTTGCCAATCCCGCTTTCGACCAACACCACTTCATGGTAGCCAATAGAGCCCGTATGATAGACATGGCCCAAACGTAGGTGCTTCTGCGGGTTTTCTAAATGCTCCAACAGAATCTTCAACTCCTCGGGCATGGCTGCGATAATTCCAATTTTCATATAATACCTCAAATCATCTGATGAAAAAGAAGCTTAGACAGGCTAGGCTTCCTTTCAAGTGCAATAGAGCAGTTTTTTAAGGCCACCAAATAATAGCTGCAATCAAACCAATCAGTAGGATAACTACCCAAAGGAGAATCTTATTGAGTTTGGCTTGAAAGAGGCTCCGCTTTTGGTTTTCAATCCGACGGCTCTTGGTCACGGTCGGGTCTACCTCAATGTGCAGAGTCTCATCCGTAAACTCCTCTTGGTTTTGAGCAGTCTGATAGCCAAAACGACTCTGCTGAGACCGAGCTTCTTCATAACCAAAGCGGTTTTGAGGGCTTTGATAGCCAAACTGAGTATCCTGTCGGCTAGACTGCTGCGAGCTAAAGGAGCTTCTGCTAGTTGAAAGAATCTTGGTTTCCTCGTCATCCATGAGAGGCGGCCCCGAAATATCCTCACCGCGGTTGGCCCGCTCAATGATTTCATCTGTTAATAAAGCTTTTCCCATTGATCTACGTTCCTATTTATTCAGATTTTTTTGTTCCCAGTACTGAAGGGCCATGATGGTCTTGGCATCACAAATGTCACCGTTTTGCAGCAACTGGTGTGCCTCCTCCAGACTGACTTCAAAAAGTTCCAATGTTTCATCCTCGTCTTGGGGACGAGGGTTTTCGACCTTTGTTAAATGGCTGGCGCTGTAGAGCTTGATTTTTTCATTGCAAAAACCGATTGCAGAGTAGAAATCATAGACCAACTCCAGTTGTCCTGTGTAGCCGGTCTCTTCTTCTAATTCTCGGAGGGCCGCCGCTTGGGGATCTGCATTCTCTCCTACCTCCAGCTTGCCAGCTGGAATCTCGTAAGAAGTCGCTTCAATCGCCTTGCGGTACTGCTTGACTAAAATCATCTTATTTTCCGGGGTGATAGCAATTACAGCCACCGCCCCATTATGAAAAATCAAATCCCGTTGGGCTTGACCCTTGCCCTCTGGCAGCTCTACCTGGTCCTGAACCACTTTAAAAATCGGTCCCTGATAAATCTCCGTCCGTTGGACGGTTTTTTCTTCAAATTCCATGATTAAACCTACTTATTTTGAGGGTGATGAGGAAGTCGCTTAGCATAATCTTCCTTGTTAATCTGACGGCCACGTCCCAGAGCAATGGCATCTGCTGGTACATCTTTCGTAATAGTAGAACCCGCACCGACCAGTGAGTTGTCACCCAGCTCCACTGGGGCAATAATGGTCGAGTTGGAACCAACAAAGACATTGTCGCCAATGACAGTCTTGTACTTCTTTTGACCGTCATAGTTGACCGTAATCGTACCCGCACCAAAGTTGACATTAGCACCGACTTCAGAATTTCCAATATAGGTCAAATGACCAGCCTTGGTATTTTCTCCGATTGACGATCCTTTAACTTCAACAAAGTTTCCGACATGAACATCCTTGGCCAGACTAGAACCTGGACGAATGTGAGCGTAAGGCCCGACCGTCACTCCATCTTCCACACTAGACTCCTCAATCATAGAATTGGTGATAACGGCCCGCTCTCCAATGATAGAGTCCACAATATAAGTACCATTGGTCAGGATAGTCTCTGCCCCAATCTTGGTCTGACCTTTCAGGGTCACATTTGCTTCAACTTGAACTTCTGGCGCAATTTCTACATCCACATCGATATAGGTCGCATGAGGATTGACAAAGCTGACACCATTGACCATATGCTGCTGGTTAATCCGACGGCGCATGACACCCTCAGCTGTAGCTAAAGCCACGCGGTCATTAACACCCAAGCTTTCATCAAAGTCTTTGAGCGTATAAGCGCCGACTTTATCACCATTTTCGCGGAAAATACCAATCACATCTGTGATATAGTATTCGCCTTGAGCATTATTGGTATTGATATTTTTGAGGGCTTCAAAGAGGCGAGCATTGTCAAAGACGTAAGTCCCCGTATTGATTTCCTTGATTTGCTGCTCAAAGTCAGAAGCATCCTTCTGCTCAACAATTTTCAAAACTTCGTCGTGCTGATTGCGAACGATACGGCCGTAGCCGAAAGGATTATCTGCTTCTGCCGTCAGGATAGTCGCAACATTCTTGTGGTTGATATGGAAGTCAATCAGGTTTTTCAGGCTTTCTCCTGTAATCAGGGGAGTGTCACCAGCAATAACCAGCGTCTGACCTATCAGATTTTCCAAAACAGGCTCTGCCATCATAACGGCATGGCCCGTTCCCAACTGCTCAGTCTGACGGACAAAGTCTGTCTGACCTGCCAAGACTTGCTCGACTAGCTCTGCCTTGTGGCCAACAACTGTCACGGTCTTCTCTGGATCAATAGCATTAACACTGCGAAAAACATGTTCTAGCATGGAAATCCCTGCAACCTTGTGCAGCACTTTTGGTAAATCTGACTTCATGCGAGTACCTTTACCCGCAGCCAAAATAATCGCGTAATTTGTCATCAATTATCTCTTTTCTGTAGGATATCACCTTTATTATATCACTAAAAGGTAATTTTTAAAAATTTAAAATCAAGTCATCCCCATAAAAATCTGCAACAAAAAAACTTTTGCACAAAAAAATCAGCCTTTAAACAGCTGATTTTGCTTCTTTTTCTTTGATTTTCTTTGGAAGTTGGACTTTTGCTTTGCCATAGTCCTTGAAAACAGCCCGCTGCTTGAAGTAAATCAATTCTCCATCTAAAGCTGTATCTTCGTCCAAATCCATGGTCATATCAATAGAGCGAATGGTCCGAGTCTTAGGGTCCACCACAAACGCAACCTGACACTTCTCAATATCTATGGTTGTATCATAATGCTCATCGTTATAAGCATAGTAGAAGGCATCGATAAGGTCATAGGCCAAATCACCTTCTGCTGTCACCGAAAACTCATAGCCCCCGTCCACTTTTTTCTTAGTCAGTTCTGACTCATTATCTACCATGACCTGCAGCAAAACCTTAAAGGAGGACATGCCCGAATAGCCATCAATATGTTTCCGTGACTCCGTGTCATCAATCGTCTCAAATCCATCCTTTTCTTCCAAGTACATCCGATCTTCGCTGAAATAATGGGTCAGTTCTTGATCATCATAGGTTTCGTAAAGCTTAGCTAAATAAGGTGAATCTGAAACAGTCAGCTGTTTAATCGTCTTGGCTTTTCTTTTTTTGTAGCCCTCTAGATAGGTTGACTCAGACAGCCGATCCATGTAAAAACTATCATGATCGAATTTTTTCAAGGATGCATCCACTACAGCAGACAGCTTAAAGCGGGATTCAAGAGCTTCTGCGATTCCTCCAGGCTTAAAGTAAGTATAGAGAAAGGTTCCGCCAATCAGTACAAAGCAGACACAGCCGTAAATGATAAAAAAATGAACCTTCTTCAAAATCAATCCTCCTAGAAGCCTTCTGTCGTTTTATAGCTTATATTATAAGCTTTTTTAGAGCTATTTTCAATCATTTTCAGAAACGGTCTTTGAAGACTGTAGCGTAAGAAATGCTAATTGGTTTTTCAAACTCTCAAAGTCATTGCCAAATGTATCTACAAGTCAAGTAGCTGTCCTGAAAATTCAGTTCTCCATTTTCCTTGGCATACAAACAGAAATCATCATCTAGCTCTTCTGATTTCACAGCCTGATTGATATCTTTTAAGTCATAGCTCTTGTTTTTCTTCATTACTTTCATGTTGCGACTGGTTACTTCAAACTCCAACCACCGTCGATTTTGATAATCTCACCCTGCATAGCAGCTGCCTTGCCACTGGCTAGAAAGAGACTAACATCAGCTACTTCCTGAGGATCCAGCCAGCGCTTGATAGGCGTTTCCTCAGCAACCCATTCAGCTAATCCGCCTGGCTCAAAATCTGCGGCAGTCATGGCTGTCTTGACTGCGCCTGGCGCAAGACCAAAGACTTGGATATTTTTATCCGCATAGTCCAAGGCTATCTGCTTGGTCAGGCCAGCCAGAGCATGCTTAGAGGCTGTATAGGCAGCACCGCCACCGCCAGCCAGAAAGCTAGCAATTGAGCACATATTAATGATGATACCAGACTTTTTCTCCAGCATTTTCTGCAAGTAAAAGCGAGTGATTTTCATAGTCGCTGTCAGATTAAGCGCAAAAATCTGCTCCCAGTCCTCATCGCTGGTCTCGTGCAGGGGACGATAATCGTCCAAGATACCTGCTGTATTACAGAGAATGTCCACCTCAGGAAAGCTAGTGAAGAGTGGTGTCAAATCACCTGTCAAATCCATCTTGACAAAACGAAGCTCATTGAGAAAGCCTGGATTTTCATCCTTGTCCACCCCATAAACCCGGTAGCCATTTTCCAAAAAGGTCAGAGCCTGAGCTCGGCCGATGCCAGAGCTAGCTCCCGTCACCAGCACCGTCTTAGTCATCTACTTCCACCCAATCTGTCGCGAGGACATCACAAGGAGTCGGACTCCACATGGAGAAGCCCTCCCCTTCTCCTGAAACATTGATGAGGAAATAAGGTGTCACTTCGAGAGCCACCCCATTCTGCTCAATCGTGTCAAAGAGCTGGACGTAGTTCTCTGCCCCACCCCAACCTGTACGCACATATTTTTTCTTGGCCTTAAGGCCAGGTAAAATTTCTTCAAATGTCATGGTTTTCTCCTTTTGCTTATTGATATTCATATACAAATTAGCTGATAATCGTCCGCAGTCATAAGTATATTTGACGACTTTTTCTTGACTGTCAATAATTTTATCTGACGCTTTGCAATAAAGTCTAAAATTAGACCTTCTTCTCCATCTCCACAAAGAGATGAATATCGCCATTGCTTTCCTGCGGGATGCGCCTCACCACTTCAAAGCCCATGTTGAGATAAAGCTGTTGGGCTCGGTGATTGAAATCAGCCACGGATAGACTTATGACTTCGGGCGCAAAATTTTCCATAATAAAGTCCAGAATTTCCTTCAAAAATACCGCGCCCTGACCTTTTCCGCAGTGCTCCGGCTTCATCCCCAAACCAAGCTCCAAAATTCGCTCTCCTTTCCGCTCTAAGCAGAAAAATCCATAGAGTTCCCCTTCTCTCAGGACTTGAAAATAACAATCCCCACGCGCTTCTGGGGAGACTATTTCTTCATAATCCTCCAGGTCATTTTTCATGTCATAAAAGTCATAAGGTACCTCATAATGCCAGTCCTTGGCAATTTCCAAAGCATGCTGCTGAGTTAGTGGTTCAATCATCATCTACTCCTCCTTTCTCTAAAATTCCCAATAAAATCGTTTCTGGTCTGCTTTTTCACTGCAACCAAGGCTGTGGTAAAATTCATGGGCTGATGAGCGGGAAATGCCTGAATTAATCCGAATTCCTGTGTATCCTACCGCTTTTGCCTCTTCACGCAAGGCTTGCATCAGCGCTCTGCCATGTCCTTGCCCTTGAAAATCCTGAGCGACGGCCAAAGCCAAGAGATTGAGCAAGGACGGGAAATAGAGACAGTCGTAGCTAGCAGCATGAGCGTAGCCTATGACCTGACCGTCTTCTTCAACTACCAAAATCAAATGCTGGTCATTCTCTAGCAGCCTCTTCAGTTGAGCCTCCGTCGCTTCCCTATCGAAGTCATAGCCCAGACACTCAGCATTAAGCCGCTGAATGGCTGCGGCGTCACTTAGTTTTATTCTACGAATCATTTGTCACCTCGTTCTTCTCTTTATTATAGCAGAAAAGCAGTCTCTTTGACTGCTTTCAATGAACTATTCTCCTAACTGTTCCCTCAACCAAGACTCCGCCTCTTCTAAAGGCTGTTCTGTTAGGACATCAGGCTGGATTGACTCATTCTCATAAAGCCTGCCCGTGCGATCTAGGATACTCGAGGTAGTCAAGAGCAAAACCGCTCCATCATACAGTTGATAATAATTATTTCCCGTAGTATAGCTTGCCGTTGGCTGACCAAATATTTTAACGTTTTCCAATCCCTTAAAAGCTAGAACAGTCATCTCTCCTGAGCTACCTGTACGTTCATTGGTAAGGATAGCTATTGGCACTTTCTTTGCTCTCTCATCAGTCTGCTCCAGACCAAGCTGCTGAAGAACATCTGATCGAGAAACCGTGCTCTTGCTTCCGTTTTTATAAACGAATTGGAAGAGGTCTTCATCAGGCAAAAGAGAGGACAGGCCCGCAATCATCGGATACATATTCCCGCCAGTATTGTCTCTCAAATCCACAAGAACCGCCTGATAGTCATCCTTTTTAAGAGCTGCTGACAGCTTGTTGGCATAAGCCTTCGCTGCCTGTGTATCACCAGTGAAAGCAGGAACTTTTAAATAGAGAATTCCCTCCCGATTCTGCACTTCAGGCTGATTTTTGCTTTCCGGACTATTTTCGGGATTATCCTGTGGACTTAAAAAATAAGAATGCTTCCCGCCAGCCTCTTTGGTTAATTCTTCCAAGACGGGATAGGTATCTTGATAAGTCTTGGCTGATTCAAGCTTCTCTAAGGCTTTCTTTTTCTCATTTTCCCAGTCTTTGCCCGTATAAAGACCGAAATCAAGCTTTTTTACAACCGAGCGAGCATAGTCCTGCGGACTTGGTGGAAAAAGAAAAATTCCATAGTCTGGACCAAAGTAGGCCAGAAAACCTATTAAAAGAGCAAGCAAAACCAGTACTGTTCCCAAGCAACCTAAAAGGACTTTTTTCATAATTGCACAACCTTTCTTGTGAGGATTCCTGAGCTGATTATAGCAAAATAGAGACACGTTTTCCATGTCTCTACCTTACATTTATTATCGTTAATCTTACATTTTTGTAAGATGATTTCATTTAAATCTACAGAAGCCTATTTCCATCTCTCACTCTTAGAGAATGCAATCATCAAACCAGACCCAGCCAGAACTGCCAGAATAACAAGACAGATATTTTTCAGTGGATAGAGCCAGTCTTTATTTTTCTCATGCCAAGTTGTCTTCCAAAGCCGAACATACTCAGCATGCATATCTTCGGGCTGGTTCAGCTGAATATTGATCACAATCGCCAGTAAAATTAGGGCGATAAAAGCAAGGGCAAAGAGCCAGATTTTCTTCTTTTGGCTTAGGTTAAGGTCCTTCATTGTTTTCTACTTTTACTTTCTTTTTAATAGCAATACTCTATCCCTACTTCTCTTTTACAGATATTTCTGAGTTTCGATAGCCATAGAAGGCATAGATGAGACTTCCCAGCGCTAGGGCAATTCCAAAGGCCTGCCAGGTTTCCTTGGTGTACTGAGTCATAAAGGATAGACAGATGACAATGGACAAGATTGGCGTCAGAGGTACTAGAGGTGTTTTGAATTCTCCAGCTTTGGGCATTCCTTTATCTTTCCGCAATTTCAAGACTGCCACAGCTAATAAAATCAGATAGGCCAAGGTGCAGATATTGAGGAAAGAGGCGATGCTAGCCAAGGGGAAGATACCAGCACAGACAGCTGAGGCAATCCCTACTAAAATCGTTGCATTCTTTGGCACCCGACTGGTCTCTGTCAATTTCTTGAAAGAACGAGGCAAAAGACCATCACGCGCAATACTGTAAATCATCCGCGACAGGGCGTAGGTCATGGAGATGCAGACTGTAATCAGTGTCAAAATAGCGACGACAGAGATATAGTTAGCTGCCCATCCAAGTCCGACGCTGCGCAGGGCAAAGGCCACCGCATCTGAGACATCCAGCTTGCTATAGTGGACAATCCCAGTCAAGACCAAGGTCACCAAAATATAGAGAATGGTCACAATGCTCAAGGACAAAACGATCCCGCGCGGAACATTCTTTTGGGGCTCTTTGATTTCATCAACTGCCATGGAAATAGACTCAAAGCCTAGAAAAGCAAAGAACATGAGTGAAGCCCCGGCCATGATACCGACCTTGCCGCCATAAATTTCTCCGAAGCCAAAAGGTGCAAAGTTAGACCAATTTTCTGGCTTGATGAAGAAAAATCCTGCAATGATAAAGAGTGCCAAGGCTGAGAATTTCAAAACCACCAAGGCTGAGTTGAAGCGCAGGGCTGCCTTTGAGTTCAAAAGGACAACCCCTGTAACAAAGACCAAGACTAGAATAGGCAGCAAGTCCACGTAAGTACCTGCTTTTGGATTGAAAGTACCATTCAGAGCTGCTGGCAGCTGGATACCAAAGCCGCTCAGCAATCCTTTCAGATAAGAGCCCCAGCCAGAGGCAACACCTGAAATAGCCGTCATGAACTCCATGATGGTCAGCCAACCAGCCAGCCAAGCAGGAAATTCCCCCAGAACCGCATAAATATAACTGTAGGCTCCGCCATTGGCCGGAATCCGTGAGGCAAACTCAGCGTAAAAAAGTGCCGAAATACTCACACAAAGGGCTGAAATGACAATCGAAACGGTCAGAGCAGGCCCAGCATATTTGGCCGCTCCGGTCCCTGTGATGGTAAAAATCCCAGTTCCCACCATTGCTCCAATACCAAGCAAAATCAGATCTGGAATTTTTAAATGACGGCGCATGCCCGTTCTATCCTTGCTGGCATCTTTTTTTCTAAATATATTCATCTATTTCTACTCTCCTAATTGCATTAACGTCCTATTTTATCATATTTCCACGCTTTTAGGAATCTTTCTCAGAAAAATACCGAAAAGAAAGGCTGAGAGAAATCTCAGCCTAGGTTTTTAACATAGATGAAAGGTATATGAAGCCTGTCTCTGCTATCACATAGCCACAATTTTACGATAGCTGCGAGAAGTAATGAGAAAGACACCAACATATACTGCAATAAACAGAGCGCAGACGCCGAGAGTCACCACTAACATAAGACTTGCGTTGAGTACGCCCAACATCTGTAAAATGAGACTGAGCATGTGATAGGCAAAAGCCAAATGAAGGAAGGCAAATATTAGGGGCAGGAAGAAGACAGTCTGTACTTGTTTACGAATGGTCTTTCTAGTCTGCTGCTCGTCTAAGCCGACTTTCTGCAGGATGATGAAGCGGTCACGGTCTTCGTAACCTTCGGAAATTTGCTTGTAGTAGATAACCAGCACTGTTCCCATCATGAAGACAATAGAGAGGAAAATCCCTATAAAGAAGACACCACCCAGCATACCCTTAATCTCAAGTATGCCAATCACACCAGTCTGACCGTGGACACCTCCGGCACCTTCTGGCAGGGACTGGTTGTAGTCCGCCATTTTCTTTTGATAGATTGTATCCAGCTTAGCCTTTTCATCTTCTGAAGCTTCAATATCCAGACTACCATAGAGTACAGGATTAATAGCTTGCTGCTCCATCTGATGAGCTAAGAGTTGACTAGGATCCTTGGCTACTAGATACAGCCCTTTAGGAATGATGATATTATACTCATCTGGAATCTTGTGAAAGATAAAATCTTCAGACAGGACTTTCTTGATCGTCAAGTTTTGGCCAGCCAGCTGCAGAGGCTGCTTATAATCCAGATCCACTCCCTTGTTAAAGACAGCAATCTCATTTTCCTGCAAAGACAGATCCTTTCCTGTCAGCTTTTCGTAATCCTCGCTGGAAAACATCAAGATATAGGTATTGGGTGACACAGTCCATTGTCCCTTAGGATAAATATCTAGGCTGTTACCCTCTTTTTTCTTGACACCCATTGAATAAAACTGATAGGTCTCCTGTTGCTTGACCTTCAGCTGATTCTCTGCTACAAACTCTGTCAAGACCTGATCCAGCTGTTCTTTTTTTGCATTCACACCGCCATTGATAGAGAAATCATGCGGAAACATAAGTTTCTGCATAAATTCCGCGCCAGAATAGATGTTCATACCGGCAGAGAAGGTCACTAGAACCATTGTCGATAGGATGGAAATAGTAGCCAGCCCCACTGCATTTTTCTTCATCCGGTAAATAAGATTTGAGACGGAAATCATATTATTGGGCTGGTAGTAATACTTTTTGTTCTTTTGCAGAAGCTGCAAAAAGACTGTAATACCAGCGTTAAAGAGCAGGTAGGTTCCTAAAATGACCAAGAGGACTGCTCCAAAAAAGATGAAGATTGCTTCCATAGGATTACGCACGGTCTGAGCCAGATAGTAGCCGTAGAGCAGAGCTGCCAGACCAATAAAGGTCTGTGGCAGTAAAAATCGGCTCTTCTTCTCTCCGCTGGCCTTTTCCTTAGCCATCTTCAGAGAATCAAAACGCAGAATTCGCCAACCATTAACAAAGACCAAGCCTGCAAAAATAAAGCCATAGAAAATAAAAACAAGAATCAAGACCGGTAGCTGGAAAGTCGAAACCAGAACCACCTTGGTACCCATGAGCTTGAGCAAAAAGGCATAAATCAGCTGGTCAAAGAGAACACCAATAGTCAGCCCCAAGCTTACAGCCACTAACCCGAAAATCAGAAGCTCAATAAAGGTCATAACAAAGAGATGGCGTTTATTAAGACCTAGCATACCATAAAGCCCCAGCTCCTTGGAGCGATTCTTCATGACAAATTGATTGGCATAAAAGACAATAATTCCAGCTGTGATGTTCACAATAACAACCCCTAGAACCAAAACGAGGATAACAGAGCTGGCACCTGTCATTTTGGATAGATTGGGATTAAAAGCCAGGGAGTTGAAAATATAAGAAATGGCTACAGCCACACAGGTAGCCAGTGCAAAAGGATAATAGAGACGGCGGTTCTTAATCAGATTGGATACCGCCAATTTTGCTGCTAATCGAAACACTAGTCTTTCACCTCACTTGCCATAACTGTCAGAGTATCGGAAATCTCTTGGAACATCTGCCGCTCGGTCTTGTCTCCTCGGAAGATTTGATTATAAAGAATCCCATCCTTGATAAAGAGCACCCGCTTGGCGCGGCTAGCTGCTGCCGTTGAGTGGGTTACCATGAGAATGGTTTGACCGCGGGCATTGATGTCGTCAAAAACATCTAGCAGGGCTGCTGAAGACTTGGAATCCAAGGCTCCCGTCGGCTCGTCCGCCAGCAGAATCTCAGGGTCTGTGATGATGGCCCGAGCCACTGCAACCCGCTGCTTTTGACCACCGGAAATCTCATAAGGAAACTTCTCTTGCAGCTTGTTAATCCCCAGCTCATTGCAGGTCGTAACCAGCTTTTGCATCATCTCGGTAATGGGACGGCGAGATAGGACCAGTGGCAGGAGAATATTATCCTTGACTGATAGGGTGTCCAACAGATTAAAGTCCTGAAAGACAAAGCCTAATTTCTCTCGGCGGAAGCTGGAAGCCTGGCTGTTTTTGATGGTTGCTGTGTCAGTTCCGTTGAGAAAGACGCGGCCCTCAGTCGGCTTGTCCAGCATGGCTAGGATGTTGAGCAGGGTGGATTTCCCGGAGCCCGACTCCCCCATGATGGCGACATACTCGCCTTTTTCTACCGTAAAGTGAATGTCTTTCAGTGCCTCTACTTGGCTGCCCTGAAAGCGGGTTTTATAAATTTTTTTCACATGTTGTACGTCTAATAATGTCATACTCGAACCTCTTCTTTATTTAACTTGATACTACTATCATACCGGAAAGACAGACAAGTTTCCATAACCTAATCTTTCATTTTGCCTGCCAATCTTACATTTTTGTCATCTTGTGCTCCAAGTCGGATCAGAGAAAAGTCAACTGACCTTTCTCTTACCTTTGAATAACGGAATCTCTCAGTGACTGTACTGCAGCCAGAAATAATACTGACTGGAAGCACAGCCTAGGCTAGTCTTCTCGATTTCTTCCTTGGAAATCTTTTGAGCTTTAGGTTTACTTTGGCGATGGTTATAAAGATTGATTTTCATAGCGGGCCTCCTTCTTGAAATCTGATTATTAATTTGGAAGATAGTTATCTTCTTTTTCTTTACACTTATAGGATACCGAATTCCCAGGCTAGATGCCATAAGATAACCTTTCATTTTAGACTTTAAACTTACATTTTTGTCACTTAGAAAAATAGTTTTCGATTGCTCTTAAACTGCGTCAATAGCCATAAATTCAACGATGTATATTGGCTTCTTTCGTCAAGAATAAAAAACCGGAATTTGTTTCCGGTTTTCATGATATATTTCCTCAATTTAAAGATATAGTAGTTTTCTTCCCAGAGGAGGTTCAGGCTTCTGTCAATACTATCTTGAATAGGCTTAGGCTATTCTTACTGCCCTTCATCCCCAAATTTACCAGTATGAAGGTGGATAATAGTGTCATGACCAGGGAGAGGAGGCAGCCCGCCAGAGTCCTTACGGCTGAACACTTCAAGCAAGCCTGGTGTCAATTGAGAATTTTTCAACTGCTCAGGGCTAATCTCATGGACAATTTCTGCTCCTCGTCCCGTCTGTACTTTATAGCCAAACAGCGGGTCAATCAAGGTACCACGGCCGATTGCAACTAAATCAGCAGTCGTATCCTCAATAGCAGCTTCTGCATCTTCCTGACTAAAGACACCACCGATTGTAATCAGTTTGGTTTGCTCATCCATCACTTCCTTAAAATGATCTGCATAGCTCTTGTCTGATCCTGCAGGTTTTGAATCATAGCCAGCCAAAAGCGACAAATGGATGTAGTCTAGTTCGTGCTTGACCAGCTCCTTGACCAAAAGCTTGGCTTCTTCATAAGTATAGCCCACTTGATCTTCATGGATTTCATCTGGACTAATTCGATAGCCAATAATAAAATCTTCCGGCGCGTACTTGGCCGCAGCACGCTTCACTTCCTCGACTACTGCCAAAGGAAAGGCCATACGTTTTTCCAAAGTTCCGCCCCATCTGTCCTGACGAACATTGGATGTGCTAGAAAAGAATTGCTGCAGCAGATAGTGGTTGGCACCATGGATTTCTACTCCTGAAAAACCAGCTTGAACTGCACGTTTGACTGCCCGACCAAAATCCTTGATAATTTCAAGGATTTCTTCATCAGTCATTTCTCTCACTGGATATGGCAGGAAAGAAAAATCTAAGGCACTGGGAGCCAATACTTCCTCACCCTTCAAAGCACGGCCTGAAGCTGCTATCCCACCATGATGAAGCTGCAAAATCGCTTTATTGCCATCTTTTTGAAGGGCAGCAGCTAATTTTCTCTCCCCTTCGATGTGGTCATCAGAGTAAATACCTAATTGAACTGGATAGCCAGTCTGGTAACAAGGCCCTCCTGATGGACTGACATAATGAAATTCAGTAATCAAAAGACTGGCTGCCTGAGAGCGTGCTCCGTAGTATCGCAAAGTATCATCAGACACAAATCCTCCTTCTAAGCCACTGAAAGTATACATAGGGGAAAGCACCAAACGGTTGGTTAATTTGGCACCGTGACGCAATTGAATCGGGTCTACAATTTGTTTAGACATAGTAAAAATCTCCTTTCTTATTTGACAACTATTATAGAAGATTCAGAGGCAAAAACAAGGGCTTTTCAGTAAGTGGTATTAACCATCAGGTATCCGGTAAGAAAAGGATGGTCACCTGCATAAAAAAACAAGCGTCAATGTTCATTGACACTTGTTTTCTGTTTTATTTTTTGAAACGGATTCCGAAATAAACCCCACAACCAACTATGATAATCAAGCCTATAGCAAGTAGCGTAAAGCTGATTTCTGTACCTGTGAAAGGCAGAACTTTCTTCGAGTTCCCCTTATCTCCAGGTTTATCTTGATTTGATTTTTTCGGATCTGGTTCATCTGTTTTTTTAGACGGATCCTTGTCTGGGCCAATCGGTTTCGTTTGGTCAGTTACGACTAACGTCCCATCCTTGTATTCAACTGTATTTCCATCAGCATTTACAACTGTTACTGTGCCATCGAGATTCACTTGGAACACAATGTCGGTAACAGCTAGGTAACCGGTTGGGGCTGCAGCTTCATGGAAGGTATATACTCCAGGAGCTAATCCAAGCTCATGCGATGTATTTGCTTCTGAAGTCCATTTCGCTACAGGATTGCCAGTTGCCTCTTTGCCTTGGAAAATTTGAATCTCTGCACCAGCAATTTCAGTACCGCCAAGGTTGACCTTACTAAATGTCACCTTACGTGGAAGATCATCGTCCTTGTCGGTAATAGTCACTGTTGAGCCGTTGGTTACGACCTTGTTCTCTTCACCCTTGGAGTCTTTCTCTCCGACATTGGTCACTTCCACCGTTCCATCATGTTTGACTTGGAATGTGATGTCCGTTACTTTGAGGTAACCCGTTGGAGCCGCTTCCTCATGGAAGGTGTAAGTGCCAGGCGCCAAGTTGATATCCTTAGACTTACCAGCTTCAGAAGTCCAGCTTTCGACTGCTGTGCCTTCTGCCTTGTTGCCCTTGTAAATCTTGATTTCAGCACCGGCAATCTCAGTACCGCCTAGATTGACTTTACTGAAGGTTACCTTACGTGGAAGATCATCGTCTTTATCCGTTACTGTAACTTTAGAACCATCGGTTACAACCTTGTTTTCTTCACCCTTAGCATCTTTCTCGCCAACGTTCGTCACTTCCACTGTGCCGTCATGTTTGACTTGGAAAGTGATATCGGTCACTTTGAGGTAACCGGTTGGAGCTGCTTCTTCATGGAAGGTATAAGTGCCAGGTGCTAAGTTGATGTCCTTAGACTTGCCAGCTTCAGATGTCCAACTTTCGACGGCTTGACCTTCGGCTTTTTCGCCTTTGTAGATCTTGATCTCTGCACCAGCGATTTCTGTTCCGCCTAGGTTGACTTTACTGAAGGTAATCTTACGCGGTAGGTCATCGTCTTTATCCGTTACTGTAACAGTTGAGCCGTTGGTTACGACCTTGTTCTCTTCACCCTTGGAGTCTTTCTCACCAACATTTGTCACTTCTACTGTGCCGTCATGCTTGACTTGGAATGTGATGTCCGTTACTTTGAGGTAACCGGTTGGAGCTGCTTCCTCATGGAAGGTATAAGTTCCCGGAGTCAAGTTGATGTCCTTAGACTGATTAGCTTCAGATGTCCAGCTTTCGACTGCTTGACCTTCTGCCTTGTCGCCCTTAAAAATCTTGATTTGAGCTCCTGCGATTTCAGTTCCGCCTAGGTTAACCTTACTAAAGGTAATCTTACGCGGTAGGTCATCATCTTTGTCAGTCACCGTAACAGTTGAACCATTGGTCGCAACGGTGTTAGATTCACCCTTAGCGTCTTTCTCACCGACATTGATCACTTCCACTGTGCCGTCATGCTTCACTTGGAAAGTGATGTCGGTTACTTTGAGGTAACCCGTTGGAGCCGCTTCCTCATGGAAGGTATAAGTGCCAGGTACTAAGTTGATGTCCTTAGACTTACCAGCTTCGGATGTCCAGCTTTCGACTGCTGTGCCTTCTGCTTTATCGCCCTTGTAAATCTTAATCTGAGCACCGGCGATTTCTGTACCGCCTAGGTCGACCTTACTGAAAGTAATGGCTTTAGGACTGTCGTCGTCTTTATCCGTTACGGTCACTTTAGAACCAGCGGTCACAATCTTGTTGTCTTCACCCTTAGAGTCCTTTTCACCGACATTGGTTACTTCTACTGTTCCATCCGTTTTCACTTGGAAAGTGATATCTGTTACTTTAAGGTAACCGGTTGGCGCTACTTCCTCATGGAAGGTGTAAGTGCCTGGAGTCAAATTGATATCCTTAGACTTGCCAGCTTCAGATGTCCAGCTTTCTACAGCTGTGCCTTCTGCTTTATCGCCTTTGAAGATCTTGATCTCCGCACCTGCGATTTCTGTACCGCCTAGGTTGACCTTACTGAAAGTCACCTTACGCGGTAGGTCATCGTCTTTATCCGTTACAGTCAGAGTTGAACCGTTAGTTGCAACGGTGTTAGCTTCACCCTTAGCGTCCTTCTCGCCAACATTGGTCACTTCCACTGTGCCGTCATGGTTAACTTTGAAAGTGATGTCGGTCACTTTGAGGTAGCCGGTTGGAGCCGCTTCCTCATGGAAGGTGTAGGTGCCAGGTGCTAAGTTGATATCCTTAGACTTACCAGCTTCGGAAGTCCAGCTTTCTACTGCGTTTCCTTCGGCTTTCTCGCCCTTGTAAATCTTGATTTGAGCACCAGCAATTTCAGTTCCGCCAAGGTTGACTTTACTGAAGGTCACCTTACGCGGAAGGTCATCATCCTTATCGGTTACTGTAACAGTTGAGCCGTTAGTTACGACCTTGTTCTCTTCACCCTTAGCGTCTTTCTCTCCGACATTGGTCACTTCCACTGTGCTGTCATGTTTGACTTGGAATGTGATATCGGTTACTTTGAGGTAACCGATTGGGGCTGCCTCCTCATGGAAAGTGTAAGTGCCAGGTGCTAAGTTAATGTCCTTAGACTTGCCAGCTTCGGATGTCCAGCTTTCGACTGCTTGACCTTCTGCTTTCTCGCCCTTGTAAATCTTGATCTCAGCACCTGCGATTTCAGTACCGCCGAGGTTGACCTTACTGAAAGTAATGGCTTTCAGACTATTGTCCTCTTTATCGGTTACAGTAAGAACCAAGCCATTTGCTTCAACAGAATCTGTTGCTCCTTTAGCATCAACTGTAATGGTACCATCGGAATGAACTGTGAATTTAATATCTTCTACAGCTACAAACCCAGCAGGAGCATGACTTTCTTTCAGAGAATATGTCCCTGGAGCTAATTTTACTACTTTAGATGCGTTTGCTTCGGATGTCCACTCTGCAAGAGGTTTAGCTTCAGGACGAATCCGACTGCCTTTGTAGAGTTTCAGTTCCGCACCAGGAATCTCCTTCCCGTTTGGATCTACTTTTTTGATAGTCACATCACGTTCTGAGTCGTCATCCTTGTCTGTTACCTTCAAAGTTGCTCCGTCAGTCACAACCTTGTTGTTTTCACCTTTGGAGTCTTTTTCTCCGACATTGGTCACTTCCACCGTACCGTCATGTTTGACTTGGAAAGTGATGTCAGTTACTTTGAGGTAACCAGTTGGAGCCGCTTCCTCATGGAAGGTGTAAGTACCAGGCTCCAAATTGATTTCTTTAGACTGATTAGCTTCGGAAGTCCAGCTTTCAAGAGCTTGACCCTGAGCCTTGTTGCCTTTGAAAATCTTAATTTGAGCACCAGCAATTTCAGTACCGCCTAGGTTAACCTTGCTGAAGGTAATGGCTTTAGGACTATTGTCCTCCTTGTCGGTAATCGTCAGAATTGAACCCGCTGCTTGAACGGTATCTTCTGCTCCTTTTTTCACAAGAGTAACAGTACCATTAGCACCGACAGTAAATGTGATATCTTCTACATATTGATAACCAGCAGGAGCATTAGCTTCAGTCAGTGTATAGGTTCCTGGAGACAGTTTTATCACTTTAGAAGTATTTTCTTCTGAAGTCCAGTCTGCCACAGGAGCTTCTTCCTGATCAACATGATCACCTTTATAGATTTTCAGTTCCGCACCTGGAATTTCTTTCCCATTTGGATCTACTTTTTTGAAAGTCACATCCTGCTCGGTTACCGTCTTCTTATTGACGATCTCGCGCGATACAGATTTGTCTGTTCCAAAATCCTGGGAACCAATCTTAATTTCCTCAGTTAATTTATCATATCCTGTAGGAGGAGTCACTTCACGGATGGTATAATCATCACGCAACAAGTCACCCAAGTTGGCATTCCCGTTAGAATCTGTGGTTAATTTTCCGACAACTGCACCGCTCCGATCACGAACAACTTCAAATTCAGCACCTTGCAGATTCTCACCATTTTCATTCACCTTATGGAGCTTAATGGTGAAAACATAGCCTTCTCCAACACCGCCAGCAATCTGATAAGAACGATTTTCAGATGATGTCGTTGTTTGACCACCATTATAGGTCATGGTAGCACTGTTGGAAACGCGCTCACCATCAACAAGATCGTAATCTGCTTTTGTCTTATAGTCCAGCAAATACCCGAAACCATCCATGTCGCCAAGATCAATCGTGAATCCATCACCAGCGGCATTCTCCGTGATTTTTGATTGGAAATTAGCTGTCACGTCTTCTGTTGAATCCCGCACCCAATCTCCATTATTCCAACGCCAAGCAATTTTATAGACCCGAATTGAGTCTCTCATGATTTTAAAATTAGGCGAGGTAATCTTGTCAGTTATCGTTACATCGGTATAATGCTCCATATTGCGGTTAATCGCAATATTATAATGAACTTCATTCTTACCGTCTTCTGCTGCCTGATAAGAGCTCTTTTCAATTTTTGAGTCATATCTTTTGGGCGGTCCATTATAATGGACGATTCCCGGATACAACATCCGACCTCCTACGGTAAATCCACCATTCAAGTCACCTTCTTGTCTCACAACATCATGGTCAACTCGTGCATAGAAGAAGAATTCTCCTTGGACACCAGACTTTTGCTCAACATAATTTGTATAGGTCAAAGTAATGGTCTTGTTGGTTGAATCCAAAAATCCATTTGCCACTACGTTATCCGAGCTGTCCTTAAGTTCAATAGCTGAAGAGTTCCCAAAAGCATACTCAGAAGGCAAGGTGATTGTTGTCGTATCACCTTGATGTACTTGGTTATCCGGTAAGACAAACTTTGCGTAAACTCGAAAAGTTTCCCAAATATCAACCCCCTGCGTCAAATCACCACCTGAAGAATTCTTCAGACTCATCTCCGTGATAGCATTACCAATCTCAGCTGCTTGCACCTGAGTCAGTGGAGCCAAAGATGGTAGAATTACTCCTAAAAAAAGAATAATAAGGTGGAGCAATGCTCTAATCCTTTTGTTCATGCAATTTTCCTTTCTCACAATATTCAGTTTTAAATGTACAATGTAATTGTATACTAACTGAGCTTCCCCATCTTGTCAGTGCCCACTTTTTAAAAAGCGAACATTTATAGATACATTACATCTACATTTTATCATACTATAAGAAAAATGGCTATACACAAAAGGAGATTTTTTTAACATTTATTAACCTTTTTGTCATTTAGAAAAGGTGGAACTAATTGTCTGATGACTAGTGATAGAGAATCATCCAGACTACGGTTCTCATTATCGGCAATCCAAACAAATCGTTCTTGAATTTCAAATCCTGTACCCGCAGCATAACCCATCAGTAATATTAATGTTAGATTCTTACTGGAATAATGTAATAGGCGAAATCTACTAGAAGTTTAGCAGGCCCTTCGATAGATAGTTAGAAATCAAGGATCCTAAAACAAAAGTTCAAACTCCTTGGACATACTCATGGAAATATTCTATCCTTATTCAGGAAAGGATTTTCAAGAATATAAATTCTTATATCCACCACCATTGATAAAGTGACCAGTAAAGAATGTTGACCACGATGGTCATAGCAGATAGACTGGTCAAGGCTATCAGGAAGAGACGGCCTTTGCTCAATCCTTTTCTAGCCTTTGTCAGGAGTGGATAAACTGCACAGCCTGCCAAGACTAAACCTAGACCAGCAAAGACCATAAAACGCCAGCTAGCCAAAAAACTCACATCATTGACAGCTATTGCGCTGAAGAAAAGAGCGAAATTCACACCAAAAGCCAAAGCAGCCAAGGAGGTTAGATAGGTCCAAAGCCGGAGTCGTTTTGGAGTTTTAGACCGTTCTTTCCTGAATATTAAACGGAAGAAATCTAGAACACTACAAAATAAGAGTTGAAGCAGACTATAAACAACTGCAATTACCGCCAAAATCAGTATTACCTGCTCTTGCAGCACATCTGTATCCTCCACCTTGAAAGTGTCTGCGTAGGCCGTTGTCACTTTTTCTGTTTCCCCTTGATGACTGATAACCGCATATTTCTGTGCCAAAAGCGGGTTCTCCGCAGATTTCTCCGTAAATTGGGTATAGGATAGAGCTTTGGTAATGGAGAGAGGACCTGAAGCAAAATACCGTGCCGGTCTGTAATACCCAGCCTGAAATGTATCAAAAGTCGCTGCATCCGTCTCTTTCTTAGCACCAAAAACTAGTGTTGGCATATCATAGTTATACACTTGCTCATGATCTTGATTAGTCATAATAACCATGCCTATCCCGTTTTTTAAATCCAGAAGAAGTTGGGAAGAATAACCTATCGAATTACCACTATGACCCACGACCGTCGTGCTATACTCTTGAGTCCAAAAACCATGCATATTGAGTGGTGTATCTGTTCCTGGATAGACTGAAGTCGCTGTGTAAAGGGTCTCCCAAGTCTCAGGCCGCTGAAGGAGCTTTTCTTTTTTCAAAAGAGCCATGGCAAACTTCTGGAAATCCGCCATAGTAGAGACTGCCTGTCCCGTCGGATAGAGACCTAGATAAGAATAGGCTGTTCCCAACGATGTCTGTCCATCCGCATTGTACGAAACTTCTTCTAGCCGTTTCTGATAAACCTTAGAATTTTCTTTAAAGTCGGATGATAGAGCAGTATCCATCATACCCAATGGTTGGAAAATATGCTCATGGACATAGGCCGAAAAATCCTGACCAGATACTCGCTCAACAATATAAGCAGCTAAACCTGCACTAAAATTAGAATATGCCGTCATGGTACCTGGCTCATAGGATTGCTCAGGCTGATTTTTTGATAGAATCTCCTCAATGGATAAGCCTTTATCTTCCCTAACTCCATGAGTTGACTCGCTAAAACCTGCCTGATGATTCATGAGGTGGAGCATAGTGATGGGCTTGTCGTAGCGCAGTGTCTTGAGGAATCCCTCTGGCAGATAGGTTTGGATGTCTGCTTCCAAATCAATCTTGCCCTCTTCCCAAAGTTGCATAATCGATACCCAGATTGTTAGTTTACCGGTCGAACCCCACTCAAAGACGCTATCATTATCAACCTTTATTCCCTTCTCCTTATCCATATAACCAAAATTTCCCTGATAAATGTTTCCGTCCTTATCAAAAACAGCTGTTGACATACCAGCTGTGGTATCTTCATGTGCTTTGACAAAGTCCTCTATTTTCTGGCTGATTTGATTGCGCTCTGTGCCAGATGGCAGATTCTGCTCCTCAGCCAAGATAGTAGCCGGTTGAAATATGCCCCAGCTTGTCAACAGTAACAGAAAAATCGCAGTTATTTTTTTCATACAATATTCCTTTCTAAAAAGTATGATATTAGCCCTAAAATCATTTCTCTATTTGGAGAAAATCAAAAGGGCACCCCCTATTATGCAAAAAAGAAGATAGGCTTTCCATAACCTAACCTTTCATTTCAGCTTTTAAACTTACATTTTTGTCACTTAGCATGAAGGAATATTTTTCTAACAATTAAACTGTGCCGAATGTTTCTTTTATTCAGAATCAAAAAAACCGGAAACAAAATCCGGTTCTAATTATTTATTTCCTAAACGTCAGGGTATAAAATTTCCCATCCCAAAGGAGTTTTAACTCCTTATCCCTAACCCCTGCCGGTATAACGGCCTCTAAAAAGATGAGAATTTTTCAATTGTAATTCACCTGACTGCCTATCTATATCTTTTGCTAAACCATAGGCTTTATAGAGGACTAAAAGACTAAAAGCAAGCTCAAAAGCTAGAATTATCCGACCCCAATAAGTCTGATTCGCTGGCAGATTCCACAAGAAATGTAAAACAAAAGGCAGCATAACACAAAATAGGCCATAAGCAAATACAGATTGATTCTTCTTATGATAGTATAATATCAGTGCAAGACCGAAAGTAAGCAAAGATGTATATAGCCCGTGAGACATAAAAGCCGGAACTAAACGGCTTATGACTTGTGATAGAGAATCAGCCAAACCACGGTCTACATTATTAGCAATCCAAACAAATTGTTCTTGAATTTCAAATCCTGTACCCGCAGCATAGCCCAGCAGCAATATTGATTTTAGATTTTTTACTGGAACAAAGTAATAGGCGAAGACTACTGCTAGAAGTTTGGCAGGCTCCTCAATAGGCGGAGCAACAACAGAGTCCTGAATGATATTCACCCAGGAAGTCTTAGGAAAGTTACTTTCTAATAAATAAGTCAGTCCCCTATCAGCCGTACTAGATAGAAACTTCGACAGGAAAAGTCCGCCTATCAGTGCTAATAAAATAGCTGCCAAGGGGGTCTGCCATTTTTTAGCCAAAAGAAAGAGCAAAAGAAAGACTGGAACAATATAGAAAATTTCTAATAAACTAGCTACTCCCACTATCCCATAATCAGTACCTGACAAACTATAGGAGATATAAGGTTCTGTAACGACTCCTAGTCCAAGTATCACTAGAAAAAAGTAAATAAAAAGAATAAGTCTTTTCTTCATTCCTTTACCCCCATTCTGAAATCAAGGAAATGGTTGTTACCAATGTTTAAGTCTTGTTTTCGATCAAATTTTTTGGCAAAATGAAAAGCTTCGTAAAGAACAACTAAACTGAAAGAAACTTCAAAAGCAATCATAAGGGGACTGAAGGATAAGTGACCGTTTGGTAAATTCCATAGAAAATGCAAAACAAAAGGCAAAATGAAACAAAATATTCCTTTATAAAATACTGATTGATTCTTCTTATAATAAAGTAGCATGAGTATTAAGCCAAAAGCCGTTAAAGTTGTATAAAGCCCGTGAGAAGTCAAAGCTGCGAAAATTCTCCCCAGAGCCTGAGAAATGGAATAAGCCAATCCTTTATCTAAATTTTTAGCAATAAAAGTGAACTGCTCCCTAATCTCGAATCCTGTCCCTGCCGCATAGCCTAGCAACAGTATAGATTTTATATTTTTCACAGGCATAAAATATATTGCCCAAACAACAGCTAATAACTTGACTGGCTCCTCAATAAATGGGGCTACTAAAGAATCTTTAAAGATATTAAAGAATGAGTGGCTAGGAAAAGTTGACTTTAACCAAGCAAAAATGCTCTCATCACCAACTATAGCAAAAAAACTGGATAAAAATAAGCCACCTACAAAAGCTAGCCAAAGAGCAACAGAAGGTGTTCGCCATTTGCGAGCCAAATAGGCCAATAATATTATAATAGGAACAATATAGAAGAGTTCAAGCAGACTCACTACACCAACAATCCCATAATCTTTTGCAGACAAACTATAAGATAAGTAAGGATTCATGGATAATCCTAACCCAAGACAAATCAAGGATAGGTAGCTAAATAAGACAATATTTTTCCTCATAAAAAGCCTCCTTTTCAAGAAAAACTACAAAAAGACTTATTCGAAAACGAATGATTATCATTTTTTTGCTTAAAATTCATCGAATTTATCCTCTTGAAAATAATGTAGTTGACTGCTTGTAGATCAGATTCTTAAAATCAACCGTCAAAAATTTTTGAATGAAATAGTAAAACATATTACTAATTTCATTCTAGCAAAATATTAAAATTTTAATCTTACATAAATCTTACGTTCCAAACTTATAATCTTACAGTATTGTAAGATTGCAAACATAAGCAATTCTAATATAATCTGTCATTTCATTTCCGGTGTCAATTTATTGTAAAAAGTTTAAACTTTCTTTAATCCCTCATATTAAATATTCTAGAATACAAACATCAATTATTTTTCAAAAAATTTGCAGTTATTTTTTTCATACAATATTCCTTTCTAAAAAGTATGATATTAGCCCTAAAATCATTTCTCTATTTGGAGAAAATCAAAAGGGCACCCCCTATTATGCAAAAAAGAAGATAGGCTTTCCATAACCTAACCTTTCATTTCAGCTTTTAAACTTACATTTTTGTCACTTAGCATGAAGGAATATTTTTCTAACAATTAAACTGTGTCGAATGTTTCTTTTATTCAGAATCAAAAAAACCGGAAACAAAGTCCAGTTCTTCTGATTTATTTCCTAAACGTCAGGACATAAAATTTTCCGTCCCAGAGGAGTTTCAACTCCTTCTCCTTGACACCGGCCGGTATAGCGGCCTCAATTTCTCCCAAATCAACGGTAGCGTCCTTAAAATAGTCCTTGCTGAAGTGGTTCTTCTTATATTGCTGGTCCACATAGTCTGCCGTCTCGTCTGAAATCATAATCTTAGTTCCTGGCTTAGCCACCCGCAGCATTTCCTGCATAGCCTTGGCCTTATCGCTAAAGAAATTAATCCCACCGATATGATAAACGATGTCAAAGCTATTATCCGCAAAGGGCAGGTCCTCTGCACAAGCATGAAAGAGCTGCAGATTGGTCTTCTTGGCGCAGGATTTCTGGCATTTTTTCAGCATGCCTATGGAAATATCCGCCCCGACAAAGTCTAGGCTTTTCAGTTCAATATTCTTAGGGATGTAGCGCAGGTCGTGGCCTGTTCCGATAGAGACATAAAGAATTGACAAATGGTTCTTCCATTCTAATTCTGCCATCAGATCTCTTCTCAACTTGTCGACTGTCTTGCCATAGAGAAGGCCGCCAAGCCATTTCTCACTCATATCATACCAGCGAGCAAAACGATTGTACATGTTCATATACTTGGCATTGTCCCCTGAGACATAGTCCGGATTCAGCGCCAGATAGATGTCTCCGTCTTTTTGAAGATCCTCTAACTTCAATCTTGGCTTCAGCTTCTCTTGTATTTTTGTATCTGTCATATCTTCTGTCTCCTTTTTCTATTTGCCATTTATTATAGAGGATTCTGAGACAAAAACAAGAGGTTTTCCGTAAGTGGCTGCCCAGCATGAGTAACTGGAAGAAATTGCTAAGTAAGCTGCAAAAAAACTAGACAAAAAATGTGCAAACAAAAGAAGATAAAGCATTCTGCTCTATCTTCTCTTTATTTATTTGCTCAGTCGAGTCTTACGGTAAAGTCCTAAAAGAGTCAGAACTACCAGACCAGCAAGAACTAGTCCAAGGCTTTCAGCAGAGCCAGTCGCAGGAAGAACTTTTTTAGATTTTCCTTGACCGTCTGCTGCTTTATCAGAATCAGATGATTGATTTGGTTTAATACCGCCTTGAACTGCTTTATCAGGCGTACCAGGTTCAGCTGGTGCCACTTGGTCAGTAATGAACAACTTGCCATCTGTATATTCTACAGCATTGCTATTGGCGTCTAGAACTGTTACAGTGCCATCTTCATTGACTTGGAAGACAATATCAGTCACAGCCAGATAACCTGTCGGAGCCGCTTCCTCATGGAAGGTGTAAACACCTGGCTCTAGGTTAATTTCTTTAGATTTGTCAGCTTCTGAAGTCCAAGATGCGACAGGACTGCCCTTGCTTTCCCGCCCCTTGAAAATTTGAATCTGAGCACCGGCAATTTCCTCACCAGCTAGATTGACCTTACTGAACGTTACCTGTTTATCCGTTGGAGTTTGAATTTGCTTATTGACCACATTGACTGCAACCAATCTGCTATCTCCAGAATCTCCAGATGCCGGACTGCCTACGTTCAAAGTCTTACCAAAATCCGTCGGACTAATCGTAATATCCTCTGTCAGGCGGTCATAACCTGCTGGAGCAGTCGTTTCACGCAGGATATAAGTGTCGCGCAGAAGATTACCAACTTCCGCATTCCCATCCGCATCTGTCGTGATTGTGCCAACCACCTTATTGGTCGCTTTCCGCACCACTTCAAAGACTGCACCGCTCAGAGAAGCATTAGACTCATCTGTCTTGTGAACCTTAACCTTGAAGTTATAGCCTTCGGACTTTCCGCCAGCAATCTGATAAGAGTACTCGTTGGTGACAGACACTGTCTCGGTATTGTTGTAGTTCATGGTAGCCTTATTTCCTACAACCTCTCCATCAGCCAAATCATAGTCGGCCAGCGTCTTGTACTCAACTAGGTAGCCGAAGCCTTCTACATCTCCGAAGTTGATTGTCAAGCTATCGCCTTCAGCGCCAAAGGTCATCTTAGACTGGAAGTCTGCTGTTACATCTTCAGTCGAATCACGCGCCCAATCTCCATTATTCCAGCGCCAAGAAACCTTATACACTCGCACAGAATCTTGAACAATCTTAGCGTTTGTATCACCCAGCTTGTCCGTCACAGAGACATTTTTGTAGTTCCCCATGTTGCGGTTAATGGCTACATTGTAGCGGATTTCATTCTTAGCATCAGCGTCCCATTGAAAAGCACTTTTTTCTAGCAGGGACTCATACTTTTTCGGAGGTCCATTATAGTGAATGCTGCCGGCTGGAATCCTATTATTGCCTACCGTGAAAGTAGCTGGAATATCCCTTTCCTCTGTGACAACCTCGTGGTCAATCCGCGAATAAAAGAAAAACTCGCCTCTGACACTGGATTTCTGCTCCACATAGTCTGTGTATGTCAGTGTGATGGTCTTGGCATCGCTATCCAGGACTCCATTAGCTACCAGAGCTCCGTTTTCATCCTTAAGCTCAATAGCTGAGGAATTCCCAAAAGTAAATTCATTCGGCAAGCGGATCACTGTCGTATCACCCGCATGGGCTTGGTTGTCCGGCAGGGCAAACTTAGCATAGACACGGAAAGTCTGCCAGATATCAACACCATTGGTCAGCTGCTCACCAGAGTTAGTGGTGAGATGCATCTCAGTGATGACATCATTAAGTTCCGCCGCCTGAGCCTTAAGGGTTCCAGCTAGGAAAGGCAGGAACACGCCTAGACAGAGAATGATGAGCTGAAACCATACTCTCAGTTTTTTATTCATGCAATCTTCCTTTCTCACAAGTAAAATTTGTTTAAAAGCACAGCGTATTGGCAAGCCAGTCGAACAAGCCCTTTTCATGTTCTTCTGCCTTTTTGACAAACACTGGAAAGACAATACTAATTCATTGTACCATACTAACTATTAAAAAACTATAGGAATGCTCACAGGGTTTTATCATAAAAAGAGAGTGGGACAGATATCGGGAATTCGTTAGAATTCGATTTCGTCGTCCCACCTCCGCACAGTTGAGTAGGGCTGTAAAAGCTGATGAAATCAGCGTAGTAGAGCCCACTCAACCACTGCGTCTTGCTCGACAATCCAAAGACAATTGAGAGGCTAGGACTTTTGTTCCAGCCTCTATTGATACGTAAAACAGGCCAAAAGATGACCTAAAATCATTGAACAACTTCAGCTCTTCTATTTTGACAAAAAGTCAATCTTTCTGTGACGCACTGGAAGTTGCATCTATCTGATTCTGATCTGTTTCTTCTTGTTTGGAAGAATTTCTTTCCGTCTTATCTGAAGTGTCAGGCTCTTTCTGTACATGCCCGCAGGCCGTTAGGATAAAGACAGAAATCAGAGCCAGAAACAAGCTACCAATTTTCTTGAACCTAGACATACGAGTCCTCCATTTATGCGAAACTTGATGAGACTAGCACTTCGCCAAAAATGCCTGCACAGTCTTGACATCTTCTGGACTACCGCCTCGGTCAATATCACAGATATGCTGGAGCCCATATTTTTCAATAATCAAGGCAGTCGCCCCGCAGAAGGTCCGGCCATGTTTAACAGAGTCACCATTGTTAACAAAACCTCTAATCAGCCCAGGATGTTTCTTGATAAAGCGTTTGGTAGACCAGGGAATTTTCCCAGCACCAGCATTTCGAGTAATGAGAATACAGGGCTCTTCCAGTTTCTCCTTGATGGTCTGGGTCGGATAACCCAGTGATTCTGCAAATCGTTTACCAACACCAGTATTTGAATCATAAACTACAATCATCTTCATCACCTACTTTCTTAAAAAAAGGATAGCAAACCAAGCCGCAAAGCCTAAAACCACAACATCAGAGATGAGCATAAGCATGAACTCCAAATCTGGCATCATGTGAATATAAATCAGCAATGACAAAGCTGTCAAAGCCAGTGCTATCAGCTTAGCAACTACCGGCAAGCCCGGAATCAAAGCTGCTCCGATTAGGACAATGATGAGACCTCCGACTAAAAATGACTGAAAATCCACACTTAAACTAAAACCAACTGTCACACCGCCGTAGCCAATGATCAAAAGACCAATCGCGACTAGACAGATACCCAAAATAGCCATTCCACTCATGGCAAATCCTCCTTGCTTGTTCATTCTTTTCCTCACTTTCTATTTTTTTAAATGAACACTTCTAAATATTCATTCAAAACCTTCTGAAAAATAATTCACTTTATCTAATTAAGTTGCTTTCCATTTCCGAATCACAGGACATAACCCATCACCTCCTTTGTTCATGAATGAATGATTTTATAAATTCATTCGTACCTGCTTTTAAGAAAAGGAATTTCCTCTATTTGGAAAAAATCCCCTTAACAAAATATTTCACTAAAGTCTCAAGACTATCGAAGTAGCCTGAAAATTCCTGCTCTGTGACATGCATGTCTATGTAATAAATCAAGTCATAAACCTTCATAATCTCAGCTATTTTCTCCTTCGAAAAACCCTCTTCCTGCAAGCGCTGGCTGAAGGTCTGAATCAGAAACTGATGAAAGGCATTGGACGCTCGTCCGGAATCCTGATTATAGTAATCGTGCAGAAGCTGAGAAATGCCTGGCTTGTTCCACTCAGCCAGAATTTTATTGGGTGAAATCAACTCAAAAGTGACTGCAAAAAGCTGTTCAACGATTGCCTCGGGCTCGCCCTGCCAATCTACGCGTTGCATGATTCCCTCACGTATACGGTTATTTTCAGCTACATAAACCTCCAAGAAGATAGCTTCCTTGGACTCATAATACTTGTAAAAGGATCCGACAGCCATCTGACTTCTCTTAGCAATATCAGAAATTCCAGCTGCCTTATAGCCTTTTTCCGCAAAGACTTCCCTAGCCGCAGCCAGGAGCTCATTTTTTTTATCCATTTCTATGCCTCTTTCATGAATGAATTAAACATTCCATTCATTCATATTTTAACACATTCTTGCCATTTGTCAAGCATTTATGCTATACTATACAAAAAAGATAGTTTGCTAATCAAATTATTTTTTTATACTATATTTTAGAGGTTGAGCTATGCTCAAGGAAAGACGTAACCAGGGTACCATCGCCCTACTGGTAATTACTTTTATTTTTCTAGTTGTTGCTGCAGTAATGGGCTTTATCCAATACCAAAAGGTCAACACCAAGACCGCCTATGACCGAAATAGCGAGTCGGGAGCAGATTCAGCAGTCTATGCTGAAGTGTCATATATTTTCCCAGAGGCCCTGATTGAAGTAGAAGATAATACTCAAGTTTGGCTGGTTGCCTACCAAGACGGATATGTTGGTCTGCAGGCTAAAAAAGGGGACAAGCAGATTGCCCAGCTCTTGGAAAAAGAGAAAAAGGGTGAGCTGGAAAAAAATCCTGTCCGAATCGTTGGCTCCTACGTTAATGCTAACTCCCCTAAAAAAAATCAGGGATATATCTCTAATTATGGCAGCCTCGTTCGCGGTCTCCTAGCAGACAATCCCGAAGTCATCACAGTAATGTCAAGCAGCTCCTATATATCTATCACAGAATTTGAATCTGACAATCTTGCATCCATGTTCTACATTCTGTTTTTGCTTGGACTCTGTGTTGTCTTTGTCGTCATTGCAATCATCGGCCGCAAGAAAAATATCGCTGCCTACGAAGAAATCTATGCAGCCTATCCAGAGGCCAAGGACAATCTCAATATCCTGCTGGAGCAAGCTTCTTTCCACGACGATGTGCTGAAAATTGCTGTTTATAAAGACCATCTCATTACCTACTATCGAGGTTTCAAGGCAATTGATCTCAAACAGGTCGTCCATCTCTACCACCACATTCTCACCATGCATCGCGGCTTCGTTGCTTCAAACAGAAACTCAACCTTAGTTGCTATTCGAAACAATCAAAAGAAATACCAAATGCCTTTTAAGAATATTGGTAAAACAACAGACACCAAACTCCAGTCAACCTTTGACTATCTCTACAACCACTTCCCTCATATCCGATTGGGAGTGTAATATCACATAAAGAGGCTGGGACAAAAGTCCTAGCCTCTCAATTGTCTTTGGATTGTCGAGCAAGACGCAGTGGTTGAGTGGGCTCTACTACGCTGATTTCATCAGCTTTTACAGCCCTACTCAACTGTGCGGAGGTGGGACGACGAAATCGAATTCTAACGAATTACCGATTTCTGTCCCACTCTCTTTTTAGATACAAAAAGACAGGAGCAGGATACGATCCAGCTCCATTTATTTTTATGATATGCTTGTCAGAACATTTTTTAGTAGATTAGTTGCCTTCTTTTTCCTTTCTGCGCCTAGCCAAGGCGCTGTTAATCTTCTTGGTCTTAAGATTTGTATCCAAGTAACGAAAGAGCCATACAAAGAGATAAATCAGAATAAAATTAAACCAGAAATGCCAGTTGGCAATTAAAAATCCCCAGTTATTGTAGACCATGAAGCAGCATACCAAGACTGCGACAGCGACAAAATGCAGTAACATCGAGACTGAAAAAGAGAAGCGGTCTTCAAGAGTTTTTAACATTGAACTGATGAGTCCGATCAAGCCGCTCATCACCATGACACTGATGATATTACTTGTTGTGGGCGGATGTTTTTGAATAGAGAGAGCAAGGACAATCAGATAGACTGCACTCCCTGTCTGGATGCCCATCAATATAGCGTGTAGACATTTTTTTATACTCATCACTTACCTCCTAGATTCCCAGATATTCCATCAAGAGTTTGACATAGCGACGGCTGACTTCGGTTTTGATTTGATTGGTAAGCTTGGCCGTCATATTGCCAGAAAAGCTGTCAGACAAGGACTCCAAATGGTCAATATTGATGACAGCATGCCGGGAAACCTGGATAAAGTTCGAGCTGCTAATCCGCTGCTGAAAGCGAGTCAAGGTCTCTGTCGTCTGGTAAATGCCTTCTCTACTGTAAATCATCAGAGTTGTCTGGTTGATGTCTGCTAGGATAATATCTTCTGTCCTCAACATGACCAGTTTATCGTCCGACTTGATAGGCAGGACACCACTTGGCCCAGCCTTATACTGCTCTAAATAATCTAAGATGGCCTTGGCTTCTGCCCCTAGCTGGTCTGCCTTGACCACAACCAGCGGATCCTTGGATGAAATGGTTGGATCTGTTTCAAATTTTGCTTGCAAGAGGAAGCTCCCTATTCACATTCTATTGTAGTTTCAGCCGGCGGATGGCAATCATATTTTGCACCATCCAAATAAGCGCTATTGCAACTAAAACTATTCCAACTATATAGAAAGTTTCTGTCCTTGTCAAGAGCTCCTGCCATTCAATGCGAATTCCCATTGTTTTTTCAAAAGCTGCTTGTGACTGGCTGCTATTAGTAAAAGTATCTGCTAGACTTTCTTTCATAAGAACCTGTCTGAAAAGAGATGCCATGTAGTTAGAAGGCGTAAGCTTCATCAGGTTTTGCGCCATGTTCGGCAAGGTTCCAATGGGGATATAGGTACCCACTAGAAAACCAGAAGTTGCTCCGACTACTGTCGCCAATTTCCCTAAACTATCCACTGATTTGAAGCATTGAACAATCAGAGCATTTATCAGTGTAGCCAAGAGGCTGTTTAAGAGCATCAGAATAACCAGGTAAGGAAGGATTCCCCACTCAAAGGAAATGTTATCCGCCAGCGTAAAATAGCTGAGCATAAAGGCAAACATAATGACCTGCATCAAAAAGCCGATAATAACAGAGCTGACAAGATAACTAAGCTGCAAGCCCCATGGTCCCAAGTCTGTGATAAAGAGGTCGTCTGTCACCTTCCGCTCCCGGTCTTCGACCTGTCGGGAGAAAGCTGCCAATGTGGTCGTTAATCCTGTAACTGCCAACACGCCGCCAATCAGCCACATGTCCATCAGCTGGCTGGAATGGCCTTTGTAATTATTTTTCAAAAAAACGATATAAAGCACAAAGGGAATAATGGCTCCGAAGAGGGACAAAATTACCCCACTGCGGTTGCGGAAATAAAGTAAAAAATTACGTTTTATCAAAGCGAGCATATTAGCGTACCTCTCTTCCTGTCAGTGCCATAAAGGCATCGTCCATGGTTCCGGGTTGGAATTCAAATTGTTCAATATAGGGACCAGCCTGAGCCAATAAGGTCAGAGCTTCTTGAGTCGTTTTAGGGTGGAGGAAAAATTCCCCTTCCTTGACTTGCTCCCAAGCGCAGCCTCTTGGCAAGCTTTTCTCTAAACTTGCTACATCTTGACTCAAAATCCGCAAGACATTACGGGCGTAGTTTCCCTTAATCTGGTCTGCGGAGCCCTGAGCAATAACCTGACCATGGTCTACGATATAAATCTTATCCGCATCATCAGCTTCATTGAGATAGTGGGTTGTCAAGACAATGGTCATCTGCTCTTCTTTCTGAATTTGCTTGAGCAGGCTCCAGATACTCTCCCGAGTCTGGATATCCAAGCCTGTCGTCGGCTCATCCAGAAAGAGCAGGTCGGGACTATTGAGCAGGGCTCGCGCAATGTCCACCCGACGCTTTTGACCACCAGACAGCGTTCCATAAGGCTGCTTGGCAAAGGCTGATAAACCTAGCTGAGAGACCAAGCGCTCAATTCTACCTGACGGCATCTCCTTGTACTGCTTGGCTCTGATGGTCAGATTTTCCAAAACTGTCAGCCGGGCGTCCAACACACTGTTTTGGAAAACCACACCCAACTTAAGCTTTTCAGCATAGCAAATCTGCCCTGATGTCGGCCGCAAGAGACCTATCAGCATCTGGATAGTCGTAGACTTGCCTGCGCCATTAGGGCCTAGAATAGCTGTAAAACTGCCTCTCTCAATCTGAATATTCAGATCATTAACTGCCACCTTATCGCCATAAACCTTGCTAAGATTTTTCGTTTCTACTAACATGATCTTTTCTCCTTTTCTTTACTTCTGAGACTATGATAGCAAGTCTTTTTTGAAAAATCTCAACTTTTTGGACAAGCGGTAAAATGAGGGAGATGAGAGGTAAAAATCCAGACATCAAAAAATCCCCGACCAGAGGTCAGGGATTTGCTCTTAGCGGGCGACAATCTTGCGGTAGCTGCGTGAAGTCAGAAGAAAGACCAGAATATAGGTCAGGAGGAAGACTCCGCAAGTTGCAAGTGTTGTTTGGATTAAGAGAGGAAGATTGGTCACACCTAGTAGGGCAACTATCAAGCGCAACATATGAAAGACCGCTGCTACATGTAGAAAAGCAAAGATGAGAGGTAGGAAGAAGACAGTCAAGATTTGCTTTCGAATGGTACTTCTAGTCTGCTTTTCATCTAAACCAACCTTTTGCAAAATGATAAAGCCATCTCGGTCTTCATATCCTTCAGAGATTTGCTTGTAGTAAATCACGAGAACAGCTCCTAGAAGGAAGATAACGGAGAGGAAGACACCGATGAAGAGCAAAGTTCCAGTAAGTTCTTGATAGCTCTTTTCTGCGCTGTAACGGTCACTAGCCATTGCGAAGCTACCATCTTGAGCTTGTTCCTGATCCAAAGTGTCCCTCAACCCCAGTTGGACTTGCTCGACAAACTTTTTACTGCCCTTAGTCTCTGAAGCAACTCCAATGTAGTAGTAATGATCCACATCAAGATTGACCTCTTTGCTATCATTGACCACCATATAGAGCCCCTGTTCCATGGTCACATCGTTTGGATTAGGGATTTCCCCATGCGTGAAATTCGACGATAAAAGCTGCTTAATCTTCCAGTCTTTACCATTCACTCGGAGAGGCTTGTCCTTATTTAAGGAAATATTTTTCCCGTAAACTAAGGTTTCATCGTCTGCTAAGTCTATCTTTTCCCCTGTCATTTTTTCATAATCCTGACGATTGATGACCGTAATCGTGCCGGCAGACTTGGTCAAGATACTTGTATCCGACTCCAGCTCTCTTTGCATTGGAACTGTCACATCATTACCAGCCAGTTTCGTGATGAAGGCTGATTGGTAGAGATAGGTAGTATAGCTTGGCTTCTTCAGACCTGTGTCCTGAGCAACTTGCTGAACCTTGTCCAACAGAGCCTCCTTCTGATCGGTCGATTTCGGCAAGACGACGCTGACATTGTAATCCTTTGGATGCAAGGTAGTAATATAATCCTGACCTCCAACATAGATATTGATTGTACCAACCAGAGTCACTAAGAGCATGGTAGATAGAATGGAGATAGTTGCCAATCCTGCTGCATTTTTACGCATCCGCGAGATGAGATTGGAAACAGAAATGAAATTCTGCGTTTTATAGTAGTAACCTTTGCGCTTTTTGAGAAATTTCAATAGTGTAATTGAACCTGCATTAAAAAGCAGATAGGTTGCTAGGATAACCATGATCACGGCTATAAAGAAATTGCCGATAGCAGCGACAGGCTTGGTAACGGTCAAAGCCATATAATAAGCCACACCCATGAGCAGGAGACCCAGCAAGGTTTGCAGAAAAAGGAAGCGTCCCTTCTTCTCGCCAGCTTTCTTTTCTTTCATTAGGTTAAGAGAGCTATAGCGTAGAAGTCGGGTAGAGTTAAGCAACAAAATCACCGCAAAAGCGATACCTAGACTGATTAGAGTCATCCCGACGTTCTGCCATTGGAAGGTCGAGTCAAGAACTGCCGGCATTCCCATCAATTTCAAAAGGACTGCGTAGAGCATCTTATCTAAAGCTAGGCCAGACAAGATACCCAGACCAACTGTAGCCAGATAAAAGACACAGAGTTCAAAGAAGGTCATGACTAACAGATGCTTTTTCTCCATACCCAGCAGACTATAGACTCCCAACTCTCGGGAGCGGTTTTTCATGACGAAACTATTAGCATAGGTAATGAGGATAAGGACGGCAATCTGAATGACATGGATGCCAAACTGCAAGGTCATGCGAGCTGCCGAACCGCCATAAGAGGCCTCCATATTGGGGCTATAAGCCAGTGAGACAAAACTATACAAAATCGCTGTTGCCAGTACCGTCGCCAAAGCAAATGGATAATACAAACTGCGATTTTTAACCAGGTTTGACAAAGCTAGTTTACTCGTTAGTTTGAACATAATTGCCCACCTCACTTGCCATAACTGTCAGAGTATCAGAAATCTCTTGGAACATCTGCCGCTCGGTCTTGTCGCCGCGGAAGATTTGATTATAAAGAATCCCATCCTTGATAAAGAGCACCCGCTTGGCGCGGCTAGCCGCTGCCGTCGAGTGGGTTACCATGAGAATGGTCTGACCGCGGGCATTGATGTCGTCAAAGACATCCAGCAGAGCTGCCGAAGACTTAGAATCCAAGGCTCCCGTCGGCTCATCCGCCAGCAGAATCTCAGGATCTGTGATAATGGCCCGAGCCACTGCAACCCGCTGCTTCTGACCACCGGAAATCTCATAAGGAAACTTCTCTTGCAGCTTGTTAATTCCCAGCTCATTGCAGGTCGTAACCAGCTTTTGCATCATCTCGGTAATGGGACGACGAGAGAGAACCAGAGGCAGGAGAATATTATCCTTGACCGACAGGGTGTCTAGCAGATTGAAATCCTGAAATACAAAGCCTAATTTCTCTCGGCGGAAACTGGAAGCCTGGCTGTTTCTAATGGTTGCCGTGTCAGTTCCGTTGAGAAAGACACGGCCCTCAGTCGGCTTGTCCAACATGGCTAGGATGTTGAGCAGGGTGGATTTCCCAGAGCCTGACTCCCCCATGATGGCGACATATTCGCCTTTTTCTACCGTAAAGTGAATGTCCTTCAGTGCCTCTACTTGGTTTCCTTGAAAGCGGGTTTTATAAATCTTTTTCACGTGCTGTACGTCTAATAATGTCATCTTTAATCCTTTCTGTCTAGCAGGCACCTATCAAAGCCCTGCTTTTAGCAGTTTTATGAACTGCCTCCTAATTGATAAGTCTATTTTATCTCAATACCAACCGCCCTGCCATAACCTAAGCTTACATTTTAAAGTGCAATCTTACACTTTTGTAAGATGAGATGAGCTTTATTTTACCCAAAAGGCAATCAAAGCAATTAGCCAAAGGTGGGCTGGATAGAATATATAGAAGAAATATTTGCTCCACTTGCTGTTGGATCCTCGCTCACCATTGTAGAAGTGCAAGAGAGGAAGAACACTGATAAAGAGCCAGTCTGAGTTATAGAGCAGCATTGATAGCGTGTCCTGCAAGGTTGGATAAATTTGGATACTCATGGCAAAGAGAATTCCCGCCCAAACTACATAGGACAAGTTTCTGAAAAAGACTTGATTTCTAAAAAGGTAGGTCAAGAGCATGAATGGAAGCAGAGCCATGCCGCCTTCGCTAAAGAGAAGCCCAGCCAGCAAGACTAATACTCCTGCCGTCAGCCGCAAACCACGCTTCCTATCCTTAGCAGCTCCGCCATTGTCAGAAAAGCCAAAGAAAAGACTCAGCATGAGAATCCCGCAGGCCAAGGTCAGGAAGATATTGTGAGTGAGATAGATGCCCTTTTCCTGAAAGAGGAGCGTCAGGATACAGTTTCCTGTCTGCATCAGGGCCGCCCAAAAGAAGAGCCGCATATTGTAAGCCAGGCGGTTGCGAGTGTGGAGAAAACCTTCCACTGCCATGAAGGCAAATGCTACTCCGACACAGCGGGTTAGGGCATGCAAGACGCCATCCCAGCCGTCCGGCACTAGCCCTGGTATCTGGCTGATATGGTCAAAAACCATAAGAAATGCCATGAAGAGCTTCAACTGAAAAGCATTTATACCTTTTGATTTCATTTTTCTGTCTCCTTCTTATTTCTTGACTCTATGATAATAAAAAAGAAAGGCTGGTACCATAACCTAACCTTTCATTTGCTAGTTTTATTCTTACAATTTTGTCACTTTTAAAAATCTTGCAAAGCATCTACCTAAATAGCACAAAACCTAGTGGCTTTTATGAAAACTTTCTTCCGTCCGCAACTGTTCTAAAAAGGCTTTGACTGCTTGTCTGTCTGCTTCCGTTCCAGAACCCTCAATATTACGAATGTGGCGGAGGCCATACTGCTCCACTATCTTATCCGTTGCCCCGCAAAAGGTCCGCGGATAACGCTTCTGATTGCCATTGATGACAAAGCCTTTGATTAGATGTCTGTACTTTCTGATGAAGCGCTTGGTCGTCCACGGAATCTGGCCTGCTCCGCTATTTCTGCTGACTAAAATACAGGGTTCCTCCAGCTTTTTCCAGACTGACTGGCTAGGCATTTCCAGACTTTTAGCAAACTTTTTACCCAAACCAGTCAGACTATCATAAACCACTACTAGCAACTTTCTTCCTCCTACTCAAAGATCAATTTCTTCTCAGGAAAGGCGATGGAAACCGTCGTTCCCTGACCAACTTGAGAGTCTATAGCAATCTTGTGTCCCAGCTGGTCAGCAATTTTCTTGGACAGATAAAGACCTAAGCCTGATGACTGCTGGGTCAGACGACCGTTGTAGCCTGAGAAACCACGCTCAAAAACCCGCAGCAAATCAGCATTTTGAATGCCCAGACCTGTGTCCTTGATGTAGAGGCTGCCCTCATGAAAATAAATCTCTATGCTGCCTTCTTTGGTGTATTTAAGACTATTGGACAGGACCTGCTCCAAAATCACTAGAAACCACTTTTTATCAGTGACAATCGTGTGATCTAGGTCATGAAGATTGAGACTGAGTCCTTGCTGAATAAAGAAAAGAGCGTATTTCTTGACCACTTCCCTGACCAAATCAGCCAAATTTTCCTGCTTCAGAACTAAATCGTCATGGAAGCTTTCCAGACGGAGGTACTGGAGCACCAGATGAACGTAGGACTCGATCTTGAAGAGCTCCTGCTCCAACTGAGACTTGGCTTCCTTATCCTGCAAATCTCCAATCAAAAGTGAACTGGCAGCAATAGGAGTCTTGACTTGATGAACCCAAAGAGTGTAGTAGTCCAGTAAATCATTGTATTTTTCCTGCTCAACCAAGAGCTGATTCTTCTGTTCGTACTCCAGCTCCTCCACTCTTTCCTGCAAGAGCTTTTCTAGAGGAGTCTGAGCCTGAGCAGCGACCTGCAGCTTCTGGCTGCGATAGCCCTTAAAGGCCGTCCAAGCATCTGCTCCGATAAACAAGAAAGACAGAAAAGCCAGCAAGAGCGCGACATATTCCAGCAGACTGCGGTAAGTATCAAAGACAAAGGCAAAGAGCAGAATAAAGCCTAGCAGAAGAATTAGCAGAGCTAGAAAAAATCGCCGTGAATAAAGGTAAAATTTAAAAAAGAAAAATTTATCCTGTGTGTCCATTGATGAGACCGTATCCTATTCCTTTTTTGGTTTCGATGAAATTCTTCAGTCCGTGCTCTTCAAGCTTCTTACGCAGGCGAGCGACATTGACTGATAGGGTATTGTCATCGATGAAAAAGTCGCTGTTCCAGAGTTCCTTCATCAGATCATCACGCGCCACAATACCATCTGAATGCTCGAAGAGGACCCGCAAAATCTGAAATTCGTTCTTGGTCAAGGTCACCACTTTCCCATCAAAAACCAGATCTGTCGACTTGAGATTAAGAATGACACCTTGGTGCTCCAAGAGGCTCTGGTCGTTTCCAAACTCATAGGAACGGCGCAGCAAGCCCTGAACCTTAGCCAGAAAGACATTATTGTCAAAAGGCTTGGTCACATAGTCATCTGCCCCCATATTGATAGCCATGACAATGTCCATGGACTGATCGCGGGAAGACAGAAACATGATAGGCACTGTTGAAATCTTGCGGATTTCCTGACACCAATGATAACCGTTAAATAAGGGCAGGCCGATATCCATCAGCACCAGATGCGGCTCCTCTCGGACAAAGACAGTCAGCACATCCATAAAGTCCTCGACTGCCACTACCTGAAAGCCCCATTGTTCTAGCATTTTCTTAATCATTTGACGGATGACTGGATCATCTTCTACTAGTAAAATCTTGTGCATCTTTCCCTCCCGATTTCTTGCTAGTTACATTATACCAAAAAATGCGATTACTTGTTTATCATCCTCAGTCTAAGGTAGGATTTTTCTGAAAAAGAGAAATTCTATCAGAAAAATATGCTATACTAACTAGTAGAAATTGGAGATAAACCATGAGCAATATTTTTACTTACCTTGAAGAAGTCCAGCATGACAGCATTTATGATAGACCTTTCAATGAACTGGATCTGCTAATTCTGACAGAGCTAACCTACTTGCCTTTTGACCAACTAGTGCATGAAGACATGTCCCCCTACTGCGACTGCCGGCTGCTGGATTTGGCCGACCAAGTACCGCGCGACCTCTCCATGATGGTCAGCAAAAACCGACTGAAACTGCTAGATTTGGCCGCAGCCTCTACCCGCTTTAAAAATCTAAAGCTGATGGGCTACGTCAATGACGTTGACCAAGATATCCAGAAGCAATTCGCTGCCCTGATTTTCAAAATCAAGCCTGATACCTATGTCCTGGTCTTTCGCGGTACGGACGACTCCATTGTCGGCTGGAAGGAAGACTTCCACATGACCTATATGGATCAAATCCCTGCTCAGAAAATGGCTGCACGCTACCTGCAGAAGGCCTTAGAAAATCTGCCCGGTAACTTTATCCTAACCGGCCATTCCAAAGGAGGAAACCTGGCTTCCTATGCAGCCAGTCAGATGGAAGAATCGCTCCAAGACCGTATTGAAGCCATCTACAGCTATGACTCTCCCGGTCTCAATCACTCTGTCACCGAAAGCGATGGCTATCAGGCTATGGTTGAAAGGATGAAACGCTACCTGCCTCAGAACTCCATCGTCGGCATGATGCTGGAAACACCTAAGGAAGCTAGGATTGTCAAAAGCAGTGCCATCGGCGGCTTTGCCCAGCACGATACCTTTTCGTGGAAAATCAAGAGAGACTCTTTCCTATTGCTGGATACACTAGATGCAGAGAGCCTGCAGATAGACAAAACGTTTAAAAATTGGGTGAGCACCGTTTCAGATGAAGAACTTAAAGACTTTTTCGACCTCTTTTTCGGACTGATTTTGGATGCTGGCATCCAGTCTGTCGACGAACTGTCCAATGTTGAAAACTTTAACAAAGTTCTCGATATCCTGAAAAATGCTCAATCTCTAACAGACCAAGAACGTGACATGCTGCTGCGCTTGTCCAAGCTCTTGCTGGATATGCGTGTCCAAAGCTGGAAAGACTCCATTAGCTTTCCTAAGCCTACTGCCATTGGCAAGGATATCCGAGAAAACCTATCACGCTGGAGTAAGCAGTTGCCTTTCGGCCTGTCTGAGACTGACAAAAAGGAAGACACTGCCGCAGAGGTTCAAGAGTAAAATCACAAATCTCTTCTATAGCTTGGCTAAGGGAAATCTTGACCTATCATACCAAAAACAAAACAAGCTCTTATCTTGACAGCTTGTTTTTTCTTTGTTAGAATGTAACAAATCCATTTACAACTAAATAGTGATAAAAATCAGAAAGGAATCCATCATGAAATCTATCAAAGGAATCGCCCTTATTGCTGTTAGCATAATCCTGACCATCTATGCTTGGGCTTCGGCTGGAATGACCAACTTTATTGTACCCGGTCTGGCCTTGACCACCCTTTCGCTGACCTTTTTACTTGCGACTCGGAACGCACTTTTGGAAAAATGGTTCCATGGCATCGAAAAGATGTATGCTTATCATAAGTTTACAGCTATCTTTTCCGTCGTCCTGCTTGCTCTCCACAATGTTGCTATGGGTGGCAGTCTCTGGGGCTCTCATCTGGCAGCCCAGCTTGGGAACGTCGGCATCTATCTATTTGTCAGCATTGTTCTGGTGGCCTATCTCGGCAAGCACATCAAATATGAGGCTTGGCGCTGGATTCACCGCTTTGTTTATTTGGCCTATATCTTTGGTCTCTTCCACGCCTATATGCTGATGGGCGGTCGACTCCTAACACCGACCTTGCTAGGCTTCGTAGTCGGATTCTACGCTATCATCGGTTTAGCTTCTGGCTTTTATATCATCTTCCTCTATCAAAGTTTGGCCTTTCGCCATCTGGGAAAAATCATGCAGGTCAAACGCCTCAACCACGATACCGTGGAGTTGAAGATCCAACTCAGTCAAAAGCTAGACTATCAGTATGGGCAGTTTGCCTTTGTCAAGATTTTCCAAGAAGGATTTGAAAAAGCACCGCATCCCTTCTCTATCTCTGGCGGTCATGACAATATCGTCTACTTTACTATCAAGAACTCTGGAGACCACACTAAGACACTTTATGACAAGATCCAAGAGGGAACCAAGGTCACTATTGACCGAGCATACGGCCATATGATTCTTGAGCAAGGCCAGGAAAAGCAAATCTGGATTGCTGGTGGGATTGGCATTACTCCCTTCATCTCCTATATCCGTGAAAATCCTAATCTGAATCGTCCAGTCAGCTTCTACTACGCTTATACTGGAGCTGAAAATGCTGTTTACCTAGATCTCCTCAAAGACTATGCGGCCAAGAATCCGCAGTTTGACCTTCATTTGGTCGATAGCAAGGTCTCTGGCTATTTGGACTTCAAGAATTATCCTTTGGACGACAAAACTACCGTCTTCATGTGCGGACCTGTCAAGATGATGGATAAACTAGCCAACGAATTTAAAAAGACCAATCCTAAAGCAGATCTGGTCTATGAAGGTTTTAAGTTTAAATAAAGAAACCAAAAAGAGGAGTTCAATCCTCTTTTTTAGTCTATTTGGATTCAATAAATTTTGAAAAAGATAAAATTTCTATCACTCAATATCCAAAAATAGACTTTTTAAACTACAAGAATAGACGGAAAAAATTAATTCCAATCAGAATGAGCAAGAAAATAGAAAATCCGATAAACAAATATTTAAAATACTTTTCATTGCTGATGCAGCGCTCAACATACGCTTCTTCAGGATTCTTAGGATTATAGTAAACGGCCATATTTGAGCCGACGGGAAATATTTTTTCAAGTCTAGACTCCTATCCGAGCCGTAAACATAGTCACTTGAAAAGACATCTTTTTGGATTTTTCCTGAAGATGCAGGGATAAACTGTTTATACTCAAGTCTTTGTCGATATTGTTTTCCACGGACAGTATAATCTACAAGAGGCAAGGCTACCTGTGGTGGCTCACCATGGCGAGTATAGATGGAACTGTTATACCCTACTACTTTGCCTGATATTAAAGATGTAGATTTACTTCTAATAGAAATTTCTTTTCGATAGTGAAGATAGAGTGGAAAAACAATAACTAGCCATAGTAGCCCAAGCACCACAATCATAATCATAGGATTCATTACTATTTCCTTCGTTGCTTTGATATTCAATATATTGTAACAAAATTTTCACCGATACCAAATCCTCTATGATATCCTTTTGGTCTCAAAAAATATCGTTTTTCGATATATTTTTCTTGAAATACAATAAAAAATAGATTATAATAAGAATAAAAGGAAAAGAAAATCTACTGCCGGCTGATTTTCGATAGAGGTAAGCATCATGAAAAAGATTGAATTAAAAAATAATTCTTTACTCAAAGATATCGTTACTCTACTGAATCTTATCATAGTGGGTTATGCTGCTATTCTGGTCTTTCTTACTATCCTAAGTGTGATTTCTTACATCGGTCTTTCCGACAGGTTGGGAATAAAGCTCAATGTTCAATTTCTGCCCTCAGTTGATTTTTCAAATTGGTGGAGTATTCTAGCCTTTGTTATAAATCTTCTCACAGCTTCTTTGACTATTTATCTCATATATCTTGCTCGTAATTTTATCAAAAATTTGATTGGTGGAAAGATTTTTGATTCATCGAATACCCAACTAGCCAATCGGGCATGGAAAGTCTTTCTGGCTCTGACCTTTCTTTCCGTTAAAGTTGCTGCATCAGGCAATCCCATCACCCTCCCCTTCTCTTTTAACGCCAGTGTGAGCTTTACACCTCTCTTGGGCGCTCTGATTATTTGGCTGATGATGAAAATTCTAGAAAAGGGGATTGATATAGCTGAAGAAAATGAATTTACCATCTAGGAGGCTGCTATCATGATTATCGTTAATCTTGATGTCCAGCTGGCCAAGAAAAAGATGAAACTGGGTGAACTGGCCGATATCATCGGTATCACAAACGCCAACCTTTCCATTCTCAAAACGGGCAAGGCCAAGGCTATCCGATTTAGCACCCTCAATGCTATCTGTCAGGCCCTTGATTGCCAGCCTGGAGACATCCTAGAATTTACAGATGATGAAGAATAAAAAAACTCCCGTCCTAGCCGATTCCATTCTGCTAGGACGGGAGTTTTTATTTGCCTATTCAATCATTTGTGTTTCGGCTAGTTTCTTATACCAGTGAGCGGATTTCTTCGGATAGCGTTCCTGAGTTTCAAAGTCTACGTAGAATAAGCCGTAGCGTTTTTCATAACCGTTAGACCAAGAAAAGACATCCATCAGAGACCAGATAAAGTAGCCCTTGACATTAGCCCCGTCCGCAATCGCATCGGATAAAACTTCCAAATGCTGCTTGACGTAGTCAATCCGAGCATCGTCGTAAACCGTATTGTCCACAAATTCATCTTTATAACCCAGACCATTTTCTGTGATATAGATCTTCTTGTAGTTGGGATAATCTTTCTTAATCCGCATGATCTGGTCATAGAGACCTTGCGGATAGATAATCCAATCCCAATCAGTTTTCGGTATATGGACTGGAGATTCTCTGCGTCCGACACCCTTAATCTGGTACTTGGAACTTCCCTTTTCGCCTTTTCCGTTATGGATAATTTCTGTTTCACCGTCAAAGTCGCGCATCCAGTCACTCATATAGTAGTTGATGCCAAGGAAGTCATTAAGGTCTTTAGCTGCTTCTAAAGCCGCAAAGTCTTCATCTCGTAGATCCAGCTGACCACCATTGACCTTAAGGATATGATTCACTCCTGCCAGAGTTACATCTGAATAGTGACCCAGATACGTCGCATCTAGGATAAACTTGTTATGAATAATATCTTCCAACTCTGCTGCTCTGACATCTGCTGGATTTTCTGGATCGTAAGGATATTTTGTCGGAAGTGCATGAACAACACCAATTTCACCCTTGTAACCCTTATCCTTATAAAGCTTAACGGCACGGGCATGAGAGACCATCATGTTGTGATGGGATTGGAAAACCTTGGCCAAGTCATACTGAATACCTGGAGGGAATTTTCCTACTAAGTACTGACCATCACCAATGGGGCCAATTTCATTGAAAGTCGTCCAATAGCGAACTTCTGGAAATTCTTCAAAACAGAAGGCCGCATAGTCCACAAAGTGCTCAATATTCTCCCGATTGAGGAAATCTCCATTTGAATGAAGAGCCTCTGGTGTATCAAAGTGGTGAAGGGTCACAAAAGGTTCTACATGACGCTTGTGGCATTCTGCGAAAAGATTATGGTAAAATTCCACACCTTTTGGATTGACCTCGCCATAACCCGTCGGGAAAATCCGTGACCAAGCGATGGAGATTCGAATACCATTGACACCATACTCTTCAGCCAATTTCAGATCCACTGGGTATTTGTGGTAAAAGTCACTGGCAGGCTCCGCCGTGTACCAGTAGTTATCTTCTAGATACTTATCCCAAGCAACAGGTCCTTTTCCATCTGTGTGGGTTGCCCCCTCAGCTTGATAGGCCGCTGTTGCACCACCAAAAATAAAATCTTTAGGTAAGGTTTTTGTCATCTTATTTTCCTTTCAATAGCCTTTGAGGTGAAACAAGTAAGCAAATAGGTAAGTAACAGGGAAATTGAACTTTGCTTCACCTCAAATGGACTAACAAATTAGTTGTTAAATTGCTCCTGAACGAAGGCCAGTGCTCCTTTGCCATCACGGGTTAGTTTGATGTATTGGCCGCCCTCAGTCTTAGCTAGCTTGATACCCAATTTATCAGTTTCCGCCTTCATGTCTTCAAAGTTGGAAGCAACTTGAGGGGCCAGGATCACCAGGTCAAACTCAGGCAGCATTTCACGGTGAGCACCGTATCCACCCGCTGCTGCTTTGACAGGAACATTGTATTCAGCTGCTGCTTTATTCAAAGCGTTGGCCAGCAATCCGCTGGTACCACCACCTGCACAGAGCACCAGAACATTGGTTTCTTCGCTAATATTGTTTTGCGCCGGAGCTTCCTCATCTACACCTGCTTTTTCAAGGATAGCATCCGCTTTAGCAGTGTTAAAGTTAGCTGCTACTTTTTCTTTAAGAGCATCGTTAGCTTTACCAGAACGTTCCTCTTCTAGGATTTGTTCGTCGTAAACTTTGACAAATGGATAGTAAATAATCACATCCACCACTAACAGAAGGGCAGCAAGAACAAAGGACAGAAGCTGAAAGTTCGTACCCAGCACAATTCCCAGAGGTCCAGGTGTTACCCAAGGAAGGTTGGCTGAGAAGGAGTTCATGTTTAAGGTATCAACAAAGAATTTGAAAATCCATACATTTGCGATAGGTGCAAAGATAAATGGAATAAAGAAAATCGGATTCAGTACGATTGGAGCACCAAAGAGAATAGGCTCATTGACACCAAAGAAAGTTGGGACAACAGATGCCCGTCCAATTGCACGGTTACGCTCGGACTTACAGATCCACATGAAGAGGAATGGAACAATCAAGGTCGCACCAGTACCACCCATAGTAACGATAAACATTTGCGTACCAGAAGTGATGACCTTATCCGCATGCTGACCAGCTTGTACCAGAGCCAAGTTGGCATCGATATTGGCATAAGTAATGGCAGCAATGGCAGGCTCAACGATGGACGGACCGTGAATTCCAACGAACCAGAAGAAAGCATAAGCGCCAAAGATAAGAGTAATTCCCAGATAGCCGTCAGCTGCTGAGAAGAGCGGAGCAAGAAGCGTTCCAATGGATTCAGCAACGGTCACTCCCAGACTTGCTTTAACAAGCAGTTCCAAACCGTAGAGCAGAACGACTGAGACAGTAAATGGAATCAAGTCTTTAAATACTTGAGAAATATTTGGTGGAACTTCTTCTGGCATACGAATGGTGACATTATTTTTCACACAAACCTTGTAGACATTAACGGTCACAAAGGCAGCGATAAAGGCTGTCAAAAGACCTTTGGTTCCCATGAAGGCAGTTAGGAAGCCACCTTCCTTGGCAGGTTCAGCCGCCATGAGGAGGAAGCCGACCATAGAAGCCAGCATAGTAGACAAGAAGTTAATCTGGTTTGTCGCAGGCAGGTCGCGATTGACAGAGTCTGTCAGCGCCTTAGCAGTGGTCCCACCCACAAAGAAAGCCAGAATACCCATCGAATAGCTATAAGGGGTCATTAGGAAAGTTTCAATATCCTTAGACCAGTGGAAGCCCCAAGCATTTGGCACATAGGCAATCAAAATAAAGATAGATGAGAAGAGGATGACTGGCATACCAGCGATAAAGCCATCCCGAATAGCACGGAGATAGATATTCCGAGAAATCTTCTCAAAGAAAGGCTTCCCTTTCTCAATAAGTCCGATGAGTTTGTTCATTATTTTACTCCTCTTTTGTATAGTTCAATCAAATGGTGCATCATGTCTTTTAGCAAGATGGTAGTCATTAAGTGATCTTGGCCGTGCATCATGGTCACGCTGTAAGCCAAGTCCTCACCAGCAGCTTCTTTTGTCAAGAGACTGGTCTGAGCGTGGTGAGCTTCAGCGATGCAGCTATTGGCTTCTTCTACCAAGGCGTCTGCCTTAGAAAAATCCCCAGCTTCTGCGGCTTTCAAAGCTTCTAAGAGCTTGGAGCGAGCGTCACCAGCGTAGGCTACAATTTCAAAACCGAGCAATGTTACTTCTTCTCTATTCATGAGAGTTCCTCCTTGTATTCTTATGTAAAATGTTATTATTGTTTTCTATTTATAAAAGACGTTGAATATGCAGCACCAGATAGACCCGTTCGCTGCGGTAGAGATCAATTCCCGTCTTCTGGGCAATGATTTGGTAAATATCACTTCCGACCTGATAGGCTTGAGGGTAGGTCATCTGAATCTGACTTTCCATTTCCAGCAGGGAAACATTGTCATCACGGCTTCTGTCCAGATAGTCCAAAAAGTAGTTCAGGTGAATCATAAAACGGTCATAAAAGTTGCTGTTTTCTGCACTTCTTTTAATGCCATTTTTCTTCAGCTCTGCTTCAACTGCAGCCAGAATATCTTTTCGCTTGCCCAAGTGACTTTGCCCCTCGGGATTGGTCTCCCCTTCGGCATTGATAAAGTGATAGGCAATGCGATTGACCTCGTCGCTAGGGAAATGATCCAACAACCGCTCACGGTATATCGCTACTGCTTCCTGAGCAATCTGATAAGGAATCGGGTATTTGTCCGAAGCATCCGGCAGATCACTCTCCTTGTAGCGCCCCTGCTGCACAGCCTGATAAGAGCAGTAAATGTGATCCGTCAGCGTGACATAGATATACTCCTGGACAGGATAATCATACTTCTTAGAAAGGGTGTCAATCACATCATAGGTCACTGTGATAAAGTCCAGTGGAACATCTTTGAGCAAGGCCACAAAGTTTTCTTTAGACTCTTCCGTTCTTAGGCGAAAGATTTTCTCAATCTTACTTTCCAGAACGATATCACCCTTCTTTTTATTAAAAGCTATGCCACTGCCAATCAGAACAACCTCTTCACCATTTTCATGTTTGGCTAGAGCAACATTGTTGTTCATAGGATGTATGATTCGATACATATCTCCTCCTCTTCATTTTCTAGGGTTCTGGCAAAACAAAAAGACCACAAACAAACCGAGGCTATATCTTCCCTCAATTTATTTGTGGTCACGCCTAATCCAACTTAGTAACGCTCACCCTATTCAATTTCTGATTTCATTATAGCATATCAGTCTCAGAATGTAAACCCTTACTTTATTTATTTTTTAACAAATTTTAGGCTCTTTCTTTCCAAGAGGTAGCTGTTTTTTGAAGAACCTTGTTGAGCTCATCAATATTTTCAAATCCTGTTGTACGGAGCCACTTGCGAGCTGCTTCTTCACCTTGCTCAATGTAGTCTTTGACGCTGCCAGCCCAAGTCGCCCGTCCGCAAAGAACGCCGTTGAAGTTAGCACCTGACTCATGAGCAAACACAAGTGTTTCTTGGAAAAGTTTCGCAGATACACCCGCACTCAAGTAGATGTATGGCAGGTTAGTCGCCTCATCCTGTTCCTTGAAGAAAGCTGCAGCTTGTTCTTTAGTATGCACCACTTCACCGTCACCAAAACCTTCAACATATTTAACATTGACTGGAACTTCCACTTTCAAGACATCAATATTGAAACGTGGATCTGAGAAGACCTTCATGGCACCGATAACCTTGTGAGGTTTCACTTTTGCGTACTCAGCGCTGGAAGCATCCGCAATCTTTTCATCGTAAGCCAAGATTTCAAGGAAGAAAGGAATGTCTTCAGCCACACACTCAGAACCCACACGCTCGATATAAGCCTGCTTTTGCTGGTTGAGTTCTTCTGAGCTGTCTACGTCATAGTAAAGGAGGAATTTAACCGCATCCGCACCTTGTTCTTTGATGCGTTTTGCAGACCAAACATCCAGACAGTCTGGCAGGCGCTTGGTGCTAGAAGTATCGTAGCCTGTCTTTTCATAGGCCAATAGCAAGCCAGCATTCTTGTCCAAAGCCTTAGTAGCAGGCAGTCCATACTCAGGATCCAGCAACATAGATGAAGCATAAGGAGTTAACTCTTCTGCGACCAAAACTTTCAGTTCTTCCATTTGAGCTACTGTTGGTTCTGCTTCCTGGTGTTGAGCCATGAGGCGTTTCAAAGCACCGCGTTGGTCAAATGCCAAGGCAGAAATGATGCCATTCTCATCAGAGAGTTTTTCCATGTACTTGCGTTTTTGTTCTGTTAATACCATTCTTTATACCTCTTTTACTGTGATTTGATTGTATAGGCCGTCGTAGTTTTCAACATTGACATGGCCGGTCATTTTTTCTTGGGCATTGAGCATGCCAAGAACATTCGCTTTTTTGAGCAGAGAGACATCATCTTCTCGATGGCTCAAGGCTGACGAAATCCCTGCAACAGTTGAGTCGCCAGAACCAACTGGATTGACCACTTGGATTTTAGGAATATCCACTTTATAGAAAGTGTCCCAGTGTTTGGCAAAAGCGCCATCTGCACCGAGTGATACGATGATCCACTCGATTCCTTCAAATAGCGGTTCTGAAAGGACAGCTTTTAACTCATCCAAATCTTTTGAAACCTCGCGATCCAATAACTGAGAAAGTTCCTCGTTATTTGGTTTGATGGCAGTTGGTTTCACATCTGATTTGAGCACAGCTTCCAGAGCAGCTCCAGAGCAATCCAGCACCACCTTATTACCAGCTTGATTAGCAATTTCAATCAGCTGGATATAGTATTCTGTCGGCAGGCCCGCTGGCAGACTGCCCGAGATACTGACAACATCTGCCTCAGACATCAAAGACCGGAAGTGCTCTTGAAAATTCCTTGCCTCATCTGCTGTAATAGTCGGACCGGCTTCCAGGATTTCTGTTTGCTTACCTTCGTGTAAGATAGCAATGCAATTCCTCGTATCTCCCGAAATGTTATAAAATAATGGCTGCACATCTTGATGAAGATTCTGCAAGAGAAATTCACCATTTGTCCCACCAATCAGTCCCGTCGCAGCGACATTGTCTCCAATTTCCGCCAAGACCCTGGTTACGTTAAGGCCCTTGCCACCCGCTGTCTTACTGACTTCCGCAACACGATTAACAGTATCTATTTTCAATTCTTCTAAGGGATAGGAAATATCGATAGAAGGATTCATGGTCACTGTAAGAATCATCTAGCTACCTCTCTAATCGTGGTACTCTCCACGATCCCATTTTTCAAGAAATTCTGTAAAGAAGTTGGCATCTGTTTGATGAGCATTGTGAGTCTCAACATGCTCAATCTTAGCAATTAATTTTTTATTTTCTTCAGTCGGCTTGTACTCCGCATGGATGAAAGCTTCAATGATATCACACATGAGGAGCTCACCAGTGATTTTTCCGCCAAAACCGATAACATTGGCGTTGAGTTCTTCCTTAGCATAGAGAGCTGAAGTCATGTCACGTACCAAAGCTGAACGAACACCAGGAACTTTATTTACAGCGTTGTTGATACCGACACCTGTACCACAGATACAAACACCAAGATCAGCTTGTCCACTAACGACTGCCTCCCCTACTTTTTTACCAAAGATTGGGTAGTGAGTACGAGTATGGTCATAAGTACCAAAATCAAGAACTTCATAACCTTTTGATTTTAGAAAATCTGAGACTGCCATTTTTTCATTGGTAACGATATGGTCACATCCAATTGCAATTTTCATTTGATTTCTCCTTTTCTTAGCACATCTTGTTGAGCATGTCGACCCGGATTTGGTGGCGGCCGCCGTCATATTTCCCATTGACAAAGCCTTTGGCAATATTCTTAGCCAGACCTTCACCAACGATTTCCGCTCCCATCGTAATCATGCGAGAGTTGTTATGGCCACGAGTCATATAGGCAGAGCGTTCATCTGAGACTTCTGCCGCAACCATGCCTTTGATTTTGGTCGCTACCATGAATGGACCAGCTCCATAAGCATCGATAACAATACCAAGATTTTCCTCTTGCTTATTCACCTCAGCTGCAACTGCAAGGGTCACATCAACAAAATCCTGACCTTCTTTCGTCACATCCACCACTTCAAAGTTTTCTCCGACGAGAAAATCCTTGACCACATCTTTCAGCTTGCTTCCAGCAGCATCTGTTCCAATAATAATTGCCATGAGCATTCTCCTTTGTTTGATTTTTTGCACAGAATATTGTTTATAAAAAACACTTTCTGTTTCCTATAAGCATACTATACTCCTTTAAAAGTTATTTGTCAACAGATTTTTGTTTGTTTTAATCAAAATATTTTTCAAGATGATTAAAATAAACAAAAAAGCCCTAAAAAGAGCTTTCTGATAATTTTTTCATCCATTTAAAATAAACTAGGAAATAATCTTGGTATAAACCTCCAGTTCTTCCTGAGCATTTTCAGACATCTGGTCTGTGATAACAGCTGTAATATCAGCCAAAGGACAGATAGAAGTGAAGTCTTCCTTGCCAATCTTAGAAGAATCAATCAGTAGGTAGGTCTCTGTCGAGCGCTCCAAAGCTAGCTTCTGAGTATAGGCCTCTTCAAAAGAAGAGGTCATAATCTGCCCGTTTTTGATACCATTGCCACTGAAAAACATCTTAGTAAAGTACATCTTATCCATGATGGCATTGGTCATCTCGCCGACAAAGGCTTGAGTCGCTTCCCGCATCTCCCCACCAAGTAGAAATACTTTGAAGGTATCCGACTTCTTCTTCAAAAGATCGTGGAAAATCGGCAGACAGTTGGTAATCACGCGCAGATGCTGATTGCTGATTTCCTCAGCCAGCACTTCCACAGAAGTCCCCGGTCCAAGAAAAATAGTATCGCCATCTTCAATCAGCTCCACAGCCTTCTTGGCCACAGTCCGCTTGGCCTCGATATTCTGATAAAGCTTCTCTTCATGAGGGATTTCTCTATACTTGAGATGCTGATTACTTTTAGCCCCACCGTGAACACGAGTCAGCAGCCCTTTACTTTCCAGCTCAATCAAGTCCCGCCGAACCGTCATGTCTGAGACCTGCATACTCTCTACAATCTCAGCAACCGTTACTGTCCCAGCTCGATCAACCAGTTTAACTATTTCGTCCTGTCTCTGATTTTTACCCATATTTTAGCCCCTCTACACATTGGTTTTGTTTATTATAACTCATTTTTCTGTTTTTTTCCATATTTTTTGTTTGTTTTAAACAAAATTGAGGGTTTGCGATATGGTATAGGACATAAAAAAGCACCTTGCAATGATTTGCAAGATGCTTTCTCCAGCTGATAGAACGATATACTTCACTATATGCCAAACTGTATCACTATAAAGAAATTTTAATACCTATTGATTTACATTTTTAAAGGTTACTTTTGCCTCTGGATCAATGCTAGTCACGATATTTGTATAATAGTGTTCTGCCGATTCCGTAATGAGATTTTTATACTTCTTGATGTAGTCTTCCTGTTCTTCCTTGCTAAGATTTTTAGCAACATGCTCTCCAGTATCAATATTTTCTGTTGAACCGCTCAGCAGCTGTCCACTCATATCATAGAGTTTGTATCGATCTTTGGGATTATCCGAGACCTCTACACCTATAACTTCATATTTAGGTATAGTTAGCTCGTACTCATGTTCAGCAATTTTCTTAATCTTAATTCCTTCTTTAATTCCAAATTTAGCCGTATAATTAAGAATGATGATTGCTTTCTTAACAGAGAGTGGAATACTGATATTGGTACCAGGAATCTTCTTATCTTTCTCAATCGTTTCAACCTTTTGAATCCCTACATCCAAAAAGACACTTTCGTTGACTTTCTCCAAGCGAGTGATTTGCGTATAGATTTGGCTTCGCTCATCTGAAGCGTTTTTACCTTGGAAAAACCCAATGATATTATAAGTTTTCGCAACAACAAAAAAGATAGCAAGAACGGCTACCACAATCCAAACGTAAATCTTAGCCCCCAAAACTTTTTTTATGAAATCCTTAACTATTTTCATTATACTACTTCCTCCGAATCAAAAATGCTGTTCCAAGGCTAATAATAGCTAGAAAAGCTGCTAAATAAGGATTCAGCGGAAAGAGAATGACAATTAAAAGCAACAACAAAACAAGTGATGCAATTTTTACTATTTTCATAATATAACTCCTAAAACTTTTTCAATAAAAATTATATAAATATATATACCTTTTGTCAAGCGGTTTCAAAGAGAATATTTACATCAAAAATCCCCCAGCAGCCTCTTGCTGGGGGATTGTCATTAGATCAAAGATTGTTAGCCAATCAAACTTCCATTGGGGACTTTTTCGTCTACGGTAAGGAGAGTCAGTTGGTCACCATGCTCAGCTGATAGAATCATACCCTGGCTGATGCGGCCCATCATTTTACGTGGTTTGAGGTTGGCTACGATTTGGACTTTCTTACCGACCAACTCTTGCTCGTTTGGATAGTATTTAGCAATACCAGAGAGGATTTGGCGGTCTTCACCGTCTCCTGCATCCAAGCGGAACTGGAGGAGCTTATCGGAACCTTCAACTTTAGAAACCTCTTTGACTTCTGCGACACGAATTTCTACCTTATCAAAGTCGTCAAACTTGATTTCCTTGCGGTTAAGTTTGAGCTCGACTTCTTCTGGATTCCATTCTTTTTCAACCACAGGTTTGTTGCCTTCCATTTGTTCTTTGATATAGGCAATTTCTTCTTCCATATCCAGACGAGGGAAGATTGGTGTCCCTTTCTCTACAACTGTCAGACCTGCTGGGAGCTGGTCAATTGCTAGATTTTCCAGAGAAGCAGCTTGAGGCAAGCCAAGTTGGCCGAGGACAGCCTGGCTCGTTTCCATCATGAAAGGCTCAATCATGTGGGCAACAACACGGAGGCTGGCTGCCAAGTGACTCATAACTGCTGCCAGTTCTTTGACCTTGGCTTCATCCTTAGCCAGAACCCAAGGTGCTGTTTCATCGATGTATTTATTGGTGCGGGAGATGAGCGTCCAGACTGCTTCCAGAGCACGTGGGTAGTCTACTGCATCCATGTGTTTGTAGTAGTCAGCGATGGATTCAGATGCCACCTGAGCCAGAGCTCCGTCAAAGTTTGTCACATTTTCTTCATAGGCTGGCACCTGACCGTCAAAGTACTTGTTAATCATAGAAACAGTACGGTTGAGCAAGTTTCCAAGGTCATTAGCTAACTCATAGTTGATACGACCTACATAGTCCTCAGGTGTGAATGTTCCATCAGATCCCACCGGAAGACTGCGCATGAGGTAATAACGCAGAGCATCCAAACCATAGCGCTCTACCAGCATTTCCGGATAGACCACATTGCCCTTAGACTTGGACATCTTGCCATCCTTCATGACAAACCAGCCGTGAGCAATCAAGCGGTCAGGCAGCTTAATATCCAGCATCATGAGCAGAATTGGCCAGTAGATAGAGTGGAAACGCAGAATGTCCTTGCCCACCATGTGGAAGACCGTTCCATTCCAGAATTTATCGTAGTTAGTATGATCATCCTGACCGTAGCCAAGTGCTGTCGCATAGTTGAGTAGGGCATCAATCCAGACATAAATAACGTGTTTAGGATTAGATGGTACCGGCACGCCCCAAGTAAAGGTTGTCCGAGATACCGCTAAATCTTCCAAACCTGGCTCGATGAAGTTACGCAACATTTCGTTAAGACGGCCATCAGGAGTGATAAAGTCAGGGTGAGATTTGAAAAATTCTACCAAGCGGTCTTGGTACTTGCTAAGGCGCAGGAAGTAAGACTCTTCTGATACCCACTCCACTTCATGTCCAGATGGCGCAATTCCTCCGGTTACCTTTCCATTTTCATCACGGAAGACTTCTGCCAGCTGGCTTTCAGTAAAGAATTCCTCATCAGATACAGAATACCAGCCTGAATATTCACCCAAGTAAATATCATCTTGGGCTAAGAGACGTTCAAAGACATCGGCTACAACCTTTTCATGGTAGTCATCGGTCGTCCGGATAAATTTATCGTAAGAAATATCCAGCAGTTTCCAGAGTTCCTTGACCCCAACCGCCATGCCATCGACATAAGCTTGAGGACTGATACCAGCTTCCTCAGCCTTAGCCTGAATCTTCTGTCCATGCTCGTCAAGACCAGTCAGATAGAAAACATCGTAGCCCATGAGACGCTTGTAGCGAGCCAAAACATCACAGGCAATAGTCGTATAGGCAGACCCGATATGGAGTTTGCCGCTCGGATAATAGATAGGGGTTGTAATATAAAAGTTCTTTTCAGACATGATTTCTCCTTAGGAGGCAAATGAGACCTCTTTTTATTCGGAAATTGCCATTTATCACGCAGATAAACCGCAAACTTCAACACTTTATTTTATCACCATTTGAAAAATAAAACAATGGATTGCCAACTTAGATGTATCTGCTCAGCGAGGGTGCAGAGGAATGTACCACTAAAAACAAAAATTAAATTGCAATATTTAGTGATTTATAATATAATAAGATAAATAAATTATTTAGGAGATTATTATGATTTATGCATATCTTGATTTTTGGCGGAGAGCTTTTGACTTCGCAGGCCGGTCTAATCGCCCAGATTATTGGTGGGCTATATTTGCCAATATGTTGATAGCTGTCTTATCTTTAATTTTCTTACTTATGGTTGGAGAGGAAGCAGCTCCTCTTCTATCACTAATTCAGATTTATGGTTTCCTTACTATCATTCCAAATCTATCTCTGTCCATACGCCGTCTGAGAGATGCTGGTTACCATTGGGCTTTTATCTTCGTGTCTTTTATTCCAGTTATTGGTAATTTCATTCTACTCTTCTTCCTCTGTCAACCCTCAGAATACTAAAAAATCAAGTTTCATCACTTTATAATGGTAGGACCAATCCAAACGGGTTGGTTTTTATCTTGCAATATTACATTAAATACCTAGTATTTTCTGAAAACTTGCAATCATAGGGCAAATATAGTACACTAAATAAAAAATAATAAAAGGAATTTTAATATGATTGATGCATATAAAAAGTTTTGGAAGGGATATGTTGACTTCACCGGTCGCTCAACTCGCCCAGATTTTTGGTGGCCCATTCTCTGCCATTTTTTAGTAATGATTCTAATACTTTGCATTGCTCTTGTGATTGAAACAGTTTTGAACTCTGAGACTGGAGGAGCCTTATCTAGCACCTTAGCAGGTCTAATGGTGGTCTATTTTATTGTAATTCTTCTTCCCTCTCTCGCTATTCAAGTCCGTCGCTTACGGGATGGTGGCTATCATTGGGCACTTATCTTATTGTACTTGGTCCCATTGGTGGGTCGTTTAATTCTGTTGGTGTTTTATTGCCAGCCTACTAAATATGAACCTGCTGTTAATAATTTCTATAACAATCAGAATTATCAAGAACAACAATTTGGCCAAAATTCTTATCAAAACCAGCAAAATTATCAAGGGCAGCAATTTGGTCAGAACTCCTATCAAAATCAGCCTAATCCTCAACAAAACTTTGCATCACCTGAAAACGAGCAAAGTCCATTTGAATAAAGCAAAAGCCATTCCAGAAGCGGAATGGCTTTATCTTTGCAAGATTTTCTCAATAGGTCACAACATTCAAGTTGCCACTTTCATACTCTGCGATGAAGATATTCGAAATATCGGTGTATCCGTCTTTAGCCAGTCTCTCCACCAGCCACTCTTCTGTTTTATCAATAGACTCCAGAATATCAATTTGGACAACACCATCTGTGATAAGGGGATATTTAGGATTCTCTTCACCAGCTTGTACAATAATCAGCTGGCCGTTTTGCTCTATAACCGCCCGTTTGACCTGCTTGAGCTGGAAAATACCTTGGCTGCGCAGCTTCAAAGCCACATCTGCTGCTGAAAGACCAACAGAACGGCAGGCTTCGGGACTCAGTTCTCCATGCTGAATCAACGTTGTCGGCTTGCCATCAATCAAATGCTTAACCGCACGGACATTGTTATTGAGCCATTTTAAAGTCAAGACCAGAATGGTCCATATGATAAGAATGACTGCATACTGAAGAATGTTAATGGAGCTATTATAAATCACCCCACCGATAATGCCACCAAGGACATAGTTTTGAATCTGATCGATTGCTGAATTGGGTGCCAGATTGCCTTTTCCGGTCACATTGATTACAAAAACCAGTGAGAAGAGTCCCAGTGCTAGCTTAATTAGGATTTCAAGAAAATTCAATGTCATTTTTCAACCTCCACTATTTCGATATCTGTTGTCTTATGCAAGTCAATTTTTTCAAGCAGATATTTATCCGGCTCACTACCGCTCATAGCCCGATAAAAGTTCTTTCCAACCTTCAAAATCGCTCCATCAGTTGCGGCTGAAGTATTGACATAGACCTCCGACTTATCCACGCCCAGGTCTTCTGAAATAACCTCAATGAAATGCAGAGAGGTTTGAAACTGGTTGTTAGAGTCTTGGTCAGTTTGAAAATTACTAATACCAATCAAGACCATAGCTACCAAGGCCAAAACAGAGATGATGGCTAGTTCCCGGAATTTTGAATCGCGCTTATTGCGATAGGCCTTAAAAGCAAAAAATCCTGTCACAAGCAACAGCAAGACAAAAAGCGCAACTGTCACCCAGTTTTGCTGGCTAATCTGACTCAAAACATAATCATAAGAATAGAATTTCATGGTTTCTTCCCTCTATTTTTCTAGGAACATTATAGAAAAATTTTCATTATTTTTCAAGATTCCTTACAATCACTTTGCTATAAATCATTCCTAAATTTTGTTATAATAAACTCAGTAAATTTTACTAGAAAAGGAAATTTTATGAAACTCATCTCTTGGAACATTGATTCTCTCAACGCTGCATTGACTAGTGATTCTGCCCGCGCTCAGCTTTCTCAAGCCGTCCTTCAAACCTTGCAAGCAGAAAATGCAGATATTATCGCCATTCAGGAAACAAAACTGTCTGCGTCTGGCCCGACAAAAAAACACTTGGAAATTTTGACAAATCTTTTCCCAGACTATGAAAACACTTGGCGCTCCTCCCAAGAGCCAGCCCGCAAGGGCTATGCAGGAACCATGTTCCTCTACAAAAAAGAACTGACGCCAACCGTAACCTTCCCTGAAATCGGCGCTCCGTCAACTATGGATGTTGAAGGCCGCATCATTACTCTGGAATTTGACGGTTTCTTTGTCACTCAGGTCTATACACCTAATGCTGGCGATGGACTCAAACGCTTGGATGACCGTCAAGTCTGGGATGCCAAATACGCTGAATACTTGGCAAGACTAGATGAACAAAAACCAGTCCTCGCTACTGGCGACTACAATGTGGCCCACAAGGAAATCGACTTGGCCAATCCAGCCAGCAACCGCCGTTCACCAGGCTTTACCGACGAAGAACGTGCTGGCTTCACCAACCTGCTGGCTAAAGGCTTTACCGATACCTTCCGCCACTTGCACGGCGATATTCCTAACCAATACACCTGGTGGGCGCAGCGCAGCAAGACTTCTAAAATCAACAACACAGGCTGGAGAATCGACTACTGGCTGACCAGCAACCGAGTAGCTGACAAGGTGACCAAGTCTGATATGATTGACTCCGGTGCGCGCCAAGATCACACACCCATTGTCATGGAGATTGAACTCTAAGGAGAAAACGAATGGACTATCAAGCTGTCATTCCTGAATTTGTAGTATCTGACATCGAAAAATCACGCCACTTCTACTGCGACTTGCTGGGATTCTCTGTCCAATACGAACGTCCAGAGGAGAAATTTCTCTTCCTCTCCCTTGAAGACTGCCAACTTATGCTAGAAGAAGGTAGCGCAGAAGAATTAGCCCAACTAACCTATCCTTTCGGGCGCGGTGTCAATATTTCCTTTGGCATTGAGGATGTCCCTCAGCTCCACCAAAAACTGCTAGAAGCTGACTATCCTATCCATCGTCCTCTGACAAAAAGAGAATTTCGAGTGGGAGATAGCTTTATTTATCCTCATGAATTTGCGATTTTGGATCCTGATGGTTATTTTTTAAGATTTAGTGAATAAGAAAAGGAGGCTGCTAGCCTCTTTTTCAGTAGGTAAACATGAATTGACAGACCTGTAAATCCAGTGGCAAAAACCTTTGCTAAATCCCATGAAATCAACATGTCAAAGAATTTTGATAGTCATTTTTTGTATAATTGAGTAGAATAAAATCAGAAAGCGAGGAAATCTTATGCAAGTCGGAAAACAAATCCAGCACTATCGTAAAGAGAAAAATTTATCTCAAGACGATTTAGCTGAAATAATCTTTGTCAGCCGTCAATCCATTTCCAACTGGGAACGCGGCGCAACCTATCCTGATATTCAAAATCTGCTCTTACTGAGCAAGGTCTTTGAAGTGTCATTGGACAAACTAGTCAAAGGAGATTTGGAAACCATGAAACAAATTATTCACGACCAAGAATTTATGCGCTATCAAAAAGATGGAGCGGTTTTTACCATTTTACTGATTGGCAGTCCTATAATAATGATTCCACTAATTCTTTATTTGGATTGGTTTGGTATCGCTATTAGTTGCTTGATTTTTGCTATCACAATGTTCTACGCCCTACGCATTGAAAAATTCAAGAAACAGCATAATCTTCGTACCTTTCGCCAGATTGTCGCCTATGATCAAGGACGCAGCCTGAGCGAGATTGAAGAAGCTGAGGAAAGGGGCAAGGCTCCTTACCAAAACATTATCCTTCCTGTTCTATTTAGCCTTGGAATTGGCGCTATTGCTCTGTTGTTTTCTTGGCTCTTACTTACTTTCTTCCCTATCAAGTAAAAGCGAAGTCATCAGACCTCGCTTTTTAAATGTCTTTAAAGTTATAGAGTTGCGGATAGTGATCGCACTCGGGATTTTTAGGATGGCAGATGGCACGTCCAAAGTAAATCATGGCCTGATGGGCTGGCAGCCAACGTTCCGGTGGAAGGACATCCATAACTCGCTTTTCTACTTCCAGTGGCGTTGCCGATTTTTTTACGATATCATGGTGCTTGCAGATGCGCTCCACATGGGTATCAACAGCAAAGGCTGGAATACCAAATCCCACACTCATGACTACATTGGCCGTCTTGCGACCAACTCCCGCTAAACTCTCCAATTCTGCCCGCGTTTGTGGTACTTGACCGTCAAAGTCGTCCAAAAGCTGCTGGGCACATTTCTTCAAAAACTTAGCCTTGTTTCGATAGAGACCCAGACGGGAGATGTATTTAGCAATATCTGCTTCACTAGCCGCAGCCATCTCCTGCGGACTTGAATAGGCTTCAAATAAAGCCGGCGTTGCCTTATTGACAGCAGCATCCGTCGTCTGAGCCGACAGCATGACCGCTACCAAAAGCTCAAAGTGATTGCGAAAATCCAGACTGGGCTTGGCGTCAGGGAAAAGAGCAATAATCTCTTCAATCACATGACGAGCCCGTTTTTTTGATAAAACCATGATTCTTCTTTCTAAGATTGAGATAGATTTATTATATCATGAAAGGAAGAAGCATCCAAAAAACATGATTGAGAAAGCAGCTGGTCTTAATATTTCACAAACCCAACTCTTCATACGCCTTTCGGTAGCCAATCTGCAAGATCTGGTTATCTCGAACCAGAAGCGGTCGTCTAATCAGCATGCCGTCTGTCGATAATAAATCTGCAGCTTCCTGAGCTGTCAAATGTGGCACCTGTTCTTTGAGTCCCAGTTCACGGTATTTGAGTCCGCTGGTATTGAAAAAGGCCTTGATCTCAAAGTCCGAGTTCTGAATCCAGTCTAGGAGCTGATCCCGGCTAGGTGTATTTTGGACAATATCCACCGCTTCAAAATCCACTCCTAATTGATTGAGCTCAGCCTTGGCCTTGCGGCAGGTAGAGCATTTTGGGTATTCGATAAATTGTAACATTGTTTTTCCTCCGTCCCTATGATAGCCCAGCTAGCTCCTTCTTGTCAAGCCGAGACTCATTAGAAAAAGCCGACAAGCGAAAGGCTTATCGGCAGGCACAGACGCATTCCATGAAGAAACACCTCTATTTTTTGTTATTTCTTAATCAAACGCACGCGCACAATATTGTCGCTATTCTCAAATTTATCAACCAGCTCCTGAATCTTGCTTTCATCCGATTCATCCAGATCCAGCAAAGTATAGGCATAATCCCCCTTGGAACGATTGATGATATTGTCAATATTGATATTCAAATCACTGACCGCTGTTGAAATTCGAGCCACAATATTCGGTACATTTTTGTTAATCAGGGTAATCCGATAAGGCGCTGAGAGAGCCTGACGGACATTAGGGAAATTCACTGAGTTGATAATCTCGCCTGTTTCCATGAAGCGTCGAATGGTTTTCCCAGCCATAATGGCACAGTTGAGCTCAGCTTCTTCGGTCGATCCGCCCAGATGCGGAAAGACTGTAATCTGCGGATGACGGAGCAGCTCTTCTACACCAAAGTCTGTGATATAGCGCTTGACTACACCAGCTTCTATGGCTTCAAAGAGGGCAGCATTATCCACCAGCTCGCCACGGGCAAAGTTGATGAGGGTTGTTCCCTTTTGCATAAGACCAAAAGCAGCCTGATCAAAAGTAGCGCGTGTATCCTCAGTCAGAGGGACGTGGATAGTGATATAATCACTCTTCTCAAAGATTTCCTTAATGTCTGCTACCCGTTTGACATGGCTAGAGATATTCCAAGCTGTTTCAATGGATACATAAGGGTCATAACCAAGGACATTCATTCCCAGACGATAGGCATCGTTAGCAATACGGCCACCGATTGCTCCTAACCCAATGACTCCCAAAGTCTTCTCTGCAATCTCTGTCCCAGCAAACTGCTTCTTACCAGCTTCCACTTGCTTGGGAACATCATCACCAGAAAGGCCATTAGCCCAACTGTTAGCTCCGATATAGTCACGGGCAGATAAGAGAATAGAAGCCAAGACAGCTTCTTTCACCGCATTGGCATTAGCTCCTGGCGTATTGAAAACCACAATTCCCTGAGCTGTTGCCTGGTCAACAGGAATATTATTGGTTCCTGCACCTGCCCGCGCAATAGCTTTGAGCTTGCTTGGAAATTCCTGTCCATGCAGGTTTTGACTACGCAGGATATAAGCATCTGGATTGTCAGACTTATCTCCGTCAATCTGAAAAGCATTGCCCAGCTCCTTAAGACCGATTTGATTGATATTGTTAAAGGTTTTGACACTAAAGACCATAATTTCCCTCTCTTAAGAATTTTCTTCTTCAAATTTCTGCATAAAGGCAATCAAGTCCTTGACACCTTGAAGCGGAAAAGCATTGTAGAGACTAGCTCTCATGCCGCCTACGCTGCGGTGCCCCTTGATATTCTTGAATCCCGCTGCTGTAGCCTCTTTGTTAAATTTGGCGTCCAGCTCTGTACTAGGAGACACAAAGGGAATATTGGCTACTGAGCGCTGCTCCTTGTAACGGACTGGACTGCGATAAAAGTCAGACTGCTCAATGAAGTCGTACAAAAGGCCAGATTTTTCACGATTGCGCTTTTCCATTTCTGCTACACCACCTAGTTCCTTGACCCACTCAAAGACCAGTTTGGCCATATAGATGGCGAAAGTCGGTGGTGTATTGTAGAGAGAGCCATTGTCCGCCTGAATGCGGTAATCCAACATGCTAGATAGAACTGGCTCATCATCCAGCAGGTCTTCTCGGATGATAACAACTGTCACGCCGGCAGGTCCGATATTCTTCTGAGCCCCAGCATAAATCAAACCAAAATCCTCTACTCGGTATTGAGCAGCCAGGATATTAGAAGACATGTCCGCCACAATCGGAACGCCATTAGTCGCAGGAAGGTCATAAATAGCCGTTCCTTCGATGGTATTATTGGTTGTCAGATGCACATAAGCCGCCTGCGGATCAATCTCCTTTTCATCAAAAGAAGGAATTTCCGTGTAATTTAAATCCTCTGATGAAGCCAAAAGAATGGGCTCAAAAGGAATGAACTTAGACAGCTTGACTGCTTCGGTGTATGCTTTCTTTCCCCAAGATCCAGCCACTAGGTAATAGGCCTTGCCGCCTTGGGCTAGATTAAGGGGAATCATACTAAACTGAGTAGAAGCTCCACCCTGCAGAAAGAGCACGCGGTAATTGTCCGGAATATCCATGAGCTCACGCAGCAAGCTCTCAGCTTCTTTGATAATATCGTCAAATTCCTTGGATCGGTGGGACAGCTCCATCACACTCATGCCACTTTGGGCATAGTCTAAAAACTCAGCCTGAGCTTTTTTCAAGACTTCCTTGGGCAATACTGCCGGTCCAGCAGAAAAATTGTAAATCGTCATATCCTACCTCCAAAATTTATTTTGTATATCATATCACAAAGTTTAGAAAATATCTATTTTATTTTAGAAATCTAGCACTTTTTTAGCCAATTCCCGAACATTGTTGAAATATAGATAAGCAAAACCAACTGTCTAATCCAGATAACAAAAAAATCCTGAGTTTAGGTCAGGATTAGATAGTCTTACAAAAAAGCTGAGTTACGCTTTTTCTAATTTTAAAAGAGACTACTGGTTGTATTGAGAAATTTATGAGCTTCTATCAATCCTTATTTTCATGATAAACCGCATAGAGCTCGCTCTTGTTCTTGCCGTATTTCTTGGCCACTTCCTTGATGGCCTGATTTTTTTTGCTGCCAGCTTCAACTAAAAGATCAATTTCAGCTAGGATCTGCTCTTGAGATATGTCTTGAAGAGCATCTTCTTCCGCCCCAGCTACAATCAAGAGACACTCTCCTTTAGGCGGATGTTCAGCTGTATAGGCTAACAGCTCTGAAATCAGTCCTCGCTGATACTCCTCGTGAATCTTAGTCAACTCACGCACCAAGACTACTTGGCGGTCACCATAAACTGCCAGCATGTTTTCCAGCGTAGCCCGAACCCGATGAGGGGATTCGTAGAAAATCTGGGCCTCAGGATAGGATTTTTTGCTAGTGAAAAATTCTTTCTGCTGGCCAGCTTTTCTAGGCAGAAATCCATAGAAAATATGCGGTTGGGGAGCCAGTCCGCTGGCAATCAAGGCTGTTATTCCAGCACTAGGACCAGGAATTGGCACTACAGTAATTCCAGCTTCTAGCGCTGCCTGAACCAAATCATGTCCAGGATCAGAAATACTGGGCAGACCAGCATCTGAAACCTGGGCTATATCATTTCCGCTTTGAAGCATGTCCAAGAGAACCGGGATTTTCTCCTTGGCATTGTGCTCGTGAAAACTGATCTGTTTGGTCTCAATCTCAAAATGCTTGAGCAGAAGGCCCGTATTTCTCGTATCTTCAGCCGCAATCCTGTCAACCTCTTTCAGGGTATTGACCATACGGATGCTCATATCATCCAGATTGCCGATAGGAGTCGCGACCAAATAGAGCTTGCCGTAGGCAGTTTCGCCCTTAAAACTTTTTTGAACCTGCATCGCTACTCCCTAAATAACAATTCATCGCAGAACATACACTCTGCGTCATTCTCCCGGCGCTGACCATAGAAATCCGTACAGACATGAAAGCCGTCATAATAAAGCTTACGCAGATTATCCCGGTTTTTCTTGGTCTTGGTCGGAGCTTCCTTCTCCACCTCTCCCAAGCGCTCCCTCAACTTGTCATTTTCCAGATGCAGAGCAATATTTTCCTCTACCACACTCTTGAGATTTTTCTTGACAGCCTCCACCTCAGCAAGGGTCACTAAAAGCGTCTGTGAAAAATCATCTAAGGCGTCAAATAAGTCTTTTTTATCCATTTTATACTCCTGTGCTGCCTCTTTTTACTTTCCCTTCAAAGTCATATATTCTAAAGCGTTTTGAAAAGATACATTGGCCCGCCACATCTTCCGAGCCAGCAAAAGCTGCTCCAAGGCCTGTCGACCGTTTTCTGTTGCTATCTCTTTATAAAATAACACTTCCAAGAGCTTGAAGACCTGTTCCTGCTTTTCCTTATCATCAGCCAGCTTTGCCAGACGCGAAACCTGCAGAAATGCCTGACTGGAGCGATTTTGAAAATCCTTGACAAAGCGCTCACATTCACTGACTAATTCAAAAAAGGCGTTATTATGAGCCAAGCTAGCCGCTTCTGACTGAGTCTGACTATAAGCAGCTAGTAGCTCTGCTCGACTTTTAATCAAGCCATCCTGCTCCAAACTGTGCTGCAGAGCAGCTGTATTTTTCAAGAAATGATAAACTTGAGTCCGACTCCGAATCGTTGGTAGAATTAACTGTTCATCAGCAGTCAGAAGAAAGATATAGATCTCACTCTGCGGTTCCTCAATGACTTTGAGTAAGGAATTGGCTGCATTGACATGCATCCGATCCGCATCGCAGATAATGAAAACCTGCCTACTGCCTTCTAAGCCACTTTGAGAGAAGTTTCGGACCAGCTCCCGAACTCGGTCAGTTTTGATAATGTTATTAACCGGTCGCACCACAGTTACATCAGAAAAATCTTCTTCAGCAATCAAACGGCAAGGACGACAGGACTGACAAGGCCAGACGCCTTGCTTATTCTTGCAAAAGAGACTTTGGGACAGGATTTGGGCCATTTCAAAACTGCCAAAAGCTCCGGTAAACAAGTAGGCATGGCTTAGCCGCCTCTGTTCCAGAATATGCTGAAACTGCTCAAATAAGCTGGGCTGGCTTTGCTGTAAATCTTTTATCTTCATAACGGATTCCCAAATCGTTCCTGAATGATGGCCAAACTATCAGCCACTACCTTATCTAGTGGTTGACTGGCATCCACCTTGACAAAGCGCTCAGGCTCCTTGTCAAGAATCGCCAAATAGCCCTGGCGAACCCGCTGGTGCAAGTCCAAACCTTCCATATCAAGCCGATTCACCTCTCGACTCTCGCTCCTAGCAATCCGCGCCAGCCCTTCTTCCACATCAATATCAAAATAGAGGGTCAAATCAGGCTTGAGTCCATCTGTTGCAAACTGATTGAGCCATTCAATATCTGCCACATCCAGACCCCGTCCGTAGCCCTGATAGGCCACTGAACTATCAATAAAACGGTCCATCAAGACAAGCTTTCCTTGCTCCAAAGCTGGCAAAACCCGCTCAGCCAAGTGCTGACGGCGGCTGGCAATGTACAGCAGAAGCTCAGTCTTAGCATCCATAGCTGTATGACTAGGTTCCAAAATCACTTCGCGAATGGCCTCCGCAATCTGGACGCCGCCCGGCTCCCGCGTCGTAATCAGGCCAGTGCCATAATTTTTCAAAAAAGGAAGCAAGGCTTCCAACACACTCGACTTTCCAGCCCCTTCTGGACCTTCCAGCGAAATCAAAATACCATTTTTCATCTTTACTTTTAATCTCTAACTTCTAATTTCTTAATCTTTATAAGAAAATGCAGATGAGACTTGCTCTAAAACTTGATATAAGCTACTTTTCAGAGTCCGTCCACATTACTGAGCAGCCTGATAAGAGCCGATTCCGTCAACTCATTATTTTCATCCCACTCTTTTTTATCTATTGTTTATTTTACCAAAAAAAAAGCTAAAAGCCCATCATAAGAAAAAACTTTAAATATTTTTTCAAAGTGTTTCATAAAGGCTAGATTTTTGGTAAAATATATTCAGAATAACTTTCTGGAAATAGATTTAGGAGGATGTTATGTTTAAATTAAAAAACGTACTGGCCATCATTTTTGGGGCTGGAATTTTTTCTTTTGGGATTCATTATTTGGTCATTCCTTTTCATTTATATGAAGGTGGTGCGACGGGTCTGACCTTGATTGCCTACTATCTGTTCAAAATCCCTGTCTCGACGACCAACCTGATTATTAACATTCCTCTCTTTATTATTGCTTGGAAGCTACTGGGCTCGCGAACCCTCTATCTCAGCATTCTAGGGACCTTCTCCGTGTCTGCTTGGCTCAAGATTTTTGAAATCCTACCTGCCTCCAAACACTTGCAAAACTATTTTCTCTCAGCTCTGGACGGGGACGTTTTACTAGCCTGTCTTGGAACAGGGATTGTTTTAGGGATTGGACTAGGCATCATCTTCAATGCTGGTGGAACGACGGGCGGTACTGACATTGTAGCCCGCATCTTTAATAAATACACGAGCATTTCCATGGGCAAACTCATGCTGACAGTTGACTTTGTAGTCATTACCTTGGTTCTCCTTGTTTTCAAAGACCTACGCATGGTGTCTTATACCCTAATGTTTGTCTTTATCACCTCGCGCGTCATTGACCTGATTGCAGAAGGAGGCTTTGCCGGCAAGGGATTCCTTATCGTTACCAGCAAACCGGCAGAACTTGCTGAAGCTATCAATAACAAGCTAGATCGTGGAGTGACCTTCCTCAAGGGCCAAGGCTTCTATAGCAAGCAGGATCTCCAGATTGTCTACTGTGTTGTTTCCCGTAATGAAATGCAGCAAATGAAGAAACTCATTAACCAAGTCGATCCATTTGCCTTTACTACTATTACCGAAGCCCATGAGATTTTGGGTGAAGGCTTCACTTTAGATGCCAACAAACAACCTATTGTACGTTAAAAACCTCATCCAATGATGAGGCTTTTTTATCGCTTATAAAGCTTTCGCTGAAGTATGTGTAATCTCAGCCAGCTCAATCGCATGCTCGTCAAATTTTTTCTTGAGAAGGGCCGTATCTATATTACCAGCTAATTGTACTTCAATGACAACTTTGCCATCCTTGCGCGGGATATTGACGGTATTGGATATGTTGAGATTTTCTTCCACCAGAAGACGGATAATCTGCTCAAGAACCCCCACCTTATTCTCAGTGACAAAGCGCAGACGGACTCCCTCTTCACCGTAGCCAGAAACTTCTAAGAAGGCCTTGAAAATATCGCGATCTGTGATAACTCCGTAAATCTGCTCATTGTCCACGACAGGCAGGATGCCAATCTTATTTTTCAGCATCAGATAGGTCGCATCTTCCAGACTGGCAAACTGAGAAATCGTGACCACATCACGAATCATAACATCACCAACCTTGGTTTTGTTGAGAAGATAGTTCATCTCATAAATGGACAGGCTTGTTGCCTTAGATGGACTAGCTTCTGCAATCGTTCCTTCTGTCACCAGTCCCACTAATTGGTCATTCTCAATCACCGGCAGACGGTGGAGTTTCTGCTCACGCATCATATCTGCCGCATGAGCAATCGTTGTATTTGGGCTGATATAAACCACCTTACGCGTCATAAAATCTTTAACTGCCATAAAAGTTCCCTCTACTTCCTATCCATAATTCTTATACTTATTATACTTTATTTTGAAGCTGATTTCAAACGCTTCCAAGGCCTTTGCCTAAGTTTTCAAAATTTAGAAAAATCCCGCGATTGGAAAAATTGAAGATGGACAATGGCTAGATATACTATTTTAAGCATCTAAGAGAAGAAAAAAGGTCCAATGGACCTTTTCTAACTGTTAAGTTAATATCGTAACTTTCTATCAACAACCTAAAAATGTCTCCCAGACATTTTAAAGAAAACTCGCTCTCGCGAGTTCCCATCTGCAACCTGAAACAATCCCCCGGGCATCTTGACGAAAACCTTGTTTTCTTTATCTGCAACTTAAAAAGGTCCATTGGACCTTTTTAACCACCTAGATATGCTTTGCGGACTTCGTCAGAAGCGAGGAGCTCTTGGCCTGTTCCAGACAGAACAATTTTACCTGTTTCAAGGACATAACCACGGTCAGCGATAGAGAGAGCCTTATTTGCATTTTGCTCAATCAAAAGAACTGTTGTACCTTGCCGCTGGATATCTTGGATAATATCGAAGATTTCCTGGATAAAGATTGGCGCCAAGCCCATAGAAGGCTCATCCAAGAGCAACAGCTTAGGCGTAGACATCAGAGCCCGTCCCATAGCCAGCATCTGCTGCTCACCACCTGAAAGGGTAGCAGCATCTTGGTTTTTACGCTCTTCCAAGCGTGGGAAACGAGAGAAGACTTTTTTGAGATTGGCTTGATTTTCTTCGCGATTTGTTTTGAGAAAGGCGCCCATTTCCAAATTCTCCAAAACGGTCAAACCTGGAAAGACATGACGACCTTCTGGTACTTGCGAAAGTCCAGCTGCTACGATTTTTTGAGCAGGAACTTTTTGAATTTCATTGCCGACAAATTCAATTTTACCAGCACTTGGACGAACCAAGCCTGAAATAGTCCGGAGAATGGTCGTTTTCCCAGCGCCATTGGCACCAATCAGGGAAACGACTTCTCCTTCGTTTACTTCAAAGCTGACATCACGGACAGCCTGAATCATGCCATAATGGACAGAGAGATTCTCAACTTTAAGCATGGACATTAGGCTTCACCTCCTAGATATGCTTCAATAACGCGTTTGTCATTCTTGATTTCATCAGGTGTTCCGTGCGCAATCAAGCGGCCGTACTCCAGCACATAGATGCGCTCAGTGACTTCCATTACCAGACTCATATCATGCTCAATTAGCATGATGGTAATGTTAAATTCGTTTTTAATCCGTCGAATCAATGCAGTCAACTCTGCTGTCTCCTGAGGGTTCATTCCTGCAGCTGGCTCATCCAAGAAGAGGATCTTTGGCTCCGTTGCCAAGGCCCGAACAATCTCCAAGCGGCGCTGCTGACCATAAGCTAAGTTCTTAGCCAAGGTTTCTGCTTCCTTATCCAAGTCAAAAATTTTCAGCAACTCCAAAGCCTTAGCTTTGAATTCTTCTTCGTTTTTGTAGTAAGCTGGCAGGCGGAGGAAAGAAGCCAACACATGAGCCTTATGATGATTACCAAAGGCGATCAGAACATTATCCAAAACACTAAGGTCCTTAAAGAGCCGGATGTTCTGGAAGGTCCGCCCTAGCCCTAAAGAAGCAATCTTGTAAGGTACCTTACCATTGAGCAAATGACCATCTAGTGTCACTGTCCCTTCACTAGGCTCATAAACACCGGTTAGGAGGTTGAAAAGAGTCGTTTTTCCTGCACCATTAGGGCCAATCAGACCAACCAGCTCGCCCTCGTTGAGTTCCAAGGTCACATCGCTAACAGCAGTCAAGCCACCAAAGTTTTTAGTTAGATTTTTCACATCAAGAAGTGCCATTATTCTTTGACCTCCTTATTCTTTTTGAAGAGCTTAGACAAGCTCAGCTCCCAAGTTCCTAAGAGTCCGCCTGGACGGAAAATCATGACCAAGATTAAAGCCAAAGAATAGACAATCATCCGAATGCTGGATACATCCTGCAGCAACATATTGAGAACTCCCAATACCACTGCAGCTACAATGGTTCCAGTCATAGAGCCTAGGCCACCAAAAACGACAATAATCAAGATATTGATAGTGTTGGTAAATGAATAGTCCTTAGGAACGACTGATCCAACAAAGCCAGCTTGAAGAGAACCAGCAATAGAAGCCGTGATAGCTCCCAAGACAAAGGCTGTCACTTTGATTCTAGTAGTATTAACCCCAACAGACTCGGCAGCAATCTCATCCTCACGGACTGACAGAGTACTGCGGCCAATAGGACTGCGCAGGAAATTCAAGGTCAAAATAGTTGTGATAACAACAAAGACATAGACCATCTGCCAAGAGGTAAAGGGCGGAATGGATAGGATACCAGCTGCGCCATTCGTCAAAGTACCGCCATTAATAATCAGAATCCGGATAATCTCTGAGACACCAAGAGTCGCAATCGCGAGATAGTCTCCTTTAAGACGAAGCGTTGGCAAACCGACTGCCAAAGCCACAATACCAGCAATGATAGCTCCAGCCAACATAGCAATAAAGAAAGCTCCATAAGTTGGCGATTTAGAGCCAATAATGGCTACTGCGTAGGCACCGATTGCCATAAAACCAGCATGGCCAAGAGAGAATTGACCTGAGAATCCGACAATGAGATTGAGCCCGACCGCCAGAATAATATTAATCCCAATCTGTTCTAAGATTTGAATGTAAAAAGCATTAAGAACACCGGCACTAACCAATACTGTCATCAGCAAGTAGCCGATTAAGACAAGGCCAAGCCAGAAAATATTTACCTTTAAATTCTTTTTCATACCTTACACCTTCTCTTTCACATTTTTACCGAGGATACCAGCTGGACGGATCAGAAGAATGACAATCAAAATCGCATAGACAATGGCATCACGGAAATCAGATAGTCCAAGCGCTGTCGCAAAAGTTTCCAAAAGACCGATAACAAAGCCACCAAGCGCGGCACCAGGAATGATTCCAATACCACCGAGAACGGCTGCTACAAAGGATTTAATCCCTGGAGTCATTCCCATCAGAGGCTCCAATGAATTATAGTAAAGGGCAATTAGAACACCAGCAGCTCCTGCAAGAGCTGACCCCAAAGCAAAGGTGAAGCTGATTGTTCGATTGACATTGATTCCCATCAGCTGAGCAGCATCACTGTCTACGGACACAGCACGCATAGCCTTGCCCATCTTTGTCTTCTGCACGATGAACTGCAAAGCCACCATGAGGAAAATCGAAATTCCCAAAATCAGCAACTGAATATTTGAAATAGAAATCGGCCCTAAGTTAAAGCGTACTGTTTTAATAACCTGTGGGAAGGAACGAGTATTGGCACCGACAAAGAAAATCATGCCATACTCGAGGAGAAAGGAGACCCCAATGGCTGTAATCAAAGCCGCAATCCGAGTCGAATTACGCAGAGGACGATAGGCTAAAAACTCAATAACCACACCGAGAATCGCTGTCCCAATCATCGCTAAAATGAGAGAAAGGAAGAAATTAAACTTCAAGATATTAATCAAGTAATAACCCATAAAGGCACCAATCATATAGATATCGCCATGAGCAAAGTTAATCAGCTTAATAATCCCATAAACCATGGTATAACCCAAAGCCAGAAGCGCATAAACACTACCCAGGATTAGACCGTTGACTAATTGTTGGAGCATTAGACACCACTCTTTCTATAATAAAATAAGGAATGGGAGAAAAATCAGCAGACTAGGTCGTGATTTTATCATCCCACTCCCAAAATACGAATAATAGTTGATTGAGAAACGAAGAAGAATAGATTATAAAACAATACTCTTTCAAATCCGTAGATTTATAAAGAAAGAAATCATCTACTAACTTGCTCAAGCAACTAGAAATAGAAAACAAGTCAAAGACTGGGATAGCCCCAGCCTCATAACTCTTATTCCGCTTTAACTGTTTCTACAGTATCTACTTGACCGTCTTTCAAGCCAATCATCAGAGCTGTTTTCACTGGATTGTGGTCTTTATCAATAGTGATTGAACCAGTTACTCCATCGAAATCTTTAAGCTTAGCCAAGTTGTCTTTGATATCTACAGAAGTTTTAGCACCTTTGGCTGCTTCTGCTGCCATATAAACAGAGTCATATGCCAGAGCTGCAAACATAGAAGGCTCTTCTTTGTACTTAGCTTTGTATGCTTCAATAAACTTCTTAGCTTTTTCTGACATTTCACCAGAAGTTGTAAAGCCAGATACATAGTAAACATTTGTAGCTGCAGCTGGAGTTGCTTGCTCAACAAACTTAGCATCACCAAAGCCATCAGGACCAACGATTGTTTGGTCGATACCCAAACCACGCGCTTGATTGACAATTTTACCAGCTTCTGTATAGTAACCTGGAACAACCAGAGCGTCAAATTCTTTACCCTTAATCTTTGTCAAAGCAGCTTGGAAGTCTGTATCCTTGGATTGGAAAGTTTCTGTTGCTACAATCTCACCCTTGAATTCCTTCTTGAAGGCATCCGCCATTCCTTTAGCGTAGTCACTAGATTGGTCGTAGTAAAGAACGACTTTCTTAGCTTTCAAGTTATCAGTAACATACTTAGAAATGATTTTACCTTGGTAGCTATCAATGAAAGTTGCACGGTAAAGATAATCTTGCTTGTTGGTCAGATCATCCTGTGTCGCACTTGGTGTAATGATTGGTACACCTGCTTTAGCAGCATTTGCAGTAGCTGAAGCTGTAGCTCCAGAAGTCGCAGGGCCAATGATTGCATTTACCTTGCTTTGGGTAACCAAGCTAGTAGTGATGGTAGATGCTTCAGCTGTTTCTGATTTGTTATCCTTATCAGTAACTTCAATCTTCTTGCCATCCACACCGCCAGCAGCGTTGATTTCATCAACTGCCAACTGAGCACCATGTTGTTCAGCTGTACCGTAGGCTGCTACTTCACCTGATTCTTCAAAGTTAAAACCAAATTTAATCGTATCGCCAATTTCTGTACCAGTTGCTGTTGAGTTGTTATTGGATACTTCTCCACAAGCTGCGAGAAGGGCCGCACTAGCAAAAGCTACTAGGGATAGTGCAAATTTTTTCTTCATTAGGAAATCTCCTTAAGTGATTTGATTGATGATATAGTAAGAATATATCGAATTATCTGACAATTGTCAACCCTTTATAGAAATTTTATCAAATGATAACGTTTTCTTGCTCTCTATACAGGCTTCCAACAAAGTTTTGATCCAGTTCTTTTATGTGAGAAATCCGAACTTGCTTAACATAGCGCTCCTTGGGCAGATTCTCATGTAGGTTCTGGGCGTCCTCTTGATTGACATAGAGATGCAAATAACGATGCTTCTTAGAATGATAAATAATATCCCCAAAGTTTGCCAGCTTTTTGGCATCTCGATTATAGTAAAGATAGACAATCAAGCCCACTCTTTCTTCTCTTTCTATCATAAAACTCCTTTCCGGTTCATGTAGTTCTTAGTTGATTATAGCAAAGATAGGATAAAAAAACTAGCCCTGAAAAGCTTTATCATTAGCTTAAAACACTTAGTGTTGACAGACTAACAAATTTAAAACAGCAAAAAAGGAACCGCTTTTGGCTCCTCTTGTGTTAGTTCAGATTGCTATTTTCCATGATTTCGTCAATAAAGCCGTATTCCAAGGTTTCCTGAGCACTCATCCAGTAATCGCGTTCCGCATCCTTATGGATTTGCTCAACGGACTTGCCAGAGTTTTCTGCCAAGATTTTTTCCAAGGTATTCCGAGTTCTAAGCAAGTGTTCAGCTACAATGGCCATATCCGTTTGCTGAGTACCACTTCCAGCTCCTCCCATTGGCTGGTGAATCAGATATTCTGCATTTGGCAGCATGAAGCGTTTGCCTTTGGCACCACTGGAAGCAATGATCGTTCCCATGCTGGCAGCTACACCCATAACAATGGTTTGAACATCAGACTTGATGAAGTTCATAGTGTCCACAATGGCCAAACCTGCTGAGACAGATCCACCCGGCGTATTTACATAGAGGTAAATATCTTTAGTATTGTCCTGCGCATCCAAGAAAAGGAGCTGAGCAATGACAGAATTAGCCATATTGTCCTCTACTGGACCAGTCAGCATGATAATACGGTCTTTTAATAGCCGAGAGTATATGTCATAGGAGCGTTCTCCTCGGCTGGTTTGTTCAATAACTACAGGAATCATAGTTTTCTCTCTTTCTCTTTTTAAAATTTTCTATCAAACTAGGGAATAGAATTTCAAATTACGAGACTATTATATCCTTTTGGTCAAAAAAGGTCAAATAGAAACTTTTACTTGGTCCCGAAAAGACGATCTCCTGCATCTCCTAGTCCTGGTACGATATAACCATGGTCATTGAGATGGTCATCCAGAGCCGCTGTAAAAATATCAACATCTGGATGAGCTTCTTGCAAGGCTTTTACTCCTTCAGGTGCAGAAACCAAACACACAAATGTAATATGGCTAGCACCACGTTTCTTCAGAGAATCCACAGCCAAGATAGCAGAACCACCCGTAGCCAACATTGGATCTACAACGAAAATCTGACGTTGGTCAATATCTTCTGGTAACTTGACCAAATATTCAACCGGCTTCAGGGTTTCTTCATCACGGTACATGCCGATATGCCCAACTTTAGCTGCTGGAACCAAGCTCAGAAGTCCATCCACCATGCCAATACCAGCCCGCAGGATGGGTACAATAGCTAATTTTTTCCCTGCAATCTGCTTTTGAACTGTTTTCGTAATCGGTGTTTCAATTTCTACATCTTCAAGTGGTAAATCGCGCAAAACTTCATATCCCATGAGCATTGCGATTTCATCAACTAATTCACGAAAAGCCTTGGTAGAGGTATCTGTACGACGCAAGATAGACAATTTATGTTGAATTAGTGGATGAGCGATAACTTCAAGTTTTCCCATGATTGGATTTCCTTCTTTCAATTTATTCTTCTTATTATATCAAAAAAAGAGTGAAAAGGCTTGCCATAAGCAAGCCTTTTCAAAGATTTTCTTCACCTCACAGCCATTCTCTATAGCGCTTGATATAAAGGTGTTTAACAAGAGTTACACTAACCATATAAAGCACAATAATCAAGAAAAGAAAAAGGAAATAAGTGCCGTTCAGCGGAGCCGTCTTCAGAACTGACGCAAAGAGGCTGTATGGCAAGGAAGTAACAAAGAGTGCTGCTGCCATAGTGGTAACAATGACAGACAAAGCAGGACGGCTCTGCACAAATGGCAGCTTAGGTGAGCGTAGCATGTAGATAACCATGGTCTGGGTCCACATGGACTCAATGAACCAGCCTGTTTGAAAAAGAGTGATAAAGGTCTCTGCCTGTCCACTACCTGCTTGATAGCTACCTCCTGTTATCATAGGCACAATAATAAAGTAGAGCACCAGATAGGTCAAAACATCAAAAACGGATGAAATCGGTCCAATCCAAGCCATAAATCGGGTAATGGAACTGGCTGACCAGATATGAGGTCTCTTGAGAAATTCACTATCCACATTATCAAAGGGCAGAGCGATACAAGACAAGTCATAAACTAGATTGAGGACAATCAGATGAACTGGTGCCATAGGCAGAAAAGGCAGAAAGATACTGGCAAAGAGGAGAGAAAAGATATTCCCAAAATTGGAACTGACTGTCATCTTGATATACTTGGTCATATTGGCATAGACCTTGCGTCCTTCTACCAGACCTTTCTCTAGAACCATGAGGTCCTTGTCAAGCAGAATGACATCTGCTGTTTCCTTAGCAATATCGACAGCTGAATCAACAGAAATACCAACATCTGCTACCTTCATAGAAGGTGCATCATTGATACCATCACCCATGTAGCCAACCTTGTGGCCATTGGCCTTGAGTTGGAGAATGATCCGAGCTTTTTGGTCAGGTGAGAGCTTGGCAAAAACCGTTGTATGCTCTACTGCTTGGCTCAATTCCTCATCTGATAAAGCATCTACCTCTACACCCAGCAAGATATTGTCTACATTTAACCCAACCTTTTCACAGACTGCCTGGGTTACCTTATCATTATCACCCGTCAAAATCTTAGTGGCAACTCCGTACTCAGCCAAGGTTTCAATAGCTGGAGCCGCAGATGACTTAGGAGGATCTAGAAAGGCCAGATAGCCCGTCAAAACCATGTCGGACTCATCCTTCACTTCATAGTCGTAATCTTCTTCTAAGTCTGACTTGTAGCTAACACCAAGCACGCGCAGCCCTTGCTCATTGAGTTGAGCCACTTCCGCAAGGATTTCCTGACGAATCTCCTCAGTCAATTCCGTAATGCGTTTCTTGTATTCTACATGGCTAGAGATAGCCAGCATTTCCTCCAAGGCCCCCTTGGTCACCATGCTGATAACATCCTCATCATCCTTAACGATAACGCTCATACGACGACGCTCGAAATCAAAGGGCAGTTCATCAATTTTCTTAAAGGTTTGGTCTAGATTACGGACAATCTCATGCTTTTCTGCTTCTTTCTCCGTCCGGTTGATAATAGCTCGATCCATGAGGTTTTTGAGACCAGTTTGATAGTAGGAATTGAGAAAGGCACGACGGAGCACTGCTAAGTCCAAATCACCATGAATATCCAGCGGGTATTCTAACACAATCTCGTCTTGAGTCAGTGTGCCTGTCTTATCCGTACAAAGGATATCAATAGCTCCTAGGTCCTGAATAGCGTTCAGCTTCTTAATCACGACCTTTTCCTGAGCCATAATAATGGAACCTTTAGCCAGGCTCGCTGTGATAATCATAGGCAGCATTTCTGGAGTCAGGCCGACCCCAACGCTGAGGGCAAAGACACCTGCTTCCAGCCAGTCGCCATCTGTCAAACCGTTGATGAAGAACACGACCGGCACCATGACGAGCATCAGACGAATCAAGAGCCAGGAAATGCTATTCATCTCGCGCTCAAAAGAGGTTGGCTCATCGTAGGTGTTCAGTGTCTGCTCAATGGCTCCCATCATGGTCTCATCACCAACCACCAGCACTAGAGCCGTAGCTCTTCCGGAAATAACATTGGTTCCCATAAAGGCTAGCGACTCTGTTTCTAAAAGGCTATCGAGATTTTGTTCATCTGACTTGGCCAAACAGACCTTTTCTACTGCATCACTTTCCCCTGTCAGGCCGGACTGCTGAACAAAGAAATCACGCGAATCCAGTAGCAGCACATCTGCAGGAATCATGTCTCCGGCACTAAGCTTGATGATATCTCCTACAACAAGCTCATCAATCGGCAGTTCCTGCTCTGCTCCTTCACGGATAACCGTAGCAGTGTTGACAATCAACCGAGACAGATTGCTAGCAGCGCGGTCACTCCGCAATTCCTGAACAAAACGAATGCCTCCAGAAATCAGCACCAGAACAACAATGATGATGGAAGTCGTCGGATCTTCCTCACCAGGCTTAGCCAGCCAAACATTGGTCACTAAGGACACGAGGGCAATCACCAATAGGATGACTGTAAAGGGGTTAATGATAGACTCGTAAATTTTCTTTAGAATAGAGTCTTCCTGACCCTTTGTGATGATATTTTCACCATAGAGGTCACGATTTTCTTCGACCTGCTCTTCTGTCAGGCCACGAAAGGAACTCTTGTAAAATGCCAGAGTTTCTGTTACAGGAAGCTGCAGGGCAGCAACTAATCTTTCTTTTACTGTTTTCATTGGTTTCTCCTTGATGTATGATTGTTAAATTTCATACACAGGGACCAATCACTTTATGAGGACAGAACGACACAAATCAGCGATTGGCTGTGTATGTGCGGTTCCGGATAATCGTCAATTTGCATCGCATGTCTCCTTTCTTAATTTATAAAAACAATTAAAAGTCCCAAGATGCCTGCAAGACGTCAAAAGTGGCATTCATCTTCTGTGTCCAATCTTGCAATTCTGGAAAATTTTCTTTTAAAGATAATCCAATAACTTCTTCACGTAAATTCCACCAATCTACAAGAGCAACTACTTGGATTGTTGCAATATTTAAAGAGAGCCCTTGCTCAGTAGCCAGTTTCTCTAACAAAGACAAACTCCGTATATTTCTCTCTTCAATTTGCTGATGTCTGTCTTTCCACCAATGTTCTTTTTCATGGAAAAATTTTTCCGCAACAATCGGCATTGTATTTTCCAAAATTCCTTCAGCAATGGACAGTATATTTAAAACATGCCATTTATCCATTCCATTGGGGAAAAGTGAGATTTCCTGACCTAGTTCGTCTAAATATTGAGAAATTAAATCACTACCATATAACCATTCTCCACTGGAAGCTTGAAAAGCAGGAATTCTACCTAAAGGATTATCTTGATTGTGCGGTGAATTTCTATCAAAAGCCACCTGAACTTTCTGAATATCCACTTGCTCCTCTAAATGATGATGTAAAATTGTAACATATACTTTACGCGCAAAAGGACTGGTACTAGAATACCAAAATTTCATCACTATTCCTCCTTCTTTTTTCTTGAGAGGCAAGCAATCAACTATTTACTCTCTTGAAATATTTTCAGCAAAAAAGAATACCCTGCCAATTTCTCAGCAGGGTTGTTTGCATGTCAGGTTATTCGCTTCATTGTTTTAAGCACAGATAAAGCAAGCATTCACCGTTCAAGCTTTAACTCCATAAGGCGATGAAATGAGCTTAGTCTTGACCTTGGCGATCAGGACTGTTAACCAACGAGTAGTGTCTCCACTGCTTTGCGGTAGTCATCCGTATCCTTATGGTAGCCTCACCTACCGATTTTCCACTATTACTATACTCCTCTTTCAAAGGATTGTCAATCATTTTTTCTCGCTTGAGACAAATTTCAAAAAATTCTTGATTTATTTTGGCAATACCTCTGCAATACGGGAGCAGATTTCTTCAATCATCGTCTCTGGAGCAGCAACATTTAGGCGGGCATGGCCTTTGCCTTCTTGACCAAAATCACTTCCTCTATTCAGCACAACCTTAGCCTCTTCTCGCAGAAGCTGGAAGAGCTGGTCATCTGTTAGGCCATAATCTGAAAAGTCCAGCCAAATCAGATAAGTCCCTTGAGGCTTCATGACCCGCAGGCGCGGTGCCTCTTTGGCAAAATAAGCAACTACAAAATTCACATTCTTCTCAAGAACTTCCTTGAGCTCCATCAACCAAGTCCAACCGTAACGATAGGCTGCTTCTGTCGCTAAAAAACCAAGGCCAGGAATTTCATGCTGGTTGTTGGCCAGCTGGCGTTTTTTAAACTGATGTCGTAAGCTTGGATTCTCAATCACAGCATAGGAATTTTTAGTCCCAGCAATATTAAAGGTCTTAGTTGCACTGGCTAAAATCAAGCTAAAGTCCTTAAAGTCAGGCGAAACAGTATTGAAAGACTGATGTTCATGGCCAAACAGCGTCAAGTCTTGGTGGATTTCGTCTGAGACCAGGAGGACGCCGTACTTTTGGCAGAGGCGGCCAATTTTCTCTAACACTTCCCGTTCCCAAACTCGACCTCCGGGATTATGCGGATTGCACAGAACATAAATCTTGACTTCATTATCTGCAATGTCCCGCTCTAGCTGATCAAAGTCAATCTGAAAGAGACCGTCCTGCTCTATCAGAGAATTGGTAATAAGCTGACGATTATTGAGCTTGACACTGCGGGCAAAAGGTGGGTAAACAGGAGTGTTTATTAGAACGGCATCACCTTCCTTGGTATAGGCTTGGATAGCCGTCGAAATAGCAGGGACAACTCCTTCTATAAATACCAAGGCATCCCGATCAAAGGTATAGTCGTGCTCATCCCGCTCCCAATCTAGAACGGCATTGATTAGCTCTTCACTGGCATAGGTATAGCCATAGACTAACTGATTAGCGTAGTCATGAACGGTTTGCTGGATTTCAGGCAGGACTTCAAAATCCATGTCTGCAATCCAGGCTGGCAGAACTTCTTTGTCCTTCTCCACTTCTTTCCATTTATAAGTATGATGCCCTACACGACAGGGGGCTTTTTCAAAATTATATCTTCCCATATTATTCATTCTCCAAGGCTGCACGTAAATCGTCTACCAAATCTCGGCTATCCTCAATTCCAATCGACAGGCGCAGCAAATCATCAGTTAAGCCATAAGAATGACGCACTTCAACTGGAATGTCAGCGTGAGTCTGGGTAGTCGGATAGGTAATCAAGCTCTCTACTCCACCCAAACTTTCCGCAAAGGTAAAGACTTTCAGGCTATTTAGGAGATGAGGAATCTTCCCTTCGTCCACAACTTTAAAGGAAATCATACCACCCTTTCCTGGATAGAGAACTTCCTTTACCGCAGAAGATTTTTTCAGAAAAGCGACTACTTCTTGTGCATTCTGAGTAGAGCGCTCCATACGGAGAGCCAGTGTCTTGAGACCGCGCAAAAGCAGATAGCTGTCAAAAGGAGACAGGACTGGCCCAGTTGTATTGAGGTTATAGAATAGCTTGTCATAAATAGCAGCATCATTAGTCATGATGGCTCCAGCCAAGACATCATTGTGCCCGCCCAGATACTTGGTTGCAGAGTGCAGAACAATATCAGCTCCATCCTCCAGCGGTCTTTGATAAATGGGACTGTAGAAGGTATTGTCCACAATGACAGCTGCTCCTCGCTCATGAGCCGCTTGGGAAATGCGGGCAATGTCAAACTCTACCATAAGAGGATTGGTCGGTGTCTCGATATAGACAATATCTATATCCTCTGTTAGACTATTCAGAAGTTCTTCTTCTGTATTGGCATAGCTAAAGGCAAAACGCCCTTCTGCTTCAGCTTGGGCAAACCAACGGAAAGATCCGCCATAGAGATCCCGAACAGCCAAAACCTTGCTGCCGACCGGAAAGGCACTAAAGGCCAGCACAATAGCCGACATACCAGAACTAGTCGCTAGAGCATAATTTGCACTTTCGATAGCAGCCAGAGTCTCTTCCAAGCTAACCCGCGTTGGATTCTTGGTTCGAGTATAGTCATAACCTGTTGACTGGCCAAACTCAGGGTGCTGGTAGGTCGTTGAAAAATGCAGGGGTGTTGTTAAAGCACCAGTTGTTTCATCTTTTTTAACCCCAGCCTGAGCCAGTAGTGTATTTAATTTTACGTCCTTACTCATATTAACCTTCCAATCCTTCGCTAATATTTCACCCTCTATTGTAACATCTTTTGAAAACATTTTTCTTTTTTCTTTTCAAGAGCTAGCTATAGTTTGAAACTATAATGTTAAAGTTTTAGAAAAACAAATCTAAAAATTAAAAAGCCCTGCGGCTTTTTAATAGATATGAAAGCGTCGGCGCAGACTAGCCGCTTTTGAACCGATAAAGCGATCCATAAGGCGAACTTTGAGCGCCAGACCGCCATAGACAGCAAGACCGATACCGCCAATCAGAGCTATATAGACAAAGCTGGAAACTCGGCCGCTAGGATGAAGGAAGAGACCGATAAGAAGCTCTGCTACCAAGACAAAGATAGTCATCAGAACCGTCAGAATCACTGACAGGAGACTCCGTTTAAAGAGGTTCTTAGGATTCAGACCAGTTACCTGACGGATTTCCCGATACATGAGCAGGATTGGGATAATCAGACCAATCGTCGTCGCAAGAAGAGGTCCATAAGCTTTGAAAATATAAATCAAGGGTACTTGCAGCACCAGCTTGACTCCTACTCCATACAGGAAGTAAATAATCGCCTTTCTATTCTGGAAGAGGGCCTGAATCATCGGAGCCAACACCGTATATAGACTGAGGATAATGGTCTGCAGCATAGCAAAGATGAAAAGTCCCAGTGCTAAGCCGTCTGGCTTACCATAGAAAACGGTATATAGAGGTTCCGCTACCAAAACAGCACCAATGGTTGCTGGCAAGATAAAGAAAATCAGCATGCTGAGATTGTCCTGCACCAAGCGTGCAGCCGATCGGAAATCACCTTTGACATAGTTCTCGGTCAAGAGAGGAATCCCAACACCACCGATAGAAGTAGCCACTGCAATTAAAATCATGGTAATTTTATTAGGATTTGCTGAGAAGTAGGCAAACTGAACCAGCAGCTCGGACTTGCTGTACTTGCTGATCCAGCCCATGACATGGATAAAGGTATTTTGGTCAATAATCTGAAAAAGCTGAATGGCAGATCCTGTGATAATGAAAGGAATGGCTTCTCGGATTGTATCCCAGAGGAGGGCACGGCTATTGATCTCCCCTGCATTGGCAGACTTATGAAGGATAGAAGTCAGCATACCTGTCTTCCAGAGATAGAAGGCTAAGACAGCCATGCTAGCCAGCATACCGATAAATGCTGCAAATGTTGACTGTGTAACCGCTTCTACATAGTTGCCAGAACCGATTTTCATGATGAAAAAGGCTGTCAGCAGCATCCAGATAACCCGAATGACCTGCTCCGCAATCTGACTGATGGCATAAGGCTTGAGATTGTTAAAACCTTGGAAAAAACCTCGGATAACACTCATGGATGGGAATATCAAAACGGCCAGAGACAGACTCTGCATGACTGGCACCAAGTCTGAACCACCGCCAGACATAGAAGCGAAAACTGGTGAGAGCAGGTACATCATCACTGCAAAGACAGCTCCCAAAAGCAGCATAAACTTGAGAAACTCTCGGATGAGAGTGAAACTGTGCTCTTCCTTGTCAATTGTATTGTACTTAGCTACCTGTTTGGCTACTGCCACTGGCACGCCGGCTGTAGAAATCAGTAAAAACCAGGCATAGATATTGTAGCCCATAGTAAAAAGGCCGTTGGCCTCGGCGCCGTGCTTGCCCATCCAAATATACCAAGGAATGATATAGATGGCACCCAGAAGACGACTGATAAAATTGCTGGCAGTTAGCCAGGCAGTTCCCCGCAGCATCTGCTGCTGCTGGCTTGTTGTTTCTTGGCTCATAGAAAACCTCTTCTATTTATTCTTCTTTTATTATAAACTTTTCCTTGCCTCTTGTAAAACCCAGCCATAAGGTTTACAATAGATTTATGATTAAAATTGAAACCGTATTAAATATTTTAAAAGAAGACCATAATTTTCGTGATATTGTCAAAGACGGAGAATACTTTTTCTCCTACAGCGGCTTGACTTTCGATAGTATCAGTTATGACAGCAGGGAAGCGGATGCCTCTACCCTCTTTTTTGTCAAGGGTGAGGCTTTTAAGAAAGAATTTCTAGAAAAAGCCGTCTCAGCTGGCCTGCGCTTTTATATCAGCGAGACAGACTTTCAAGTGGGCATTCCGGTCCTCTTGGTCAACGATGTCAAGCAAGCCATGAGTCTCTTAGCCATGGAATTTTACGGCCATCCTGAGAAAAAGCTCAAACTACTTGCCTTTACTGGAACCAAGGGCAAGACAACTACAGCTTATTTTGCCTATCAAACCCTTTCTCAAAGTCATCGTCCTGCCCTACTCTCGACTATGAACACTACTTTGGATGGCGAGACTTTCTTCAAGTCAACTCTGACCACACCAGAGAGTCTGGATCTTATCAAAATGATGGCCCAAGCCCTTGCTAATAATCGGACTCATCTCATCATGGAAGTTTCCAGTCAGGCTTATCTCAAGAAAAGAGTCTACGGCCTAACCTTTGATGTGGGTGTCTTTCTTAATATCAGCCCAGACCATATCGGCCCTATCGAGCATCCGACTTTTGAGGATTACTTCTACAATAAACGGCTTTTGATGGATAATAGCCGAGCAGTTATCGTAAATAGCGATATGGATCATTTCCAAATCGTGAAAGAGCAAGTCGCTTCTATGGAACATGATTTCTATGGAGCAGGCTCAAGCAATACCATCATAGATTCTCAGGCCTTCAGCTTTGAAGTTGCTGGTAAGTTAGCTGGCCGCTACGATATCCAGCTCATCGGCCACTTCAATCAGGAAAATGCAGTAGCTGCTGGTCTTGCCTGTCTGCGACTGGGTGCTAGCCTCGAAGACATCAAAAAAGGAATTGCCGCAACCCGAGTCCCAGGCCGTATGGAAGTCCTGACTCAAAAAAACGGCGCCAAGGTCTTCGTTGACTACGCTCACAATGGCGTCAGCCTAAGCAACCTGCTTTCTGTGGTAGAGGAACACCAAAAGGGCAAGATTATTCTCCTCTTGGGTGCTACAGGCAACAAGGGTGAAAGCCGCCGCAAAGACTTCGGTCTCTTACTCAATCAGCATCCTGAGCTGACTGTTATCTTAACTGCTGACGACCCTAACTATGAAGATCCTCTAGCCATTGCGGAGGAAATCGCATCCTACATCTCCTATCCAGTGGAAAAAATAGCCGACCGAGAAGAAGCCATCAAAAAAGCTCTCAGTCTGACAGACCGAGAGGGAGATGCCGTCATTCTGGCCGGTAAAGGAGCAGATGCTTACCAAATCATAGAAGGAGAAAAAGTAGCCTATTCAGGAGACTATGCCTTAGCAGAAAAGTATTTATAAGAAAAAAGGCGAGAATATCGCCTTTTTATTCTTGTTTAGTAGAGATTAACGCCATTTAATCAGAACGTACATCAAGCTGGAGCCAAACATATCCGCCAAGGCGTGCATGAGAAAGAAAGGCAAGAGGTTCTTGACCTTGTACTTGTAAAGGAAATAGTAAAAGAGACCGTACACCACTCCGATAACCAAGGCCCACAGCATGCCCTGATAGGTGTGGAAAGAAATCCGAATGATAGTAGAGTAGGCCAGAGCCCACCACTTATACTTATCCCTAACAGAGGTCATAAGCCCCAGAAAGAAGAATTCCTCATAGAAACCATTGAGAAGTCCGTAGAGGATGGCCATAGGTGTCAGTTCAGCAAATTTCCGGAAGATTTCCAGAACATCTACATAAGACCAGAGAGTTGGATCAAAGTAATTATACTCGCCGCTCAGTGTCGTCACAATGTCACCAAAGAACCCTACTGCTACAAAAATAAGTGGAGTCCAGAGGAGAACCGACCAGCTCATACGGATGGGAAGCTGCTTAAAGTCAAAGCGCCGAAGCAATAGATAAAGAATGGTCAAGACCAGCATCAGTAGCTGAAAATTGAAATTGCTAGAAAAAGCTGCTCCCTCGCTGGCTGTATTGGTCACCGTTTCAGTCGCTCCTGAGCTGGAAGCTGGCGCAAAGCTAGCTAAATAAAGCTCCGTTGAGCGGTAAATAAACTGCCCAAACATGAGCAGAGTAATCACAGCAATATCAAACCACCTCAGCTCTTTCAAAGGCTTAGAGGGGCGTAGGTTTGTCAATAATTTCATCATTTTTCCTTTCACCACCTGTAAATTCATATCATCATTGCAGGTCCTTTTTAATATTTCTATCTTAGCATGAAAAGCTTAAATTTTTATTATTTACAATTTTATAAAACTTTTTTATTTTATTTTTATTAAATTGTCAGAAAACTCTTTTTTTAGAAAAATTTTTATGGTATAATAAAAGGCGTAATTCTGATAGAAGAATCAGCCAGAAAGGAAGTCTATGTCCACTATCTCTGCAGCAAGTATCCAGGTCGCCTACGATCAAAAGGTTATTATTGACGGACTGGACTGCCAACTCGCCGAGGGAAAGATTACAACTATTATCGGTAGCAATGGCTGCGGTAAATCCACTCTTCTCAAGGCTTTTACTCGTATTTTGCCGACAAAAGCCGGCAGTATAACCCTGGATGGACAGTCCATCGCCCTACTGCCGACCAAGGAGGTGGCGCAAAAGATTGCCTTGCTGCCCCAAACCATGGAGGCGACCGATGGCATCACTGTCTATGATCTGGTTTCTTATGGCCGCTTTCCGCATCAAACTGGCTTGGGCAGGCTCAGTACAGAAGACCGGGAAAAAATCTGCTGGGCTATGGAAGCAACTCAGGTCAGCGAATTTTCGGACTGGCAGGTGGATGATTTGTCTGGAGGTCAGCGCCAGCGCGTCTGGATTGCTATGGCTTTAGCTCAAGATACAGAGACTATTTTTCTGGACGAGCCGACCACCTATCTGGATATGAATCATCAGCTGGAAATCTTGGAGTTGCTGAATGACCTCAACCAACTCAGCGGAAAAACCATTATCATGGTTCTGCATGACATCAACCTAGCTGCCCGCTTTTCCCATCAGTTGATTGCTATGAAAAATGGGCATATCCGGTATCAAGGAAGTGTTGAGCAGATCATGACTTCGGATATTCTGAGAGACATTTTTCAGATTGAAGCCCAGATTATTCGAGATCCTATTCAGGATAAGCCGCTCTGCCTCAGCTATCAGCTCGTTAAATAAGTTATGTATTCATAGATAAGTTTCCCATATCTTCTTCATGGATACAGCTTCTAAACTTTTTATAGAATTGGAGGAAAAAATGAAAAAGTTTTTATCATTTGCCACCCTTACTGTCACCATCTTCCTTTTAGTTGCCTGCGGCAGCTCATCTAAATCTGAAAACTCTGCCTCTTCAGACAAGGTCGAGCTATCCAGCAAGCCAAAAATTGACGGATTCCACTACTACGGCGATATCCCCAAAAATCCAAAACGCATCGCCAGCCTCTCCTCTACCTACACCGGCTATCTGCTACAACTAGGCTTCGATCCTGTCATTGTAACATCCTATGATGCTAAAAATCCTGTCCTCAAGGAAAAAGTCAAAAATGCCAAGGTCCTGATGCCAGAAGATTTGGAATCAATCGCTAAGCAAAAGCCAGACCTTATCGTGGTAGATGCCAGTGACAAAAATATCGATGAACTAAAGAAAATCGCTCCAACTATTGCCATTGATTATGGAAAAAATGACTATTTAGAAATCCTGAATCGCTTTGGCCAAATCTTTGGTAAGGAAAAAGAAGCTGATCAATGGATTGCCGATTGGAAAAGCAAAACAGCTGATATTGGCAAGCAGTTAAAAGAAAAGCTGGGACAAAATGTCACTTTCACTGTTGTTGGGCTATATGAAAAGGAAATCTACCTCTTCGGTAACAACTGGGGACGAGGCGGAGAAGTTATCTACAAATCTCTGGGATTTGATGCCCCGCAAAAAGTGAAGGATGAAGTATTCCCAAGTGGCTACTTGCAAGTCAGCCAAGAAACGGTGAGTGAGTACATTGGCGATTATGTCCTGGTTGCAGCTGAAGATGATAAAACAGGCAGTGCTCTTTACGAAAGCGATGTTTGGAAATCTATTCCCGCTGTCCAACAGAACCACATCTTAAAAGTAGATGCCAACGCCTTTTATTTCAACGATCCATTGACACTTGAATACGAACTCAAAACTATTCAAGATGGCCTTGAAAAAATGAACTAGGGCATTCCTTGCAGGAACTCAGACTAGTGAAAAAACATTGCTAGTAAGCGATATATCTCATGACAGCTATTTTATTTTCGACAATATAAAGGATACCAGATGACGCTTCATTCACTCTTCACTCAAAAAAATAGGCCAAATATTTTTTGGCTTGTTTTTTTCGCCCTCATTCTCCTGCTGATTGGCGGACTCTATCTCTACCTGCGCTTTGGCATTCCCAGCTACTCCCATCGGCAACTGATAGAAACGCTGAGCCATCCTTTCAAGGAAAGTCCAGCCCAGAACATCATCATAGATCTGCGCTTACCTAGAGGAATTGCAGCTCTGCTAGTCGGAGCTAGCTTGGCCGTTTCAGGAGCCATCATGCAGGGAATTACCCGCAATGCCATTGCTGACCCAGGACTTTTGGGGATCAACTCTGGAGCTGGCCTAGCGCTCATCTGCGGTTATGCCTTTTCTAAGAGTATACACTACAGTAGCATCCTCCTGCTCTCACTTGCAGGAGCCTGTCTAGCCAGTATTCTGGTTTTTAGCCTCTCCTACCATCCTAGAAAAGGTTTTGAGCAACTACGTCTTGTCTTATCCGGTGCCATGGTAACAACACTCCTGACCGCTATCGGACAAGGCTTGACCATTTATCTCAACCTGACCAATGCTGTCATCGGTTGGCAGGCTGGAGGACTTCTAGGAACCAATTGGAAAATGCTGCAAATCATTGCTCCCTTTATCTTTTTAGGCCTCTTACTGGCTCAGCTATTTTCTCACCAACTAACCATTCTCAGCCTCAATGAAACAGTAGCCAAGGGCTTAGGCCAGCGAACGACTCAGATAACCCTGTTCTTTCTGAGTATTGTTCTACTGTTATCAGCGGCAGCCGTTGCCCTAGTAGGAAGCCTGGCTCTTGTCGGACTGATTATTCCACACTTTGTCAAAACCATCAGCGGAAAGAATTACCAAAAAATCTTGCCACTGACGATGCTAACAGGAGCGCTCTTTCTATTGATCTGTGATTTCGCTGCGAGTCATATGGTCGGTCTGCCTCTTAGCTCTATTATCAGTCTCGTTACGCTGCCAGTCTTCCTATGGCTGATGAGAAAGGGGGCCTTCTATGAGAGATAAAAAACGAATTCTTTTGGTTCTAGTAAGTCTCAGCCTCCTGACTTTCCTAATTTTCCTACTGTCTCTATCATCAGGCGATCAGGAATTTAATATCGGTGAAGCTTTTCGATATCTGCTGGGGCAAGGAGATGATGGCAGCACCTTTATCATGGAGCAGATCCGCCTGCCTCGAATTCTGGTCTGCCTTCTAGCAGGAGCTTCGCTAGGGATGAGCGGTGTACTGCTGCAGACCTTTACTCGAAACCCACTTGCCGATTCAGGAACCTTGGGAATCAATGCCGGAGCTGGTGTTATCATTACTCTTGCTATCAGCAAGCTAGAAGTGACTGATCCTTTCTATATCCGCTATCTTCCCTTTATCGCAACCTTTGGCGGTATGCTGACTGTAGCCCTTATTTACCTGATCTCACATCAAAAAGGCCAAGCTATCAGCCCCGTCAAGCTCATTATCGCTGGTGTAACCTTGTCAACCATTCTGTCTTCCAGTATGATTGCCATCACCGGCCGTGTCAATCAGAACAAACTGACCTATGTAGTTAGCTGGCTAGCTGGTAAGATTACGGGTAATAACTGGGAAAGTCTAGCTATTGCTGGCCCCTTCTTGCTTTTATTCTGGTTGCTGACCTATCTGCGCTCCCACAAGCTCAATATCCTCAGCCTAAATGATGAAACAGCTCTAGGCCTAGGGCTTCATCTAAAAAGAGAGCGTCAGATAACCTTGTTATTAGCCAGTGCTCTCGTCGCTTTTAGTCTATCCCTAGCTGGAAATATTGTCTTTATCGGTATGTTGGCTAGCCATATCAGCAAACGATTCCTGCCTAGCGATCATCGCTTACTCTTTCCAGCCGCCATGCTGCTAGGTGCCTTTATCATGACAGGGGCAGATACGATCACAAGAACCTTCCTCATCGGAAGCTCCGTCCCGACAGGCATTTTGATTTCCATTATTGGAGCCCCCTACTTCCTCTACCTTATGTATCAGCAAAAAAAATAATCAGCCGAATAATCGACTGATTGTTTTTTATTTATCCAAGCTGTTTTTGATTCCTTCTACAGCACCTTCTACAGCTTCTTTAGCATCTTCAGCAACTTCTTTGGCTTTAGCAACTGTTTTTTCTACAAAGCCTTCTGCTTCTGTCTTGTTATCTCCTGTAACTTTGCCCACGCCTTCTTTAACAGCGCCTTTAGCTTGATCAAATTTATTTTCTAGTGACATATGATTGCCTCCGTTCTTTTTTACAGTATTTGATACCGTTTACAGTAGTATAAGTTTTTTCTTTTCAAAGGTCAAATATTCTGCTCATTCTATGGGAAAATCAGTCCAGCTGGAAAGTCAATCTCTCCTTATCAAAGCTAGCCTGCAACTCATACTTGCCTGCTTCGTTTTGCCGGATATAGCCCAAGATTACTAGGCTATCGACAAAAATGTCCCGCCGCTTCTGCATGAGCTCAGCCTTGCGGACATACTTGAGAAGAAAGGTCGTCATATACTTGAGTGCATACTCTGGATTGACATCGCCCAAGACAGCATAGAGGGGCTTTTGTGCATCAGACAGGGGATATTGGCGCTGCATCTTGTAAAAATAATTTGCCAAGGTCAGCTTATCCCGCAGAAAATCTGTCTCTTCCAGCAAAACAGCCGCATTGGTCTGATTGGACAGCTGGGTCTTAAAACGCAGCTCCAACAGTTCCTGATAGAGCGGACTGTCATCACGGATAAAGACTTCTTGATCCAAACGCAAGTCCTCCAAACTTTCCAAAAGAGGCAGCGTCAGATAATATCGCTTGTTCTCCCGCCGGATGTAACCTGCCTTGATATAGTCCTCTATCGAGCGGTCAATATTAGCCACACCTGCAAACTCTCGCTTAATCTCACGTAGAATCACAGCCTCATGCTGATCCAAATAATCAATCAGCTCCTGAAAAAAGGGCTGGCGCGTCAAACGGCTGGGATTGATAATTTTAATCATGGAGTTCTCCTTTGTAGATGAGTTTTCTTGACTGAGCCAACTGGCTAGGATTCGTCCCAGGCTGATCAATGGGAACCGCTAAGCCCAAGTCCCGATAATATTCCTGCCAAAAATCAGAAATCTGATTTTCCTCATCGCCAAACTGCATAGGAATCGTATCAAAAATCGGCAAAATTTCCGCAATATACTCCGAACAGTAAAAACCATCGGACTGAGGATAAAAGCTGAAATTGTATGACTTTCCTAGATGTAATTTGGCCCTTTTAAAGACAGCTTCTGCTTCAATAGCTGGATAGCGATACACGTCATAAACATCCTCATCCTGCCAAAAATCAGACAATTCTTGATTGACAACACCATTCTCATGGGTTGCATGAAAAATCTCACCATTAAAAAAGATGGCCACATGACTGTATGAACCAGTTGCTGACCGAATGGCTGCTGCAATTTCTGAAGATCCGACTGTAAAAATCAAATCTCCATCTTGTAAATCTTGAATCTTCATTTTTCTCACCTATCAAAAAAGGAGTCAAGACTCCTTTTAGGTATGAGGGGAATAGCCCCTTCTAGTAACTTATTTCCTCAAATGAGCTCTTTAAGCATTAAAACTTTCTGTCAGTTGAGGCACCACTTGTTTCTTACGAGAAACAGCGCCTGCAAGGAAAGCATGGTTGTTTTCAAGAACAAAGTTGAAGGCTGCTTCGACCTTGTCCATATTGCTTCCGATAGCCAAAATTTCTGAGTTTGAGTTAATAATATCTGTAATCATCAAGACAAAGTCAGAGTAGCCATTATCAGCGATTGCTTTTTCAATAGCCGCTTCGATTTCTGCTTGACGCTCCAAAACTTCAGCGATATCAACTGTGTTGACCTGTGCCACACGCACATTATTTCCATTCAGCTCAAATGTTTTCGCATCGATGTCAATCAATTCTTCTGCAGACTTGCTAGCCAAGTTTGTACCTGCCTTAAGCATTGCCAAACCATACTCTTCCAAGTTGACACCAGCCAGCTCAGCCAATTCTGGTGCAATGACCTTGTCAGTCGGATGAGTTGTTGGTGATTTGAGCAAGAGAGTATCAGAGATCAAACCAGACAGCATCAATCCTGCAATTTCTTTTGGAACTTCTACGCCGTGCTCCTTGAACATGCGGTAAACAATAGAGGAAGCAGATCCCACTGGCTCCAAGCGCATGTAAAGGGGACTAGCTGTTTCAAAGTTAGCAACACGGTGGTGGTCCACTACGCCATAAACTTCAACTTCAGCGATATCAGCCACAGACTGTTGGAATTCATTGTGGTCTGTCAGAATAACCTGCTCAGCACCCTCTGCCTTTGCAGATGTAATCACGCGCGGTGCCGCCACGCCAAAGTAATCCAAAACAAAGGCTGTTTCTTCATTAGGCTCACCCAGAGCAACAGCTTCTGTATCCAAGCCATAAGCTTCACGAGCCAAGTAAGCAAAAGCATAAGATGAACCAATGGCATCTGAGTCAGGATTTTGGTGACCGAAAACTAAAATTTTAGACATGATAGACCTCTTCTTTTATATAATGTTTATTGCATTTATTTTACCACAATTACAGACATTTCACAAAAGCAGAAGGGCATTTTCTTAAGAAAAATGGACTGGTCAACCCACCAGCCCATTTATTCATACTCAAAATAGATTAGCTATTATGCACCCGATTCATATACTCTGTATAGGACTCCGTCTGCATGAGTTCCTTGGCATTCTTGACCCGATCAGCTGTCGGAGGCTTAACCCCTTCCAGCTTGTAAGGGATGCCCAGCTCCCGCCATTTGAATTCTCCCATAGTATGGTAAGGTAGAATTTCAAACTTATCAACATTCTTCAGCGTCTTTACAAATTTACCTAGCTCAATCAAGTCATCATCACGGTCGGTCAATCCTGGCACCAAGACATGGCGGATCCAGACTGGCTTTCCAATGTCAGACAGGTACTTGGCACAGGCCAAGATATTCTTGTTGGTCTGGCTGGTCACGATTTTGTGCTGTTCTTCGTTAATCTCTTTAATATCCAGTAGGACAAGGTCAGTGACTGCCATAAGCTTGTCAAATTTTTTCAGATAGCGAGGCGTATTTCTAAAAGGCAGGGCACAGGTATCCAATGTACAGTGGATGCCCAGCTCCTTAGCCTTGGTAAAGAGGGCAATCAGAAAATCAATCTGTAGCAAGGCTTCTCCTCCGCTGACGGTGATGCCCCCTTTATTCCCCCAGAAACCCTTATAACGGAGAGCTTCTTGCAAGACATCATCCACTGTCCGCAGCTGAGATTTGTTAGTCTCCATCTCCCATGTGTCCGGATTATGGCAGTACTGGCAGCGCATGTGGCATCCCTGCAAAAAAACAATAAAACGGATACCCGGTCCATCAACAGCTCCAAAACTTTCGGTGGAGTGGACCATGCCCGTTACCTTTCCATAATCAACTGCTTCTTCAATTTTCTCTTCAACCATCGCGCAACCTCTTAACTCTGAAAACGTTTTATAACTAACTACATTATAACATGATTAAAGCAAAAATAGACTTAATTTGCCTATTTTTTAGAAAACAAACTGTTTTTCAGTTTCATTTTCAGTGTTTTACAACAGATGAAATTTTAGGGCGAAAGCGGGAACAGACTTGCTCTTAGATGCTGGCAAATAAAAAATCAGGGTAGGTTCTTTAGTCCACCCTGATTTCACTTTTTAAATTGATTTTAGTCAACTTCTGCTTCTCTTTTTGAGAGTAAAAGCAAACATCAGCAAGGTCAATCCCAAGACTGCCCAGCCGCTGTTATTTTGGCCGGTCTGAGGGAGTCCCTTCTTCTTGCTGCCAGCAGTCTGACCTTGTCCAGTTTGATTGGACGATGGAGAATTGGTCTGAGAAGGAACTCCTTGAGCTACTGCTACAGAAGATTGTCCACTTGATTGAGACGGTTGGGAGCTGTCAGAAGACGAAGCTGCAACATCCTTAGAAAAGTCCAGCTGCACCACTACTGGATCATGGTCTGAAGCTCTGCCATGTTCCTCCATGAAAGAGGCATTGATATGGACAGGCGCAAAGACTGCCTTGCCTGCCAGGTTCTTCGAAATGAAAATGTTATCCAAGCTTTGGTTACTGCCACGGTAGAAGTAAGAATAGCGGTCAGCCGCATCATGTTCCTGCATGAGGTTAATGAGTTCATTTCCTGCAATAGCTTTAGCAGTTTCAGAGAATTCAAAGTCATTGAAATCCCCAGTCAGAACAAACTTAAGATTTGGATTTTGCCTCAGTCCTTCCTGAACAAAGCTATTTAAAATTTTAGCCTGTTCTATCCGGGCTGCCTGCGTATGCTGAACCGCTGGCTGAGCGGAACCATAAACGGCATCATCCCCAATCTTAGACTTCAAATGATTGGCGATAACGACGATATGCTGTCCCTTGAATTCAAACTCAGCTGCCAAGGATTTACGAACCTTAGTAAAGGCTGGATTTGTTGGAGAAATCCGGGCAGGATTCTTAACTAGATGGCCACCGGAGAAGCTAGCAGCTTCGTCACTCGTACCAGCTTCTCTTTCAACTAACTTCACTCGATTTGGATCGTAGAGAAAGGCCACGCGGATATTAGAGCCAGGCTTGCCGCCATCTTGACCGTCAAGTGGTGCAACTTCAGTGTACTTGTAAGTTTTACCTCCCAGTTCTTTGATGCGAGCCGCTAGTTTCTCGCCACTTTTGACACCGCTGGTCGTTCCGTCATTAACGCTGCCATTCTCATCTTGAACCTCGATGAGCGTGATGATATCTGGACTGTGGATTTCATTAATGAAGGAATTAGCGATTCTAGTCACTTTTTCCTCAGGCGTTTCACCTTTTTTAGCATTAGCAGAAAAATTCTCGATATTGTAGGAAGCAATAGTCAGCTTGTCCTCACTTGGATAGATAGGAGAGACCTGTCTCTGCAAGCCCCCGTCCACCAAATCAGGCAGCTGAGTTGGCTCCAACTTATAAATCTTCCCACGATAGGTCACGACTCCGACCACATCACCATTGAAATAATCCTTGGCCTTGGCAATGAATTTATTGCCAACATAGACTGGAATGGTTGCGGTATTTTGAGCGTTTGGACGAAGATTTAGGCCACCGATATTGTTTAATGGTTGGGCTTGGTAGCCTTCAGGTAAGACATAAATGTCTCCACGGTACTGCGGGCCTAAAACGCGGGGCCTCTTCACCGTCGTCAACATTCCTTCCAAACTTTCCCAGTAGTCCAACGCTTCACTTTGAGGCTGATAATTATTAATATCGTTATCGACCGTATCCTGAGGCATATTAGCCACGATGTCAACTGGATCAGGTAAATCAACTTTCCCTTCCTTGGTCACTTTAGAAGCCATCAGCATGGTGACAGTCAAGCTATCGCTTGGCTTGTTGAAAGTTTGCCCCTGACGAACGCTGAGCTCTTCCATGTAGCCTTCTTTGACGCGTCCTTCAAGACTAAGTTTGTCTCCGACATCGACTTTTTCTTTAGAAACAACATAAAGAGCATCAGAAGTCCTGCTATTTCCATCAGGAGTCACGTCTTGAACATAAAAACCATAGCGGTCTGTTTTCGTCACAACTACATTGGAAACTTGAACCTCTTTGTCCTCATAGGGAGAGGCTTGTGATTCTCCCTGAATGGTTCCCACATTGGGCACAGCTTCTGGTCCGCTAGCTGCAGCTTGTGCTGTAGCAGGAGCTTGGCCTTCCTTTTCCACTGTCTCTGTAGAAGCTGCCTTTGACTCTCCTGATTCTGCTGATGCACTCTCTGCTTGACTGGCAACCGACGCATCACTTACAGCCGGATTCTCTGTAAGAGCAGCCGCCTCAGAAGTCGACGAACTTACCGCTTCTTCTGCTCCGACTGGTTGGACAGAAAAAAGCAGAGACAGAAAAGCAGCTAGCAAGACCGCTATGGGAAAGAGCTGCCTGTAAGAAACTTGTTTTTTCATGAACTTCTCCTTTTCTGTATAAATGTATATTATCCTATTTAATTTTTATTATAAAGAAAAGAATCAAATTTTGCAAAGGCTTTCTTAAAATTCTGTATTAGTTTCTCTCTCTTCACAAAAATACTTGTCTAGGCTGGCCCAACACATAAAAAAGAATCTGAAATTTTTTCCAGATTCTTTCGAGACTTTAGTTTTCACCTACTAAAATTGCCATGGTTTCGTATGGCTGCAGGGTCATCACATGGTCAATCTGAGTCTTGCCGTAATTGGATAGGAGAACCTGACCATTTTGATAGTCCGTCAGGATGTCCACGGTAATTGGGTCAGCATAGAAGTTGTTAAGGACTAAAAGTTTTTGTCCTTGCCACTCCCGCTCAAAGGCATAGACCTGAGGACTGTCCTCATAGGCTGGCTGATAGCTGCCCTCTGCGATGATAGGTAGTTCCTTACGCAAGCCAATCAATTTCTGATAAAAGGTAAAAATCGGGCCCTTGATTTCATTTTCCACATTGATGAGAGGATAGGATTTGCCCGCCTTCAGCCATGGAGTTCCTGTTGTAAAACCTGCATTGGCTGAATCATCCCACTGCATAGGCGTCCGAGAATTATCACGAGATTTAGCCTTGATGATCCTGAAGGCTGCTTCTGGCGATTGACCTTCAGCAAGCAGACTCTGGTAAGCATTGAGAGACTCGACATCCACATAATCTTCCATGGAGTCGTAGTCAGGATCCACCATCCCAATCTCCTCACCCATGTAGATATAAGGCGTCCCTCGCGACAGATGAATACTGGCTGCCAACATGGTCGCCCCTTCATTGCGGAAATCCTCTACATCGACAAAGCGATTGAGAGCTCGCGGCTGATCATGGTTGTTCCAAAAGAGGGCTGACCAGCCATCGTGATCACTCATTTCCTTGCCCCAAGTATGGAAGAGGCGTTTTAATTTTTCAAAGTCAAAAGCCTTAAGCGTCCACTTTTGTCCAGCTTCATAGTCCACCTTGAGATGATGGAAATTAAAGGCCATAGATAGCTCCTGCCGGTCTGGTGCCGTGTAAAGAATGCAATTTTCAATCGTCGTAGCACTCATTTCACCAACCGTCATAAAGGAATCGTCCTGACCAAAGGTTGCTTCATTCATCATACGCAGATAGTCATGCACAATTGGCTTATCAGTATAGGCAGGCTTGCCCTCCTGCTCAGGACAGTCCGTCAGCACCTCATCTTTTCCGATAACATTGATGACATCAAAGCGGAAGCCTTTGACGCCTTTATCCCTCCAAAAATTCACCACCTTGAAGAGTTCTTTACGAACATTGGGATTGCGCCAGTTAAGATCGGCTTGAGTCACATCATAAAGATGCAGATAATATTTGCCCGTATCGCCAAATGGCGCCCAGGCACTGCCGCCAAACTTGGACAGCCAGTCCGTCGGCTCATCCCGCAGGATAAAGAAGTCCTGGTAGTAGGAATCCCCAGCCAGTGCCTTTTGGAACCACTCATGTTCAATCGAGCAATGGTTAAGAACCATGTCTAGCATAAAGTCAATACCATGCTGCTGGCCAACCTTGACCATCTCTTCAAAATCTGCCATATCTCCAAAGATAGGGTCAACTGCAGTATAGTCAGAAATATCATAACCATTGTCCCGCTGCGGACTCGGATAGAATGGATTGAGCCAGATCATGTCCACTCCCAGCTCTTTCAAGTAGGGAAGTTTTTCAATAATCCCTCGAAAATCTCCCAAACCATTGCCAGTTGTGTCTTTAAAAGATTTTGGATAAATTTGGTAGACAACCTTTGTTTTATCAAGTGTCATATTTTCTCCTTTTTTGAGAAAAGGGACAGATTTTAAAGCACCGTCCCTTTCTATAAGTCATTTCATTTTTCTTTAAAGTGGCTTAACGTTCATCAACTGACTGCCTCGCTCAACTACCCGAGGAAGTTGTTCAAGCACCTCCACCTGATACTTGTCTGAGTTCGTAATGATGACTGGTGTTTCTGTCACATAGCCCGCTTTCTTGATCATGTCTATATCAAAGGAAATGAGCTTGTCGCCAACCTTAACCTTATCTCCCTGAGACACATAGCCTTCAAAGCCTTTGCCTTCCAGATTAACAGTGTCCATTCCGATATGCATCAGGATTTCAACACCTTCATCTGACAAGATGCCGATGGCATGCTTGGTTGGGAAGAAGACGGTTACTGTACCATTGACTGGCGAAACCAACTCACCTTGGCTAGGAACAATGACAACTCCGCGCCCCATCAAACCTTGTGCAAAGACAGGATCTGTTGCCTGACTCAATTCTTTGACTTCTCCTGCCAGCGGACTAGTAATCGTTACAGGAGCTGATGAATCAGCTGCTTTCACCTCTGGAGATGACTCGGCTTTGGATGGCCCGGCAAATTCAGCCTCTTCCTGAGCTGCAAACTCTGCCTGCAATTCTGGATCTTCCTCTGTCTTCGTCAAGAAGCCTGTCTTGTGGAAAAAGAAAGTCAGGAACATTGGTACAAGGATTGCTACAAGCATAACTCCTGCAAATGGAATCATATATTTTGCCTGGATAGAAAGGATACCTGGTAAACCACCAATACCAATGGCATTTGCTGTTATATTAAAGGTTACAGAAAGCAGACCCGCAATAGACGAACCAATCATTCCCGCAACAAATGGATAAACGTACTTGACATTGACCCCGAAGAGAGCAGGCTCAGTAACACCAAGGTAAGCTGAAATGGTTGCAGGCAGGGAAATTTGCGCTTCCCGCTCATCATGGCGTTTCATAAGGTAATATGCAAATACAGCTGAACCCTGAGCGATATTGGACAGAGCAATCATTGGCCAAAGACCAGTACCACCGGCATCAGCTACCAACTGAGTATCAATGGCATTGGTCATATGGTGAAGACCTGTGATCACAAATGGAGCATAAAGAGCACCAAATACTGCGCCAAAGAGCCATTTAACTGGACCAGTTAAACCTGCAAGAACAACTGTTGAAAGCCCCTGACCGATTGTCCAACCGATAGGACCCAAGACAGTATGAGCCAGAATCAGAGCAGGAATCAATGATAAGAATGGCACAAAAATCATAGACACTACTTCTGGAATATGTTTACGCCAAAAGATTTCCAGATAAGATAGAGATAAACCTGCTAAAAGGGCTGGAATAACCTGAGCTTGGTAACCAACACGATTGACAGTGAAGAAACCGAAATCCCAAACCCAGTCCTTAGCGATTTCAGCTGCTGGTGTCGATGCTACCGAATAAGCATTGAGCAATTGTGGGGACACCAAACAGATTCCCAAGACAATCCCAAGAATTTGGCTAGTTCCCATTTTACGAGAAACAGACCAAGTGATTCCAACTGGCAGGAATTGGAAAATTGCTTCTCCCGGAAGCCACAAGAAATGGTTAATTCCAGACCAGAATTTGGATACCTCTGTGATTGTTTTCCCATCCAACATAGACCAATGCACGCCCTCAAGGACATTTCGGAAGCCAAGGATTAACCCTCCGACAATCAAAGCTGGAATGATCGGGGTGAAAATTTCCGCCAGAGTGGCCATAACCCGCTGAAGGGGATTTTGCTTGCTCTTGGCAGCAGACTTGGCTGCTTCTTTTGATACTCCCTCAATACCTGATACAGCAGTGAAGTCATTGTAAAAGATTGGCACATCATTTCCAATGATGACTTGGAATTGCCCAGCATTTGTAAAAGTTCCCTTGACCACTGGGATTGTCTCAATGGCCTTGACATTGGCCTTTTTATCGTCGCCAAGTACAAAGCGCATCCGCGTTGCACAATGGCTAACTGCTGTGACATTCTCTTTGCCGCCGATTGCATCTAGCAGATCTTTAGCTTCCTTCTCAAATTTTCCCATTTGACTAATGGCTGAATGAGAATCCAGCACTCTCCTTATATTTTTTACGAGTCGGTTTTTCAACACATCTCTACAAATTATTGTAATCGATTCCAAAGATGTATGCAAGTTGTTTGTTGAAAAAAGCCCACTTTTTTGATAAAATTTTCTGGGTTGTATGTAAAAAAGAAAACAAGTGGAGTTTATGATGAAGAAATATAAACAATTATTCAAACAAATTGAGAAAGATATTTTAGACGAGCGTTATGCAGTCGGGGACTTCTTGCCCAGCGAACACCAGCTGACAGAAGACTACCAGGTCAGCCGCGACACTGTTCGCAAGGCTCTGGCGCTGCTGCAAGAAGAAGGATTGATTGAAAAAGTCCGCGGACAGGGTTCCAAAGTCATCAAGCATGAACAGTTTGACTTTCCTGTGTCTAAGCTGACCAGCTATCAAGAAGTAGTCAAGCAGAATAATATGCAGTCCAAAACCAATGTTGTCAGCTTGGAAAAGATTACCGTAGATCAGAAACTGTCCGACATCACTGGTTTCCCTCCCTACCGACTGGTTTGGCGAATCGTCCGTCAGCGCGTTGTAGACCAAGTCGCCTCTGTCTTAGATATTGACTATTTAGACAAGGGAATCGTCCCTGACTTGACAAGGGAAATCGCTGAGCAGTCCATTTATGCCTATTTGGAAAATGACTTAAAACTTAACATTGCCTATGCCAAAAAGGAATTTACCATTGACCACGCCAATGACCGAGACAAGATTCTCATGGACCTAGGCAAGGATCAGCAGGTCGTCTCTGTCAAATCCCAGGTCTATCTGGCAGACGGCCGCCAGTTTCAATATACCGAGAGCCGTCACAAGCTAGACAAATTTCGCTTTGTGGATTTCGCTAAGCGTCAGAAAGAATAACCTTGAGTTCCATCCAGACCACAAAACCACCTCTGCCTTCCAGTTGGCAGAGGTGGTTTCTTTTATGAGTAGTCTAAGGCTGCTTTGTTTTGGAGCGACAAAGAGCCTCAAAATTTCTTTTTACTTGTTTTAGGAGATTTATATGAAAAAATTAGTTAAGGGCTTCTGCTGCTTTTTAAACGTTACTGATTCTTATTACTTCCTTTCTTACTTTTGCGCCTGAGAGAATGTCAATACTTGCTTATCATATAGGCTAACTTTAGATGTCATTGGACTGTCCTCATTTCTATTTTGATGGTATTAGTATAATCCCAGAAACTTAAGACAGACTTATAAAAAACTTGAAGGAAACTTAAAAGGCTGACATTAAATATCACTTTTTCATACTGCATTGATATATGATATTTTTACAGTCTATACTTGAGAATTCTCAGCTTTCCTTCTTTTATAATATTCATCCTCCAATCGGTCTAAGTCTTTCCGATATTTAGCGGTTATTTCTTCCCTCTCTTCACTAAGTTCGTCAAAAAATTTTCTGAAAGACAAATCAAATTGTTCCATATTGTCATTCATCTTACTAACTGCCCGATATATCTCATCAGTTGAATGATTTCTAGAATAGTAAAGCAATTGTTCACTCAATAAATCCGTCTTTCTCCGAGCATCTAATCTCATAGAATCCAGTACTTCTTCAACTTGCTCTATTTTCTTTAATTCTTGCTTATATTTCTCTTCTAGTCTGAATATCTGTTCCATAGCAGACCTCATTTAATAGGGTTTTGCAGATTTGGTTGTGGGATATTTGTTAGATAATTTGTCGCAGCTGTCGCAGCATTCCCAGAAAATCCACCCTTTAGACTGTTATTGAGAGTAGCAGTAGCAAAATCAGACATCTGTAGCTTTTGCTCAGCCAACCAAGCAGCTAAAAGACTAGACTGCGCTGTAACCTTAGATTTCTCCGATTGAATCAGAGCATCGATCATCTCCCGTTCTTGAGCCTTCATTAGTTCAACAAGATTATTATTCGCTGTTAATTCTATTCTTCTGAGATTTACCATAGTTCCTCCTACTTGCTACTAAACTGTATACTTCCTTGACGATCCACTTCTTCGAGTCTATCAGCTGCTTGGCGTATATTAGAACCAAAAATATCCAATTTTTGTTTGTAAGAAGCCGCCTCACTTAGCGTTGCTTCTTCAACCCCACTATCCCAACAAGTCTCCAATGTAAATTGGGACAAGATCGATTCCAACTCATCATCCGATAAATAGATTCTGCTACCATAAGCTATCAATCGGAGTGATGTCACCATGTTTTCAATATTTTGCTTATATTCACTCAATTTTTGCTTGATTAGCTCTTCAAACTCTGCTCCTTGCTGTTCAGCTAAATCCGCAACTGCAGTCACAAGATCTTTTCGCAGATAAACCAGCTGGCTCCCACTAACGCTTGAAAAACCAGACTGAGCCGAAGAAATTGTCTCAATCGCACGATTAATAGCCAATAAGCGCTTATATCTAGCCTCAGATATAAACTCACCGTATATCTTTTTATACTCTTTAACATAGTATTCTTCATCGTGTTTGTCCCAGAAAGGTGACTGTTCGGCTTTAATTTTAGCTGCTTTACGCACCTGCTTCTCCGTCATACCAACAAAGAATTCACCTTTTTTTGCATACCAGTCTAAATCCAGCATATTACCAATCTTGGGCGGAAACTTTTCATAGTATTCTCGAATGAAGTAAGCTTCATCGTGTTTGTCCCAGATAGGGGTTCGCTCAGCTTTGATTTTAGCAGCTGCACGTACCTGATCTGGAGTCATCCCTGATACAAACTCACCCCTCTTAGCATACTTTTCTGTATCAAGTCTATTGCCAACAATATAGAATGCTGCAGGGTTGTGATCTTCTGCAGGGGAATGCAGTCCTTGCGTTCCTTCACGGGAAATAATATTAGCATAAGGAATCCGTCCACCGCTACTATCCATTATGGTCGTATCTTTCGTATTAGCATCATAGGTCGTAACATGTCGATTGATATATGCTAAATCACTGGCAGTAAAATTCCCCTTATCAAGAGCAGCCTGAGCACCCCAGTCTGTATAATTGACGACCATAGGGACGTTATGTTCCGCTGCTATCTTGACAACTGGAGTTGCCGATTGACTAAAGCCACTCATGGCATAAATTCTGACCGGCTGGTTTAGCTTCTTGTCACCTACTTCTGTAATCTTCTGGACACGCTGATAAAAAGCTTCAATATCCTCATACTGAGCTGTCATTCCATCCCCATAAGCACCCCCAAATGCATTGCTGGTTGATGCCCAATGGTCTGAACTGATAGGGTTGGCAAAAACTGGCTGGGTTCCTGCGACTGTCACAATAGTCTGGGAAACAATGGGCTCCCCATTAGCATCCAAGGGAGCTACTGCAATAGCCTGAGTCACCCCCTCCATTCGGTCAATGATTTGAAAATTTTGGCCTGTAGCTTTGTTTTCAATTATCTTTTCTGATGGATTTGTTGCGTAAAATTTTGTATCAGATTGTATACGCTGAATATCCTGGTGGGTTACTCCCATTTACCTACCTCCCGTACATCTACTCGTCTGATTTCTAAATTATAGATAATCTCAGCCTTGGGACTACCTTGGCTATTTTTTTCTACTCCTTTTAGCGATCCTTTTTGTGAATAAGCAGTAATTATAGCATCAGTACTCTTATACGTCTTCAATTTTAGGTGTTCTGGGAGATGTTGATATTGTCCTACTTCAATAGATTCATTTTTTTCATTATATAAATATATAATTTCTGAACCATCATTGACATTAAAATCCAACTCAATTCCAGAAGTCAAAACATAATTAGGAACTAAAGTATCAATAGTTCCATCATTTCTAAGATAGACTTTATTACCATAAGTATCATAAACTACTGGAATTATACGAGCGTGGACAAACCCTTCCCCTCTTCCTCCACTTTTAAAAATAGGAGAAAATTCGATTTTGCTGATACCGCTGTAATGCTCTTTTAGGTAGGTTGCGATTTGTTCTTCATAGAGCTGAAAACCATGCCGGTAGAGATTATCCACTTTCATTCGATCCATATAAAATTTACCTCCTATTACTAGTACAAAAAAACAAAGCAAAGATAAAAGAATAGATTTTGTTCGTTTAGACATACAAACCTCCTTTTCTTTATATATTAATTTTACCACAAAAAAGAAGAACGAATGAAAAGAACTCAATTAATCATATGGAAAATTCTTCGTATGTATCTTTTCCTAAATAAATTAGTGTGTTACTGCCATTCGAAAGCCTCTCTTCCCTGCACTCGCCTAATTTCCAAATTATAGATAATCTCAGCCTTGGGACTGCCTTGACTATTTTTTTCAACTCCTTTTAGAAGTCCTTCATTCACATAGGCCGTCATAACTTCATCCATGATATCATCCTTCTTTAACTTTAATTCTGGAGGCAGGTGCTGATACTGATCAGCTTGTATATATTCTTTCTCATCATTTAACAAATGAATAAACTCGGAGCCACCGTACGCAAAATCTAATTCTAGACCGGAAAATGTTCCATAACGAGGTACTCCAATATCTAGGGGTCTGCCATTTTGGAGATAGGCTTTATTGCCATAATTATCATAAATCACAGGTATAACCCGAGAATGAACGAAGCTTTCTCCCTTTCCTCCACTAATAAAAATCGGAGAAAATTCGATTTTATTGATACCGCTGTAATGCTCTTTTAGGTAGGTTGCGATTTGTTCCTCATAAAGTTGAAAGCCGTGACGATAGAGATTGTCTACTTTCATTCGATCCATATAAAACTTGCCGCCTATCACAAGAACAACAAAAACTATAAAAGAAAAAAGAATAGATTTTGTTCGTTTAGACATTTAAAACTCTCCTCATTCTATCTCAACTTACTAAATTAATCGGTTACTTCCATTTATCCAAGTCCCTTTCATCAATTCGTTGAATTTCTAAATTATAACTAATCTCAACTTTGGGACTACCTTGGTCATTCTTTTCTACATCTTTAAGATATCCCTCATGAGAAAAAGCTTCCATCGATTCATCTGTTGTCTCGTGGTCTACCCATTTCAAATTTTCAGGTAGAGGTTGCCCCCAAATAACACTATTGTGTCTTCTTTTATCATCTCTTAGATTAATAATTTCCGAGCCATCATTAACATTAAAATCCAAATCAGTCCCAAATACCATCTTATAATCCACAAGAACCTTCTCAACAAAACCATCATTTCTGAGATAGACTTTATTTCCATAACTATCATAAACCACTGGAACTACACGGCCTTGTAAAAAACTTTCCCCATTTCCTCCTGTAATAAAAATAGGGGAAAACTCTATTTTACTGATACCGCTGTAATGTTCCTTTAGATAAGTCGCGATTTGTTCCTCATAAAGCTGAAAACCATGCCGGTAAAGATTGTCTATTTTCATTCTATCCATATAAAACTTACCTCCTATTACAAGTACGAAAATGCAAAGCAAAGATAAAAGAATATATTTTACTCGTATAGTCATACAAACCTCCTTTTCTTTCTAGTCCAACTTACTAAATTGGTGGGTTACTTCCATTTGCCTATCTCCCGTACATCTACTCGTCTGATTTCTAAATTATAGACAATCTCAGCCTTGGGACTGCCTTGACTATTTTTTTCAACTGCCTTTAGATGACCCTCACGGGAAAAAGCAGCCATCACTTCATCCGTAAATTCCTCTTTTTGTAATTTTAACTGTTCTGGAAGGTGTTGATATATTTCTGAGCTTACAGACTCGCGTTCATTATTTCGCAGATAGATAATCTCTGACCCGTCATTGACATTAAAGCTTAAGTCAAGACCAGCAAGGGTTCCATAATCTGGCACTGCCATATCTAGCACTCCATCATTTCGTAGATAGACTTTATTTCCATAACTATCATAAACAACTGGGACTATTCGAGCGTTTACAAAACTTTCTCCTCCTCCCCCACTTTTAAAAATCGGAGAAAATTCGATTTTACTGATACCGCTATAATGCTCCTTTAGATAAGTCGCGATTTGTTCCTCATAAAGCTGAAAACCGTGCCGGTAGAGATTGTCCACTTTCATTCGATCCATATAAAACTTACCTCCTATTACAAGTACGAAAATGCAAAGCAAAGATAAAAGAATTGACTTTATTCGTTTTGACATATAATTTTCCTCTTCTTTCTATCCAAACTTACCAAATTCGTGCGTTACTTCCATTCATAAAACTCCCTTCCCTGTATGCGTCTAATTTCTAAATTATAGACAATCTCAGCTTTGGGACTACCTAAGCTATTTTTTTCTACTCCTTTTAAATACCCTTCACGTGAAAAAGCCTCCATCTTTTCATCAGTAATTTCATCCTTATTCAATTTTAATTTATCTGGTAGATTCTGGTAACTTTCTACACTAATAGACTCTTTCTGATTATTACGCAAATATATTATTTCCGAACCGTCATTGACATTAAAGTCTAAATCAATTCCGGCTGTCATTTCATAATCTGCCACACCCATCTTTAAAACACCATCATTGCGCAAATATACTTTATTACCATATGTATCATAAACAACTGGGACTATACGAGCATAGACAAAACCTTCTCCACTTCCTCCACTTTTAAAAATTGGAGAAAATTCGATTTTACTGATACCGCTGTAATGCTCTTTTAGGTAGGTTGCGATTTGTTCTTCATAGAGCTGAAAACCATGCCGGTAGAGATTATCCACTTTCATTCGATCCATATAAAATTTACCTCCTATTACAAGTACGAAAATGCAAAGCAGAGATAAAAGAATAGATTTTAATCGTTTAGTCATACAAAATACCGTGTCTTTCTAAATGTAGTTTACCATAAAAATTGTGTAATCGGAATCTTAAAACCTTTTCTGCAATTTTACTATTGGATCATCTCTAACTCAATGAAACAAACCGCCTTATTACAGCAATCAAAAACAGACCTTCTTTATAAGAAAGCCTGTTTGATTTATAAAGAGTCAACTATTTATTAGCTTCCTCATCTATTTCCACTTGTTCCGAAATTTTAACCTTAACCTTCGTGACACGGCCATTTTTAACCTTGTCATTGGTCAAAATGAGCTGCTTATTCTGACTTTCGACTTCGTAGCTAATGCGTTCCTTCGGATCTGGAATAGTCCCTACACAAGTCAAGTAATAACCAGCAATCGTATCCACATCGTCACTTTCAATTTCAACTTCAAAGTATTCATTAAAGTCATTGAGGGTCATGGTTCCTAAGACAATGTAGGTATTCTCACCGATTTCATGGACTTCGATTTCAGCCTTGTCTGTCTCATCGTCAATCTCACCGACAATCTCCTCCAAGAGGTCTTCCAGTGTAACCAGACCAGCCATACCGCCATACTCATCCAAGAGAATTGCCATTTGATTTTGCGTGTTGCGTAACTCCTTGAGCAAATCATCGACAAACATGGTTTCCGGTACAAAGAGCGGCTCCTGCAGAATCTTGCGCAGAACGATATTATCAAAACCATTGATGAATCCTTCATTGAGCAGTCGCTTGGTATGAATCAGACCGATGACATTGTCCTTATCCCCATCATAGACAGGAATCCGCGAGAAGCTCTGTTTGAGAATGCTTTCGATGATTTCCTTGGTATCGCCCTGAATGTCCACCATAAAAGCATCCGTCCGCGGCACCATTAGTTCACGCGCCATCAGCTCATCCAGAGAGAAAATCCCCTGCAGCATCTCAATCTCGTCCGCATCCAAGGTCTCTTCGCTCTTAGTCAGCATATACTCAATCTCGTCCCGGGTCATCTTTTCGTCTGCATCATCAAACTTCATCGGCGTTATTCGACTCAGCAGGTTGGTTGAAGCTGACAGCAACCAGACGAAGGGGCTGACAATCTTACCAAGAAAAATAATGACTGGTGCAGCCCGTACAGCTAGATTGTCTTTCAGGTTCATGGCAATGCGCTTAGGATAAAGCTCCCCCAAAACAATGGAAATATATGTCAATAAAATCAGGGCTAAGAAAGTTCCGATAGCACGTGCAGTTTCGGAATTTCCCATCCAAGAAGAGAAAAGTTTCCCCAGATTATCCGCAAAGCTGGCCCCAGACAGGATATTGATAACCGTAATCCCAACCTGAATAGTTGATAAGAAGTTATTGGGGCTTTCCAAGACAGCTAAGAGCCGGATATACTTGAGGTCGCCCTCTTCAGCCTTTTGCTCCACACGCGCCCGATTGAGCGATACCATTGCCATCTCAGCAGCTGAGAAAAAGGCATTTAACAAAGTCAATATAAACAGTAGTAAGGCTTGCCATAAAATATTCTGACTGCCAGGGTCTTCCATTGATTCTTTCTCCTCGAAAAGTATAGGTAAATCTGATTATATCATATTTTTAAATTTAGTGCACAGGAAATGAAAATAAGACGGAAGGCCTTCCTTCCGTCTTATTTTCTGGTATCGAGACTCTGGAATTAATCAATTCCGAAACTCATCCTTATTTATTAATAATCCCAAACTCTTCGTTCTTCTTCTGCTGCTGGGCTTCCTTGTGATTATCGTAGAGATTAGCCAAGAACTTAGCGATTTCCTTGAGGATAGAATAGGTCGGGATTGCCACAATCATCCCCAGCACGCCATAGATATTGCTGGATAAGAGCAAGAGCACCATGATGGTAATAGGATGGACCTTCATCACACCACCAACGATTCGGGGATAAAGGATATTGCCATCGACCTGCTGGATAATCAGCATGTAAATCAAGGCCGCCACCATCTTCTGAGGATCCGTAAATGCATAAGTGATGACCATGGGAATCAAGCCGATACTCGGTCCCACATAAGGAATCAGATTAGCCAGACTGGAGAAAATAGCAAAGACCAAAGCATACTTGAGCCCAATCACGCTATAGCCAATATAGGCCAGAGCACCGATAATCAGGGCATCGATTGAAATTCCACTGATATAGCGGGCAACAGTAGCATTGAGATTGGTCAGTAAACTAGAGATATTGAGCTTATCCCGCTTGAGGACTGTCCGCTCCAGCATGGGCAAAAGCTTATGGCCGTCCATGAGGAAGTAAACCAAGAAAATCGGCGTCATAATCAAAATCATCAGCGTATTGACAACTGCTGACAGAACACTTCCCAGACTATTGGTCACACTGTTAAGGATATTTTGCAGAATGTCCACATAAGACAGGTTGAGCTGCTGGATGGTGGACTGGATATTCAGATTCCGAAAGAGCGGATTTTTAGATAATTGATTGACAAAACTTTGAATTTCCCAATAAAGGCCTTGCGTTGAATTAATCAAGCTGCTCAGCTGATTAATCAAAATCGGCAAGAGATAAATAACACCCAAAGCAATCAAACCAAATAAAAGGCTGAGCGTAATCAGAATCCCAATCATTCGGTTGATTTTGAGCTTGTCCTGGAGAAATTTTACCAGTGGATTCGTAATATAGTAAAGAAATCCTCCCACAAGAAAGGGAATCAAGATTGTATTCACAACGCTAACAATCGGGGTTATCATATCCCCCATCTGGCGCCAGATAAAGAAGATAATCGTTAGCAAAAGGACCTCACTGGTCCAAAACATCAGCTTACTTTTATGAAACATTTGACTCCTCCTATCAGTTATTTTACCATAAATTTTGTTATAATAAAGGAGATTTAACGAAAGAAAGAGTAAAAATGGAAAAGATTATCAAACTGGAAAATGTAAGCTTGGATAAACAAGGCCGAACCATCTTAAAAGATCTCAACTGGCAAGTGAAAAAGGGAGAACATTGGGCTATTCTCGGTCTCAACGGTTCTGGAAAGTCTACTCTTCTGCGCCTGCTCATGGCTGAACATTGGAAGACCCAGGGTAAGGTAACAGTTCTCGGTACTGAATTTGGTGCCGACGACATTCCTCAGCTGCGAACTAAGATTGGAGTAGTCGGCTCCTTCATTGCTGAACGCCTGCCCAGCCATCTCACTGCCGAAGAAGTCGTCCTGACAGGCAAGTATAAAAGCAGTATTCTTTACTCTCCTTACGGACAAGCAGAACTGGATCAAGCTAGGGAAATGCTGGCCTCCATTGGCGGGCAAGATTTAATTGGCCGGAGCTACATCAGTCTATCTCAAGGGGAAAAGCAGCTCTTGCTGATTGCGCGCAGTATCATGGAAAAGCCAGAACTGCTTATCTTAGACGAAGCGACCAGTGGTCTAGATCTCTTTGCTCGCGAGCGCCTGCTGGATCAGATTGGTAAGATTACACAGATGGACCAGGCTCCAACCATCCTCTATGTCACCCACCATGTAGAGGAAATCACTGCTGCTATGGATCATGTCCTTCTCCTAAAAGAAGGAGAAATTATAGCCCAAGGTCCTAAAGAAGACATACTTCAAAAAGAGGTCATGGATCGATTTTATCCCCAGCCAGTCGAGCTGATTGAGCTGGGAGAAGATCGCTATTTCGCCAAGGTGGAGGTCAGGTCCTCATGAAGCAATTTTCTAATACCATCTTCAACCTGGGCTACTTCCTGATTCTGACCATGACTGCGATTGCCTTGCTTTTCCTGTCTGGGCAGATTCTGCTGTCCCATACTTACATACCTTTGAGGATTGCTGAAGGGGTACAATTCGTCAGTAATCCTTGGTATTTCTACCCTATACTCTTACTTTTTCTCCTCAGCCTCTTTTTAATCCGGCCCCTATTGGAAAAGGTTCAGACCAAGCATCTTTTTTGGATTCTGTCCCTCATCTTTATAGCAGCAGCGATTTTTCTGATAACGGCCTACGATGGCCGCATCCGAGCTGACGCCAAGCACGTTTTCAATGCAGCGCTGGCCTTTAATCGAGGAGATTACAGCTCGCTGACAACCGTCGGAAGCTACATGTACCGCAATCCCCATCAGCTAGGACTGATGACTCTGGAGCGACTTTATGCTTTTATTTCTCCGACGACTCAGTTTGCCTTTAGCATGAATGTCGGCTGGACTTTACTCAGTCATTTCTTGATTTACAAGATTACTGCCCTGCTCAATGCTAGAGAAATGATTCAGAAATACACGATTCTGCTGACCTTTCTCTTTCTACCACAACTCTTTTTCGTTTTCTTTGTCTACGGTACCATTCCTGGGCTCTTCTTCTGTCTGCTCAGTCTCTATGCTTTTATCAAGCTGGACCAGACAGGAAACCTGCTTTATGCCTTGCTGGGAGCTGCCAGCATCAGTCTGGCCTGCCTCCTGCGCAACAACTACATTATCTTTGCCATTATGCTGATCGGCGTCTACTTCCTGTCCATTTTTTATAAATGGTCTTGGAAGAAACCACTAGTCATCATTCTGATTTTAGCCGGCATCGTTCTTTCAAACAAGGCTCTGACGGCCTACTATGAGCAGATGATTGGGGGCAAGATTGGTGTCGGTACCCCAAAAATTGCCTATATCACTATGGGCCTGCGGGATGATCCCAATCGGCAGACCTTGGGAGGCTGGTACGATGCCTACAATACCAAGATTCTCAAGCGCAACAAGTACGATGAAAATTTGGCAACAGAAATGGCCACTCGGGATTTGAAGGATATCCTGATTCACTTCAGCAAGCATCCTGCTTATGCGCTGAAATTCTTCTACGAAAAGGTCAAGTCTACCTGGACTGAACCGACCTTTCAGTCTATCTGGACTGGACCGCAGATTGAGCGCCAGCAATACATGAAGCCAACTGTCTTGCGCAGCATTTATGAGGAAAGAAAGGGTTATCAGATTGTTAATTTCCTGCTCTTGACCCTGCTAGCCAGTATCTATCTGCTCGCCTGTTTCTTTATTCTACATAAATTTTTCGTCGCCGAGGAAAAGCTGACGCCTTTTGACCTCTATCCCTTCATCTTTCTCTTGGGGGGCGGCCTCTTCCACTTCTTCTGGGAAACCAAGAGCCAGTATGTCTATATCTATGTTCTCCTTCTCATCCCTTCCGCCGCTCAATCCTTAGTCGACCTGAGCGATTGGTGGAAGAACAAAGGAAAAGGGAAATCAACAGACCAGCTTGAGAAAAACCTATAAAACTTGAACACTTGCTAAGAATTTGTTATAATTTTATAGGAACATTAAGTGAGACAAAGTTGAATTTGTAATTAAAATTTTTTGTATTTTGCGAAGGGAGAATAGCGATTTATGTTTTCAATATTAGGTGCAGTATTATTTGGAGTTATAGCAATTATGACAGTTCTTGTTGCTTGCGGTCTGCCTTTGGGCGAATATACAATGGGTGGACAACATAAAATCTTACCTAAAAAATTTAGACTTGCGGCAGTCATTTCGGTGGCTATCCAAATTTTTGCCATGATCATTATTTTGCAAGCTGGAGGTTTGCTTCCTTTGTGGCTGTCTTTTAAGGTGACTAAATATATTTGTTTCTTCTTTGCCGCTTACCTATCCTTGAATACGATTATGAACATGATTTCAAAAAGTAAGAAAGAAAAATATGTTATGACTCCGATTTCACTTGTAGCCGGAATATGTTTTTGGATAACAGCATTTCAGATGTAGTATGTAAGCGAGGAACATCTACAGTGCGTCAAATTGGAATTTGTAGAGGTGAGAAAAATGTAATGGCAACATATTCAACTTAAATCGAAATAGTATAAAATTACGAGGAGATTATAAGATGAACAATTATATAAAATTAAATGAAGATAGATGGAATAATGTAAAAAATGACTATACTGAGCCATTGACACATGAAGAATTAGAAGAAGTTAGAAAACATCCAATTTCTGTTGCATTAACTGTCGGGAAAAAAGTTCCAAAAGAATGGTTTGAAAAAGCAAACGGAAAAAAGATATTAGGTTTAGCTTGTGGTGGTGGACAGCAGGGGCCAGTTTTTGCTATAAAAGGTTATGATGTAACCATAATGGATTTTTCTAAATCACAATTACAAAGAGATGATATGGTTGCTAAAAGAGAAGGCTTAAAAATCAACACAGTTCAAGGCGATATGACAAAACCATTTCCATTTGAAAATGAAACTTTTGATATTATTTTTAATCCGGTTTCAAATGTATATATAGAAGATTTAGAAAACATGTATAAAGAAGCCTCTCGAGTATTGAAAAAGGGTGGACTATTAATGGTCGGATTTATGAACCCTTGGATATACATGTACGATGCTGACATTGTATGGGACAAACCCGATGAAGAATTACTTTTAAAGTTTTCAATACCTTTTAATTCAAAAGAGCTTGAAGAGGAAGGCAAAATAACCATAAATCCAGAATATGGATATGAATTTAGCCATACCTTAGAAACTCAGATTAGAGGACAACTTAAAAATGGTCTCGCTATGATAGATTTTTATGAATCATGTGATAAAAGACATAGATTATCACGTTATGGAAATGACTATATAGCTACACTCTGCATCAAACTATAATATTATAGAAAACACTTAAGGAGAATAGCCCATTTTATTTTCCTTAAGGCTTAAAATCTAAAAATCCCAGTTTGTCTAATTGAATCAAAGAATGTTTAAAACAGTAAATCAAAAAGTTTTACTGTTTTTTGCTCATTTTTCCAAAATAAAAGAGTCAGTAATTTTTGAATCAAGAAAATCGCAATAACTGGAATAAAGCAACCCTAACAAGCATTTTGAAAAGGCAAGAGTATTGATGAGATGTAGTCAACTTCAAAACCGAAATTCTATATTAAATGGAAAGAGCTAAAAGTGTTAGAAATTGTTTAGAGACACTAGTAAAAGAAAATAGAAGACCAACACAGGTTAAGAAGCAAGAGCTAGGGCTCTAACATTAAGTAAATATATGATATAATAGTAAAAATGTTTAGGGAAGCGAATTAGAATGTACAGAGCAAAGGGGATGACAAATGTTGAAGCAGAAAACAAAGACGAGCGCAGTTATATTAGCACTGTTAGCAGCTGGATTTTATGCAATTAACACGCCATTTTCAAAAGTTCTTTTGAATAATGTTACACCAACTTTTATTGCCGCTTTTCTTTATCTTGGTGCTGGTCTTGGCGTTGGAATAATGTATTTATTTCACATAAAAAAAGAGAAAAAATCAGAGAGACTTACAAAGCAGGATTTACCCTATACAATCGGAATGATTGGATTAGATATAGCCGCCCCTATATTTTTAATGATAGGTATAAAAATGGGAACAGCATCTAATGCGTCACTCCTTGGTAATTTTGAAATTGTGGCGACTGCGTTAATGGCGTTACTGTTTTTCAAGGAGAAGGTATCAAGAAAGCTGTGGATTGCCATTGGATTTATTACGCTATCTAGTATTGTTTTGTCATTTGAGGGAAGTGATAGTTTCCAGTTTTCTATAGGTTCTTTTTTTGTGATACTGGCAACCTGTTGCTGGGGACTTGAGAATAACTGTACAAGAAAGATGTCAGATAAAAGCACATATGAGATTGTTTTGCTAAAAGGCATTTTTTCTGGCGGAGGTGCATTTACTATTGCATTGGTACTTGGCGAAAAGATTCCAGAAATGAAATACATTGCCGAAGTTATGCTATTAGGATTTGTAGCATACGGATTAAGTATTTTTCTTTATATAAGAGCGCAAAGAGACTTAGGTGCAGCTAAGACAAGTTCTTTTTATGCTGTAGCACCGTTTGTGGGATCATTTTTAGCCTTTGCAGTAAATGGAGAAAAATTGGCTCTAGAATATTTTATAGGGCTGGCTCTGATGTTGCTAGGAACGGTATTTGTAGTATATGACACTATGGTAAAGCATCATCTTCATGAGCATAAGCATACGATTGTTCATACACATAACGGCGTGACTCATACTCATGTAATCACTCATGAACATGAGCATAAGCACTTCGGTAATGAGGAGAGACATAATCACAAACACGAAGATTATATAAATAGCCAGGAACATAAATTGGCTCATGCGAATGGATTATAAATACCAGTTTGTCTAATTGAATAGAAGAATTTTTAAAGCAGTAAATCACAAAGGTTTACTGCTTTTTTGCTCATTTTGAGAAGTCATAACCACCCGTGAAAACGGGATTTCACCTTGTTCTAAAACTGCCATCTGAGAACGGTTTGACACTTAACTTATCAAAGACAAGGTCATTTTTTCCCAATCACGTATATTAGAAACTATCTTTTCATTTAGGCCAACGATATTCACATAGTCCCCTCTCCCCCAAAACTTTCGATTGTCATAATATAACCCCTCTTGTTTTTCAATCTGAACAGGAGGGGTTGTTTTGAATGGAAATGAATAAGACTTAGTTTCGTGTTATTAGCATTTTCATCACTTCATTTTAATCGTAATCAGCATACCTCCACCAAGCTATTGTTGCGATAAGACCTAGAATACTTGCCCCAAATAAACTGACAATGCTACCAAAATTCAATAATGCTTTTCCTGCAATACCACTTGCGAGTGCAGGAATCGCCCATGGAATATACTTCCCAAAGTTAAGAGCAGAACCAAGCTGAGAAAAAATAATAGTAAAAATGATAAATGCCAATGGAGACAAATAGCCCCGGCCTAAACAAGCAAAAAAAGCTACTGGAGTAGAGAGTATGATCGTAAGAGTAGTACAAAAACCAAAAGTAAGTATACCTTTGAAAATCACCGTTAAGTTCCCACCATCAAGTCCAATCAGATTGCCAGCTAATAATCCCAATAAAAGTGCAAAAATTGATAGAATATAGCTCCATAGAGCGATAACGATAAACTTGGATAATACGATTGTATCTCTTCTTATCGGGAGTGCTAATAGGTCTATCATAGTTTTATCAGAATATTCTCTACCAAAAACCCAAGATGCTGTAAATCCAAAAATGAGCAATCCCCCAACAGAAATGACTTGTGATATGGTCATTAAGTATGACGACCAGTCTGTTATCTTCATCATTTCCATTTTTGCAGAAATCAAACCAAGATTTTTGAAATTCTCTGGATATTTCATCATAGTTGCAAACAACCCAACAATAAAAGGAACTAAACAGATAGAACAAGCAGTTACGATGGAAAGTTTTGATTTTATTAACTTTCTCCATTCAATTAAAATACAGGAACTAAGCTTTTTCATTCGAAACACCTCTATTATAGTCATTCAGTATCCTTAAGAAATAATGCTCTAAATCTTCTTTCTCAACAGTCAGCGATTTGGGCGGATAACCTGCATTAACCAGCAATGTAGCAATTTCTTCCGGATATTCCACAGATTTTTTATCAATTAGTTCTAAGAAATCGATATTATTTTCTGTGTCTGATTGAATGTTCACCTGATAGCCATGGTTAGATAATACTTCTTTCATGGCCTTATTATTAGAGCCACTTACTAGTAACTTCTTTTCTAAGTACTGTTCTAATTCATTACTTTCAACTTCTCTTATAAGTCTGCCCTCATGTATAATGACTATTCTAGTAGCAATTTTAGATATTTCTTCCAGATTATGACTTGAAATAAGAACAGTTGTACCTAGATTATTCGCCAATTCCTTTAATAGCTCTCTCACTTCAATAACTCCAAAAGGATCTAATCCATTTGTTGGCTCATCAAGAATTAGGATTTTAGGTTTATGAATAATCGCTTTTGCAATTCCTAAACGCGCAACATTTCCTAAAGAAAGATGCTTCTCCTGTTTATGTTCATATTGCTTTAGTTTTAATTTTTCAATTACCCAGTCAATATTATCTCTATTAACCCCTCTTAATTTACTAACGATTTCTAAATTTTCTCTCACAGTTAAGTCTGGATAAGAATAAGGTGTCTCAATAATATAACCTATTTCATTTCGAAGTTCTAAATTATTCAGATCTAACTTTTTTCCTTGGATATAACATTCTCCTGATGTAGATTTTATCAATCCTAACATCATTCTCATCGTTGTTGTTTTCCCTGCACCATTCAGTCCTAAAAAACCTACTATTTCACCACTTTTTATTGATAGATTCAAGTTGTTGACAACATTTTTTGTTCCATATCTTTTAGAAAGGTTTGCAGTTCTAATTGCTTCTTTCACCATTACCTATCCTCCTTAGTAATTTGCTCAACAATTCCTTGTATGACTAACTTCAATGTAGTATCAAATTGTTCTTCACCGATTTCCTCGATGTGTAATATAGTCATAGCAATCGTTCTAAATAAAGCAGAGACGATTTCTACCGATACATTTTCTCTAATATTGATTCGGGATACAATTTTTTTAACCATCCTATCATCTATCAGATGATGATTTGTTATCGCCTCTTTTGGCAATTTTCTTACGAGTAATTCCATTTCATGATTTTTGAATATGGTATACATAAATGAATAGCGAAAATCTTGATAAAAATCATAAAGTAACTGTACCAGACGATTTGTATCTATCTTGACTTCCATACCTAATTGTTCTGTCAGGCGATCCATAACACCTATTTGATATTCTTCTAAGACCGCAAAAAATAACATTTCTTTTGAGGAATAAAAATTATAAAAAGAACCTTTGGAAATATCTACCATTGCTGCCATCTGGTCAACTGTGGTTTTCTTAACCCCATATCTTTGAAGGCATTCCTTTGCAACTTTATGTAATTTCTTTCTAATTACTTCTTTTTCTTCAGCAGTAAAAGCAGTAGCCATAACTTCCTCCTAAAAACACTGTGACGTTTTTTGTTTTTACAGTCATAGATTATCATATAAACTGAAAAATGTCAAAAGTCTTATATCTTCTTTGTAAGAAAATATAAGACTTTAAATTTACACACATCATAATTCTCTTATTTTAGACCTAATTATTCGATTTTCACGATTTAAAAAAATAAAGATACAGTACTGAAAGCTCCTATTATCTGGCTTTTCTCTCTGTATCCTTATTGTATCTCAACTTCCTTCTCTCAATTTCTCAATCATGACCAAGAAAGGCGGATTATTGATCTGGTTGATGGTCTTGTAGAGGGCAACGGTGAAGTCCTGCTGGGGTAGCTGAGTGACAAAGTCAAGCACCGCATCTTTTTCAACTTCGCCACCTTCATGCCCATAGTAAATCATGATAGCTGCACGGCCGCCTTTTTCTAAGCCTCGGCAGACCTTTTCCAAAGCTTCCAGCGTCGTATCAGGTCGAGTAATGACAGACTTGTCCGCCGAAGGCAGGTAGCCAAGATTAAAAATAGCTGCCTTGAAATGGTCCGTGTATTGGTCCATAGTCTCATGCCCAGACAAGATTAGCTGAACATTGTCCAAGCCAGCTTCTGCCAAGCGCTGGCGAGTCTTTTCCACAGCCTGCTTCTGAATGTCAAAAGCATAGACCTGCTTGGCCAATTGAGCCAGAAAGAGGGTGTCATGTCCGTTGCCCATAGTAGCATCCACAGCAACATCTTCCTTGGTCACGACCTCTGCCAAAAAGGCATGGGCCATCTGTAAGGGTCTTAACATACGAATCTCTGCTCCTTTGCTTTACAGCCTTGCTTGCTGCCACGACGACGCATTTCTGCCTCGATGGCATTGAGAACTTCCCATTTATTGAGGCTCCACATAGGGCCAATCAACATATCTCGCGGGGCATCCCCTGTGATGCGGTGGATGACGATATGCTCGGGGATAATCTCCAGTTGGTCGCAGACGATGGAGATATATTCCTTCTGACTGAGCAGCTGTAGTCGCCCTTCATGGTAATCCCGCTGCATACGGGTATTAGTCATCAAGTGAAGCAAGTGGAGCTTAATCCCCTGAATGTCATTATCCGTCACACAGCGGCGGACATTCTCTAGCATCATCTCATGGGTTTCACCCGGCAGGCCGTTAATCAAGTGAGAGACAATCTCCGCCTTGGGAGCCAGCTTTCGGACTCGCTGGACCGTCTCCACATAGAGCTCATAAGAATGGGCACGATTGATGAGGTCCGAGGTCTCCTCATAGGTAGTCTGAAGGCCCAGCTCCACGGTCACATGCATGCGCTCAGAGAGATCAGCCAAGTAGGCGATGGTCTCATCTGGCAAACAGTCCGGTCGAGTCCCGATATTGAGTCCAACGACACCTGGTTCGTTAATGGCCTGCTCATAACGCTCACGAATCACTTCAAGCTTCTCATGAGTATTAGTGAAGTTCTGGAAATAGACCAGATACTTGCGAACATCTGGCCACTTGCGGTGCATAAAGTCAATTTCCTTATAGAACTGCTCGCGAATGGGCGCATCTGGTGCCACAATGGCATCACCCGAGCCCGAAACGGTACAAAAGGTACAGCCTCCATGCGCCACGGTACCGTCCCTATTGGGACAGTCAAAGCCCGCATCAATAGGCACCTTAAAAGTCTTTTCTCCAAAAAGTTTGCGATAATAATCATTCAAAGAATTGTAAGATTTCATACCTTTCATTCTACCACAAAAAAGTGTATAGAAACAAACATTCCCTCTTTCACAAGGAAAGAAGGAAATCATCGCTCCCACTGATAACGCTTGAGGTCCACACAGCCATTAGCCTTCAAGTCCACTCCCTCCGCCCAGAGCAAGTGTCTCTGGTCTTCCCAGCCAGGTGTGAGGCGCCCTGCTGCATTGACTACCCGATGGCAAGGATGTATACCGCCATAAAGTTCCGACTGACTGAGAATCTTTCCAACCAAGCGGGCGTTTTTAGGCCGCCCAATCAAACGGGCAATCTGGCCATAAGTCGCCACGCTCCCAGAGGGAATACTATCAACAAGAGCTAAAACTGACTGTATGATTTCTTGATTCAAATTGGACATTCTGACCTCCAAATCTTGTTTGCTCCTATCTTAAAGAAAGAGATTTTCTTTGTCAAGACAAAAAGGCCAGCAAAACCAACCTTTCTCATCTATATTTATTTCTGCTTTCCCTTGAAACGCCACTGAAAACGCAGCTTATCATAAAAGGGAAATTCGATATTGAGAATGGAAAAGCCCATCAAGGCTCCTCCGATAACATCTGTCGGATAGTGCACGCCCAGATATACTCTGGAGGCCATAACAGTGAAGATATAGACCAGGAGCAGGCCTTGTACCAAGCGCTTTATTTTTTGGTTTTGAATCCGTTGCTGGACGATAATAATCAAGCTTCCTACAACAAGGGCTGTCGCCATGGAATGTCCACTCGGGAAAGAGTAACCGCCCTCTTCGACCAAATGCAGGATACTAGGGCGACTTCTGTGGTAAACGAGTTTAATCAGCTTAATCAAAATCCCATGCAAGACCAAATTTCCAGCTAGCAAGGCAGCTTCTAGCTTCCATTTTTTATACAGGAAAAACAGGACAAGAGCTGAAACCCAGATGATAATCCCCATCGGATCAATCGCACTGGTCACTAGTTTGAAAAATGTCGTCACAGCTGCAGGCAAATCTCCCCGCAGCCAGGTCTGAATCGGGGTGTCAAAGTGGGTCAGCTGGTCAGGATAAAATTTGACCATATAGCCTAATATGACGAAAAGTAAAAGGGCAAAAGAGCCCTTTGTTAGATAAGATTGTTTATTTTTCATAGCGTTTTAGGACGGGCTGCAAGAGCGTGTAAATTAGCCAAAAGACGAGAGCCCAGATTACTCCTTCTAATAGGTTAAAGGGGACAATCATGGTCAGCAGATACTTGGAAAGACCAAATACTTTATTGATATCAAAACCAGCAAACCTCGCATAGAGAGGCACTGCGTAGATAAAATTTAGAACAATCATAGTGATCGTAAGACCAAGCGTTGCTGCCAAGGAAGCCTTCACATAGCTAGATAAGCTCTTTCTTTTTTTCCATAAGAGGGAAAAAGCACAGACAAAGACAGCTACCGCCAGCATATTCATGGGGAGACCGATAAGAGTGTCTACGCCATGATTATTCAAAGCCAGCTTTAAGACAGAGCGAATAAAGAGCACTGCCAGAGAGCTTTTTAAATCCAAGACCACCAAAGCCAGTAAAATCGGAATAATTGAAAAATCCAACTTTAGAAATTCGGTTATCAAGGGAATCTCATAAAGCATGAGTAGAAATGATAGTGCAGATAAAACTGCTACAATCGCCAACTTACGAGTATTTGTCATCACAGGTTCCTCCAATTTATAAAAATTAGAGAAGCCGGAAAGGCCACTGAAAAAAGCTTGTCAGCTAATGATTATTTAGTATAAGGCTCAGCCCTTAAATAAAGATTAAACGGCAAGAATGCTTCACTGCCTCTCGTCTTCTCCCATCCAGACTATACTGTCGGTTGTGGAATCTCACCACATCAGCTTGCGCTCGCGGACTTGATTTAGCATTGAGAAAAAAACATTTTCCAGCTAAAAATTACCGCCGGTCGGGAATCTCACCCTGCCCTGAAGACATCATTATCATAACAAAAAAAGCCTGCCAGAGCAAGCAATTTGATTGATGTAATCAAAAATGTTTCAACATTAGTGTTCTATCAATCAGGAAAATTAACTGCTTAGATACATTCATTCCGCTACTTCAGCTTGTCCGCTTCATACTCGTGTACCAAATCTAAGCCAGCAAAATTCTGCTGGCGCAGGGCTTCATAAACAATCATACAGACTGTGTTTGAAACATTGAGGCTGCGAACATGCTGATCATTCATGGGAATACGCAGTGCCTTCTCTGGATGACGACGCATAAATTCCTCTGGCAATCCCTTGTCCTCACGACCAAACATAAAATAGTGCGAACCTTCTGCTGCAAAATTTTCCTCAGAATAGACCTTCTCTGCAAACTTAGAAATCAGATAAAGACGGCCATCCATCTGCTCCATAAAATCGTCTAAACTCTCATAATAGGTGATGTCCAGCTTATCCCAATAGTCCAGCCCAGCCCGCTTCATCTTGCGATCATCAATGGGAAAACCCATGGGCTTGATGATGTGAAGCGGTGAATTAGTCGCGGCGCAAGTACGGGCAATATTGCCGGTATTCTGCGGAATCTGAGGCTCAAAAAGAACAATATGATTTTTCATAATAAGAATATTTTTCCTAGTATTTTTCTTTAGATAAAAAAATAGCCACACTGCCCGGAGTCAAGCTCAGCAAACAGCGTGGTTAAGGCTTCATTAACTTACATCACAACAGGTTTGAGGTAAACCAATGAAGGTACTCATTTAGTATAACACTTTCAGCCTACAAGTCAATAAAAACGGCTCAAAAAATTCTAGTTTTTTTTAAATTTTCATAGGAAGACACCATTTTTGTAAAAAAATATTCGGAATTCTATAAATAACTAGACTATTCTGTATTATATAGATGAAATTTAAATGAAAAAAGAGTATGATAGATACATACTTTGGAGGAATCTAAACTTATGAAAATTATCGTTGTTGGCGGCGGGAAGGTCGGAACGGCCCTCTGTCGCTCCTTAGTGGCTGAAAAACATGATGTTATCCTAATTGAGCAGGATGAGGCTGTTCTCAACCAGATTACCAAGCGCTATGATATTATCGGTATTTCTGGCAATGGAGCCAACTTCAAAATCCTAGAACAGGCAGATGTTGGGCACTGTGACATTTTCATCTCTATGACCGAGCATGATGAGGTCAACATGGTTTCAGCGGTCCTAGCCAAGCGGATGGGGGCTAAGGAAACTATCGTCCGAGTGCGCAATCCTGAGTATTCCAACCCTTACTTTAAGGAGAAGAACATCCTGGGCTTCTCGCTAGTGGTCAATCCTGAGCTCCTAACTGCTCGCTATATTGCTAACATCATTGACTTTCCTAATGCCCTGTCAGTAGAGCACTTTGCCAATGGCCGGGTGGCACTGATGGAGTTCAAACTCAAGGAAGACAGCAATCTCTGCCAGATGAATATTTCCCAGTTCCGTAAGAAATTTGGAAATATCATTGTCTGTGCTATTGAGAGAAAAGGGCACTTGGAAATTCCTGATGGTGACTTCACTTTGGAGGCCGGGGACAAGTTCTATGTAACAGGTAACCGCCTAGACATCGTTCAATTCCACAATATGGTACGCCCTAGAGTGGTTAAGAGCCTGATGATTATCGGGGCAGGCAAGATTGCCTATTACCTGCTCAATATTCTCAAAAACAGTAAAATTGAGCTCAAAATCATTGAATCCAACCGCGAGCGGGCAAACTTTTTCAGTCAGGAATTTCCTGATCTCTATGTCGTCCATGGTGATGGTACTGCCAAGGACATCCTGCTGGAGGAACGCGCTAATAACTTTGATGCCATCGCTACCCTGACTGGTGTAGATGAAGAAAATATCATCACTTCTATGTTCCTTAATAATCTAGGTGTACAGAAAAACATCACCAAGATTAACCGGACCAGTTTGTTGGAAATCATTGATAACCAAGATTTTGCCAGCATCGTGACACCTAAAGGTATCGCTGTTGATACCATTATGCACTTTATCCGTGGTCGCTACAATGCTCAATTCTCTAACCTAGAAGCTCTGCACCATGTAGCCAATGGCCAAATTGAAACCCTGCAATTCCAAATCAAGGAAGAAAACAAGATGACTGGTATTCCTCTGTCTCAGCTTCATCTGAAGAAAGATGTCCTGATTGCGGCCATTATCCGTCAAGGCAAAGCCATCTTCCCTACCGGTGATGACGACCTGCAAGTTGGAGATAAGATTATCGTTACCACTCTGCTGCAAAATATCACGCAGATTTACGATCTGTTAGCGAGGTAGGCCCATGAATAGATCTATGATTCGCTACCTGCTGGCAAAATTACTGCTGATTGAGGCGGCACTGCTGATTGTGCCCATTATCGTAGCTCTAATCTACGGTGAGCCTTTAAAGGTCTTTCTCTCTATCGGGGCAACCATGGCCATCCTGCTAGTTTTAGGTGGCATAGGCTCTTATTTCAAGCCCAAGGACCTACATATCTACGCCAAGGAAGGTGTCCTGATTGTAGCCCTGTGCTGGATTCTCTGGTCCTTCTTCGGAGCTCTGCCCTTTGTTTTTTCCGGGCAGATTCCAGACGTTATTGATGCTTTCTTTGAGATCAGCTCCGGCTTCACCACCACGGGAGCGACTATCCTTAACGATGTCGGCGTTCTCTCCCATTCTCTGCTCTTCTGGCGCAGCTTTACTCACTTAATCGGAGGGATGGGAGTGCTGGTCTTTGCCTTAGCTATTATGGACAATGCTAAAAATGGCCACTTGGAGGTTATGAAAGCAGAGGTACCTGGACCAGTCTTTGGCAAGGTCGTGTCCAAGCTCAGGAGTACGGCTCAGATTCTTTACATCATCTATCTGGCTCTCTTTGCTATCTTTGCTCTGCTTTATTTCCTAGCGGGCATGCCGCTCTTTGACAGTCTCGTCATTGCCATGGGAACTGCTGGCACAGGAGGATTCACCGTTTATAATGACGGTATCGCCCACTATAACAGCTCGCTGATTACTTATCTAGTCAGCTTTGGAGTTTTAGCTTTCGGGGTCAACTTCAATCTCTACTATTACTTGCTGATTCGTAAGTTTAAAACTTGCTTTGAAGATGAGGAGCTCAAGGGCTATCTCTGGATTGTATTTCTTTCCACAGCCTTGATTGCCTTTAATGTCTTCCACCTCTATCAAGGCTTTGCCAAGAGCGTGGAGATTTCCTTCTTCCAGGTAGCCAATGTCATCACAACAACTGGATTTGGCTATGGCGATACAGTCAAATGGCCGCTCTTTTCTCAGGTTATCCTGCTCTTGCTCATGTGTATCGGGGGCTCAGCTGGATCAACAGCTGGGGGATTTAAGGTCATTCGGGGGATTATCATTTCCCGTATTGCTAAAAATCAGATTCTATCTACCTTATCACCTAATCGCGTCCTGACCTTGCATGTCAATGGTGCGGTCATTGACAAGGATACCCAGCACAAGGTACTGAAATACTTAGCTGTTTATATCTTGATTGTTCTAGCTCTCATTTTCATTGTCAGCTTGGATAATGATAATTTCATGACGGTTGTCAGCGGGGTTCTCTCTTGCTTCAACAATATCGGCCCCATGATTGGGACGACAGATACTTTTTCTATCTTTAGTCCTTTTTCCAAACTGCTGCTAGCCTTTGCTATGATTGGCGGTCGTTTGGAAATCTACCCGATTCTCCTGCTCTTCCTGCCTAAGACTTGGTCTAGAAGATAGGAAATATTCGGAGAATATAGATATATATAAAAGTCACACTAGATACTTATCTAGTGTGACTTTTTTCTTGAATTATTTCTTCTCAGGCTGAAATGGTCTGGTACAGAATCCTCTCCTGGCTGAGACCAGGGATGACAGCGGAGAATGCGCGCCAAGCCCATTAAAACTCCTTTAGCACCATGCTTCTGGATAGCCTCTATCATATAGTTAGAGCAGGTGGGCCGAAAGCGGCAAGATGGAGGGAAAGCAGGCGATATGAAGCGTTGATAAAAGCGGACAGGAGCAATAAGCAGTTTCTTTATCATTTCTTGGTCTTGGTTACAGCCAGTGTATGCAGCTGGCTGACTTCTTTTTTATTGAGCTTACGATACTCACCAGGCTTGAGGCCAGTTAAGTCCAAATGACCAAATCGAGTCCGTGAAAGCTTATCCACTTGCAATCCGACCGCCTGAAACATCTTCTTGACCTGATGGTTACGGCCTTCGTGGATTGTCAGCTGAACGACCGAGCGATTTTTCGCCGGATCAACCTTGATAATCTCATAAACCGCTGGCTTGGTTTTGCGCCCCTCTATCTCAATACCGCGAGTCAGAGGACGAAGAACTTCTTTATTGGCCAATCCTTTGACACGGGCCACATAGACCTTGTCAATCTCATTGCGGGGATGAATCATCTCGTCGGTAAAATCTCCGTCATTGGTCAGAATGAGAATACCAGAAGTATCCCAGTCCAAACGACCGACCGGATAAATTCGCTCCTTGACCTGAGGCAAGAGCTCCACGACCGTCTTACGTCCCTTGTCATCACTGACAGAGGAAATGACCCCGCGCGGCTTATTGAGGAGGTAATAAACCTTCTCTTCATTGTAGATAGGTTGGCCTTCTATTTCCACACGATCGCCAGACTTGACGTTTGTCGCCAGTTCTCGTACCACTTGGCCATTTATACTGACCTTCCCCTGCCTGATTAGCTCTTCTGCCTTACGACGACTGGCTATCCCAGCATGAGCGATGTATTTATTGATTCTCATCGATATCTGTCCTTTCAATAAAGAGCTGGCTTTCTTCAGCAACTAGCTCTGTTTCTTCGACAATCGGCAGCTCATCTAGGTGATTGATTCCCATATAGTCTAAGAAATAATCCGTTGTCACATAGAGATTTGGCCGACCAATGACTTCCTTTTTGCCATCTTCTCGAACCAGTTCAAAAGCTAAGAGCTTGGCCAATGCACCACTGGAATTAACCCCGCGGATGTCATCTATTTCTACCCTTGTAATCGGCTGCTTATAGGCAATGATAGATAAGGTCTCCAGTGCTGCCCGCGACAGACTTTGATTGATTGGCGCCCGTGAATAGGCCCGAAGAATCTCAGCAAACTCTGGCTTTGTGACCAGCTTGTATGTCTTTGAAGTTTCCAGCAGGGTCAGGCTAGAGTCTGGATTGGCTTCATATTGCTCAGCCAACTTCTCCAAACTCTGAATAACCCCGGTCGGCGGCAAAGATAAGATTTCTGCCAATTGATGAACCTTGAGTCCATCTTCTCCCGCCACAAAAAGCAGGGCTTCAATCTCTGCTAACTTACTCATTTCCTCTTCCTACTAAATAAATATTTCCAAAATTTTCTTCCTGAATGACTTGCACTTCCTGCACCTTGACCAATTCCAATGTCGCCAGAAAGAGAGTGATAATTTCATTCATATCCTTGGTCTCTGCAAAAATCTCCTGCAGAGCCAGACGGCTCTTACCAGCACAACGCTGACGCACCACTTCCATCATGTCCTCAATCTTGTACTCGTCTCGCACAATGGTTGTATGGCTCTTAGAAAACTCCTCTTGCTTCTTGGCTATAACCTTGGAAAAAGCCAAGAAAAGATCAATCGTTGACTTGTCATGCAGGAGCTCAGCATCCTCATAAACCAGCTCTAGCTTAGGCTTAGAATAATAAAGCGCCCGGTCATCATGCTGGAGCGACATTTTCTCACCCAAGAGCTTGAACCTGCGGTATTCCTCGATCTGGCTCAAGAGGTCTTGCTCCAAATCATCTTCCAGCTCAGCATTATCCGCCACCTTAGGCAGGAGCTTGCGGCTCTTAATCAGCATGAGCTGGCTTGCCATGACCATGTACTCGCCCGTCACTTCCAGCTTCATGGTCTGCAAAGTAGCCACATAAGCCAGATACTGCTCGATGACCTCCGTAATGGGAACATCATAAATATCCACCTGGTACTTAGATACAAGGTGGAGCAGCAGGTCCAACGGGCCTTCAAAATCTTTTAGTTTGATATCCATTTTTATCTGTATTTTTCTAGTGTAATCATGGTTTTCAAGCCCAAGTCTTGGGCAATATCATAGAGGCCAATCCCCTTCTCCCGCTGGCGCAAAATAAACTGCTCACGCAGGCTTTGGGCAGATAGACTGGCTTGTCCCTGCTCAATCAAGAAGGCCTCTAGCTGACGGAAGCCCCATTGACGAGAATAGGATTTGCCGTTTTTCTCAAATAAATATGTCCCTGTCAGATAGTCTTCTAACTCACCCGTCAGGCTCTCAGGAATCTTGATGACCCGCTTCTGACCGGCCTTTTCAATCTTCAAAACCTGAAAATCAAGATTGACATCTGCCACTCTGACCTGCAAAATCTCGCTGGGCAGCAATCCCATTTCCAAGATAAGAAGAGCCATCAGCCGCCCCCTGGGAACGCTTGATTCCTGCCAAAAAGCAGACAGATCCAGCAGTTCATTTTCCTGCTCCTTCGATATGGAAACCTTGGGCAGGACCAAGCGGTGGAACTCCTCAATAAGCTGCTGCTGATAAAGGAAGTAAAGAAATTGATTGACTGCTGAGAGTTTCCGCTTCTGAACAGCTGCCTTAAAATCCTTGATGGAGGCCTGATAAATCCGCAGATTGGTCTCGGTAATCCGGCCATGTACTTCCTCGATAAACTGCTCCAAATCATAAGAATAGGCAATTTTAGAATTTTCTGAGATGTTTTTTTGATTTAAAAACGGTCTAATGTATTCTTTCATTTTTTGCGAATTTCGTACTTCTTGCTAAAGCCGTGCAACAAAGAATTGACAGCTTTCAAAATGGACTTTCTAGTAATAATTCCGTAAAAATGCTGATCCTCGCCCACAACCGGCAGGAATGACTCGTCGACCAGCTTATGAAGTACATCTGATACAGTATAATCTGGCCCAACTGTCAAGTCGTCCATTTTAGTCATGTGGACGATATCGGTCATCATGAATTCCTCTTCTGGCAAATCATGGCGCATGCGATAGGACATGATGTCGGTCAGGGAAATCGTACCAACAAACTTTTTATCTGCTGTCACGACTGGTACACGTGAGTATGTCATCTGGCTCAATAGTAGGATAGCATGATCCACATTGTGGGTGTCAATCATAACCGCCAAATTTTCCCCAGGCGTCAAAAAAGTTTCTTCATGTTCCAGCAGATAGTCTTCAAATTCCTTAGCAATCATCGGCTAAACTCCTTGGACAAGCTTGGATAAAGTTCATGATTTCGCGTATAGAAATCAACTTTAAAGCGGTCATCATCAATCTCTACCTTAGCGTAGAGACGTTCGTTGATCAGGCCGCGTGGCTGGCTGATGGAGCCCGGATTCAGAAAGAGCGTTTTGCCCTCCATTCGAGCATCTGGGATATGCAGGTGACCATAAAGGCAGATGTCTGCATTAACCTCTTGCGCCCACAAATCCAGCTTTTGAAAAGAAAAGTTGATATGGAAGAGATGCCCGTGAGTCTGGGCAATAATGGTCCCCGCCAAATCTGTCACCAATCGTTCTGGATAGCCGTCGTAAAAGTCCATATTCCCTGCAACAACCTGAATCCCTTGCCATACCTCATCATCAGAAGGAAGCTCAGAGTCTCCGTTATGGAAAATCGCATCTACTTTTCCTATATAATGATTCCTAATCTCTTCAACAATAGCACGGTCGCCATGAGAATCACTCATGACTATAATAGTTTGCTTTGCCATGCTGGAAATACCTCCACTAATTTCTTAACTGCCTGAGCCCGGTGAGATTGCGCATTCTTTTCTTCCATCGTCAGCTCGGCAGACGTTTTTCCTGTTTCTCCCACTAAGAACAAGGGATCATAGCCAAATCCATTTTCCCCTTTTGGCTCATGGGCTATGTAGCCCGGCCAATCCGCTTCAACTACCAGAGACTCCCTGTTAGGACTAGCCACCACTAGGGTCGTATGAAAATGGGCAGAGCGGTCCTTGATATCAAACACCATAGCCAACTCATGCAGGAGCTTGATGTTGTTTTCATCATCTGTCGCGCCTACTCCAGAGAAGCGAGCCGACCAGACTCCTGGCAAGCCGCCTAAAACATCAACCTGCAGACCTGAGTCGTCAGCTAGCACCATTTTACCGGTCAGCTTACTGATTGTCTCTGCCTTGAGCCGCGCATTTTCCTCAAAGGTGGTTCCAGTCTCTTGCACTTCTGGCAAATCAGGATAATCATTGAGATTTTCAACCTTATAGCCCAGCTTCTCAAAGAGTTTGCGAAACTCTGCTGTCTTTCCTTCGTTGCGAGTCGCAATCAAGATGGTATCTCCGACAGCCATCTCAGACTCCTGACCCTGACCAAAAAAGTCGGTCATCTTAACCCCATCCTTGGACAGGAAGAAGACCTTGCGCAGCAAGTCCTTTTCTGTAATTAGAATAGCCCCCTTATGACTGGTCGCCTTAAACTCTCGCTCCTGACGGTCGTTAATCATATTGAGAACAAACTGGATATAGGACATGGGCGAGCCGTATTTGACCACAACTGTGGTAAAGGCATTGTATTCTTCATCCAAATCCCGCTCAATCAGCTCGCTCAACTCTGCATCTATATGCTCCAAGAGCCTGTAGGGGATGTCGTTGAAATGATAGCCAGCCTTGCGAAAGCGGGTCCATTCTCCGATATACCAATTGTTCTCGTCAATGTATTCATAAATTTTATTTGTCATAAGCTTACATGCTCCACATTCACTTTCAGACCCAGCCAGCTTTCGGCAATCTCCGAAAAGCTCTTAGCATTGGCAGTTGTGTAAAATTGGTGATTGAGCTCCTGTTTTTCCCGGCTGCGGTTGATTTCAAAGTAATTGAGCAGGACAGAAATATCCCGTACGCACTCTGCCCCGCTGTCAATCAGCTTCACATTTGGTCCCATCCTATTTTGAATAATAGGCCGGAGCAAGGGATAGTGGGTACAGCCTAAGACCAGAGTATCTACCCGGCCAACCAGAGGCTGCAGGGTTTCATAGACAACTTTTTTGGTAAGACTGGAATGGAGTTCATTGGACTCTACCAAAGGTACAAACTTAGGACAGGCCAAACTTTCCACCTGCATTTCCGGCGAGAGCGCTTCAATCTTCTGACGATAAATATCAGAAGAAACAGTCATTGGCGTTCCAATAACACCGATGCGGCCACTGGCAGTTGACTTAATAGCTGCACTAGCCCCCGGCAGAATCACGCCCAGTACTGGAATATCCAGCTTTTCCTTCACTTCTTCCCAGACAACAGCAGTCGCTGTATTGCAGGCAATGACAATCATCTTAACATCCTTGGTCAGGAGAAAGTTAACCAATTGCCAAGTATAAGCGCGAATCTGCTCAGCAGGCCTAGGACCGTAAGGAGCCCGCGCTGAATCTCCGATATAAATGACCTCTTCGTGGGGGAGCTGCCGCATGAGCTCACGGACTACAGTCAAACCGCCCACTCCTGAGTCTAAAAAACCGATTGGTCGATTATCCATAAGGTCTTCTTTCTAAAACAAGGGACTGGAAGCCGATTCCAAATCCCCATTTTTTTATAGATTTTCTCTACTGGTATTAAAAGCCAGTCACTAGAAAATTATTTTTTCTTTTTGCTCTTAGCAAGCGCAGCTTTCTGCTGGCTGATAATTTGACGGTAGACTTGCTGCACTTTCGCTTCATTTGGCCGTTGACCGCTTGCGCTAAGCAAGGTCCGAACTGCTTCTACATTCAGACGTGGATTTTCTGCAAATTCCTTCTCCACTTGCCGACGAAGCAGATACATACCCAAGATCACGCCTCCAGCAAATGCCGCTAAAATCAAGATAATCTCTAAAAATACATTCATATCAAGAACTCCTCTATTTCAATTTTTACATTGCTCTTCATTATATCAAATTTTCTTTATTTTTCAAAATCAAAGCCATACAGTGTCGCAAAATAATCTTCTGGTTTTTCTGCCCGACGAATCATGCGAACATTGCCATCTTGTTCCAAGAGAATTTCGCTGGAGCGGAGCTTGGCATTGTACTGATAACCCATAGAAAAACCATGAGCACCCGTATCGTGAATCACTAGTGTATCGCCAATTTGACTGACGGGCAGCGAGCGATTAATGGCGAATTTATCGTTATTCTCACAGAGACTGCCGACAACATCCACAATCTCTGTCTCATCCTCAGGTCGATCTATATTGGTAATGTGGTGATAAGAACCGTACATAGCTGGACGCAGCAGATTGACTGCAGAAGCATCCACTCCCAGATAGGTTCGGTAGGTCTGCTTCTTATGGGTAACTTTAGTGACAAGTAAGCCATAAGGTGCCAACATAAAGCGGCCCAGCTCCGTATAAATCTTTACCTGTCCCAGACCAGCAGGCGTCAGAATAGCTTCATAGGCCTGACGAACTCCTTGACCGATGACCGCAATGTCATTTTCCTCACCTTCAGGCTGATAATTAATGCCGACACCACCAGAGAGATTGATAAAGTCCAACTCAACTCCTGTCTCAGCCACTACTTCCACAGCCAGCTCAAAAAGCTGGCGAGCTAGTTCGGGATAGTAGTCATTACTGACAGTATTAGAGGCCAAGAGGGCATGAATCCCAAACTTCTCAGCTCCCAAATCCTTGAGCTCTTTGAAAGCTTGAATCAGCTGGTCCTTAGTCATACCAAACTTGGCTTCTTCAGGATTATCCATAATGCTGGTTCCCAGCTCAAAGACACCGCCAGGGTTGTAACGGCAGGAAATGACCTTGGGAATACCAGCAGCTTCCTTTAGAAAAGCTACATCTTCATAGGCATCCAGATTGATAGTCGCTCCAAGGTCACGCGCAAACTGAAATTCCTCAGCTGGTGTGTTATTGGACGAAAACATGATATCCTGTCCAGCAAAGCCCAGCTTTTGGCTCATGAGCAGCTCAACGTAGCTAGCACAGTCCACTCCACAGCCTTCTTCTTTGAGGATTTTTAAAATAGCAGGATTGGGAGTAGCCTTGACAGCAAAATACTCTTTAAAGCCTAGATTCCAAGAAAAGGCCTTATGCAAGGCACGCGCTCTTTCCCGAATTCCCTTCTCATCATAAAGATGGAAAGGTGTTGGAAACTGCGACGTAATCTCAGCTAGCTTTTCACGACTGACAAAAGGAGTTTTCATACTATTCTCGCTTTCTATTTGCTGGGTTTATTATACCATAAATCCATAGGAGAAACAAAAAGCACTGGAGCAAACGTCCAATGCTTTAGTCTTATTTAGCTTAGTTATTTGTTTCTTCCAAAAATACGCAGCAAGCTGAGGAAGAGATTAATGAAGTCCAGATATAGGTGCAGAGCCAGCGAAATTGCCCATCCATTTCCTGGATTGCCATTGGTCTGCTCATAGACGTAGCGGATCTTCTGATTGTCCCAAGCGATGAGTCCTGAGAAAATAAGGACACCAACGATACTGATGATAAAGTCCAAGCCACTGCTTCTCAAGAAGATATTAAGGACGCTAGCAGCGATAATACCAATCAAACCGGCCATACAAGCTCTGCCCATTCCAGAAAGATCCTTCTTGGTCACCTTGCCGATGAAGCCCATGGCAAAGAACATAACGGTCGTTGTCAGAAAGGCTAAGAGAACAGTTGACTGAAGATACAGCGCCATGATAATACTTAAGGTAAAACCATTGATGGCTGAATAAGCTAAAAACATAGGCAACGCCGCTGGGCTATTGCTCCGAGCAGTTCCAGATGCTACCAACACAAGGATAAACTCAACTGCAATAGCTGCATAGAAAATCCAAGTGGAGCCTGTCAGAACAGAGATAATAATGTCCTGAAAGAAATTCAGCATCAAGAGAGAGACGATTGCTGAGATTCCAATACCGACTCCAACGATAGAATAAATCTTGGCATAGAAAGAATTAATATCTGATTGATCTTGAATAATAGAATGATTCATAGTTACTCCTTTTATAATTAAACATTTACGGTTTCAGCATCTTTCGATGAAAGAGCTTGCGATTACCGCCCTTGCGTCTCCAAGGTGCCGTCGCTTCTTTGACGGCCCAATACTTGTCCACCATCGTCACAACGAATGATTCTTTGTAGCGAGGCGGTGCCAAAGTCAGGCCCCACATATGCTTGACGATAATGTCCTCTTCGACTTTATTAAGCTTGGTAATCTTACGAGCATTGCGAACTGCCAGCCTCGGATGAACCCAAGCATGACTCTTCTTAAACTTGGTCACACGCCAGTCATAGTAGAATAAGTCATGAAGTAAGGCACCGCGTGCCGTGCTGCGGGCATTCCAGCCAAATTTTTTGGCAATTCTGTAACTAGTATAACTCACATTGATGGAATGTTCAAGTCTATTGGAATGAATATGATGGGGAATTTCTTTCAGGCGCTGCACACTAGGCATTTCAATCAGGTGCCCAACATAGGCCATAAATTCCTCGTCCTTTTTGTAAGGCATAGAATCACCTCCCTTGCCAACTATTATATCTCTTTTTCTGATTTTTAGCTTAAATGAAAGATTAAAATACCAGCAGCGACAGCAACATTAAGACTTTCTGCCTGCCCCTTCATGGAAATATGGACCAGAATATCAGCTGCTGCCGTCATTTCTGGACTAATTCCCTGACCTTCATTGCCCATGATTAGGGCAAAGCTCTCTTTGCTGTCCACCTTTCTGTAATCGATAGATATTGACGACAAGGTCGACGCTAGAATTGGCAGGCGGGAAGAACGAGCCAGCCTAATAAAATCAGCTGTATCCATCCGATAAACTGGCAGGTGAAAATGACTCCCCTGCATAGAGCGCAGCGTTTTTAGGCTATAGATATCTGCCGACAAACGAGAGATGAAGACTCCATCAAAACCAGCTGCATCAGCTGTCCGAATGATGGTACCGACATTACCTGGATCCTGAACGTCCTCCAAGAAAAGATAGCGTCCACTTAACTCCAATGGTATTTCTTTCCTTTCAAAAGCCACTTCCGCGACAATGCCCTGTGGCGTCTTACTATCAGCTAAATCTGCTAAAATCTCCGAACTGACAAAGATTACCTGAGAAAAATCAGCTAATCGCTCTGCGTATTCCGCTAAAGCAAAAATCCGAATCAGCTCTGCCCCGCTGCTGACAGCTTCCTCAAATAAATGCCAGCCCTCGATCAAATAAGAATCCTTGCGGTATTTTTTGTGATGAAGTTTTTTAGCTTTTTTTACCACATTATTGGCTTTTGAGGTTATAATATTCATAAGAACATTATACCACAATTTAGCAGACTTGCACTCATACTGAGGGCTTAAATCCCCTCGGTCCGCTCACTAAAGGAGGACGCCATGCAGAAAGTAAAAATGATAGCCCAAGGACGAGTACAAGGGGTCGGATTCCGCTGGGGAGTTTATTCTCTAGCGCTGGAAATCGGAGGTATTACCGGCCGGGTCTGGAACAATGATGACGGTACTGTTGGCATTCTGGCTCAGGCTGATGACCCAGCTCTGATGGCCAAATTTATCCAAGAAATCCGCAAGGGACCGACACCTTTTTCTAAGGTCAGCTATTTGGATGTGACCATGGCTAATTTTGACTCCTATCCTGACTTTAAAATTTCAAATTAGGTCTGCAGAACTATTGTATATTTTGCAAAAAAACAGTAGAATAGATAGGTATTATTTTTTAGAAACAAAGGATATGAACTCGTGAAACATTTCAAACGCTTTTTATTCTCCGGTATGGGACTGGCTGCGCTTCTTTTCCTGTCTGGCTGTGTGGGTCGCGACAAGGCCGGTAATCCTTCTGGTCTGATCTGGGATGTGATTGGTCAGCCTATGGCGGATGGTATCCAATTCTTTGCCAAGAATTCAGGTCTGGGTTATGGTCTGGCGATTATCATCGTTACGCTCATCGTGCGGATTATCATTCTGCCGCTGGGAATCTATCAGTCTTGGAAGGCAACGCTTCAGTCTGAAAAGATGAACTACTTCAAGCCAATTTTTGCCCCAATCCAAGAGCGAATCAAAAATGCTGAGACTCAGGAAGAGAAAATGCAGGCTCAGCAAGAACTGATGGCTGCTCAAAAAGAGAATGGACTCAGCATGTTTGGCGGTATAGGCTGTCTGCCTCTGCTTATCCAAATGCCTTTCTTCTCAGCCCTCTTCTTTGCCGCTCAGTATACTCAAGGAGTTGCAGGCAGTTCCTTCCTCTGGATTAAAGACCTGGCCAAAAGCGACTTGGCTTTGACTGCCATTGTCGGTATCCTCTACTATATCCAGTCGGTGCTCTCTCTGCATGGTATTGAAGATGAAACTCAAAGAAACAGCATGAAACAGGCTTCTTATATGAGCCCTATCATGATTGTTGGTTTCTCTTTCTTCTCCCCTGCCGCAGTCACTCTCTACTGGGTAGTCGGTGGATTTATCCAAATCATCCAGCAATTTATCATCAACTACATCATCCGACCTCGCCTGAGAAAACAGGTGGCAGAGGAATTTGAAAAAAATCCTCCTAAAGGCTTGAAAAAAGCGAGTCGAGCTAAAGATGTTACTCCAAAAGCTCAGCAGGCTATTGAGCAAAAGAACAAAAAGAAAAAGAACCGCAATGCTGGTAAGCAACGGTCAAGATAAAGAAAAATTCTTCTAGCTAACACTAGAAGATTTTTTTTAATCTCGAGTAAGAATCGGCGTAACCGATACCAAAAACTCAGCAAAGAAAGCAATAACTGATGAACGAGGTGACGCTATCATAGTAAAACGGTAAAGCCAATCAAGCCTTTCTTATATGAAACCCAAATCCTGCCCTTAAAAATCCGCACCAGACTTTCTGCCATGGATAGGCCAATCCCGTAGCCAGGCTGCTTCTGATTGTGCGATTCGTCTTCGCGATAGAAACGATCAAAGAAACGGCTGTAATCAACATTTTTACCGTCCGCGTAACTATTGGCTACCGTCAAACGAGCTCGTTTCCCACGCTTGGCCTTGGTCAGGGTGACAAAAATTTGCCCATCTTCATCACAATACTTGCAGGCATTGTCAATCAGGATACTAACCAATTCATAAAGTTCATCTTCAGTTGCCTTGACATGAATGTCTTCCTGCAGCTTGATCTCGTACTTCTTGCCTGCCTTCTCGATGACAGACTTGAAGTTTCCTGCTACTTTTTTGACAACTTCTGAGAAATTCACATCTACCAAGGTAACATCTGGCTGCTCTTCCAGACGGGCCAGAACGACCATTTGATTGATTAGGTTGCTGAGCCGCTTGACCTGGTCCTTGGTGCTTTCTGTCCATTCATTTTCGCCAGTCATCAGTTCTTGCAGCTCCGTATTGGCTGAGATGATGGCCAATGGCGTCTTCAGTTCATGTCCAGCATTGGTAATGAAACGCTTTTGGTTTTCGTAGTTTTTGATATAGGGACGGATGGCAAAGTTGGAAAATCCAGACACGACTAAGACAAAGAAAATAAAGCTATAGAAGCACAACTGGATAGACAGCCAGAAAAAGTCATTGCGGCTTTCGAGATAATTAGTCGAATCTAAGACCACCAGTAAATAGCGCTTACTCTTGGAATCCTGCGTTATCTGGTAGGAATAAAATTGACTGCCTACCTTAAAAACCCCACTGCTGCGGCTGTTCTTAATCACTTTGTTAGCGTAGCTAAGCGCCTGCTCCTTAGATAGATTGGAAAGATGGTCTAAGTTGGTGGAGTAAAGTGTTTTGTCTTCCTTATAGACCACGCTGAAATAGCGGTATTGGTAGATCGTGTCAATGGTGATACGGTCGTTTTGCAAGCTCTCTGCTGTTTCTTCTACGCTGGGAAAATCTCCATTATTGGCAGATAGAATATTGAGAACGGCTTGGATTTCTCCGTTGGTCTGCAGAAAGCGAACGGAGTTTAAGACAGCAATCATGGTCAGCAAAATACAAACAATTGCCGCCGAAGCCAGCAGAATGAACCGAATTTTAAGCTTCCGAAACATGGCTATCTCCTTCCAGCGGCACCAGAGTGAAATTGCCGCCTTCCTCACCCAAGATAGCAAGGTCAGCATGAATAGCCTTCAGCTTCTGACGCAAATAGGAAATATAAATCCAGACGAAGCCTTCGTCCAAATCCTCATCCTCGTCTTTGGACCAAACATGACGGAAGATTTCCTGAGTGGAAAGACTCTTCTGGACATTAAGCATAAGAAATTCCATCATTTTAGATTCCTTGCCGGCTAGTCGAATAGAGTTGGAGCTAATGAGCTCATGTTCTCCGACATTGAGGCTGGTTTGGCCAATCTGCAGCAAATTGGGGGTGAACGTCGCTACCCGTCTGGACATAGAGCGCAGGCGAGCCAGAAGCTCTTTCAGAGAGAAGGGCTTGGTCAGATAATCATCTGCACCGGCATCCAGCCCTGTGACCTTGTCATCCACCTCTGACATAGCTGTCAGCATGATGACGTGGGTCGTATTGCCGGTTTGGCGGATTTCTTTCAGCGCTTCAATGCCTGTCTTGACCGGCATCATGATATCCAGAATCATCAAATCATAGGCATTTTCCTTGGCCAAGTCCACAGCCTCCTGCCCATCAAAGGCTGTATCAACCTGATAGCCTTCATGGGTCATCGCTGTTTCCAAGACACGAGACAGCTGCTGCTCATCTTCAGCTAATAAAATCTTCATCATCTCACTCACTTTCTCGAATCAAATTGCGGATGGTCTGCATGGTCACATCACAGGAAGCCAGCTCATCTGCACAGCGTTTCAGCTCGCGGACAATCCGCTTGCTGTCTTTAATCTCATGCTTGTACTTCATCTGATGCTCTAAGCTGGCCCAAGAATCCATAGCAATGGTCCGAAGCTGGATTTCTACAAAATAGCGGCCGGGATTTTGACCATGACAGTCCTCATAAGGAGTCTCCACCTCTAATATCAAGTGGTAGGAGCGATACCCATTAGGCTTGGCAGCTCGGATATAGTCCTTTTCCAGAACAATCTCACAGCCCTCTAGCTGACGAAGCACCTCAATAGTCTGATAGATGTCCTCAATAAAACCGCAAACAATCCGAATCCCAATCGCATCACGAATTTCTTTCAGGGCAGACTCTGGCGCCCTAGGCAAATTCTTGCGTTGACATTTCTCTTCCATACTGGCTGCCTGCTTGACCCGTGCATTAAAATGCTCAAAAAGCTTCTGCCCCGTTTCCTGCTTGACTCGATCATTAGCCTCTTGAATACGCTGACTAAGAGCTTCTAAAATCTTGGGCAGGTAGACGCCGTATTCCCCATAAATATCTTGCTCTTGCATACAGTTCTCCTACTTTTCTAGCTTATTCTCATTATAGCATAAGCATCTGTCTTTTCTCTATTTTTCCCCTGCTCTTCTTATCTAGCCTACACTCTCTGTCTTAAAAGAAACGAAAAAAGAACCAGTCTTCTAGCCAGTTCCTTTTGGTATTTATTAAACGGTTTTTTCAACCTTGAGAATTTTAACGTCGTAGCTACCAACCGGTGTTTCGACTGTTGCAGTATCGCCTGTTTTCTTGCCAATTAGAGCTTGACCAATCGGGCTTTCATTGGATACCTTGCCTGCGAAAGCATCTGCACCAGCAGAACCAACGATAATGTAGACTTCCTCTTCGCTTTCACCTACTTCTTGAATGGTAACTGTTTTGCCGATGGCTACCTCGTCCTTGGCTACAGCGTCACTGTTTACAATCTCAGCGTAGCGGATCTTGGTTTCCAGACTAGAAATCTGTCCTTCCACAAAAGCCTGTTCGTCCTTTGCAGCTTCGTATTCACTGTTTTCTGACAAATCGCCGTATGAGCGGGCAATCTTGATACGTTCTACCACTTCTGGACGACGCACCAATTTCAATTCTTCTAATTCTTTTTCTAGTTTTTCCTTTTCCTCTAGGGTCATAGGATAAGTTTTTTCAGCCATTTTTTCTCTTTTCTTTTATTTTCTTTTATTTTAAAACTAAAACAAGAGGCTGAGACAAATCTGTATCAGTCCCTTTTTTATATAGCAGGACTGAGAAAGCTAGAACTAAATGCACTAGCTTTCTCTCGTCTGCAATGACAGCAGTCTAATTAGAACTGCTGCTGGATTGAGTGAGCTTGCTATTGACATGCTCCTCAACATTTTTGGCGTGTTCCTCATAAGTATTGGCGAAGTAAACAGCGCCTGTTTCAACATTTGCCACAAAGTAGAGGTAGTCCGTCTTACTTGGGTTAATAGTAGCTTCCAAAGATGACAGGCTCGGACTATCAACTGGCCCAGGCATAAGCCCTTCTTTTTTATAGACATTGAAAGGCGAGTCAATATTGGTATCAATCTCAGCGTCCTCTTTCAGAGTCGTTTTCTTTCCTAGCTTGCCTTGAGCATAAAGGATAGCGATATTACTCTGAAGTGGCATCGCTTGATTGAGACGATTGTAAAATACACTGGCAATATCTTTACGGTCCTGGTCTGTCGAACCTTCTTTTTCCACCAGAGAAGCAAGAGTCAGAACTTCATTAACCGTCAAGTTCTTTGATTCAATAGTAGAGTAGTAAGAAGACAGATTGGTATTCATTGCGCCCAACATCTGGTCAATCAAGCTTTCCAGATCCGCATCCTCACCATAGTTATAAGTGGCAGGGAAGAGGTAACCTTCTAAGCGGTACTTGACTCCACTGTCCTTGCTTGGCAATGTGCCCAGCAGCTGTGGATATTTAGCCGCCATCTTGGAAATGAAAGCTTCATCCTGCGCCTTAGCTAGGAAATCGTCCTTACTAAAAGGTGTCTTACTAGTCTTTTTGGAAGTTGCAGCTGCATTAACCGTCACAGCCTCTGCAATCTGCTCCAGTGTATATCCTTCAGGAATAGTAACCTTACCAACAACTGGTGGTTGCGGCGTTTCTGTTCCACCTTCCTGAAGCTGCCGAGCAATGGTATCTAGATCCATACTCTTCTGGAGATTGTAATAGCCGGACTGGTAATTGTTAAAGCTTTTAATCTTAGAATAGAGACTAAAAACTTGGGCATTTTTAATCAGCCCCTTTTTCTCGAGGATTTCCCCAATTTGCTTAGAGCTTGAGCCTTCTGGCACTTCAACCGTCACATACTCTGTTGCGTTTGCATCAACAGGTTTAAGAGCTGAAGATACATAAGTGTAGCCGACAACTCCTGTGACCACAAGTCCCAGCAGGACAATCAGCAGAACCGTTGTCATAATCCTGCGGGCTAAGGTGTTTTGACGTTTTTTCTTGACCGTGTTGTTGGCCCGATTCGCCCGAGATAGGACCTCATTGGGCTTCTTATCTTCCTCATCCACTCGGCCATAGACCTGAGGGTGAGCCTTTTCATTCTCTGCAACCTTGTAGGAGACATCTACCGAAGCCGGTCTAGCTTCAAAGTCCTCCGTAGCTGCTGTTTCTTTTGCAGAAGCAGCGTCCGCTTCTGATTGGCTAGTTGAAGAGGGTGTTTGTTCTTCCTTTTCTCCAGCTAAGTCTTTCAAAATCTGCTCTTTAAAGCTCAGATTCTTCTCTTTGTCTTGTGATTTTTCAGTCAAAAATTTGACCTCCTTCATCATAATCCCTAACATTATATCTTAAAAGTCAGATAAATGCAATAAGAGTAGGATTTTCTAGCTTATTATTGATTTTTTTGCAGTTTGAGACTAGGATTTTCCCAGACCATATCAAACCAAGTAGCGCCTGCGTAAGTTGATTTTGACAAACCTTCATTTACAAAGGCATGCTTCTCGTAGTAAGCGGTGAGGTAGTCGTGGCAGGTCAGATTGATGCCGTGGCGTTCATCTGCTATAGCAATCTCTTTCATAGCTTCCAATAGCTTGCGGCCGACCCCCATCCCCTGAGCATCCTTCGAGATAGAAAGGCTGGTCAGAGAGATAAAGCCACCGTCCAGATGACCATAATCTTCAATCTCCTCTGTAAAGGAAATATCCTTTAAATAACGTTCTGGACGGACAGGTCCCTCCAGATAACCCAGAATTTTACCCTCCTTTTCTGCCACCAAAAAAGTCGAAGATAGGGTTTGGATATGAGCTGCTAGACTTTTGCGGCTAACAGCCTCTTCTGGACTGAAATTTTCCAATTCGATAGCATAAATGGCATCTAAGTCAGCCATTTGAGCTTGACGGATAATCATCACTTCTCCTTAAAATTGGGATTTTCCCACACCATATCAGACCAAACAGCCCCACCATGAGTTGAGTCAGAAATCCCTTCGTGGACGAAACCATTCATCTCATAATAAGGTATCAGCTCATCATGACAAGTTAGGCTAATGCCCTGTCGATTTTGCTGAACAGCTGTCTCCTTGAAAGCTGCAAGCAACAAGGTTCCGACTCCCTGCCTCTGAAAATCCGGATGGACGGACAGACTTTGGACAGCAATGAAGCCACCTTCTGGAGGATTAGCACCCACCTTGCTAAAGAGATCATCTGTCAGATATCGCGTCTGAATAGCTGGTCCAACAATATAGCCCGCCAGCTGACCATGCAGCTCTGCTAGCAAAAAAGTATCAGCAATCTGCTCAATCCGCTCTTTGAGAACTTCTGCACCGGCCGCTTCTGCTGCTGGAAAATTCAGCTGCTCAATTGCAAGAATTTCTTCCCAGTCGCTCAAGTCGGCCTGTCTGATTCGAATCGGTGCTTCCATCAAGTCTCCTCCTACTGAACGTTGCTAGTCAGATTGGACAGGAGACGTTCAAAGGAATATTCATAGGTCTGGATGTCACCAGCTCCCATAAAGACATAAACGGCATTATCGTGGTCAAGAAGCGGAGAAACATTATCCACGTCAATAACCTTGGCCCGCTTCACAATCTTTTCAGCCAGATCTTCAACCTTGACATCGCCCTTGTCCACCTCACGCGCAGATCCGTAAATCTGAGCTAGATAGACTGAGTCAGCCTGATTGAGAGCTTCCGCAAATTCGTCCAAGAGAGCAATGGTCCGAGTGAAGGTATGCGGTTGGAAAATTGCCACGATTTCCTTGCTTGGATACTTCTGACGTGCTGCATCCAGAGTCGCAATAATTTCCGTCGGATGGTGAGCAAAGTCATCAATAATAACTGTTTCGTTAACAATCTTTTCAGTAAAGCGGCGCTTAACTCCACCAAAGGTCTTGAGGTGCTCCCGAACTAGATTCAAATCAAGACCTGCAGTATACAAGAGACCGATTACTGCAGTCGCATTCATAATGTTGTGGCGGCCAAAGCTTGGAATCTGGAACTCACCCAGCTCTTGCCCGCGGAAAGAAACTTTAAAGCCTGAACCGCTGGTAGATCGCAAGAGATCGTGAGCGACAAAGTCATTGCCCTCTTCCTTGAAGCCATAGTAGTAAATCGGAGCCTTGGATGTAATCCGGCGCAGCTGCTCATCTTCTCCATAAATGAAGAGTCCTTTGGTAATCTGCTTGGCATAGTCATTGAAAGCATTAAAGACATCTTCCAGACTCGTGAAATAATCCGGATGGTCAAAGTCGATATTGGTAATGATCGAATATTCTGGATGATAAGGCATGAAATGACGCTCGTACTCGTCCGACTCAAAGACAAAGTACTTGGCATTGGCAGAACCGCGGCCAGTACCGTCACCAATTAGATAGCTAGTATCCGTGATATTGGACAGAACATGGGAGAGAATACCCGTTGTAGAGGTCTTCCCGTGGGCACCAGCCACTCCCAAGCTGACAAAGTCACGCATAAAGCCACCTAAAAACTCATGGTAGCGTTTATAGCTGATGCCGTTTGCGTCTGCATAGGCAATTTCTACATTGTTATCTGGACGAAAGGCATTACCGGCAATGATTTCGAAGTCTGGCTGGATATTCTTTTCATCAAAAGGCAGGATGGAAATGCCAGCCTGCTCCAGACCGCGCTGAGTGAAATAATATTTATCAACATCACTGCCCTGAACCTTATGGCCCATCTGGTGCAGCATCAAAGCCAAAGCGCTCATACCAGAGCCCTTAATCCCGATAAAATGATAGGTTTTCGTCATGATTACTCCTTAAGATACAAGGCCATAAAAGCAAGTCCAAAGAGGAAAATCTCCGCAGATCCTCATCAGCCCGCAAGGATTTCCTTTCTTTACAAACTTTTAGGCACCACCAAAACACCAAAGAAGCCGGACCAATCAGTAAGTCCCAGCTTCTAGCATCGGTCTTCTTCAACCGATGATGGATGTTATATGCAGATAGATTTTACATTTACATAATCAAACAGCAATTTCCTTTATACACCAGAAAATTGCAGGCAGAAAAGGATCAAGCAAGCCAGCTTTATTCGCTGTCCAAGCCTGTCAAATTCAGCTCTTGAGCCTTGGAATGTTTCAACTGCTCCTCCTTAGCCCTATCCTGATTATAGATCTGACTGGTTTTTAAAAAATCATAATTGTTCTTCTTAGGCTTTTCTTCCGGCTCCTGTGGCTGAGGGCTGCTATACTCAGGCTGAATATCTGCCAAAATATAGTTTTCCTGCCGAAGCCTGTCGCCAAACTTCGTAAATTCGCCCGATGTACTCTTTTGAAAAGGGGCTGTTGGCTTCGGTCTTTCCGTATTAGAAGCTGTCGGAAGCTTTCTGTTGCGGACCTTAGTCGGAAGGTCGCTGGTCAGATAAGACGCTGAGCGCTTTTTTTTCAAATCTGCCCGAGCTTCCTCGCGTGCCTGCTCAGCATAACGAATGGCCGGATCTTTCTTATCAATCGGCTTTTTAAAATCTTTGAAAGCAGACTGCTTTTGCAGCGGTCTTCTGATAGCCTGACTGGCAGCGATGGGAGCATGCCTGCTGGAGTCCACGATCGGCATCCATTCCAAATAATTACGGTCTGTATAGTCTCCGGTAATGTTGCTAATGAGATCCAGTTCGTCATAAAGATTCATATGCGGCATTTCTGTCAGCATGATTTCATCATCTGACACCAGAGGAAATTGTTTATCAGTCATATCTTTTTCCTTTCAACCCTTCATTATTATAAACTATTCAGGCTATTTTTCAAGCTATTCTGCCGAAATTCCTAGAATTTCTCGAATTTCCTCCACAGAGAGACTGGATTTGGCTTCTGCTCCGTCAAGAATAGTCGAAACCAGATTGCGCTTGCTCTCCTGCAGCTCCTGTATTTTCTCCTCAATCGTACCCCGTGTAATCATCCGATAGACTTCGACATTGCGCTCCTGACCGATACGGTGGGCACGGCCAATGGCCTGGGCCTCAACCGCTGGATTCCACCAGAGATCGACCAAGATGACTGTGTCTGCACCAGTCAGATTGAGACCGACACCTCCAGCCTTTAGAGAAATCAGAAAGGCTGATCGCTGGCCGTCATTGAAGGCAGTTGTCATGTCCTGACGCTCCTTGGCTGGAGTAGAGCCTGTAATCTTAAAGGACTCCATGCCCATCTTGTCCAGCTCACTCTCGATAATATCCAGCATACCACGAAATTGTGAAAATATGAGGACACGACGATTACCATCTTGTATCTGTTCAAGTAATTCCCGCAAACTTTCCAGCTTACCGCTCTCGCCCTCGTAATCTTCCATAAACAGCTTCGGAGTATCACAGATCTGACGGAGACGCATAAGACCTGACAGAATCTCTATCTTGCTGCGGTTGATTTCATCTTCTGTCGCATAGATAATTCTGTCCTGCATTTGTTTGAGCAGAGCCAGATAAATAGTCTTCTGGCTATCTGCCAATTCATTGCGATAGGCAACTTCAATCAAATCAGGCAGTTCCTGCAGCACATCTTCTTTCTTGCGCCGCATGACAAATGGTTTGATATAGCGAGCGACTTTCTCAGCCGGCAGTTTTAAAAATTCCTTTTTGCTTGGCAAAAGTCCTGGCATGACAATCTGGAAAATAGACCAAAGTTCTCCCAGATTATTCTCAATCGGCGTCCCAGAAAGGGCATAGGTATGCTCCACTTCAAAATCCCGCAAATACTGGGCAATCTTGGTCTGGTCATTCTTCATGACCTGAGCCTCATCCAAAATCAGATACTGGAAGTGGTTATCCTTGTATTCTTCCACATCCTGCCTGAAAGAAGCATAGCTGGTAATGGTAATCTGATGTTTCTCCGCGATCAGATCATCACGAACATTTTTCAGACCATACACCACCGCCACATCCAAATGCGGAGCAAATTTAGCAAACTCATCGCTCCAGTTGTAAATCAGGCTGGATGGCGCCAAGATTAAGACTTTCTTAGAGTCATCTATACGCGAACTCAGAAAAGAAATCGTCTGCAGGGTTTTCCCTAGTCCCATATCGTCAGCCAAAATGCCACCGAAGCCATACTTATCCAGCATGGATAGCCACTTGACACCCGTCTCTTGGTAATCCCGAAGGTCAGCCTTGACTTGTAGCTGGAGAAGAGGAAATTCCTCAGGGTGAGTCAAATCAAAGGCTAGCTGTTGCACATCTTTTGAAAACTGTACCCTATCCTTGCCCTTAAAAAACTCTGCCAGTTGATAAGCTGCCAGACTGCTGGTCTGAATGAAGCCATTTTTAGTCCGCTTACTCCGCAGCTGCTGCAAAGTCCGACTCATCTCCTTGGTCTCTTCATCGAAAATCAAGACTTGCCCGAACTTACTGATAAAGAAGTCCTGCTCCTTAAAGAGCGAATCAAGAACTGCGTCAATCTCTGACTGCGCAATGCCAGCAAAATCGAAACTAATATCTAAAAGACCACCATTAAGTTGAACTGAAACATCTGGCTTTGTAGAAGCTCCTATCTCCTGCAATTGATCAGATAACCAAACCTTACCCAATTTTCTAAATGACGGAATAACTTCAGAAAAGAAATGATAAATCTCCTCCGATTTCAGAGGTAACCGTCGACTGACAAAATTGTCAGAAAAACCATTAGATAGCATCGTTTTAAAAATGTTTTGCTCATGAGTAAAATCACTAGCATAAGGTAATTTTTCTAGTTCTTCTCTACACCTTATCTTTCTATCCTCAAATTCAAAAAGGAGTGTTAAAACGATTTCCCGATTTTCCGCTATGTCAAAACTAAAGTGAGGCGTAAATTCGTGTATCATTAGTGATTTCGGTGCTACAACTCGGCCTACTTCACTAAACATTGACAAACTACCTGCCAGTTTAGCTTTCTCAGCACCATCAAACTGTAAATGCTTTTCCCCGTCTTGAGCTATAGGTAAATCTCTTAATGCTTTTATTAAAATGATTTGTTTATGATTTAATTGGTAAAGGGTATTGCCAGATAAAATATACTGACCATCATATAACATTTTATAGTTCTTTTCTGAAACCGTTAATTCAAAGTAATCGGCATTTTCTTCAACCTTAAACTGATAAATCCCAGCATCCTCATGAAAATCCTGAAACATAACTTCTCTATAACTATAGAAGCCACATTCCAACTGGAATGAAGTGAGATTCATTAATAGATTGACGCCTTCTTCAAATAGACTTGCAGGAAAAAATAAATTACGTCCTGTATTTGGAAAAATTAAATTGGATTCTTTTCCTTGGCAATCCTTTACTAACCCCTGTAAAAAAATGAGGAGTTCCTGACTAGCCTCATCAAATTCTTCAAAGCTAATTGATTCATAATAGCTTTTTCCAATTTGATAATATCCTTTTTTTACCATGGTCCTCAAAAAAGATAAAATATCTCGAATGACATAAGAACGTTCATCTGGCAAACGCGAAATTCTCAGAGTCCAAAGAATATGTCCAAGGTAATCATCTTCTTGACCAAAAGCAGATAATTCATATCGAATATCCTCTTTAGATTTTTCAGAAAAGATTTTATCTAGAAATAAACTTCCGAAAGATACTAATTTTTGTGTTTCCTGCTGTGAAGTTTCTTTTTTCTCCATATTTTCCAAAAAAGTCTTACCATCTATATCATTTTTTAGAAAATATTCTAAACCAGCTAAATGAGCACAGTATTTTTTCTTTTTAAAAAAATCGCAGGAACAAAAAATAGCATCATCATTTAAACTATACCGTAAATTTTGTTCATCAATCCGAGTGTATAAAAAAGAATCCTTGGCTTCTATAATTTCAATTTTTCCAGCTTCGGCTAAGTTTATTCCTTCTGTCCGAATCTTACCAGGAATTAATTTTGCCATAATTACCACCTTACATTTATCTCACCATTATACCATACTTTCGACATAAAAAAAGAAAAGCAAGCTCTTATGCTTACTTTCATTTTTACATATAAACGTATGTTTGTCAAATTGCTGTTTTCAAACTCTACTTCCGCTTCCTTGCAATCAAGTGAATTGGGGTCCCTTCAAAGACAAAAGCCTTGCGGATTTGATTTTCCAAGAAACGCAGGTAAGAAAAATGCATGAGTTCTTCTTCGTTGACAAAGATGACAAAAGTTGGCGGTTTGGTTGCTACCTGAGTCGCATAGAAAATCTTGAGACGCTTGCCCTTGTTTAAGCCACTGTGCTTTGAGATGAATTTTTCACTAAGAACATACCAATTGTAACATACAGTGATATTACAAGAATAAGCTTGAACAAATACCATAGCATAAGCAAAAAAACAATAGTCTTCTCATAAAAACTATAATAAGTTTCACTCAAATAGTGACCTTGCACTTGTACTTCAACTCCACTGAAAAAAAGTTGCCAAAGCAGAAGAAAGAAAGCCAGTAAATAAATAGTTGCAAGTATCCAAAACACTATATTATTCCCTAGATATCTCCTTAATGCCCAAACTACAAGCAGAAATACAGACAAGAAAGTTATTATAAATAATTCAAAATATGACACTTTCTATCTCCTCATAGTAAAAGTAGAAATCCCCAAACTTCCAGCTTCTACTTCCGCTTCCTTGCAATCAAGTGAATCGGGGTTCCTTCAAAAATAAAGGCCTTGCGGATTTGATTTTCCAAGAAACGCAGGTAAGAGAAATGCATGAGTTCTTCTTCGTTGACAAAGATGACAAAAGTTGGCGGTTTGGTCGCTACCTGAGTCGCATAAAAAATCTTGAGACGCTTGCCCTTGTCAGTCGGTGTCGGATTAATCGCGATAGCATCCATGATAACATCATTGAGGACCGCAGAGGGAATACGGGTATTCTGACTCTGACTGATTTGCTTAATCATGTCCGGCAGCTTATGGAGACGCTGCTTGGTCAGGGCAGAAACAAAGATAATTGGCGCATAAGACAAATACTGGAACTGGTCTCGGATATCTTCTTCCCAGTCTTTCATGGTATGGTTGTCTTTTTCCAGTGTGTCCCACTTATTAACAACGATAACAATACCTTTTCCTGCTTCATGGGCAAAGCCGGCGATTCGCTTGTCGTACTCACGAATTCCTTCTTCAGCATTAAGCACCATCAGAACGACATCTGAGCGGTCAATCGCCCGCATGGCCCGCATGACAGAGTATTTCTCCGTATTTTCATAGACCTTGCCAGACTTGCGCATACCAGCCGTGTCGATCATGGTAAATTCCTGACCTTCACTGTCCGTAAAGACCGTATCAATGGCGTCACGCGTTGTACCAGCCACAGGACTGGCAATAACCCGCTCCTCACCCAAGATGGCATTGATCAAGCTAGACTTGCCAACATTAGGGCGGCCAATCAAGCTAAACTTAATCATATCAGGATTTTCGGCCACTTCTTCATTTGGCAGGTTTTCAACAATAGCGTCAAGAACATCTCCTGTACCAATCCCATGGACTGAGGAAACCGGGAATGGATCACCCAAGCCCAGCGCATAGAAATCAAAAATCTCATTGCGCATTTCAGGGTTGTCCACCTTATTGACCGCTAAAATAATCGGCTTATGAGTCTTATAGAGCATGCGAGCCACATACTCGTCCGCATCTGTAATACCTTCCTTGCCAGACACGACAAAAACTATAACATCTGCTTCGTCCATGGCGATCTCAGCCTGGTGTTTGATTTGCTCCATAAAAGGCGCGTCAACATCGTCAATTCCGCCCGTATCAATAATACTAAACTTACGATTGAGCCAGCTTGCCGTCGCATAAATTCGGTCGCGGGTCACCCCTTCAACATCTTCCACAATGGAAATCCGCTCACCGGCAATCCGATTAAAGAGCGTTGACTTGCCGACATTGGGCCGGCCGACAATGGCAATAGTTGGTAAGGCCATGTTTTTCCTCTTTCATTCTTTAGCACAGAGCCAAACTCCGTCCTATTTTTCTAATTTCTTTTCTTTGAATAGTTGGTCAATAGCCTGATTTGGCTCCTGACCAAATTGGGCAGCTAGGCGCTGACTCCAGGTTTCTTTAGCTCGCTCGCCGGCATATTCAGTCTGAACGCGGTCATAGGCTTGGATAGTTGAACGATCCTGTTCACGATATTCTTCCTCAAAGACCACTGCTTCATAAGGCAGACGTGGCTTGACTGCATGGTTCTGGTTGGGAGTTCCCAGAGCAATCCCAAAGACTGGATAAGTGTAGTCTGGTAGCTTGAAAAGCTCTGCTATTTGACTGACAGCATATCGAACCAGTCCAATGATTACTCCGCTATAACCCAAACTTTCAGCTGCTAAAAGGGTATTTTGTCCCGCTAAAGCAGCATCTACTGAGCTAATCAGGAGATTCTCCGGCCCCTTAGGATAAAAGTCTTCCGTATGCATGTGAACGCCTTTTTGGGCACGATTGAGGTCTCCAACAAAAAGCAGGAAGGCTGAAGACTGCCGAATGGCTTCTTGGGGCACCAGGTCAAAGAGGGCTTCTTTTTTCTCTTTGCTTCGCACCACAATGATAGAGTAAGACTGGAAATTCTTCCAGCTGGACGCTGCTCGCCCAGCATCAATGATGGCACGTAATTCCTTATCCGAAATCTGCTCCTCCGTAAAGCGGCGAACAGACGTATGAGCATTCATCAAGTTAATTGTTTCATTCATCGGCGGTTCTCTCCTTCTAGGCGTACCTCCTGAGCCAGAAATTTAATCCGCTCCATAACTCGCTTGGCTTGCCAAGTCTCATCGCCATTCTTAGAGCTGGCAAAGTGACGCTCTAAATCCGCAAAACTAAAGTTAGAAGTAAAGAAAGTTGGCAGATTTTCCTGCATGCGGTGCTGGAGAATGACCTGCAAAATCTCATCTCGCATCCAGGGGCTAGACTGCTCTGCACCGATATCGTCCAAAATCAGCACTTGAGCTGTCTTGACCTGGTCAATCTTTTCCTTGACCAAGCCGGAACTGATCGCATTCTTCACATCCAAAACAAAGCTCGGATAGTGGAGCAGAGTCGTTGAAACACCGCGTTTTTCTGACAAATCATGCGCCAGAGCAGCCATCATGTAGCTCTTCCCGACCCCAAAATCCCCGTAGAGATAAACAGACTTCTGATAATTCGGAAACTCAGCAACGAAGTTGGTCAAAAATTCAAAAGCCTTGTAGCGGCCAACATCGTCCAGATCCACCTGAGCCAGACTAGCCTCCTTGAGACTGGCTGGTAGGCTGATGAGATTGAGACGGCTTCTAATAGCCTCCTGTCTCTCCTGCTCAATCAACTCAGGCGTCTCTTCATAGGCAACATCCGCATAGCCTTCATTTTTCACCAAGATTGGCTTATAGCCCTTAGCAATATAGGTCTCGTCCCCCAGCAAAAAACGGTTGCGCTCCGTAATATACTGGTTAAACTTGGAGACACTGCGCTGAATTTCAGCTTGGGTCAGCTTTTCCTGCTGGATAAAGGCCGCGACATCTGGGTCCGCCATAATCTGCTTGACCAGCTCCTGATAGTCAAACTGCCGCACCCTATTCATATGAGGCATATTCTGTCCTATTTTCTCCATTTATTCGCCTCCTCCTTCAAGTTTGGCTAAGAGCCGACGTTTCTGCTCTTCTAGCTCGGCCTGCTTCTCTGCACTCGTTTCGTTTTTATAATCCGGCTGACTCCAGTCAGGTACATTGCTCTTGGTAGAGCCTTGTCCAGATTTAGCTGGACGGTTCTGGGGCTGCTGGTTGCGCTCACGGATTTTCAAGACTGCTTCCTCAGCTGTCGTCACCTTTTGATAAGAAAAATCATTAGCTACCTTGAGGGCATACTTTTCATTGAGGTTGGCTGAATCCACCTTATTAAAGGTCAAGAGCAAGATTACGTTGATAACCTCGTCCAAAAGGCCTAATTCAGCTAAATCTAGCAAAAGCTTTCTCTCCGTCCGCGTAATAGCAGCCTGACGGATTTTTTTGATTTCTGCCAGGAAGACCATTGGTGATGTTCGTTTCGCTTCTTGGATAATAGACTGCTCCTGCTTAGAAAACTGACCTTCTGCTGGCTTCTGAGCTAGCTTTTGCTTCATCCGCTTGGTAGAAATGACCTGAGAAACAGCAGTTTCTCTAGCCAAAACGTAGGTCTCATACCAAGTCCACTTTTTCTGCTCAGCAATTGCAAACAATTCTAGCACATCTTCCTTTTCATTGGCAAAACGAAGATTGTCCTGAGCCATCCGTTGCTTGAAATACTCCAAGTCAAAATCATTGGCTTTTCGCACTGCCCTTGCTTGCTCATCTTCCATACCAAACACCTGCATAAAAGGCTTGATCAATTTATCTCCGCTAGGATTTTCTGGTCGCAGGGCATCAGCAGCAGCTTCGCCGATTTTCTTTTCCAAGAGCCGACTGTACACATTATGGCTGAAAAATTCCTCCGCAGTTAAGGTTGGGTGGAGTTGAACCAGATAATAGTCATCTGTTTGATAAAGATCCACTAGCTTAATCGCCGCCAAACGCTCAAAACTTTCTTCTAAAATATTAAGTCCAAAATCTAAATGATTGAGAATCTGACTGAAGAGGTGCTGCTTTTGCCCATTATCTCCAAAAGACAGCAGATAAAGATAAAGTGCTACCGCTTCTCTCCCCAAAATCGGCAAATAGAGCTTGGTCAAGATAGCAATATCTGAACTGACTGCATTATTGCGCAAGAAAGAAAACTGATGGTTTGGTTTCATTTATTTGTCCTTTTTCTTCTTGGACCCCTTAGTAATCTGCTTGAGCAGGCTTTCTAGCTCTCCCACATCCTTGAAACTCCGGTAAACACTGGCGAAACGAACGTAGGTGATTTCATCCAGCTCTGCCAGTTCATCCATGACTAAGGATCCAATATATTCACTATTGATTTCATTATCGCTCTGACTGCGGACCTTTTGCTCGATTCGGTTGACAATCTCTTCTATTTCGTCACTAGATACTGGCCGCTTTTGAGCGGAGCGAATAATACCGTTAAAAATCTTATCCCGAGAAAATTGCTCGCGTGTCCCGTCCTTCTTGACAACAACTAGGGTTCTCTCTTCAACTCGCTCGTAGGTCGTGAAGCGGTGCTGACATTCTTCACACTCACGGCGACGGCGGATCGTATTTCCATCTTCTGCCTGTCTGCTATCAACTACACTTGATTTATTCCCACCACATTTCGGACAACGCATACCATTTCCTCCTAGAATCCTAATACTTCATTATAACACGTTTTCAAGAATAACAAAAGACAGCCGTTTGAGGTAATAACAGTTGAGAAAATCTTTTTTGTTAATTTTTTTGATAGAAATTAGACAATAAATACCAATCTGTTATTCTTTTTCTATATAAATTTTTATACAATATATTTGAAAACGTTATCATTTTGCTTAAAGGAGATTATTATGATATTAACAAATAAGAAAATAATCGCTTACTCTTGCATCTTGCTAGCTTGCACATCTCTTGCCGCTTGCTCTTCAGACACAGATAATACAGAGGCTCTTCCTAGTCTCTCGTCATCCTCTTTAAATATTAGCTCATCAAGTAGTAGTTCATCTACACAAAATGATTCAGAAAAAAAAGTTAAAGCAGAAAAAGCTAAGACTGAACAAGAAGAAAAAGAAGCTGCTGCAAAAGCTGAACAGGAAAGAATAGCGCAAGAGGAAGCTCAAAAGGCTGCGGAAGTTCAAAGACAACAAGAAGAAGCTGCCGCTGAGGCTCAAAAGCAACAAGAGGAAGCAGACGCTCAAGTAGCTCAAGAACAGCCTCAAGCTAATGTTTATTACAAAAATTGCTCCGAAGCAAGAGCAGCTGGTGCTGCACCCGTTTACCAAGGACAACCTGGATATGGTCGTCACCTTGATAGAGATGGTGATGGTATCGGATGTGAGAAATAATTAAAAGCAGTTCAAATTGAACTGCTTTTAATTATACTAACATGCCACTTGCACTTCTAAACCAAAGTGGTCACTTACAACAGGGGTTTCTTTCCCGTCAAAAACGACAGCGGAGCGCTCAATGCTCATCCCTTGACTAGTGAAAACATAGTCTATCTTCAGAGCATGCTTATTATCATCCCAGCCTGCGATGGTCCCTTCTACAGTTGCCTCTCCGCTAACTTCTTTTGCAGCAGTATGACTATCCTGCAGCTTCAGTGGACTGGCTAAGATAGTCTGGTAGCCTTGCTGGCCGACTGGATTGTTGAAATCGCCCATGAGGACCAGAGGAGTTTTAACCTTGAGAAGCTCTTCTTCAAGCTTAGCCCATTCTCCCTGGAAACCTTTGTCCCACCAAGACAGATGGCAGGAGGCAATTGTCAACAATTGACCATCTACCTCAGTCTCGGCTAGCAAGACCTTGCGGGTATGGTAATCCCTAGGATCATTAACCTCTGATACCAGAACTTCTCTAGGAGTCAGCGGCTTTCTGGACAGAATTGCCACTCCTTCGTTATAAATATCAAACCCAATATGATTATAGGCCCAGGACCAATGATAGTCCAGTCCTGCTTCAGCCAATTTTTCTACCAGACATAGAGCAAAATGGTCTTGATGGATCTCAATTGCGCCCTCAACCGCCTGATAGAAAGGAGCCTGAACAACCTGTTCAGACTCCGTTAATTGATTGACTTCCTGCAGGCAAATGACATCATATTTTTCTTGAAGAATGCGTTCTGCAAGCTCATTAAGCTTGGTTTCTTGCTCTTCTTCCATCCAACTATGAGTATTTAATGTCAGGAATTTTGCCATGATTTCTCTTTTCTATATTACAATTCAACCTTAGCAACAACTGTCTTAGCAGATGCTTGACCAAGTTTTTCTACTGTCACAGACTTGATGGCTGCTGCATTGGTGAAGACTACGATTGTTGAAGTTTCACGTCCTGCTTTCTTGATTGCTTCCAAGTCAGCCGTTACAAGAAGATCTCCAGCTGCAACTTTTTGACCTTCTGAAACATGAACTTCGAATGGTTTACCTTCAAGGCTAACAGTTTCCAAGCCAATGTGTACCAAGACTTCCAGGCCATTATCTGTCACAAGACCGATAGCATGCTTGCTAGGGAAGACGCTAGTTACTGTACCAGCAACTGGTGAATAAATCTTACCATTTTCAGGCTCAACTGCAAATCCATCACCCATCATCTTTTGTGAGAAGACTGGATCTTTAACATCTGCCAAGTCAATGACTTGACCGTCCGCAACAGTTTCAACTTCCTCAGTCACACCTTTGTAAGTAACTTCGGCAGCTGCTGATTCTGCTTTTTGGCTAGGAAGTGTTTCAGGAATCACTTCACCAGAATCCAACAAGTCTTGAATATCAGATTTGAGAACGTCAGCTTTTGGTCCGTAGATAGCTTGAACGCCTTGACCTTTCATAACCAAGCCCATAGCGCCTTCAGCTTTCCACTGTTCTTCTGTTCCAACTTTTTCAGCATCTTTGACAGTCACACGCAGACGAGTCATACATGCATCTACATCTACGATATTAGCGCGACCACCCAGAAGGTTGATAACATTTACTGCTTGAGATGCTTCAGCAACTTTACCACCAGTTGACTCTGATGAAGATGCTTCGTCTGAACCATCTGCTGTTTCATAGTTACCGTTACGTCCTGGAGTTGCATAGTTGAACTTCTTGATCATAAAGTTAGAAATAAGGTACATCACAACACCAAAGAGGATAGTTACCCAAATGAAGTTGATGATATCCATTCCCAAGCCAGCATTGATAGCCATAGGAGTACGGGTCAAGAATTCGATAGAACCAAATGAGTGCACACGAAGGTTTACGATGTCAGCCATTGCAAACGCAGCACCTTGTACAAATGCATAGATGATATACAGCGGTGTTGCAACGAACATGAACATGTACTCGATTGGTTCAGTAACCCCTGTTAAGAAGGTTGCCAAAGCAGTCGCAATCATCATACCTTTGTATTTGTGCTTCTTATCAGCATCTACATTGTGATAGATAGCTGCCGCTACCCCCATAAGGATACCGAATGAACCAATCATCTGACCAACCTTGAATCGAGCTGGATGAACTGTATCAAGCAAGTGTTGGTAAGTAGAAGGATCAGCTGATTTCGTACCAACCAAGTCAGTTACCCAAGCCAACCATAGTGGATCTTGACCAGCTACAGTTGTTCCCGCACCAGAACCAGTAATAACGTGATAAACACCACCTAATTCTGTGTAGTTCATCGGAATGGTCAACATGTGGTGCAAACCAAATGGAAGCAAGAGACGTTCCAAAGTACCATAGATGAATGGTGCTAAAACTGGTGCAGTATCTTGTGAGTTAGCAATCCAAATACCAAAGCTGTTGATACCTGATTGAACAACTGGCCATACGAATGACAAAACAATTGCTACGATTACTGAGCGCAAGATAACAACGAAAGGTACAAAACGCTTACCATTGAAGAATGACAAGGCATCTGGCAATTTACGGAAATTATAGTATTTGTTATAAGCTGTCGCTCCGACAAAACCAGCGATAATTCCGACAAAGACACCCATGTTCAGAGCTGGTGACTCTAGAACGCTGATGAAATAATCAGAAACCTTAATAGATGCGCCAAACATTGTTTTAACTACAGCTGCCTTATCTGAGAGCATATCGCTGGTAACGCCAAACATAACACCAGTAATACGGTTAATCAGGATAAAGGACAGACCTGCTGCGAAGGCACCGCCTGCGCGTTCTTTTGCCCAGCTTCCACCAATAGCCAAAGCAAAGAGGATATGCAGGTTACCGATAACCCCCCAACCAATCTGCTCTAAAACACCACCGGTAGTGACTAAAACACCTAGATTTGGATTAATCATCGGGATAGACTTACCGATACTAATCATCAGTCCTGCTGCCGGCATAACAGCAACGACCACCATCAAAGCTTTACCGAATTTTTGCCAAAATTCAAAGCTAAAAATGTTCTTGAATGAATCTTTCATCATTCAGACCTCCTTATATTTTTTGCAAACCACTCCTTTTTGTGAAATCGTTTGCATGTCGATACATCTATTATAGCACGATTTTTTATTTTGTAAAGGCTTTTATAAAAAATTTTTCTCTTTTTTTGCACCTAAAATACTGTGTTTTCTCTTCAAGAGTTATATTTTTGCTATATTTCAACGAAAACGATTGCATAAAATAGTTAGAAAAATCCCATTAGTTCTCCTATCTTTACTATAACAAGAGCAAAAAAACTCCGTCTCTCAAGGAGAACAGAGTTTTAATTTTTTATTCTTGCATGGCATAACCAACACCGCGAACGGTTTTGATATAGCTTGGCTGCCCTTCCACATCAATTTTACTGCGCAGATAACGAATATAAACATCTACAACGTTGGTCTCCGTTGCACTCTCGTACTTCCAGACACGCTCCAGCAGCTGCTCACGGCTCATGACCTTATTGCTGCCCATCAGGGTTACCAGCAGATCGTACTCCCGCCGCGTCAGCGCAATAACTTCCTCGCCACGGTAAACTGTGTGATTTTTAATATCCACTCGCAGATTCCTGTAAGAGGTCGGAATTTTTAAGAGGCTGCAGTGCTGGTCGATAAAGTCACGACCGCGGAAAATGATGGAGACACGCTCCACTAAATCACTGATAATGAAAGGCTTGACTACGTAGGAAACAGCAAAATGCTGGATTGCTTCCCGCTGATCTGCAATCTCTTCGCGACTAGCCAGAACGATAATGACGGACGCTGGCTTAATCAAGCTCAGCTGCTGAGCAAAATCGCTGGCAGTCATATCTTGAAGATCATAGTTGAGCAAGAGCAAGTCATAATCCACATCTTTAGCCAAAGCCAGTCCCTCTTGACCAGTCTCAGACAAATCTACAAGAAAGCTTTCCTTTTGCAGTTCCAAACTCACAAATCGGGCAAGATTTTTTTCATTTTCTACTAGTAAAATTCGCTTTGCCATAGGCCTATCCTATTTTTCGTCGTACCAAGAATAGTGGTAGGTACCTTCTTTGTCTTTACGGTTGTATGTATGAGCACCAAAGTAATCACGCTGCGCCTGAATCAGATTCGCCGGCAGATTTTCTGCACGGTAGCTATCAAAGTAAGCAATGGCACTGGAGAAGGTTGGTACTGGTACACCTGCTTGCACAGCCAAGCTGACAACATCACGAACTGCCTGCTGATACTTAGCCGTAATATCCATGAAGTATTCATCCAAGAGCAGGTTGGCTAGATCAGCATCACGGCCATAAGCATCTGTAATTTTCTGAAGGAAGCGGGCACGGATGATACAACCAGCACGCCAGATAGAAGCAATCTCACCAAACGGCAGATTCCAGTTATTTTCCTTAGAAGCCACACGCAATTGAGCAAAACCTTGAGCATATGACATGATTTTTGAGAAGTAAAGAGCCTGGCGGATCTTTTCAATCAACTCTGCCTTGTCTCCCTCAAAGGTGAAAGCAGCTGGTTTTGGCAATACCTTGCTGGCAGCCACACGCTCATCTTTGTAGGTAGAAATGTAACGCGCAAAGACTGACTCTGTAATCAACGGCAGTGGCACACCTAGATCCAGTGAAGATTGACTGGTCCACTTACCAGTTCCCTTATTGCCAGCCGCATCCAGAATGTAGTCAACGATTGGGCCAGCTTGACCTTCATCGTCCTTGCGTGTCAAGATATCCGCTGTAATCTCAATCAGATAGCTGTCTAGCTCGCCTTTATTCCACTCTGTGAAGATGTCAGCCATTTCACTAGCTGAAAGGCCCAGTAAGTGCTGCATAAGGTCATAACTTTCAGCGATAAGCTGCATATCTCCATATTCAATCCCGTTATGGACCATTTTTACATAGTGACCAGCGCCATCAGGACCGATATAAGTCACACACGGTGCACCGTCTTCAGGAGCTTTAGCAGAGATTTCTTCCAAGACATCCACTACCAACTCATAAGCTTCTTTTTGACCACCCGGCATGATAGATGGCCCTTCCAATGCGCCCTTTTCACCACCAGAAACACCTGTACCGATGAAATTGATACCAGAGTTAGCCAACTCTTCATTACGGCGAATAGTATCCTTGTAGAAAGTATTCCCGCCGTCAATCAGAATATCGCCCTTATCCAAGTGAGGAAGCAAGGCCTGAATAGTCGCATCTGTACCAGGACCAGCTTGAACCATCAGCATAATCCGACGTGGCTTTTCGATAGAGTTCACAAAAGACTCTACATCATAGCTTGGCACAAAGTTCTTCTCAGGATGAGAGGCAATGACGTCCTCTGTCTTGTTTGCTGAGCGATTATAAATGGCAACTGTGTAGCCACGAGATTCGATATTTAGGGCAAGGTTACGGCCCATAACAGCCATACCAACAACACCAAAATTTGCTTTAGTCATTATGTTCTCCTATAGTTTGTTTGTCTTATTTTATCATTTTTAGGGCTTAAAAGAAAGTATTAAGTCGGTGACGGATTGTGAGGGTGGATGAATAGAAAAACCAAGCTCAGATGAAACTGAACTTGGTTGAGGGAATTTACAGTAAAGTAGAGACTTTCATAATAATCCCCAAATACCTAGCTGGAAATGCCTTCTTACTGAACATCGTGAATATCACGGCCATCCAGATGAGTGTATAGGTGATTTAACTTATAAGACTGACGTGCATACTAATAAGCTAATTGATTTACATCATTGGGAACTTGTTAGTCTGTTCAAATCTTAACTCAATTCGCCCGAAAAGTCTGAAAGGAAGGCTGCAATGTTTTACTTCTCAGGACGGTTTGGACTTGCAGGATTTGGCATGTAATAAGCTGCTTTCTAAAAACTTAAAATTTGCTGTGAAACAATCATCTCAATTCATTTTGATATCACAATTTCAGTTGACTATTTCGAAAATAATTATCATCTATAAAGTCTAATATATCTGAAATACTACAAATTAATGATTCATTTTTTGGTTTCGATTGATTAGACTTACGTTTAATAATGTTAAGTGAAGAATAGATATAGTCTAACTTATATAATTCTTTTGATAGACCTAAAGTTTTTATATATTCCTCTGATAAATTTCTTTCTCCTTCTGTTATGGTATTATTTGGTACAATTGCACCTCTATTATTTCTATAAAATAATTTTTTATAGTCTTCCCCCAAAGGATCTAAATCAGAAGGGAGGGATTTTTTATTTTTTGTAGTATTACATATTGGGCAAGATAAAGCTAAATTACTATATTCATCTATCAAATCTTTATTGCCATTTTGACTTTTTATATGTTCAATATGAAAACTAGCTGCACCGTATCTTTTACAATTCCATCCACAATATATGCACATTCCGCCAAAATCCTCTACTAGATACTCTTTTAACAAATCTCTTTGACTTTTGATAGAATATTTTTCACTAACGTTTTTTCTTCTGCTCGGTGGAGACTCAAAACCTCTATAGTCTTGTTTGAATAGTTGCCTAATATAATTCACTACATCTCTCCTGCCTCATCAATAATTTGATAAGCTTTCGCAATTAAATCATCTAATTGGTCAGCAATATCATCATTTAAAAGTCTAGGTTGTTTAATAGAAAACTGATGTTCTATTTTAGTTTCGTTAATTGCTACTTCTGTAGAAAAAGAATTAGATTTCTTTAAACCTTGATTTACTCTCTCCAGCGTATTGATATTTTCTATTCCTAACTTAACTTGCTCATCAATATATTTTAACATACTATCAATTTCATCTTCCTTAGTAAATACCTGTCCATCCAGTGAGTATCCATCTTTAGAAAATTTCTTCTCTACTGAAGAATCAATTTGAACATCATCACTGTGAGAAGTATAAATACAAACTGGAAAGAAAGGATTTTGTTTCTTAATAGTTTGCCATAATTCAATTGCATCCCCATAAATTTCACTCATAGATAAATCATAATCTAAAATAATTCCATATTTTTCTTTTGAATATAATGTTTTTAAAAATTCTTCCTTTGATTCTTCATCTTTTATTCCTAGAAACTGGACATCATATCCTTTGTTTAAAAAAATTTCTTTCAGATCTTTTAATGTATAAATAGCATCTTCATCATCATCAATATAATAAATTACTTTTTTTTCAGACATTTTATTCAACTCCACCTTTTAAAGTGATTCTAATTTTAAATCCTGGCTCACCAGGATTCGATAACAATTCCTTATCACCTCTTAAATTAGATATAACTGAAGCTAAAATTGTCATCCCTAGACCAGTTCCACCTTTAGTATACGACTTGTAAGCTTCAAAAATTATATCTGAATTTTTAATGTTCTTATTTAGACCATTACCGTTATCTTCATAAGTTATCTTAATCAAGTCACAATCTACAACTTCTAGCTCAATGTTAATTATTCTGTGTTTAATTTTATTTGGATATTTAAAATTTTTATAAGAATTAGTTATTAAGTTTAGAAAAATGCTATCTAATTGAGTTTCGCTGGCATAAATATAAATATTTTTAATCTGCTCATGTAAAGATTCTCTAGATGATTTACCATTAACTAAATAATCATATGAATAAAAATTATCTTTAACCGAATTATCCCACCAAGAATAAATTTTAAATAAATAGGAGGATAAATTAATTTTCTCTTTTTTATCTCTTATTGGATTATTAACGCTACTCTCCAAAAATCCAAGTATATTAGTTGTTTTTCTTCCAACCGCCTTTGCAAAATCATATAAATTGTACGGTTGTTCAATTTCATGAAAATCCGAATTAAAATGCTCCGAATAATAATCCCCAGTATCTATTAGATTTTGGGGTATCTGCTGAAAGAATTTCTTATCATTCTTAATTTGATGCGCAAAAGTTGACATAACAATACCTTGAGTCGCCATAGTTCGTAATGTATCACTCTCGCTAACAAGTGAACTATTTTCTTCAGCCGTGGTATCCTGTAATGAATACATTTCAAATAACGATTGTGGATTAGAGACCAATGCTTCATATTCTGGATCTTGATATAATTCTTTTAAGTTGCCTTGGTGTTTATTAACAAGACTGTCTAATTTTTTCTTTGTTTTTTTCCCTTCTTCACTAAAATGTTGTACATTTGCTTGCTCTTTTAAAAAATCATTATACAAAATAATAATTTCTGAACGTATTGAAGAAAAATCTTTTACAATTCTAAAAATAATACTTTCAAGATATTCAAATTCTGCACTATTTTTTAAACCTTCGCGATTGGCTTGATCTTCGAAACCACCATTCTTTTCCTTAGTGATATTTACATAACCACTTAATTGATTGGCTTGCATAATATAACCACTACGAGCAACCCCAGCTGGGTTTTTTGCACGCTCATTTTCAATTCCTAGCCAATCAAATCCTATAGTATCAATCTCTCCGTATGGTCTAATCCTAAAACCATCTCGATACAATAGAATTCCAGGTTCAATATCAACAGTATTTGTTCCCATTGCTGGTTTCTTTAAAAAAGGATATTTATTAGAACCTGTTTTCTTTGTAAAATAGAGAACTCCATCAAAATCGCCTATAGGATTATTGGGCATATTATCAGTAACATACTCTGAAATTTTGAATTCTCTTTCAAAATGATATCTATTTCTCTTTCTACCATTATTATCTTGAATGTAGTCTTTTAATTTATCAAATTTCGCATTTACAAAATCTGGTGGTAACTGATTAATATCAATTTCATCAAAATATCCATCTAAAACTAACATATCACTATCATGTGAAAAGGCAAAAGAAACCTCCGCATCTGTTGAAACATCGGATAAAGATGGCTCTATTTCTTCCTTGTCTCCAAAGTAATCTAATATAATTCTAAAATCTCCTGTTTTTTCTAATTTAAGCGGATTTTTTAATTTATTTAAAGTAAGTTTTAGTAAAGAATAATTTGTTCCCACTTGACTTTTATCAGATAGAAGCCATTCATCATTTAATTTGCTAGCTACTAAAATTGTCCCTGTGCACTTTTTATTATCTAGTCCTCTATTGGTATACTCTGAAGCAAACTCATCCATGGATAACTGTTCAATATTTACCTTTACAGTATCTAAAGATTCACCCGTCATAAAACTATCCCAATTTATAATAAATCTGTAGGCATTCTCACCATCTGAAGTAATGACAAGGCTTTTACTGCCCAATCTTCCAAGTGATAATCTACCAATTCCCATAGAGCCATTCATTACACGCTCAGACTCTTGGTATTTTATTGAAGTAGTATAAGTCTTATCATCAGTTCCTAATGTAAAAAAGACATTAATGATTTTATCCAAACTCATCCCTTGACCGTAGTCAATTATTTCTATAGAAGTAGCTTTTTTATCTTTTTTTTTGTTAATAGTTATATCTTTTCCTATTATTCGAATATTTACTTGATTCGAAAATGCATCGTAACTATTTTTTACTAATTCTAATATCGCACTTCTATAATCTAGTACATTATCTCTCCCTAAAAGGTTTACCGTTCTTGTTGTTGATTTAAAACTTACTTCTTTCACTTTTTCCGCCATTGTTCATTCCTCATACTCTTATTGGATAATTTTTTACATCATTCACGGATATACGAATTGATTTTCCACTCGCATTAATTGCTCTAGTTTCTATATAATCATAGAAATCTTCTGATTCAAGAATTTTTTTTGCATAATCAAGACCTTTTTCTGCTAATGGAATAATATAAAATCCCGAATATGGTATTGTTTGAGAATCTAACTCGTATACATTTACTTTCTCAGTAATTACCGATGAAATCATTAATTTTTCCTGATTCATAAATTTCAAACCTTGTGAGCGACCATACTCAAACCATTCCCCATCAGATTTTCTGTTATCTAAAATATCTTTCCATTCTCGAAGATATCTAGTTGCTTTAGGAAAAACTCTTTCAAACTCTTCTCTGGAATATCTTATAAGTTCATTATTTACAAACTTATATGGAAAAATAATTTTATCTACAATATTTTTCGATAACTTTCTTGGACTAGCCGCAGGTTTTAAAATTTCATCCTCTAAGTCCAAATCTTCTTGCTCAGGGATTATAAATACCTTATTAGATAATGTAGCTACGCTATTTGAGACTTTAAACAACTCTCCAAAGGTTAACTGATTAGCTTTAAATTCGATATTTTCAGTAAAATACCATTTTGACCCTAAATCTTCTTTTCTTATAAAAAAAGACTTATTAAAATCACTATCAATATATTCTAAGTAATTACATACTCTAGAATTATCAATGACCATAATCGCTGATGATGTTAGAATTCTCCCAAAAATATGCGTATGTCTGTAATCAATTAATTGTAAAATATTTTTTTTAAATATTTCTCTTAGATTTTCAGCAAAAACATTTTTAAATATGCTATTAGGGATTAGATAACACATTTTTCCTGTCGTTTTTTTCAAATCTAGTAAACTCTTTTCGATGAAAGCATAACAATAATCAAATTTGCCTTTTTTACAAGAAGTAAAATTGTTTTTCAAAAAACTTCTGTCCATAGTATTGAGTTCTTGATACGTGATATATGGAGGATTACCAACAATAAAATCAAATCTCATTTTAAGATTGTATCTTAAATAATCATCAGAAATAATTTGCCAGTTTACCTTTTGAATTCCGTATCCTAAAGCAATATTGTCTAAGTTTCTTAAACAATTTTCCTTTAATTGAGGGTCAATTTCAAATGCAACGAAGTAGTTTTCTAAATCAGATTTTATGGATGAAATGGAATATCCGTGCTTTAGTGCCACTTCAATATATCTTTTAATTGCTACACACAAAATATTCCCCTCACCTACAGAATTCTCTAAAAAATATTTTTTTAGTATATTTTCCCCATCATATTTTACCTTATCAAGCATAAAATGAACATACTCTTCAGGGGTAAAAACTTGGAACTTTTCCATATTCGTTATTTATAAATCGCTTTCTAACATTTTATTTATTATACCAAAAACCCCAGCAAATTGCCGAGGTTTATCGCTTATTTAACTAATTTCCTCATCTCCTCAATCCGCGCCACTGTTGCATCGTACTTGGCTTGGTAGTCGGCTTGTTTGTCGCGTTCTTTTTGGACGACTTCTGGTTTGGCATTGGCTACGAAGCGCTCGTTAGAGAGTTTCTTGCCGACCATATCCAGTTCTTTCTGCCACTTAGCTAGTTCTTTTTCGAGACGAGCCAGCTCTTCCTCGATATTGAGGAGGTCTGCTAGCGGCAGGTAGATTTCTGCTCCTGTGATGATGCTAGACATGACCAGCTCTGGTACAGCAAGGTCTGCCGCGATTTCCAAATGCTCAGGATTGGTAAAGCGTTTGATGTAGTTGACATTATCCTTGAAGAAGGTTTCCAGCGCACTATCTGTCGTCTTAATTAAGATGGTGATTGGCTTGCTTGGCGCCACATTGACCTCAGCTCTGCTATTGCGCACCGAACGGATCAGGTCCTTGAGGGCTTCCACGCCAGCTGCTGCCTCGGTATTTTCAAACTCTGGACGAACCACTGGATAGGCCGCTGTCACAATGGTGCCTTCTGAGATTTGACCAAAGATTTCCTCGGTCACGAAAGGCATGATTGGGTGAAGCAGGCGCAAGATTTGGTCCAGCGTGTAAAGGAGGACAGAGCGAGTGATGACTTTCTCGTCTTCATTATCGCTGTAAAGCACTTCCTTAGTCAGCTCCACATACCAATCGGCAAATTCATCCCAGATGAAATTGTAGAGGATATGACCAGCCACACCAAACTCAAACTTGTCGAAGTTTTCAGTGACCTTGCCAATAGTTTCGTTGAGGTTGTGGAGAATCCAGCGATCGGTGACATTGCCTGCCTGACCAGCCGCCACCTGAGCGATATTCTCACGCGCCGCATCCAGCGTCAAGCCTTCATTGTTCATGAGGATGTAGCGGGAAATGTTCCAGATCTTGTTAATGAAGTTCCAAGAAGCATCCATCTTTTCATAGCTGAAGCGCACGTCTTGACCAGGGGCAGAGCCGTTTGATAGGAACCAACGCAGGCTATCTGTTCCGTACTTATCAATAACATCCATCGGATCAATCCCATTACCGAGAGATTTCGACATCTTACGACCTTCCTCATCCCGAATGAGACCATGAATCAAGGCATTTTTGAATGGCGACTTGCCAGTAAATTCCAAACCTTGGAAAATCATCCGAGATACCCAGAATGGGATAATATCATAACCAGTCACCAAGGTTGATGTTGGATAATATCGCTTGAAGTCTTCTGAGTCTACATCAGGCCAGCCCATGGTTGAGAATGGCCAAAGGGCAGAACTGAACCAAGTATCCAAGACGTCTTCGTCCTGAGTCCATCCGTCACCTTCTGGTGCTTCTTCACCAACGTACATTTCACCCTCAGCATTGTACCAAGCAGGGATTTGGTGACCCCACCAGAGCTGACGAGAGATTACCCAGTCGTGGACATTTTCCATCCATTGGAGGAAGGTATCGTTGAAACGAGGTGGGTAGAATTCTACCTTATCGTCTGTGTCTTGATTGGCAATAGCGTTCTTAGCCAATTGGTCCATCTTAACGAACCATTGAGTAGACAAGCGTGGCTCAACCACGACACCTGTACGTTCTGAGTGCCCAACACTGTGGACACGTTTTTCGATTTTAACGAGGGCACCGATTTCTTCCAACTTAGCAACGACTGCCTTACGAGCTTCAAAACGGTCCATACCTGCAAATTCGAAGGCCAAGTCGTTCATGGTTCCGTCATCGTTCATGACGTTGACTTGTGGCAAGTTATGGCGTTGACCAACCAAGAAGTCGTTTGGATCGTGGGCAGGTGTTATTTTCACGACACCAGTACCAAACTCAGGATCCGCGTGCTCATCTCCAACGATTGGGATGAGTTTATTAGCGATTGGAAGGATGACGTTTTTACCAATCAAGTCCTTGTAGCGTGGGTCTTCTGGATTGACCGCAACGGCAACGTCTCCAAACATAGTCTCAGGACGAGTTGTCGCAACTTCAAGGGCGCGTGAGCCATCTTCCAACATGTAATTCATGTGGTAGAAGGCACCTTCGACATCCTTGTGAATCACCTCAATATCTGAAAGGGCTGTGCGGGCTGCTGGGTCCCAGTTGATAATAAACTCACCACGGTAGATCCAGCCTTTCTTGTATAGGTCCACAAAGACCTTGCGAACAGCTTTTGACAAGCCTTCGTCAAGCGTGAAACGCTCGCGAGAGTAGTCTACAGAGAGACCCATCTTTCCCCATTGTTCCTTGATGGTAGTCGCATATTCGTCTTTCCATTCCCAGACTTTATCTAGGAATTTCTCACGACCAAGGTCATAACGGCTAATGCCCTCACCACGCAAGCGCTCCTCAACCTTGGCCTGAGTCGCAATCCCAGCGTGGTCCATACCAGGAAGCCAAAGCGTATCAAAACCTTGCATACGTTTTTGACGGATGATGATATCTTGCAGAGTCGTATCCCAAGCGTGACCAAGGTGGAGTTTACCAGTCACGTTTGGTGGCGGAATGACGATTGAATAAGGCTTAGCCTTTTGATCGCCTGAAGGCTTGAAAACATCGGCATCAAGCCATTTTTGGTAACGACCAGCCTCAACCTCGGCTGGATTGTATTTAGGTGAAAGTTCTTTAGACATGTGTTTGTCCTTTCTCTATTGTATTCATTTTATCTTGAATCTGCTTAGCAGCTTCTTCTGCAGACAGATTCGTATTATTTATTTTAAGGTAGTGGTGCAACTCATTCGGTTGATGTTGGGAATTTAATTGAAGTATTTCATTGGTCTCTAAAATTTCTCTTTCAGATACCTCAACATGTCGTTTTAAGGGTTTGTGCTCTAACCGGTTCTCCGTTCGATTTCGACGTAAACACTCCTCAAGGCTTGTTTCCAACTCAACAAACAGAATCTCTTGATGGTAGTCATCCAACAAATCCTGAATTTGCTTCAAATACAGCAGTTGGTACTGATTTGAAAAATCAATTACGTCTGTTAAAATCACAGATCGATGATTCCTAGCTCTTGCTCCAAGGAAAGAAAAGGTAATTCCACGAACAAATTCCCACATTTCCTCTGTAAAATCCTGATAGATTTCTAGCGCAAAATCGATGGCTTGATGGTTGTAAAAGAGGGTAGAATCCGTCAGTCGAGATAACTCTTGACCAATCGTCATTTTCCCTGAAGCTGGAGCACCAATGATGAAAAGATGCATCAAATCACCTCCCACTCACTCCTAAGCAAGCCATATCTCAAATCGTCACAGCGATTGCCTTGGGCATCTTTGCGGTCTCGGATGCGAGCTTCGAGGATGAAGCCAAGCTTCTCAGCGACTCGTTTACTTTGAAGATTATAGCCAAAGCAAGACAATTCAATTTTATGTAGATTCAATTCTTTAAAAGCTAGGTCAATCAAGGCACGCACTGCTTCTGGGACATAGCCTCGTCCCCAATAGTCTGGGTGCAAGGTATAACCAATCTCAAGCACATCATCTTCGTGGCGATGATTGAAGTCAACAGAGCCGATGACTTTATCAGTTCCTTTAACAACAATCCCGTAGCCTGCTGGGAGATTTTCCTTTTGATTACGTTCAGGAAGGATATGCTCCAGATAATAAATCTCGTCATCCAAGGTCTTGACGGGCGGAAAACCTGCTGGGTAGGAGACTTCTGGCCGACCGGCATAGTCAAAGATATCCACTGCATCAGCCACGGTGCGGACTCGTAAGACTAGACGTTCTGTTTCTAATCGATCGGGTAATCGTTCTTGCTCCATCTTCCTCCCTCGCTTTCTATAAAAAATCGCCCCTGCCATATCCATGACAGGGACGAATGTGTTTATCCGCGGTACCACCCAATTTCGGGCAGATGCCCGCAACTTTTCTCTTCTTCTTTCTCTTTCATGATGACGTTAGCTCGCTTTGGCATACGCTAGTATAGCCTACAGCTCCTTGCCTAGTCCTAAAAGGAAACAAAAAGACACTTTTATTTCAATTTTTCATCTCATCAGCAACCAGTTTTGACACATTTGTGGACTTCTCAGCATCACCACTTTCTGTAAAATGCTTGACTCAAAACACCTCTGATGAACCTATTCTATCACCTTTCAAGCGAAAAATCAATAATTTCTCTCACCCAAAAGTCCATCTGGCAGATCGTGAAATCCTTTGCCCGCCTGATAGTTGGCAAATTTCCCTAAAAGGAACTGGTAGGCATCTAGACGACTTTCATAACGAATGGCCGCTTCCTTGGCCCGCTCATCCTGGTCCGCCTCGTAGACCGCCTGACTCTCCTTTAGGGCCATCTCGTTAATCATGACCTGGGTCTTGACCCAAGCTTCAAACTCCTGTAAAAATTCCTGTTCGTAACTCATTTTTCTCACTTTCTAACTGCAAATACCTAGTCCAAATCCCGGTAAAAATCACTGTCAATATCGCGGAAGGGCTGAATATCCTGAACGTATTCCAACACCCCTTGAAAATCACCAGCCTCATCCCGCACCGCTGCATAGGTCACATGAACAAACTTGCCACGTGATTCCGACTTGAACCACATCTCAAACTTGTCCCGCTCTCCCTCACGCAGAGCCTTGAAAATCCGCCGCACCTTGTCCAAAAACTTGGGCGGGTGACAGAGCTCGACATTGCGTCCTATCTGGGACGGCGTCCGCTTGAAAATCATCTCGTCCGCTGGCACGCTGTCATTATAATACTGGAAAATATCGTCCTTATTGACAAAGGTAATCTCCATGGGCAGATGGTCCAAAATCAGATTGGCCTCCGCCACCGACAGATAGCCATGACCAAAAGGCTGCTGGGAGTCCCGATTAAAGTCTTGCTCCTTCTTTTCCTTGGGCTTAAAGGAGATAGTGACCTGACCATCCGGCGTATCAATAACCTGCTCAAACCTGCCATCACTAGTCTGCTCTGTGCTTGCTGGCGCTTCGCTTCCTTCATCAGCAGCATCCCCAGCTTCCTCCGAGAATGAGTGACGCGCAGGAATCCATTTCTCCGTTGGCTTGATGATGGCATAACCATAAGCATCACTCTCCTCAGCAATCTTGAGCCAGTCATCCTGATGAAAGGACTCGAGGAGAATCATCAGTAAAATGGACTCTTCCTTGAAAATCATAGCTTCAAACTCAGCCGCAAAAGCCTCAAACTTGTCCTTGACTTCTTCAATCGAAGTATCCGGCAGCTGCTCTGCAGCAATCTTAGACTCTTGGAAGAGGTCTCGAATCTGGTCATCTACCCCCCACATGACCTTGGGAGGCGAATCGTGGCCGTAGCTCTCCATGATAGGAAACATGAGCTCTTCCTTGCGCTGATAGTGGATATCAAACTGCCCCACCAAACTCAGCTGGCGCTGGAGTCCCTTACGGATTTCTGGAAGAAGCTCCTCATCTTCTGTACTTTCATAGGTAGATAGGAGCCTACGAACCCGCATGAGGGCAGCCCGCAAGGCTAGATTTTCCTGCTTAAAGATCTGAACCGGATGGCCTGGATAGTCAGTATCCGCCACCTCTACATTCTGAATGGCCCCTTTAAAGAGGTTGGCATGGACATTGCAGAGGGACATGACATCTTCAAAGGTCACTCCCGTATCTGAGTTCATTAGCTCATGCTCCATCAGACTGATCTCAATAGCGGACACACCAGCAAAATGCTCATTGAAAAGCTCCTGAACGGACTCTGCAGAAGCTCCGTTATGTAGATCCAGCAAGATAGACTTGAGGACTTCAATGCGTTCAGTAGCCATGCCTAAATCCCCACCACTTCATAGCCATTTAATTCCAGAGTTTGCTTGATTTTATTAAGGTCAATGCCATTCATACCAGCACCTTTTTTGATAGAAACCACGCGCCCGACTGTATTGCGCATAACGGGATTGGCCAGAGGCGTAAAGCCCAACTCGACCAAAACATCCAAAACTTCAGGCTGCTTCTCAATCACTTCTGCCACTGGGATAGACAAATCAATCACATTATCCATAGCTGCTCCCTCGTCGTCATTTTTCTACAATTATACCATAAAAAAGCTATCAGACTCAAAGCAAAAAAGTGTGAGTATCTGCTCCTCTTATACTTGTTCAAAAGAAATGGAATAGCGAATTAAGATAGACATGATGACAGATTGTTTCAGTGTATTATTTCCTTAGACAACGATAAGAAAATATAAAGCACATTGCTTCTTCTTTTTCCTTTTTTATGTTAAGCTAAGACTAGTGAAGTGAAAGGGTTTTCGTATGTATCTTGCAGACTTAATGGAAAAGAGTGAAGCGGGGCAGTTTATTGTCCTGTCTTATTTACAGCAGCATTCTACATCCAGTTTGAAGGACGTTATGTCTGAAACCGGCTTCTCGAAAGCAACCTTGACCAAGTACATTAGCTTGATTAACGACAAGGCAGCGGACCATCATGCAGCCCTATCCATCCAGCTTCAGGACGAAACACTCAGCCTGTCCATCGGACCGGATACCAAGGGACGGGACATTCACAGACTCTTTTTGGACAATGCCGTCAAATACCAGATTCTAAACTACTTGCTCTATCATCAGCAGTTTTTGGCTCACCAGTTAGCTCAAGAGCTGATGATCAGTGAAGCAACACTCGGCCGCCATATATCTGGGCTAAATCAGATTTTATCAGAGTTTGAGCTATCTATCCAAAATGGCCGCTTGAAAGGGCCTGAGCACCAAATCCGCTATTTTTATTTCTGCCTCTTTCGCAAGGTCTGGTCCAGCCAAGATTGGGAAAAAGAACTTCAAAAACCAGAAAGAAGGCAGGAAGTTGCCGTCTTAGAAGAACTCTGCGGAGCCCAGCTCTCGCAAGGACAGCGATTGGATTTGGCTCTTTGGGCGCATATTACCCAACAGCGCTTACGAGTCAATGCCTGCCAATTCCAGAATATTGAGCAGAAAATGCGGGGCTATTTTGAGAATATCTTCTATCAACGCTTGCATCGCCGGACAAATGATTTCTTTGCCGGGCAGCACATCACTCTAAGTCAGGAAGATGGGGAAATGATGATTTTCTTTTCATTTCTGCTTTCCCATAGGATTTTACCCCTGCACACCATGGAGTATATACTGGGCTTTGGCGGTGAAATTGCCAGTCTGATTACGCAACTCATTCAAGAGATGAAGGGACAGGACTTGCTTGGTGACTACATCGAAGATCAAGTGACCTACGAACTCAGTCAGCTCTGCGCCCATGTCTTTCTTTTCCGAGGCTATCTCTTGCAAGACAAATACAAGCATGATTTGGAATTGCGCCATCCTTACTTATGGAGCGAAGACGATTATCGACAAGTGGCAGACACTATTTTTAGCAAACTGCCTATTTTCCAGCAGGGAACATCTCTGGATAAAAAGGTGTTGTGGGAATGGCTCCAGCTGATGGAATACATTGCTGAAAACGACGGTCAAGTCATCAAGATAGGCATGGACTTGATAGATAGTTTTATCGTTGTTTCCAGGATGACTGCCATTTTAAGGCGATACTTAGAGTACAATCGCTTTATTGCGATTGAATCCTACGACCTTACCAGAAATTATGACCTCATCATCACCAACAATCCCATCCATCAGACCCAGCAAGTTCCCATCTATTATTTAAAAAATGACTTGGATTTGGAAGATTTGGCTCAAATCCGTCACATGATATTTCATTAAGAAACTTGGAGAAATCCAGGTTTCTTTGTGATTTTCGCACAATCTCCTCAGATTTTTTTAAAATTTAAAAAAAGTTGATAAAAAAGAAAGCGTTTTATTTTATATACTAGTTACTGTAGAGGAAACATCCTCAAGATTTTTACTAGGAGGACAGTTCATGTCACAAGAAAAATACATCATGGCCATCGACCAAGGAACTACTAGTTCCCGCGCCATCATCTTTAACAAAAAAGGAGAAAAAGTTAGCTCCAGTCAAAAAGAATTTACTCAGATTTTCCCTCAAGCTGGATGGGTTGAGCACAATGCCAATGAAATTTGGAACTCTGTGCAGTCCGTTATCGCCGGCGCCTTCATCGAAAGTGGAGTCAAACCTAACCAAATAGAAGCCATCGGAATCACCAACCAGCGTGAAACAACTGTCGTCTGGGATAAAAATACAGGTCTTCCTATCTATAATGCTATCGTTTGGCAGTCTCGTCAGACTGCTCCTCTGGCTGAGCAACTAAAAAGCCAAGGCTATGTGGAAAAATTCCACGAAAAGACTGGTTTGATTATTGACGCTTACTTCTCTGCTACCAAGGTTCGCTGGATTTTGGACCATGTAGAGGGAGCGCAAGAAAGAGCTGAAAAGGGCGAATTGCTCTTTGGTACCATCGATACCTGGCTAGTTTGGAAATTGACTGACGGAGCTTCTCACGTGACTGACTACTCAAATGCAGCCCGTACCATGCTCTATAACATCAAGGAGCTTAAATGGGATGATGAGATTTTGGAAATCCTCAACATTCCAAAGGCTATGCTTCCAGAAGTTCGTTCTAACTCAGAAATCTATGGTAAGACTGCTCCATTCCATTTCTACGGCGGAGAAGTTCCAATTTCTGGTATGGCTGGTGACCAGCAGGCAGCTCTCTTTGGACAGTTAGCTTTTGAGCCTGGCATGGTCAAGAATACTTACGGAACTGGTTCTTTCATCATCATGAACACTGGTGAAGAGATGCAGCTGTCTGAAAACAACCTCTTGACAACCATTGGCTATGGAATTAATGGCAAGGTTTACTATGCTTTAGAAGGTTCTATCTTCATTGCAGGAAGTGCTATTCAATGGCTACGCGATGGTCTTCGGATGGTTGAAAATTCACCAGAATCTGAAAAATATGCCCTTGATTCTCACAACAATGACGAAGTCTATGTCGTACCTGCCTTTACAGGACTGGGCGCTCCGTATTGGGATCAAAATGCCCGCGGATCTGTCTTTGGTTTGACCCGCGGAACCAGCAAGGAAGACTTTATCAAGGCTACTCTGCAATCCATTGCGTACCAAGTACGCGACATCATCGATACCATGCAGGTGGATGCCAAGACTGCTATTCAAGTCCTCAAAGTCGATGGCGGTGCTGCTATGAACAATTTCCTCATGCAGTTCCAGGCTGACATTTTGGGAATCGATATTGCCCGCGCTAAAAACTTAGAAACAACTGCTCTCGGTGCAGCCTTCTTGGCAGGACTATCAGTAGGCTACTGGAAAGACTTAGATGAACTCCGCACTCTCAATGAAACAGGAGAACTCTTTGAGCCGTCTATGAATGAATCCCGCAAGGAACAACTCTACAAAGGATGGAAAAAAGCCGTTAAGGCAACCCAAGTCTTTGCAGAAATTGACGACTGATACTGATTTATTTTTGATAAAAAAGTCAGTAGAAGCAGGAAATGACTAAGTTAGAAAGTGTGTAATTATGGAATTTTCAAAGAAAACACGTGAATTATCGATAAAAAAAATGCAGGAACGCACCTTGGACCTCCTGATTATTGGTGGTGGGATTACCGGTGCTGGAGTAGCCTTGCAAGCTGCAGCTAGTGGCCTGGAGACCGGTCTGATTGAAATGCAGGACTTTGCAGAAGGAACTTCTAGCCGCTCTACCAAATTGGTCCATGGTGGCCTTCGTTACCTCAAGCAATTCGACGTAGAGGTGGTCTCAGATACAGTTTCTGAGCGTGCTGTGGTACAGCAAATCGCGCCTCATATTCCAAAACCAGATCCTATGCTCCTTCCAGTCTATGAAGAAGAGGGTGCTACTTTCAGTCTCTTCCGTCTCAAAGTGGCTATGGACCTCTATGACCTCTTGGCCGGTGTTAACAACACTCCTGCTGCCAACAAGGTCTTGAGCAAGGAAGAAGTCCTAGAACGGGAACCTGAACTCAAGAAGGAAGGCCTGGTCGGCGGTGGTGTCTATCTTGACTTCCGCAACAACGATGCACGCCTTGTGATTGAAAATATCAAACGCGCCAACCAAGACGGCGCACTGATTGCCAACCATGTGAAGGCAGAAGGCTTCCTCTTTGATGAATCTGGAAAGATTACTGGCGTTGTTGCGCGTGACCTCTTGACGGATGAAGTCTTTGAAATCAAGGCTCGCTTGGTCATCAACACAACTGGACCTTGGAGCGACAAGGTGCGCAATCTGTCAAATGATGGTGAGCAATACTCACAAATGCGTCCAACCAAGGGTGTTCACTTGGTAGTTGACTCTAGCAAGATCAAGGTTTCTCAGCCAGTCTACTTTGACACAGGCTTAGGAGACGGCCGGATGGTCTTTGTTCTTCCACGTGAAAATAAAACCTACTTTGGTACGACTGACACTGACTACACTGGTGACCTGGAGCATCCAAAAGTAACACAAGAAGATGTAGATTACCTCTTGGGCATTGTCAACAATCGCTTCCCAGAAGCAAAAATCACAATTGACGACATCGAAAGCAGCTGGGCTGGTCTGCGTCCTCTGATTGCAGGAAACAGTGCTTCTGACTACAATGGCGGAAACAACGGTACCATTAGCGACGAAAGTTTCAATGCACTGATTGCGACCGTTGAAAGCTATTTGGCTAAAGAAAAATCCCGTGAGGATGTTGAGGCGGCTGTTACTCAACTCGAAAGCAGCACTTCTGAAAAACACTTGGATCCATCTGCTGTGTCCCGCGGTTCCAGCTTAGAACGTGATAACAATGGCCTCTTGACCCTTGCTGGCGGTAAAATCACAGACTATCGTAAGATGGCGGAAGGTGCTATGGAGCGCGTGGTTGACATCCTCAAAGCAGAATTCGACCGTAGCTTCAAGCTCATCAACTCGAAGACCTACCCTGTTTCAGGCGGAGAGCTCAATCCAGCAAATGTGGATTCCGAAATCGAAGCTTTTGCGCAACTCGGTGTATCACGTGGCTTAGACAGCAAAGAAGCCTTCTATCTTGCAAACCTTTACGGTTCAAATGCTCCTAAAGTCTTTGCCCTCGCTCACAGCATCGAGCAAGCACCAGGTCTCAGCCTGGCAGATACCTTGTCACTGCACTATGCAATGCGCAATGAGTTGGCTCTAAGCCCAGTTGACTTCTTGCTTCGCCGGACAAATCACATGCTCTTTATGCGGGATAGCTTAGATGCTATTGTAGAGCCTGTTCTGGATGAAATGGGACAATTCTACGACTGGACAGAAGATGAAAAAGCAGCTTATCGAAATGATGTTCAAGCTGCCCTTGCAAATAACGATTTAGAAGAATTAAAAAAATAGAAAATATGAGAAGAGGCGGTAGACTAACAACTGTCTGCCACCCCTTCTTTTAAATGGAGTAATATAGATGATGAAAGAAATATTTGGCGAATTTTTAGGAACACTGCTCTTGCTCCTTCTGGGAAATGGCGTCGTTGCAGGTGTGGTTCTTCCCAAAACCAAGAGTCACAATTCAGGTTGGATTGTGATTACCATGGGATGGGGGATTGCTGTTGCCATCGCTGCTTTTGTATCTGGTAACCTTGGCCCAGCCCATCTGAATCCTGCCCTAACTATCGGAGTAGCTCTGAAAGGTGATTTGCCTTGGGCGTCTGTTCTTCCTTACATCCTTGCTCAGTTTGCAGGTGCTATGGTCGGACAGTTCCTTGTCTTCCTACAGTTCAAACCTCACTATTTGGCTGAAGAAAATCCGGCTAACGTTTTGGGTACATTCAGCACAGGCCCAGCTATCAAAGATACCTTCTCTAACCTGATTAGCGAAATCCTTGGAACCTTTGTTCTTGTGCTGACTATCTTCGCTCTTGGACTTTATAAGCTGCAAGCAGGCATTGGCACTTTTGCAGTCGGAACATTGATTGTCGGAATTGGTCTATCACTTGGTGGAACAACTGGCTATGCTCTCAACCCGGCTCGTGACTTAGGACCTCGCATCATGCACAGTCTCCTTCCGATTCCAAATAAAGGAAATGGCGATTGGAGCTATGCTTGGATTCCAGTTGTCGGACCAATCATTGGTGCCGTCCTTGCAGTCCTAGTCTTCGGTTTATTCTAATATAACTGATTGCCATTGGAGAACACTTGACGAGTGTTCTCTTTTTTTGACTAATTGATTAGGTGGAGACTAACCTTCCTAGCTTATGCTTAAGATAAAACCATTGCAATCTTGACAAAAGAAAAGGCTTAGCCCTGTATCACAGAAAACTAAGTTCTTTTTAAAATGATTTTGTCAACTCTAGCGACCCGTTTCCGATTAACTCAAACGAGAGCTTTCCCTCTTGGACAATTTCACCACTGCCTCGGTCCGAGCAGTATGCGGAAACATATCAACCGACTGGATGTAGTGGACATCGTAGACCTTACTGAGTTTGACCAAATCCCGAGCCAGAGTTGAAACATTGCAGGAAACGTAGACCATCTTCTCAGGTGCATAGCGGACAATCGTCTCCAGCAGCTTATCGTCCAGACCTGTTCGAGGCGGATCGACAATCAAGGCATCCGCCCGATAGCCCTCAGCGTACCAGCGAGGAATAATCTCCTCTGCCGTTCCGGCTTCGTAGAGTGTATTGTCAAATCCCATTCGTTTTGCATTACGCTTGGCGTCTTCAATGGCCTCAGGGATGATGTCCATGCCACGCAGAGACTTAACCCTTTTAGCAAAGGCAAAGCCGATGGTCCCCACTCCGCAATAGGCATCAATCAAATGATCTTCTTTCGTCACATCCAGCGCCTTAACCGCCTCCCCGTAGAGCACCTCTGTCTGCTCAGGATTGAGCTGATAGAAAGCTCGAGGCGACAAGGAGAACTCATAATCCAGCACTCCTTCTTGGATAGCCTCCTCGCCCCAGATAATCTCTGTCTTATCCCCATAAATCTCACTGGACTTGCTTGTATGATAATTGACTGCTACTGTCTCCAACTCAGGAAATTCAGCCACTAGGTCTCGAACGACTGGAGAAAAGTCCAGCTTACGCCCTGTCACAAAAATCATCTGCACCTGACCCGTCTTTCTGGCTCTGCGAATCATGACCGTGCGTACCCCAGCAGTCTTTCTCTCATCATAGATGGGCAGCCTATACTTGCCTAAAAGCCGAGCTACCTTATTTATGATCTTTTGCGTTACCTTGTCCTGAACCAGACAGTTTTTCAGCGAGACCAGATAGTGGGAATTCTGGGCATAGAGCCCAGCCTTAACCTCATCCTTAAATTTCCGAGTCTGAAACTGCAACTTAGCCCGATAATAGAGCGGCTCCTGCATACCAATGGTCGGACGAATCTCATAGTTCTCATAGCCAGCTGGCGCAAATTTTTTCAAGGCCTGACGCAGCAAATCTTCCTTAAACTCTAACTGCTTGTCATAGTGGAGGTGCATGATTTGACAGCCCCCGCAGCTATCATAAATCTCACAAGGCGCTTCCACCCGAAATTTCGACCGCTTGTTGATGGTCAAGAGCTTGGCCTCGATAAAATTACGCTGAACCCTAGTCACCTGACAGTAGACTTCCTCACCTTTCAAAGCCCCTGGCACAAAGACCAGCGTTTTCTTATAAAATCCAATCCCTTCACCATTAATCCCCATTTTCTTAATTTTCAAAGGGATTCTTTGTTTCACTTTCACATTCATGCTTCTATTATACCACGCTGCCTCGCATTAGTTGAGAATATGTTACAATAAAAGTATGAAAGCAGAAAAAATATCCCTTTCACTAGCCCAGTTGCCTAAGAAAATACGAACTTATCTAGAGGGAGCCAATTTTTACGACAGCTCCTCACATTCTGCAGCCAGTGTTTTCTATACTGATACAGGCTATTATTTGAAAATCGACCAAAAAGGCCAGTTAGCCCAAGAAGCCACACTTGCCAAATGGTTTGAAGAGCAAGGACTCGGTGTACCTGTCATTCACTACCTGACAGCAGATAAAGACTACCTGCTGACTAAAGAAGCCGAGGGCAAGGACGCCCTAGCCTTTCTCCAACAGCCAGAAGAACTTTGCCAAACGATGGCTGCCGCACTCAAAAGACTTCACAGCCTACAACCCCAGCATTTCCCAATCCAGCATCGCCTCCAACACTACAGAGAGCAAGCAGAGCATAATTATCGGAAAGGTTGCTTTTATCAAAAAGCCTTGCTGCCTCAATTTCACATCTCAAGTCGTGAGGAAACATACCAGCTTATCCAAGAGCAGGGAGAGCTACTGACAGTGGATGCCTTGATTCACGGAGATGCCTGCTTGCCTAATTTCATTCTGAAAGACGCAGCAACCTTCTCCTGCTTTATTGACGTTGGACTCGCTGGCCTTAGTGATCGTCACCTTGACCTTTACTGGGCAATCTGGTCTCTTACTTATAATTTATCTGACCCTCAATATGCAGAGCTCTTTCTTGACTACTATGGCAGGAAGGATGTTGATACAGACAAACTGCGCTTGATAGCTGCCTTTGAAGCATTTGGCTAAAAGAAAGGATTCTACCAAAATCTCTTATGAAAATCACAAAAATCGAAAAGAAAAAAAGACTCTACCTCTTGGAGTTGGACGACAGTGAAAAGCTCTATATTACAGAAGACACCATCGTTCGCTTCATGCTGTCCAAAGGAATGGAAATCACAGAGCAGGAGCTATCAGAAATTCAAGACTATGCCCAATTTTCTTACGGAAAAAATCTAGCCCTCTATCATCTCTCCTTCAAGCAAAGAACTGCTAAGGAAGTTAAAGACTACTTAACACAGCACGACATCCAACCAGAAATCACCAGCCAGGTCTTGGACAATCTAAAAAAGGATAATTGGATTAATGATAGAAAATATGCTCATTCTTTTATCCAATCCAACCTTCTCACTGGTGACAAAGGCGCTTTTGTTCTCAAGCAAAAACTCAGTCAAAAAGGGATTTCTAGCACTATCATAGAAGAAGAATTGAGCCAGTTTGATTTTACTGAACTAACAAACAAGGTTGCCGAAAAGCTGCTCAAAAAATACCAAGAAAAACTGCCCAGCAAGGCTTTACAAGATAAAATACTTCAATCCTTGATAAACAAAGGTTTTTCATACAGCCAAGCCAAAACTGCCTATCAGCATTTGGAAATCGAAGAAGACCAAGAAAACCAGCAAGAGCTTCTCTATAAAGAGCTAGACAAGCAATACCGCAAGTACTCAAAAAAGTACGACGGCTATGACTTAAAACAGCGGCTGACCCAAGCTCTCGCTCGCAAAGGCTATGATTTCTCCGACATCGCTAGCGCTCTGAGAGAATATCTTTAAGATTTTCTATGAAAACTTATGCATTTCTATGAAAATATGTTACAATAAAGAAGATAAACTTATAAATTGTAGAAAGTTGGTAAGTTATGAAACTTCCAAAAGAAGGCGACTTTATTACAATTCAAAGTTATAAGCATGATGGGAATCTTCACCGCACCTGGCGAGATACCATGGTACTAAAGACAACAGAAAACGCCATTATTGGCGTTAATGACCACACACTGGTAACAGAAAGTGATGGCCGACGTTGGGTAACACGTGAACCTGCCATTGTCTATTTTCATAAAAAATACTGGTTTAATATCATTGCCATGATTCGAGACAATGGAACTTCATACTACTGCAACCTAGCCAGCCCTTACTATCTGGATAATGAAGCTCTAAAATACATTGACTATGATTTAGACGTCAAAGTCTTTGCTGATGGTGAAAAACGCCTGTTGGATGTAGAAGAATATGAACGCCACAAAAAACAGATGCACTATTCTGATGATTTGGATTTCATTCTCAAAGAAAATGTCAAAATCCTAGTTGATTGGATTAACAACGGAAGAGGTCCATTTTCAGATGCTTATGTCAATATTTGGTACAAACGTTATGTTGAACTAAAGAATCGATAAAGTTGTCAAAGAGCGCAAGCTCTTTTTCTTTTGTCTAATTCAGACCTGCCAGAGGTCAAATTCTTGCAATCTCAAGCATTTTCGGGTATCATATAAGAAAATCCAGACTGTAAGAAAGGAGTCTCCCATGGCATTTACAAATACTCTCGGCCGATATGCCAGCTTTGGCATCATGACGAGCCTCCCTGAAGAAATTATCGACTCATTCTGGTACATCATTGATAACAATCTCAAAGGAGTCTTTGAACTTCGCCCAGTCCTCAAGTTCGAAATCATCAATAGCCAAGGAAGAGTATCTCTTCGCTTCTCACAAAAGAACTTCAACACCATTATTTCATTTGATTTAAACTACCAATTTGACCCTTTCTTTCCCAGAAAAGTCTACATCGTTGATAACAAGGGTAAAGAAACCATTATGCTATCTGACGAATACTCTTTGATGTAGTAAATCAAACTCAGCACATATAAAAACCTCTGAAAGCAACAAACACTGCTATCAGAGGTTTTTATCTTTAGAATTATTCATATCAAATGGAAAGTATATTTCAGCAGCCTGATACAGCCACAGCCTAAACTCCCAAAAAGATTGTATCTCTAATTAAATCCGGCTATAACTAAAAGAGCTTAACAACAACATATGTTAGCGAAGTCATAGATACTGAATACACAGTTTTATTGAAAAACAAAAAGATAGATCAGTATATCTATCTTTTATGTTATCTAGTCGGGAAGACAGGATTCGAACCTGCGACACCTTGGTCCCAAACCAAGTACTCTACCAAGCTGAGCTACTTCCCGGTGTTTAAACAATCTAAAAACGGAGCCCTAAGACTTCGCTTCCAAATGCACCCTAGAGGAGTCGAACCTCTAACCGCCTGATTCGTAGTCAGGTACTCTATCCAGTTGAGCTAAGGGTGCTCACTATTCATATTAAATTCATTATAGCAAAACTTAAGAAAAAATCAAACCATTTAATGCACCCTAGAGGAGTCGAACCTCTAACCGCCTGATTCGTAGTCAGGTAC
>NZ_CAUTAP010000001.1:0-262726 GCF_963536705.1 uncultured Streptococcus sp. | reverse complement strand
GCGGATTTACAGTCCGCCGCGTTTAGCCTCTTCGCTATCTCTCCGACAATCAACGCTATCTATTATAACATTGATACAATGAAAATGCAAGCCCTATTTGCTTAAATTATAGGTTTCAATCAAAGTTTCCACAGCTCTTTCAAGTTTTTTATAAAAACTTTCAGCATTTCCATTTTTGATGATTGCAAACTGGCCATCTAGTTCGGCAATCTCTCCAATAACCTTCTTTCCAATAGCAAGACTATAGCCGTCAAATTGGTCTGCTCCGACTTTCACTTTGCTATCTGTGATTTGAATTTCAATTTTTTTATCTTTTTTACTCATAACTTACCTCTTTCAAATTTCTATTGTACACGAAAAAGACTATCTTCGCAAGCTATCTTAGGCTAGAATCACAGAAAAACTGCCCAATCAAGGACAGCTTTTAGATTATATTTTCACAATCCAACCTTCTGGCGCTTCAACATCGCCGAATTGGATACCAGTTAATTCGTCATATAGCTTGCGAGTGACTGGACCAACTTCCGTCTCGCTATAAAAGACATGGAAGTCATCGCCGTGCTGGATACCACCGATAGGAGAAATGACTGCAGCTGTTCCGCAAGCTCCAGCTTCAGTGAATTTACTCAAATCCGCCAGAGGAACATCTCCTTCGATCGGTTTGAGCCCTAGTCTATGCTCGGCCAGGTATAGCAAAGAATACTTGGTGATAGATGGCAAGATAGACGGACTGAGCGGTGTTATAAACTCATTATCCTTGGTGATACCAAAGAAGTTGGCAGAACCTACTTCTTCAATCTTGGTATGGGTTGCTGGATCCAGATAAATCACATCAGAGAAATGCTTATCCTTAGCAATCTTTCCTGGTAATAAGCTAGCAGCGTAATTACCACCCACTTTTGCCGCACCAGTTCCTTGCGGCGCCGCGCGATCATAGTCGTCTGAGACAATGAAGTTAGTAGGAGTCAGACCGCCTTTGAAGTAATTGCCGACCGGCATTACAAAGATAGTGAAAATGTATTCTTCAGCTGGCTTCACTCCGATAATGTCACCAACTCCAATCAAGAGCGGTCGAATATAAAGGGTTCCGCCTGTTCCATAAGGTGGTACATATTCTTCATTAGCTCGGACAACTTGCTTGACTGCTTCCACAAAAATTTCTGTTGGAACTTGCGGCATTAGTAAGCGATCGGCTGTCCGCTGCAGACGTTCCGCATTTTTATCCGGACGGAAGAGTTGAATACTGCCGTCCTTAGTTCGATAAGCCTTTAGACCCTCAAAAGCCTGCTGGCCGTAGTGAAGGCTAGGAGACGACTCAGAGATATGGAGCGTAGCGTCCTCTGTTAACGTTCCTTCTTCCCACTGGCCGTTGCGATAGTATGCTATGTAGCGATAAGGCAGTTTCATATATGAGAATCCTAGATTTTCCCAGTCAAGATTTACAGTCATGGTCTTTCTCCTCTTCTTCCAAACTTCATTTTTAGATACTCCCTATTTTACACCTTTTTGAGATATTTTCAAGTATTATTTTCAATTTTCAGAAAATTTTGTTATCCAGACTTTTTCCTGTTATCAAACTCATAGAAATTGAAAAAACCAGCTCCTGTGAACTGGTTTGATGATTACTTGATATAAGCTGAGAAGACTTCTTCGTCTGAAATGGTATCAGAAATGAAGCTGCCGTTGCTGGTGCGCTCAGATAAGCTGAGGTCAGCCAGATTGATCTCATAGGCAGTTCCTTTATTGGAAAGCACCTGCAAAATCTGCTCCTCACTAGCTTCTGCTTCTGTTGTGAAGAGATCAAAGTCCACTGCTTCGCCAAAGACAGGTCCAGCTGCAAAGACACGATGTGGCTTGGTCTTAAGCTCTCTCAGAACTTGAAGACCGCGATTTGCCCGACTGGTAACAGGAATATCAGCGACTGCCATACGCTTGAGCGAACCGCGCTGAGTCAGGAGGTAAAGCGAGTCTGTGTTGGCGATAAAGGCCGCTGCTAGGACGTCGTCTTTCTTGAGATTGATGGCTTTAACTCCAGCTGCCTTAGCTCCGATGACAGGAACTTCCTCAATATTGAAGCGAAGGGCATAGCCATTCTTGGTTACGAGCATAACATCATCCAGCTTAATCGGCGCCAGAGCAATAACCTGGTCGTCTTCATTTTTCAGCTTGGCAAACTTGAGTGACTTAGACTTGTAGGTCCGCCAAGGACTGAACTCCTTACGCTCCACTCGCTTGATTTGACCTAACTTAGTCGCTGCAAAGTAAGTGCCTTCCTCAAAGCTGTCCAGTAATTCTGTATAGATAACTTCTTCCTTGGTATCAAAGTTACTGATGGTCTGGCTGAGGTGTTCTCCTATTTCTTTCCAGCGTATGTCTGACAGCTCATGAACAGGCCGGTAAATGACATTTCCAAGACTTGTGAAAATTAGCAAATGCTGGGTCGTCTTGGCCGGGCTGACGAAAATCAGTCGGTCATCATCACGTTTGCCTATTTCTTCTAAGGTCGATGCTGAGAAGGAACGTGGACTGGTCCGTTTGATATAACCAGAACGTGTCACGCTGACATAGGTTTCTTCCTCAACAATGAGACTAGCTGTATTAATCTCGATAGCGTTTGCTGTATCCTGCAGCTCACTGAGACGCGGATTGCCAAACTTCTTCTTGACATCGCGGAGCTCACGCTTCATAAGATTATACATGGTGCGCTCATCGCCGATAATAGCAGCTAGCATGGCAATCTTCTCGCGCAGCTCTGCTTCTTCTTCTTCCAGAACCACTACGTCTGTATTGGTCAAACGGTAGAGTTGGAGAGTGACGATAGCCTCAGCTTGCTCCTCGGTGAAATCATAGCTGATCTTAAGATTTTCCTTGGCATCTGCTTTGTTTTCGGAAGCACGAATCAGGGCGATCACCTCGTCCAAGATGGAAATAACCCGAATCAATCCTTCCACGATATGGAGCCGTTTCTCAGCCTTGGCCTTGTCAAAGCGGCTGCGAGCCAGAATAATCTCCTTGCGGTGGGCAATATAACTGGTCAAGATTGGCACAATCCCCACCAAACGAGGCGTAAAGTTGTCGATCGCAACCATGTTGAAGTTATAATTGACCTGCAAATCAGTGTACTTAAAGAGATAGTTGAGAATCAGCTCGGTATTGGCATCTTTCTTGAGCTCGATGGCAATGCGAAGACCGTCACGGTCGGATTCGTCCCGCACTTCAGCAATGCCAGCTACCTTATTATTGACCCGCACATCGTCAATCTTCTTGACCAAGACTGCTTTATTAATCTCGTAAGGAATCTCAGTAATGACGATTTGCTCTTTACCACCCTTCAGCTTTTCAATCTCAGTTCTGGAACGCACCACGACGCGACCTTTACCAGTCTCATAGGCTTTCTTGATCTCATCACGGCCTTGGACAATAGCTCCTGTCGGGAAGTCTGGTCCAGGCAGAAACTCCATGAGTTTGTCCACCTTGGCAGACGGATGGTCAATCATATAGATAACCGTGTCAATGACTTCGGCTAGATTATGAGGTGGAATATCCGTCGCATAACCAGCGGAAATCCCAGTTGCTCCATTGACCAAAAGATTAGGAAAGGCTGCCGGCAGAACGGTTGGCTCCTTCTCGGTATCGTCAAAGTTCCAAGCAAAAGGAACGGTATCTTTCTCGATATCCTGCAAAAGATAACCAGCCATCTCAGACAGGCGCGCCTCAGTATAACGCATAGCCGCCGGTGGATCACCGTCCATGGAGCCATTGTTCCCGTGCATCTCAACAAGAATCTCACGGTTTTTCCAGTCCTGTGACATACGAACCATGGCGTCGTAGATGGATCTGTCACCGTGAGGGTGGAAATTCCCCATGATGTTCCCGACAGACTTGGCAGACTTGCGGTAGCCCTTGTCAAAGGTGTTGCCGTCCTTATTCATGGAATAAAGAATACGGCGCTGAACAGGCTTCAAGCCATCGCGAATGTCCGGCAAGGCCCGCTCCTGAATGATGTATTTGGAGTAGCGACCAAAGCGCTCTCCCATGATGTCCTCAAGGGACATGTTTTGAATATTGGACATAAGATACAAAGGGACGTTTCGGCTTGCCGAAAATTTCTGTAGAAAAATAGGAAATCGATGCAGGGTTCGATGAACCCCAAGCGATTTATCTTTTTTCCTAAGAAATTAGTCCCGTGTTCAGTTACTATAAGTAACCAAACAATCCTTTCTGTAGTTTAAAGTGTTTAAGATTTATTGCTTAATTAGTAATAAGGATTTTTCGCAAAGCATTAGGGAATGAACAACTCCTTTCTTTAGAAAAATTGATGTTTAATGATTTCATTTACTATTTTATTGATTTTAACCAGAATTCAATACTTGGACCAAGTCCATCTTTCAACATTTCTTTTCCTGTTTTACATGCTTCTATACGGTCCGACAAGCATTCTATTTCGTGTTGTTTCATATTGTACTCATCAGTTCGTTCCAGAATTTTTTGTGCTTTTTCATCATCTGTAAATTGTTTGCTATTTTTTATACCTTCAATGTTATTCTTTTGTTCACTTAGTCTTTCTTCACACTTCTTTTTATGACCACTCCACTTATTGATTTTCTTTTCATATTCATCTGTAAGTTGTTTTAAATCAATCATTTTTTCTATATGAACAGGGTCCAATCTATATAAGAACCCTAATAATAATTGAGCAGTTCTTGTCTTTTCTTCAACAGAAAACATTTCACTAAAATTAGATGATGATCGTCTGACTCTATCACTTGCATGGCTATCTGAATTTAGAATTAAACGATACATGTAAGCTTTGAAGAACTCTCTTTCAGTTTCGTCCTGAATTTTTGAAAGTATTTCTTGATCAGTAGCTATTTCGCTGGGACCTAAGCTATAATTGAAAGTGGAATATGCCTCCAGAACACGTCTCATTGTGTTCCCAATGTATAGACTAAGTTTAGGTTCTAAACCAAGAGCGTATTTATAAATACTGTTAATTTGTTGTCTATAGAAATTATATTCCTTCTCTCTTTCAATTAAACCCTCATAGGTAAGTTCCAGACATAGAGTATTTTTTTTATAGCATTTTAAATCATTAAATATTGTGAAAAAATGATAATAAACTTCCTCATCATGTGTGCAGATAATAAATTGAGTCTCGCTATAAGCATTAGTAAGGGTTTCAACTTTATTCCTAAAAAAAGTATACAGTCCCACTTTATTTGAATAGTCTGTACTAGAAATAGGATCGTCAATAACAACTAATAATGATTCCGGTTCTTTGTCCTTTATTTTCTTCTCTAATTCAAAGAAAGAGTAAACCAAGGTAACTATATTTTTTTCAGCAGTGGATAACCTCGGGAAGAGGATTGGCTGCCCCCTAGTATAAATCATTCCTTTACCATCAATTCTCAAGCGTTGAGAGTCAAAAAAGATTGTAGAAAAATCTATATTTAAGCAATTAGAATTTTCTAAGGTGATTTGTTCAAGAAGTTTGTTCTTTAATTTTTCTAAAGTTATTAGAATATCTTCCAAATCCAATATTAAATCTGATAAATTGGAAATTTTTTTACCGTATATTGTTTTATCCTTAAGCGGGTCAATCAATTCTTTAGCAACTACATAGTTTATGCCTTGAAGAGCAAAGATATCATATAGTCCATCAATAAAATCAAGTTTCACCCTCACATCTTCTCTATGAAGCATATTTTCGATACCTTTTTTTAGCTTCTCAAGGACAACCTTTTTCTCGATGTTGTATTCTTTGCTAGAAGAAGAAATAAAACTTGATAATTTTTTTAATATTTCTAGTGGAGAATCATGAATAATAATCCTTCTTTTTGCTTTGTTAAAACTTCCAACTGCAAGAGATATTGGTAACTCTCTTACAAGCATCGTATCAGGATTTTTGTTTGTTCCTCCGTATCTTAAAAGTGATTTTACACTTTCTTCTAGCTCATAATTGAGTCTATCTATTTCCATATCTATAATTTTTACATCATCAGCAACATTTTCATCTGCAATAAAAATAGCATTATTTCCTATATTTGTAAATCTATAATCATCTCCTGTTTTTAATGTATAAATAACATCGCCATTGGTTATTTGATATGGTCGATTTCTAGAATTATAAAAAATTGATTCATTTTCTTCAACATTGCTTTTTTCATCAATCTCATTTGCAAGCGTCGTTTTCCCCATCCCATTTCTAGCGAAAATTAGATGAGGTTTGAAGTATTTTTTCCCTCCATAAGTGAATTCTTTGAACTCTGATTCTACTCTTCTACTAGGCAAAAAATCTTTTTCAATAATTATTTTTTGATATTTCATAACTATAGTTCCAATCTAAACTTTTATAATTCAAAGCCACTAATTCCTTCTCATAGTTCTATCTTAATTTATCTTCAGCATACTCAAGCATCTTCTCTGCAGTTGCTTTGTCATAAGGAAAACCAGTCTTGAGAGAGAAGGCTTGTGCTTCTTTGTGGAAAAAGTCCATGGTAGCTAAGAGAGATTTGGTGAGGCTTTTCTGGTCAGAAAAGTCAAGCAAGGCTGTAAATTCTTTCTCTTTCTCAGCAGGCAAATACTGAAAGAGGTACTTGTAGTTCTTGCCAACATCGACCGTCCCCTTATCTGCTGCCACTTGCCAAGCTAAAAGCTTGAGCAATTCTTGTTGGCAGATTCCATACAAATGATCCGTCGCATAGATAAGGTGGTTCCGATGAATGCCCTTGACTACATAAGCTGACACCCACCAAAATTCATTGCAGGATTTGTCAAAGTCAGTCGCACTGGCTGGTGTCGTCCAATAGCGCTTGGGTGTCGGTGCATAAGGAGCAAACATTCCTTGCGGGTCATCCAGCACAGTAAAATCCGCTTCGCTATCAACCCACTCTTTGATGTGCTCTTTAGGGCAGAGGGTCAAATCGATCCGATTGCCATCTTCAAAGAGCATGAGATAGAGGCGGCGATGGTCAAGTAGGACATGCTGCTCAATCATGCGCTTGCCAAACCTTTCCAACCAAGCAAGGTCGGCTATCAGACCATCCAAATCCTCCACAATGTAGACTACATCATAGTCTTGAAACTCGTCCTTGGGAGCATTTGGATTTGTCCGTGAGCCGGACATAGCAACAGCGTCTACTTGTAGCTCTTTTGCGGTTTGCAAAATCACATCAAACATTTCGGTTTCAGTTCTCATGGGAATACCTGCCTTTTTAGTGAAAACTCTTGATTCTGTAGAGGACATGTCTATAAAGGGGACTGTCTGCTGGAACTTTTTCATTATCAAATTCTTTGACAAATTCCATGCCTAGCTTTTGCATGACTTTTTGCGAAGGGAGATTGAGTAAGGATGTAAAAGAGTAAACTTCTGACAAGCCAGCTTGCTGGAAAGCGAAGTCTAGACAGGCTTGGGCAGCCTCCGTCGCATAACCACGATTCCAAAACTCTTTTCGCAGACGCCAGCCGATTTCTACAGCTTCTTTTCCAGCAAAAATCCGTAAATCCGAATGGTGCAGACCTACCAAGCCGATAAACTCCTGGCTGGTCTTTTCTTCAACAGCCCAAAGACTGTAGCCATAAGCCTTAACTTCATCTTGAATGCCCTGATAAAGCCGCAAGGACTCCGCTTGGCTATATGGCTTCGGGAAATACTGCATGACCTCCGGATCCTGATTCATAGCAATCAAAGCCGGCAAATCAGATTCCTGCAAGTCTCGTAGGATGAGACGGTTTGTTTCAAGAATAGTCATCTAAACACTCCTCTGCAAACTTTCTTACCTCACAACTCCTCAGCTTTATACAGGCTATAGCCTTCATAGTAGTAACTATGGTCTACGCCCTTCATGTAGAGGTCACGGTTATCAACATCATTAGTGAGGGCTTGCTTGAGGACGTGCTTGATTTCTGTGTCTCGAATTGGGCTGCGCTCCATGGCTAGGAGGTAATCTTCCTTGTCCACTTGAGACCAGTCCACAACTTGCCTCAGCTCAGCCTTGAGTAAGTGGTCCAGCCAAAGCCTCATGCTTCTACCATTCCCCTCACGGAAAGGGTGGGCAATATTTAGCTCCACATACTTTTCGACAATCTGATCAAAGGTCTGCTGAGGCATGCGGTCGATATTTTCCAAGGAAGCTGACAGATACATGACAGGCGCAAAGCGAAAATTCCCTTTGGAGAGATTGACTGTCCGAATCTGACCAGCGAAGTCATAAATTTCTTCAAACAAGAACCCGTGAATAAAGGCCAGAGTGGCATAGGTGCCAGCTGCTTTATCGTCCAGAAGCTGCTCTTCAAAAAGCTCTTTAGCTCGGGTCTTGCTGATTTTTTCTTCCATCTTGGCTAATTCAAGCGAATCCGTCAGACCCAGTTTATTGGGTTGGCTCCTCTCATTCAGATTTCCTAAGCCCTGTTCCCACAGCTTTAAAACCTACTGTCTGATAAAATCCATCCGCTTCTGATATTAATTCAATGCGAGTTAAAGGATGTTTTTGATGAATTTCAGTGATCAATCGCCGTCCCAATCCTTTTCCGCGATAGGCTTTATCAATGATAATCTCAGCTAAAAAGGTCGTCATGACTTCATCTGTCAAGTAGCGGGCAAAACCAAGGATTTTCTGGTTCTCTTCAACTACCAAGTAATGGGACAGATTTGTTGAAAATAATGATGTCACTTTTTCCTCTGTAAAAGAAATCCATTTTTCATTTTGATAAAGAGCATAAATAGCTTGAAAATCTTTTGTGCTTGCAAGTCTGATTATCATTTTCTACTCCTTTCAAATCCGATGCGACCACTAACAATTTTTCAACTCAAATTTAGTTATATTCTAGTTGCTCTCCGCCACTCCTTCTTTCACCTTCTTAGATGGTTTGCGTTTTTTGTAGCGGCTGCGGATAGTGTTGAGGTGGTCGCGGAGATTGACCACGTGAGTTCTTTCAGGATAAGCGTAGGCAATGATTGCAGTGAAATCCACTAGAAAATCATAGATTTCTTGAAGCTTGAGGCGGACGTTCTTATTCTGGCTTGGTGTCTTGCCTTTGAGCTCAGTCAGTCGCTCCTTGTAGACCTTTTCAAAGGCCTTCTGAGCAGCTGCCAGACTGTCGACATGGGCTTCCAGATGGAGTTTAGCCAGTGCTGTCTGGTAGGCCGGCTTTTTCAGCTCTTGGAGTAGGTGGTTGATGCCCTCGGTCTCCTTCTCCAAGCTAGTTGCAGCTAGACCAGTGTAGTTTTTCAGGAGCTGAGACAGGGTCTCGTAAGCTTCCTTGGTCGCTGCGTCCTTGACCCTTGCAAAGGCCCGAACCAAAGACTGGAGCGTGCCCAAAGCATCATCGCGCTCGCGGTCAGCCTGATCCAGACTAGCCACCAGCTTGCTGGACTTGGCCTGATGAAGCCCGCCCTGCAGCTGTTCCAGAAGTTTGTCCATCTCATCCAGCTTGGTCGTGTAAATGCCATCCACCTTATTTTCCTTGATAAATGTCGCAACCTCGCTCCGACTCTCGGACATCAGCTGGAAAAATTCGTTGTTTTCTATAGATTTAACATCCAAACTGGTAGTTCCATAAATTTTTTTCATTTTTATAATCTCCTAATTTTTTTATTTTAATGTACTTTTTACTTCGTCCGATTTTCGGAAAAAGTTTTTTGCTTTAAAACTGCTTGCCAGAAAAACAAACGTTCGTCTTTTGCTCAAAAAACACTCGCCAGATTTTCTGCCAAACAGAATTTGCCCAAAAATACCTTATCAGAAAATCTGACGGTCTCACTTAAGCTCTAGCGAGCTTGTCAGAAAATCTGGTGAGGGGTTCTTGTTTTATTTCCTGTAAGGATGAGAATATTTTTATAAATAACCATCTTCTATAACTCTAGCTGAACTCTTTTTGACTCAGATTTCGAAAAGAGTTCATCAATCGTAATCACTTTACAAGTTGTAATATAATCTTTTGCTGCTTTTTTGCATTCTTTAGAAATTGTAGGATCTTGCTTTAAAAAAATCATATAGGAGCATACAATTTTTTTCAAATCCATATATTTAAGAAAAGTTTTTTCATTATTGATTTTATTATCAATGTAATCATAAAACTGTAAATTAATTTCCGATCCCTTTTCAAAAGCAAAACTTTTTGAGCAGTTTATGTTTTGTATTAGTCTATGTCTAATCAATTTCTCCTTTTTATAATGGTTCTTTAAATCTCTTCTAAGATTTTCTAAATGCGAATCTAAAGTATCATGATAAATCAATACGATGTTTTCTATACTGTAAAAATCTATTTGATAAATTCTATCTAAATCCTCTCTCACAAAATCACCATCTATTACTCCATAAAATAAGTTATTCTTAGATACTTTATTCTTAATATCTGAACAAGAACCACCATTTTCTAGTGTGTATTTTCTAAATAATGTTATTTGTTGGTAATATTTTTTATTTATTTTTCCTTCAAAAAATATTTTCTTATCAGAAGAAGACAGCATGCCTTCAGCTGAATGACTGAATTCTGTAAAATCTAAATTAGCTACCGATATTTCAGTCATAGTTCTAACCTCTCAAAATTATTGGTAATACAATCATTGAAAATGTACGGTGCATGAGTAGCTAAAACAATTCTGCTACCTTTTCTTTCGCATAAAGATATTAAATCATTAATAAGTTTTGATTGAAAATTTAGTGATAAAGAAACCTCTGGCTCATCAATTAGATATATATCTGCTTCCTCAAATACAACTGTTAGAAATAACTTTACCACCCTCTTTTCTCCTGAAGAGAGTTTCTCAAAGTCTATAACTTCCGAATTTTTTTTAACCTTAATTCTACCAGATTGAACTATAATTTCCAATCCCCCATAGCCACTTGATAATAGCTTGTTAATATCCAAAATATTTTGTCGAATCTCGTCAATTTTTTCTATAACATTCTTCCGAGTTTTCTGGGCTAACTCTTCCTTTTCAAAAAAAGTAAATCCATATATCTCAATATTCTTTTTTATCTTTTCATCAATTTTATTAATTATAGCTTCTAAATTTGTATCAGGCGATATATAATGTGTATCATTATTTTCTAATGAATATTCGAGTGTCTTTTGAAAGTCCTTGATAGAGTTCACTTTTTTATCATTTTCTTCTAGCTCTCTATAATGGGCATCCTCCAAAGTTCTCAATAAATATTCATTAACAGATAGAGCATTATTAATAACTTGAAAAATATAATTCTCACCAACAAAACCATTGCTAGTAGAATAAAATCCATACGGCAGATCATTTTTTAACTTCAGTAATGTTAAATTACAATTCCTAAATATCCTGTCGACTTTACTTAAATTATTAATCTGTCTACGCCTTCTTTTTCCTCCTGATATTTGTAATAACGATTTTAAATCTACTAGGTGCTTTCCTAACAATTCTTCAAAAAGAAAGGAAATTTCACTCAGTTCTTGCAATACAGAATATAAATCCTTCAATGCAAACTCCATAGATTTAACATATGCCGATATGTAATTGTTATTCAACATTTCATTATTGGAGCGAAATAAGGATGTGAATTTTTTTCCATCAATTTGCAAAGTAGACAAATTCAATTCTTCAATTAAATTAAAAACTTTACTTTGAAATCCAATACTTGCAATTTTATGTAAATTATCAATCGCAGTCAATATTCTTGTTTTCCCTCGCCCGTTATTTCCATAAATAACAGTATTTTTAGATAAATCTATACTACGATGTTTATTTAAATCATCTTGAGGAACATCTTTAAACGAAAATTCTAATTCCATAATATTTAAGTCCTTTCTTCCCTCTAAAACACCATCTCCCCACTCTCCTCAAGCGTAAACTTGACATTATCCTCAATCCACTTGCGGCGTGGTTCGACCTTGTCGCCCATGAGGACATTGACACGGCGTTCGGCGCGGGCTAAGTCTTCGATGGTGACACGGATGAGGGTGCGCGTGTTGGGATTCATGGTCGTCTCCCAGAGTTGGTCAGCGTTCATTTCACCGAGCCCCTTGTAGCGCTGAAGCATGGCCCCCTTGCCAAACTTGCGGCGCAGGTCATCCAGCTCGCCATCGGTCCAGGCATACTCAACCACTTCGCTCTTGCCCTTGCCCTTGGACATCTTGTAGAGAGGCGGCAAGGCGATATAGACGCGGCCAGCCTCGACCAGCGGGCGCATATAGCGATAGAAAAAGGTCAGCAGCAAGGTCTGGATATGGGCACCGTCGGTGTCCGCATCAGTCATGATTATGATCTTGTCATAGTTGGCATCCTCAAGGGTAAAGTCTGTACCAACACCCGCTCCAATCGTGTAGATCATGGTGTTGATTTCCTCGTTCTTGAGAATGTCAGCCATCTTAGCCTTGGCAGTATTGATAACCTTACCGCGCAGGGGCAGGATGGCTTGGAACTTACGGTCACGGCCTTGCTTGGCAGAGCCGCCGGCAGAATCTCCCTCGACCAGATAGAGTTCGTTCTTGGCTGGATTCTTGGACTGGGCCGGAGTCAGCTTACCAGACAGCAAGCCCTTGTCTTTCTTATTCTTCTTGCCATTCCGACTTTCGTCACGCGCCTTACGGGCTGCTTCCCTAGCATCTCTGGCCTTGATAGCCTTGCGGATAAGATTAGAAGCTAACTCGCCATTTTCCAAGAGGAAGAAAGTCAGCTTGTCAGAAACGATAGAGTCCACGGCTGGACGAGCCAAAGGACTGCCCAGCTTGTCCTTGGTCTGGCCTTCAAACTGCAGGTGAGCCTCAGGGACCAGGATGGACAGGACAGCAGCCAAACCTTCGCGGTAGTCCGATCCTTCCAGATTCTTGTCCTTTTCCTTGAGCAGGCCGGTCTTTCTGGCATAGTCGTTCATGGCCTTGGTAATAGCGGTCTTGAGTCCCGTCTCGTGAGTCCCGCCGTCCTTAGTGCGAACATTATTGACAAAGGACAGGATATTATCGGCGTAGCCGTCGTTGTACTGGAGGGCCACCTGGACTTGGAAGCCGCTCTCCTCGCCCTCGAAATAGAGGACAGGAGTCAGGGTTTCCTTGTCTTCATTGAGATAGCTGACAAAATCTTCGACCCCATTCTCATAGTGGAATTCTACTTCTTCGCCAGTCCGCGCATCACTCAGCGACAGACGGACATTCTTGAGCAGGAAGGCTGATTCCTTAAGTCGCTCAGCAATAGTGTTGTACTTGAAGTCCGTCGTTGAAAAAATCGTATCGTCCGGCATGAAGGTCACTTTGGTCCCAGACTTGGACTTAGGTGCAGTCCCGATTTTCTGGAGCGTGGTGACTGGTTTCCCACCATTTTCAAAGCGTTGCTTGTAAACAGTCCCATCCCGCGTGATTTCCACTTCTAGCCAGCTAGACAGGGCATTAACAACAGAGGAGCCTACACCGTGGAGACCGCCTGAAGTCTTATAGCCACCTTGGCCGAACTTACCACCGGCGTGGAGAACGGTGAAGATGACCTCAACCGTGGGAATACCCATGGCATGCTTGCCGACTGGCATCCCGCGTCCGTGGTCTGCGACGGTCAGACTGCCGTCCTTGTTGATAGTCACATCGATCCGGTCACCGAAGCCAGACAGGGCCTCATCGACAGCATTGTCCACAATTTCCCAGACCAGATGGTGGAGTCCAGCTCCGTCGGTCGAACCGATATACATCCCTGGACGTTTGCGAACCGCATCCAACCCCTCTAATACCTGAATGGCATCGTCATTATAATTGTTAATATTGATTTCCTTTTTTGCCACAAGAACCTCCTAATGATTCATCTTTTCTATCTTACAAGTTTTTGGCAAATATTGCAAAGATTTTTTTGAAAATAATGCTGATGAGGACTGATTTTACACGAAGAACAATCCAATATCCGAGTAGACATTTCCTGCTATAAATTCTATCCTTTTCTATTGTAAGAAAGCGAAATAATGGTATAATAAAATCATGATGAACACGATAATTGGATTAATACTAGCATACTTACTGGGCTCTATTCCGACTGGACTTTGGATTGGGCAAATTTTCTTTAAAAAGAACCTAAGAGAATACGGCAGCGGCAATACCGGAACAACCAATACTTTCCGTATTTTGGGAAAGACAGCGGGAACGGCTACTTTTGCTATCGACTTTCTCAAAGGAACTGCAGCGACCCTGCTGCCTTTCTTTTTGCATATTGAGGGAGTTTCGCCGCTTGTCTTTGGCCTCTTGGCTGTGATTGGCCATACCTTTCCTATCTTTGCCGGTTTTAAGGGCGGCAAGGCTGTGGCAACCAGTGCAGGGGTTGTTCTGGGCTTCTCACCAGCCTTCTTTGTCTATCTGATTGTCATCTTTGCCAGCATCCTGTACTTGGGAAGTATGATTTCTCTGGCAAGTGTGCTCTCAGCAGCCATCGCTATCCTATCAGCTCTGCTCTTCCCTCTAATCGGCTTTATCCTGCCCAGCTATGACCTCTTCTTCACTCTGATTATCATTGCGCTGGCTTTGATTATTATCCTCCGGCACAAGGACAATATCCAACGTATCAAGCAGAAAAAAGAAAATTTAATTCCTTGGGGCTTGAATATTACACATCAAAATCCTGAGGCTAAGAAATAAAACGGAAGTGAACAACTTCCGTTTTATTGTGTCTTCTAACTAGTCTTCTTTGTGACTTTTCTTGATTCCTGCCAATCCAAAGAATCCTAAAACCATACCAACTAGGCTCAAAGCAACTGCTGATTCGCTGCCTGTTTGTGGCAGTTCTTTAGCTGCAGGGTCCTTAGTGAAGGTCCTGGCAACATGGACAGGTACTTGCTTAGTTTGATTTGGCGTGTTGGCCATTGGAGCTGCCTGTTTTGCAGGATAAGCTGCTTTGGCACCAGCTGGGTAGGAAGCTGCATTAGCCGGATCCGTTCCTTGCTTGATTTCTTCAATATCAGTGTAGCCATCACCGTCTGTATCTTTAGTGGATGAAATAGAGATAGCACGTGAGTTGGGATTGATAACCGCATAGGCTGTCAAATCAGCTTTTGCAAGATAGTCTGCGAAGGCCACATCCATAGATGGTCCTTCCTCGCGAGGGCCACCCAGCATGGTATAGCCGTCACCACCAGCAGCCAAGAAGTCATTAGTCGTCAGATAGTAGGTTTTATTTGGATCAAGAGGCTCATAAACACCGGTTTCTTTGTTCTTAATCTCGATGTGGAGGACACGCTGATTGGCCGGCAGAGTCGTGTCATAGTAGACTTTAGCTCCAGAGATTTGCAGGTAACCACCGCTTGGTTCTAGCAAGGGTTGTCCGTTCTCATCCAGCACAGGCTTGCCATCTTTTTCCTGAAGAATAGAGCCCAGAGATTTGGCAAACATATCTGCGATATTTTGACCGGTTACCTTGATTTGTGAAATAGTGTTCCCAAAAGGCAATACAGCGATAACATTTCCCTTGGTGATTGGCTTGTCTTTGGCAATAGTTTCCCGCAGGCCGCCTCCGTTAGTAACAGCCAAGTCTGTTTTATTGGCAAAGCCAGTTTGACCATAATCATAGAGAGCATCGGCTACAACATTACCCAAATTGGTTTCGCGAACGCGGACATTTTCACGGTCACCATTAAGCTCTACTGGGCTGTTTGCTACGATAACCTTGGCATTATCTGCGTCGTACCTAGCTTTAATCTTGCTGACCATGTCTGCAACAACTGGGTCTGGAGCGACTTTTTTAGCTGTTTCAGCAGGGATTTGCTGAGGATTGCCCAGAAGTTGATTGGCCTTGAAAGTCACTTTTCCGATATTGTGTAGGTAGCTACCGGTCTGGTTGTAAGTTACATTATCACCATAATTCGTAGACTCTACTGTGTGGGAGTGGCCATCAATAACGGTTACGCGCTTACCTTTGAGCTTAGGATTTTTCGAAAGGGCTTCAGCCAAGGTTGAACCGCGCCACTCTGTCGGAGTTGTCGTGTCAACACCCAAGTGAGCTAGAACAACATAGTTTTTGTAGTTCTTTCCTTCTGCTGCTGCGCGTGCTTCGATTTCATCAATGACCCGATTAACCTCTGTGATTGGATCAGTGAAGGTCACACCTTGGACGTTTTTAGGGTGAGTTTTTGTAGCAGTTTCTGGTGTTGTCACACCGATTACCACAAACTCATCTCCCTCAACCGCTGGGTCCTTGTCCACAATGGTAGATGCTTGGAAAACTCGAGCATTGTTGGCATAGGTGTTAGAACTGAGAAGTGGGAATTTAAGAATTTCCTTATATTTCTTAGCCTCATCCAGACCAAAGTCAAACTCATGGTTACCGACTGCCATAGCATCGTAGCCAATTTCATTGAGGATTTTCGCACGTTCTTCCCCTTTTGAGCTATTGGAAATTGGCAGACCTTGGAAGGCATCACCCGCATCCACAACAAGCACTTTAGGATTTTTAGCGCGCTCTTCCTTGATAACAGTAGCTAGCTTGGCGTCACCGATAACACCTTTTTCCTCTACGATGCGGCCGTGCACATCGTTGGTATGGAGAATCGTAGCCTCTGGCAGATTTTCAGACTGGGCTGGTGCTGCAGAAGCTGTCTCAGCAGCTGGCTGATTGGTCAACTCAGCCTTTTCTGGCTCTGGACTAGCCTGAGCCTCTTCTGCAGAGACTTGATGGGCCAAAAAAGCAGGTGCCAAAAGCACTGTCGATAGAACAGGTAAGATGAAAAATTTCTTCTTCATATAACGAACACTCCTCTTTAGTATTTTGTTATATTATACCTCTTTTTGGTTTAAAAAGGAACTATATCCTTAATATTTCAACAAACATTCGTTTTTTCAGAAAATTTCTGGAAAGTTTTCTGTGTTAAAAAAGACCCTGAAATTCATCAGAGTCTAATCTGCATTATCCTTCAAAGACAACTTCCCCATCACAGATGGTAAACTTCACTTGACCTTTGAGATTTTCACCAACGAAAGGTGAATTAGCTGCTTTGGAGGCAAAATGATCAGTCACAAGTCTATCTGCTTCTGGGTCAAATATAGTCAAATCGGCTGGACCATCCTGAGCGATGAAGCCAGCATCGAAACCATACAACTGAGCTGGATTAAGAGTCATTTTCTCCAAAAGTTCCATCAAGCTCAGATGATCAGCCTCAACTAGGTAGGTCAGTCCCAGAGAAAGCGAAGTCTCAAGCCCAGTCATGCCAGAAGGCGCTTTAGTGATGTCTTCAACATTTTTCTCGTCAGCATGATGTGGAGCATGGTCCGTCGCAATGATAGAAATGACACCAGACTTGAGCCCCTCAATAACCGCCAGACGGTCCGATTCTAAGCGCAGAGGCGGATTCATCTTAGCATTGCTACCCTTGGTCAATAGCAGAGCTTCTGTCTTAGAGAAGTGCTGAGGTGCTGCTTCAGCAGTGACCTGAGCGCCTAGCTTCTGAGCGAATTCCACCACCTTTACACTCTCAGCCTTGGACAAATGCTGGATATGCACATGAGCCTTTGCATCATAAGCAATCATGACATCGCGGGCAATCATACTGTATTCTGCCACACCTGTCGCTCCGCAGATATGAAAATGCTCTTTAGCGATATGCTCATTGAAACCAAGTATCCCGTTGAGATTTGGATCTTCCTCATGCAAGCTGATAAAGGTGTTATTTTTACGCGCTTCCACGAGCGCCTTGCGGACAATGCCAGCGTTGGTCAGCGGAATACCGTCATCAGAAAAACCTACTGCACCAGCTGCCAAGAGACCTTGGAAATCTGTCAGATGTTGCCCATCAAAGTTCTCTGTAATTGTTGCAACCGACTTGATATGGATATTTTCCCGACTAGCCGACTCCAGTACTTCCTTCAGAGTTTCAACCGTAGAGATAGTCGGATTGGTATTGGCCATCATAACAACTGTCGTAAAGCCACCTGCTGCTGCTGCCAAAGCCCCCGTATGAATGTCTTCCTTATGAGTCTGGCCCGGCTCCCGGAAATGAACGTGTATATCCACCAAACCTGGAGCCACAACCAAACCACTGGCATCAATAACTGTTGCATCTTCCGCCTGCAAATCTTGACCGATTTTGACGGTTTTCTTCCCCTCAACCAAAAGGTCAGTAATTTGGTCAAAACCAGTCTTAGGATCCATAACTCGTCCGTTTTTGATTAATAGCATCGTCTTATCTCCTTATTCGTAAAAGTCCACCTGCGTATCCAATAGCTTATCTCCGTCATAAACAAACTTTGCAGAAAAGAAAGGCTTGTCTTCTAAAAGCCACTCAACAAAAGTATGATCGCCTTCCCAGGTTGGTTTAGATAAAACCTGGTCATAGGGCACCCATTCCAAAGTCCCTTCGTTGCATTCAATCAGTTCACCCTCGAACTCAGTCACCTTAAAAACATAGGTGTACCAGTCCAAGTCGGGAGTAAACTCTGGAAAAGTAATAACGCCTTTGAGAACAGGTTTAGCCTTTAGTCCTGTTTCCTCTAGAATCTCGCGTGCAGCGCATTCCTGCGGGGTTTCTCCTCGCTCTAGCTTGCCACCGACACCAATCCACTTCCCAGCATGAACATCATTGGGCTTTTTGTTGCGGTGCAGCATGAGAAACTCCCGGCCATTATCGATATAACAAATCGTTGCTAACTGAACCATACTACCTCCTAAGCTAACCAATCAATAGGTTCCAAGCCCTTAGTCACTAAGAAATCATTGGTACGTGAAAATGGTTTGCTGCCAAAAAAACCACGGTAAGCAGACAGCGGACTTGGGTGAGCTGACTCGATTATCAAATGTTGGGAATTGCTAATCAGGGCTTTTTTCTTGCGAGCGTAAGAACCCCATAAGATAAAAACAACTGGATCAGACTTTTCATTGACTACTTTGATAATAGCATCCGTAAAAGGCTCCCAGATTAAGCCGGCATGCGCATTGGCCTGACCAGCAGGCACTGTCAGACCAGCATTGAGCAAGAGAACACCTTGCTGAGCCCAGGAAGTCAAATCATGCGACTCTTTCACTCCGATATCATCAGCCAGTTCTTTGAGAATATTCTGCAAAGAAGGTGGAGCTGGAATATCATCAGGTACCGAAAAACTCAAGCCCTGTGCCTGTCTCGGTCCATGGTAGGGATCCTGCCCCAAAATAACCACCTTAACATCTGCTAAATCTGTCGTCTGAATCGCATTAAACACCTTTTCCCGAGGTGGATAAATAGTCCCTGAAGCATACACTTCGTCTAAAAAATGATTGATTTTTGCAAAATAACCTTCCGGCAGCTGCTCCTTAATCAAAGCATGCCAAGCTGAATGCTGCATATATGTCTCCTCTCATTTCCTACGATAAAAATTCTATTACTTAATCCACCTAAGCGCTCTTTTGAGTTCTGCTCTGCCATTTTCCAGAAAACAAGAACCGTGGGCTAGGATGATTTTCTCCGGTTGCCAAGCCAGCATCTGCTCTAGACATTCTTTGGCTTCTTTTTGATGACCGATAAAGGTCATACGGTAGTCAATAGGTGTTTGGCCATCCGGAGCTGCAACTCGAACTAATTTATAAGCCTGGCCGCGAATCTGACTTGGAAAATGCTCTGTTTCAAAATTCTCAATCAAATCTGTCAAAATCAAGGTTTGACTGTCCTTATGAAAAAAGACAACTTCCTCAATATAAGTACTTCCCTTGAAAACCAACTGATCTATCTGACCTGCCCAAGCTTCTGGAGCCTCATCTGTCAGCTTTTCATCAAAAGAGACTGGTATTTTCTGCTTGGCTGCTCTCTCTTCCACTCCTGGGCTAGACCAAGCAATTGCCTCAGGATAACGCTTCTTCCAGTCAGCTATATAGGCATAGTGAATCTTATTAGGTGAAACAAGATGCGCAACTGGTCCCAAAGCGTCCAACTGGTCAAACAAGGCTTGATTTGGTTGGATTGGTGAATGACACCAGAGCTGGCCATTTGCTAACTTGATGACAGTCATGCGGGTGGAAAAGGGCAACTGTGTCAGAACCGCATCCATCTCAATCAAATCACCGTCGACAATCCAGATATTCTCGGCAATAGGTTTCAAGGTATAAAGCGGTTCATAGATAGGAACAGGTCTTTTCATTTCAAAGATTCCTTCTTTCTAGTCCAAAAGCGAAACTTCCTTAGGGCTTGTGGGTACTGAGATAAGCCCACAGCAGACAGAATCAGTATCTGTGGCAAAAACTGAATCAGATAACGCGTCTTCCCTCCCTCGAAAATCTGCAGAAAGAGTAGGCCACCAAAAACAGCTAAGGTTAGAAAATTCAGCTCATCACTGGAGCGATATTTCCAAAGAGCAAAGACAAGTCCTGCCGCCATGACAATCCAGACCACCTGCTTGGACAGCGAGAAATAGACAAATTCTGACTTGTCAGTGTTCAGGAAGAAGTCACGGACAAACTGAGTAAAAGGATTATTCTTCGTATCTTGGTAAAAAGGCGATATATAAGGCGTCTTTTCATTTTCGACACTGCGGTAGAGCCAGCCTAAATCTCCTTCTGCTACAGTCAGAGACTGCTTATGGAAGAGATGATGAGCGAAAGTCAAAGGATTATATTCGCTTAAACGCCGCTTGATTTCCTTGATAACATATTCCTTGGCAAACATGCCATTGTTATAGTCATATTGCTTATCAGGCTCAATATACTGCAAGAGCCCTTCTTTCATATCTTCCTGATTGTGGCCATTGAAGGTCAGACCTAAATTGATAAAGAGCAAGGGGCCTTTTGCCAATCCCTCTCCCTCCATAATCGGCACTTCCGTCTGGTGCTTGGACCAGTAGTGCAGCGGGGCATAGCTAATCGCAAAACTGCAAGCAAAAACGACTAGTGTCAGAAAGAACTTCTTCCAATTCTTTTTAAAAAAGAGAACTCCGAAGACAGCTATCAGCAGAATCATTACTGTCGGTCTAAAGAAGAAAGCCAGACTAGTCATTAGCCCAAGCAAAATACTGCGCCAAACCAGCTGTCTACTGTTCTCCTCTCCTCTCAGCAAGCCCAGAACTAGAAAAATCTGCAGACTGATGAAAGGCAGGGGCGGAATATCGGTATACATAGAAAAGAAATAAGGAGAAAAGCCCAGTAAGAGCACATAAAGACTAAAGACAGCATCTGCAGTCCTTTGTGAAAAATACTTTTTGCACCCCTTATAGAGAATCAAGGCCGTTACGTTAGTATAAACAACATTCAAGGCCTGCATGACCCATAGACCAGATTCCCCAAATACATTAAAGAAAAAGCGCTCATAGAGAAAGAGAGAGACATTGTTAGGGTTGCGGGTCAGATAGCTGGAAATGGAGCTTTCTTTCAGAGTTTTGAAAGCCCCTGTAAAGACAACTGCTGCATCCCGTCTAATCAAAAGCTCTGCCGAAAAGAGCATAATCAGCTGAAAAATAAAGACAGCTACCATAACAAGAAATTTATGCTTCATCAGCCAATGATAAGCTTTTTCTAGCAAATGCCGATAGCGATAGGCCAGATAGGCCAAGCTAGAAAAAGCAATCATAGCTATACTATTCAGCTCTGCAACATGCCAGACGGCAATCAGAAACCAGTGAACAGCCGTAATCAGCATCACTTTCTGTAATATCGAAAAGGATAGATGATAAATCTTAGACATAGCTCTATTATACCAAACGCCGAGACTTTAAGCCATTTTTAAAGGCAAGACAAGGACGTTTTACTGAAAAATGACCTGAATAAAGTCAGATCATTTTACTTCTATTCGGTCTAGGCCTGCCAATTTTCTTGGTCATGCTTAAATTTCTCAAGCAAGGCCAAACCCTCAGGACTGACATACCCCTCTGCTTCGGCCAGAGTGATTAGCTCAGTGTAGTTAGAAAGGGTCACTAATTTCACACCTGCTTCTTTGAAGTTCTTTTCTGCCTTTGGCAGCTCATAGGTAAAGATGGCTGCTGCGCCAATCACATCCGCACCTTCACGTTTAGCGGCAGCTATAGCATCCAAGACCGAACCGCCAGTCGAGATTAAGTCCTCAATGACAACCATCTTCTGCCCAGGCGCTACGCGGCCTTCGATTTGATTGCCCGCTCCGTGATCTTTTGGTTTGCTGCGGATATAGGCAAATGGCAGGTTCATCTTATCTGCAATAATAGCTCCGTGAGGAATACCTGCTGTCGCAGTTCCAGCAATGACTTCTACATCTGGAAATTCCGCCCGAATCTTTTCGACGAAACCATCTTCAATCAAGGTCCGAGTTTCTGGATAAGCCAAGGTCACACGGTTATCTGTATATATAGGTGACTTGATGCCCGACGCCCATGTAAAAGGCTCTTCTGGCTTCAAATACACTGCTTTGATTTTCAATAAATCACGCGCAATCTCTTTTGCTAAAGTCATTTTTTGCTCCTTATAAATTTGAATGTTTATGATGCTATCAATTTTGTATATTGATTTAATTCGAATTCCTTGTTTTGCCTAACTATTCCACTGCTTCTTAATCTCGTGGTAGGCATCCCAAGGATTTTCAGCTTGGATAATCGGACGGCCAACTACAATATAATCACTGCCTATTTGATGGGCTTCCTGCGGAGTCATGACCCGTTTTTGGTCGCCGATTTCTGATCCAGCTGGCCGAATACCCGGCGTCACACAGAGAAAGTCATTTGCAGTTGCCGCCTTAATCAGTTCAACTTCTTGAGCTGAGCAAACTACGCCATCCAGACCGGCTTCTTTGGCCTTCCGAGCGTAGTTGACAACAGACTCCTGAACCGTAGTCTGGATATTTTGGCAATCACGCATATCTTCCTCGCTGGTCGAGGTCAGCTGAGTCACCGCAACCAACTTAGCCTTATCCCCCAAGACCTTCTTGGCTTCGCTCATCATCTCTACACCGCCTGCTGCATGGACCGTCACCATGTCGATACCAAAAGTTCCTAAGACAGACATGGCTGAGCGTACTGTATTGGGTATATCGTGCAGTTTCAGATCCAAGAAAATGCTGTGTCCAAGACCTTTCAGATAATGAACGATTTCTGGACCGATGGCATAGAAGAATTCCATGCCGATTTTGACATAGAGTTTTTCATCTTCCGGAAAATGCTCCAAGAAGTCTTTGACATCGTCAAAAGATGGAAAGTCGAGGGCGATAATAGGCCGTTCTTCACGCATGAGGGGAAAATCTCCTTTTTTGATTATTAGCTTTAAAGAACTCCGGCAGGTACTCCTGTTGTCAACTCTATCTTCACGCTAGACACGGAAATATAGAAAAAACCTTGCCTGAGAGCAAGGTTACACGAAAATGTGGCAGTATCTGCCATTCAAACGTATGTACCTTAGTAGCCTCTCTGGACTTCTTTAAAGGTTATATTTAGTTCATTCTATAATTTCACAGCAGGATTGTCAAGTAAAAATGTAACTTTAAAGCAAATTCTCTCGAACTTCTTTTCGTAAGCTTTCAAGACTTTCGATGCCGTATTTATCCATAACCTTAGGCAAATCTTCAATGATGGTCGGGCAGGCATAGGGATCCGTGAAATTAGCAGTTCCCACTCCAATGGCTGAAGCGCCTGCTATAAACATCTCCAGAGCAGCCTCCGCAGAATCAACTCCTCCCATACCAATAATGGGAAGTTTGCTTGCCTGCGCCACTTGACGGATCAGCTTGAGCGCTACAGGAAAGACAGCAGGGCCAGACATGCCACCAGTGCCATTGGCGATAATAGGCTTGCGCGACCTCAAGTCAAATCGCATACCTACCAAGGTGTTAATCATGGTAAAACCAGCAGCACCAGCGTCTTCAACAGCCTTGGCTACCTGAGTAATGTCTGCTACGCTCGGAGTCAATTTGACATAGACTGGTACAACAGAAGTCTCTACTGCTGCCTTGGTTGCTTCGTAAGCCAACTCTGGAACTTGGCCAATCAAAAGGCCAGCATTTCCATGGTCAACATTAGGGCAGGAGATATTGAGCTCAATAGCCTTTACATTAGAGGCTTGAGAAATTTTCTCAGCCACTGTGGCATACTCTTGATTGGAAAAGCCTGCTACATTAGCTATGATTGGAAGATTGGGATAATTTTTTTCCAACCAGGGCAGTTTTTCAGCTAGAACAACCTCAACACCTGGATTTTGCAGGCCAATGGCATTGAGCATACCAGCGGGCGTTTCTGCCACACGCGGAGTGGGATTGCCAAAGCGGGGGTCCAAAGTCGTAGCCTTTATCATGATGGAGCCCAGCAAGTCTAGATCATAGTATTTGGCATATTCCTGTCCGAACCCAAAGCAGCCGGATGCTGGAATAATTGGATTTTTCAGGTCCAAGCCTGACAAGGAAACTCTTAAACGTTGATCACTCATTCTTTCCCCTCCTAGACAATAATCGTGCCCGTCTCAAAGACCGGACCGTCTTCACAAACGCGCTTATTGACTGACTCATCCTGACCTGCCACATGAACGACACAGGCATAGCAGGCGCCCATGCCACAAGCCATACGGGATTCCATAGAAAGATAAGCATGCGGATGGTCCTGAAACTTACGATCGACATACTGGAGCATGGCTGGCGCTCCACAGGAATAGACAGCAGCATAGTCTTGGGGCAATTTATCTACAACTGCTGATACATAGCCCTTGCGACCGTAAGAACCGTTATCCGTCGTGACAATGACTTCGGAGTATTTTTTCATTTCTGATTCCAAAATGACAGCAGCTTTATCAGCAAATCCCAATACAGCCGTCACCTGAGCACCCTTGGCATGCAATTCTTTAGCAACCTCAAGCAGAGGTGGAACACCAATCCCACCACCGATAATCAAAACTTGGTCACCTGACCTTACAGGGGTCAAATCAAAACCATTTCCCTGAGGCCCCATAACATCAAGATAAGAACCAGCAGGAAGTTGAGAAAAAATAGCTGTTCCGCCGCCTTCTATCCGATAAATAATGCGACAAGTCAGATTGTCTCGGTCAATCTCCGCGATTGAGATAGGCCGGCGCAAAAGCTTGCTGTCATCTGGTACCCGAATATGTAAAAACTGCCCAGCCTGCATCTGTGCAACCATTTGTCCCTTTAGAATCATGGAAAAAATATTAGGCGCAATTTCTACTTGCTCAAGCAGCTCCATCTGCTCCAGCATAATCTTGCCAAATCTCTTTTTACAACTATCACTAACCATGATAACCTCACTTTCTACAAGAAAAAACCTCGCCGCAGCAAGGTTTCGCAAAAAACAAGGCAGCCAATTGCCTCTTATACCGTTTTCCCCACCTTGCAGCCTCACTGGACTTGATTAAAGGTTAAATTGTAAACATTATATCGTTAGAGATGAGGAATGTCAAGGTAACTACAAAAAAATAATGCATCAGAAAATAAAATCTAGAACTAATTCAAATTTACAGAATCTTTTTTCACAAGATACCAGTTGCCCGAATCTATCTTAATAAACTCTAAATCAACTTGCCTAAGCTTCATATTGCTTTCATCTGGCTTAGGTGACACATAAGAAACTTTTAAATTAGAAATATAATCTTCAGCTGACAGATTTTGATTTTGCGGTGGTCCATACAGACTGATAATTTCTTCATAGGTAGAACCCGTTTGAGAATTTCCTTCCTTATTTTCCAAAAGCAAACTATCGAACGCTGCTTGAGTCCAAGTGAAATCTCTGCTCGCTTCGGTATCAATGGGTAATTTAGAACTATTTAAATTGTAGTATTCTTTAGAGATAAGTTTGTATTCATCTTTAAATTTTTCAAAAACTAAGCTTACATAAGCATACTTATAACGCTCGATACTATGCCATCGCAACCGAATTTGAGGAGTTTCTTTCCCATAATTCAAGGCTATCCATCCTTCACCCGAATCAGGCCTTCCATATCTGCTGATTATCGCATCCAGACTGGTCCCTCCAAGATTTTTGTCAAATCTTAAACCATCAAAATCCTGAACTTCCCAAGAAAATTGATATTCTTTTTCGTCACTTATCAACTTTCTAGCAAAAATTTCTGCCTCATTTTGTTCAGAATCAGAACTTGTAGAAGATACTATTTCCTGTGTTGAACTAGTTTTTCGAGAAGTTAAATGTTTCTGCGAATGAAGAAATGAAAAAACAACAGCCGTCAAAATAAGTGCTCCGTAAACTAAAGAACCTATGACAATAAATGCAGTCCTTTTATTCTTGTTCTTTTTCTCCTCTTTGGAAATATCAGAAAATATTTCTTCGAATGATTCATCATCTTTTTTCATAACTTCTTGATTTAATTACCTTACTAACTTATAAATTTAGTTTAGACTACATAGATAGTATTAAAAACAGATTTCATTAAAACTATTTGATAGACTGAAACCAACTTTTATTTTATCACGGCTATTTCAAAAAATCAAAATCCAGACGCAACCAATCCTATAAAAATCGTTATTCAAGTAGATTGAGAAAATCTACTTCTACCATTCTATACCCATAGTAACATATAGAAGTTCTTACATATGTTAAGTTTGTCCTCAGAACTAGCAATCACTAGAAAAATCAACTCAGTTTGTGATAAAATAGTCCTATGAGAATTCAACAGTTACACTATATTATCAAAATCGTCGAGACTGGCAGTATGAACGAAGCTGCCAAGCAGCTTTTCATTACACAGCCTAGTTTGTCCAATGCTGTGCGGGATTTGGAAAATGAAATGGGAATCGAGATTTTCATTCGCAATCCCAAAGGAATTACCTTGACCAAGGACGGCATGGAGTTTCTTTCCTATGCCCGGCAGGTGGTTGAGCAGACGCAGCTTCTAGAAGAACGATACAAAAACCCTGTCGCCCACCGCGAGCTTTTCAGCGTTTCTGCCCAACACTATGCCTTTGTGGTCAATGCCTTTGTCTCCCTGCTTAAAAAAAGCGATATGGAGAAATACGAGCTCTTTTTGCGGGAAACTCGGACTTGGGAAATTATTGACGACGTAAAAAACTTCCGCAGCGAAATCGGCGTCCTCTTTCTCAATAGCTACAACCGCGATGTCCTATCCAAGATGCTGGATGACAATCATCTGATTGCCACTCATCTATTCACTGCGCAACCCCATATCTTTGTCAGCAAGTCAAATCCGCTCGCCAAGAAAAAGCTGGTTCAATTATCTGACTTAGAAAACTTCCCCTACCTCAGCTATGACCAAGGGACTCACAACTCCTTCTACTTTTCTGAGGAAATTCTCTCTCAGGAACACCATAAAAAATCTATCGTGGTCAGCGACCGTGCGACCCTCTTTAACCTTTTGATCGGTCTGGATGGCTACACGATTGCAACCGGTATCCTCAACAGCAACCTCAACGGAGATAATATCGTGTCAATCCCACTGGACATTGATGATCCGATTGAGCTGGTCTACATCCAGCATGAAAAAGCTAGCCTATCCAAAATGGGAGAACGCTTCATTGAGTATCTGATTGAGGAAGTGAAGTTTGATAAATAAACTGCAAAAAACACCCGAAAAAGCTTTTTCAGGTGTTTTTCTATTGTTTTAATTTGCCTAATACTTCCCCTATCTTGCCCTCAACCACTAAGTCAGCCTGGCTGTCTTGAGGGATGCTGGTCTTGTTGATGACGGCCAGATGCTTACCTACAAAGTACTGGATGAGGCTGGCTGCGGGATAGACGACTAAGGACGTGCCGCCGATTATCAGTAGGTCAGCTTGCTGGATAGCTTGAGCTGCCTGCTGGAAAACTTCCATATCTAGCGGTTCTTCATAGAGAGTCACATCCGGCTTGACAATACCGCCACAGTCAAGACAGTGAGGAATGGTACCGTCCAGAGCCAGAAAGGCCTCCAAATCATAGAATCGCTGACAATTCAGACAGTAATTTCTATCCGCACTACCATGTAATTTGAGAACCTTTTTTGAACCAGCCATTTCATGCAAGCTATCGATATTTTGAGTCACCACAGCCTTGAGCTTGCCTACCTTCTCCAAATCAGCCAAGTAGAGATGTGCTGCATTGGGCTTAGCATCCGGATAGAGCAGGTACTTCTTGTAAAAGTCAAAAAACTCCTGCGGATAGCGCTCAAACATAGTGTGAGAAACCAGCTGCTCCGCTGTAAAATGCCGTCCCAGCTTGACGCTGTATATTCCATCTGAACTGCGAAAGTCTGGAATATTGGACTCCGTCGAAACACCCGCACCTCCGAAAAAGGCGATATTTTGACTTTGGTTTATCAATTCTTGCAGTCTTGCAATCTTATCCATCCTGCTACTCCTTATAAGAGACTTTCTATGACCGCATTCGCTCGGTCGAAGTAAAAAGGTTCCCTCTGATAAACTATGCCTGTCTCCTGCGCCAAATCAATCAGAAGCTCCATAAAGTGCTGAGATGAGAAACCTGTCGTCCTGTGCAATTCTTCCTCGTCAAAAGGCTTGATAAGATGAGCCAGTGGATTGCGGACTGACTTTTCTAACTCTCTTAGCTGCCGTGCCGACTCTTTGACAGATTCGGGCAAATGCAACTGCAAAATCATCTCCGTCAAACTAGAAGAATTGACCGTGCTTTCCGCATGAAAATTTTGCAGGTCAGGATTATCAGAATTTCGCATCTTTTCAAACTTCCAACGATCGTAACTAGCCCCTCGTGAATTATGAATATAGCAATCAATATCCGGTATTTGCATGCGAATCAGCCGCATAAAAATCCGATAAATAGCTGGACTGACTGCTCTGATAAAGTCAATCAGCTGCTCATTTCTCAGCTTAGCTTCCAGGTCATAAAGGTAATTGACCAGCTGCTCATCCTCTTCATCTTCATGGCAAAAAAGCTGAAAATCAGCTAGGTTATACCCAGTGATTTCCAACTTTAGATTCATCATAGATTGGATGTTGAGCTCTCTTCGCTCCGCCAAAGCCTCAAGAAGAAGGACCAAGTCAGACTGGACACTGCTTCCTGCTCGCTCAGCCAGTTTATGAGCATAAGCATAGTCATAGCGGCAAATAGCAAAGAGAATGGCTTCTTTGACATCTACTTTCATGCTTCTGCAATCAAGGTTTCCAAACCAACCTTCATCATATCGGTAAAGGTATTTTGACGTTCTTCTGCTGTCGTATCCTCTTCAGGATTGACCAAGCTATCAGAAATGGTCATGATAGCAAGAGCATCCACATGGTGCTGAGCAGCCAGATAGTAAAGTGCCGCAGCTTCCATTTCAACAGCTTTAACTCCCCATTTACCGAGCTCAATATTCTTTTCAAAGTAGTTTGAGTAAAAGACATCAGACGACAAGACGTTCCCAACGTGCGTCGTCATACCGAGATCTTTGGCGATATGATAGGCCTTATCTAGTAAATCAAAGCTAGCGATTTGTGGGAAATCATACTGTGGCCAGTCATTGCGGATAATATTGGAGTTAGTTGCAGCTGCCTGCGCCAGTACTAATTCACGGACATGGACATCCTCATTTAACGAACCCGCAGTTCCTACACGGATCAGCTTTTTCACACCGTAGTCAACAATCAGCTCACGCGCATAGATAGAGATTGAGGGCATTCCCATTCCAGTCCCCATAACAGAAACACGCTCACCTTTATAAGTACCAGTGTAGCCGAACATATTGCGGACTTCATTGAAGCAAACAGCGTCTTCTAAAAAGTTCTCAGCGATAAATTTAGCCCGAAGTGGATCCCCCGGAAGAAGGATTTTATCCGCAATTTCACCTGGCTTAGCAGAAATATGAATAGACATAGTTAAGATACCAAACCCGTCAAAAGCAAAGGGAAAATAGGAGATGGTCGCAGTGAGCGATGCTCACAAGACCAACTATCTTTTTCCCACCGCTTTTAGGGAGGGTTCAATTCCTTTCTTTCTTAATTTTAATATTCCATAGAAAGGCTAGTTCGGATTCAATTACAAACCCAGACACTCCGCCTTTCAACATTTTTTTACAATTCAGCAAGTGTTTCTTTAAGCAGTCGTTTAAAATCACCTTTGACACGTTCTGTTACTTCAACCACTTCCTCATGATTAAGCTCTTCTTGGAACCCAGCAGCAAAGTTTGTAATGCATGATATTCCAAGGACTTTCAAACCAGAATGTGCCGCTACAATCACTTCAGGAACAGTAGACATGCCAACTGCATCCGCTCCAAGTGTCTTATAAGCGCGGATTTCTGCTGGTGTTTCATAAGTCGGTCCAGTTACACCGATATAGACCCCCTCATCCAGCTTGATACCAAGCTTATCAGCAACTTTGTGAGCGACGGCACGGTATTCTGGAGTGTAAGATTTAGACATATCAGGGAAACGTGGACCAAATTCATCCAAGTTTTCACCGATTAAAGGATTTTGACCAGTCATATTGATGTGGTCAGTGATAGCCATAAGCGTACCTGGACCATAGCCGATACCACCGGCAGCATTGGTAACAATAACACCAGTCGCACCAAGAGCCTTCATCACACGCACTGGGAAAGTAACGATTTCTAATGGATTTCCTTCATAGAAATGGAAACGGCCTTGCAGTGCCAAGACTTTCCGTCCTGCCAAGTCTCCATAAACTAATTTACCAGCGTGACCAACAACAGTTGAGCGGCCCCAGTTTGGAATATCCGCATAGTCAAGACTAACGGCATTTTCGATTTCTTCAGCCAATTCTCCCAAACCAGATCCCAAAATCAGACCAAATTCAGGTTCTGTCATACCCTTTTCTTTTAAGAAGGCTGCTGTTTCTTTGATTTTTTCTGATAAGCTTGTCATAAAATATTTTCCTCACTCTCTTATAATGCTTATACCAATTTGTCCAAGAAGCTTTCACCAATCATCGCCTTGTCCACTCCGAAGTTTTCAGCAACGGTAGCTGAGATATCCGCAAAGTGTCCAACAGGAATATGACCATGACCGCTCAGCGATTTTCCGAAGACCAAAAGCGGAATGTACTCACGAGTGTGGTCGGTTCCGGCATAGGTTGGGTCATTACCATGGTCAGCAGTAATCATGAGCAGATCATCTTCACGCATGTTTTCAATGATTTCTGGGATACGAGCATCAAACTCTTCCAAGCAGTCACGGTAGCCATGTGGATCACGGCGGTGACCATAAAGAGCATCAAAGTCTACTAGGTTAGTGAATGAGAAGCCTTCTTTGAAGTTTTCGTCTTTGAAGGCTTTGACCAAAGTATCTACACCATGATTGTTAGACTTATTATGTCCCATGTCATGGTTAATTCCAGCGCCGTTGAAGATGTCATTAATCTTACCAACAGAATAGGTAGCAATTCCAGCTTCATTGAGCTTATCAAGAACAGTTGGATTGAACGGAGACACTGCATAGTCGTGACGGTTGGCTGTACGAGTGAAGTTGCCAGGCTCACCTACATAAGGACGAGCGATGATACGTCCCAGAAGTGCAGGACGTTCCAAGGTAATAGAGCGGGCGAATTCACAGATACGATAGAGCTCTTCCAAAGGAATCACTTCTTCATGTGCTGCAATTTGCAATACGGGGTCAGCAGAGGTGTAGATAATCAGCTCGCCTGTTTCCATCTGACGAGAACCAAAGTCATCAATAACTGCTGTACCAGAGTATGGTTTGTTAGCCTCACGAATGACCTTGCGACCAGAAAACTCTTCAATCTGAGTCAGGATTTCTTCTGGGAAGCCATTCCAGAAAGTATCAAAAGGCTCAGTAATATTGAGACCCATGATTTCCCAGTGTCCTGTCATCGTGTCTTTTCCAAGAGATACTTCTTCCAGCTTGGTATAGTAACCGCTAGGATTTTCTTCTTGAGGAACGGTCTTCAAAGGAGCAGGACGCTCGATATTTCCCAGGCCGATCTTAGCCATGTTTGGCACATTCAGTCCTACCGTTTTGGAAATATGTCCCAGAGTATCTGAAGCACCATCTGGTACCCCTGCATTGACGAAGTTATTGGCATCTGGTGCAGCACCGATACCAACTGAGTCCATGACTACCAAGTGAATACGATTAAATTTTGGCATAAAACACCTCTTTCTATTTATTGGCCTCTAAAACTTGAAGGCCCGATTTTCCAGCAACAATGACCTTGTCTACCATTTGATTAAACAGTCCATGCTCCACTACGCCCACTACATGATCTAGTTCTTGCGCAAACTCAACTGGATTTTCAATCACACCTAAATCTAAGTCAATAATGAAATTCTGCATGTCCGTAACAAATCGCTGACCATCCTTCTGACGAAAGGCAGGCTTATAGCCCGCACGCTCAAAGCGACGAAAGAGCTGCTCAGCGCCGTACTGAACAACTTCTACTGGTAGCATGAAGGCACCTAGCTTCTCTACCATCTTGCTCTCATCGACCACCCAGATATAGTGCTTAGTAGGAACCGCCACGACTTTCTCCATGAGAAGTGCGCCGCCACCGCCCTTGATACCGTTAAACGCTGAATCAACCTCATCGGCACCATCAACAGTGACATCCACCTGATCCACATCGTCGATAGACTTGAGTGGAATGCCCAGCCCTTCAGCCTGTTTACTAGTGACACTGGAAGTCGTCACAGCTGTAATCTGCAGTCCTTCCTCCTTGACACGCCGGCCAATCTCTTCGACAAAATAATAAGCAGTTGAACCCGTCCCGAGACCAACAATCATCCCGCTTTGGACAAATTCAGCAGCCTTGATTCCCGCCAGTTTCTTTAGATTTTCCATAGCACCTCCTCGAATCACACTACTTTTATTATATCATGATTCTCACTAACATGAAAGTGTTTTCTTTGTCAGACTTACATTTCATTACTTCCGCTTGATAATCGAAAGCCTTGCTCCTCCTTGATTTTTGCGTTACAATTAGGGTAATTGATTTTAAAACACAAGGAAAAATACATTATGATTACCAGAGAATTTGATACAATCGCTGCGATTTCTACGCCTCTTGGCGAAGGGGCTATCGGCATTGTCAGACTAAGCGGGACAGACAGTTTTGCTATTGCCAAAAAAATCTTCAAAGGCAAAAATCTAAGCAAAGTGGAAAGCCACACGCTTAACTACGGCCATATCGTCGATCCACAAAATCAGGAAATTCTAGACGAGGTCATGATTGGTGCCATGCGCTCTCCCAAGACCTTCACGCGCGAGGATATCATCGAGATTAACACTCACGGTGGGATTGCGGTTACTAATGAAATTTTGCAGCTTGCCATCCGCGAGGGTGCTAGAATGGCTGAGCCTGGTGAATTTACCAAGCGGGCCTTTCTCAATGGGCGCGTAGATTTGACTCAGGCTGAGGCTGTCATGGATATCATCCGCGCCAAGACCGATAAAGCCATGAACAATGCAGTCAAGCAGCTGGATGGCTCTCTATCCAACCTTATCAACAATACCCGTCAGGAAATTCTCAACACACTGGCTCAGGTCGAGGTCAATATTGACTATCCTGAGTACGACGACGTGGAAGAGATGACGACCCAGCTTTTGCGAGAAAAAACGTCTGAGTTCGAGGCACTGCTAAGCAACCTCCTCAATACTGCCCGACGAGGCAAGATTTTACGCGAAGGTATTTCCACTGCTATCATCGGACGGCCTAATGTTGGCAAGTCCAGCCTGCTCAACAATCTCCTGCGCGAGGACAAGGCCATTGTGACTGATATCGAAGGTACGACTCGTGATGTGATCGAGGAGTATGTCAATATCAAGGGTGTGCCGCTCAAGCTCATCGATACCGCAGGCATTCGGGAAACTGACGACCTTGTTGAGCAAATTGGAGTTGAGCGCTCTAAAAAAGCCCTGCAGGAAGCTGACTTGGTTCTCTTGGTTCTCAATGCCAGCGAGCCTCTGACAGACCAAGACAGACAATTGCTTGAAATCAGCCAAGACAGCAACCGCATCGTCCTACTTAACAAGACTGACCTTGAAGAGAAGATTGAGCTGGATCAGCTGCCAGCAGATGCTATCAAGATTTCTGTCCTTCACAATCAAAATATCGATAAAATTGAAAAACGCATCAATCAGCTCTTCTTTGAAAATGCTGGTATCGTCGAGCAAGACGCCACCTACCTGTCCAACGCCCGCCACATTTCCTTGATTGAAAAAGCCCTGGAAAGCCTACAAGCCGTCAACCAAGGCTTGGAAATGGGTATGCCGGTAGATCTACTCCAAGTCGATATGACCCGCACCTGGGAAATCCTCGGCGAAATCACTGGTGACGCCGCACCAGACGAGCTTATCACCCAACTCTTCAGCCAATTTTGCTTGGGGAAATAGAGAACAAAAGGACTGATTTACTCAGTTCTTTTTATGATAAATAAAAACGAAACAACACAGCTCTAAAACTACCAGCCGGCAACGAATGCAATGGTAGTTTTGGAACCATTCGAAACAACACAGCTCTAAAATCGTGTTACAGTACAGGGATTTTTAGCGGTCGTTTTGGAACCATTCGAAACAACACAGCTCTAAAACTAACATTGCCCATTACCAACCGTCCGGCCTGTTTTGGAACCATTCGAAACAACACAGCTCTAAAACTGCTCTATGGAGACGCTAATCGAAACAAGAGTTTTGGAACCATTCGAAACAACACAGCTCTAAAACTTAACTTGATATAACTATAATACCAAATATGTTTTGGAACCATTCGAAACAACACAGCTCTAAAACGAAAATTTCTGAATAGCAATAAGAGCAAAAGTTTTGGAACCATTCGAAACAACACAGCTCTAAAACAATATAGCAATATCTCTCATTATGTCATCCGTTTTGGAACCATTCGAAACAACACAGCTCTAAAACTACCTAACTCGATAAGGTCACGCTTCATGGGTTTTGGAACCATTCGAAACAACACAGCTCTAAAACCTGCTCAATGACAGTTCGATTGAAGACTATGTTTTGGAACCATTCGAAACAACACAGCTCTAAAACAATGAGGAGTTATATAAATACGGATATCAAGTTTTGGAACCATTCGAAACAACACAGCTCTAAAACAAGGCACCGTCTGCATCAACTCCAATTCCTGTTTTGGAACCATTCGAAACAACACAGCTCTAAAACAATAAACTGGGTAATATCAAACTAAAACCCGTTTTGGAACCATTCGAAACAACACAGCTCTAAAACAAGTATTCTCGTCAATATTAAGCCTTGTCTGTTTTGGAACCATTCGAAACAACACAGCTCTAAAACCTCGTAGAAAAATTTTTCTCACGAAATTTCGTAATCGCGCCATTCGTCCCAGCCAGACTTCAGCTCGTCAGGTTCCAATTGTTACTCAAATTATACCATATTTTCGGGGTTCAAGAAATAGTCTTGATCCAATACATACTGCGGAAAATCATAGATTTTCCGAGGCTCAACAAACAAGACGGACAGTTGATTAAGTTGGATATACTCTATCAAATTTACTAACTCATCCTTTGATAGATAGGCAGATGCATTGATGAAAACAAGGAGTTTCTTTTTAGAAAGATATTTAAAAACCTGGACAATTTCTAGCATCTTTTCAAAAAGTGTATCACTTAGAGTTTCGACTTTGACACCAAGTGCATCGATTAACTCTAGAATGGTGATTTCATCATACTCTAGGTCTAACTCGTTTTCCAAACACTCAAATGCCAGCAATTCTGTAATCGTAGCAACCAACTTTTCAATCATGGACTTAACTTCGGGCTTGTCATTGAGTTGATTTTCTAAATCAGCATGTATTAATTTAAGCATTGCAGGTGAGTTGAGATTGTATCCTAAGACATCCGTTATCACAAGTAATTCAGACTCTTTCAGTGCTTTTAGATTTCTATCAAACAACTTCAACTTCCCATCATCAGTATATTGGTAGAACTGCTTGACGATAGTTGAAAAGGTAAACTGGTCTTCCAACACTAAAAAAGTTGCATTTTCAATAGCTAATGGTTCATCCAATAGCGGGAAATTAATCTTCATCTCTAGGCTCCTCTCCCAGAAAGACCAAGCGAGCGTCGGAGTTTGCTACGCTGGTATTTCGCTCGCCATTTAAGTAAATCATGCGAGAAAACTGCTTTTCTGTAACGGTTAAGAGAGTAATGTTTCCTTTTTTAGGGTTATGAATTTTGAGTCGCTCAATCATGGCATTATTAGCAGAGTTGTTGAGCAAGAGCTTGCTATAGATGGAGAATTGGTGCATGATAAACCCCTCATCTATGAGGAACTTCCGAAATTTCCGATAGGCCTTGCGTTCCTCTACGGTATCAACTGGCATATCAAACATTAAAATCATACGCATATATCGATAACTCATATCCTAAACTCAGGAACTCCTTTCTCAGGTTGATTGAGAGCTTGGATGACTTTCTTAGTATAGTCACTGACGATATTGGACAGGTACATATCCTTACCATTGTAGTGGAAGGTATCTGAGAAAATAGTGAAAAGTTCTCGTTTGATTTTGACAAAAGAACTATTTCGATTTTCATAAACGATTCTGTCAATAATAGGACGGAAAGGCTCCATAATATCGCTAGCTAGGTTGAATTGATTAAACTGATTGGCATGTTTCAAGCCAAACTGAGTCATGCAGCCAGACAACACAATCTCACGCGCAAACATACTCAAAATCAAGGTGTAACCGTAGTCCAAGGCAGCATTGACATCACTATCTTGCTCACGACTAAAATCATTTCCAAACAAGGTGTTGAAATAAATGCGAGCTGCGTGTCCCTCACGGTTACTAGGATCAAACAAATCCAACCCATGATAGAGATCGATGACGGACTGGCTCTTTTCCACAAAACCACAAGTTCCCAGATAAAAAGCTTGATTGAGAATTTTTTGTGCAATGATAGTTGTCCAGATTTCCGCCTTTACATCTTCATTCCAAGCAATTTGCCGAGAGAGTTGCAAACTGGAATCATGTCGACCGTAATAAGGCATTAAGTATGCCGTTGGCAAGCGTTTATCATCACAAAAGATGACTAGAATATTTTCATCCACCAAGCGTTTTATCAGCATAGTGGAGAGAACGATATCTGTCGTCTCCAAAAGCAGGATGTCCACCTCGGACAGGTGAATCAACTCTGTCCGAGAGGCATCTTTAAAAATCAAGTGGTTGTTCTTGTAGGAGAGTTTAGAGTGCGTATTGACAACAACGGTTCTCCATCCCATCAGTCTTCTCCCAGTTTGCTTAAGTCAATCCTAGTCTCGTAGAGACCAGTGATGGATTGGTGGATGAGGGTGGCGTTGAGAATTTCAGATATAGTTGTGTATCGTTTTCGATCAACATCTTTGCCAAAAAATTTAAAGGCAGCAGGAGCACCCAAAGCAGTAAAGGTAAACAAATTGATAAATGAATTTGCCAGGATTTCTATATCTGCCTGCTTATTGTCTACATATAAGTTCTTGATTTTCTCCAGATTCGCTTCAGCGTGGACATATTTTTGAGAGAACTCAGATACAAGATTTAATAAATCCTGAAATTCATTTCGGTGTTTCTGAATATATTCCAAATGTTCTGGCTCGTCTAGTCTATGAATGTTTTTAGCATGGTAGAGCAAGGTTGTTAAATATGCTGGAAGCACTATTTCATTACCTTTTTGAAGTTCTTTCGCACTGGCAAGCATGCGTCTGCGCCCATTTTCCAGTTCAAATAAACTATATTTAGGCAGGCAGAGGATATTTTCTTTACGGACATTATGATAGCCTTTATTTTCAAGGAAAGTTATTGGATTCTCCTCAAAAGCGGCTTTTTCCATAATCGTGATACCAACTAGAGTTTGGACAGTCTTCAGTTTTTTCGCTTTTCCTTTTTCGATATCGGCAATGAGCAAGATTGAGTAGGCGATAACCGGACTATCAAAACCCCCATATTTAGTAGTGTCCCAAAGAATATCCTTTGTTTTTCTAGGGATTAGCTTGTCAGAATTTCCTTTAGGAAGAATGGACTCTTTAGAGAAGCCACCTGTTTGCACTTCTCGCTTCTTCACAATATTCACCTGTGGAAGTGAAAGAACTTTTTTGATTGTAGCGAAATCTTTTTCCTTATTCCAAGCGATTTCTCCAGTATCCTTGGAGTATTCGATATTCTCTCTTTTTACGATGGTTCCGTCTGCGTAATGCACCTCTTCTTTAAAGAAGTTCAGCAAGTTTGAGTAGAAGAAATACTTTGCAGTTGCTTTTTCGACTTCTCTAGGATCTTTGGATCTTGAGATGTATCTATTAAGATCGTACTTTTGATAGTCACCATAGACGAATTCAGGCTCTAGTTTAGGATATTTCTTAAGGATAGCCTTAGCCACTACTGCATTTAAATAGGCATCATGTGCATGGTGGTAATCATTAATTTCCCGCACCTTGTATAACCGAAATTCTTTACGGAAGTTGGAAACTAGATTGGATTTCAAAGTGATAATTTTGACAGTACGGATTTTCTGGTTCTTCTCATTCACTTCTGTATTGAAACGGGCATCCAAAATCTGTGCAACATGTTTTGTGATTTGCCGTGTTTCAACTAGTTGGCGTCTGATAAAGCCAACTTTATCACGCTCATCTAGTCCACCTCGTTCAGCCTTTGTTAAGTTATTAAATTTACGTTCTGAAATCAATTTGGAATCCAATAATTGTTGCCAAAAAGCTTTTCTTTTTTGAACAACCTCTAAACTTGGAACATTATCGGATTTACCACGATTATCCTTTGAACTAGTCAGGACACGGTTATCGAGCGAATCATCCTTTATAAAGGCCTGTGGAATGATGTGGTCAATGTCATAGCTGCTCAGTTGGTTGATATCAAGAGGTTTCCCAGTATACATATCTTTCCCATTTTGGAGATAGTAAAGGAAGAGGCGGTCGTTTTGAAGTTGATTATTATCTGTAGGATGTTTCTTTAAAATTTCAGAATCGAGTTCAAATGACAATTTTTTCAGTGAATCTTCAATGCGTTTGTATCTTTGTTGGGAATTCTTTTTTCCTTTACTGGTTGTTTGATTTTCTCGCGCCATTTCGATTACAATAGATTCAGGATCATGTCCCATAACCTTAACAAGTTCATCAACTATCTTGATACTTTGCAAAATTCCCTTTTTAATGGCTGGGCTTCCTAGAAGTTCTTGGACAACTTTCTTCACATCATCTGTCTTGCCAACTACTTGTGCTTTTTGGATAATTTCTTTGAAAGAAAGTCCGTCATCATGGATTAACTGCATAAAGTTACGATTGATTTTATCATCATCAATCAAGTAGTCAAGAATCGTATTGCCAGTTTGTTTATCACTGATGCCGTTAATCAGCTTGGCAGAGAGTTTTCCCCAACCAGTATAATGTCGACGAGTCAGTGCCTTGATTACTTTCTCATCAAAGAGAGTGTCATATTGAGCAAGGCGTTGCTTAATCATCTCACGATCTTCAAATATTGTGAGAGTATGGACTATATTTTCAAGAATCTCTTCATTTTTAGCATCATCCATAAACTCTTTATCCTTGATAATTTTGAGTAAATCATGGTAAGTAGAAAGACTAGCGTTAAATTGTTTTTCAATTCCTTTTAGTTCGATTCCATCGTAGCCATCAACATTGTGTAGATAATGAATGATATCTTTTTCAGTTACTTTTCTTTTCTCTTTGAATAATTGATTGACAATTTGTTTCTTCTGTCCACTATCAAGGAACTGGTAGTCTCTCAGTCCTTCTGCAATAAATTTTACTTTTGTTAATTCATTATAGACAGCAAATGTTTCGTATAACAGACTGTGCTTAGGTAGAACTTTTTCCTCTGGTAAATACAAGTCATAGTTGGTCATTCTGTGAATGAAGTCTTCGGCAGATCTTGCCTTATCAACAACTTCTTCAAAATTCCAAGGTCTGATTGGCTCGTCCGAGTTTCGAGTAAGCCAAGAAAAATCATGATTGTCACGAGCCAACGGGCCAACGTAGTAAGGAATACGGAAGGTCAAGATTTTCTCAATCTTTTCTTTGTTTTCCTTCAAAAATGGATAATGTTCTCCTTGCCGACGGAGAATGGCATTCATTTCTTGAAGATGAATTTGATGAGGAATAGAACCATTATCAAAGGTGCGTTGTTTTCTCAAAAAATCTTCACGTTCAATTTTTTCAAGGAAATAATCTGCCCCCTCGAATTTAGAGAGAAGATTTTTGATATATTTGTAAAATGCTTCTTGAGTAGTCTTGCCATCTATATAACCAGCATACCCATCTTCAGATTGGTCAGAAAAAACTTCATTATATCTTTTTGGAAGATTGTTTTTGATGAATTGTTTTAAAGCTGTTAAATCTTCTTGGTGGTTTTCATAGCGCTCAATCATAGATGCTGATAGTGGAGCCTTGGTTGAAGGATCTGTGACAGTTAAGATTCCTGATAGAAGAATGGCGTCATAAAGTTTTTTAGCAACTAGGAAAAGGTCTGCAAAACCATCTCCAATTTGTCCGAGTAAGTTTTCCAAATCCTCATCATAGGTATCTTTAGAGAATTGTAGTGGAGCTTTTTCGTCTAAGTCAAAATGTTTTTTAAAATCAGCCTGATTTCCTACAATTAACTTGAGAAATTCTGAAAAGAGACCAGTGGATTTTTCATCAGAAAAGAGTTTTAGAACGCGTTCTCTCTTTGCAGATTTACTAATTTTATCAGTAAAAATTGCTTCTACTTGTGCGTTTTGTCCACTAAGTGAACTTCCTTCAAAGGTGTTGTCGTAAATGCTTATAAATTCATTAAAAATCTTTTGGATATCATTGTTTTTAATATCGAAAGATTCTTCATATAAAAAATGTCCGCGGTATTTAATCATATGAGCTAATGCCAAATAGATTAAGCGCAAGTCAGTTTTTTCTTTTGAGTCCGCCAGGTGTTTTCTCAAATGATAGATAGTCGGGAATTTCTTATGATATTCTTTTTCTTCTTCCAAGGTAGCGAAAATAGGGTATTTACTTCCCCTCTTATCCTCAGGAACTAAAAAGGAGTCATCTAAACGATGGAAGAAGCTTTCATCTATTTCATTCATTGATTCTATAAAAATTTCTTGGAGATAAAGAATACGGTTACGTCGACGAGTATAGCGACGACGAGCTGTTCGTTTCAGACGTCTACTCTCTGCAGTATTTCCATCGTCAAATAATAACGTGCCTAATAAATTTTTCTTAATATGACTTCTATCTGTATCTCCAAAAACTCTCATTTTCTTGGCAGGAACTTTATAATCATCATTTACTACAGCCCATCCAACGCTATTTGTTCCTATATCAAGTCCTATTGAATATGATTTCTTCATAAAAACTCCCCTTTTATAAATTTGTTTTTTATGTCAATATTTTAACACAAAAACGTTTACATTTAAACAAAAATATTATATAATTACTTTGTTGGAACTATTCGAAACAACACAGCAAGTTAAAATAAGGCAGTGGTTTTTAAGCTCAGTCCGTATTCAACTTGAAAAAGTGCGCACCGATTCGGTGCTTTTTTATTTTCTATACTAACCGTATTGTACTCCTATTTCCTAAAAAACAATTTATTTTATAGATTTTTTATTTAAACATAGAAAAAACTACGTTTGACAACGTAGTTTTTCATATCCATGTCCCCTGCCGGAATCGAACCAGCAACTACTCCTTAGGAGGGAGTTGTTATATCCATTGAACTAAGGGGACTTAGAGAAAAACTCTGCCCAACGACAGAGTCTTTCTAAGATTAACGGCGAATTTCTTTGATACGCGCTGCCTTACCTTGCAATGCACGAAGGTAGTACAATTTAGCACGACGGACTTTACCGTAACGAACGACTTCAATCTTGTCAACACGTGGAGTGTGGATTGGGAAAGTACGTTCAACACCGATACCGTTAGAGATCTTACGAACGGTGTAAGTTTCTGAGATACCAGCACCTTTACGAGCGATAACCACACCTTCAAAGATCTGGATACGTTCGCGAGTTCCTTCGACAACTTTCGCGTGAACGCGGACAGTGTCACCAGGACGGAATGCAGGGATGTCAGTACGAAGTTGACCTTCAGTCAAACTTTGGATTAATGGATTCATTTTTTCTACTCCTATCTTACTAATCTTAAGGTTCAAGACCGCAGCGGATTAGCCGTTTTTTGTGCTTCCATTAGGCACAAACTATATTATATCAAAATTTCTAAAAATGTAAAGATGTTTAAATGAAAATTCCCAAAAGAATCGCTAAAATTCCTAGAATATAAGTCAAACCCAAGTAGAGAACAAATTTCTTTCGCTCCGAAAAGAGCTCTGCCAGCTCAGCATTCAAGGTGGAAAAAGTCGTCAGGCCACCACAGAAGCCTGTTGCTAAAATGACATAAAGCTGCTTGTCTTCTATATGATTATAAAAATATCCAATGAAAAAAGCACCTAGCAGGTTTGCCGCCAAAGTCCCAATCGGCAGAGAGTATCTACTATTTACCTTGGAGAAAACATAACGAACGAGAGCACCAGCGCCACAGCAGATTAACATCGCCCACATCATGACTTCACCTGCTTTCCAGCCCATAGGGCGATTGCAAGTCCACCACCTACACTTAAGACTAGATAGATAAGAAGCTCCATATAGCGCCCTGAATCTGCTAGTTTGATACTGTCTAGCAGAAGACCAGAAAAGGTCGTCAAACCTCCGCAAAAACCGGTCGAAAGCGCTAAAAGCAGACGCTGGGACTTAACTTTACTGCTAAGATAGCCCTTGATAATATAGACTAGCAAAAAAGTTCCCAAATAATTGACCAGTAAGGTAGCCAGCGGAAATGAATCAGCAAAAACTGATAAGAGCGCTACTTGGTAACGTAGCCAACCGCCTGCCATCGCAGATAAAGCCACAGCTATCGAGTTCTGTACTTCTTTCATGAGATATTTTTATTCTGAAATTCCCGAGAACGTTTCAGGATGTCTGAAAAGGTCGCAACAACAGTTTCTTTGTAGTCCTTGTTTTTAACCTTATCCGCAACTCTGGCAAAAATTACATCTTCTCTCTTGCTATCCAAGACAGCTGTGCCTGTTAATTTTTTTAAAGCCACGACTTGGCCAACCAGATTCATGCGTTGCTCCAGCAGGGCAACGATTGCATCATCAACTTGATCAATTTCCTGTCTGATTTCTTCTAACGTCATCTACTTCCTCCTTGTATTCTATCTATCATAACAAAATATAGTAAAATTTTCTAGTTTTATTCTAAATAAAAAGGTCTCAAGGACCTCGGATTAAGGGGGACCTGCAAAGACGAGCCCCTATCTACAGATTAAAAAGGATCCCCGAACCTTTTTAAAGAGCACTCGCTTAACCAAGTGCTTATCTGAAACCTAAAACAGTACCCCGGACCTTATTAAAGGGAACTCGCTTTTGCGAGTTCTTATCAGCATATTAAAAAGGTCCACTGGACCTTTTTTAACCAACTGAGCCTTCCATACTCATGTTGATGAGTTGGTTGAGTTCGACGGCGTATTCCATTGGAAGTTCTTTGGTAATGGGTTCCATAAATCCGTTGATAATCATAGCTGTGGCTTCTTCTTCGCTGATGCCTCGGCTCATCAGGTAGTAGAGCTGGTCCTCAGACACTTTGGAAACCTTGGCTTCATGCTCTAGCGCTACATTTGAATTATGGATTTCATTAAAAGGAATAGTGTCGGAACTGGACTCGCCATCCATCAGAATGGTATCACACTCGATATGAGATTTGGAGCCAGCGCTATTCTTGCCGAAGCGAACCTGCCCACGATAGTCTGTCTTGCCGCCATCCTTGGCCACTGATTTAGAAATCAAGGTACTGGAAGTCTTGGGCGCATTATGAAAAACCTTGCAGCCCGCATCTAAGTGCTGACCATAGTTGGCAAAGGACATAGAGAGGACAGAAGTCCGTGCATTTCGGCCATTAAGAATGCTACAGGGATATTTCATATTGACCTTGCTGCCTAAGTTACCATCAATCCACTCTAAGGTGCCGCCCTCCTCAACAATCCCCCGCTCCGTTACGAGGTTATAGACATTGTCCGACCAGTTTTGAATGGTCGTATAGCGGAAAAAGGCATCCTTTTTGACAATGATTTCGACATTTGCCGCATGAAGACTATTGCTTGTGTAAGTCGGTGCTGTACAACCCTCGATATACTGGATTGAGCCACCCTCCTCGATAATCATCAAGGAGCGCTCAAACTGGCCAGCGTTTTCACCATTGATACGAAAATAGGTCTGAACAGGAACTTGGCACTGGACGTTCTTGGGCACATAGATAAAGGTTCCGCCGGACCAAACCGCACTATTAAGCGCAGAAAATTTATGCTCAGCATTTGAAATCACAGTACCAAAATACTGCTTAACCAAGTCCGGATATTCCTGAACAGCCGTATCCGTATCGGTGAAGATAATGCCCAGCTTGGCAAACTCTTCTTTCATATTGTGGTAAACCACTTCAGATTCATACTGAGCCACAGCTCCAGATAGAAAGCGCTTCTCAGCTTCTGGAATTCCCAAGCGGTCAAAGGTTTTCTTAATCTCTTCTGGGACCTCATCCCAACTGCGAGCCCGATCTCCGCTTAGCTTCTGATAATAGATAACATCATCAAAGCGAATCCCTGACAAATCAGGGCCAAAATCGGGCATGGGTAACTTATGAAAGAGTTCCAAGGAGCGCAGACGATAGTCCAGCATCCACTGGGGCTCATTCTTGATTTCTGAGATTTCTCGAACTACTTCTTCTGTCAGGCCTTTACCAGTCGAAAAGAGCGGCTTGACATCATCATGAAAGCCAAAGGCATAGTCGCGTTCTTTCATAGGGACTCCTCCTTTATCTGACGGATAGCGCTTACTTACATTATACTCCTAATCATGAGAATTGTCAGAAAATAACACTTTCGCAAAATAAAAACGGCCGCAGCCGTTTCCTCTATTTATCACTTTAAACTTTATTAACCAAGCCTTCTGCAAAAGCTTCCAAGCGTGCAATATCATCATCTTCCGCAGATAGGTCTACTTTAACACTTTCTGCGCCCTTAAGTGCTCCTGTAGCAGCAAAGGCAGCATCAAAGTCATCGACAGCCTTGCAGAATTCGTCATAGAAAGTATCGCCTGAACCGACTACTCCGTAGACCTTGCCAGACAAATCCAATCCGGACAAGTCTTCGTAGAAGTCCATCATCTCATCAGGCAGCTCACCATCACCATAGGTATAGGTCGCTACAATCGCAATATCTGCTTCCAAGAAATCTTCTGCATCGACAGTGGTGCACTCGTCCACTTCAACTTCTACATCCAGGTCTCTTAGCTTATCCGCCACAATATCAGCAATTTCCTCGGTGTTTCCAGTCATGCTGGCAAATACAATTTTCGCTAAGGTCATAGTTTCCTCCAAATTCTAATCTGCTCTCATTATATCATATCTTTTTTATTTTAAAAATAAAAACTCTTATGCTACAATGGGTAAAGAAAGTTGACGAGGTTATTTATGACTCTTTATCATGATATTTTAAGTAAGATCAAAGAATATGATACTATTATCATCCATCGCCATATGAGGCCTGATCCCGATGCGCTTGGCAGTCAGGTCGGACTGCAAAAGCTGCTTCAGTACCACTTCCCAGAAAAGACAATCAAAGTGACAGGCTACGATGAGCCCAATCTCATGTGGCTAGCACAAATGGACCAAGTCGCAGACGAAGAATACCAAGAGGCCCTAGTCATCATCTGTGATACCGCTAATACAGCCCGTATTGACGACCAACGCTACACGACAGGCGACTTCCTAATCAAAATCGATCATCATCCTGACGATGAGGTTTACGGAGATATTTCTCTAGTTGATACAAGCTCTAGCAGTGCCAGTGAGATGATCGCTCTCTTTGCCTTTGAAAATGACTTAGACTTGAGCAAGGAAGCTGCAGAACTCCTCTATGCTGGTATCATCGGAGACACTGGCCGCTTCCTTTATCCTTCTACTAGCGCCCGCACATTCGAAGTAGCTGCCAAGCTACGCCAGTACGATTTCGACTTATCAGCCTTGTCTCGCAAAATGGACTCTATCAGCCGCCAAGTAGCTAAACTGCAGGGCTATGTATATGAGCAATTGGAAATAGATGAAAATGGGACTGCGCGGGTCATTCTGCCTCAGGAAGTTTTACACTCCTATCAACTGACCGATGCCGATACTGCAGCCATTGTCGGAGCGCCTGGACGAATTGAAGAAGTCGGTCTGTGGGCTATCTTTGTTGAGCAGCCTGAAGGTCACTACCGTGTCCGCATGCGCAGCAAGGTTATTCCTATCAACGGTATTGCTAAAAATCATCACGGCGGTGGACACCCACTAGCCAGCGGAGCCAATGCATTTTCAAAAGAAGAAATAGAGCAAATCTACACCGAGATGAAAGAATTGGCAAAAAAGTAAGAAATTAGTCTAAAAGTCTTGTCAAATCAATCAGAATTTGATAAACTATCAAAGTAACTAATCTATGGCTCGCAAAGAGACCATGGCAGAAAGGAAATTTTTGTAAAATGAGAAAAGATATTCATCCAGAATACCGCCCAGTTGTCTTCATGGACACTTCTACCGGCTACCAATTCCTTAGTGGTTCAACTAAGCGTTCAAACGAAACAGTTGAATTCGAAGGTGAAACTTACCCATTGATCCGTGTAGAAATTTCATCAGACTCACACCCATTCTACACTGGACGTCAAAAGTTCACTCAAGCAGATGGACGTGTGGATCGTTTCAACAAAAAATACGGTCTCAAATAATCATAAGCACCAATCGGTGCTTTTTTTGTATTTGAACACTTAACAACAAATTACTAGAATCGTCCATATGAAAATACTTAAATTTTTGTACAAAATTTATAAAGTATATTGAATTATGTTATCACACTCATGACTATGAGAATTTGATAATTTACGAATTAATTGAGCATTTCTCAATAGCCCCCTGCTCTGACTGAAAGAATAAACTATTTGAATTTTTGCCACAGTAGCTAAAGATTATAATAACTCACTATGTAAAAAGATCAGTAAAACTGACCTTTTTAATCATTTTATAAATTTATTGATGAAGTATTGCTAAAATTCTGTAAAATTAGCCTAAATGAAATAGTGTTATCTTTTTAATCTGACTCATCAAAGAGATATACATCATCGCATTAGGGAAAATTTTTATTCTATCATACATAATAAATTTCGATAATATTATCATTGGAAATTTTAAAAAATCATTCGCTATATCTTGGTCAGACTTACTTTCATCAATCTTTAGCATTTCATAAACGTTGCAATCTAATTTCTTGGCAAAAACACTAACATTATCTATAACTAAAATAAATTATAATAAAATGTATCATCCTCTAACAACTTATCAAAAAATTCTTTAAGATTCTTAGAAATTTCCATATCATAATAGTATATTTTCCCATAGTTATTAGAACCAAATCCTATTGAAATCATGACAGTTTCATTGGCTTCAAAAAATACTAATTTGTCTTCTTCGAAGTCATCAAATATTTCAATGTCTGGATAAAACTCAAAGTCATTTTGTCTCAATCTAAAGTCTAAAACTGATTCTGGATCCATGACACGGTTTACATTATCCACCTTACTTTTAATAAAGCCATATCCAACTTCTATATAAAATTCTTTAAGCAACTGAGGTATATCAAGACCTAACTTTGATTCACTCTTTTTAATTGAATCTATATTGAGCGGATAAAACTTATTTGAAGGATTTAATTTAATTTCTTCAAACATTTAATATACCCTCTTTAATTAAATAGTTCTCTAGCTGGCAATCCAGCTCTATGTATATCAGCTTGATGTTCATTTGGAAATCTAGCAGGATGAATATTCCACCATTCATTATTGACACCATAAGAATTTTCAATAATATGATGAGCGTCATACTTAGAGCCTGTTTTTCTGACAACATTTCCATTTTTGCCGATGACATCTTATGAATATGTAGGCCAAGTCAGACCAGTTTTCAATTCCCATTCGTTAATTAGAGAATTTTTGAGCCTATTAAATTCTGCACGATGTTTAGCCAACTCAACTGGTGAGAGTTTTTCGTACTCTCTCAGACGTAAAGTATTCTTTAATTCCTCAATCTGATTATTAGGGATGTTCCTATTTGTATTTAGTTTAACATCTTTCACATATTCTTTAATTAAATTACCATTAAAAGAACTCTCTACAAATTGATCTGTAAGATCTTGTCTGGTAGCATCTTTCACGCCTTTAGCTACATCATCACTATGCTTAGCCAGTTGTTCACTGGCTTCTTGACGGAATTCTTGGCTGATTTTCCGACTACTCTGCTCCTTCACTCGTACTCTGGTACAGGCGAGCTGTGTGCTTACCGATGTCATCCGCATAACGGAAATCGTCTAAGCCCGCAAAGGCGAATTTCTTGCGGCTAAAGTCATCCCATAGATTCCCTAAACGACTAGTAAAGAAGTCCTTGGTTGCCCCATAGCTTTCCCGAGCCAACATACCCAGATGACTGTTAGCCAGCGCTGTGCGAGCTTTTCTAAAATAAGATATCCCCTTCTGAATCTTGGGCGCCTGAGCCAAACGGCTGACTAGCTTGCTCCCACCTGCCATCTTAAATAATTTAGCAGGTCCAATCCATGAAACTTCCTATAGCTAATCAAACTTCAACAAATTTTTACAGATTAGAAGCTTTCAAAAAAACTGAATCGAAAAGTTGATTCAGCTTTTTTACCTAGAACAAAAATAAGATGAGTGCTGTGAAAATCGCTTTCTCTTAGTTTATACCTGCTTTTCCTTAACTTCCTCAAACCATTTTTCAAACTCTAGTCGTGGAAGTAATTCTTCATCCTTATCATAACGTCCTTCATAACTATAGCGACTATCAAGGCTATTTTTCTGAGCATCATAAATCAACCACATTTCAGTTGGATGTTCGCGGTCATATTCTTGGCACAGCTTAACCATTCTTTCTATATCTTGTGCCCCAATTCTTAATAGACTAAACTGAATTTCATCTGAACTATCTATTTCATTAGGAAGGTAACCTGCAATCTCATCTCTATCCAGATAATGATTATTAGTTTTAAAAAATACATCAAATCTATAAAAACCATCAGCAACACAATAAATAAAAATTTTATCTGCTTGGTTTTGGACATATTCCATAGCTAATGAAACCATATCAATCTGGATTTCCATAAATTTATCTTCAAATTGTGTCATATTATTCTCTCTTTATTTGTTTATATTTGGAATTATTTCGTTATATTTTTTCCCATCAATCTTATAATTGACTTCAAAACTACTTGGTCTCATTGAAGAGCCCTCGTAGTTAATCTTAATGTCCACTTCAACTTTCTTTGGTGGATTTGATTTTAAAGCATCTGCCCAATCTCGTTCAATACGACGATATTCTTTTAGATTGACATCTTTAGCTTGTGAAACAAGGTTATCCAACTCAGGTGATCCACCAAACAAATCTCCGAATATATGCCCTGCATGATCCCCGATTTCTTTATCTAGAGTATTGGAGTTATGGCGTAATCTATCTTCATGGAGTTTTAATTGTAAATCTTCGGCATACGCCCGATCGATACGGCCCACCTCATCAGTACGGTAAAGATAGCGATGTTCTCCAGCCTCATATACCACATTAGGTTTAGGAACTTTTCCATCCATATGACTTCCATCTGTTAAAATTTCACTGGCTTCATCTATCCAATTTCTCGTTTGAGATTTTCCTAAGTTTCTACCAGCTTCACCCGCCTCGCTATAGAGACCTCGACGTATGCGTTGATACTCTGCTCCTTCACTCGTACTCTGGTACAGGCGAGCTGTGTGCTTACCAATGTCATCCGCATAACGGAAATCATCCAAGCCCGCAAAGGCGAACTTCTTGCGGCTAAAGTCATCCCATAGATTCCCTAAACGACTAGTAAAGAAATCCTTGGTTGCCCCATAGCTTTCCCGAGCCAACATACCCAGATGACTGTTAGCCAGCGCTGTGCGAGCTTTTCTAAAATAAGATATCCCCTTCTGAATCTTGGGCATCTGAGCCAAGCGGCTGACCAGCTTGCTCCCACCGGCCATCTTAAATAATTTAGCAGCTCCAATCCATGAAACAATTTCACTAACGATTTCACCTGCCGCATGACCGCTCTCGTACCCAGAAAGACTACTTGCTTTCCTGATTTTATCACGAATCGGTTGCTGCATCAAATCTTTTGCATGACGGACATCATGGAGGATCGCTCCCATGATGCTACCATCACGAGTACTGTTGTCTAAGTCATTAATCAGATTATTTACTTCTGGAATCATTGTAACCAATCCAAACGCATTTCCAAGCGTATTTAGAAAGACATTACCAAAAGTCTCTATCCCACCTTGTAAATCATCCTTCATCCACTGTGGAGTCTCATTTCCCATGAGAGAATTATAGCCTAATATCACACCTTCAGTGGAATATTGAAGAAGATCAACGCCAAACTCCGCAACTCCAAAAACTGCATCCCCTACAGCCCCAAAGGCTGCATCTCCAAAACCTTTTAACCATTTCCAGTTAGGATCATCCTTCATCCCTGAAGTATGCTCGTCTAGGAAATCAGAAACTCCCTTACGCCAATCTCGTAGTGTTGCTTGAATCGGGTGATGAAGACGCCAATCTTTTTCTATTCGATCCCTTTCCTTTTCTTCCAATTCCTTGGCTTTTTGTGCCTCTAACTTGGCTTTCTGGACACTCTCATCTATCTGATCATCAATCTCCTTGACCTTATCTGCTATAGGAGAAAGATTATTGACCACTTGGCTAATGATGGGATCGCTATAGTCAAGCCCATCTGTCTGGTGCAGTTGGCCTAGCAATTCTTGCAGATTCTGGAGACTGGTTTCAGTTGTTAGAGCAGTACCCTGGCTATCCCAAGCAGAAACTTTTTCTATTGTATTGGTTACTACATCCTTAGCATTAGAGAGATTGCCACCAAAATATTCATAGTTCTTAGCATCGCTGGTCACAGAGACTAGGTCACTGACGCTATCCGTTGCGCTGTTAATTGTTTTTCTAATTTGATCAATCTCACCTTTTAGGGTATCAAAATATTCGCTTGTAGACTTCAAATAACTATGGCTAATTATCGCTGTACTTGACTTCTCGCCAGTCGCTGATTGAAAACTCTCAACTTCCTTAGAAAAGTCACTTTGCAGACTATAAAGAAGATCCTTTAGTTGCATTAGCAGCATATTATGCGAACTATTAATCTCACCAGCGATAGCCTGTCCTACATCTCCGTACATAGAATTAGAAGTAATCACAGAATTATAAGAACTTTTAGCAGCCTCCAAGCTAGAAATTATTTTTTCGGACTGCGATTGTAGCTCCTCAAAAACAGTATATAGTTCGCCTACATCAACGTAAAATCCTTCACTCATCTAACCCCTCCTTCTCAACTACTTTCTCATTCAAAAAGGCTAAATAAGCCAACTGATCTACCATAGTCATAAAGGCTGTTGATAACTGGTGGTTTTTGATATAAGTTTGGCGGATGACTTCTTCGGATATCCGCTCTTCCCATTCATTTTCATAGCCCAAATGAACCACATTCTTAATCATCATGTTGCTAACAAATACTGGTGGAAATGCAGCAACCTCACCAAATGGCCATACCCGGCCAAAATAATCTATCACATAAGGATCAAAACCTTCTGCTAAAGGAGCCTTGCGTCCAGTCAGCATGACAAGTGCCCCTGGCTCCTCAGAAAACATCTCTTTAAGTTCGTTGTTCAGCAAATCCAAATCAATCTCCACAACTGAACCAAGGGGATAAATTTTCCCAAAATAGACATCTAAAATAGCTAAAAAAAGAAAAAAAGAATCCTCAGGCCAGACCTGCTCTTCGCCATTAAAAGAGAAGGTAATTTGACCGTTCTGAGTACGGTTAAAAAGAATAGTTGTACCCAGCAATGAATTGTATTCATACTGAGATTTTTTCAACTTGATTAACTTATATAATTCTCTCATTAAAGGAGGTCGATCTCCCAGAAATTCTCCAAATTTAACAACCGTATCTGTTATTTCAAAATCAGTATTCGGCCACGTCGACAAGACAGTACGAAAACTCTCTAACTCTTTAGTACCTGTCATTAGTTAAACCTCACATAATTCTTATTCTTATCAATTTGACTAGCATAGACAGCATCATCCTCAACAATTTTCTCACCCATTTTAGTCATCATATCCGTCCTCGCCTCTCCATACGACTTATAAGAAGTTAAAGCTGAGTTCCAACTATCTTGAATAGTATTAAATTTTTTAAAGCGCGAAAGAGTTGTCTTACTAATTTCTTTTTTTGACAAAGTTATAATCCCATGAACGCCTTTCTTAGCATTACTAACAACGCTAGACCATTCTTCTGGTTGTACACCTACTTGATCTTGAGACATATTTTCTCCTTTTACTGAATAGAATTCCACCAAGATTGTGCTTGGTCCCAAAAACTTTGGGCTGCTCCCAATAAATCTATCTGAGACGCCTTCAATTTCACTAATTCACCATTAATGTTTTTCAAGGTATCTTGATAATTGTTTTCCATCTCAGTCAGATTTGTAATTCCACGCTCGAAATGAAATTTACATTCGTTTTTTAAATCCCCTTTCCAATCACCTGCAGATCCATTAAAAAATTTTTCTGCACCATCAATTTTTCCATTTAGAAGAACTAACTGTTCTTCTAAAATTTTCTTCGCGGCGTTTAGTCGCTCTATTTTTGCGCCTGCATTATCTGCTTCTTGCTTTTTTTGATCTCCATTTATTTGGCAATTTCTCGCATTTTGAGCATATATTTCATTGTCAACGATTTTTCCCATTAAGTTCCCTTTCTTCTTTTTCTTTAGGTTTTCAAAAAAGGACTAGGACAAGGTCCTAGTCCTTTTATCAAAATGTGCATTAACCTTTGAAACCGAAGCTATTAGCATCTGCTGTATCACGCTCAGAGACAGTGTTCGCATAACTTACTAATTGTTGGTTAATAGATGACAAGAGCTCTTGAAATTTCACTACATCGCCGTGGAGTTGGTTGTACTGATCCAAGTATGACTTAAAAGCACTACCCTTCCAATGGGCTTCCATCTCACCATTAGCTGCATTTACTGTCTGAATCGCTGTTTCGATTTGATCACGTGCATTTGAATAAACTGCTGCTTGAGCAGTTAGTTCTTCTGGAGATAATGAAATTGTTGACATAGTTGACTCCTTAATTGTTTTAATAATAATATTATATAGTTTAGAAAAATAGATGTCAATAAAAAATAACATAAGTTTAACAACTAAATTTAAAATTTCTTCTATTTACTCTATCTAGTTGGTAAAAATAGAACAGTAAACAATACTTTCATTGAATGCTTTTTTCTATTCCAAATAATGAAATCCCGATTAAAAAGAGAAGACCTACTTGGTCCTCTCAATTCATAAAGATTCTTCAACTATGAAATAGTTAGTAAAAAACTACAACAAATTGATTAAATTAAAAAAAGTTGAAAATTCCTTATTATTTATAAACGTAGGTCCAGTAATAGTCCGTATTACCATCTACTACTACAGCTACTGCTCCTTCTGTAACGTTTGGATCAAGGAGCAATTCTCTCAGACCGCTGTTAGCCCATTTCTTAACTACTTCTGACGCATCATCCGTACGACGAGCAACGAAGCCTGAGCTATCGTATTGGCGTGAGATTTGATTAGCTTTTGGAAGAGCTTGGTTTTGATAAAGTTCATCAGACCAAGTCAGTTCTTTCAAGCCTTGAGCTTTACGCTCTTCATTGATTTTAGCGAAACCTTCTTTAGCTTTTTCTAAAGCAATAAAGTTACTATCATCAGTTGCTTCAACACGATAAACAAATCTAACATAACCAAACTCTACATCTTTATATTTATCGCCTTCTACGCCACTCTTAAGATTTGCTGTCAAGACGTAGTCTCTAGCCCATGATTTTTCCTTTGTTTCTTCAAATGTCGTTTCATCTTCGATAACCCACTCAACTTTTGCGTCCCAACCGGCATTATCAACAAACGTTGGACTCATCTTATCGATAACGTATTTCTTAAACTCCTCAAGATTCTTGAATGGAAGCGGCTCACCTGCTTTACCAGTTCCTACGATATTGGTTGAGAATACTTTTACACTTGAGTTTGTATCGCTGTACATATACTCATCATCTGTAGCGCCCTCGTGAAATTTAGGATCAATTCTTGGATCATTTGGATCCGTCATCCCCTCAAGTCTCCACTTAACTTTATCTCCAAACCATTTCCAATATGGAGAGAATCCATTGGTTGCCGATTCAGATGGGATACGATAATAGTGACTTGTACCATCAAAGTAATAGTTAGGATCATTTTCCAACGCTGCATCACCTGGCACACCAGTAGGGTATACTATTTTGGGTGCACGGTTGTTTGGACCCCACGCCAAATGCTCAAGACCTTCTGCTGGTTTCTCAACATACGGCGGAATTTGATCTTCACTTGGTTTATCAGTTGTTACCAAACCAGGAGTCTCTGGCACAGCAGGTCTTGTTGGAGTTTCTGGTTTTGGTTCTGCTGGTTGTTCTGGTTTCGGAGCAAATGGATTTAGGTCACCTTCTGCACCGTTAATTGGAGGATTTTCTGGCAAATCAACACTTGGCACCTCAGGTTTTGGTTCTGCTGGTGTAGTAGGCTCATCTGGTTTATCAGTAGGAGCTGGAGTTGGTTGTTCTGGTTCCGCTGGAGTCGGAGTTGGAACTTCTGGTTTAGGTTCTTCCGGCTGACTTGGAGTTGTTGGATTAGTTGAGTTATCAGCAGAATCCTTAACAAACACCCACTTACCATTTTGATAGTAGTAATAGTCGCCATTATCCAATACATAGTAATGATAACCATTTTCATAACGATAATGCGGATCGTTTTCCAAGTTGTTATTGGATGTGCTGTTATTGTTAGTATTTGTCAATGGTTTCCACTCACCATCACGATAGATGCGGTAAGAACCATCTGTCATACGGTAGTAGTGGTTACCATTCCAGTAAATGTAGTTTTCATCGTTTGCAAGATTGTTGTAGTTATTCCAACCATTATAGCCGTAGTTGTTGCTATAGTTGTAATTCCAGTTGTTATAGCCTGGATAATAGTTATTATAACCATAGTTGTAATTATAACCATTGTAGCCGTAGTTATAGCCATAATTGTAGTTATTGTAACCATAGTTATAATTGTTGTAACGGTAGTTGCGGTTGTTACGGTAATTATAGTTGTTATAACCATAATTATAATTGTTATAGCCGCCATTCCAGTAATTATAGCCTGGTTGATAGTAATTATAACCATAACCATAATCTTGTGCTTCAACATTATTCGCAGCAGCGATTGCTGGAATAAGAGCTGCAGCAGCCACAACAGATCTTGATAAGAGTCTGAAACGATTGTTCATATTAATTAAACCTCCAAAGTGACCAACATCACTTCATATTTTTGTGGGGGGAATTTATCTTTTGTGCACAACTTCATAAAAAAGAATTTTACGAAAATACAGCCGGCTGACAGTTGACTACTCCATCATTATCAAACGCAAAAAACGAATCACTAGTTAGTGAATCCACCTGATTAAAGGTTGCACATAAATGTTTTTATAGCATTTGATTTAGAAAGAAAGAAGTCAATATGCTTGAAAATACTTTTTTATGCATATCTCACCCTCGAGATGAATTATAGCACAAGAAATTTTTGAATGCAAGCATTTTAGTTAACAAGGTGTAAATTGTTTTTATGGGTAATTTTTTATAGTTCGTATTTTTGTTTTATTTTCTATTTTTTATCTATATAAATCACTAAAACCTTCTCATTTACGAACTAAAACAATATAAAAATGTTTATAATTTGGTTTACACTATGTAAATTATTTTTATTACTTATTTATAAAAACTCCTCACCCTATCATTCCGATTTTTTATTTAAGTTTATTTTAAGCTTATATTAAGCCTTTTTTAAGCTTTTCTTAAGTTTGTTTTAAGAATCAAAGAATCTGTTGTTAACTTTCTTTCTTATGGGTTTTTATTTATAGAAATGAATAAGTATTAAAGAGTAGTAAAAAATACTAGAAGCATTTATTCCAGCTTCTAGTATTTTGAATTTATTAATATTTTAGTTGTTTGATAACCAAGAGGTGGCTATCTTCCTCACCGACCAAGCTATGTGGCTCATTGGGCTCCATCGTCAAAAAGGAACCTGTCACTAGCCGTACGGTTTGTTCTCCGGCAGAAAAGCTTACATTTCCTGATAAACAAACAACTGTTACTAGTGCATCAGCACTGTGCTCTGGTACTTCTTTTCCTTTGGCAAGATGCAGATGATGTATGATTCTGCCTTCTTCTTGAACAGGTGTTTCTGCAAAATCATTATTGGGATTGGTAACAAAAAATTTCATTTTCTTCCTCCTTCTAATGGATGATGTGACTACTGATCTTCATAGCCTCCACCGGTAATGCCGAAATATTCTTCTAAAGACTTGCCTGATTGAGCAATTTCCTTGGCTTCTTGACCAATATAGCGCAGATGCCAACTTTCAGGCATATAGCCAGTTGAATCTTCCTTACCCTCTAGATAGCGAACGATAAAACCGTACTTATAGGCGTTATCTAGAAGCCACTGACTTGCTCCGGCTTCTTGTACGAGATTACCATTCTTGTCAATCAAGTCAAATGCCAAACCAGTCTGGTGCTCGCTGTAGCCTGGCCGAGCAGAGTAGCGATCCGCAGCGGCTTTGCCGTCCTGATTGACATAGTTTTGATAGAGCTCGGTCTGAGTATCATAGCTGCGGAAACCACTGTATTGGTCGCTGATAGCATAGCCTTGTGCCTGCATGTCTGCAATCAGTTTGAGCAATTCTGCTTTAGCAGTCGCATTCTCACCTGGGTTATAGGAAGCAGACAAAGGGTAGTGTTTGTTGACAACGAGAATCTCATCATATTTCCCTTTGACACTGTAGTAGCTGCCGTTATAAGAAACATTTTGATCAAGAGTTTTGGCCTCGTGATTTTGCTCTTTTTTAGTATCAGCGCTATCTGAAGATGTTGTCGTATCTTGGTTAGAATTTTTGTCTTTTTCAGCATCTTGTTTCTTAACTGTGCTAGTTGAGCTAGCCGCTTGTTTATCAGAGCTATCTCCAGTAGTGTCTTTACCAGACGAACACGCGCCTAGAACAAGAACGGATGCCGCAAGAAAAATTAGTTTACTGTATTTCATTGTCATAATATCAACCTTCTGAAACTTCAAGATTATAGATTACAAAAGAATCCCCACTAGGTTTCAAGTAATAAGTCTTATTTTTACGATTTACACTATTTGGAGTGTTATCGGTATAGTGGACCGTATAGTCCTCATATGTTGTCACGATATAGGAACCATTTTCTTCCTTGATTTCGCGGATATCCAAAGCTCCTGGCTCATAATAGTTAATTTTCGCTTTCTTAACACCACCACCAGAGGTCCACTCAACCATTTCTCGATATACTGCACTAGAGGTATCGTAGTATTGAGAATAGTTGTTGCTCCTGTTAGAAACTGAGCTGAAAACAGCACTGCGGTAGTCATTAAGGAAAGTAGAGACTTTTGCCTTTTGAGCCTCAACCTTTTTCGCTTCTTCGTTCTTTTCTCTAATCTTAGAAACTACTTCCTTAGGAAGCGATAATTTCACATTAGTAGTATCATTTTCCACAATTACTGTCTCTTTATTGGTAGTAAAGGTAGTATCAGAGATAGTAAACTTGGCATAAATTTCAAGTTCTTGATAAGGAACAAGCTGCAACTCAGGGCTCAAACTGCTACCACTTTCTTTACCATTAACAACGATTTTAATATCTGTTGCTTTTGAAGTTTCAGAAGGCATAGTAATTTTTAGCTGTTTCTTTTCAGACTTGAGATCGAGTTTGATTTCATTATCCTTAGCCGTAGCTAAATCAAGCTGAACCTTACTCTCTACATCTCCAACATCCGTCTTACCTTTGAGAGTAAAGTCTTGTTTGATAAAGTGATATTCACCCAATTCAGTGTCAGTGTTTTTCTTAAGAGTAATAGTTTTTTTCTCACCAGGTTTAATGGTAGCATTATCCAAATTGGTATTGACTTTAACTTTGACTGGATAGGAAACCATCTGATATTCCTGAAAAATACCAAATTTCTTACTCTTTTCAGTAACACCTAAAATCTTATTATTGTTGTCATCGATATAAGCAGATTTGCCATTTGACTCAACAATGTTATCTAGCTCAGTTTCGAGATTAATCTCCTGGCTCTCTAGGTGCTCAACTAAGGCTCTTGCTTCAGCACGTGTCCACTTATCGGATTGAGTAGAAAGAAGACTTGCAACTTCATCAAAGTCTTTACTAGAGACTGCTTTTGCAAAATGGTCTGTGACCACTTTAACTCCAGTTATAGAATTTAAATAGAAGAATGCTCCAATCAAAGCGGCAACTAAAACGGTTGGAGCCCCAATCAAGATTGCTTGCTTCTTTGATATTCTCTTTTTAGCCTTTTTTACCGGTTTCTGTGGTAATTGCGAGTCGAGCAATTCAGACCGAATAGGCAAGTTAGAGAATCCTTGACTCTTAGCTTCTGCAAATTCTTCTTTGGTAGGTTTTCGACCAATATTATTTTCAAAAGCTTGCAGCCAATTCTTACGAAGTTCTTCATATTGGCTAGATTCAAACGCGCCTTGCTTCTCATCTTGGAAAGATGGTTGAATCGATTCTTCTGTGACAGAATCTTCAGAAGGTGTCTCCTGAACAATATCTTGATTATCAGAAGCTTCATCAGTAGTATTTTCTACTGATGAAGTATCTGTGGTTACTTCCTCTGCTTCGCCTGCAATCTCCTTAATCTTTTTTGGGTCAAAGTTAGATTGTTTGCCAGCTTGGAACTCACTTGCAGTTGGTTTTCGACCAATTACTTTTTCAAAGAGATCAACCCATTTTTCTTTTGTTGCCATAAATCTCCTCCAATTATTACATCATTATGATACTAGCTAGTAGAGAAAAAGCGATGAAAGAGAAGATAATTGTAATCACACCATTGATAATAATGGCCAATAGATATTTATAAAAAGGATCCATAGAGTTGTTTGTCTTGGAATAAATCAAAGCAAAGGTCGCTCCAACTCCGACTAACAAAAGAACAATCCATGTGAAAAACAGAGATAAATGAATAATACCCAACAGAGCAAACAGAGCTGAAACAGCAATAAATGGAAGAACAATGGCATACAGTCGACCGTACCAATCAAAAGCCTTATTAAAGGTAAAACTTCTATCTTGGTAGACCAAACGCTTCACAACAAAACCACCTAAAATAATAGAAAAAAGGAAGAGAGCTGCTGCTATCAGTGAAACAAAGAAGACTTTGAAATTAAAAGTCGGTCCATTATACATACCAAAACTCATGATACCAATGGTACTGAAAATATTGTAGTTTGCAACAATAGCAAAAAAGAACGCTGTCAAACCTAGAGAAAGGTAACCATTCACCTTACTGCTCTCAACTTCAGATGTCGGTGATTTCCAAGCTGAAACGAGCCAAGCCCAGAAACCTTTCATTGTTTTAGAAAACTCGCTGGGTTGAGGAGGTTGCTGACTGTAATAAGCCTGTGGTCCTTGTTGAGGTATTTGTGAATTGAACTGTCCTTGCTGCTGGTTGTTCTGATAAGCTTGCGGACCAGAAGACTGAGGCTGTCCAGCAAAGGGACTTGCTTGCTGAAATCCTTGTTGCTGATAAGCTTGTCCCTGATTTGCAAATTGATTTGGATTTGCTTGTTGCTGAGGAACTTCTTGATATTGTTGAGAAGCCTGCTGAGCAAAAGGCTGTTGGAAGTTTTGCGGCTGTTCAAAGCTTGATGAAGCCGGACTAGCTTCACTAGAGGCTTGCTCCGCACTTACCTGTTCAGCTTCAACAAATTCCCCGGCAGCCAATGCTTGGGCAATTTCTTCCTCTGTAGCCGAGCGTCCATTAACGGCCTCAAAATATTCAAGCCAATCTTGTTTTGACATAAAATATCTCCTATCTATAAATTATTATACTACTATAGTATACAAAAAAAGGGCCGGAAATTCAATCTATTCCGGCATTTGCTCTTCTTAATCGCTTGTCATATCGTCAATTTATCAGGAAAAGCTTCCACTCCTCCTTCGACATTGATCACTTGGTAACCCTTAGCTTCCAAAAATTCGCAGGCACGCGCTGAGCGTCCGCCTTTTTGGCAGATGATATGGTAGGGAATTTGTTTATCCAATTTTCCATAATTTTCAGGCAAGGTGCTGAGAGGCAGATTCTGAGCCCCAGAGATATGTCCAGCAGTAAATTCATCCACCTCGCGAACGTCAATCAACTGCAGTTCTTCTGCCTGTAATTTGTCATATAAATCTTTCGCGCTAATTTTTTGCATCATTTTTCTCCTATTCATTCATAATCACAATTTTTCCAAAACCTGCCGTCCCTTCGATAAATGCATGAGCTTTGGGCACCTGCTCTAAGGAAAAGACACGCCTTGGTGTAACATTGACCTGATAGCGGTCAATATAGTCCAATAATTCATCCATCAAATCTTGGCTCACATGAGCTGAGTGAAAACTTGTCAGAAAACTGTTATTTTTAATTTCCTCAATTGGATTGAAACCTGCCAGCTCCCATTGGCCACCCAAGAGGCCGGTCACACAGATAATACCGCCCTCTGCGATATGGTCAAAAGAATCCTTGACAGTTGCCGGACCGACCAACTCCAGGATTTTGTCAAACTTCTCCTCTGTTTCCAGTCGGCCATCCTGATCTATGATGATATCGTCGTAGGCTTGGTGCTTGAGTAGAAACTGTTTGGAACCGCTATTGACTGATCCGACGATATGTGTGTCTGGAAACTGTGCCTTGACCAGACGAGCAAAGGCCAAACCGACACCGCTAGTGGCAGCCCGAACCAAAATCTTGTCATTGGGCTCAATGCGCAGATTTTTCATAGAACCTAGGGCAGTATAATAGGTCTCTGGCACTGCAGCCAGCTCTGTCCAGGTCAGGTTGGTCTCGACTGTATAAATTTGATCGTTAGGCAGGAGGACATACTCGGCATAAGAGCCGTCAAAAGCTCGCCCCATTTCTCCCATGATGGAAACCACTTTCTGGCCAATCTCTAAATCTTCTCGAGTCGTCTCGGCAACTTGGCCAACACACTCAATGCCTAAAATCCGAGGAAAGGTGACACTCGGCGATAAACCCTCGCGAGTAAAAATCTCCGAGTGGTTAATCCCAAATCCTCTGACCTTGACCAAGGTCCAGCCTTCTTGAAGTTCTGGAATCGGTCTTTCTTCTAGCAAAAGCTTTTCTGGGCCGCCCGCTTCGTAAATAACTATAGCTTTCATCGTTTCCATAGAATCACCTCGCTTTCTACAAAGTTTAGCATTCTAAGCTTAGACTTATCAAAAAGTCAGTCAGTTACTCCTGAAAATCAAACCGAACTTTGGCAAAATCATTGGCCGGCTGTTGGAGAATCTCCTGAGGGGAACCAAGTTGCTAGCTACGTCCTTCATCCAAGATCAAGATAGAGGGACTATTCTCTAGCAAATGAGTAATACCAATCTGCTCGGTTTGACAACCTGAGAGAACAGCTGGATAGTACTACTCTATCTCAGCAAAACAGTTAGTTAAAGCTCCAGCACTTGGTAAGAGTAGCCCAAATCTTGCAAGAATTTAAACAAATCTCTTGTAGAGACAAAGATAGTCTTTTCATTGGTATTAGGATGGAAAGTCATGCGTTCTTCGCCGATAATTTCTTTATCAAAATAGACTTGAACGTCCTTCTCCTCATTGTTAAGCAGACCAAAAGGCGATACCGTTCCTGCTGGTAGGCTCATTTTTTCATAGAGGGAATCCGCTGAAGCCATACGAATACGGTTGGCTGAAACCAGCTCTTTAAACAAATCCATGTCCAAACTCTTCTTATCATCCATAATCAGCAGGTAATACTGGGTTTTCTTCTTATTGGTCAAAAACATGGACTTAGTCCGAACTCCTTCCATGCCTTCAATATAGCTATCTGCTTGCTCTGTCGTAAATGCAGGTGGGTGCTCTACCACATCAAAGGTGATCCCCAACTCTTGCAACTTATTTGCTACTTGTTGATAAGCATCCATAGTTTTTCTCCTTTATTGATGAATAATCTTTTGTACCAACGCTTGCAAGTCTGGCACAACCTGCTCTGCAAACCAAGGATTTTTAGCCATCCAGATTTGGTTGCGGGGCGATGGGTGTACCAAAGGGAAAAAATCAGGTAGATAGTCTTGATAATGCTGAACTGTCTCGGTCAGCTTGATATTTCCTGTTTGATGCAGATAGTATTTCTGTGCATACTGACCAATCAAAATAGTCAGCTCAATATCTGGCAAAAGCTCTAAAATCAGCTGATGCCATTTGTCCGCAAAGTCCTTACGAGGCGGTAAATCACCAGATTTCCCATGTCCTGGAAAATAAAAATCCATGGGCAATACTGCAAAGTAGCCAGAATGATAAAAAGTCTCCTCATCGACACCTAGCCATTCTCTCAGCCGATCACCACTCTTGTCCTTCCAGTAAAGCCCTGCCTGCTGAGTTTTCAGTCCCGGCGCTTGACCAACAATGTTAATCCGAGCATTCTTTGGTGCCGCAAAGAGTGGCTTGATTCCCTGCTCCATAAATTTCTGATTTTCTGGATCAGCCATGATGGCCTTTGTAATATCTTCTAAAGTATGCATAGCAACTCCTTGCAAAGAAACTCATTTGGCAAGACCAAACGAGTTCTTCTTTTTTATTTGATTAATTCGTAGATAGCTTCCGCGTAAATGGCCGCAGCACGGAAAAGGTCTTCTACATCTGTAAATTCATTGGCTTGGTGCATAGTGTTGACATAGTCTGGGAACATAGCCCCAAAAGCCACACCGCGCTTCAAAAGACGACCAAAGGTTCCACCACCAATGACTTGCTCATGTCCTTTGAGACCTGTTTGTTTTTCATAAACATTCAAAAGAGTTGCTACCAACTCATCATCTGCTGGAACATAGTGCGGAGTGTGTCCGTGTTCAGACAAGCTCACAGACACAACACCAGTAACTTTTTCAAGACCGGCCTGAATTGTTTTCGGATCAGTACCTTGAGGGTAACGGATGTTCAGAGCAATGGTATTGTCAGCCTTGGCACTGTCAAAATGGAAAACACCAGCATTCATGCTGAGAGCACCCATTTTAGCATCTGTATAAGCAATTCCTAACTTCTCACCTGCAAAGTCCTCGTGCAGAACTTGAGCTGCAACATCCAGATAAGCTTTGGCGTCACCACCAAAGTCAAATTGGTTAAGGAAGAGAGCTAAATAGGTTGCTCCATTGATACCATCCTCTGGTGTAGAACCATGAGCTGATTTCCCAATGACTGTCACTTCAAGAGTGTCGCCATTTTCTTTCAGACTAGCTGAAACCTTGTGGGCAGCAGCAAAGTCTTGTAATTTGACATCCAATTCCGCTGCATCAATTGGCGCTGTAAAAATGGCTGTCGCTGATTCTGGCACCATATTCTCACGAAGTCCTCCAGTGAAGCTCTTGAGTTTAAAGCTGCCATCATTACTGTTACCAAAGTGGAGATATTCTGTGATATTCCCTTTTTCACCGTTAATGATTGGAAATTCCGCATCTGGTGAGAAACCAAAGTCTGGCTCAGGCAAACCAACATGCTTGAAATAATAGTCCATGTCTTGCCAACCGGATTCCTCGTCTGTCCCCACCACAAAGCGCACACGCTTAGATACTGGCAAGCCCAAGTCTTTGATGATTTTCAAACCGTAGTAACAAGCCATGGTTGGCCCTTTATCATCAGACGAACCACGCGCATAAAGCTTACCATCAATAATTTCAGGTTTGTAAGGATCTGTATTCCAGCCACTCCCGGCAGGGACTACATCCATGTGGGCAAAAATCCCAAGTTCTTCCGTACCCTCACCAAAAGTAAAGTGACCAGCATAATTGTCCACATTCTTCGTTTCATAACCATCGCGTTCAGCAATTTCTAAAAACTTATGCAGAGCTTGAACAGGTCCAGGTCCAAAAGGATGCTCCTTGTCTGCCTTGGAATCGTCCCGCTCTGAGTTGATTTCTAAAAGACTGAACAAGTCAGCTAAGAGATCTTCTCTTCGTTTTTCAACTTCTGCTTTAAAATCAATTGTCATTATTTTACCCCGACTTCCAATTCGATTTAAATCGATAAAATTATGAATTAAATCGTAAATTTAACTATATCAACGTTTCTCAATGATTTCATCAACTGGTAAGCGATAGCTAGGCTCTAACTTATCGTCTGTATAACCAACAGTAATCAAGAGCTCTGGACGGAAACGCTCGTCAATCTCTAAAACTTCATTAACCTTAGATTTATCGAAACCTAAAATGATATTGGATCCGATACCTTGGTCAGTCAGCGCCAGAACAAGATTCATGGCCACCAGACCAGCATTGAGAGCTAAATAATCGCTCTTTTGCTGTTCACTATAGCGAGCAAACTCAGCTGGCAGATTCTGCATATAGAATTGGAGCTGCTCGTCAGAAAAATTTCTCACTCCAGCCACACGCGCAATCTTACGAGCTCGCTTGGTCAAATCTGTATCCGTAAAGAGGGCAATGGTTACTGGTGCTTCCTTAATCTGGTCCACATTACCACCGAAAGCTGTCTCAGCTAGAGCCTGATTACGCTCCCGCACCACAACGAACTTCCATGGCTGACTATTGTGGGCACTGGGTGCCAACGTTGCAATTTCAATGGCTGTGCGAACATCCTTTGGATCCACAGGTTTGTCATTGAAATGCTTGGTCGCATGACGCTTTTTATTGAGTTCTAGAAATTTCATAAGTCGCATCCTTTTCTAAATATACTAGCTTCATTTTATCATATTTTGTAAGAGTTTGCAGTTTTTTTCCTTTCATAAATTTCACTAAATCATTATTAGAAATGCTTAAATTATGCCTATTTTTATTTATAATTGAGTATAAACAATATTTTATTTAAAAATTTTTTGATTCAATCTTATCTTTTAAGTCACTTAAATTTCCATCTATTTTACATTTTGCTACAAAAAAAGCAGGTGGTTCTTACCTGCTTTGTTAATATTATTGTCCAGATTTAAGCTGACCAAGAGCTTTATAAGCCCCTTCAATAGCCTTCTTCATAGCATCACGTCCTGTTTTCAATTGCTGAGCAAATAGAGCACGATTTTGTTCTGGAATTTCTGTATCATCTGAACCAGCACTTGAGAGCGTTTCATTAAAAGTTTCTCTTGAAGTTTCCATAGATTGAATAGCTGGTTCTACTTGTTGATTGTATGCTTCTTTCCCAGCCTCAGGTACTTTGTTCCCAATTTCATCAATGTACTTTTTATAATTATCAATCAACTTACTAAAGAGAGCTTTCATGTCACCAATTGTTTTAGCATTGTCGATTTCTTCATCTGTCAAAAGAACGATTTCTGGGATTTCTACATCTGAACTAGCTGTTTTTGATGATGTTTCAGAGCTACTTGATTTATTCTTTGAAGTAGATTTTTTTTCTACAGAACTTGAAGCTTTTTCAGAAGAATCTGAAGTTGTTTTTCCAGAACATGCTGCTAAAGTTATAACCGATAAAAGCGCTACACTAGCCGTAATAATTTTTTTCATTACTGTCTCCTATTAATAAAGAATAGATATATTATAATACAAAATTATTTTATTGTCAAACATTATAGGCATTATACTAGTCACTCTATTTCTGCTATTTTTCTCATTATAGAAAAAATTCAGCATACACAGTCCTCATTTGAGATTTGTCTATTTTAAATCTGCTTGCGTTTCCGCCACCTCTCGCAACTGTGCTTGTTCCTGCTCCTGAGTTTTCGGATTCAACTTCTCCCGCACCGCTTCTGCCACTGCTCGTGGTACGCCGACTTCGACGATTTGGTCAACAGTGGCTTCTCTAATCTTGGTTAGAGATTTGAAGTGTTTCATAAGATTTTGCTTACGTTTTGGTCCCAAGCCTTCAATGCCATCTAGTTGTGATGAGAAAGAATTCTTAGACCGGAGCTGGCGGTGGAAGGTAATAGCAAAGCGGTGGACCTCATCTTGGATACGCTGGAGTAGGAAAAATTCCTGCGAATTACGGGATAATTCTACAACCTGCAGAGGGTCACCAAAGAGCAATTCATGGGTCTGGTGCTTGTCATTTTTTTGCAGTCCAGCGATGGGAATATCCAATCCCAGCTGCTCCTGAATAACTTCTTTAGCGACATTGACTTGGCCCTGTCCACCGTCAATGACAATCAAGTCTGGTGGAGTTAGTCCGTCACGAATTACCCGACTATAGCGGCGCTTAATGACCTCTCGCATACTAGCGTAGTCATCAGGTCCTACCACAGTCTTGATCTTATACTTGCGATAGTCCTTCTTACTTGGTTTACCATTGACAAAGACCACCATAGCTGATACAGGACTGGTCCCCATGATGTTGGAGTTATCAAAAGACTCAATACGAACAGGTGTAGGAATGTTAAGGAGCTGCCCTAGATTCTCAATAGCCCCTTGAGTCTTTTCAATAGATTTCTCCAAGAGGTCAAATTTCTGCTGGAGACTGACTCGGGCGTTTTTGATAGCGAGATTGACCAACTGCTTCTTCTCGCCTCGCTGGGGCTTAAACACCTTGGTATCCACCATGGCTCGGACAGCTTCTTCGTCAATATCAGCTGGAATCAAAATTTCATTGGGCTTGAGGTGGGACTTTTCCTGGTAGAACTGGCCGATATAGGTCAGAAAATCTTCGTCCGGATCATTGTAATAGGGAAAAAGATTAACGTCACGCTCGATTAACTTGCCCTGGCGGACAAAGAAGACCTGTACGCACATCCAACCCTTATCTACATAATAACCAAAGACATCACGATTCTGCAAATCCTTGGCCATGACCCTCTGTTTGGTTCGCAGGGTGCCAATGGACTGAATCAAGTCGCGGTACTCCGCTGCCTTTTCAAACTCCATAGTTTGCGCTGCGCCAGCCATTTTCCCCCGTAAATCCTCAATAATCTGGTCATCCTGCCCCTTGAGAAAGGCCGCAACCTCCTGGGCTAGCTCCTTGAAATACTGGCTGTCTACCTGACAAATAGTGTGGGCCTTGCACTGCCCCAGATGGTAGTAAAAACAAACCTTCTCAGGCGGATTGGTACACTTACGAAAAGGAAAGAGCCGATCTAAGAGACGCTTGATTTCATTGGCCGCACCGACATCCGGATAAGGACCAAAATAAAGTCCGCCGTCCTTTTTGACTAGGCGCGTGATGATTAGGCGCGGATAGGTCTCATTGGTAATCTTGATAAATGGATAGGACTTATCGTCCTTGAGCATGATATTGTACTTAGGCTTGTTTTCCTTGATTAGATTGATTTCCAGAAGCAAAGCCTCAATATTGGACTCGGTGACAATAAACTCAAAATCCTCAATCTCAGAAACTAGAGCCTCCGTCTTGGTATCATGGCTACCGCGGAAATAAGAACGAACCCGATTGCGAAGATTCTTGGCTTTACCGACATAGATAATGCTACCGTTTTTGTCTTTGTGAATGTAACAGCCGGGACTGGTCGGCAACAGTTCCAGCTTTGATTGGATTAGCTTGTTCATAGGTCTATTATAGCAGAAAAGGGAAGCATTCAACAGGTAGACACTAGATTATTAGAAAACCATAAGTTTGATTCCTTTCATAGATAATGATTAACTATAGCCTGTTTTTAAATCTTCTTTCAAGTACCAAAAATCTATTTCAAAAGAAAAACGATTCTCTCCATAATAAAGCGTTTTCTAAGCAAAAATCAAGCAAGCGATTGCACAGCCATTTTAATAGGCTTTAATTAAATAAACAGAAATAAAATAGAAAAATTTTAGAAAAATTAATATATTTTTAAAAAAATTTCAAAAAAAGACTTGACAAAAATTGCAAACGGTTGCATAATAGAATTGTAAATAAAAATTCCGGGAGGAAATAGGAATGAAAACATGGAAAAAAGTAGTATTGGGCAGTGTAAGCTTGCTGGCTGCAGGAACGCTGTTAGCAGCTTGTAGCTCGAATAGTAGCAAGGAGAGCTCTTCTTCTAAAGCCGATAGCAAGACCTTGAAACTTTGGGTACCAACTGGTGCTAAAGATTCTTACTCTGATACAGTTAGCAAGTTCGAGAAAGAATCAGGCTACAAGGTTGACGTAGTCGAAATGGAAGATCCAAACGCTCAGGAAAATCTGACAAAAGATGCTAGTACTGCTGCCGATGTTTTCTCTCTGCCACACGACCAACTTGGTAAATTAGTTGAAGCTGGAGCTATTCAAGAGGTTCCTTCTAATATGGCAGAAGAAATCAAGAAGAACGATACAGAACAAGCAACTCTTGGTGCTCAGTATAAAGGTAAAACTTATGCTTTCCCATTTGGTATCGAGTCACAAGTAACCTACTACAACAAGTCAAAACTTTCTGCTGACGATGTTAAATCATACGAAACAATTACATCTAAAGCTAAATTCGGCGGAAACTTGAAAGAAGTTAATGCTTACGCTACTGCTCCACTCTTCCTTTCTGTTGGCGACACTCTCTTTGGTAAAGATGGTGAACAAGTAGACGGAACAAACTGGGGTAACGAAGCTGGTGTGAACGTTCTGAAGTTCATCGCAGCTCAAAAGAATAACAGCGGTTTTGTAAACGTAGATGCTGCTAACCTTCTTGCTAAATTTGAAGATGGTTCAGTTGACGCTTTCCAATCTGGTCCATGGGACTATGCAGCTGCTGAAAAAGCTGTCGGTAAAGATAACCTTGGTATCTCAGTTTACCCAACTGTGAACATTGGTGGACAAGACGTTCAACAAAAAGCTTTCCTCGGTGTAAAACTTTACGCAGTTAACCAAACACCTTCAAACGGCGACACTGACCGTATCGCAGCAAGCTACAAACTAGCTCAAGCTCTTACTAGCAAAGAAAGCCAAGAAAACCAATTCAAGTTTGAAGGACGTCACATCATCCCTGCTAACAAAGAAGTACAAGAGTCTGAAGATGTGAAGAAAGATGCCTTGGCACAAGCTGTTATCACAATGGGATCTTCTGATACCTACACAACAGTTATGCCTAAACTTAGCCAAATGTCTGTCTTCTGGACTGAAAGTGCTGCAATCCTCAGCGATGCTTACAATGGTAAATTTGGTGAAGATCAATACCTCGCAAAATTACAACAGTTTGATAAAGATTTAGCAGCAGCTAAATAATCCTCAAACGAATAAAAATAAGCATTGAAGTGAGGAGGGCAGCCTCCTCACTTCTTTCTTTGTAAATATAAGGAGAATACTATGACTCAGTCATCCTATGACAATGCATCCATGGTTCAGGTCTTTAAAGAGGGAACCTGGGATGTCAAACTCTCTTTTCTGGTAATGGGACTGAGCAACCTTGTAAACAAACAATTTATCAAGGGGCTGCTCTTCCTCTTCTCAGAAATTGCTTTCCTGATTGCTCTTGCAGTCCAAATCATACCAGCTATTGGCGGCATGATTACATTGGGGACTCAAGAGCAGGGAGAGGCTATCAAAAAAGTTAACGGTTTGGAAATCACCGTTCAAGTAGCGGGTGACAACTCTATGCTGATGCTGATTTTTGGACTTGCTTCTCTTATCTTCTGTGCAGTCTTCGCCTACATCTACTGGTGTAACCTGAAAAGTGCTCGTCACTTAATGGCTCTCAAGCAGTCCGGTCAGAAGATTCCTAACTTCGTTGAGGACTTCAAAACCCTTGCTGACGGCCGCTTTCACATGGGCCTAATGAGCATCCCTCTTATCGGAGTACTGCTCTTTACCATCTTGCCTCTGATCTATATGATCTGTTTGGCCTTTACTAACTTTGACCATAAGCATCCAGCTCCTAAGTCACTCTTTGACTGGGTTGGCTTCTCTAGCTTTGGCGATGTTTTCTCAGGTCGCATGGCTAGCACCTTCTTCCCACTTTTAGGCTGGACCTTGATTTGGGCAGTTGCTGCGACAGCTACTACTTTCTTCTTCGGTATCGTTTTGGCTCTCTTGCTCAATACCAAAGGTCTCAAGTACAAGAAAGTTTGGCGCACACTCTTCGTTATTACTATCGCAGTTCCACAATTCGTATCCCTGCTCTTGATGCGTAATTTCCTGAATGACAATGGACCTTTGAACGGATTATTGCAAAGCCTCCATCTCATTCAGCATCCAATTCCATTCTTGAGTGATCCTGTTTGGGCTAAGTTCTCAATCATACTAGTTAATATGTGGATTGGTATTCCATTTACCATGCTGGTGGCAACCGGGATTATCATGAACCTCCCTAGTGAGCAAATCGAAGCAGCTGAGATTGATGGAGCTAGCAAGCTTCAAATCTTCAAGAGCATTACTTTCCCTCAAATTCTCTTGATTATGGCGCCATCACTTATCCAGCAGTTTATCGGGAACATCAACAACTTCAACGTTATCTACTTCCTGACAGGCGGTGGACCTACTAACTCTTCCTACTATCAGGCAGGCTCAACTGACCTCTTGGTTACCTGGCTCTATAAACTGACCGTTTCAGCCAAGGACTACAATCTGGCATCTGTTATCGGTATCCTGATCTTTGCAATCTCTGCAGCCTTCAGTCTCTTAGCCTATACCAGATCCGCATCATTCAAGGAAGGAACTGCTAAATAATGAAAAATAGAAAAAAACTCAGTTTATTAGGGATTTATGTCTTACTGGCTGTTCTAGCATTTATCTGGCTTACACCGATTATCTGGATTTTTCTGACCAGTTTCCGTGGTGAAGGCTCGAATGCAGTCCCTTACTTCTTCCCTAAGACTTATACTCTTGACAACTATATCAGACTGTTTAATAACAACACATATCCTTTTGTTCAGTGGTTTATGAATACCCTGATTGTTGCGACAGCGACCTGTATCCTGTCTACTTTGATTACCGTGGGTATGGCTTACTCACTCAGCCGTATCAAATTCAAGCATAAAAACCGTTTCCTCAAGCTGGCTCTGGTACTTAACATGTTCCCAGGTTTCATGTCTATGATTGCGGTTTACTACATCTTGAAAGCACTCAATTTGACGCAAACCCTTACATCACTGATTCTGGTTTATTCAGCTGGAGCGGCTCTAGGCTTCTATATTGCTAAAGGTTTCTTTGATACAATCCCATATTCCTTGGACGAATCCGCTATGATTGACGGAGCAACTCGCTTCCAAATCTTCCGGACTATTACATTGCCGCTTTCAAAACCGATTATCGTCTATACAGCGCTTATGGCTTTCATGGGACCTTGGGTTGACTTCATCTTTGCCTCTGTGATTCTAGGCGATGTCAAGGAAAAATATACAGTGGCTTTGGGACTTTTCCAAATGCTTAATAAGGACGCCATCAATAAATGGTTCTTGCCTTTCACATCTGGAGCAATTATCATCGCTATTCCAATCACTCTTCTCTTCATCTTCATGCAGAAATACTACGTAGAAGGTGTAACAGGTGGAGCAGTCAAATAGAATCTATTATGTATATCAAAAACTTCCGACAATTAATATCGGAAGTTTTTATCTTTCTTAGAAAATGTGGAACTTAACTCCTCATCCCTTTTATATGAGATTGCTTATTAACTTGGACAAAAAAATGAGTCTGGAAATCGTTCCAATCTCATTTTTTATTTCATTAATTATAATCTTCGTCTCTGCGACGGCGCTTGTTCGTTCCCAAAAAGGCAGCTGCACCAAGTGCCATACCAAAAATTGCAAGGCGTTCTGCTTCTGAGCCAGTATTTGGCAGAATAGCAGGAACTGTTGGAGCCTTATCAGCTGTCGTAGCCACGCTAGCAAGTTGAGCTGCAGGATTTACAACAAAATCAGTAAACGCACCACCACCTGCCGCTTGAACGGCACCCGTAGTGGCTCCTTTGACTTCACGAGTGTTCGCATGAACTTCTGCAGTCTTAGCATCTGAATCTTTCTTAGATTCATCCTCTGCACCTGGACCAGCAGCTCCGCCTTTTACAGCAGTTAGAGTCTGTTTATCTTCACCTGAGCGATAGTTACTATTCAGAGCATTTCCATACAGGAGAGCTGCTTGATTCAAGATATTCAAGAGAGTTTCATAATTCGCTTGAAGACTGTTGTAGGATTCCTCAAGGACAGCTAAAGTTGCAGTCTCTTGATTTAAGATTGCTTGTTTAGCTTCAAAATCAAGCTGCGCTTCTGCCAACTCCCGCTCTGCTTCTGCAAGTAACTGAGGAGCATTTTGAAGGTCAATAACTTTCTTTTTAGCTGCAGCTAATGTTTTTTGAGCAGACAGCAAGTCCTCTTGAGCAGTTGTCAAATTAGCTTTCGCAGCTTCTTGAGCAGACTGAAGTTCTGCCAACTTATCCTTAGCTGCCGCTAGAACTGCCTGAGCATTGCTCAAGTTAGTTTGGTAAGGAGCCAAGCTTGCTGCAATCTTAGCTGTTGCTCTGTCAAGAGCTTCTTGCTTGAGAGCAACATTCTGCTTAGTCAAAGCTAGATTATTTTCAGCAGTTGCTACCTTCTGACGAGCTGCTTCAACTGCTGCAATTTGAGCTGCCGCTGTCTTTTGAGCATCAGCTAATTGAGCATTTAGGATATTGATAGCTGATTCCTGACCAACTTTTTGAGCCTTAAGTTCAGCTAATTGATTCTTAAGTGCTGTAACATTAGCGTTAGAACCTGCAGAACGACCACCACCAGCACGCAACAACTGCTCCATAGCAGCAACAGTCAATAGAGTACCGTTATTAACACGCTGGTCAAAGTTGCTAATGTGATGGAAACCAACCTCTGATGTACCATGAGGAGTGCCCCATTGATTTGGATGTTTATCATAAGCCGCTGAGATAGCATTAGCTTTATTGTCCATCATCTGCACATAGTGGCCAATTTTAGCAAACACACCCGCTCCAACTCTCGTATAGATAGCATTAGCATCAATCTGAGTTTCATCTGTAGGCAGTCCATATTGCGCCGCAATCTGCTGGTAAAGTGTTTTTTCTTCATGCCAGAAATTGACAGCTCCTTGTGGATCAAAACTAATCGCTACATTTTCGTTACCAATCAGCTCGCCCATGTGCCAGTTATTACGCTCAAAGTAGATAGTCTGAATCTGGCTGGCCACATTCGCATACGGATCAACCAACAACTCTTGTAAGCCGGCATTACGACGGTAAGCATTAATCGCTTTAACCAACTCTAAAGCTTGCAGGTTATTTTCTAGACTAGCTGGACTGGTTGGGTCAGAATTAACTGAGATACCAAATTCATTTTGTCCGCGTTGGTAAACAGCAAGTGCATTGTTAGCAGCATCACGAATTTCTTGATTAGCCGCATTGTTACGAACATTTTCTAAAAATTGAGAATAAGTTGTATTGCGAAGGTCAACAGGAGCTGTTGCTGCTGCTTTCTCAGCAGCCGGAATCTGTCTTTCAAGAGAGTTAATAGCTTGATTAGTTTGGCTCAAAGATGCCTTTGCCTGATTGATTTTATTCTGGATTTCAGCCTGCACTTGTGGAGCAGAAGACGCTGCTTGTTCCGCCTTTGTCAACTCAGTCTTTGCATTGTCTAAAGCGGTCTGTGCTTGACTTTGCTGACTCTTAGCAGTTGCTACAGCTTGCTCCTCTGAGTTAAGTGGTGTTTTAGCTTGTTTCAATTCAGTCTCGGCAATGTCTACCAGAGATTGGCTCGCCTTAATAGTATTCGCTTGATCTTTAACGGCTTGGTCTGCCTTGGCAGCTTTAGCCGCTGCTTCTCGAACAGCAGTGTCTTTTGCGCCAACCTCTTGCTCTGCTGTTTTTGCTTCCGTCTCCGCCTTAGCAACATTTTCTTCTGTTGCTTCTGCCTGCACTTCTTTAGCAGTCTCAACAGCGGCTTCAGCCACTTTCACGCTAGTTTTTGCATCTTCAGCTTCTGTTTTCGCAGTATCTACTATCGATCTTTGCTCATCAAGTTTAGCTTTGGCTGCTTCAGCATTTTCTTGGGCAACAGCTACATCTGCTGCTGTCACTGGTTTCTCAGTTACTTCAGTCGCTTTTGGAGCTGTTACAGTTGATTCAACCAACTCATCCGCGTGCACTTGATGGGTCAGTCCACCAGAAATAATAGTTGTAGCCGCGATACCAGTCGCTACAACAGACTTGCCTATTTTCTTTTCCATAATCAATCTCCTTTTTATAATCTCACATACTATAATTAACCTGGGTATAGCAGCCCGCATAGTAATATACTATCACAAAACGCTAGTATTAACTAGTAGCAAACTTATAGTTTTAATAGTTTTTTATTACATTTTAGTTACAAAAATGTTTTATTAGAAAAATAAGCTGGTTTTTCAAACAAAAATGAGCATTTCTTTATCAAATAAAGCAAAAACTCCTAGATCCTTTCTAAGAGTTAACCTTGCTTGTCAGTCCGATTGAGCTTGTCGAATTTCTTCTAACATCGCTTCTTCTTCGGCCGTCATCTCATATCGTTCCAGCAAGTCTGGACGTCTTAGATAGGTCTTTTTCAGACTTTCATAGAGACGCCATTTGCGGATATTTTCATGATGACCACTCATGAGGACTTCCGGAACGACCATACCCCGATATTCATAAGGTCGAGTGTACTGAGGATACTCCAAGAGCCCAGATGAAAAACTATCATCTGTATGACTGGCTTCCTTGCCAATAACCTCCGGAATCAGGCGAACGGTAGCATCAATCATGGTCATAGCCGCTAATTCTCCTCCTGTAAGGACATAGTCCCCTAGAGAGATCTCATCTGTCACTAAAGTCTTGATCCGCTCATCATAGCCTTCGTAATGGCCACAGATGAAAATGAGTTCTTCTTCCTTAGCTAGTTCCTCCGCATATGCTTGGTTAAAAGTCCGACCAGCAGGATCTAGCAAAATCACACGCGGCTGCTTCTTTTCAATGGCATCATAGGCATCAAAAATAGGTTGAGCCCGTAGCAGCATACCCTGACCTCCACCATAAGGCTCGTCGTCTACATGCCGGGATTTTTCAGCTTTCTCCCGGAAATTGTGGTAGTTGATTTCCAAGAGACCTTTTTCCCTTGCTTTCCCTACGATAGAGTGCTCCAAGGGCGCAAACATCTCCGGAAAGAGGGTCAAAATATCAATTTTCATCGTCCAGTCCTTCCGGTATCTCTACATCAACGCGACCTTGCTCAATGTCAATCCCTAGCACCACTGGCGGAATATAAGGTAGCAGCAAATCGCGCTTGCCCTTGCGTTTGACCACCCAGACATCATTGGCTCCTGGCTGCAGAATTTCCTTAATCCTACCAATAATAACGTCATTTTCATAGACTTCAAGGCCGATGATTTCATGGTAGTAAAACTCCCCGTCTTCCAAGTCCGTCAAATCTTCCTCTCGGACTTTCAGAGTGAAATCACGAAATTTCTCAATGTCATTGATATGGTACATCCCCTTAAACTTGATAATATCAAAGTTCTTGACCTTGCGATGGCTGGCAATCTCCACATCCATGACAAACTGATCCTTCTTGTCAAACAGGGCAAGGGTATTGCCTTTTTTAAAACGCTCTTCTGCAAAATCTGTCACTGACAAAACCCGCATCTCACCTTGCAGACCTTGCGTATTGACGATTTTTCCAACATTAAAATAATTCATCTCGACTCCAACATATTATACTCTGCCTAGTATTTTATCATGATATAGGGGAATGTACAAGGGAGATAAGAGTGAATTCCCTTGCCTATATTTATTTGATTAAAGTTGCTATTTAACGTATAATTATACATATAGAGCCTCAACACTATAAATACCCAAGTGTGTTTACACAAAATCAGAAAGAAGTTGGTGATACTATGGGAAAAAAATTAAGCAAACTTCTGCTCTCTGCTGCTCTTCTAGCCACAACAGCTGCCAGTCTGACTGCTTTGACACAGGTCAAAAAAGGCCAAGCAATGGAAAATGAAACGAAAGAAACTAGAAATATCTCAGCCCTTGACGAAAAAATTGCTCAAATTGATAACCTAACCATCAAGGCTTTCCTAGAATACTATGCTAATCAGAATATGACCTCCACATCGTCTCTTCCAATGATAGACGATTTAGAGGCCAATACGCGCATCATCGTTATTGATATAGACTATGCAGACACAAGCATCCCCCCTGCCATTGGAACATCAGTCGATGGATCCGAAGGGCCTGTCGGGGGAACTGTTGACGCTGATGGACAATACATTGAGTTTGATACCAGTGACCATAGCAAATCCGCAACCGTTCAGGAGATTCGAGATGCTATTGCTGAAATACTAGGATGAAACTCTCATAAATATGTTCAAAATAGCTGAGATTTTAATCTCAGCTATTTAGCATGTATCTTCACTCCCGTTTTCAATATACCATTAAAGTTTGTATACATCTTGCCCATCACACTTCAAAAGAAACTCAACTATCTTTTCTGACTGACTCCAATGTAAATAGTGATTATTGCCTCCTAAAATAATCTGAGTTTTTTGTGAAGCAAATTCGGAATCTTTATATTCTTGTTCTCGATAGGCCTGACTCAGGATAAAAATTGGGAATTGAAAAGAGATATCTAAGTTCTGAAAATCGCTTTCTGCGATACTGCAGTAATGTTGAAATCCTTCTTGTACAGATTTTAATCTATCTGAACTCTTTTCTGCCTTAGCCCATAAGATTTTAAAATCAGCAGCTGGAAAACTCTCTTGTCCTATTTTTTTCATATATTCATATCCTCCACCGAGCATCTGAACTTTCTCCTGTAAGGATAAAAATTCGGGATAAGGATTCTGAGCTAATTCGCCATATAGAACAGAATAAGTGGTCGGTTCAATCAAGATTAGTCCCTGACAAAACGGCTCTGACTCAGCAATTTTAACTGCTACGAGGCCGCTAATACTGTGCGCGCAAATAGCATACTGAATGACTTTAAAATGCGATAAAACCTCTATAATAGATTGGACCAAATCGTCCAAAACAAAACTTTCTTGATTTTCCAGTGGGCTTTGGCCAGCATTAGGGTAATCTATTGTTAAATAGCCCCAATTTTTAGGTAACTTCCGAATGACTGGCAAAAAATTTTCATAGGTCGGCAGACTCCCTGCACCGCTTAAAAATACAGCAATCTTTTCCGCAGGTTGATAAGATACAAATAGCTGTCCTACTTTCGTTTTGATGATTTTTTCTTTCATAATGTTTCCAATCAATTCTTAAAAATATTATCTGTGCACACACTACTATCTAAGAGCTAGCTATTTTACTAGCAGAATAAGGACACCCCAATACCAAAAATTATATACCAAAATTTTTTCATATTCAACCAAGATTCGTGTTAGAAGAGGCAGTTGCTTGCACTGTGAATGAAGGCTAATCTCAAGGCTTGTTTTTCCTGAAAATCTATGCTAAGGTAAAGGAAAAATATAAGAAGGAGGAACAGCTGGGATGAGGAGTGGGCATCTGATTTACAAGGTAAAAGACTTGCAGGAATCGGTCAAGGAATGGGAAGCAAAGGTTTTTGTCGTCGAATACGGCAGAAGGGAAAAACCCAACAATGCCTTAATATACTTTAGTCAAGGCCCCTATATTGAGCTCCTGGAAAATACAGGTATTCCTGTAATAGCCAAAATCATAGCTAAACTATTTGGCAGACCTAAAAATCTGGAACGCTTTTTCTACTGGGATGAGTGCGAGGAAGGCTGGCAGGGACTTTGTATCGAAAAAGATTCTTCGTAAAAAGAATCCCCTCGATAAAGAATTTCAAAGCTAAGATCCTCATATTCCAGAAATGCATTCAACGAGCGGAAACCCTTGCTTTTATAAAATTCCCAGCGAGCCTGACGCTGTTCAAGATTATCACACGGCTCATCTAGGCGCTCGATTTCTAAAAGCATGGTTCGCTGATAGAAATTGACCAGCTTTTCGATGATTTCACCGCCATAGCCATGGCTGCGCAAGTGGGGCATAATAGCAAAGAAACTAACATAAAAGGCTTGCGCGTTGGAGATGGCAAAGGCAAAACCAACAAATTCCTTTTCATGATAAAAGGCGAAAAAATTAGCATCCTCCTGTTCCTCATATCGTAAAAATTCACTGAGCGGTATCCTTTCCTCTTCTGGGAAACCTTCATTATTCAAGGCTTCTACCTTATCCAAATCTGGAAAATCTGCTGTAATGATCTGGCTGGTTAAGCTCATAAAATCACTCCTTTTCTAGTGATAGTATAATAAATTTTGCAACTGGTTTCAAAAAAGAGCCCTGAAAGAGCTCCTATGTATCCATTTTTTCTTCATATATTTTTCTTCATATAATAGAAAGGTGCCGAATGCCTAGATAGAATCGGTTGGCCCCCACCGAAGAGGAATTATCCTAGCTGCTACTCACTATTTCACGTAAATTATCCAAATGCTGGTTATCAGTCACAGCCATAATGCTGACGCCTTCTGGCCAAACAAAGTCTGGAGTAAACTTGCTTTCCAAAGGCTGATTTTTTGTCAGACGGTATCCGATAATATTAAGATGATAAAGCCTGCGAGCATCTACTTCACGGACCGTTTTCCCGACCCAGCTAGCAGGCAGTTCAAACTCAGCCACTACTACATCGTCATCCAGCTGGAAGACCTCAATCGAATGGTTCAAGAGAATAGTCTTAGCCAATGAAATACCAGCCTCCACTTCAGGCAGAATAACCAGATCAGCTCCCACCTTTTCCAGCACCTGCTGAGTTACTTCATCTTTGACCTTGGCAATGACATTTTTAACGCCCAATGCCTTGCAGTGCATGACCGCTAGGACGCTGGATTCCAGACTTTCTCCCGTCGCTACGATGACCGTATCACAGGACCCAACGTCTGCCGCCTCTAAAAGCTCCATATCAGTAATGTCCCCGATCACACCAACGGCAATCATGTCTTCATACTGATTGATTGTCTCTTCGTGATTATCAATCGCAATGATTTCTACATCTTGAGAAATCAAGGCCTCAATGATACTCTGTCCAAAAATCCCCAAGCCGAGGATTCCAACTGTTTGATTTGCCATTTCTTTTCTCCTATCCAATCATAATGTCCGCCTTGCTGTAATGCAAGGTTGCAGCCTTCTTCGGTTGATAATGGTTGAGACTGACCATAAGAGTCAGCGGCCCCACCCGTCCAATAAACATTAGCAACATAATCACAATCATACCAGCTGTATTGAGGCTGGTAGTGATATTGGCCGTGACACCAACTGTAGCCAATGCCGACACAGTCTCAAATATCAGGTAAATAAAACGATGACTGCTATCGGTCACTAGCCCAAGAGCCAAAAGACCAAGCAGAAATGTCAGCTGAAAAATCACTGTCACACCAAAAGCCTTCTGCACTAGCTGAGGAGACAGCGTTCTCCGTCCCATATTGGTATGAGGCAAGCCCAGGATTTCCTTTCGAGCAAAAAGAAAAAGAACTAGGAAGGTCGTAATTTTCAGACCGCCCGCTGTACCACCCGGAGCCCCTCCCAGAAACATCTGGAGCAGATAGATAAACAGGGTTACTGGACGAGCAGCTGTATAATCAATGGAAGCAAAGCCAGCTGTCCTCATACTGACTGTCTGAAAAAAGCTGACCAGTAGCTTATCGCCAAAGGAAAGATTGCCAATCGTTCCAGGATTATTGTACTCCGTCCAGAGACTCGTGACCGTCCCAAAAACGAGGAGACCAGCAGTCAGCAGCAAGACTACCTTAGTATGAAAGTGCAGCCCCTTCTGTTTTCCTCCCAATTTAGTCGCCAAGTCAAACCAGACCATAAAGCCCAGTCCTCCAGTAATGATGAGGAGAGCCAAGGTGATATTGACCAAAACATCTGTCTGCAAGCCTAGTAGGCTATCATTACCAAAATTATCAAAGCCCGCATTACAAAATGCAGAAACAGCTAAAAAGATAGAATTAAAAATCCCTTTTCTCAGACCAAACTTGGGAATGAAGCGAATCATGAGAAGGAGCGCACCCAGTCCTTCGATAGTAAAAGTCGTGATAAAAATCGAACGGACAAATTGACCTAAGGTACGATTGTGACCATAACTAAAACTATCCCGCAGAATACGACGATCCTTGAGGCTGAGCTTTTTCCGACTTTCCATGGTGAAAAATCCGATAAAGGTCAGGATGCCCAAGCCACCAATCTGAATCAGTAACATGCAAAGGAGCTGCCCCCAGACATTGTATGTATCCACAACCGATCGAGTAAAAAGCCCTGTCACACAGACCATCGAGACAGCTGTAAAAAGATGATCCAGATAGCCCGCTTGGGAACTAGCCGTCTGCACCCAAGGCAGACTGAGTAGCAAGGAGCCACAGAATATCACCAGAAGAAAAGACAAGATAATCTTTTGCGCTGGTGACAAGCGTGAAAATAAATGCTTCATAAAGTTTCCTTTCCTGATCTAATAAAAGCAGAGGCTAGCTCTATCTGCCCTTCTCTTTCCTTGCCAGCCCGCTGCAAATCATCCGGACTCCGCAAGTTTCTGACTTTGATGGCATAATCCGCTGCGACAATAGCATGGCCCCGCATGTGGCCTGTTGCGACTGCTTGGGCAAAGACACGCGCAGCATATTTACCGATTTGTGATTGGGCTTGCTGCGACAGTTTGTTAGCCAAGAAACCAGCCTGCCTTAGTTCATAGGCAGATGCCCTCCCATCAAGTCGAGCCTGAAAAACCTCTCTTACCTGAGTCAAAATCTTCTGCTTTTCAGACTCATCTTCCGCATCAATCAGAGCTATAAAGCTTGACGCCATTTTCATAGCCCATCGAGCCAGTTGCTCCTGAGGAAGTTCCTCCAAAACAAGCTCCAATTCCAATCTCTTCTCACTATCATCCAGAATTTTTAGCTTATAAGGGCTCGGTAAAATCACTTGATCATTCTCATAAGACTTGCGCTCATGAGCGTTCCAAGCATAATCTTCTGACTTCATATGTCCTCCGGTTTCGAATTTCTCTAAACTCGCCCCTGCATTTCGTTCTTCTCTTAAACGAAGTGTCTAGTTCTCACGAAGGTCGAACTGCATCAATGGTCCTAAATTCAACTGAGCCTAACGGCTTATTTCATTAAGGGGCTTGTACTCACGCTTTGCTGGGCATCAATTTCTCTAAGCTCACTTGAGTGCTGTGCACTCAGTTCGCTAAGAGAAATAGAAAAAAACGGGACATACTGGTCCCGTTCTTCTTATTTCTCATCAATGACGATGCGAACTTTTTTGTACTCGGTTGGGACAGAGTAAACAATCGTCCTTATAGCGGATATAGTACGACCTTTACGACCGATTACACGTCCAACATCACTCTGATCAAGATCCAGGTGATATTCTAAAAATTCAGGTGTATCCTCAATCTTGATAGTTAAGGCATCTGGCTGTGAAATCAAAGGTTTCACTATCGCAATAATTAGATTTTCAATCGTGTCCATATGTCAACCTACGCTTCTATTATTTAGAGTATTTTGAATCGTGGAATTTCTTCAATACGCCTTCTTTTGAAAGGATGTTGCGTACAGTATCAGAAGGTTGTGCACCATTACCCAACCACTCAAGGATACGGTCTTCCTTCAAAGTCACTTGGTTTTCAGCTACAAGTGGGTTGTAAGTACCAACTGTTTCGATGAAACGTCCGTCACGAGGTGAACGTGAGTCTGCAACATTGATACGGTAGAAAGGTTTTTTCTTAGAACCCATACGAGTCAAACGGATTTTTACTGCCATTATTAAGGTCTCTTTTCTTTATTTTTTTCTTTTGGTGAAATAGCAAAGCTATTAAGCACATGTTCTATTATAGCAGATTAAAAACAGCTGTCAAGTTTTTTTCTTGACAGAGTTAAAAATTTTTTAGATTAGTCTTTTTGGTTTAAAAACACAATGCGTTTTTACTAGCTTACTTGATAAAAATATATTTAAGAGAAATCAAGGCAAGGATTTTTTTCATTTGCAGTCTCCTTATGGAACCAAGAGTCTGATAATCTCATCATAAGAATAGGCGGTATAGGTCGGTTGAAAAAGACTTTCATTTTCTAGCTGCTTGGGATTGTACCAGATAGAGTCCAATCCAGCATTATTAGCGCCAGCAATATCAGCTGTCAAAGAGTCTCCAATCATCAAAGTCTGAGACAGGTCAAAATCTGGTATTTGCTCTGCTATTTTTTCATAAAACAAAGCTTCGGGCTTCTGAGTCCCCATCTTTTCTGAGATGAAAATGTGATTAAAATAAGGAGAAATGTCGGAATGGACCATGCGGCCAGTCTGAATAGCCGTGATGCCATTGGTCGCTCCGTAAATCTCATAGTCAGCTGCTGTCAGACTGTCCAAAAGCTCGCTAGCACCAGCATATGTTTGTCCTTGCTGAGCAATATACTGCTGATAGAGAAGGGCCAACTCGGCCCCATCCTTCTCAATGCCAAAATGGGCAAAAAGACGAGAAAAGCGAGTGTTGACAAGCTCCGGCTTGGTGATTTTACCCTGCTCCAGATCCTGCCAAAGCCCCTTGTTCATGGGAATATAATAGTCTTTGTAGGCCTGAATCTCCGCTACGCCCTGCTCCTCCAAAAACTGAGTCAAGGCAATATCTTCTGCCGTATCAAAATCCAGCAACGTATGATCAAGGTCGAAAAGTAGAAATTTGTATGACAAATTATTTTTTCCTTTCTAAGCAGTATGATATGACTTTTTTAAAACAGACTCTTTGCCCATTTTTCTGAAATAGCAGTTTCTTTCAAAACCAATTCCTGCCACTGCCCTGCATAATATATCCCTTCATTTTTGGCTGAATTTTTGACATTGCGACTAATATTATCTGGGAGCAAAGCAGAAATCTCTTTCCACGTAGCTCTAGTTTTACCCGATAAAGTTAAAATTTTTTCCTCAGAAAATTTAAAAGTTCCATAGCCTTTTTTTCTATTATCAAAACTCAAAAAATCAGTTGGGAGATATAAAGCGTTGTATTTTTTATTAATAAAATGATTAAAGCTATGTGGATGCCAACTGTAATTGTTTTTAATTTGTACATTGTCAGTAATTATCTCTCCAACTTGTAGATAACCAAATATTATGTGCAAATTCGGTGCTTTTTTCATATAACGTAAAGTACCATCATGTAGATTTCCCTCAGTCTGCTTAAACCATCCAAAAAATAAAAATAGATCGCATAAATCAACTTGTTGATTTTTTAGATAAGACTGAGCAGCATCACATTGCCCGAATATAGATTTCCATCCATTGATATTATCTACTCTAACTCCATCTCGAATATCTGGATCTAGATGACAATTCCAATTTCCTATTTTACTATCTTTATGCTTTAATTGTCTTAGAATTTCTGAATAAGAAACCCCTTCGTATTGTATGTCAGAATATCTTAATTTGTCCATTTTTGCTGGTATCGGCAAGGACAATAACGTTCCGTCAGGCATTATTGGACTAGGAACTCCTCCTGCCGTACCATCAAATCCTTTTCTGGATAAAATGATTTTCATTTATGTGTTCCTCCAATAAAAAACGGGTGATAAGGCAAGTCAACTATTTCGTTTTTATCACCAATAGTCTCTGTAATAAAGGCTAATAATTCCTCAACATCATTTGGACGCTCATTTGAATTATAAAAACCATTTTTAGTATTCCATCTTGGAAATGGTTTTCCGCTTAAACGTGCGCGATTTCCCATCGGGAAAAAATCTAATATTGAACGCGGTACTTCCAGAGGAGATTTACCAAAATACTTAAACCGATGAGAAATAATAATAGGTTCATCAATAGTTTTTTGACTCCACCATTCATGATCAATATAATAATTATAAGCATAGGCATCACGTCGATTATTTGAGCAATCTGACTTCAAATAATTCCTAATAGAGTCAATTTTTGTAATTTTTGCCACAAAAATCAAGTGATTATATTTAGGAGAAATGAACATTCCTTGGTCATCACGCCACTTATTACCATCATTCGAATGCCCTGCTATCGCCATAACATATGCATTAACTTCACCAGAATTAATTCTATCAGCCCAGTTCCTTTTCAAATTTCGACGCAGTTGTACCATGCAACCACCTTCAGTTAATAATTCCGGTGTTGATTCATAGCTTTCTGTAAATACACACGGATTAATTCCATAATCATGTGTCATACGATAACAGTAAATAATTGTCTGCTTTTCCATAAAAAACTCCTCAGTAAATTCTAACCTAAATCCATTATACCACAAGCCACAAAAAACCAGCCGCTCAAAAATAAACGGCTGATTCCTAATCTATTTATCCACTGGTATCTAGAGATACATCTGATAGTCTGCTATCCCTTCTTTCGATCCTGCTACATTACCAAACTGCATCTTCGTTTTTCTCACTTCTTCTACTCTACTTTATAGTGAATACACAAATCTCTAAACTTATTATCTAGCGCTGCAATATCAAACAAGACTTCTGATAGTTTCTGATAATCTTCCTTGATACAAAATAGATGAGCTTGGCCGAACAACTTTGCTAAATTTTCTTTTAGTTCAGATCTGACCGTATCGTGATCTTTTAAGAAGTTGCTCATGTATAGATTTCTGATAGAAGCTAATTTGAAACTAAAGTATTGATGAAGATGCTTTTGTTCTTCATTCAAGCCATTGTCCGCTACCGACTTAGCATATCTTGTTATCACATTCTCCTCGCCGCGCTCATATCGTTGCTTCATCAGCATAGATGTTTTCTTATAAATCTCTTTAGAAGTTGGAGATTTGATTTTTTTAAAGTTTCCCCACATGGAGAAAGAACCTCTTTTATAGTCGATATTTTTAGCTTCCCAGGCTTTTAAAAATTCTGAGAAACTCATTTTCATACAAGCAAAACCTGCTGGATCATGGAAATAGATAAACTCATCATCTATATCATAAACCGAAACAAAATGGTCCACCCCATACAAATGGATATGATTGGGGTTATAAGTCAGATACCCCATGTCCAAAGGGCCAAGAACAACAGGGCCGCTTAGCAAGAACTTACTTAAGATCTCTCTGATAGAGAGAAGATCCACCGCATTTGAATCCTTTATATAGTATTCATCATATGTAAAACCCAGAATGTTTAAAGAATGGCTGATAGAACTATCTGGCATCCCATTATCAAAGAAGACTAAGGGGTGTTTTTCATCTTCCTTTACAATACTAGAACCATTTCCCATCACCATAATGGCTTCCAAAAACTCAGGGCGAACATCATAACCATACGAATGCAGCGCCATTGCAAGTGAATATGTATAACAAAGAGAAACGTCCCCAAAATACATCTGCATAGCATCATCCTCCTCTGTAATCAAAACCTAAAAAATGACTTGCAATCACCATTTTATTTCACTACTGGTATCCAGAGTTCCATTTGATAGTACGGAGACGACATGTCTCCCTCGGTGTAAACTTCAAAGTCTGGTGCTCCTGAGTGGCGATAGCCAGTTTCTGGGAAAAAGACTTCCAAGACATATTTCCAAGCATGGTGGATGCTGGCTGGTATAGCTCCCTTGACTGGTACGATGGCATATTCAGCTTCTGCGATTTCTTTGATTGACAGACCTAGTCCTTCTGCATTAGCTTTATCCGCCACATCATAGGCAGCCATATAGTTGATAATCTCGCCTTCTTTGACATCCGAGCAGACACCAAAGGATTGTCCACTGCCCAGACTTTCTAGGCTTTCAAAGCTGTGACTTGCATAGAGCTGCTCCCATGCAGACGGGCACTGGCTATTGTCAATAGCTTCCAATAGGACGCCTGCCACGGTAAAAGCAGGTTTCTTTTGAATCTTGATATCCATGTTCTTTCCTCCTGTAATCTTTAAGGATAATTGAAGTCTAGGAAAGACCCGATAAGGTTTTCCATTTCGAACTTCTGAGGGGGTCGCACCATGGAATTTCTTGAAGGCTGCGCTGAAGGCATCCGCAGAGTCATAGCCGTATTTCAGTGCTATATCAATGACTTTCTCAGAGCTTTCCCGCAAGTCTGTCACTGCTTCTGACAGCCTGCGATTGCGTAGATATTCTGCTAAAGTCATATCTGCTAGGATGGAAAAGAGCCTGCTAAAGAGAGCATAAGAATAGCCTGATAGCTGCTGAAATTTCTGCAAATCCACTTCTGCGTCTAGCTTACTTTCCAGATAATCCATGGTTCGATTGAATTGATGCATCATATTCTTTTTCACCTCATAAAAGATACTAAGGCCGTTAAAAGCAAAGTGAAAATAGGAAAATTGACGGAGGGGCTCCTGCTCCGAGAAAATTCCATCTTTTTCACACAACTTTTAGGCCGTGTTCAATTCTAACTATAGTCTAACAGATCTCAGATACTTCCGCCCTAGAATTTTTGTACAAGATTTAGAGGGGGATTTTACAACCTATCCCGCAACTTCTCCACAAAGAGATAAGCCGCAGGACAGGTCAGGGTATTTTTGATTGTCAGATGATTAATCTGATGAATCTTCTTACGGTCTGTGTGAGGGAACTCACGGCAGGCCTTTGGACGGACATCGTAGATTGAGCAGAGATTGTCTCCACCTAAAAAAGGACAAGGCATCGCCTTGAAGACCTTGTCACCGTCTTCGTCCACTTGCAGAAACTCCTCTTCAAAAGCCGGCAGCTTCATCTTGAAATACTTAGCAATACGGACAATATCGGCTTCCTTAAAGTCTGGTCCCAGCGTCTTACAGCAATTGGCGCAGGCTGTACAGTCAATCTCCTCAAAGACCTCATCATGGATTTGCTGAGCTAGTTTATCAAGGTTTTTGGGTGGCTTTTTCTTGAGACTGGCTAAAAATTTTCGGTGCTCTTTCTGCTTCTGCAGGGCTAATTGATGGTACTTTTCAAGGTCGATTTCTTGAGTCATATATTTTTCTTTCTGTATTTAAATTGTTTTTATTATATCATAAAATGAGCGCTCTTAAATGTTGTCAAATCGCAAAAATATGACATATCCCATCTAACAAAAAAATCTGAGAACCAGTCCCAGATTTACTTTTTATAAACTTAGAGAGTTATCATCAAATGCTTGTCCCGCCGTCTTTGCTAGCGCTCCAAGTTTCTTCGATATAGGGGATAAACTCATACAGAGTATCTTCATCGCCTTCAAAGGACATCATATAGACCTTATCGCCTTGTTTGAAGACCCAAACCGTTAGATTTTGAGTGGATTTTAAAATAACATTAATCTGAAAGGCTTCATTTCCAGCTACGGTACTCTTTGCACCCCAAAAATCATCGACTTCCTTATTATCCTTCCAGTGGTAGGCAATCCGTTGAGCAATAGTTTCAGCGTTGAATTCTTCACCTTCTCCAATATTGGCTTTTTCTTTTGTATAAGCATTCATCGTGACAATATTATAGCCACTTCCATCCGTATACTGGACGCTGTCGCCACCATCTACATCTGTAAACTTAATCCAATTATCAGGAATACTGATATAGCCGTAATCATCAGACCCGACACGCATCGTACCAGTAGTCTTTGACGAATCTTTTTCTCTACGACTGCTACTACTTGTATCGCTGTCATCTCTCAGGGAAACCCGACTGGAAGAATCAGATGGTTTCCGACTGCTATAGCTCTTAATAAGGCTACAAGAGGACAGGGAGAAACCGGCTAAGATAGTCAGGGAGAGCAGAAAGTACTTCTTTTTCATGGTCATTCCTTTCTAAATCTAATAAATTTTACTAATACTAGTTTACCATATTTTTAGCACGAAAGGAAAGAGATACATTGTCACGTCCGATTAATGTTTCGTTTATAGGACTATGCTTTTTTAGCAGCCTTATTCCACTGGTACCATCCGACCAAACTGTTGATTAAATAGATCAAATATTTCCCTTGAATTTGAAGACTTTCACCCCACCAGAGGTAGATAGAAAAAATATTGGTCGCTGCCCAGAAAATCCACTGTTCACGATAAACGGCCGTCATCAAGATTTGCCCTACTCCATTTGTCGCATCCGTGATTGAATCGCGATAAGGACGATTGGCACCAACAGACTGATAAATCAAGCCAAAGACCAACCACCAAAGCACACTGAGCGATAGATACTTTGTCCATCCTTTAGCATCTAGCTTACGAGCAACAAACTCTTGCTTTTCTTTTTTGAACTGACCTTGGTAAATCCACACCAAGAGTCCAATTGGCTGCATGATTGTAAAGTAAAGAGTCGTCAGGACCTCGCCATAGAAGCCTTTCTGCAAAGCCAAAATCAAGTAAATCACAGAATTGATCAAACCAAAGAGGTAATTGCTAGCCCGTCCTTCAGAAACGAAGATCACACAGATAATCCCGGTTAGACTGCAAATCATCCCCGTCCAATCCACGATGCGATGTTCATATATCAGCTCCAGCCAGAGCGGAAAACTCCCTAGAATCAAGAGATAAGCCCACTGACCTAGACTGCGATGAGCAAACAAATCGTCCCAGATAAGCTTCAAGGTACCAGAAAAGCCGAGCTTCTTCATACTAGTCACCATTCGTTTGTAGCCACCAGACATTTCAGAAAGCGTCAGCTTCATGTTTGCGATTTTCTTTTGGATATAAGTATTCATTCTTTCTCCTTTTGTTTTTTAAGAGCCGTGTCAAATTGACTTACGGATGCAACGCTCTATTATTTTCGAACACGCACAAGATTTGTCTTATGCAGTGTTCACATTTTATCATATTCCTATTTCAGAAAATGTCAAGTAAAATCTAAAAAAGATTTCCTAACGTTCGGATTTCAAGAAAAGACCTACAAATTTTTGTAAGCCTTCTTACTTAGATTTGATATTAGTCGAACGTTTTTTGATTTGTTACTATCTTTTTGTGAAGCATAATTAGCTTCTACACTGAAAAAACAAGAGACTTAATAAATAGTCCTCTTGTTTTTTTAAACTATTATTCGCTGACTGCTCCCTTGCTATCAAGGCTCCAAGTATCTTTCATGTTTGTAGTGAAATCATCAAGAGTTTCTTCGTCGCCTTCAAAAGATAGTATATAAACTTTGTCATCTTTTTGGAAAACCAATGTATTAGCAAGTTGTCCCGATTTCAGAATGATGTTTATTTGAAAGGCTTCTATTCCTGAGACAGTACTTTTAGAGCCCCACATCTTCTCAATATTATCTTTTTGACTCCAATTATAGGCTACATGTTGAGCAATTGTTTCTGCATTGAAAGTCTCACCATCTGCTACTTCAGCTTCTGCCTTAGAAACAGCATTCATGGTAACGATATTATAAGCAGAACCGTCGGTATATTGGATAAGTCCCTCAACCTCTGCATCAAAAAATTTAATCCATTTACTTGGGATATCGATATAACCAAACTCTGGAGAACCAACACGTTTTGTTTCTTGATTGGTTTTATTCTTGCTTTTTTTAGAAGAATTTGAAGAATTCTTTTTCACTTGTGCACTGGAACTGGTTGAAGAACTAGATTGACCAGGCTTTTGTCCAGAATTGGCACACGATGTAAGAGTAAGTGAAGTTAGTACCAGAACTGCTCCAAGCAGATACGTTCGTTTCATGATTTTCTCCTTTTGAGATATATTACCTAGAGATATACGACGTTACTCCTCATCCATACTCAGGACACTGAGGAAGGCTTCTTGTGGGACCTCAACAGAGCCGATAGCTTTCATTCGTTTTTTACCGGCTTTTTGTTTTTCAAGGAGTTTCCGCTTCCGAGAAACGTCACCACCATAACACTTGGCCAAGACATTTTTACGCAAGGCCTTGATGTCTGTACGAGCCACGATTTTCTGTCCGATGGCTGCCTGAATGGGTACTTCAAACTGCTGACGAGGAATGATTTTCTTGAGCTTGTCTACAATCAGCTTACCACGCTCATAGGCAAATTCCTTGTGAACGATAAAGCTGAGAGCATCAACCTTGTCGCCATTGAGGAGAATATCCATCTTCACCAGCTTGGACGAGCGATACTCGGAGATTTCATAGTCAAAGCTAGCATAGCCACGAGTAGAGGACTTGAGCTTGTCAAAGAAGTCAAAGACGATTTCAGCAAGCGGAATTTGATAGATGACATTGACCCGATTATCATCGATATAGTCCATGGTCACAAAGTCACCACGCTTGCGCTGAGCCAACTCCATCACTGCTCCGACAAATTCCTGGGGCACCATAATCTGCGCCTTGACATAAGGCTCCTCAATAGAGTCTATCTTGGTCGGATCCGGAAACTCACTCGGATTGGACACATCAATTGAAGCACCATCCGTCATATTGACCTTATAGATAACGGATGGCGCCGTCATAATCAAATCAATATTAAACTCACGCTCCAAACGCTCCTGAATAACGTCCATGTGCAGCAAGCCTAAGAAACCACAGCGGAATCCAAATCCCAATGCCTGAGATGTTTCTGGCTCAAACTGCAGACTGGCATCGTTTAGCTGGAGCTTTTCAAGAGCCTCGCGCAGGTCATTGTATTTATTGGACTCAATCGGATAGAGACCAGCGAAGACCATAGGATTCATCTGCTTGTAGCCAGCTAGTGGATCTGCAGCTGGATTGTCCGCCAAGGTCACTGTATCCCCGACCCGAGTATCCTGTACCGTCTTGATAGAGGCTGCGATATAACCAACATCCCCTGTTGCTAGGAAATCGCGTCCAATGGCCTTGGGAGTAAAGATGCCAACCTCTGTTACATCAAAGGTCTTGCCATTGCTCATGAGCTGAATGGTATCCCCCGGCTTGACCACGCCGTCCATAACCCGCACTTGCAGGATTACCCCACGATAGGCATCATAGACTGAGTCAAAAATCAAGGCCTTGAGCGGTGCTTCTACATTTCCAGTAGGTGCTGGAACTTTCTCCACAATCTGCTCTAAAATTTCCTCAATTCCGATGCCAGCCTTGGCAGAAGCCAACACGGCTTCGCTTGCATCCAACCCAATCACGTCTTCTATCTCTGCCCGCACCCGCTCTGGATCCGCAGCTGGCAGGTCAATCTTATTGATAACTGGCAAGATTTCCAAGTCATTATCCAACGCTAGATAGACATTAGCCAAGGTCTGAGCTTCAATCCCCTGAGCCGCATCCACGACCAAGATAGCCCCTTCGCAGGCCGCTAATGACCGCGATACTTCATAGGTAAAGTCCACGTGTCCCGGCGTGTCAATCAAGTGGAAGATATAGGTTTCACCGTCCTTGGCAGTATAATTGAGCTCGATAGCGTTGAGCTTAATGGTGATACCGCGCTCCCGCTCCAAGTCCATGCTGTCCAAGAGTTGGGCCTGCATTTCCCGGCTGGAAACCGTCTCCGTCGCCTCTAAAATCCGGTCGGCTAAGGTTGATTTCCCGTGATCGATGTGGGCAATGATGGAGAAATTGCGAATCTTCTCCTGACGTTTTTTCAAATCTTCTAAATTCATTTTTCTCATCCTTTTAGGGTATTCTATTTATTATAACACAAGACCAGTGATTTTTCCTATAGACTCGGACTTTCTCTGTAAATTATGCTATACTTATCACAGAATAATTTTGGAGACACTTTATGATTAAAATTCTTGCACTTGATATGGATGGCACCTTGCTCAACAGCAAAAAAGAAATTCCCCAGGCTCACATCGAAGCTCTGCACCGAGCTATTGAAAAAGGAGTCAAATTGGTTCTCTGCACAGGCCGTCCCTTGGTTGGCGTCAAGCCTTATTATGACAAGCTGGGCCTTGCACAAGAAAACGAATATGTTATCGTGGACAATGGCTGCGCTACACATCAGACCAGCGACTGGAGTCTGGTGGACTGGCAAGAGCTAAGCGGTCAGGATATTCGCTATCTCTACAGCCTGTCTGAAAATAGCCCTGTCCAGCTGACTCTCTTTGATGAGGAGCATTATTTCGTCGTCGGAGAAAAAGCCAGTTCCTATGTCGTGAATGATGCTAGCTTAGTCTTCACCACTCCAACCGAGATTAGCCTGGAAGAGGCTTGCAGCGCTCAACACAGAATGTTTCAAGCTATGTTTTTAGGCAGCCAAGAGCAGGTAGATGCTTTTGAAGCCGACTTTGGCCAAGAAATCTGCCAACGTTTCAGCGGCGTTCGCTCTCAGCCAGTCATTTACGAGGCCATGCCATCTGGTGTGACCAAAGCCTTTGCCCTAGAGCGATTGGCTAAACAATTGGAAGTCAATCCTCAGGAAATCATGGCAATTGGAGATGCTAACAACGACATCGAAATGCTGGAATATGCTGGCCTCGGTGTTGCCATGGGCAATGCTTCAGACCATGTCAAAAGCCTAGCCGATGCCGTAACAGACAGCTGCGAGGAAAATGGGGTCGCTACAGCTATTGAGAAGTTTATTTTGAACTCATAAAAGTATAAATCCCCAGAAGTAAAACTTCTGAGGATTTTGTTTTCAGTCTAAGAATTAGCCTGCTTTGAGGCTAATTTTTTTCTTTATTTAATAACAGCAAAACCAGCCGTCCAGTTGATTTTCTCACGTACGGCAAGTGTTATTTGCAAGAAACCCATTGCCTCTAATTCACGGGCACGTTTGAGCTCGCCCGCATCAATCGTATCTAAACCACCATCTTGGATATATCTAGCAAGAATCTTCTTAGCTTCTTGGTCAGCCGATGCCAATTGAACAGTTGTTTTTTCTTTACCAGCGACTTGTTTCGCAGCTATTGTCGCCGCAAAATTTGTGTTAAAAGCTTTGACCACACGAGCTTCAGGAATTAACTTAGCAATTTCTTCTGCTGCCGAACTCCCAGCTGGTGTAAGCAATTCATCCATATTCTCAAAGTTTACAGGGTTAGAAATATCTACTAAGATTTTTCCAGCGAGCGCTGCTTTATTAGCTTCAAGAATGCTTGCAATTGCAGCGTATGGAACAGCCAATACAACAATATCACCCGCACGTTTTGTAAGACCTTCTTTCCCTACAAAATCAACTTCATGTCCACCTGAAGTGAATACACTTGCGATTGCTTGTCCCATATTTCCTTGTCCAAAAATTGTAATGTTTGCCATAATATATTCCTCCTTTTAATTTACAAAATTTTGTTGTAATGTTATTTATTACATCTAAAATTATAACACATCAGATTGTAATGTCAATGATTACAACTCGGAAAACTTAAAAAAATTTCGAGTTCCTAAAATCACTAGTATTTTTTCCAAAATAACATACAAAAAAGCTAGTCATAATATCTAGACTAACTATGTTTAGGGAGCAAACATAGTTTAGAGTTTAGCAGCCCTTGAATTGCTTCCCATTTTTCGAGAATGAAACAGTCACTTACCAAGACATTCGGCAGTTTTGAAAACATGGACTTGAAACAAAAAAGGAAGAGTGCTGTAGCTTCCTTTTTTGTGCTATAGTCTTGGTACTTGGGAATCAGAAGATTTCTATTCCTTTCTCCTTGAGATTTTCCAAGCATTCTTTCAGATAGGCTGCATCATGCTCTGGATAAATGGGATGTTCAAGCTCCTCAGCTAGCAACTCCTGGTAAGGAGGGCAGGTCTTGCCGCGATAGTCCTTATCCAGCCAAAGGCTGTCTGGCTGATAGCCCCGCTTTTGCATCTCCTCCATAATCAAGAGATGATAAGCATACAGGCAATAAGGGCTGTGCTCAAAAACGTAGTTGACCGTCGCATGCGGCTTGCCCCACCCTCGTCCTCGTAAGGCTGCGCATTCTCGATGCTGGCCTAAAAGCTGCTGGCGCGGAAGTCTTTCAATCAAATCTTGGTGCCAAAGTCTCACATTTTCTCCTTCTAGAATGATCTTATAAAGTCATCAACGAATATGAACAATCAACTCTTGGGCAGTTTTCCAGCTTTCTCCAGCATTTTCTTGACAAAATACGGCATCTTAACATTCTCGCGCCCCTTTTTCTCAATCAGCTTCTTGACGAAATCTGGCATTTTCAGCTCTTCGTCCTCTGCAAGAATCTGGATGCTCTCCTCCGACGGCTGCAATTCATCGAAGGTTTCAGCTTCTGGAAAACATTCTTTGAAGGGTTCATTCTCATGGCGGCGGATAGTTTGAATCAGGGCCTCAATTAAACGGTCGTCTGCATTGGGCATAGGCGGTCTATGATAGGCAACACCCAAATCTTCGCAAAGTTCCTTGCACTCCACGTCATTGTCAAAAAGGACCTCTATATGCTCACTGATAAAGCTAATCGGCACAAAAATATAATGGTGCGGATGTGTTTCTTGCTGGCGTATGTAGTCCAGCACGTCAGGTTTGATCCAAGGGAGTCCGATGTCACTCTCGCTTTGCCAAACATTGAGATAATCCTCTTCTGTCAGACCTATCCTTTCAACAATCAAGCGGGCATTGTCATAAATCTGATCAATGTAAGGATCTCCGAAATCCAAGGCCAGAATAGGCACACTGTGGGCTGAAAAGAAAATCTTGAAGGTCTCTTCTCCAACCTCTTCTGTAAGAATCTTTCTCAGTTCCTCTGCCCAATAACCAAGAATAGCTTCTTCCTGATACCATTCCTTAATGATATTAAAGCGGATGGAGTCACTCTGGATAAACTTCTCATAACCCATGACAGAATAGTAAGAAAAATGAGGCTCTAGGATTAAACAGATACATTCCTCAATACCATCCTCTTCCATCTGCTCAATCACATCTGGTATAAAAGGACGTGAAAATTTATTAGCAAAATAAACCGCATACTCGCCAGCCAAACGCTGACGAACCTTTTCCACCTCTTCTAGACTGATACGCTGCAGAGGCGTTCCACCGATGAGGACATAGTTATCATAAAGGGTCTGAATCTCATGGTCTTGCGGTCTGACGCCTCGGCGAATATTGGTAAAAAATTCAGCCACTCCCTCAAAGCTAATCTCCTCTGGCGAGCCAAAAGTCATCATTAGAATTGCTTTCTTCATCATCTTTCCTCTTCAGTCACTCAGAGAAAGCCAAGTTGACTTTCCAACGACTTTCTTGTAATCACTTTCATTTTAACATCTTAAAAAAGACTTGAATAGACCAAAAAACCTATTCCTTGAAAAGAATAGGGAAATTTAATAATTCAGATATTTTAATGTTGGAGACATACTTAAACAGTTTGTCGAATTCTCCAGTTATAAATCAACCTTAAGCAGCCGCCCTAGCTCTTGATAGAGAATCTCTGTAGGCTGATATTCTTTACTTTGCTGGGCAAGAGTTTTCAACTGAGACCAGTCTGCGCGATCTGTCAATTCCTTAAAAAGCCGCAACACTTCTGCATCAGTCTTTCTGCGAGCAACCAGCCCCACCTGAGCCAGCTCAGCACGAACGGCATTGTCAAACTGGTCATAATCCTGTGGCAAAATGAGACTGGGAATCTCGTGCTCAATACAGGCCATCATGATACCCGTCCCCGCATGGTGAATGGCAAAATCTATCTTATCCAGAATATCTGTATAAGGCAGATAGTCAAAGAGCAGCAGGTTTTCCGCCAGTCTTTGCGGAGGATTCTCCAAGCCACTAGCTTCTCCCAAGGTGACGTAAAAGAGGTAATCTGGGTAGAGCTGACTCAGCTTTTTCGCCCGCTCCACCATGCGCTCCTTCTCCCATTTTAAATGCGTTCCGCAAGTCACTAAAACCCGCTTCTTATCGGTCTCAAAATAAGACTCATGAGCTGCAGGCAGACGATCAAAGGACAGGCATTTGTAGCCAACCCAGCGAAGCTGCTTAGGAAAATCGTCTCGAAACTCTAGCTCTTTCATGCCCAAAGCTAAGATAGAGTACGGCGAATAAATGGCTTCTGTGCCGTCTTCCCGATAGAGTTTAAAATTTTGATAGTCTCCCAAACTCTTCCGGACTAAAGCAAAGGCCATTTTCTTTCCACAACGAATAGCTTGCCTGCCTAAGGCATCTCTGAATTTGTACAAGACACCCTGATGAGGTTTCCAGCCCCCTAAATAGGTCGGAGTTGTCGTCCGGCACTCAATAGCAACCGGACTCGGAATCGTGGTTATCCATGGGATACCAAAGCGATCAGAAATCAAGCCTGCTGGTGAAGCAACAAAATCCGCTATGACCAAATCTGGTTTACCACCCTCTTTCCAAATTCGATTTAATTCATCTATAACTTCGGGAATGAGTCTGGAATTGGCCCGAAACTGCTGATAGGCAATCAGAAGATTGCTTTGCTGCGGAGTATTGGCGATGTCTTCCATCACTGTCGGTCTTTCTGGAAAGAGGGCTAGACAGTCAAAATCGATTTCCTCTACTAACTCTTTCTTTTGGCAGCCAGTGATGACCCGAATCCGAAAACGCGGATCCGTCAGCAGAGGCTTGACTAAGGTCAAAGTAGGCAGTAGGTGGCCACTAAATGGCACACTAATCACATCAATCTTTATCACTTTTTCTAATCCATTCATAAACTAATCCTTTCACATCTTCCCTGTATTCATAATCAAAATGGTTGCTATCCACTATCACATCAGCTGGATGGCCATCTAGAAATCTGCTGTAAACATCCTTCTTTCCCTTAATGACCAGTATGTCAATATCCTTGCGATTTAGGAGTCTGCGTGAAACAGGCCCCAGCGCAATCACTCTCAGTCTGATCGGCAGATTTTCCTCACCCAAGCCCTCCAGCCACTGGGTCAGCATATTGAGTCCCGAGCTTTTACAGATAATGACAGCCTCCTCAGCATCCAGTAAAGGAGATAAATGCTGCTGCAAAGCCTCCTTAAAGCGAGAATTGTAGAGAGTATGCCAATAGTAACGGATATTGGAAATGGAAGCTGTCAACAAGGAAACTTGGATTTGTCTCCCGTGCTCAAATCCCTGATTAAATGGAAAATTACTGGGCACTACTGAAAAATCTGGTGGACAAATCTGGTCAAGAAACTCAAGCTGTCCTTCAGTCAGACTAGTACTCTCCAAATGACTGCTGCCACTGAGAAAAAGCAAGACCTTGCTAGATTTCAACATGGTTTGGTCTAGCGACAGAGCATCCAACTTATCCAAGTACTGCTTCATCTTACTCATAGCGGATTTTCCCATCCGTCACTCGAATCTTCCTTCCTCGCCAGTTAATCACCCGCGGACTAAGCAAGACATAGAGGAAAAGCCAAGGCAAGAGTAAATCATTCAGGACTTCGTAGAACACCTCATCAGGATGCGGCCGACCGGATAGAATGTGACGACGATAAGCCAGCATCCAAACCGCCTTGACCAAGAGCAAAATCAAAGCCAGCAGCACAAAAGGCCAGCCAAGAAAGAAACTAATGAGCAAGGCAGGAAGGGGCAGGAAACTAGGCAGAGCAATTAAAAAAATAACCTTCCAGTCCAAGTGCTCCTTCAGATAGATAGAGCTAAAAAGCAGCCAACGCTTCATCTGCAACAGATATTGCTTGGCATCTTTGATAGTAGTCCGAACATTACAGGTCACCCGCGTCTGGATAATCTCCACTCCCTTGCTGCGCAGAAAATCCGCTACAGCCAAATCATCACATAGGTAGTCTTTTATAGCACTGAAGAGCTTCTGCTCCCTAGCCAGTTCAAGTGGCAGGATGTAGAACATTCCATTAATCGAGTGGTTGGCTTTGACTTCAGCCATGGTAAAATAGGTAATGAAAGAATTTCCATTGACAAAAGCTGCCACTAGCTTGGACCAGAAATTACTTCGCTCTTGATTATAGGGAATACCGGTCAAAATAACATTCTCACCCAGATAATCTGTCAATTCTCCCATTTTTGAAAAATCAATGACACTATCGTCATCGAGAACAATCAGATATGGTCGAGTCAGCTCATCTATAATCTGCTCAATCTTATAACTCTTAGGATTAATCCCCTGGGGGACATCCTCCATGAGAAAAATGCGAATGCGCTGGGCATAAGAAGGATTTTGACAAATCTTGTCAGCCACTCGCTGCGCCTCTGGGTCAGACTGATCAATCAGCCAGTAAAACTCAACTGCTTCAGTCTGTTGGAGATTGGCTAATAAATCATTTTCCAAACGAGGATCACCAGATAGGATGGGCTGAACCACCGTATAAAGCTCCTCTTGAAAGTCTGATGAAGAGCTCTGCCCTTTTTTCAAATAAGCCAAAGACAAGAGCCAACGCAAGATAAAGAGAAGCAGGTAAGCAGATGTCAGCAGGAAAAAAATAAGTTTCATGTTCAAAGCCCCTTTCGTAGATATGCGCCAATCAAACGGATAATCCATCTTTGCGGAAGTAGCTTCATGAGCCAAGCCAGTAGTCGATATCTCTTGCCCACTATAGCATAGGAACGGCCTTGCTGGAGCAGTCCGATGATGCGTCGTGCTGCTATCTTCGGGCTCATTTGCAACTGACTTCCACCTAAAGCATTCTGTAACTCTGGAGGAAAGATGGCAGTCCGAACCGGTCCCAGTATATAAAGACAAACTCTCATTTCAGAGCCTTTGAGGCGCATCTCTTCTTGCAAGGCTAGACAGTAGGTCTGCAAAGCGGCCTTACTGGCGCTGTAAGCTGCCAGATAAGGATGGGGACAAAGTGCCGCTAGTGATGAAAGCTGGACAAGTCTTATCTTGCAATTGCGCTCTGCGACTTGCTTGATCAGCCGAATCGGTGCTTGGTAATTAACCTGCCATAGGGCATTTTCAGCAGCTTCTGAAAGAGATAGAGCTGGACCAAAATTAGCCAGACCGCAGCAATTAATCAGTAAATCTGCCTCTAGCTGCTGAGCAAAATCGTCTACCGCAGCCGTATCCAGCAAATCCAATACTCTGTAGGAAAGCTTGGCCTTGACTCCAGATAGCTCCTCTTGCAGCTGAGTGAGCTTAGCTTCATCTCTGCCGACCAAGACCAGCTGGTCTGTCCTTGTAGCCAGTTCCCTAGTCAACTGACGACCTATACCTCCCGAAGCCCCCAAAATCACAGCTTTGCTGATTGTTTTTTCCAATTGCATAGATATAGTTTACCAGATTTTGACAAGATATAAAACTAATTGCTAGATTTTACCTTTGTCCTCAAGAAACGAAAAACATTTCTCACTCTCTCCTGAATATGCTAAAATAGACTTAAATGAAATGAAAAAGGAGCACTCATGAAATATCCTAATCTTTTAGATCGTTTCCTGACCTATGTCAAGGTCAACACGCGCTCAGACGAGACATCTACTACTACACCCAGCACCCAGAGTCAGGTGGACTTTGCCAACAATGTCCTCATTCCTGAGATGAAGCGGGTTGGCTTGGAAAATGTCTACTACCTGCCCAACGGCTTTGCGATTGGAACTCTGCCAGCCAACGACCCTAGCTTTACCCGCAAGATTGGTTTTATTTCCCACATGGATACGGCAGACTTCAACGCGGAAAACATCCAGCCGCAGGTCGTTGAGAATTATGACGGCGGTGTGATTCCGCTGGGACAATCTGGCTTTAACTTAGATCCTGCGGACTTTGCCAGTCTCCATAAATACAAGGGCCAAACCCTGATTACGACTGACGGAACCACTCTTTTGGGAGCAGACGACAAGTCAGGTATTGCTGAAATCATGACTGCTATCGAATACCTGTCTACCCATCCAGAAATAAAGCACGGAGAAATCCGAGTTGGCTTTGGACCAGATGAAGAAATCGGTATCGGAGCTGATAAGTTTGACGCTGAAAACTTCGATGTGGACTTTGCCTACACAGTGGATGGCGGACCTCTAGGTGAACTCCAGTACGAAACCTTTAGCGCTGCTGGAGCAGAGCTGACCTTCCAAGGCCGCAATGTCCATCCAGGAACTGCCAAAGACCAGATGGTCAATGCTCTCCAGCTGGCTATTGACTTCCACAACCAGCTTCCAGAAGCCGACCGACCAGAGAAGACTGAGGGTTACCAAGGCTTCTACCACCTGATGAACCTGACCGGTACTGTCGAAGAAGCTCAAGCAAGCTACATTGTCCGCGACTTTGAGACAGAGGCTTTTGAAAATCGCAAAGCTTCTATGCAGGCTATTGCTGAAAAGATGAACCAAGAGCTGGGCAGCGAGCGAGTTATCCTAACCCTCAAAGACCAGTATTACAACATGAAGCAGGTCATTGAAAAGGACATGACACCTATCCATATCGCCAAGGCAGTCATGGAAAGTCTGGACATCCAGCCTATCATCGAGCCTATCCGTGGCGGAACTGACGGCTCTAAAATTTCCTTTATGGGCATCCCGACTCCCAACCTCTTTGCCGGCGGCGAGAACATGCACGGACGCTTTGAGTATGTCAGCCTAGAAACCATGGAACGCGCTGTCGATACAATCATCGGCATTGTTTCCTATCAAGAATAAAAACGAAACCACAGAAGTTCATGAGGAATTTCTGTGGTTTTTTCTCACTCTGGCAATTCTACCTTCACGCTCATATCTGTAGGTTGTAACACTTTCTGAACAGCTGCGAGAAAGGCCAAACCGTTGTCAGATGGGGAATACTGGAATGTGATATGAATGACTTTTTTATCAAAGCTATCGCCGTATCGTGCCACATACTGCTTGCTTTCGAGGAAGTAGATATAGTTATTGAGTTTTTCTTGCAGAATTTCCAGATGGACTGCCTCTATTTCTTCCTGCCAGTCAATTGGATCCACTAGAAGAAGCTCCAAATGATTATCAACTGTACAAATAGCGTCAAGTTCAGTTGGCTTGAGTTCTGAAGAGATGGCTTGAGTGGCGAGTTGTCTAAATTCTTCAGGAGAAAATATTTTTTTATTATCAGATAAATCATTAAAAATTAAATCGGGATTATTTCGTATAAAAATTTTGTCCGACTCTTCTTGTGTAAATTGCTTTTTAGATTTCCAAAAACCATACTGCGCATAATTCATCAACTCTTTGCCAGTATGTTCTCCCGACATGTAACTATCTGCAGCTTCTTTGGGGATTTCTTGAACTACTTCTAGCATTGTAATATTAAAAGTTGGATAACGCAAGAAATACTTATCACCATCTTGACAGATTTCCAACATATCTTTTTTACTTAAATAAATCGTTTTCATTTTTATGACCTTTCTCGTTCTTCTGTTGTTTTTAATTTTGTTTGTTCGTTTTTATAAAGGGTACAGCCATTACTTCTGTAAGCCACTAATTCTATCACTTAAATATCTCTTAGCACACACTAGTCTTTCGCTCCTTCAGCAACCAAATCATAAGGGAAATACGGAACACCTTCCAAGCCCTTGTAATCCAAGCCCTTGATTTTGCAAATAGCGCCTGATTCAAAGGACCAATAGCCATAATAATTATCAATATTCCGCTTATGCAAATCATACCAGCCTTCATCTCTGCTTCCCTGATACCATTTTTTCTCCAGATATTCTTTCAGAAGAGCTACAGCATTTTCAGAATTTTCTTCCTCGATGATCTTTCGAGTAAAGCCATAGGGTCTTGGGAAATTATAGTTTATCCGAATCTTCCAATCTGGATGACGTGATTGAATCAAGTAATCAATCAAATAATCTTCTGGATCATCTTTTTTGACCAAATCCACCAACTTATCAAAAGTCTCTTCATCAATCTCTAAAAGAATTCCAATGGAAAGGGCCCATATCATTTCATCATATCCTGAATTACTAAACCAAACAGGAAGAAGACTATCGACAAATTTAAGGTACTCTTCTTTGAATTTCTCAATAGACTAGCCTGCAGTGTAGGTGGCTATCATATTCTCTTTTTGGCAAACAGAATTATCAAGCTGTACTGATCTGATAACTTTTTCTATCGGGCGCTTATAGGGATTTACACCTTGCTTTAATTTTTCCAATTCTTCAACCAACTCATCAATTGATGATTTGTTAATTTTAATTAATTCATTGATTTTTTCTTCTATAAATATATTATCTCTTTTCACCACTTATCCTCCTATGGCCATATAACGCCTTCTTTTAAGTTAATGGATTTTCAGCATATTACCAGTTTTATTGATTATTCTGATTTTCTTCCACACGTTGTTTATGTAAATCCTCAAGAAATCCTTCTGAACTTGCTTTAGCATGCTACTGTTCTCTGTTTATTTTAACACAATATCAATCAAATAAGTATAGGCTTGTGAAAATCAAAAACGAATGATGGTCTTAGACTTGGCTTGGTCTTCATCATTCGTTTTATTGTTATTTTACATCAAAATGTAAGCTTAGCTAATCTTAACAGTTTTCAGCTGGCCGTCAGCTCCTGTAAAGCTGATGCTTCTGCTTGCTGGATTATAGCTGAAAGTCTCTGGACTGACACCGTAGAGCTGAGAAAGCTCCTGCAATTTCTGGTTGAATGCTTCCTCTGTCATGCCAAAACTCGCTGCTAAGCTTGATTGACCAGTTGGGTTTGCAGCTGTCGAAGCTTCTGCCGGTTTGTCAGATTGGTTTTGAGCTGCTTCTCCAGTGGCAGATTCAGAAGGTAGATTGCCTGTTTGCGCAGTTTCTGGAGCACCGCTGCTTGCTACCTGACCAGAAGCAGGCTGTTCAGCCAGTGCTTTCAAGAAGCCTTTTTGCACCGCATAGGCATCTGCTGCTTGACGCTCGGCTTCTGACAAGTCTTTCTTGTAAATATAGTGCTCGTGATCCAAATGGGCTACCCGATAGCCTTGCTCATCCGCTCCGACCATATCCTGCAGATTAAAATGATAGTCATCATCTTCCCTATGCTGAGAATCGGACTCGTTTTCCCCCTCAGGATGGACGAGTGACTGCTGGAAGGCTAGGATTTCTTTAAGCAGCTCTTTCTTGTCTGTAGCTCTCTGTCCAAGCTTATCAAAAAGCTGGTCCAGCTGCTGGTATTGCTGCTCACTTCCTTGATTCTTTTCCAAATACTGATGAATAGACATGAGCAGATTATAAAGCTGTTGATAAACTTCCTGATTTTCCGTATTAGCTGGCTCTTCCTTTTGTCCGGCAATGGTTCGGCTCATCTGATCCAAAAGCTTCTGACTTGCTGCCAGTAAAGCTTGCTTGTCTGAGCTGCTGCTCTTTAATTCCTTACCTAATTCTAAGATTCTAGCTGCATAGTCTGCTCGGCTGTTCTGGTCCTTTATTTCTCCAAGAAGTTCCTGAGCTTTTCCAAGGAAGACAAGTGCTTGAGCACTCTTCTCACTATCATCCGAGGTGCCAAAATCATCATAAATACCCTTCAAAAAGTCATAAATCATAGCCTTATAGGTTGGCTGATCGGGCTCTCCCTGATCCAACTCTGTCTTTTCAGAGGACGGAGAAGGCTGACCGCTAGCAAGGGCAGCTACGATCTCTTTCTTAGTCTGATAGAGAGCGGGGAAAAGCTGCTGGAGATTGGTCGCTTCTATAAAGGCTTGGGACTTATAGAGTGTCAAGGTCAGCCCAGCCGCTTTTCTGCGCAGCTCAGGGCTCAAACGTCCATCCTCTAATGCTTGGTAGAAATAACGAATATAATCAACCGCTGTAACGCCTGTTCGATCATGATAATCTTCTAAAGCAGATAGTAATTGTCCTAGCTCTGCCATTTCAGCTTGATTCTGCCCAGCATAAGCATTTTGCAGACGCTGCAGCAAGTCAGCTTTCTTCAGCCCATAGCTATCTGTGTCAAGTCGGTTCATTCTCTCCAAAAGCCCTTGATAGGTCTTGTCTAGCTCGGTCTCTTGGATTGGCTTGACCGTCTGATCCATATGGATAAACTGCTTATCAAAGTTATCCAGACTGCTCAAATAACCAGCTGTTGAGTTGCTAGGCAGCTTCTTCATGGTTTCCACAAACTGCCCCAAAGCCATCTCAATCCGCCGCTGCATAAGAGGATCATCGGCATAGAGACGCTGACTGTCCGCTTTTAGGCTTTCTACCTTTTGCAAAACAGCAGCCTCATCATAATCGCCCTGCTCATACTTAGATTGAATCTGAGGCAGACGATTTTTCAAGGCTTCTGCTGCGCCCTTGGACTGGATCTTAATATAGTGATTGTGGTCGCCATGAGGAATGACAAACTGACCATCTTCCACCTGCAGACTGTAAGGCGAAAGACCTGAGCGCAAGGCTGTTGTGTAGAGCTCATTCATGAAGTCCAGCTCTGCATTGCCCGTTACCAGAGGAATGCGGACATGCTCCTTGCGAACAGCATAGGGGTGGATATGAGTCGGATCGTAGGCTTGGTCAGGGTTATTAAAGACAAAGAAACCGTTTGAGATGCGAACCGCCTCCTTGGGAACGCCATAGGTTTGGCAGATATAAGCAATCTTTTCCTCATCACTGGCATCGCGTGAATAACGTTCAGCGTCATTGACTGCTGCTGACGGTTTTACTGGTTGCTGCTTAGCCAAGACCCGCTCCGCTGCTTGAATCTGTTCAGCAGTCAAGTCCTTCTTGTAAAAGTAATGAGCATGGTCTCCGTGCGATACCATGTAGCCTTGGTCGTCCTTGCCAATGACAGCCTCCGCATGAAAACCATGGTCGTGATCAGGCTGTGACGGTAGCTGAGGCTTCAAAGCTTGCAGTGGATCGCCCAGCGGCTCGTAAGTATAGCCAATAGGAATCAAGTGGGCAATCTTCGCTTCCAAGTCTGATAGCTTGTCATAAGGAATGAAATGATGGTGGTCTCCGTGGGGTATAACGACCCCTTTGTCTGTCCGACGGCTGATTTTCAGCGGGTCAAATACCACGCCGTCCCCTTCATGATAGCGCTGAGACTGAGGCAGGGCATAGAGTTGCTGCAGCAGACTTGGCAAGGATGGCTGAGACGGCTGAAGCGGATTAGATGAATTCGGCTGAGTAACCGCTAAGCCAGGACTTGGCTGCTCAATCTTTGAATGATTTGGCAGCTGTGGAGACGGATTTGAGACTGGCCCACCCTGATTGATAGCACTATTCTGATTCCAAGTATTGGAAGAAGCTATTGTCCTGCCGTAGTTAGGCGGATTCACCCGTCCGCCAGCCCGCCTGCTATTCCAATAGCTCTGAGCCGCAGCCAATTCTGCTGGCGACAAGTCGCTCTTGGGAATATAGTGAAAATGCCCGCCATGCGGCACGATAAATGCATCGCCAGTATCCTCAATGATATCAGACGGACTAAAAACATAACCATCATCCGTCCTATATCCCCCTTGACCTTGGTAAGAAACTCCTGCAAGGTCTGCGGCTGTCTTTCCCGCAGCGAGGGACTTGCTGGGCTGGCTGAAATCGCGAGTCCTGCTTGATTTTGTTGCGGAAGATTTGCCACTATCGCCTTCTTCCTTGGTCTTATGCAGCTTCTTCTGCCTCGCAATCTCATCCACCGAGCGGACATTGCTGGTATGTTTGGCATCCTTGAGGTAGAGATAATACTTCCCCTCCACCTTAATGATATAACCATCCTTGACCTCATTGACAATATCTGCTTCTTGCAGCGTGTAGTTAGGATCCCGGATAATCAGCTCTTCGCTGAGAATAGCATCAAAAGGCACCTTTCCATCAAAGTAATGATAATGGTCTCCATGGGAAGTGACGTAGCCTTTGTCTGTGATTTTTACAACGATTTGTTCTGCTTCAATACCTTCCTCATCATTGATTTGGTCAGATGTCAAATTTTTATCCGTCTTGTCGCCCGAAGTCTTGTCCTCAATATAGGCTACTTTGTTATCTTTGGTCTGAGGTCGGGGCTGAGCTTGCCATTGGATAAGACCGTAAGTTCCGATACCAAGAGCTAATACAGCAGCTGAAGCAAGAAAATATTTCTTTTTCATGGTTGTCTTTTATCCTTTCAAATCTTTAGCTAAAACAGCTAGATTTTCTTCTAAATTTTCTAAATAAGATAGTTGGTTGGCTGGGTCTGCTTCCAGAGGATTCAGCTCCTTGATTTGTACACCGGTCGCCTTGACCAAGGTTTGAGCCACTTTGGAAGAAGCATTGCTTTCCACAAAAATGGTCTTCACCTTGTGCTCCTTGACAAAGTCTTCTATCTCTGTCAGCTGACGCGGACTAGGCTCCTGCTCCGGTGAAATACCCGCAATACCCAACTGAGTCAGCCCGAAGCGCTTGGCCAGATAAGAAAAGGCTGTATGTTGGGTGACAAAGGTCTTGTTGGGCACTCTATCAAAAATCTCCTGATAGCGTTCTGTCAGCTCCTGGGCCTCTTCTTGAAATTTTCGGGCGTTGGCCTGATAAGTATCCCGATGGTCGCTATCCAGCTCTGACAGCCTGTCGGCGATAATCTGGGCTTCCTCTGCAGCCTTCTGAGGATCCAACCAGGTATGGGGGTCATAGAGCGTCTTCTCATCCACTCCCTCTCCCGCTTGGACATCTTCCAAGCCAGCGACTCGATCCAACTCCATTCCCTGGGAAGCCTCAAGGACTTGAACCTTGGAATTCTTGAGACTAGGATTCAGCTCTCCCGCCCAGGACTCCAAGGTCCGTGAATGATAGACAAAGACATCTGCATTATAGATGGCTGCCACATCATTGGCTGAAGGCTCAAAATCATGAATGCCACTGCTAGACTGAATCATGCGCACGTCATTTAGATCGCCCGATATAGCCTTAACCATGGAGTAAATAGGATAAAAGCTGGTTACAATCCTCAATCCTCGCGATGAACTAGATTGACTGGATTCCTTTTGAGACTGACACCCCCAGAGACACAAGGCCAGGGCCAGCAGACTAAGGCAGGCTAAGAATTTTAAAGCTCGTTTCATAACATCTCCTTAACTCATTATTAACTGGTTTATTAACCGGTTAATATCATACACCTTGTCAACTTTTTTGTCAAGTTTTTTAAGAAAATAAAGCAAAAAGGAAGTAGAATTCTTTCCCACTTCCTCTTTGCTTTTAATTTCAATATATTTTGAAAGGTTATTTATTATGACTATTCAAGGACAGAATAAACTTGGACAAATGCTTCTCTCAAGCTTAACCGTTTGAGATTACTTTTCCAACTTTCAGACCGGCAAACGACAATCTGGAACACAAAAATCTAGCTCTATATCGCCTCTGTAGTGAAACTGCGGCTTTCCAGCACTTTCAGCATAGCATCAGCTGTGTCCAAGGCTGTGAAGAGGGGCACTCCGTGCTCAATAGCTGAGCTGCGGATTATTTGACCATGCTTGTCAGCTGTCCGCTTAGTTCCGACCGTGTTAATAATAGCCTGAACCTTGCCCTTGCGGATATAGGCTGGGATGTCCTTGTGATCATCACTGCCGATTTTTTCCACCAGACGGACGTGTAGGCCGTGATTTTCAAAATAGGAGGCTGTTCCCTTGGTTGCCCAGATACCATAGCCAATATTGGCAAAACGCTGAGCCAGCTGCAGGGCTTCTTCCTTGCTGTCATCTGCAATAGTAAAGACGACATTACCAAAGTTTGGCAGATGGAGATAGGAAGCCTCAAAAGCCTTGTAGAGTGCTTTTTCGAGCGTGCGATCACTGCCCATGACTTCGCCGGTAGACTTCATCTCAGGTCCCAAAAGACTGTCAACCTTGGCCAGCTTGGTAAAGGAGAAGACTGGCGCCTTGATATGAACCATGAAACTTTCTGGATGAAGACCATCTTCATAGCCCAGCTCTGCCAAGCTTTCCCCAAGAATCAAACGAGTCGCTACTTGCGCCATTGGAATATCAGTCACCTTAGACAAGAAAGGAACAGTCCGGCTGGCACGCGGATTGACCTCAATGACATAGACCTGCTCATCTTTGATGACGAACTGAATATTCATCATGCCGATACAGTTGAGTCCCAGAGCCAAACGCTTGGTATAGTCTGCAATAGTATCCTTGACTTTCTGCGATAGAGTTTGTGGCGGATAGGCTGCCATGGAATCCCCTGAGTGAACCCCTGCCCGCTCAATATGCTCCATAATCCCTGGAATCAAGACCTGACGACCATCAGAAATAGCATCCACTTCGCACTCATCCCCAACAATGTAAGAATCTACCAAAACTGGATGGTCTGGACTGGCCTTAACCGCTGTCCGCATATAAGAGCGTAGATCCGCTTCGTTTTCTACGATTTCCATGGCACGGCCACCCAAGACATAGGAAGGTCGCACCAGGACTGGGAAGCCAATCTTACGAGCAGCCTCTACTGCCTCCTCTTCATTAGTGGCTGTCTGGCCCGGCGGCTGCGGAATATCCAGCTCCTTCAGCGCCTGCTCAAAGAGATCTCGGTCCTCAGCTCGATCCAAGTCCGCTACCTGGGTACCTAAAATCTTCACACCAGCCTTGGACAGGGGTTCTGCCAGATTAATGGCTGTCTGCCCGCCAAACTGGACGATAACCCCCTTAGGCTGTTCCAGCTCAATGACATTCATGACATCTTCAAAGGTCAGCGGCTCAAAGTAGAGCTTATCAGAGACAGAAAAGTCAGTCGATACAGTCTCCGGATTGCTGTTCATGATAATCGCTTCATAACCAGCTGCCTGAATAGCCTTTACAGAATGAACCGTCGCATAGTCAAACTCGACCCCTTGTCCGATTCGGATAGGACCAGAACCCAGCACCAGAACAGATTCCTTGCTGGATTTGACAGATTCATTTTCAAAGCCATAGGTAGAGTAGAAATAAGGCGTCGCAGACTCGAACTCAGCAGCACAAGTATCCACCATCTTGTAAACCGGCACAATCTTCTGCTCCTGCCGGATGCGACGCACCTGCTCAGCTGTCATGCCCCACAAGGATGCAATCTTAGTATCCGCAAAGCCGTTTTGCTTGGCCTTCTTGAGCACATAGCTATCTCCGATATGACTGGCCAACTCCTGCTCGATTTCGTAAATGTGGAGCAACTTATCCAGGAAAAAGACATCAATCTTGGTCAGTTCGGCAATTTCATCAGGACTGTAACCACGGCGAATAGCCTCTGAGATATAGAAAAGTCGGTCATCTTGCGCCTTGACAATCTTCCTCATCAGCTCGTCATCGCTTACTTGACTGAGAGCAGGCAACTCGTTGTGGTCCACACCAACTTCTAAAGAGCGACAGGCCTTGAGCAGACTTTCTTCAATATTGCGACCGATAGCCATGACTTCGCCTGTCGCCTTCATCTGGGTTCCTAGACGGCGCTCACCCTGCTCAAACTTATCAAATGGAAAGCGCGGAATTTTAGCGACCACGTAGTCCAGAGCCGGCTCAAACATAGCATAGGTAGAGCCTGTCACCGGATTGATGATTTCATCTAATGTAAGCCCGACCGCGATTTTAGCCGCTAGCTTGGCAATCGGATAACCAGTCGCCTTAGAGGCAAGGGCTGATGAGCGAGAAACCCGCGGATTGACCTCGATGACATAGTATTTGAAACTATGCGGGTCCAAAGCCAGCTGCACATTACAGCCACCCTCAATCTTCAGAGCTCGAATAATCTTGAGACTGGCGTCCCGCAGCATCTGGTATTCATAGTCTGAGATAGTCTGACTAGGCGCAAAGACGATTGAATCCCCTGTGTGAATGCCGACTGGGTCAAAGTTTTCCATATTACATACGACCAATGCATTGTCTGCACCATCCCGCATGACTTCGTATTCAATTTCCTTAAAACCTGCTATGGAGCGCTCGATTAGACACTGAGTAACCGGAGAGAGTTTGAGGCCGTTTTCTGCGATTTCCTGCAGCTCTTCCTCATTGCTACAGATACCGCCGCCAGTTCCTCCCAGTGTAAATGCCGGACGAACAATGACTGGATAGCCGATGCCAGCCGCAAATTCCAGCGCTTCATCCACTGTATTGACAATTTCTGACTCAGGGATGGGCTGGCCTAACTCTTCCATCAGCTGCTTGAATAGGTCTCGGTCTTCCGCTTGGTCAATGGCCGATAACTTGGTTCCCAAAAGTTCCACTCCCAGCTCTTCTAAAAGCCCTGACTTGGATAGTTCCATGGCCATATTGAGTCCGGTCTGGCCACCCAGAGTAGGCAGCAGAGCATCTGGCCGCTCCTTACGCAATATCCGCGCAACAAACTCCAGCGTGATAGGCTCGATATAAACTCGGTCCGCAATTTCCTTGTCCGTCATGATGGTTGCTGGGTTAGAATTAACCAAGACAACACTGTAGCCCTCTTCTTTCAAGGACAGGCAAGCCTGGGTCCCAGCATAGTCAAACTCCGCAGCCTGACCGATAACAATAGGACCAGAACCGATGACCATAATTTTCTGAATATCTTTACGTTTTGGCATAGTGCACCTCTCAATCTTGCTTCCTAGTAAGCCTGATGGGCATCCATCATTTCCATAAACTCGTCAAAGAGATAGTCTGCATCATGCGGTCCCGGCGCAGCATCTGGGTGGAACTGCACAGAAAAGGCAGGATAATCCCGATGGCGCACACCTTCGACAGACTTATCATTGATTTCTTCATGAGTCACAATCAGGCATTCTGGCAAATCCTCACGACTGACTGCATAGCCGTGATTTTGACTGGTAAAGTCAACTCGGCCTGTTGCAATCTCGCGTACCGCATGGTTGAAGCCACGGTGGCCGAACTTCATCTTATGCGTCTTGGCACCGTTAGCCATGGAGAAGAGCTGATGTCCCATACAGATCCCAAAAATTGGAATCTTGCCCTGAACACCACGAATCATGTCCAGAGCCTCCGGCACATCTTCCGGATTTCCCGGTCCATTGGACAGCATGACGCCGTCAGGATTGAGCTGGAGAATTTCCTCAGCTCTGGTATCATAAGGCACCACTGTCACGCTGCAGTTGCGCTTAGCTAACTCCCGCAGGATAGAATGTTTGAGACCAAAGTCAACCAATACCACACTGCGACCCGTTCCCGGAGCTGGATAGGACTGCTTGGTAGACACCTGCTTGATGTTATCAGTTGGCAGAACAGTCGCCTGCAGCTGGTCTTGCAAATGCTCAATACTATCATCCGCATTGGCAATAGTTGCCCGCATAGTTCCATGCTGGCGGATAATCTTGGTTAGTGCCCTTGTATCAATTCCCGAAATGCCTGGTATCTTCTTGATTTTGAGGAACTCATCCAAAGACAATTGCTGGCGCCAGTTACTGGCACGACGTGCATACTCATAGACCACCACTCCCTTGCAGGTTGGCAGAATGGATTCATAGTCGTCTCGATTGACACCATAATTTCCAACCAAGGGATAGGTAAAGGTCAAAATCTGGCCGTTATAAGACTGGTCCGTAATCGATTCCTGATAGCCTGTCATGCCTGTGTTAAAGACGATTTCACCTGTCACAAAAAGATCCGCTCCAAAAGCTTCCCCTTCGAAAATCATGCCGTTTTCCAATATTAAAAGTCTCTTTGCCATTGTTCCCTCCTGTCCAAGATGCAGACCGCCCATGACCATCCACATAAGATATATAATAATAGGGAGTGGGATTGCTTCACATAGCTTCACCCACTCCCGGCCTACTGTCCGAGATTATTGACGACCTTTCAGAACCGCTTCGATAATAGCCATTCTGACAAAGACGCCGTTGGTCATTTGTTCAACGATACGCGATTTTGGTGCTTCGACCAGATGATCCGCAATTTCTACATCGCGGTTAACTGGAGCTGGATGCATGAGAATCGCTGTATCTTTCATACGGTCATACCGCTCTTGAGTCAGCCCATGCAGTCTGTGGTAATTTTCTTTAGAAAAGATGGACTCGTAGTCATGGCGCTCATGCTGCACGCGCAGGAACATCATGACATCCACTTCTTCAATTACCTCATCAATGGTGACAAACTTACCATAGTCCGCAAACTCTTGGCTCCGCCATTCTTCCGGACCAGCAAAGTAGAGCTCTGCCCCCAAGCGCTTGAGAATCTGCATGTTTGACTTAGCCACGCGCGAATGGTCCAAGTCACCAGCAATCGCAACCTTTAGTCCTTCAAAGCGACCAAACTCTTGATAAATAGTCATCAAATCCAGCAAGCTTTGGCTAGGATGCTGACCAGAACCGTCTCCACCGTTAACGATAGAAGTCGTAATGGTTGGACTTTCCACTAGCTCTTTGTAATAATCCACTTCTGGGTGGCGAATGACACAAACATCGACGCCAAGGGCAGACATGGTCAGGATAGTGTCATACAAGGTTTCTCCTTTATTGACCGAGCTGGTCTTGACATCAAAGTCCAGAAGATCGCAACCCAACTTCAACTCTGCTACCTCAAAGGCCTTGTGAGTCCGCGTCGAAGGCTCAAAGAAGAGGTTAGAAACGATATGCTGCTCATCATAATGGACTTTAGCGCCATTTCTAAATTCGATTCCGCGTTTAATCAAGGCCATAACTTCTTCATTTGACAGAGTTTCCATAGAAACAAGGTTCTTAAGAGCGATTTGATTGGATGACATGATGTAATTCTCCTTTATGAAAGAATGAGGGCTTCCAGAGTGCTGCAAGTAAAGTCGCTCTGAGAGCAAGCTATTTTTGAACGAAAGTTAATGATTTAGCACCTAGCTCAATCCTTGGGCTCAGGCAGGACAAGATAGAGTACAATTCCCAGAATAGTTGACAAGGCAACTCCTGAGATTTGCAGACCCGACAGCTGCAAGGTCAGACCGCCGATACCAGATACCAAGATAACACTGGCAATCAAGAGGTTCTTTTTATTGTCAAAGTTGGTCTGTGCTTCGATCAGAATTTTGAGACCGCTCGAAGCAATTACCCCAAAGAGGGCGATGGAAATACCACCCAGTACAGGACTCGGAATGGATTGGAGCAATGCAGATACCTTGCCAACAAAGCTCATGACAATAGCCAGCACTGCTGCGCCAGCAATGACATAGACGCTGTAGATTTTATTGAGCGCCATGACTCCGATATTCTCTCCGTAGCTAGTCACTGGTGGTGCTCCGAAAAGCCCTGCAATAATCTGAGCCAGACCATCACCAGTCAGGGTCTTGTCCAGTCCTGGATCCTGGAAGAAATCCTTGCCTGTCAAGCTATTCAGCACCATAACATGCCCGAAGTGTTCTGTCATGGTTACAAAGGCGATAGGTGCCATAGTCAAAATCGCACTAGGATAAAATTTCACATCGTAGTCCAAGAAAGGCAGACTCATAGGCGGAAGGTGGAACCAAGACGCTTCTCCTACCTTGGCAAAAGAAACGATTTCCTGCCCAGTCACAGCCCCTAGAATCAAGCTAAAGATGTAGCCGACTATCAGGCCTAGCAAGACTGGGATGATTCCCACAATCTTCTTACCATAGATATTAAAGAGGATGACTGCCAAGAGAGTGACCATACCGATAATGAAGTAGGTCAAATCATAAACCTTTTCACCATTAGCTGCTGTCTTATTCATCACATCGCTAACAGCTGTTCCAGCCAAGCTCAGACCAATGACCATGATGATAGGCCCAACCACTACTGGCGGCAGCACCTTGTCAATCCAAGCATTTCCAGCAAACTTGACAATCAGTGCCACGATAAAGTAGACCAGACCACCAGTGATGGCTCCCTGTGCAACCGCTCCGATACCATCTGTCTTCATCAGCATCTGCATGGCTGCGATATAAGCAAAACTAGAGCCCATGTAAGCCGGAATCTTGTACTTGGTAACAGTCAGATGGGCCAGTGTTCCCAGACCGCTGGAAAAGAGGGCTACCGCTGGGTCAATTCCCACCAGAATCGGTACCAAGACCGTCGCCCCAAACATGGCGAACAAGTGCTGAAAGGATAGTCCTAAAAGCAGACCTGGCTTTGGCATATCATGCACATCATACTTAACATCTTGACTCATTTAGCTTATTACTCCCCCATAATCAAAACGCGATCTTGACCGTCTGTCTCGGTCATCTCAACAATAATCTCCTCAGTTTGGCTAGTCGGAATGTTCTTGCCGACATAATCTGCCCGTATCGGCAGCTCGCGGTGACCACGGTCTACCAAGACAGCCAGACCAACCCGAGAGGGACGTCCGTGACTGACCAGATTGTCAATAGCTGCTCGAATAGTCCGTCCTGTGTAGAGGACATCGTCAATCAGGATTACTTGACGGTCGGTAATATCTACTGGAATCACTGTCGTATCTTCCTCAACCTTGATATCATCTCGAAAAGGCTTGGTATCTACTTCTGCGACTGGAATATCGATATTCTCCAACTGAACCAACCGCTTCTGAATCCGGTGAGCCAAGTGAACCCCACGGGTCTTAATGCCAGCCAAGACCACTTGGTTCAAGTCCTTGTTGCGCTCGATGATTTCATAGGTAATCCGCGTAATCGCGCGATTCATGGTGATGTCATCGACAACTTCTTTTGTTTTCATTCTTTCCTCCTCAAATAACAGAAAAAGTCTCCTTATACAAGGAGACTTCAGAAAAATCTAGTCAGGCAAGCTAAAACAAGACGCACTTGCTTACACTCCACCCATCTTTTTACTTGCTCCTTGTCTATCTCTCTGGATAGAATTAAAGGATTATTTAATTTTTTATACTATATCACAAATTCAAAACTATTTCAAGAAAAAATTGTATTTTTTCTGCTTGACTGGATAAGGATTAGTGACTGGCTTCTTTCTCCGCCTTTTCCTTATCTTTTGGATTCTTTTGATTTTCTTTGTTTTCTGCTTGAGCTAGCTCGTCTTTTAATTCAGGCTTTTCAGTAGTTGGCACTTCTTCTGATGATGGCTTAGAAGAGTTTTCTGGATTCTCATCTTGATTGTTTAACTCTGCTTCAGGAGATCCAGCTGAATGCTCATTATCGTTTGAAGCTCCTTGGCTGCTTGCTTCAGATGAGGCTGGCTTACCTTGTACATCTGCACTTATAGGCTCACTTTGCTTAGGTGCTTCCTTCTTTTCGTCCTTTGCATCAGCCGGCTTATTATTGTCAATGCTGCCACCCTGAACATCTGGGAAATGCTGCGCCAAGGCTTTCGGAATTTTATTTTCATTCAATTCAAGCTCTGCTTTAGGGATGTGATTGTCGCTGACATTGATATAAGTCACCGTCTTATTTGGTTCCTGCAGCGCCAAGGTTGTGATTTTATTCTTGTTGACAGCCAAATTGTCTAAAGCCCTAAACTGATTAATTCCTTCCAAGTTTTTCAGCTCATTCTCAGCCAAGTTTAAATTCTTCAAGGAAGACTGAGCGTCTGGAATATCCAAAGATGTAATCTTGTTTTGACTCGCGGACAAGGTAACTAAGTTCTTAGCAGCTTCAACTCCTGCCAGTGAAGTCAGACGATTGCCATTTAGGCTTAGAGTTGTCAGATTTGGATTAGACTTCAGGAAGTTCAAGCTCTCAACATTGGAATTGTCAGCTGTTAATTCTTCAAGTTTGGAAGCTTTGAGGGTATTGAGATTTAAGTTTGGATTATTGGATAAGAAAAGCCTTGTTAAATCTTCTTTTTGGCTCAGAGCAGAAATATCGTGCAGCTGATTGTGCTCTAAACTTACCGCTTTTAATTTTGAAAGCTTGGTCAAAGCAGAAATATCAGAGATATTGTTGTAGTCAAGGTTCAATGACTCCAGATTTTTCAACTTCGCCAAAGGCGAGATATCGGTAAGGTCATTTCCCGCTGCTGCCACTGTCTTGAGATTGGGATAATTCTTCAAGAAAGATAAATCAGTGATGCCATTCTGGGAAATATCCAAGCCTTCCAAGGTCGGAATCTCTTTTAAGAAATCATAGTTGGTAACGCCTGTCTTTGTCATCCACAGCTGTTTCAAATGTTTAAATTGCAGCACTGGTCTGATGTCCTTTATCGGAGTAAAGCCAATTCCCAGAACTTCAATATTCGGCATCAGTTCCAAGCCTTTTCTTTCAAGCGGATCTTTGCGCTGGCCTATATTTAGATATTTCACAGTTGCCAGCCAGGCTTTCATCTTTTCCTTATCCTTCTCATCTGATGGGAATGGGGTATCTGCCGTAGCATGTAAAATATCTTCAATGATCTCATCATCAAATCCTAGAGTTTTCAAGGTTGCCATACCAACTGCGTCATGAGCGTGTGGATTTCCATGAGGATCAAAAGGCTTGGTCGTATCAATCTCACTGACCAAGGTCGAATGGCTATGATCACCATGCGGATAGATAAATACCTTTCCTTTATCTGTATCGCTCACTTGAATCAGGCTTTCATCGATTCCTAATTGCTGAGCCAAATAGGCCTTTTTCTTGGCAACTTCTTCTTCCTTGTCTGATGGACTTGGAGTAGGTGCAGGAGCTGGTGCTGGTGAAGGCTGTGCTTGCCCTTGACGGCCATAGTAGGCATCTTCAGCAGCTTTTTTATGTTCCGCTGGAATCAATGACTCCCAAGGTGAAGCAATCAGCTGCTCATAGGGGATGAAATGAGTATGACCATTATGATCTGCCAGCAATCCAGAAGCTAACTTGCCAGTTACTCCGGTACCTTTAAATAAGAATCCATCACTTGTAGGATAATCAATCCCAGCAAACTGGCGTTTAGTTGTCCCTTGCTGCTGGGGAACAGACGGTCTAAGCGTTGGCTGATAAATATGTCCCGTAGGATTGCTAGAAGGTGTTGGACGATAGGTCGGTGCTTGTGCAAGATTCCCCACAGACTGTTTCAAAATATAATGGAAATGATCCCCGTGACGCACAACATAGCCGTATTGGTCTTCTGACACAATGTCTCTAGGATTAAAGACATAGCCATCATCAGCAGTGCTCATTTGATTTGCCAACTGAGGCGAGCCTGCAGGCACTTGCCCATCTTTTGGTATCAGATAGGCCCATTTACTATTCTTTAGATCAGAATAAAAAATAAAGTGCGTATGGCCATCATGCTCTAAAATCAAACCTTCACTAGTTCTAGCTTTAATTTGAGACTCGCTTTTGAAGAGAAAACCATCATCCGTCGGCTTATCAACTCCAGGAACCTGTCCTTTTTTGGTCGCCTTACTTTTCTTCTTCACTTCTTGCTTGGTCTTCACCTTCTCTTGACCGTTTTCCTGTTGAGATGTCTGAGACTGACAAGCAGCCAAGCAAAGATTACAAGCTAGAATGATCCCTGCTAGTCCTAACAGTTTCTGATTGTGTTTCATTCTTTCCTCCTTTTTTGTTTAACCGGTTAATCATTAACTAGTTAACTATATCATACAAATCTGATATTGGCAAGAAAAAATCGAAGCAAAATAAAAAAACAGATAAAATCTGTTTTTTTCATCTACAAGTACATGTATCTATGAAGTCTTCTTCTTTGAGAAAGAGATGGACTTTATTCCGTAAAAGACAAAACCAAAGATTAGGTAGGCTGCAAAGATAATCAAACACATCTGGATGACATAAGGCCAGCCTTTCTTAAAGACATTGAGGAAAAAGTAAGGAAATGGATTGTCCTTGGATCTTGGAATATCTATTTTCAAGAAGAAACCATTAAAGAGAGCAAAGGCCATGTAGACCAAAGGCACACTTGTCCAAGAAATCGGATCAAACCAGCGGTACTGGCGCGGCTTGTCAAAGATTACTGTATCCAGAAGAAACGCCAAGGGTACTATATAATGGCACAGAAAATTCTCTAGACGATAAAAATCTGTCGCAATCGGAGCCAGTAAGAGGTGATAAACGACGCAAGTAATCATGATGGACATGGTCACCCCGCCCTTGATTCGCAAGATTTTCGGCGTTTTCCAAGCATCGCCAGGTCTCGTCATCAGATAGACCAGATAGCCCGTAAAGAGCAGGACCAAGAGATTGGACAAAACCGTATAGTACATGAGCATGCCCACGCCATACTTAGTGATTTCCAGATACACACCCAAAAAGGCGAGAATAAACAGAATAATTCGATAAATTAAGATAAAACGGCGATTCATAGAGACCTCAAATTTTCTTAACAAACTCTGACTTGAGCTTCATCGCACCGAAGCCGTCAATCTTACAGTCAATATTATGATCGCCTTCCACGATGCGGATATTTTTCACGCGTGTTCCCTGCTTGAGATCCTTAGGTGCTCCTTTGACTTTCAGGTCCTTAATCAAGGTAACTGTGTCACCATCAGACAGCTTATTGCCATTAGCATCGATCACTACTGGTCCTTCTTCTGCTTCTTGAACCTCAGCTGGATTCCATTCATAGGCGCACTCTGGGCAGACCAAGAACGTTCCATCTTCGTAGACATACTCTGAATTACATTTGGGGCAGTTTGGTAAGTTGTTCATTTTTCTCCATTTCTAGTCAAGGCTGCTAAATTCCCATACCAGCCTTGTATATATGATCAAGCTCTTCTTTCATTTTTCAAGTCCAGCAGAACACTAATCGATGTGAAGGTCAACTAAATCCTAAAAATCTAGTTTGCTCCTATTTCACACCTTTCTAGTATAAGCTATTTTGAGCATTTTGACAAATCTCTTTTAGGATTTCCTACAGGTCTTGACCTTTCTGCAAAAACAGTGTACTATACTAGTGTATATACAGATAAAAAGGAGTCACTATGAAACCAAAATCTAAAAATCAGTTTATGACACTGACCGCTTTTTTGACTGCACTAGCTATTGTTATCCCGCTGGTTATGCCGATTAAAATTGTCATACCGCCCGCTTCCTTCACCTTAGCCAGCCATGTCGCTATCTTTTTGGCCATGTTTATATCCCCTCTCATGACGGTGATTGTCGTGATTGGTTCTGCTATTGGATTTGGAATGTCCGGACTTCCTTTTATCATCACGCTTAGAGCCCTGTCCCACTTGCTCTTTGCTAGCATCGGCGCTCTTTATCTGCAGAAGAACCCGGACACACTGGACAGCCCGAAGAAGACTTGGATATTTAATTTTTTACTGGCCTTGATTCATGCCTTTGGCGAAGTGGTCGTCTGCATCCTCTTTTACACGACTTCTGCCTATCCTGCTAATGCTTTCTATATCTTATTTGGTCTGGTTGGACTTGGTACGGTCATCCATAGCATGGTCGACTTTGTCATTGCTAAGTTCATCTATCAAGCGCTGAAAAAGATTCGCTAGAGCTTGAAGATTCCTGACTTTTGGTTTACAATGAAGCTATGACCAAGCAAAGACGAGAAGAACTATTAAACCTTTTGAAAACATCATCTGCTGCCCTCAACGGTCAGTCACTGGCTGAACATTTCCATGTGACCAGGCAGATTATCGTGCAAGATATTGCCCTCTTGCGGGCTGATGGTACCCCCATCCTCTCAACCAACCGTGGCTATCTTTATAAAGACCGCCAAGAAAGCACTGCTGTCCATCAGCTCTTCAAGGTTCAGCATGGGGCTGAGGATATGGAGGCCGAGCTGCTGGCTATCGTGGATAATGGCGGACGCGTACAGACTATTTTGATTGAGCATCCAGTTTACGGCGAAATCCAGACTTACCTGAAGCTGACCTGCCGCCGAGATGTCCAGCATTTTCTCCAACAGGTCTCATCCTGTGCCTTTCGCCCCTTATCTGAACTGACAGATGGAGTCCACTATCACCTAGTACAAGCCGACTCTCAGCAGGATTTGGACTATGTAGAATCTGCCTTGAGAGACCTAGGATTTTTACAGGAATAAATAGCAAGAAAAAAAGACTGATTAGGCCCCAACCTAGTCAGTCTTTTTAATACATACTCTTTCGCCAACCGCCTTCAATACGCTCATGATAGTAATATTCGGATAATTCCTCATCTTCCATCATACGTAGAAGTTCAAGCATATCGTAGGCTAAGTCCAGCTGAGGCAGGGTTTCCTTGTCTACCCAAGAGATCTCGCCCTCTTCTGTCGAATGAATCTGACCAGAAAATTCAGTCGCTTTGTAACAAAAGACAATGTAGCGAACCCCTTCATCCGTATGCCAGTTCTTAACTCCGACCAGTTTTGGATGAGTAATAGTCAAACCCGTTTCCTCTAAAATCTCACGGACAACTGAATCATGGAGAGACTCACCCTTCTCAATGTGACCACCCGGAAAAGCATATCCAGACCAAGGATAGCGCTCAGGAGAGCGATATTGCATTAGAAGTTTACCGCGCGATACATCTTCAACAAGGCAGATGTTTGTTAGGATTGTTTCTTGGGAACGTGACATTTCTTCTTCCTTTCTAAGTAAATAGCAATAAGAATGGCAAGCCCAGCTATACTAAAAAATACAATATAAGTCGCGATCGGAAACCAAACATAGCGAGAATCCAAACTGATTAGAGGTGGTGCAAAATGTTTTCCATCTTTTGATCGAATTCCTATAAAATAATGGATTAAGAAAACCGGCCCGTTCAGATAAAGAAATGCTTCCGCTAAAATCTTCAGAGAAGTAAATCCTTCTTTTCTCAAGCTACCAAATCGAGAATAATAAGGAATAAGCACCAAGAGGAGCAAGTTTACATATAAAGGAGTAATATAATTCAAATGACGAAGTGGAGCAGGAATGCTCTCATTACCAAAAGTTAAATATCCCACACCAATCGCAACAACTATTAAGACTAAAAAATTTAAAAAAGCTTCTACTACCCGATGTTTTTCCAACCAAAGACTAAACTTATTCCCCTGAACTTTTACTTTTCTTTTATTTTTCTTTTTCTTTTTGGTTTTACTTTTCATTCACCAACTCCACAATCTTCTGGAAAGTCTTGCCGTTTCGGATAGTTAGTTGCTTGTAAAAACTAGATTTGAGCAGTTTCTTATGGTAGTTGGACTTGAGATAGTCCGCTTGGTCAGCATTGCTATAAAAGAAAGCCGTCTGCCCAAAATGCAGTTGCTCCTTGTCATTTGCCCAGCTGCCTGCCAGCTCTTGAACACTATCCCTGTCTGTCTCCGGCAGATAAAAGAGAACATCTCGCCGAAAAGCTGTTTCATCCTTCCACCAAGCAGGCAGATTGGCTGTTTCTTTTTCAAGCATGGCAGAGCTGACAAGGACAAAAGGCAGAGGAAAATCATAAGACCGACTGAAATAAGCCGTCAAAATCTCCCGAATCCTCTCCTCCCGCTCCTCGCTGTCAAAGAAAAGATTGCCACTATTGATGTAGGAAACTGGATTTTCAAAACCCAACCCAGCCAAATCTTTCTTCAAATCAGCCATAACAACCTTGTTTTTCCCGCCGACATTAATGCCACGGAGTAAAAGTGCATAACGCATGTGTGCTCCTTACAAATATATCTATTGTTTTCAGACTAACTGTTCGAGTTTCTAACGTAAATCATCCGTTTTTCTTTCACGGTTTTTCCTAGGTCAATGACCTTTTCCTGACCGTCAAAAACAAAACCCATTTTTTCATAAAAGGCAATAGCACGTTTGTTATCTTCTAAAACCCATAATACAATCTCTTGATAACCATCCAAGGCAGCAAAAGTAGCCTGTATTAACTGCTGTCCTACACCTTCGCCATAATAATCTTTTAAGACATACAAGGCGAAAATTTCACCCGCTCTTGTATCTGAGTCTCGAAAATCACCGTAGCTAACAAAGCCAACTACTTTAGCATCATCCAAAGCAATCAAGGTATTTTCAGGATACTTTTGACTATAAAATCGGCACTTATCCAAAGTCATATGCTCTTGAAATTCCGCAGGCAAAATCTCATCATAAGCTTCACGCCATGTCTGCCAATGAACTCTGGATTTCCCTTCTATCTCCTCAGCTGTATCCATTGTTTTGATAGTTATGACCATTTGTTTTTCTCCTTGAATAAAACTATCTAGATCATTCCGCCTGAAAACCATTACTATCTAATTTCCCATTTTCTCCCCAAACAACTACATAAACATTTTTGGGTAAGCTAGTAAAATCAATATAGTCACTTAAACTCGCACCTTCAGGAACATCTCCTTCTAGAAAGAGATACAGATTCAATTGAGCTCCATACTTTTCTGATAATCGGATCATATCCTTTCTCAATTTCTTTATGTCCTCTGCTGATGCTTCATACTTCTCTGTCTTGGGATTATACTTTAGTTCCTTTTTAATTTGAACCAAATCACGATAAAACCCTTTTTGGTCGTCAGTTACATCGTAATCTAAATCTGTACTCAGCTTCTTAAATTTCACCGGCTTTAGAACAGACTCTTTGTCAAAATATAAGGTATTCAACATTGGATGGGAATTTGTATCTAAGACAGAAGAAAAGGTAAGATCTGTTAATATGGAAGATGGCTCATCATCACTATTAGCGTAATAGGAATAAGTTCTTTCTTCTAACTCATCTGTTAAAATTTTGTCCGCCTCTTCAGTCAATTGAACTTTTACATAATATTGATAAGTGACATGACTAACCCAAGTTGGAATCTCTATGTTCTTAACCTTCAATCCTAAATTATCTTCAAAAGCTGTGTTCACAACATATTCAATATGCTGCTTTTCCTCTTTTGTAACAAGTTTTGTCGGCATAAATGCCCAAATAAATTGAACTATAGGTAACATGCCTATGACAAAAATTGAAATAAAGAAAATAAATATTAGTTTAATTAAATCCTTTTTCACTTCAATTCCCCCACTTAAACTTCTCTAACTTTTTTTCACATAGTGACTCATTGACTAGAGAAGCAATTAAGAGCTTAGCTTGCAACTTTGGTGCTAACTATATTTTCTAATCCATCGCCTTTATTTCCAGAATCATATCGCGAATCTGTGCCGCCAGTTCGAAATCGAGTAGTCCTGCAGCTTCTTGCATCTGTCCTTCTAATTTCTTAATCATGTCCTTGCGTTCTTGCTTGTTGAGACTTTCGATTTCGACAGTTTCTTCCTTGTCTGGCAGGGCTGCCTTGGTCACGCTTATCAGGTCACGGATTTCTTTCTTAATGGTCTGCGGTACAATGCCATGCTCTTCATTATAAGCCATCTGGATTGCCCGACGGCGGGCAGTTTCATCAATAGCGCGCTGCATGGACTGGGTTATGGTGTCCGCATACATAATCACATGTCCTTCACTATTGCGGGCTGCCCGTCCAATGGTTTGGATCAGGCCACGCTCGTTGCGGAGAAAACCTTCCTTGTCCGCATCAAGGATTGCCACCAGACTAACCTCGGGAACGTCGATTCCCTCACGCAGCAAGTTAATCCCAACCAGAACGTCAAAGACACCTAAGCGCAGGTCTCGAATAATCTCAGTCCGCTCCAAGGTCTTGATATCCGAGTGCATGTACTTGACCTTGACACCCATTTCCTTGAAGTAGTCGGTCAAGTCTTCAGCCATTTTCTTGGTCAGGGTTGTGATAAAGGTCCGTTCATTCTTTTCAACACGAGCATTGATTTCGCCCAAAAGATCATCAATTTGCCCCATGGTTGGGCGGACTTCCACCTCTGGATCCAGAAGCCCTGTCGGCCGGATAATCTGCTCAATAACGGTATCCGTCTGTTCATTTTCATAGTCTCCCGGCGTAGCCGATACATAGACAATCTGGTGAACATGGCTTTCAAATTCCTCACGGCGCAGCGGACGGTTGTCCAAGGCAGACGGCAGGCGGAAACCATAATTAACCAACATCTCCTTGCGAGAGCGGTCGCCATTGTACATGCCCCGAATCTGTCCCATGGTCATGTGACTCTCGTCAATCATAATCAAGAAATCATCAGGGAAAAAGTCCAGAAGGGTATAAGGCGGCTCTCCTTCGCTCCGACCATCCATGTGGCGAGAATAGTTCTCAACTCCATTCGTATAGCCCATCTCGCGCAGCATTTCGATATCATACTCCGTGCGCTGCTTCAAGCGCTGGGCTTCCAGAAGCTTGCCTTCCTTCTCAAAGATAGCTAGCTGCTCCTTCAGTTCCGCCTGAATCTTGGCAATGGCTACTTCCATGTGGTCTTCATTGGTCACGAAGTGAGTGGCTGGGAAGATGGCCAAATGGTCCACCTCACCCAAGACTCGTCCTGTCAAGGCTTCAACCTCACGAATCCGATCAATCTCGTCTCCGAAAAATTCCACTCGAAAGGCATGTTCATCCCGAGAAGCAGGGAAAATCTCCACCACATCGCCACGAACACGGAATTTCCCCCGCTGAAAATCAATGTCATTGCGCTCAAACTGGATATCCACCAGGTCATTAAGCAACTTGTCACGGGAAATCTCTAGTCCAGGGCGCAGGCTTACCACGCTGTCAGAGTATTCCTTAGGCGATCCCAGACCATAGATACAAGAGACCGAAGCCACGACAATCACGTCATTGCGCTCCAAGAGAGCAGATGTCGCTGAGTGACGGAGCTTGTCAATCTCGTCATTGACCGAGCTATCCTTTTCGATATAAGTATCGCTAGAAGGTACATAGGCCTCTGGCTGGTAGTAATCATAGTAGGAAACGAAGTATTCCACCGCGTTATTGGGGAAAAATTCCTTGAACTCACCATAAAGCTGGCCGGCCAGCGTTTTATTATGGGCAATAACCAGTGTCGGCTTGTTGACCTGAGCGATAACCTGACTCATGGTATAGGTCTTACCAGTACCAGTCGCCCCCATGAGAATCTGGGCCTTCTCGCCCCCCTCGATGTTATCCACCAGCTGCTCGATAGCCTGGGGCTGATCTCCTGAAGGCTCATACTTAGAAACCAATTCAAATTTATTATCTGTTATTCTGTTAATCATCTTTTATTCCTCAAATTGTGCTTCTATCATTTTACCATATTTGCCCTATTTTCTCTGGATTTGGGTGTAGGTAGAATGGCCACGCTTCTACCATCGTCTTTCCCTTGTCATACATCTCATTAAAAGACATAAAAAAGCCCAGCTCAACTGGGCGAAATGCTTATTTCTTAAAGATCAGCGCCTGAGGCAGGCGATTTTCTTTTTTTAGTGACCAGTAGAGATAGGCAATGCAGCCAATCAGGACGATACTGGCAAAAATAGATCCTTCAGCACCAAAAGCTCCACCGGACAATAAATCCACAGAAGATTGTGAGCTATAGTTCAAGATTGAGGTAGATGCTCCTTGGCCACTGACCTGAATACCATAGATATTCCCTTGCACAAAATTCCAAGCGCCGTGCATACCAGCTAGAATCCACATATTGTCATACTTGAGCATAAGGAAACAAGCAAAGATACCGTCTAGCACGATATTGACAATAGAAAGAATGGTCACACCAGGGTTAAAGAGGTGCAATGCGCCGAATAGAGCACTGGAAATTAAGATACCAATGAAGATATTTGACTTAGCGCTAACTGCTGGAAAGAGCCAACCACGCGTCACTAGCTCTTCTGTCCCACCTTGAAGAATCCAGAAAGGAATGATAGCTAGGACGAAAATAAAATCATTCAAGTTAACCCGACCAAATTTCAGACTGCCTGCCCCCGTTACCAAGAGCAAGACAACAACCAGTGAAAACTGAACGGCTCCAATAAGGAAGCCTTTGAGGAGATTTTTGAACCAGTCTTCTTTATAAAATCCCAAACTAGAAAAAGGACGCTTCTCACGATATCGAACCCATAGAAAGACAGTGAGAGCGATAAAAAAGAAACCAGCTAGCTGAAAAAAGACCGTATAGTGACTAATGGCTGCCATTGCTTCTGTCCGATTAATCGTCGGATCTGCAAAGCCAAACAGGAGTCCGACAATGATACCAATTGGTAACATTCCGACAAAACTTAAAATTCCTCCTCCATAAACAAAACCAATAGCAATCAAGATAGCCAACCAAATCGGCGGAATATAACGCGATTGCTTGATAGCATCCAACATACGAGATTTAAACATATAATTATTCCTTTCCTCATTTTAATTTATTATAGCATATTATTTTAGGATTAGCAAAAGAGTGCCGTTCGAATAGTTATTCTGTCTTTCCCACTAACCCTGTCAAACTGCCATCTTTTTTCATCTTGAAAAGCAAGTAAAATACGGCCATCAAGAGAATGAGCGAACTGAAAATAGAAGCTTCAGCGCCGAAAGCTCCACCAGTCAGCCAGCTCCATTCTGACTTAGGGATAAAATTCAGGACTGCTGCATCAACACCAGTACCACTAACGCTGAAACCGTAAATATTGCCTTGGCTAAAGTTCCAAGCAGCATGAAGTCCTGTAATCCCCCAGACATTGTCCGTCCGGAGCAGATAGAGACTTGCAAAGAGGCCAAATAAGGCAATGTTAAGAATGGGAAGAATACCAATATCTGGATTGCCTAGGTGCAAGCGTGCAAAGAGCAGGCTCGAAGTCAGCAAACCGATGGGGAGGTTGGTCTTTTTGACAGCAACTGGCAGCAGCCAAGCGCGTGTCACTAACTCTTCTGCTCCGCCCTGAACCATCCAGAGCGGAAGCAAGATCAGGATATAGAGGAAAGGTTCCAGTGTCAGCTGTCCCCATTCAAAAGAGCCAGCTCCGCTCAACAGCATAAGCAGAGCGACTAGACTAAAGAGGAGAAAACCTACTGCCAATCCTTTGACTAGCTCTACTAAACTTCCTTTTTTGACAAAACCCAGAGTCGCGAGCGGACGTCCTTCAGCCCAGCGTACCCAGAGAAAGAGAGCCAGTATCATAAATACAAAGCCGAATAAGAGAAAAGGCAGGGCAAAATTGAAAAAGATTTCAAAGAATCCACCTTGCCCCAAGAAACCTAGCATAAGACTAAGCACAGCCGAAATCGGCTCCAAAGCCAAATAGGCCAACTGCTGTCCTCCTTGCACGAAAATAACTGCCAGCAAAAGAGACAAAATATAAGGCGGAACAAAGCTAGCTTGATTGACTCCGTCCAAGATACGTGATTTTTTCATAAGAACCTCATTCTATCCTTGCTTTCATTTATTTTAAGTATAGCAAACTTTGCTTTAAGTACAAAGAAAAGTTACGGTTCTTCTTACAAAAAATACAGAGTTCATATGTCAGAAAACCTAACATAAAAATAGGAGAAATTTGCCTAATCAGTGATTTTTTGCTATAATGCTAGAATGCTAAAAAGGAGGAAGAAAATGAAGAAAAAATTCTTAGCAGTCTTGCTAACATTATTTCCATTTTTTGCGTTAGGGGCAACAGCCCAGGCAGATACGGTCAAAATCGTATCCGATACTGCTTACGCACCATTTGAATTTAAAGATTCTGATCAGACTTACAAGGGAATTGACGTAGATATCATCAACAAGGTCGCAGAAATCAAAGGCTGGGACATTGACATGAGCTTCCCAGGCTTCGATGCAGCTGTCAATGCGGTCCAAGCCGGCCAGGCGGATGCCATCATGGCTGGTATGACCAAGACAAGCGAGCGCGAAAAAGTCTTTACCATGTCTGATACCTACTACGACACCAAGGTCGTTATCGCGACGACCAAGGCAAACACCATCAGCAAATATGAACAGCTGAAAGGGAAGAAAGTCGGTGTCAAAACAGGAACGGCTGCCCAACGTTTCCTTGAGAAGAACAAGGATAAGTACGGCTACACTCTCAAAACCTTTGACACGGGTGACTTGATGTATAACAGCCTTTCTGCTGGTGATGTCGATGCAGTGATGGATGATCAGCCTGTCATTGAGTACGCCATCAATCAAGCCCAAAACCTGAAAATTTCTATGAAGGGTGAGGCTGTTGGAAGCTTTGCTTTCGGTGTCAAAAAAGGTAGCAAGCACGAGCACTTAGTTACAGAGTTTAACGAGGCTTTGGCGCAGATGAAGGAAGACGGCAGTCTGGAAGAAATCATCAATAAATGGACGGCTTCTAAAGGCAGCTCTGACTCAGCTGTTCCAGAGACTTCTACTCCTGCCGGTCAAAAAGCTAGTCCGACAAAAGACAAATACATCATTGCCAGCGACTCATCTTTTGCTCCATTTGTCTTCCAAAATGACAGCAACCAATATACTGGTATTGACATGGAGCTGATTAAGGCTATTGCCAAAGACCAAGGCTTTACTGTGGAAGTAACCAACCCTGGCTTTGATGCAGCTATCAATAGCGTTCAGACCGGTCAGGCTGACGGAATTATCGCCGGCATGTCTGTCACCGATGCCCGTAAGAAAACTTTTGATTATTCGGATCCTTACTATACAGCCAACTCTATCTTGGCAGTCAAGGACAGCAGCAATATCAAGTCCTACGAGGAACTCAAGGGCAAGACAGTCGGTGTCAAAACCGGTACCGCTTCTCAGACTTTCCTTGAGGAAAATAAGAGCAAGTACGGCTACTCTATCAAAACATTCTCAGATGCAGCTTCTATGTATGACAGTCTCAATACTGGCTCTGTCGCAGCTGTGATGGATGATGAGCCCGTTGTCAAATACGCCATCAAACAAGGCAAGAAGCTTAAAACACCTATCGAAGGTACACCAAGCGGCCAAGTCGCTTTCGCAGTTAAAAAAGGCAGCAATCCTGAGCTGATTGAGATGTTTAACAATGGACTGGCCAACCTCAAAGAAAGCGGCAAATACCAAGAGATTTTAGACAAGTATCTGGCTAGCGAGGAAAAGGAATCCACTGTAGATGAGTCCACTATTTGGGGCTTGCTGCAAAACAACTACCAAGAACTTCTTAAAGGTCTGGGAGTGACGATTGCTTTGGCACTGATTTCATTTGCGATTGCTATGGTCATCGGGATTATCTTTGGTATGTTCAGCGTCAGCCCTTATAAACCGCTGCGCTGGATTGCAGAAATCTTTGTCGATGTCATTCGTGGTATTCCACTGATGATTGTGGCAGCCTTTATCTTCTGGGGGATTCCTAACCTAATCGAATCCATGACTGGTCAACAAAGTCCAATCAATGCTTTCGTCGCAGGAACCATCGCCCTCTCTCTCAATGCCGGCGCCTATATAGCTGAAATTGTCCGCGGAGGTATCCAAGCTGTTCCAGTTGGACAGATGGAAGCTAGCCGCAGCTTGGGGATTTCCTACTCCAAGACCATGCGCAAGATTATCCTGCCACAGGCAACTAAGATTATGCTGCCAAACTTTGTCAATCAGTTTGTCATCGCACTCAAGGATACAACGATTGTCTCAGCTATTGGACTGGCCGAGCTCTTCAAAACAGGTAAGGACATCATCGCCCGCAACTATCAGAGTTTCCGGATGTATGCTATCCTGGCTGTGCTCTATCTCATCATTATCACGCTCTTGACCCGCTTGGCAAAACGCTTAGAAAAGAGGATTAAGTAATGGCAAAATTAAAAATCGATGTGAACGATCTTCATAAATACTACGGGGAAAACGAAGTCCTAAAGGGGATTACTGCTAAATTCTACGAGGGCGATGTGGTCTGCATCATTGGCCCTTCTGGTTCTGGTAAGTCAACCTTCCTGCGCAGTCTCAACCTGCTAGAGGAAGTCACTAGCGGAACCATCACGGTTGATGGCTTTGATCTGACAGACAAGAAGACTGATGTGGATCTGGTCCGAGAAAATATCGGTATGGTCTTCCAGCACTTCAACCTTTTCCCGCACATGACCGTTCTGGAAAATATCACCTTTGCTCCTGTTGAGCACAAGCGCTTGACTCAAGACGAGGCAAATAAGCTGGGTATGGAGCTCTTGGAAAAGGTCGGCTTGGCTGATAAGGCTGATGCCAGTCCAGACAGCCTGTCCGGAGGTCAAAAGCAGCGGGTAGCCATTGCTCGCGGTCTGGCCATGAATCCAGATATCATGCTCTTTGACGAGCCGACTTCTGCCCTTGACCCTGAAATGGTCGGCGATGTTCTCAACGTTATGAAGGATCTGGCCCAGCAAGGTATGACTATGCTGATTGTGACCCATGAGATGGGCTTTGCCCGTCAAGTAGCCAACCGCGTTATTTTTACCGCTGACGGTGAATTCCTAGAAGACGGCAAGCCTGACCAAATCTTTGACAATCCACAGCACCCACGTCTCAAAGACTTCTTGGACAAGGTACTGAATGTATAAAACCAAACGAAGAGCCAGCTTATAAGCCGGCTCTTTTCTTGTTTCATAATTTTTAAACTACATCACCCACCATTGGTAAAGCGACCAGTAGAGGATATTAGCTACGATAGCGAGTGCAGATAGACTGGTCAGAACCGTCAAGAAGAGGCGGCCTTTCCCGAGACCTTTTCGAGCCTTACTAAAGAGCGGATAAACCGCACATCCTGCTAAGAACAATCCCAAACCTGCAAAAGCCATATAACGCCACTGAGCGATGATACTGAGATCCGTAGTGCTTGAGCTAAGCAGGAGCAAGAGTAAATTTCCAGCTGAGACCACTACTCCTGCAGCTGTCAAGATGTGCCACCATTTCCAAGCTCGATTTTGCTTGCTTTTTTCTTTGCCAAAGACCAGTCGATAAAGGACTAGCACAAGTCGTACAAGTAGATTTCCCAAAGAGTAAACGACACTAAGAGCTGCCAAAGCAACCAACCCAAACTTAGTCCAGATTTCCCAGTCAGGAACTCTCTCAAAATCACTGACCGGAGTAGCGATTCGCGTTTTGCCATTTCCACTTTTATAAATAGTCCAAAACGAACGATCCATTCGCTCCGAAGACGGCTTCTTCATATGAAGCAAATTACCTGGAAAGAGCTGATACAAAGAAAGCGGACCTTGGTTAAAATTCCGAAGGATTTGATAGTAGCCAGGTTCGAACTTTTTCTGAGTCTCTGCACTGGCTGTCGGACGTTTTCCGAAAATCAATTCTGGCATGCCATCATTATAAATTTCTTCCACACCTTGATTGGTCATGATCACCTGGCCGATACCATCCTTCAAATCCAGCAGGAGATAGCTGGAAAAACCATTCGTATTCCCTCCGTGCCCTAGCACTGTAACGCCAAATTTACTGGCCCAGAAGCCATGAGCATTACGAACGATGTCTGTATTAGGATAGGTTGCTGTCGTTGAATAGAGAGTTGTCCAAGTCTCCGACCGAGTAAAGAGAGTTTTATGACTTAGCAGGGCCTGAGCAAATTTTTGAAAATCACTCAATGTTCCTGTTGCTCGACCAACTGGATACAGGCCGACTTCATAAAGTGCATCGCCTAACAGACTGCCATCTGTCGTATATCCTTTTACTTCCTTGCGCTTGGCTTGGACATAAGCATTGTCAGACAAGTCTTGAGCTATGGCCGTTCTCTCCATGTCCAGAGGCTGGAAGATATGCTCATGTGCATAATCAACAAAGGATTGCCCAGAAATTCGCTCCACAATATAGGCTGCTAACCCCGTACTATAGTTGGAATAAGCTGTCGTTGTACCCGGCTCAAAGGACTGAGCCGGCTGATATTGGAGCAGCAAATCCTCTAAACTCTTGCCCCCTTGCATATAGAGAGGGGCTTCATCAAATCCAGACTGATGGTTCATCAAATCTAGCATAGTAATGGACTTGTCATAGCGGAGATTTCTAAGAAAGCCCTCTGGTAGATAGGTGCGAATATCTTCTTCTAGGTCAATCTTACCTTGCTCCCAGAGCTGCATGACAGAGACCCAGACAGTCAGCTTAGTCACGGAGCCCCATTCAAAGACACTGTCATCATCGGCTTTGATTCCCTTTTCCTTATCCATGTATCCAAAGTTGCCTTGATAGATAGTGCCGTCCTTGTCAAAGACAGCCGTTGCCATGCCGGCTGTTGTCTTTTCGTGCTCTTTGACATAGTCTTGGATCTTCTGACCAATTTGGCTGCGCTCTGTGCCCGAAGGCAGCTTCTGAGAGTCAGCCAATGCAGTGGCTGGCTGGAACAAACCAAGTGTTAATATAGTTAAAATCATTAGAATAGAATTTTTCACGAAATACTCCTTTGCAGAATTATGCGGCCAAAGCCCGCCTTCCCAAAGGAAGACAGGCAACTTATCACATCACCCAGAACTGATAAAGTGACCAGTAGAGAATATTAGCTACGATAGCGAGTGCAGATAGACTAGTCAGAACTGTCAGGAAGAGGCGACCTTTTCCGAGTTCCTTTCGAGTCTTGCTAAAGAGCGGATAAACTGCACATCTTGCTAAGAATAGGCCCAGTCCTGCAAAGGCCATATAACGCCAAGATTGAACAATTGAGTAATCCTGATTCATGGCAGCCAGTAAAAGCAGAATAAGATTGCCTGCAAAAAGGATCATTCCTAAAGAAGTCAGGTAATTCCAGACCTTCCAAGAGCGAGGTACCGAACTTTTTGCTTTACGCAGGATGAGACGGAAACCGCCAATCAGAAAACTAATCAAGATATTTCCCAGAGCAAACACGAGCGCCAAAGCTCCGAGAACCACGACTAGATAATGCCTAAAGAGAACTGAATCGGAAATCCTTTCTGCATTAAGGACACCGAATTCGAGGCGGTCAGCACCTTGGCTCTTGTCAATAGTCCAGAAAGTGCTCAGCAGATCTGGCTGATCTGATACTTTATTGATCTTTTGGATAGCGCCAGGAATCATGAGCATGAAGGACAGTGGCCCCCTATTATAGCTTCTCAGATAGTGGTAAGAGCCAGGCTTGAATTGCTTTTTAGTAGCTTCGCTGACAGTCTGCATCTTGCCAAATGTCAGCTCCGGCATTTGAACATTGTAAACTTGTTCATACAGTTGATTGGTTAAGATGACTTGGCCGATGCCATTTTTCAGATCCAAGTAAAGATAGCTAGAAAAGCCATCAGCATTACCACTGTGTCCCAGCAAGGTAACACCGTAGTGACTGGCCCAAAAGCCATGAGCATTACGAACAATATCCGTACCAGGGTGGGTAGAGGTTGTTGAGTAAAGCTCGGTCCAAGTTTCTGGACGATGAAAGAGCATCTTACGTTCCAGCAAGGCCTGGGCGAATTTCTGCAGGTCTCCTAGAGTCCCCACAGCCCCTCCGACTGGGTACATCCAGAGCTTAAATGGTGTATCACCCAAGAGCTTACCTTGGTCATCATAGCCCTTGTCCTCCTTGCGCTTTTCCTGTACATAAGCGTTGTCCGATAAGTCAGGCAAGATAGCAGTCCGATCCATGTCCAGCGGCTCAAAAACATGCTCATGGACATAGTCTGCATACTTCTGCCCAGAAATCCGCTCCACGATATAGGAGGCCAAAGCCGTGCTGTAGTTAGAATATGATGTCGTCGTACCCGGCTCAAAGGACTGAATAGGCTGGTAATCGCGGAACTGCTCTTCCAAGTCGCTCTTATCTCCCTTTTTGTAGAGTGGCATTTCATCAAAGCCAGCCTGATGGTTCATCAGATCCAGCATGGTGATAGGCTTATCATAACGAAGATTGCGGAGAAAGCCTTCCGGCAGATAAGTTTTGAGGTCTGCTTCCAGGTCGATTTTGCCCTCTTCCCAGAGCTGCATGACCGACACCCAGACCGTCAGTTTAGTGATGGAAGCCCATTCAAAAACACTGTCATCGTCAACTTTGACTTTGTTTTCTTTGTCCACATAGCCAAAATTTCCCTTGTAGATGGTTCCGTTTTTATCAAAGACAGCTGTTGCCATACCGGCCGTTGTCTTTTCATGTTCCTTGACAAAACTTTCGATTTTTTGACCAATTTGGCTGCGCTCCGTGCCAGACGGAAGCTTCTGTGAGTCAGCTAAAGCAGCTGTCGGCCGGAAGATTCCTAGCGTCAAAATGGTTAAAAGAATGATTAGAATAGATTTTTTCATAGCATTTCCTTTCTGTTCAACTCAAAGATTCATATGAGCTAAGTTCAGATAATTTGTACAGTCTCCTTTTAATTTTAGAATCAGGCTATTCTTGTTTTTTTAATCATGCGTTTTTCTCTTCCTTATCAGCCCGATACCAGAGATAAATACTGTAAAGGGTCAGAATGCCCATGCCGCCAAGGTAAATGAGGGAGTTAACCTGAGAGAAATCAAACATATCAGCTAGGTTGATGCCGACAAAGGTTTCTATCAGAATGTCTAGCAAGGCGTGGAAAATCATACAGGCAAGGACAGATTTCGTCTTCTTATGCAGTGCAGCAAACCAGATGGACTGGACTATAGTTACAATGATAAAGACTAGAAAGGGATTCTGACTTCGATCATAAAAGCGGTCATAAAACCAGAGAGGAATATGCCAGCAAGCCCAAGCTAGTCCGGTTATCGAGGAGGCGATAAACATAGAGAACTTCTTTTCCAAAGCCGGCTGCAGAAAGCCTCGCCAGCCAGGCTCTTCCATGCCACCAGCCAAGGTCATAAGGTAGATAAAGGATCCAATAAATGAAAGCAGAGCCCCATCTACCAGCTTGCCTCCGGAAGCTAATGCAAAAGTCACTGCCAGACTTCCACTGAAGAGTAGGAGATAGAGCCAAGTCCCTTTCTTGCTTGAGAAGATAAAGGAACAGATGGCTTTGAAGCCTTTTATTTTCAGCACTATTAGGCTTGCTATCACCGGTCCGAACATACTGAGACTCGTTAGGAGGCCTTCCAGAGCCAGATAGAGTATAGGCGGATTTTCCGGCCAGAGATTTTTGAGAATGATAGCTAGCAACATAAATCCCCAAGTCCATCCGAAGTTCCAGACTAGGAAAGGCCAGACTAGTTTTGGTTGTGGTTTGCTTCTTGTTTCATTGGTCATAGAACTTTCTCCTTTAAATGGTTTGATTTTTGTACTCTGATAAGGTCCTTGATTTTTTGCCTCATTTAGCCGCGCTCTGTATAAAAGACAGCTATTGTACTTCAGCTCCTGTTGAAAAATCACTAACCTTAAGATTGTAAAAAGAATTAATCAAATGGTTTACCTCATGAGATAGTCCATTCCCCCAGAAAAAACAAGCAAATAATCACAATGCCCACCACTGATAAAGTGACCAGTAGAGAATATTGACAACGATAGCTAGAGCTGACAGACTAGTCAAGACAGTCAGGTAGAGTCGGCTCTTACTCAGCCCTTTTCTTGCCTTGGTCAGAAGTGGGAAGACTGCACAGCCAGCCAGAATCAATCCCAGACCGGCAAAAACAATGTAGCGCCAGCTAGCTAAAAAGGTCAGATCACTGGTAGCAAATGTGTTAAAGAGGAGGAGGAAGTTTATAGCCACACCTACTCCAGCTAAAGAAGTTAGGTAAGTCCAGATACGAAGAGGTTTTGGTGTTTTAGATTGACCTTTTTTGAAGACCAAGCGGAAGAGATCCAGTCCGCCCCGTGCCAAAAAGAGAATGATACTAAAAACAAGTCCGACTGCTGCTGAAATAAGCAGAGCCCAGTCTGTAAAGAACTCGCTATCCTTGACTCTGAAGTTATCGCCATAGGAAGCTGTTACCTTAGTCTCGTCTCCACTACCGCTGACTACTGAAAAATTCTGGGTCAAAAGCGGATTGTCCTTGGATTTCTCAACAAACTGAGTGTAAAGCAAGATTCTGGAGATAGACATAGGACCACTGGCAAAGGAGCGAGCAGATCGGTAATTTCCAGACTGGAATTTGTCAAAGGTGGCTGAGTCCGTCTTTTTCTTAGGTCCAAAAACCAAGGCTGGCATTTCATAGTTATAAACCAACTCATGATCTTGATTCGTCATAACGGTCATACCTATACCATTTTTCAAGTCCAGCAGAATATAAGATGAGTAGCCAGTCGAGTTTCCTCCATGGCCAACAAGCGTCGTGCCGTACTCCCGTGTCCAAAAGCCGTGCATATTGAGCGGCATATCCGTTCCTGGATAATTCGATGTTGCAGTGTAGAGAGTTGTCCAAGTCTCAACGTTCTTAAAGAGTTTTTCTTTCTTCAAAAGCGCTTGGGCAAACCTCTGGAAGTCAGCCAGAGTAGAGATGCCATTTCCCGCTGGGTAAAGCCCTAGATGGAAATAGCTAGTTCCCATAGATGTCTGACCGTCCGCCCGATAAGAGATTTGCTTCATCCGCTTCTGGTAAATCTTTGGGTTTTCCTTAAAGTCGGCTGATAGAGCTGTGTCTTTCATTCCTAGTGGTTGGAAGATATGTTCATGGACATAGGTTGAGAAGTCCTGACCAGAGATTCTCTCAACGATATAGGCTGCCAGACTAGCTGAAAAGTTCGAGTAGGCTGTCATGGTGCCTGGTTCGTAAGACTGTTCTGGCTGATTAACTGCCAGAATCTCTTCAATAGACAAGCCCTTATCTTCCTTGTAGGCGTGGGTAGACTCGCCAAAGCCGGCCTGATGGTTCATGAGGTCTGTCATAGTGACGGGCTTGTCGTAGCGCAAAGTCTTCATAAATCCCTCTGGCAGATAGGTGCGAATGTCTTCGTTAAGGTCAATCTTGCCCTCTTCCCAGAGCTGCATGACGGAGACCCAGACCATTAGCTTCCCAGCAGATCCCAATTCAAAGACACTATCGTCATCGGCCTTGATGCCTTTTTCTTTATCCATATAACCGAAGTTTCCTTGATAAATTGTACCATTCTTGTCAAAGATAACAGTCTCCATACCGGCCGTTGTCTTTTCATGTTCCTTGACAAAGTCTTGGATTTTCTGATCGATTTTGTCACGGTCCGTACCAGACGGCAGCTTCTGTTCTTCAGCTAGCGCAGTGGCTGGGCGAAAAAGCCCCAATGTTAAAATAGTTAGGAGTGTAAAAATAAATATTTTTTTCATGCGATTCTCCTTTACAGAATTATGCAGATAAAGCCCACCTTCCCGAAGGAAGACAGGCAACTTATCACATCGCCCACCACTGGTAAAGAGACCAATAGAGAATGTTAGCTACGATAGCGAGAGCAGATAGACTCGTCATGACTGTTAAGAAGAGCCGACCTTTGCCAAGTCCCTTTCGAACCTTACTCAAGAACGGGTAGATGGCACATCCTGCTAAGATTAAACCTAGAGCTGCAAAGACTATATAAGGCCATATGCTATAGGGGTAACTACGATTACTTGCTAGAAAAGCTGCAACAAGGCCATAGAAGTTTAAAGCCACTCCTACTGCTGCTAAAGAGGTCAGATAAGTCCAAATCCGAAGTTTCTTAGGTGTTTTAGGCTGGCCTTTTTTGAATACCAATCGGAAAAGATCTAAACCACCCCGTACCAAAAAGAGAATGATACTGAAAACAATTCCGACTGCCGCTGCAATAAGCATGGCCCAGTCTGCCAAAATTTCGCTATCCTTGACTCTGAAATAACTTCCATAAGGAGTTGTCACCTTGACCTTATCTCCGCTGCCACTGACTACTGAAAAATCCTGACTCAAAAGTGGATTGTCCTCGGATTTCTTGACAAAACTAGTATAGAGGAATAAGCTTCTAGAGATAGACATAGGACCACTGGCAAAGTAGCGAGTAGATCGGTAATTTCCAGACTGGAATTTGTCAAAGGTGGCTGAGTCCGTCTTTTTCTTAGGTCCAAAGACCAAAGCCGGCATCTCATGGTTGTAGACGAATTCGTGTTCTTGATTCGTCATGATAGTCATACCGATGCCATTTTTCAAGTCTAGCAGGATGTAAGAGGAATACCCCAAGGTATTACCGCTATGGCCGACAACAGTCATGCCAAACTCTGCATCCCAGAAACCGTGCATATTGAGCGGCATATCCGTTCCCGGATAATTCGAAGTTGCCGTATAAAGGGTCGCCCAAGTCTCAGCTCGCTGGAAGAGCTTCTCTTTCTTCAAAAGCGCTTGGGCAAACTTCTGAAAGTCAGCCATGGTAGAGGCAGCATTTCCCATTGGATAGAGCGCTGAGTATAAATAGGCAGTCCCCTTCGAAGTCTGACCATCTGCACTATAGGACATGGCCTCCATTCGCTTCTTATAAACCTTAAGATTATCCTTCAAATCTGAAGACATAGCTGTATCATTCATCTCTAATGGCTGGAAGATATGCTCATGGACATAGGTAGAGAAGTCCTGTCCGGAGATTCGCTCGACGATATAGCTCGCCAAACCGGCAGAGAAGTTTGAGTAGCTGGTCATGGTGCCGGGTTCGTAGGACTGGGTTGGCTGATTATTGGCTAAGCTTTCCTCAATTGTCAATCCTGTCTCTTCCTTAAGGCCCTGAATTGACTCGCTAAATCCCGCCTGATGGTTCATGAGATCAATCATCGTGATCGGCTTGTCATAGCGAAGGTTTTTTAAAAATCCCTCTGACAGATAGGTGCGGATGTCTTCCTCTAGGTCAATCTTTCCCTCTTCCCAGAGCTGCATGACGGAGACCCAAACCGTCAGCTTGGTAACCGATCCCCATTCTAAAACGCTGCTATCATCCGTTTTGACTTTCTTTTCCTTGTTCATATAGCCAAAGTTTCCTTTGTAGATGGTGCCATCCTTATCAAAGACCGTCGTCGCCAAACCAGCCGTTGTTTTTTCATGTTCCTTGACAAAACTTTCGATTTTCTGACCGATTTTGTCACGGTCCGTACCAGACGGCAACTTCTGCGAGTCAGCTAAAGCAGCTGTCGGCCGGAAGATTCCTAGCGTCAAAATGGTTAAAAGAATGATTAGAATAGATTTTTTCATGAGAGACTCCTTTGTGCAATGGAGAGGCGCTTATTAAAGGCCCCACCACTGATAAAGTGACCAGTAGAGGATATTGGCAACGATGGTCAGCGCAGATAGACTAGTCAAGACAGTCAGGAAAATGCGGCTCTTGCTCAATCCTTTTCTTGCCTTGGCCAGAAGTGGGAAGACCGCACAGCCAGCTAAAATTAGACCTAAGCCGGCAAAGACCATGTAGCGCCAGCTAGAAAGGTAGCTAGGGTCACTTGCTCCTAAAGCTAAGAAAAGGAAATAGAAATTGACAGCAACTCCCACTGCTGCTAGGGAAGTCAGATATGTCCAGATATGAAGTTCTTTAGGTGTTTTAGACTGATTTTTTTTGAATACTAGCCGGAAAAGATCGAGACCGCCTCGCACTAAAAGCTGAAGTAAAGCATAGATAACTCCTACTACCATGAAAATCAATACAGCCCAATCTCTCATCACGTCTATATCTTTTACTTTGAAAGAATCGCCATAGGCATATGTTACTTTGGCTGTCCCATTTTGCTCACTGACTACTGCAAAATCACCGTTCAAAAATTTATTATCAGCTGAATTTGTAACATAACTGGTACGTGGGAATATTCTAGTGAAAGACAGGGGGCCTGTTTCATAATATCTTGCTGATCGGTAATTTCCCGCTGGAAATTTGTCGAAAGTTTCCTGCGGAGTCTTTTTCTTAGCTCCAAAGACAAGAGCTGGCATATCGTAATTATAGACCTCTTCATGCCCTTGATTGGTCATAATGGTCATACCAATACCATTTTTCAAATCTAACAAGATATAAGAAGAAAAACCATAGGAATTGCCACCGTGACCGACAAGAGGCGTGCCATATTCTTGGGTCCAGAAGCCATGCATATTGAGCGGCATATCCGTTCCCGGATAATTCGAAGTTGCCGTATAAAGGGTAGTCCAAGTCTCAGCATGCTTGAAAAGCTTCTCCTTCTTCAAAAGTGCTTGGGCAAATCTCTGAAAATCACCCATGGTACTCGCTGTAAGACCGACAGGGTAAAGACCGATATTCATGTAATTCACACCTAGAGATTTACCATTGATATCATAAGTCATCTCTTCCTTCCGTTTCTCAAGGACGTAATCATTATCTATATAGCCAGTTAAAAGAGATGTTTTGTTCATACCTAATGGTTGTAAGATATGCTTGCGGGCATAGTTCGCAAAGCTCTGACCGGAGATTCGCTCAACGATATAGGCTGCCAGTCCCGTACTGAAGTTAGAGTATCCAGTCATAGTGCCTGGTTCATAGATTTGAGCTGGCTGATTGATCGCAAGGATTTGTTCAATATTCTGCCCTTTATTTTCTAGATAAGCGTGAGAAGAGTCCTCAAAGCCTGCTTGATGGTTCATTAGATCCAACATAGTAATGGGCTTGTCATAACGGAGGGTCTTGAGAAATCCCTCAGGCAGGAAATTGCGAATATCTTCTTCAAGATTAACCTTGCCCTCTTCCCAGAGCTGCATGACTGATACCCAGACCATTAGCTTCCCAGCAGATCCCCATTCAAAGACACTATCGTCATCGGCCTTGATGCCTTTTTCTTTATCCATATAACCGAAGTTTCCTTGATAAATTGTACCATTCTTGTCAAAGATAACAGTCTCCATACCGGCCGTTGTCTTTTCATGTTCCTTGACAAAGTCTTGGATTTTCTGATCGATTTTGTCACGGTCCGTACCAGACGGCAGCTTCTGTTCTTCAGCCAAGGCGGTAACTGGCCGGAAGAGTCCTAGAGTTATAATCGTTAGAAGCGTTAGAATAAATGATTTCTTCATGATATTTCCTTTCTATTTAGCTTCAACAATCGCATAGGCGATACTTCTGTATACCATTCGGATAAAAATTCTTAACATAGCTTTCTCCTTTCTTATGCAATAATTTACACAATCTAGTCAAAGGTCACAGTTTCTACAGCCACCATCGTCGCTTCATCTTGCTTGACATGTTCCTGAATCTTTTGGACAATCTCAATGGCCGCTGTGTTAGACTTCAAGGATTGCTCCATCGTCTTAGCTTGAGGCGTTTTTACAAGTCCCAGGCTTAGGACCGTCAAAAGCCAGAGAAATAAAGTTTTTGGCATGGTTTCTTACTCCTTAGATACAATTTAAAATGACGACCGGAATCTATCCCATTCCAGCACTTCTTATCTTTTACAAATTTTAGGCCTGTTTGTATAATCATTTTATATATATTTTTTTTATATACAAGATGATTATATATAATTTTACGGTATATGTCAAATTTTTATATAATCAAAAAAATATATATTAAAAACAGGTTAAAAGCCTTGAAACCAATATTCTTAGAGAGTTTATAAAATAGTATCCAAAAAACTTTTAAAAATTTTTATTTTTTTGAAAGCGCTTGACGAATCTGCTATCTTTTGCTAGACTTAAGACAGAACTATTTCGGAGGTACACGGAGACATGAAAAATTAAGTCTATTTTTTAAAGGAAACTTTATTTAGTAGATTTTGTCATGTTTCTGCATATCCGCGGGATGTTCATTTTTTGTGCTTTCTAGCTTCTATTTGCTTATCTTTAGATTAATCCTGTCGCTCCTATGACAGTGTAAGCTGGAAGCCTATAGACGAATAATCCCACTTTGACACTCCTGTGTCTGCTTTGTGCAATCAAAAACAGCTCTGCTAAATAAAGCAGGGCTGTATTTTGTATTAAAAAACGAAGGAGACATCTATGCTTCAAATAAGAAATCTAACTATCACCCACCTAAAAGACCTGAAAGAGTTAGTCAAAGATTTGTCACTGACTGTCAATCAAGGAGACAAGGTCGCTATTATCGGTGAGGAGGGCAATGGCAAGTCCACCCTACTCAAGCTCCTGCTAGACGAGCGACTTGTCAGTTCCTATGTCAGCTACAGCGGCCAGATTGATAAGTCCTATACTGCTGCTGTCTACTTACCCCAGCAGCTACCTTCAGAGGATGCCCAACTAACGCTCAATGACTATTTCTTTGGTGATTTTGAGACCGAGCTGGACTATGCCAAGCTCTATCGCTATGCTGGGGAGCTCAACTTTGACAGCCAGCGTTTCGCCAGTCAGCAGCAGCTCTCTAGCCTATCTGGAGGAGAAAAGCTTAAAGTTCAGCTCATCAAGAAACTTGCCAGTGATTGGGACATTCTCTTTCTTGACGAGCCCTCTAATGACCTTGATCTCGAAACTCTGACTTGGCTGGAAAACTTTATCAGCCATAGCCAGCAAACTGTCCTTTTCGTCTCTCACGACGAGCATTTTCTTGCTCAGGCTGCAAACAAGATTATCCATCTGGAGCGAATCAAAAAGAAGCAGGAAGCTAGAACCAGTATCAAGAGTCTGGACTATGAAAACTACCGAACTCAACGTCAGGAGGCCTTTGAAAAACAGGGGCAACTAGCACGGAAAGAGCGGGAAGAACACGCAAAAACTATGGAAAAACACCGCCGGGTTAAGCAGAGTGTGGAGCATACTTTACGAAATACCCATGACGCTACTGCTGGTCGACTGGTGGCCAAGAAGATGAAAAACGTCCTCTCACAGGGCAAACGATTCGAAAAGGCATGTGCTGAAATGACCGAAATCCCGATACAGGAAGATGCCATCAGCCTTCACTTCTCAAACATAGAAGCTCTGCCATTGACCAAAAGAATCCTAAAATTAGAAGGAATGAAACTGGAAACAGACGAACGACAACTGGCGGAAAACCTGACTCTGGAGGTCTGCGGCCAGGAAAAAATCGGACTGATTGGTGCTAATGGCGCAGGCAAGTCTACTCTGCTTAAAGAAATATGGAAGATTCTGCGTGAGCGGACAGATATGCAGGTCGGCTACATGCCCCAGCATTATGGCGACTTGCTGGCTGATGAGAGCAGTCCTTTGGACTTTCTAGCTCCCTCTGGCGACAAGTCCCATGAGGAGAAAATCCTGACTCATCTCGCCAGCCTCCAGTTCACGCGCGATGAGGCCCGCCACCCGATTGGGCAGCTTTCTGGAGGTCAAAAAGCCAAGCTCCTCCTGCTCAAACTTGTCCTAGACCGTCCAAATGTCCTCCTTCTGGACGAACCAACCCGCAACTTCTCTCCCACCTCTCAGCCTCAGGTTCGCCAGCTTTTGGCGACCTATCCTGGCGCCATTATCGCTGTCTCCCACGACCGAATCTTTCTCAAAGAAGTCTGCCAGAAGATTTATCGACTTACGGAGACAGGGTTGGAGGAAGTTGAATTATAAGCAAAAAGAGGCTGGGACAAAAGTCCTAGCCTCTCAATTGTCTTTGGATTGTCGAGCAAGACGCAGTGGTTGAGTGGGCTCTACTACGCTGATTTCATCAGCTTTTACAGCCCTACTCAACTGTGCGGAGGTGGGACGACGAAATCGAATTCTAACAAATTACCGATTTCTGTCCCACTCTCTTTTAGTTTCATTTAGCATCAATCTTTGAACTTTAATAAAGCTCCCTTCTACTCCTGCGCCGTCTGCATTTGGTAATAAACACCTCTGGCATCCATGAGCTCCTGGTGATTACCATGTTCGACGATATCACCATTTACCATGACGAGGATGATATCAGCATTTTGAATAGTAGACAGGCGGTGGGCGATGATAAAGCTAGTACGTCCCACCATGAGCTTGCTGAAAGCCTCCTGAATCAAGACTTCTGTTCGGGTATCGATGGAGGAAGTCGCCTCGTCCAAGATTAGGATTTTAGGAACGGAAAGGAAGACACGCGCAATGGTCAAGAGCTGCCGCTGACCTTGAGAAAGAGAGTCCCCAGCATCCGCCAGATAGGTGTCATAGCCCTGAGGCAGCTGCTGGATAAAGAAATGCGCATTGGCCGCCTTGGCAGCTGCAATGACCTCCTCTCGGCTAGCATCTGGCCGGCCAAAAGCTATGTTATCATGAATGGTCGCCGTCTTAAGCCAACTCTCTTGCAGTACCATACCGAACTGCTGACGATAAGAGGCTCTAGTATAATGACTGATGGGAATACCGTCTAGCGAAATAAGACCACTGTCTACATTGTAAAAGCGCATAAGGAGATTGATCAAGGTAGACTTGCCAGCACCAGTTGGCCCGACAATGGCGACCTTGCTAGCTGCTGGAATCCTTATATTCAAATCCTGAATCAGCTCTTTGCCAGGCTCATAGCCAAAAGCCACATGCTCAAAACTAATCTGTCCTTTGACATCTTCAGACTGAAGAATTTCCTGACCTGACTCTGCTATTTCTTCTTGGTCTAAAACGTTGTATATCCGCTCCGCACAAGCTAAAGCGCTCTGCAATTCCGACATTACTGACGATATATCATTGAAAGGCTTGGTGTACTGGTTGACATAGTTGAGAAAAGTTACCAGCTGCCCAACCGTAAAGCCTGTTCCCTGAATGATTCGGACAGCCCCAAAGCCCACAATCAAAGCATAGATCAAGGCATTGATAAAACGAGTCGAAGGATTAACCGTCGAAGAATAGAAAATAGCCGCCTGAGAATAGTCCGCATAGGTTTGATTGCTGCGAGTAAAAGTTGTATCAAACTGCTCCTGAGCATTAAAAGCCTGAATCAGACTTTCCTGGGTCAGACTTTCCTCAATCAGTTGAGTCTGTGCCCCTCTCGCCTGCGTCTGACGTTGGAAAAAGCTAAAACTCTTTCTAGCAATAAAGCGCGCTAAGAAAAGAGAAAGGGGCGTCAAAAGCAAGACCAAAAGCAGGAGGAAAAAGTCCAGCCGGGCCATGCTAATGATAGTCACTAAAATTGTCAACAAACCCACAAAAAATTGATTGAAAACCATGAGTAGTCCATTGCTGAGCTGCTCCAAATCTGTCGTCACACGACTAACCAAGTCGCCGGTTCCCTGCCGATCCAGATAGGCCAAAGGCAGATGGTGCACTTTCTTGATGACGCCTTGACGAAGCTGCTGGCTATAGCGATAGACCAGCTGATTATAGAGCAAGGGATTGAGCCACTGAATCAGCGTATTGGCTAAGATGACCAACAGCATCTGACCCAAAATCGGCATCAAATGCTGCTCCGCTTGAGGAAGAAGAACGCTATCAACCGCATTCCCGATTAAAACCGGAAGAAGAACAGTCAAAGCCACTTGAGCCACCGTTCCCAGACTAGCTAGGAGAAAGAGCCAGCGCGCCTGCAGCAAGTCTCGAGTCAAATGCCTCAAGCTGCTAGGTGATGTCTTATGCTTCATGCTTTCCCTCCTCTCCTTGACTATGCTGTGAGTGATGAATTTCTCGGTAAATGGCGGAGCTAGCTAAGAGTTCCTCATGGCGACCAAGAGCCACCTGTTCTCCCTTATCTAGGACTAAAATTTGATCCGCTGAGCGCAAGCTATTGGTCCGCTGAGAGATCAAGACCAGGCTGATCTCTGTCAATTCATTCTTAATAGCTTGCAGCAGTCTAGCCTCTGTCAGATGGTCCAGAGCTGAGGTCGCATCATCTAAAACCAAGAAGGGTGTCCTCCGCAAGACAGCTCTGGCAATGGTTAAACGCTGACGCTGACCTCCAGAAAAATTACGACCAAAGGCCTCTACAGTCGCATCCAAGCCACCCTCCTTCTGAGAGACGAAGTCCGCTGCCTGAGCAATCTCTAAAGCCTGCCACAAGTCTGCGTCTGTTGGCTTGGTGGACAGTCCTAAAGTCAGATTGGAGCGAACAGTTCCTTGAAAAAGCTCCGCCTTCTGAGGTACCAGACTGATCCAAGACCGCCATTCTCTGAGATTTTTAGGACTGCGTCCTTGGGAAAAGATGGTCAACTGACCAGCAGCAACTGGATAGAGATGAGCCAGCAGCTGGACTAGGGTAGATTTACCAGAGCCAGTCCCGCCAATAACCCCCAAAGTCTGACCTCTTTTCAAATCAAAAGTCAGACCAGTCAAAGCTGGACTAGCTGCATTTGGATAAGAAAAGCTGACCTGCTGGACTTTAATAGCTTGATCTAGCAGAGCTGTTTCCTGCACTAATTCCTGCAGAACATCTTCTTCAGCTTGCTCGAAGACCTGACTAATGCGGCCTGCACTGATATAGCTTTGATTGAGCGAGTTGACTAGAATCGCCAGCTTGAGCAATTCCACCAAAATCTGCAATAAATAATTGACCAAGGCCACTAGCATCCCCTGGGTCAGCAAGCCCTTGCCGATAAAAGCATTCCCCTGCCAAATCACAGCAATCAGAGTACCATTGACTGTAAGAAAGGTCAGAGGACTAATCAGACTAGCCAGAGCTCCCGTTCTGATTTGCCAGGTTTTATAGAGCTCGTTACGATTGCGAAAGGTCTGAACCTCGCGCTGGGTCTGACCGAAAGCTCGTATAACCCTCATGCCCTGCAGCTGCTCACGCGTCAGATTAACCAACTGGTCAGTCAGCTGGCGAATCTTAGCATAGAGAGGATTCATCAAATGAGACATGAAAACGATAATAACCGTTAAAATTGCCACCATGAGCAAGAACCACAAGGTAATGACCGGACTGATAGTAAAGGCCATGATGATGGAGCCAAAAACGATGATAGGCGCCCGCAGGAAGAGACGAAGAAATTGGTTGATTCCCGTCTGGATCTGATAGGTGTCGCTGGTCAGCCGAGTCACCAGGCTAGAGGTCGTCAGCTCATCCCGACTGGCCTTGGGCAAGCGTAGAATTTTTTTATAGAGATCACCTGTCATCTGACGAGTAAAGCCCACAGCTGCCTTTGACGAATAATACTGGGCCACCACTGCTACCACCACACCCAGCGCAGCCAAGCCCATCAAAAGAAAAACCATCCAGTAAAGATGGGAGCTGTCGTGTCTAGGAATGGTCTCGTCCACAATCCCCGCAATCAAAATCGGAACCAAGAGTTCAAAACTGGCCTCCAAAAGCTTGAACAAGGGCCCTAGCAAAGACTCCCTGATATAGCCCTTGAAATATTTCAATAAATCTTTCATACTGCCTACTTCTCCATTAAACTGTATATATTTTACCATAATTTTCAAAGGCTAAAAAATATTCTCTTTCTGACCAGCAGAAAGAGAACATTAATCTTAGACTTCTTTTAAATTCTGGCTTATTTTCTTTAGACCCATATGCAAAAACGGTGTCGCTGCTAATAAGAAGCCGCCCAAAACTATAAAAGTCCAGTCAAAGCCAAAGTAATCAATCAACCAGCCTGTTACAGGGAAAATGACAATCATACTCAGGCTGAACATCATAGAATAAACACTAAGCATGGTCGCCCGTACCTCACTTGGCAGCTGCTTTTGCAAATCGTTGTCAAAAATCGGCTGAAAAAGAGCATACAAGGCGTTGCTGATTAGATAAATCAGAATATAGATGATTGGCGTTCCAAAATAGGACAGCAGGTAGCTTGCCCCAGTTAGAAGGACTACTGAAGGAAAGAGTTTTAGGGCAGAATACTTCTTTCCAATCACACTCGCCAGATAGACCGCTAAGATATTCAAAGCACTGCCAATCAGCATGACTACCGAAATCTGCCAATCTTTTAAGTCAGGCAATTGATTTTGATAATAAAAATAAAACATACACATGAGAGTTCCGATGATTTGGGACAGAATCATCCAGATAAAAAGGCTGGGATTCCTATGCAACTCCTCTTTGACAGCCCAGATAATCTTTTTCATGGTCAGACGTTCTGCTTTCTCTGCTTTAACACTTGGCTCCTTCAACATCCAGGTCAAGAAAAGAACGATGATAGAGGTACCAATCATGATATAGTAGGTCAGATGCAATTGTCCATGGACAAAAAATCCGGCCCAGACCGTTCCCAAAGATCGGGTCGCTTCAGCCACTCCAGACATAAAGCTGGAGATGGATAGGTAACGTTCCTTGAGTCCGGCCTCAACAGACGAATCATAGACCATGGCTGCGCTTGTCCCCGAATCAAAATTATAGGACCAAGCACTAATCACCATAGCCAATGCATAAACCCAAAAGTTCCCCTGTCCCGCCAACATGAGAACAGAAGACACAATCCCAGCTATCCGACTCAGATAAAGATTGGTCTTGTAGGAAAAACGATCCGCCAACATCCCTGAAGGAATTTCACAAATAACGCTAGTCGCATGAAAAATACTTTCCAAAAGGCCAATCTGCCAAAGTGACATGCCGTTTTGACTGAGAAATAAAATCCAAAAACTAGTAATGCCTAGAAAGGCAAAAAATTCTACTCCGGCCATAAGACCGATATTTTTTCGATAACTTCTTTTAAACATATTTTCTCCTTTAACAAGTGTTTTCTAATTTCTATCCTTTATCACTTGTTAATCCGCTGTTTACATGACTCCTACCTCTTCTTTCTCTAAAATTCTATATTTGGATTATTTCATAGTTCATTGTTGAAAAAACGCCACATGGGCGTTTGATTCGTTTTACGGTTTAATACGGTGCAGCATACGTGGGAATGGAATGGCTTCACGGATATGCTTAGTCCCTGCTACAAAGGTTACCATACGCTCGATACCGATACCGAATCCACCGTGCGGAACTGTTCCATACTTACGAAGATCCAGGTAGAATTCATATTCTGAAGTATCCATACCAAGTTCATTCATCTTAGCAACGAGCGCATCGTAGTCTTCCTCACGCATAGAACCACCGATGATTTCGCCGTAGCCTTCTGGAGCAAGCAAGTCTGCACAGAGGACACGGTCTGGATTTCCAGGAACTGGTTTCATATAGAAAGCCTTGATGGCTGCTGGGTAGTTCACAACAAAGGTTGGTACACCAAAGTGGTTTGAAATCCATGTTTCATGCGGTGAACCAAAGTCATCTCCATGTTCAAGATGCTCATAATCAGCATCCTCATCATTTTCATGGGCTTGCAAGAGGTCAATCGCTTCATCATAGCTAACACGCTTGAAAGGCTCTGCAATATAGCGTTTCAAAAGTTCTACATCACGTTCCAAGGTTTCCAAAGCTTGAGGAGCACGGTCAAGCACACCTTGGATCAAAGCTTTAACATAAGCTTCTTGCAAGTCGAGTGACTCATCATGCGTCAAGTATGAATACTCTGCATCCATCATCCAGAACTCAGTCAAATGACGACGGGTTTTTGATTTTTCTGCACGGAATACAGGACCAAAGTCAAAGACGCGACCAAGAGCCATGGCACCTGCTTCCAGATAAAGCTGACCTGACTGACTCAAGTAAGCTGGAGTTCCGAAGTAGTCTGTTTCAAAGAGCTCAGTTGAGTCTTCTGCTGCATTTCCTGACAAGATTGGGCTGTCAAACTTCATAAAGCCATTCTTGTCAAAGAATTCATAGGTAGCGTAGATAATGGCATTACGGATTTGCATCATAGCCACTTGCTTACGAGAACGCAGCCACAAGTGACGGTTGTCCATGAGGAAATCCGTTCCATGTTCTTTCGGCGTAATTGGATAGTCATTTGACTCACCGATGATTTCGATGTCTGTGATGTCCAGCTCATAACCAAATTTTGAACGCTCGTCTTCCTTGACAATCCCTGTCACATAAACAGAAGTTTCTTGGCTAAGCTTTTTAATCGTATCAAACTTCGCCAATCCTTCTTCTTCGCCAAATTTCTCGATGAAGTTAGGCTTGAAGGCCACCCCTTGGAAGAAGGCTGTTCCGTCACGCAGCTGCAAGAAAGCAATCTTACCCTTACCTGACTTATTAGCAACCCAAGCACCAATGGTCACTTCTTGACCAACATAATTTTTCACATCAATAATTGTTACGATTTTCTTTGACACGTTTTTTCTCTTTTCTATTTTTTATTCTTTATGACAGACTGCCTCGACATTATTACCATCTGGATCCAAGACAAAGGCTGCATAATAAGGCTGGTGATATTGGGGACGAATACCAGGGGCGCCATTATCTTTGCCGCCCGCTGCAAGGCCTGCTTGATAAAAAGCATCCACCTGCTCCCTAGTCTCTGCACGAAAGGCAAAATGAGACGCATCTGATTGTCCCTGACTTAACCAAAAATCTCCAGCTGGAGCCGTCCGAGGTTCTGCAAAACTTACTGCCTGAGGAATTTCAAAGGCAATCTTGTAGCCCAATGGCTCTAAAGCTTTCTGATAAAAGAACTTGCTGGCTTCCAAATCCTTGACTGTAATTCCAAAATGATCAATCATATCTGCCTCCTAGATTGGTTGCTAAATGTCACTTTATTTCAAGACAAATCTTTTGGACATCTGTTCTATATTTTACCATAAAGCGATTGCAATAGCTATCCTTGAAGAGTCTAAATCTCAGAAAAATTAAAAAACCAGCCTCATAAACGCTGGCGGATAACTCTCTCTGAATAAGTGGACTAATTTTTTGTTCCATATAGCAGGCGATCAACCATGTCATCATCATAGTTCAAGACTTTTTTCAAAGCCATCTTAAAACGCTGATCGCTGAGAATCTGACCTCCTGGACTCTGGTCAATCGTCGCATAATTCCCCTCCCCATCCTGAGTAAAGGCTACAGTGAGCTCTTGGTCAGGGTCTTCACAAACATCTCTCCGAGGATCTTTTGAACTGGTAGACGGTCGAAAGTCCATTCTTTGCAGGCGAAACGACAGTTCTTTATGAAAAGCCGCAATGTCCTTCTGACGATTGACCACCGGCTCATGTTTGTCCAGCCAAGTCAAAACATCTTCTCTTGTAATATATATCATCTTCCCCTCCTAAACCAAATCAAAGTTCGCCCTGTAAATGACCGTATCATAGCTTGGGCTAGCTGCTGACAGAGCTGCTTGAATGATATGGAGCACGCGCTGCTGTTGACCTTCGAAAGCTAAGGGCAGAAGCATATTGGAGACATTTTTGACAATCACTCCCTTAATGAATTCCCCATCTTCATAAGAAAAATCCTGCTGATGAAAGATTGTCTTAGTCTTAAATTCAATCACCTGTCCTTGCAAGATTAGCTTATAAGTCTTCTTCCAATTAGTTCTGCCACCAAAGCGATAAAGGACCAGATAAATCCCCAAATCATGGTCTGCGACCCAATCACCCGTCTCAAAGACTAGCTCGTCATCAATCCCAGCCTTCTTTAAAAGCTTAATCCCTTCTTCAGAAATCATCTCGTGCACGAACTTCCAACTTCCTTCTTGGGGAAGAGATACTGCTCCCTCAGTCTCCTTCTGAGTGCTACTACTGACTTCTTTGAGATGAACTCTTTTAGGAGTATATTCTTCCTCCCAAGTCATCTCTTCTTCTATGTCACTGACAGCCCGCCTAGTCGGGAAAAAATCCAGACACTTTTCTAATAATCCCATATCCTATCTCCTCTTTATCTGTACTCCACGTGGTTTACTTCCCTTATCTTTGTATCATAATAAGGGTTAATCTGCGACAGGGCATGTTGAATCACTGTTATGATCTTGTCCTCTCGTCCTTTTAAAACCTTGGGAATCACAAGCTGGGAGATTGTTTCTGTTGATAGACCTTTTACACTTTGATCTTCCTCATTGCGAACTGGATATCTATCGGCCCGCTCTTCTTCTAGGCGAAATTCAAGCAAGTGGCCACCGAGAATCATGGCTAAGACCTGATATTTCCCTTCCCCGATACGAAATTGCTTGACACAGAGAAAAATTCCTCTCTTCTCATCCTCTAGTAAAAATGGCAAAGCCAGTTCTTTTTCTTCAATAGAAAAATCCTCGAGAAGCTTCTTCTCTCTTTCCCCTATTTCCTTTCTGATAAAACCCATTTTATCTCCTTTTGTACAAAATAATCTTCATCCCTATTATTACTTAAGTAAAAAGACCATGAGGAACACACTGCAAGTCAATAGAATGCAGGGCTAGACCAAATGGACTTCTTTTATTATACACCGAAACACCATCGTCTTCAACTAAATACTCCTCAAATTTTTAAGTCGTCTGGTGATTCCTATCAGAAAGTTAGATTTACTAAGTTTAGATATCATTGATAGCTGCTTTTTAATCAATAGGCGGATTATCCTTTACCTCTTCTTCCGTCTTCCAGTAGGTCATACTGCTCTTCTCAGTATCTACCTCCATCTTTTTATTAAGTCTAATATCAACCTTATAATAGGCACGTTTAATTAAAAACTTTTGACTGTTCTCTGCAGAACCCCAAGTTCTACAAACCATCAAAAAGCGTGCAGAGCCCTGTCCAGATATCTCCTCCTTAGTGTAAGAACCGGGGGCAGTTGGGCGTTCTAAGATTCTCATATTTAATCTCAGTTCTGGCTGATAATTGCTCAAATACCAGTCTATTCGAGCCGAGTCATTCTCATAATAGTGGATACAATAATGATTATCTTTTGCTTGTAAGCTGTAGCTTGGTTCATCCGTCTTAGACTGGGAAATTGTGGTCCAACCCACCTCTGAATTAAAGAAAACATAAGCTCCTAGCAAGACTAGACCGCCTAGCAAGAATAAGAAAATCAAACGACGTTTCATATTGTTCTCCCTCCACTATTGTTTAAATCCTTCATCAGCTGAGTTCTAAGCGAAGCCAATTAACATTTATCCTTGCTAAAGCTTACTAATTTTGACTAGAGTGACAAACGCTTCCATATCTTTCTATATTATTTTACCACTTTGTCAAACTATTTGCCAATGCAGTTGAGGGGAATTGAAAAGGACGAACTCCGAGTTCGGCCTTATCTATTGTTTATAAATCTTCGAAAGCAGTGTAAGATTGCGAGCTCTATTTACTCTCCATAAATTGCTGCAGGCGTTGAACGGCTTCTTTGAGCGTGTCCAAGTCCGTCGCATAGCTAAGACGGACATTTTCTGGAGCACCGAAGCCTGCTCCGGTCACCAGAGCCACGCCAACTTCTTCTAAGATTGCTGTCGTAAACTCGGTCACATCTGTATAACCTTTCATTTCCATGGCTTTCTTGACATTTGGAAAGAGATAGAAGGCCCCTTGTGGCTTGACCACTTCAAATCCTGGCACCTTAGCCAAGAGCGGATAGATGGTATTGAGACGCTCTTCAAAGGCTTGACGCATAGTCTCGACTGTTTCCTGACTGCCAGTCAGAGCTTCGATAGCTGCATATTGAGCCGCTGCTGTCGGGTTGGAAGTCGTCTGACCTGCAATCTTACTCATAGCTGCTATAATCTCTGGCTCACCAACTGCATAGCCAATCCGCCAGCCTGTCATGGAGTAGCTCTTAGAGACACCATTGATGACCACTGTCTGCTTGCGAATCTCCTCTGATAGACTAGAAATTGGCGTAAATTTATTGCCGCTATATACCAGACGTCCATAAATGTCATCTGCCAAAATCAGAATATCATTCTCCACAGCCCAGTTTCCAATCTCCAGCAGCTCCTCTGCTGTATAAATCATACCCGTCGGATTGGACGGAGAATTCAAAACCAAGACCTTAGTCTTATCAGTACGAGCAGCTTCTAACTGTTCCACCGTTACCTTGAAATTATTTTCCTCAGTGGCTTGGACAAAAACAGGAATACCCTCGGCCATCTTAATCTGGTCCCCGTAGCTGACCCAGTAAGGCGTCGGAATGATAGCTTCATCACCTGGGTCAAGCACACTCATAAAGAAGGTGTAGAGGGAGAATTTAGCTCCGGTTGCCACCGTCACTTGATTAGGCTGGATTTTGTAGCCGTAATAGTTAGCAAAATACTCTACCACTGCCTCTTTTAGCTCTGGCAGACCGCTAGTCACTGTATAAAAGCTAGCACGCCCATCCTCAATAGCTGCTACAGCCGCATCTCGAATGTTCTTAGGCGTCGGAAAATCCGGCTCTCCCAGAGTCAGAGACAGAATATCCCGCCCCTGCGCTTTCAAAGCCTTAGCACGCGCTGCTGTTGCCAGAGTCACGCTTTCTTCCATCTTTAAGACACGATTTGATAATTTCATAGTCCCTCCTTGCTGACTAACTGTCCGCTTTCAAAACCAATCAGGTAGTAGGTGCCTCCCGACTTGACTTCCCAGATAGGCTGATCCTGAAAATAGCCCATGGTCACCTTATCAATAGTTCCTGCTCCATTTTCCTTGGCAATGCTCTTCGCCTCAGCCTGACTGACGCCTTGGTCCAGTCGATAGACCCGAATCTCATTGGAATCTTTTGCAATCAATACAGCTTTTTCGACACCCTTACTTGTCTTGCCAAGCAGACTGTAGTAAGATTCCTGCCCATTGTAGAAGGCAAATGAGTCCACTTCTTCAAGATCTGCGTATTCCTTGGCCAAGCGGCTGCTTGCTTCCTTAGCCGACTGTCTCGGCTGCATAGATACTTGCAAAACTGCAAAAAATGAAAAGACAAGAACACTGAGAACGATAAAAATACCGATAAGGTACTGCCAAATTGGAAAACTGGCTTTATTTCTATTTTTATATTTCACTCCGTCATTATACTACAAATACTCCTATTTTTCTATCTTTTTTTGATGAGAATATTCTCAAAATTCTAAAGCAATATCCTTGCATATGATACTATTTATTGGTAAAATATTGTTATGAAGATTACAGACGATTTAAACAAAGAAGCTCTGCTTGATTTGAAAACCATGATTGTCTTTCACAAGGCAGCAAGAACCATACGTGCCATTGAAGCCCAGATTTTTAAAAAGCATGATTTGACTCCTACTCAGTTTTCCGTCTTAGAAACCTTGTACAGCAAAGGGGAACTGCGTATTCAGGACCTGATTGACCGCATATTGGCAACTTCTGGCAACATGACTGTTGTCATCAAAAATATGGAACGCGACGGCTGGATTGTCCGCACCTGCGACCCAAATGACCGCCGGGCTTTTTTGATTGGTTTGACAGAACAAGGCAGAGCTAAAATTGAAGCCGCCCTGCCTGATCATATTAAAAATATTCAGCAAGCTCTTTCCATTCTCGAAGAAGACGATAAGCAAGACTTGATTCGAATTTTAAAAAATTTCAAAAAATTGAGCTAAATAATTGCTAACTAGTGATTAATGTTGTAACATATATTGTAACAAGAGAAATTTCTCTTTATATTTTATTAAAAAGGAGACAATGCAATGTCTAAAGTATTATTCATCGTCGGCTCACTTCGTCAAGGTTCTTTCAACCACCAATTGGCTGAGCAAGCTGAAAAAGCTTTGGCTGGCAAGGCAGAAGTTTCATATCTTGATTACAAAGATGTACCATTCTTCAACCAAGACATCGAAAGTCCTGCTCCAGCTGCTGTTGCTAAGGTTCGTGAAGAAATTTTGGCCGCTGATGCCATCTGGATTTTCTCACCTGTCTACAACTGGGCTATCCCAGGAGTAGTGAAAAACCTTTTGGACTGGGCTTCACGCGCTCTGGATCTGTCAGACCCAACTGGCCCATCTGCTCTGAATGCTAAGGTTGTTACTGTTTCATCTGTCGCAAACGGCACATCACCAGATGAAGTATTCAAGCACTACCGCAGCCTGTTACCTTTCATCCGTATGAATGTGGTAGAACCATTCACAGGTGTTGGTATCAACCCAGAAGCATGGGGAACTGGTCAACTGACTGTCGCAGAAGACAAACTTGCTGAACTCTCAGCACAGGCTGATGCTCTTTTAGCAGCCCTTAACTAAAAAGAGAAGATTATAAAAAGAAAAGAAAACTTATAAGACACTAACCCCCCGCAAATAATTGCGAGGGGTTTTAGAATACTTTACTGACAGGAACAGGTATTATAAATCAGCTAAAGAATATTTAGGATAAGGAATTTGAGATAATTTATCTTCTATTTTTGCTAGCATTTTCTCTTCTGATTCATCTATATACCCCTCAAACCAAATTTTTTCAATATCTTCTTGGTTAAAAAAGCAAGCTTGATTATCCGTCATACCAAAAGGATATACACAACCGGAATAGTCTAAATAACCAATTTCACCTTTGTTATCATAAAGAGGATAACGGTTAATAATCATAATTTTTACCTGTCCATTTTTAAGTTGGACAACACTCCCTATCGGTAGTAGCTCAGTCATTAGAAACCTCCTTTAAAAATCTTCTCGAATTCTAAGTATTTTTCTTTTTTAATCTTTTTAGAACTTTTATCTGTTTGAATAAATGGGACCTTATGAGACCAAAATAAGCAATAAAGAAGCCCATGTCACTTAGCAAATAAGACAAATAGCTGCCTTTGCTTAAATACTCAACAGATTGATAGATGGCAAAAACAGCAAAAATCAAGCCAATTCCAAACTTCCCATATATATTTCGAATAAAAATATATAAAAACTCATCTTTTATAGGTAGTGTTTCAAAATGAAACTCTTTAAATGACGGCTCTTTCCTTGTCCTTGCAAGCAATTCTACTAGATACCCAACAATAACATAACCCAAAACTAACAAGATTATTTTCCATAGGAAGGACAAGCGGCTATTCGAAACAGAAGTAAATCCATGTAGCAGCAGAATGCTAGCTGCGGGAACATATTTCGTGAGATCCAGATGGAATGTTGGTCTATCTACATTGACATAGATTTTATTAGTTTTTGGGTCAAAATAATAGTTTCTACCCTGAAAAGCTAAGAGTTCGGTTAAATATTCTTTTTTCTTCATTTCAATTGCTTTTCCAACCTTTTAAGAATAATCAATTTTTCTAATGGCCTATTTCCAAATAATAAGAGCCCAGATACTGGGAGAAAACCAATGATAGCTATAAAAGAAATAAAGCTTCCTGAAAAATAATAATCAATTATAAATTTAATTGACGTAAAAAATAGTAGAGTCCCAAAAAACAATATTCCTTTACATTGTGTTTGTTGGTTATAAAGAAAATTAGGCCAGTCAAAATAAAGTTTCTGATTAAAATTTTTCATAGTTCCTTTTCTAATATTTCTTAGCACAAATATTATCAAAACTAAAACGCAGAAAACAGTCGAACACAAAATAAATATTCTGATAGGCACACTGGCAACCTGAGGTGCAGTTGCTTCTGAATAAATGTTTCGTAAAAGAAAGGAAGAAGGCAGAATAGCCCAAGTGAGATTAGGAGCTTTCTCTTCTTTCTTATCTATAGAGTATAGTTCTCTAGTTTTTCTATCATAAAAAATATTCTTATCTTTGAAATTACCCAACCAAAATACATTCTTATTCATTGATTTCTTCCAAGTGGCGACGGTTCATAATCATAGCACTTCCATTCAGTAAGTAATTGGTCATACATTACCTTGATCCATAGATTATAAGCTAAAGCTCTTTATTTATTTTTTATCAATTGCTTTATTGCCGTCATTCTTTTCATAAAATTGCTTTTTGCTGTTACCATATAAAATATAAAATAAAAGGCAATAACTTCTATTAAGTTTGTCATGTTAGGAGCGTTCAAATATTCTCTCATTTGAAAAACAGTTAAGAAAGAACTCACTGCAAATGTAATAAGCAGAATGTATAATCGGTTTCTCTCTTCTTCTAAAAAATTCAACCAACCAACATGTTCATATAATTTGGGATTAAAGGCCTCAACGTTTTGCCCTAAATACTCATCTTTAAATCCAAAGTGACAAACCAAAGATATAAGAATAAGGCACGCACTCAAAACAATTACTCTTAAAATAGGGGATTCAATTTTTATATTGTTTACTTGAACGAGAAAGGCATTTCCTAGAATTCCAAAGGAGATTACTAACCACCTGAGATTAGGAAAAACTCTCTCATTGACTTTATTAGAATATACTTTTTTTCTTTTCACATCATAAAAGATGTTTCGACCTTGAAAGCCGCCTATGATAACCATAGATTTCGTTTTCTTCATTTTTCAATACCATCATATTAATAAAAAACTAGGACTGAGAGGAATCAAATCCTTCCCAAACTTTACCTATCCACCACTTGAGCCTCAAATGTAGCCGGTTTGTTGTCTACATTGGTGATGGTGATAGTGTAGGGGGTTACTTCCGTCACCCCAAATACTTCCTTTATTTCCCCTTGAACCACTATTCCATCACTCTCTAAATAGATACTTTTACTCTTATCATTCGGTAAGTCTTTGCGCTCTGTTCCATCTTTAGAAATAATAATCTCAGTTATTGACTGCTTCTCAACATTATAAACCGTATTACTTCCTTTCATCCCCCAGCCTTTTCGACCTGATAATTTTAATTTAGCATCATCTTTTTTATCTAAAATCAATTCCGAATTATACTCCAGCTGCTCTGTTTTAGAAAAACTTTCAATTCAACACTTTGACCTGTTTGCAGAGTGTATTTGCCGTAGTTTAAAATTGCCTGAACGTACCAGACAACAAACAGACTATTCAGTAGGCCGATAATAATCCTTGAACGCCGGCTTTTAAAGCGGTGCAAAAGTAAAAATAGAGAAGCAATAAAAATTACTGAAGTTATCATTCTTTATTTTCCTTATAGATTCCGTATCGTTTCAAGACTCTATCCATTCTGCAAGATTTCATCTTCTTTCCGTTTTCTCTGCTGACCCGACCATTTGATACATAGCAACAATACTATCATACGAAGAATCAAATAGACCAAACGAAGAATTTTCATCTTACCCAGAGCAGACAAAAACTCCTCCCTTGCATGTCCCACTTCTTGACCTAACTGTTCAACCGTTTTGCCTGTTTCCTCTTTAATAACAGCTGCATTCTTTGAAATCAAATAATAATTTTGCTCTAAACTAGTGGTATAGGCTCTGGATATTGGCTCGTCTAAGAAAAAATATACTCTATCAGCATACTTATCTTCAGACAAAGTATAGTATATTTCAGCTTCACTCTCCCATTTTTTAGGAAAACTACTTATTCTCATATTTTCATAGTCTAGATGCATAATGCCATCCAAGATGTTACTAGTCCATTCTTCTGCATAGTGGTACAGTTTTGCCTTTCTATCTACCATTGGCCAAACAATGACATACCGACTATGCATGAATTCCTTGGTCAAGGCCGAGTTGTTAGCCAGACTGGTCGCACCAATCTCGTATACTGACCAAACAAGCGCAATGAGCATTAAAAAAGATTGAGCGGGTTTTGTTTTAAAATATTCCTGAAGTAACCTAACCTTGGTATCAGTTTCCCTATTGTCTTTTCCAAACATCTTTAAATTTTACTTCTCCCCAATTATGTAAATTAAACGAAACGAATAATCGGTTCTTCTTCATCCAATCACCTCAAGATATCCAGTTGATTTTTGTTCATAAGCAAAAGAGGAAGAAATGAGAATCAGAAGTAATGACAAAACAATAACTAGGAATTTATAGCGTTTGAATTTAACGAACATTTGTATCAGCCCCTCTTTCAAAATAGTCAAAAAGTATTCCTGATTTTTCCTCTTCAACAGTTTTACCATGATCTACAAGAAAGGCTTCACTCTTCCCTGTCCGTAATATCTCACACTTTATTTAGAAGCTAGTTTCTGTTTCATTTTTTCAAAAAACTGATTCAATTCTGTTTGAACCTGACGTAGTAGCTCTTTTTCTTGAGTCTCATCTATCTCAATTTTTTTCCTAATAGCATCCTTATCTATATAAGTATATCTTGAATAAGTCAATTTTAATTCTTTATCCACGAAAAAACCTGCATCTGTTTCTTTACCATTAATCATAGTAGAAAAAAGAACTAGAAGCTCACTGTCTTCCAAACTAGTTGGTGGGCGTACATCCAAGTTTAATTTCCCAGATATTTTAAGTTTATTTATCCCCCATCGGCGAATCACCGGGTCATCCGGAATTCCATAGCCTGCATCTCGGATAATATCCTCGTTGTTACCTGCGAGAATACTTGCCAGTAATTCAATTTTATTGGCAGAAGAAAAATCTGGTTCAGGTTTATCATCAGGGCCAAAGAGCAACCAAATGACAAAAACAGTTATTATCAAAAGTAGGATGCTTATTATTTTTTTACGTACCGACATTTTTATCTTCTCCTCGCTTCAAATAATCATAAAAATCTTCTTTTGATTTTTTATGCTCATCCGTATCTGGTTTCCATAAGAAATCCCATCTTTTCCCGTGCTTAATAAATTGGCCACCTGCTGTACAGGCTTCTTACATGAGTTCTCCAGAGGCTAGAGTAGCTATTAGGTAGTCACGTTCTTTTGGCAGGCGATCTGTTACTTGATTGCTAATTTATAAGTTGTTGCCAATGTTTTGCCTCACCTATCCACCACTTGAGCTTCAAAGCGTGCTGGTTTGTCGTCCACATTGGTGATGGTGTAAGGTTTGTTATTCGTGACATCAAAACTTTTTCTCCCTGATAATTAACAACAATCCCATCTTTTACTAAATGAATACCTTTTTGATTGTTGGGTAACTCTTCATTATCATTTTCTGAATAGTTTCGTTTAAAGAGTTTTTGCTCTTCAACTCCATAAAAAATCTCACCATTTACCTCAAACCAAACTCCTGAACCTGATAATTTAAGCTTATTATTATCATTTTTCTTCAAAATTAATACAGAATAGTATTCCACATCTTGTGTCCGAGGTTTGACTTTCAGACTAATAGACTGACCAGGTTGTAAGGTATATTTACCAAGATTTTGTGCCCATAAATAAAAGAGAAAAGCAGATGCCAGAACTCCAACAAGCAATAAACTACAACCTAAATTCCAATTCAATTTTTTTTCAAGGGCATTTGTGAATCTCCTTATAGTCATCCATACCATCTTGGAGCTCTATCCATTCTGTAAGATTTCGTTTTCTTTCCTTTTTCTCCGCTGACCCGACAACCTGATACATAGCAACAGTACTATCATACGAAGAATCAAATAGACCAAACGAAGGATTTTCATCTTACCAAGAGCAGACAAGAAGTCCTCCCTTGCATACCCTATCTCATGGGTTAATTCCTCAATAGTCTTACCTGTCTTTTGCTCCACAATAGCTGCATTCTTTGATATTAGATAGTATCTAGTGTCTAATGTCGAAAAATTTGATTTGGACAACGACCCGTCTAAAGGAAATGAAATCGCATAATTTTCCTTATTAGGAATCCGATTGTATTCAGCGGAAACCTGATCATCATATTTACTAGGGTAACAGGTCATTTTTATATTTTCATAGTCTAGATGCATAATGCCATCCAAGATGTTACTAGTCCATTCTTCCGCATAGTGGTATAGATTCGCCTTTCTATCTACTATTGGCCAAACCATAACATACCGACTATGCATGAATTCCTTGGTCAAGGCCGAGTTGTTAGCTAAACTAGTCGCACCAATCTCGTATACTGACCAAATAAGAACTATGAGCATTAAGAAAGCTTGAGTTGGTTTGTTTTTATAATAGTTTTTCATTTTTTTTAACATTTTACTCTCCGATAGAGGGATTGGGTTTGTCTAAATCCTTTTGGAAATGTTGGATAGCATTCATGAATTTTTCGAAGTTTGATGATTGTTCACTAGAATGAGAAGAAACGTATAATTTATAAGTTTCTTCTAATTTATTCATTCCTTTCGTGTAATCCCCTTCTCCAATATTTTGAACAAATTCATAAGCTCTATAGCCAGATGTTCTCTCAACACTATCGTAATATGAGTTTGTAACATCAACTACGCTATCTCCATTCTTCATTTTGTTGTAAATATTAACAGCATCTAAATCTGAACGATAGTCATCGTTACCAAGACTCGGCGGAAGTCCCATAGTACCAGCTACATCACCTTGCCATCCCGCTAAATCATCTTCATTTTCAATAAAATGATTACCTGTATAATGTGCGGAAATAGTTGCGGCCATATGGGAATAGTCTGTGGTTCCTCCAAATTGAGATAGTAATTCTCTTATTCTAGATTTTTGATTGGCATCTAAATCGGCATATCTAACATCTTTCCCATATGCCTTTGAAGCACCAGCATCTAGTTTTTGAGTAAGTTCTGCTTCTGAATCTGTTTCCTGAATCTTTTTTAGGTTAGTAAAATTATGCTGATTCTGAATAGCTTTCTGAATCGTATCAATTTCATCATCTTTTAAGCCATATTTTCTTAAAACAGATTTCATTCTATAATTAATACCAACATTTATACCGTTTACCCCATTCGGGCTATATAATCCACCGACCACTTGCCAAGCTCCATAAGATTTATCACCATAAGAGTAAGATGCAACTATTTTAAAGAATTCTATATTTGCTTTCTTGGATCCATATTCCTTTTCTAGCTTTTGATATAAATTTAGTAATATCTCTGATTCAGTTCGACTAAATCCATACTGTTGTCTAATAGTTTGAATAAATTTCTCTTTTTTAGTTATTGGTATGTATGTCTCAATCTTCTGCCCCTTCATTTTAATAGCCCAACTCATATCTACACCATCAACTGAGTAGTTTCCATCACTATCAACTAGGACTTGGCTTAGCTGGCTGGCTCCTTGGATAGCTAGACGGAGGACTTCTAGACTATCGCTGAAATATTGAGAAACCTGAGCGACAAAGAACTCCAGCTTTTCAATCTTCTCTTCCAATTCTTTGATTTGTGATTCAATTTGAGACTCTGCACTAGAAAGAATCACCAGAGACTGCATGTGAGAAACGATATTAAATGTAGCAATAGACTTCATACGCTCTAAGAAAGATTCTTTGGCTTCAATAGCCTTTTTGACAGAGGCTAGCTGCTGCTCTCTCAATTCTTTTGTCTTCTTCATCTGATCTAGGTCGAGGTTTCCGTACTCAGCTACCTGAGCATCAGCAGTCCTGTATGAATTTAACTCCGTTTGAATGTCGTCCACTGCTTCCTGTAGCTTCTTAATGGCAGGAATGATAATCTCTGAAAAGAGGCCCTTACCTGCTGTATAGGCTGCTCCCATGAGTTCTCCAGAGTCTAGGGTGGCTATCAGGTGGTCACAGCCCTGAGACAATCGGTCTGTCACCTCATTAGCCACTTGAATATTACTAGACATGGCCTCCATCAGCTGTGAAGACTCTGACGCACTGTACTTTACTCCCATGGTAAAGAGTTCCTTTCTTTCGTCAATTTTTCTCGATTTTCATCTAATTTTTGCTGAACTTCCCTTGTTTGTTTGGAAACATTATCCAACTCCTGCTCTACGTAGCTATCTATTGTTTGCTGCAAGGCTTGGTTTTCTTCCCATATTTTACGATTGGTAGAACTAGTCTCTGATACGGAATCTATCAAGTTTTCTATTTGGGCATTCATAGTCCAAATATCTGTACGAAAATCCATTACCTTCTCTTCATAACGCCTTTTGAGAACTAAAAGATCTTCTTCTTGATTCTCAAGCTGAATGATTTGCTTATGTAATTGCTCACGTTTTTCTTGATTTTTATCTTTTATCATCAGTTGCTCCAACGTTGCGCTTGATCTACATCACGCTTTTCAATTTTATAAGCTATATCAGGAAATTTATTAGCCTGAGCCAGGACAGCTGCGCTAAAGTCACTGACAGCCTGCAGCATTTGATTGCATGCCTGACGGCTTGCTTCCATCCCAGCAATCTCAGTAGTATAGCTAAACTCTACCTGCTGATTTTGCTTGTCACTTGTATCTACCCCAACTAATTCACTGATAGCATTCTGAGCGGAAATAGTATCCGACTTAATTTTTCCCATAGTTCTGAAACTCCTTAGAAACTTCATTTGTTTTATAACAATTTTATCACGAGAATATTACGTAGATATTACAAAAGTCGATTTTTCCTTTTCACACTTCCTTCACATAAACCAGCTCTTGGTCACTGGACAGATCAGGTCGGTAGGTGAAGCCAGCAAAGCTTAATTTTTTCATCTGTTCGATTTCTGTCACTTGGTTAGTTACAAGAGCTGTTAAAAACTCGCCACGCGCTTTTTTAGAAATGGTGGAATGGACTTTCAGCTTTCCTCCTCGGTCTTCCAGAAACTTGAAGCCTATCATGCGCTGACGAATTTCCTTGGAAAAGACTGTTTCAAACTCGCTGGACAGGAGGGAGAAAATCACCTCCTCTTCTGCCAGAGCTTGGTTATAAGCTTCTTTCCAAAATGCCTTGAGACTCTTCCCATCTAACTTGAGTGGCATCATAAAGTCCAAGCGATGGGGCGCTATGGGCTCCAGGGCTGGGATGACTCCGTAAAGTGCTGATGTGATGGCAAGATGCTTCTCGATATACTGACTTTCTTCCTTGGTATAGTCCTGCCTCTTGATATGGCGGTACATAAGGCCATCAAATAGATAGAGGGCTGGAGCATGCTGCGCGGTTCCTTCTCGCAAAGCCTGAATGGCTTGCCACTCTACCTCCGCTCTTTCTGGGGAGATTTTATAAAATGATGCCAAGTCAGTTACTGACATGGTTGCCAACTCATCCAACACAGCCTGAGTTTGTGCTGAAAATGGATTCGAGATTGCAGATGGCGCAGTTAGATTCAACTCTTTCGCAGTTGGGATAAGAATTTTCATAGTTTCCTTCTTTCATTTAGTGAATATGATGGACAACCCATTTTCCCAAGGCTGTCTCTAGTAGATAGCTGCCTATGATAAAGCCTAGCAGATTGGTCAAGATATCACCCAAGTCAAAAATGCCCAGGTGAAAGAGATACTGGCTCCCCTCAACCAGACTGATAGCCAAGGTAAAATAAGCCACATGTTTCCATGACAGCTTGCAGAGAAAGCCCAGCGGAATGAACATAATGATATTCATGGTGGGTACCAGCTTATCTCCATAAATCCAATTATAGGTAAAAGACTGCAGATCTAGACTGAAGCCCTGTTTACCGATATTTTTCAAAAAGAGAGCATAAAACAAAATGATAAAATAAAGGGCGTAACTAGCTAGCACCAGCCAGCGGGGAATATGCCGACTGTAGAGGCCACGAATGAAAAGTGAGCTAATCGCTGTCAGAGTCAGGATGATAGAAGCTGGTATCAACAGATTCCACTCTGGCTGATTCTTGTAAAAGACGACGGCTACGTAGGCATAAAAAAAGCGCATATAGAGCCAAGACCAAAAAATCAGACTACCTAGGAAGGCTGCCATATCAAAGATTGTTTGTTTTTCCATCTGAAACCTCCCTTTCTTCTTTTTAAAATTATATCAAATTTTAATGGGACATTCTATTTTTTGCTTGACTTTGATTTGCAGAGATGTTATCATCTAGTTATAAAGACTAGATAAGAAAGTGATAAAGATTTGAACGCTCAACAAGTTTTTCCCAAGTGGGACGAAATACCAGAACTAGATCTATATTTAGACCAAGTTCTGCTCTATGTAAACAATGTCTGTGGCTCTTCCATTTCAGTTGCTGACAAGGGATTGACCGCTTCTATGATTAACAACTACGTCAAGCATGGCTATATTGCCAAGCCGGTCAAGAAAAAATACCAACGCCGCCAAGTAGCTCGCTTGATTGCCATTACAATCTTAAAAACGGTCTTTTCTATCCAGGAAATTTCAGCTACTTTAAATATGCTACATAAAGAAGCAGATTCGCGAGAACTCTATGACGACTTTGTAGACTATATGAACGGAAGCAAGCTAGAGGTGGCACCCATCATTTCCACAGCCTGCCAGACGGTCAAACTCTATCAAAAGACCTTATCCCTAATCCAAGTACCAAATGAGGAGGAAGAAAATCTTGAACTACGCGCTTAAACTCAGTAAAAAACTATCCTTCGGAGAGGAAATCGCCAATGCTGTTACCCATGCGGTAGGAGCTGTTCTGATGCTGATTCTGCTCCCTATCTCAGCTATTTATAGCTATGAGGGGCACGGGTTGGTGGCTGCTGTCGGAACTTCTATCTTTGTCATCAGCCTCTTTCTCATGTTCCTCTCCTCGACAGTCTATCACTCTATGTCCTATGGCTCGACCCACAAATATATCTTGCGCATTATCGACCACTCCATGATTTATATCGCCATTGCTGGCAGCTACACGCCAGTCGTGCTGTCGCTGATGAATAACTGGTTTGGCTATCTCATCATTGCTATCCAGTGGGGCACGACCATCTTTGGTATCCTCTACAAGATTTTCGCTAAGAAGGTCAATGAAAAATTCAGTTTGGCTCTCTATTTGATTATGGGCTGGCTGGTAGTCTTTATCATTCCGCAGATTATCGGCCAAACCGGACCAGTTTTCTGGGGACTCATGCTGGCTGGTGGTCTCTGCTATACTGTAGGAGCTGGCTTCTATGCTCAAAAGAAGCCCTACTTCCACATGATTTGGCACCTTTTCATTCTAGCGGCCTCTGCCCTTCAATACCTTGCTATCGTTTACTTTATGTAAGAGAAAAACACAAAAACCGTCTGAGGATCTTCAGACGGTTTCTTTGTTTCTGCTGATTATTGATTCATCCTTGCTTTTCCAGAGTCCTTCTTTGCTTGTGCGCTTTTCTGACTTGCTGAAAGATTGGATATAAGATTGGGACAGCAATGACTGTCGCTAGACTGGAGCCAAATGTACCAGTAATCTCAGCTACTGCCAGCAAAAAGGCTGCTGGTAAACTACTCCCGCCAAGCAGTGTTCCTGTCAGAGTGTACTTGAGGATATTAAGCACAATTTTTACCAAAGCTGCTGCTACTGCTGTCACAAGAATATTTCTTAGTTTATCCTTTCTCTGAAAAAGTTCTTCATACAGAAAATGAATCACCGCGGCCACCGCAAGAGCTTCTAGCAAGATAACTGGGATTTCCGCTGCATAACCATTTAACAAGTCAAATATTCCCAGTCCAATGGCAGCCGCTAAAAAACCGAGTTTACTGCCAAAAATCAGACAACCCACTACCACCAGCGCATTCCCAAAGTGAATAAACTGAGCTCCCACAGGAATTTTAAAAAACTGAATGCTCAAAAAAATCAAAGCAGCAAATAAACTAATCATGGTTAAGGTTTGCAAATCAAGCGTTTGTTTCTTCATCTTTTTCCTCCATTAAGGCTTGAAAATCAGCAAAAAGCTCTCCTAGATAGGGCTGGTAAAAAACGCCCTTCTTTGGATCTATTTGCTCTTTAAAGCTAAGGGCCAAACTCTTTTCAATAAACTTCAAAATCACAGGCAGGGCTTGCTTGATATCAAGCCCCTGAACAAAAGCCGCAGCTACAAGAGCCGTCAATATATCACCCGTTCCAAAAAAATGCTGGGGCAGAGCTGGACTAGAAAAGAGATTAAACTCTTCTGTTGCTGCATCAAAATAAGCTACACCAATCTGCTTTTCTTTCATGGGCAAGCCAGTTAGCAAGACCTTGATCGGTCCTAACTCAGCCAAACGTTTGCAGTAGTCCTCCCATCTATCTTCTGATAAACTCTCTTCGTAGGATTCTTCTAACAACAAACAGGTTTCCGTCAAATTGGGCAGAACCAAATCGGCATGTTGGCAGAGGCGGCGCATATGGTCTAGATGGGCATCTGAAAATCCCTGATAAAAAGTCCCCTTGTCTCCCATGATAGGATCCACGATAAGGGGTAAGCTTTTTTCCTTTTTAAAGCGCAGCAAATTTTCCACCTGTATGTCAGATTTCAAATATCCTGTTATCAGAGCTGAAAAGTCGAAATCCAAGCTCTGCCATTGTTTCAAAAAAGCAAGCATCCCATGCGTGTAATCATCCATATAGATGTCTGAAAAACCGCCTGTATGAGATGACAAAATCATGGTTGGCAAGAGGGCCACCTCTAGCTGGCAAATTGCAAAAAGCGGCAGGGCAGCTGTTGCAGCAACCTTACCTAAGCCAGAAATATCTGTGGCCAGAATGACTGTTTTTGTTTTCATGACTCCTCCTACTTGCTCTCTATTGTAAAATATCTGAAAATGAGTTACAATATGAAAAAATCAAATCTGTATGGGGACAGTTTCATGGTTAAAGCAAAATACCAACGCATCGTTGATAAGATTACCAAGGATATTAAAGAAGGAAAATTGGCTACTGGTCAGAAAATCCCTTCTGTCCGCAAGCTAGCAGAGCGTTATCACTGTAGTAAGGATACTGCGCAGAAGGCTCTGATTGAGCTCAAATATCAGAAGTACATCTATGCCGTTCCCAAAAGCGGCTACTATGTACTGGAGAATGCTCAGGAAGAAAAGCAGGATTTGGAGTTGCCTGTGAGGGATGACCGCCACCATGCTTATGAAGATTTCCGACTCTGTGTAAATGAAACTCTGATAGGCCGGGAAAATTATCTCTTCAACTACTACCCTCAGCAGGAAGGACTGGCGGATCTGCGTCACTCTGTGCAAAGACTAATGCTGGACTCTGCTGTCTATGCTTCTAGGGATCAGCTGGTACTGACTTCCGGCACCCAGCAGGCTCTCTATATCCTTTCACAGATTGAATTTCCCAATCAAAAAGAGCATATCTTGGTGGAGCAGCCAACCTACCATCGGATTAATGATCTTCTGCTAGCGCAAAAGCTTCCCTATGAAACCATTGAAAGGACTCCGCAAGGAATCAATCTGCAAGAACTTGAGAAGATTTTTCAAAGCGGAAAGATTAAGTTTTTCTACACTATTCCTCGTTTTCACTATCCCTTGGGTCACTCTTACAGTCGGCAGGAAAAGGAAGAGATTCTTCGGCTGGCACAGCTCTATGATGTCTATATTGTAGAAGATGACTACCTATCAGACTTTGATAGCCGGCGGGAGCTAACCTTTCATTATCTAGACAATAGCCAGCGCGTCATCTACATCAAGTCCTTTTCTACCAGCCTTTTCCCAGCCCTGAGGATTACCGCCCTGCTCCTTCCACCCCAGATTCAAAAGACCTTCATCACTTACAAAAGCGCAGTGGACTATGATAGCAACCTCATCATGCAGAAGGCCCTATCACTCTATATCGACAGTCTCATGTTTGAAAAAAATAGGCTGGCGCTGCTGCAGCTTCAAGAAGAGGAAACAAGAAAAGCCCAGATACTACTGGAACAAGCTCAGCTGCCACTATCCAGCTATCTGACCAAGGATGGCATTCTGTTAGACCTGAGGTCACTTTCTTCCGTTAGCGCTCTCAAACACAGCAACCTGCCGCTTGACTTCTTTGAACAGAGCTACCTTACTAGCTGCCCTTACCAGTATGCTAAACTGCCTTATGATAACTTAGAAGAAAATGTAGAGAAATTAAAAGACTATTTAAAATAGGTGTAGAATTCCAAACGAATTCTACACCTTTCATTTATAATCAGGCTTTTCAAGACTCCATCATTCCAGCCTGGAGTTGGTACATTTTCTTATAGGTTCCATCTTGAGCTAGCAATTCTTCGTGACTGCCGGATTCGATAATGCGACCCTTATCTAAGACATAAATGCAGTCGGCATCCTGAATGGTAGACAGACGGTGGGCAATGGCAATGGTTGTCCGTCCCTGCCGCATTTTTCTCAGTGAGGCTTGAATTAACTCCTCTGTCTCCGAATCAATATTGGCTGTCGCCTCATCCAAAATCAAGATTTTAGGCTTGGTGGCGATGGTTCTGGCAAAGGCTAGAAGCTGCCGCTGACCGCTGGAAAATGTCGCTCCCCGCTCAGTCACAGGGGCATCATAGCCTTGAGGGAGCTGACTGATAAAGCCATGAGCATCTACAAACTTAGCCGCTTCTATAATCTCTTCACGCGTCAGCTGCTCTTGGTAAAGCTGAATATTGGAAGCAACTGTACCGTGATAAAGGAAGGGATCCTGCAAAACAAGGCCAATCTTTCGTCTCAGCTCCTCCTGACTAAAATCTTTAATATCACGGCCATCAATCAAAATCTGCCCCCGCTCAAACTCATAAAAACGCAGGAAGAGATTGATAATAGAGGACTTGCCAGAGCCAGTCGAGCCCACAAAGGCAATCGTCTGGCCTTTTTTGACTGAAAAGGAGATATCCTGCAAAACATCACGCTTCCCATCATAAGAAAAGGAAACATGCTTGAATTCGATACTGCCATCTTGGATTTGCAGGTCTTGATTAGCCTGCTCAGGCTCATAGTCTGTGCGGTCCATGATTTCAAAAACCCGTTCCGCAGCAACCATAGATGTCTGTAAAACAGAGTAATTCTGCATAACATCAATCAAAGGATTAAAAAGCTGATTAACATACTGGATAAAGGCATACATAATACCTGCCGTAATACCCGCCACTTGCCAAGTCAAGCCAAAGTAAGTCAGAATCACTCCATAAGCCAAGATTTTCAGCAGGGACATGGCCGGTCTCAGAAAGAGACTGTTGATATTGAGATAGCGATTGGTAAAGCCTAAATGCTGACCATTGATTTCTTCAAATTCCCGCAGCAAGCGCTTCTCTTGCCCAAATGCCTGAATAATCCGCATCCCTTCAATACTCTCAGATAGTTTGACATTCAAATCGCTGAGCTTATTTCGGACCTGCTTGAGCTGACGATTGGATAAATGCTGATAGAGCAAGATAGAGGCTGCCATCAGAGGCAAAAAGAGAGCGATCATGAAGGTCAATTGCCAGTTGAGGGCAAACATAGCGCTCAAAGTAACAACTAAAATCAGCAAAGAGCTCAAAAAATTAGAAAAAATCTCACTGAACATATCTGCGACTGCCTGAGTATCATTGGTCAGGCGGGAAACGATAGCACCAGCTGGCGTTTTATCAAAATAAGCCATTTGCAGACGCTGGATATTGGCAAAGCTTTCCTGTCGCAAGTCCCGAACCACACTTTGAGCCACACGCGCAAAGAAATACTTTCCCAAGAAGGTAAAAAGTACCCGCAAGAGGAAAAGACCATAGTAAAGAGCCAATAAAGGCAGGCCAGCCCAGGCTTGATTGCGGCCGATAAACTGATCAATAAAATAGCGGGCCAGAAGCGGCAATGCCGTTGTGACCAGAGTCGTCAGCAGGATGAAGGTCAAGGCCATGCTGCTCACTATCCTGTAGCGCCACATATAGCCTAGGAGGCGATGAAAAGTTGCTTTCTTTTTCATGTTAATCTTCCTCCTTCAAGCTTTCTGCCAGCTGCTGATTGTGGTATGTCTGAGCATACCAGCCTTTTTGCTCCAATAGCGCTTGGTGAGTGCCCCGCTCCTTGATCCGTCCCTCTTCCATAACCAAAATCAGGTCTGCATGCACCAAGGCCGACAGCCGATGAGCTGTGATGATGGTAGTCTTGCCAGCACGCTCAGACTTTAGATTTTCTAAAATCAGGTGCTCCGTCTTGGCATCAACAGCCGACAGGGAATCATCCAAAATCAGAATTTCAGGATTGGTAATAATAGCTCTACTCATCGCCAAGCGCTGCTTCTGCCCACCAGACAGAGACAAGCCCCGCTCGCCAACAATTGTATCCAACCCCTCTGGCATAGCCTGAATATCCTCATACACACCGCAGAGTTGAGCGGCAGCTAGAACCTGACTATCCGTCAACTGAGGATTAGCAAAGCGAATATTATCCCGAATCGACAGAGCAAAGAGCATCTGTTCCTGTGGTACATAGCCGATGAGACGACGCAAATCTTTGAGACGGTACTCCCGGATATCATGGTCATTCAGAAAGATAGCCCCCTCCTGAATATCCTGCTCCCGCAGCAGCAAGCGCAGAAGAGTGGTCTTCCCTGAGCCAGTCTGTCCGACAATTCCCAGTGTCTGTCCCTGCTCAATGGAAAAATGAATATCCGATAAACTAGTCTCCTCGGCATAAGAAAACTTCTGAATGTCATAATCCAATCGACCATTTTCTGCATGTGAGAGGGGTTGTTCAGCTTCCTTGACCTCCGACTCCTGAGCCAGCAACTTCTCAATCCGTTCATAGGAAACAGCCCCTCGCTGGCCGATGTTAAAAAGATAGCCTGTCGCCTGCAGCGGCCAAACCAGCATATCCAGATAAGTGATAAAAGTAACCAACTCTCCTATGGTAAACTGCCCTTGGGAGATAAAAATTCCACCGAAAATCAAGGTCAAAACATAAGAAAGACCAATAAAAAGCAAAACCAAGGGATCAAAAAGAGAATCGTACTTGGCAGCCAAAACGTTTTTTTCGTAGACTTCCTGATTTGTCTTGGCAAAAGACTGAGTCTCAGCTTCCTGATAGCCAAAGGACTTGGTCACTCGAATCCCTGAAACACTCTCCTGAACCTTATTGTTCAAATCCGAAAAAGCCTCTTGAGCAGCCTTAAAACTTTCATGATTTTTTCGGCCAATCAAGCCCGTTCCCCAGGACAAGAAGGGCATAGGCACAATGGCAATCAAAGTCAGCCGCCAGTCCAAAATGAAAAACATAGTCAGCAGGGTCACCAAGGCTGTAATAGAAGCATCCACAGCTGACATGACTCCGCCACCAGCTAGACTGACAACTGCATTGATATCGTTGGTTGCATGAGCCATCAAGTCCCCTGTTCGGTATTTCTGATAAAAAGAGGGAGACATGTGAGTAAAATGCTCGAACAATCGAGAGCGCAGAATCCGTCCCAGATTATTGGACGTCCCTAAGATATAAAGGCGCCAGACATAACGCAGGCCGTACATGATAAAAGCTGAAGCAATTAGCAACAGCAAATTAAAGAGCAACTCTTGAGAAGTCAGATGTTTGCTAGCAATTCGGTCAATAACCTGACCGATGACTCTGGGCGGTATCAGATTGAAGACACTGACCAAGGACAAGGCCAAGATACCGATGATATAGCGCCGCTTTTCCAACTTAAAAAACCAGGCTAATTTTCTAATGAGGTTCATAATTTCTCCTATTCTTACTAGTCTTTTTATTATACTGTTTTTTGAGGAAAAATGAAACACAGCGGATTGGAGCGCTGTGCTTCGATTCTATTTTTTACTGGTCAGCTGGTAACTAACAGCCAGTAAATCAAAGATTTCCTGATCGCTCAGGCTATCATCCAAGGGCAGACTGAGCCAATATTTCTTATTCATGTGAAAGGCCGGGTAAATGCCCTTTTTCTGAATCAGCTCTGCCACATGGTCATTCTTAACATTCAGCACCTCAATAGCGCCCCTTCGCTCTGCTTCAAACTTTGACCAGTCTGTGGTCAGAAAGGCTCCGTACCATTTTTTACTGTCCTGGTGGCGGAAAACTCCAGCCTTGGTCGAGCTCTTTCTGGACGACTTCTCCCAGAGGTACTCTATTTGCCCCTGATAAACCTCAGACGCATGATCCCGCAGTCGCTTACTCTGCTCATAGAGAAAGCCAACCTCGTCAAAACAGTGCTGACGGATAGACAGCAGTACTGCCTGACAAGCTTCACGAACCTGACCGACAAACTCACCCGTCACTTGCTCCATCTTGACCTGTAGATAGGCGTCATCAGTATCACAGTCAAAAACCTGATAGTCCAGCTTCCCATCTCTGATAGTTATTTCCAAGCGAAAGTCACCCTTCATAATCTTCTGCGAGAAACGGTAAGCTCCATCAGACTCCTTAAAGCCGTAAGTCTGAAGCTTATCTGGATTAGCCTTGTATTTTTCAAATAGTTCCAACATCTACTTAGCCGCTGCTAGCGCAGCTTACCCCTCCTTAAAATACAATTTTAGTTCCATGCAGCTGGTCAACCGCCAGACTATCTATAACTTCCTGGCGATTGCCTAGATCAATGCCGCCACCTGGCATGATATCTATCCGGCCTGCAGCATGCTCAATTAGTTCATCCAGCCAAGCAAAATGCTCCTCAATCGGCTTATTGGCAGGTCCTCCGTGGGTCAAAATTCGCTGGACGCCGTTCTCAATCAGCCAGTCCATTTCGCCAAACTGGTATTCAGCGGGTATCGCGTCAAAAGCCATGTGAAAGACTACTTCCAGTCCCTTGCAAGCCTCTAGCAGGCGCTGCATCTTCGGAACATCTATTTCGTTCTTCTCCGTCAAGACACCAAAAACGACTCCCTGACTGCCGGCTTCCTTGGCTTTTTGGATATCAGTCAGCATAATCTCAATTTCAAGATCAGTGTAAACAAAATCACCGCCCCGTGGCCGAATCATGGTCATCACAGTCGCACCATAAAGCTTGGCTAAGCCGACAGCGGCTCGAATTACGCCGTAGCTGGGCGTCGTACCACCGACAGCCAGATTATCACAGAGCTCAATCCGCTGGGCTCCAGCCTTCATAGCCTTTTCTAACAAGGTTACATTTTCCGCACAAAATTCATAAAGCATCATCTCACCTCTGATTCAATATATTGATTCCATCTATCTATTATAACACAAGAGCTTCGCGATATCAGCTCTTATCAAATTTTCTAGCTTCTCTCTTACACCAATCAAGCCAATGGATCTGATAGTCTTCCTTGGACAAGATGCGGTTCTGTAAATCAGCTATAGAGAAGATGCCTCTTTCCTCACAAGTCTGGACACAGTATCGATAAAAGTCCCAGTTAAGCTCGTCCCTATCATAATAGATGGGAATATGAGAAAGGCCAGCCTGATAAGCCTTAAAGGCTCTGATATGTCCATCAGTAAAGAAAATTTTGCCATCCATGCGCTTGACAGGTAAAGCTTCAAGTTCTTGTTGGTCAAAATCAATACAAATCCTGTCCAGCTTTTCCCGTGAAAGGTAGAACTGACTGGGCTGAATCTGTGCCAAGGGCAAGGTCAAATCAAGTGTATAAGATTTGCCTTTCTCCATAGCATGAGTTGGATAGAAACCAAGCGACTCAAACAAACTGCGAGAGGACTGATTGAAATCATAAATTTCTTGAACTACTAGTTTTTGATAGCCTAGATTGCGTGCGCGCTGTATCAAAGCAGAAAGAACTTTCTTGCCAATGCCTTTCCCGCGGTAGTCCGCTTTTCCAATGACAATCGGCAAATCATCTTGCCAAAAGGTCACATCCCCAATGGGTAGCCAGCACTCCTTCTCCCATACTTCAATAAAATACACTTCACCTTGCCTGGCAAGATATTCATACATCCTTTGAACTCGCTCTGGCGGATAGGGGTCTCTACTACCATCAATCATATAAATCATATCTGGATCTTGGTACCAGTCTATGGCCAACTCAAACTCGCCATCATAGGCTCGCAAACGCAGATTGTCATCAATAACAATCAACTCCTCTTGCAGGATATTAGGAATAGGCATCTTTTCTCCCTCACAATGCTATTGTTCAAATAATAGTATAAAAACTCCATTTGATTCGGAAGACTTCTTCCTCAAATGAAGTTTTCTTTTTTAGATTCCATAACCCATGCTGAACTGGATTTTAGCAGCTCCATTCTGGAAGCTGATTTTGTTAATGCTGTATTGACTCTGCGGCAGAGCTAGAAGGAAACTATCTCCCTCCGTCGTGATAGATGAATTTGAAGCCTGCATTTGTTGCTTCAGCATGCCTGTCACCCAAGATTTAGGGATAGGAAGAGAGCCCAGCTTGGCACTATCGATTGTGATGTGCAAGACATTATCCCTCACCGTCACATCCACCTCTAGGTCCAGCTTACTGTCAATGAAGAGCAGCTTGACTGGATACTGGATGCGCAGCTTATTGCCTTCAATACTGTAAACACTGTTCAGCAGCTCCTGATTCTCAGAGTCAGCCAGAAAAGACTTGAGCACCTGATTAAGCTGGACGCTATTGAGAGAAACTTCCGTGCTGACTCCCTGAGCCGTCACATTGGCATTGCTCAAAGCTGGCTCAATAATACTCATCCAGGAAGCACTGCCTTGAACATTCTTTAATTGTTCACTTTGATTAACAGATGCAGGAACCAGAAACAGGACTGCTGCAAGCAACAGCACCAAACCAATTCCCACTACTCTTTTTACCATTTTCATGTTTGTATTCCTTTAATTTGAGAAAATCCCTTTAGCTAAAAACACAGAAAGGATTTATCTTATTTTACACTATTTTTGCATAATTTTCTGTAACAAACATATTAAAAAGCTAACAATCCTGTGAGAAAAGGCTGGGACAGATAATCCCAGCCTCTCAATCTCATAGCGCTAGTTTTACAAGGCTCATCATAGATAGCCTATTCTTACTTAATCACTTCTTGAGTCTTAGCATAGTTGGCTTCAACTGCTGCTTTTTCTGATTTCCACCAGTCTTGGTTATCCGTGTACCACTTGATAGTCTCTTTGAGACCTGCTTCAAAGTTGGTAAACTCTGGCTTCCATCCTAGCTCATCGCGAAGCTTGCTGGCATCAATGGCATAGCGGAGGTCGTGGCCGGCACGGTCTGTCACATGATCATAAGCATCAGCTGGCTGTCCCATTTCCTTGAGAATCAGCTCCAGCACTTCCTTGTTATTTTTTTCACCGTCAGCACCAATCAAGTAAGTTTCGCCGATTTGTCCCTTGGTCAGAATTGTCCAGACGCCTGATGAATGGTCATTCGTATGAATCCAGTCACGGACGTTTTTACCTTCACCGTAGAGTTTTGGCTTGATACCACTCAGGATATTGGTGATTTGGCGCGGAATGAACTTCTCGATGTGCTGGTAAGGTCCGTAGTTGTTTGAACAGTTAGAAATAGTCGCTTTAACGCCAAATGAGCGCACCCAAGCTTTAACGATTAAGTCTGAAGCTGCCTTGGTTGATGAGTAAGGCGAGCTTGGATTGTACTTGGTTTCAGCCGTAAATTTCTCACCTGGTCCTTCTCCATGACCTGGCAAATCTTCACGCAGAGGCAGGTCACCATAGACTTCATCAGTCGATACATGGTGGAAACGAATGTCGTACTTACGAGCTGCTTCCAAAAGCGTGTAAGTTCCGATGAAGTTGGTGTGAATGAATGGACTCGGATCATTGAGCGAGTTATCATTGTGGCTTTCTGCAGCGTAGTGAACGATAGCATCCGCTTCAGCTGCCAACTTATCTACCAAGGCTGCGTCAGCAATATCTCCAACAACCAGCTCAACGCGGTCACCTAAAATTTCTTCAATATTGGCACGATTTCCCGCGTAAGTCAGTTTGTCCAGCACTGTCACATGGACATCTGGAAAGTTATTGTAAACATAGTGGACAAAGTTAGAACCGATAAAACCAGCTCCACCTGTCACGATAATTTTTTTGTATTCAGTCATTTTTATTCCTTAACTTTTTTATAATTGCCTTAAGTGGTAGGGACGCAAGCAAACCTCCGGTTTCATTGCTTATTTTTGAGCCTAATGTCTCAAAAATCCCCTGTCATGTAACAAACTAAACAATTTGTTACATGACTTACACCACAGCAGCAATCATTTCTTCCACTCGCTTCGCTCGGATAGGAGCTGAGCTAAATCATAGATTTCAGTATCAATTAATGAATCAGAAAAGAATTCTTTTTTACAAATCTTCTTTTCTTAGAGGTTTGACATCCTTAAGTAATGGATGGTTCTTGTCTGCTTCTGAGACTTCTGCTGCTTCTAGGTTTTCCCACTGGATACCTAAAGCTGGGTCTGCATAGTTGACAAAGGCATACTTAGGTTTGAGTTCCAAAGCCCAGTAGTCATTGACCAGATAGCTATAGGAAACGGTATCAGAAAGGACTTGGAAGCCGTTGGCTACACCACGTGGCACAAAAATCCCCTTGCTAGCATCGATTACTGTCTGGTAGGTATTGCCAAAGGTCTCACCTTCCCGCAAGTCGACCCAAGACCCCAGCACCTTACCGTCATCTGCAACAGAGATGTACTTGTCCCATGGCTCAGCATGAAGACCACGCAGAACATTTTTACGAGAAAAGCTGACATTATTCTGCAGTTTTCCTTCTGCAAAGAAACTTTCAGGAAAGCCTAGCGGCAGCATTTTTTCCTTTTGGAAATTCTCCTTAAACCAGCCTCGATTGTCCCCACGAACAGGGATATCAAACTCCAGCATTCCAGGGATTCCAGAAACCTCACGCGCTGCTAATTCCTTATCAAAAAATTGTTCCGTCATCTTCTTATTCTTCTCCAATCAAGCGCAAAAGATAGTGGCCATATTCATTCTTTTTCAATGGCTGCGCCAATTCATGCACTTGCTCTTTGCTGATATAGCCCATACGATAGGCAATTTCTTCCAGATTTGCCACCTGAACGTTCTGCATACGCTGAACTGTTTCGATATATTGAGCGGCTTCTAAGAGACTTTCGTGGGTACCTGTATCCAACCAAGCAAAACCACGTCCCATGAGCTCAACAGACAAATCACCACGTTCCAAGTAAGCCTTGTTGACATCTGTGATTTCCAGTTCTCCGCGAGGGCTTGGCTTGATGTTCTTGGCAATTTCTACGACATCATTATCGTAGAAATACAGTCCTGTCACTGCATAGTTAGAGCGTGGCTGTTCCGGTTTTTCTTCGATGGAGATAGCATTCATATTTTCATCAAATTCTACTACACCAAAGCGTTCTGGATCCTTGACATGGTAGCCAAAAACAGTTGCTCCTTTTTCCTTAGCAGCAGCATTTTGGAGCATTTTACTCAGACCTGGTCCATGGTAAATATTATCCCCAAGAATCAGCGCCACGCGGTCATCTCCAATAAAATCCGCCCCAATGATAAAGGCTTGTGCCAGCCCGTCCGGACTTGGCTGCTCTGCATAGGAGAGCTTGATGCCAAACTCAGATCCATCACCCAGCAGATCCTCAAAACGAGGCAGATCCGTCGGAGTGGAGATAATCAAGATGTCCTTGATACCAGCCAGCATAAGAGTTGACAGCGGATAATAAATCATGGGTTTGTCATAAACCGGCATGAGCTGTTTTGACGCAGCGCGGGTCAATGGATACAAACGTGTACCAGAACCACCTGCAAGAATAATACCTTTCATATGAGTTTCCTCTCTTAATGTATTCTCCTTATTTTACCATTTTTGAAAGCAGATGTCATCCTTTTCACTATCCTTAAATAAAAGAAAAAGAGCGGAAATTCAGCTTTCTTTCGCTCTTTGATTCTAAGTTGGCATCACCCCAAAGCCACATCCAAGACCATCATGAGAACAAAGCCCACCATGAGACCTAAAGTCGCTACATCTGTATTGCCATTGGTCTGCGAATCCGGTATCAGCTCCTCTACCACCACGAAAATCATAGCACCCGCCGCAAAGGATAGGGCATAGGGCAGAATAGCCGTCATGGCCATAACAGCAACTGCCCCTAGAACAGCCCCAATTGGCTCTACAATCGCAGACATGGAACCCCAGTAAAAGGCTTTAAGCCGAGACTTGCCGTCTGTTCGAATCGGAATGGACAGAGCCGCTCCTTCTGGGACGTTCTGCAGGCCAATTCCCAAAGCTAGGCCAATCGCGCCGACAAAGGCTTCTGGGCTAGGATTGGCTGCCAAAGCACCAAAGGCTACTCCGACTGCCAAACCTTCCTGGAAAATTGTGAATGGTAATGGCTAAAAAGAGCAGGGCAGTCTTGGAGAGCTTCTTTCGGCTATGCTCAGGAACACTCTCAGCCTCCGAAATGTCTTTGCTTAAGTGTAAGTGAGGCACCACCGCATCAATCAACCGCAGGAAAAAACCTCCCACTAAAAAGCCAATCGCTGCAGGAAGCCAAGACAGCTTGCCATAAGAAACTTCCGCATACTCAATCGACGGTGCCAAAAGCGACCAAAAGGAAGCCGCAATCATGACGCCTGCCGCAAATCCCATCATAATATCCAGCAGCTTGCGACTGACCTGTTTAAAGAAAAATACAACAGCTGAGCCTACAATGGTACACCCCCATGTAAAAAGCCCAGCCAAGAATGCCTGCATAACCACAGGCTGCGATTGTAACCAATCCATAACTTCTCCTTATCCTCTAAAATCAATCATACAAAATCGTCTTGGTTTCCCCGATACAGTGCTTTTCCTCATTCCAGTAATGAATCCGCTCGAAAGAGCCTTTCCGCCAGTAGAGAGGCAAACGTTCACGTATGTCGTCCTGCATATCTATTTGGTCAAGTTCCGAAATCTTCCACCATTTGGGCTCCCCTTCATGATCGTTTCCCCTGACTTGCCCCTCAAAGGCAGTACAAAGAAAATCATAATACACATACCGTTCTTTTTTACTCGGATTAGTGAATCCTGAAATTCCCTTCAATTCCATATTTAGAGCAGTCAGCCCCGTTTCTTCTTTTAACTCGCGCCTTGCAGCTTCGAAAAAAGATTCTGGAAACTCCACCTTCCCGCCTGGTTGTATCCACCCTTTAAAGTTATCATGCTTGCGATTAAGCAGTAAAATTTCATCATCTTTTTTCACACAAATATTGACCCAATTCAAAATGGTTTCTGCCATATCAAACCTTCTTCACATACCTCTCGATAGGATAGTCAGCTGGATTCAGCTGTCCCACTTCTCCTAAAGCCATCTGAGCTAATTGGAGTCCGATGAGTGGGCCAGTTGTCAGACCAGAAGAGCCTAGTCCGCTGGCAGCGTAAACATTTGACAAGTTTGGAACAGCTCCAAAGAAAGGAGCAAAATCGCTGGTATAAGCCCGTGTTCCCACGCGCTCGCCTAAAATCTCTGCAGTAGCCAACCTCGGCAAATAAGTTTCCGCTTCTTGCTGCAACTGATTCAGCAGTTTCTTATCTACCGTCAAATCAAAGCCCTGATCATTTTCATGACTGGCCCCGACGCTGATCTTGCCTGCCAGAAAGGGAATGATATCCAGCTCGCCCTCAGGCATAACAACTGGGTAGTCATCCGTCTTTTCAGCCAGCTTGAAATCACGTAGCTGTCCTTTTTGCGGCCGAACATCTGTCTTATAGCCCAGTGGCTGCAAGATTTCTCCCAACCAAGCCCCCACAGCTAAGATAACACTGTCAAAGCTGCGTCCGTTCACCAGAAGTTGCTCTCCTTCTACTGCCAGGCTTACCTTTTTCTCAACCAACTCTGCCTTGCTGGCTTTCAGAAGCGTCTCCGTCAAGAGTGCTCCCTCCACACGGGCGCCGCCGGAAGCATAAAGAAGCCGCTCAAAGCATTGCAAGTCTGGAAATTTCTCATGGGCTTCCTGAAGGCTGAGAAGACTCAAGTCCCCTATTAAGGGCGACTCTTCACGACGATTAGAAGCCAAATCATAAAGTTCCTGTAGCTTGCTCTCATCCTTTTTCAGCAGATAAACACCTGTCTGTTGGTAAAAGTCTGTCTGAATACCAGCTGCTTTCAGATCCGCAATCAAGTTCTGATAAAAATCAGCGCCCAGACGTGCCATTCTGTACCAAGCCTTATTGCGACGTTTGGAAAACCAAGGACTGATAATGCCAGCTGCTGCCTTGGTCGCCTGCCCCTTACCGTCATCAAAGACAGTCACTTCCACATCTGGGGATTTTGAAAGATAGTAAGCCACTGTTGAGCCGACAATTCCAGCACCAATTACTGCTACTTTTTTCATGTCACTCCCTCTCAAATATGTCGGAAAGGATTGGTCCAAGCCTGACTAGCCAGAATCTCAATCTCCCAGCCCTCTTCTGCCTTCCAAGTATCAAGCTTTTCTTTTAATTTTTTCGTAAATAGAACCTCGATATGATGTCCAGGATCCAGCGCAAAAAGCCCTTCTGTCAGCATTTCCTGAGCAGTGTGATAGTAGATATCACCTGTAATGTAGACCTGCGCTCCCTTGGCAATGGCCTCTGGATAAAAGGACTGACCGCTGCCACCACAAATAGCCACACGCTCAATCACGCGTTCGAGATCTGCTTCTTTATAAGCGACCATACGCAAGCTATCTAGTCCAAAACTTGCCTTGACCTTAGCCGCAAAGTCCCCAAATGTCTGAGGAGCAATCCTCCCCACGCGGCCAATGCCGTAATCTGGCCCCGTCTGACTAAGAAAACTTGTCTCCTCAATCTCTAAAAGCTGACAGAACCAGTCATTAAGCCCGTCCTCCACAACATCAATATTGGTATGACTGACATAGACAGCAATATCATGCTTGATGAGGTCTAAAATCATCTGATTTTGCGCCTTATCCACCACTAGGTTCTTGAGCGGGCGAAAAATAGGCGCATGCTTAACGATAATCAGTCCAGCACCTGCCTCAATAGCCTCCGCCACTGTCTGCTCACGAATATCCAGCGCCACTAGAACCTTGTCCACTTCCTTATCCAAAGTCCCGATTTGCAAGCCTGAAATGTCGCCCTCAATGGACAGTTCTTGCGGGCAATAGGCTTCATAACGGGCGATGATTTCACTTGCTAACATGGAGCACCTCCTTGATATTTTCGATTTTTTGGGACATAGCAGAGCGTTCCAGCTGATTCTTTTCTGGGATATGGGCTAGAGCTCCTTCAAGTTTCTTCAGTTCTTTCTGCCATCTTAACTGAAAAACAGACGATTGCTTTTTTAGCAGGAAAGGCCCGAAGCGTTTTTCTTGCTCTGTCAAAGTTTGCTGGCCGGCTTCTGCCACTAGGATTTCGTAAAACTTACCAGCCTCTTCTAAGATATCCTCAGCCAGCAAGCGAAAGCCGCTAGATACCAGCCAGCTGCGAAGCTCATCCTCTCGGTTATTAGGCTGCAAAATCAAGCGGGAAATAGCTCCAAGCTTAGCTCTGCCATTTTCCAAAATCTCTGAAATCAAGCGACCACCCATGCCAGCTATAACGATGGTGTCAATCTGATCTTCCGCTTCAAAAGCCGCCAGACCATTGGCAAGACGAACCTCAATCTGCTCCGTCAGCCCATGCTCTGCCACATTTTTCTGGGCAGACTGAAAAGGCCCCTCTACCACTTCTCCAGCCAGAGCCTTCTCAATCCGTCCTTCCTGAATCAGGTAAATAGGCAGATAGGCGTGATCGCTCCCAACATCCAGCAACTTTGCCCCATCCGGCACAAAAGCAGCTACTCGCTCCAAGCGTTGGGAAATAGTCCTTTTTTGCATTGCTCACTCTTTTCTAAACATTCTTCTATTCAGTATATCATTTTTAAGGGCATAAAAAAAGCAGCGAAAGAAAAATCAGCCTGTTGATAAACTGATTTTGTCTCGCCACTTGATGATGGGAAGCTCCTACCCATCAAATGTTTATTTGATTTCCTGATACTCGGCAGCTAAACAGCGCTGAACCGCCGGACGAACTGCAATCTTCTCCGCCCAAGTAACTAGATGTTTGTAGGAGGGAGCATCCAAGAACTCAGCTGCGCCTGAATAGAGCTTATCCTGTACTAACTGCCCATACCAAGACCAGATAGCAATATCAGCAATACTGTAGTCATCTCCAGCGATATAAGCTTTCTTGGCTAATTCTTTGTCCAACAAATCCAGCTGTCGCTTGGCTTCCATCGTAAAGCGGTTGATAGGATATTCTAGCTTTTCTGGAGCATAGTTAAAGAAATGACCAAATCCGCCTCCCAAGAAGGGCGCCGCTCCTGTCTGCCAGAAGAGCCAGTTGAGCACCTCAGTTCGACCTTCCAAATCTGACGGAATCAGCTTTCCAAACTTCTCTGCTAGATAGAGTAGGATATTCGCAGACTCGAAGACAGGAATCGGCTTATCGGCTGACTGGTCCAACAAGGCCGGAATCTTGGAGTTGGGATTGAGTTTCACAAAATCTGAGCCAAACTGGTCGCCATCCATGATGCTGATCTTATAGAGGTCATAGGTTGCCTCTGTCACACCTGCTGCCAGTAGTTCCTCCAGCATAATCGTCACCTTGACTCCATTAGGTGTCCCAAGTGAATAAAGCTGAAAAGGCTCTTTACCGACTGGAAGCTTCTGCTCAAAGCGTGCGCCTGCAGTAGGTTGATTGATACCTGAAAATTTTCCTTGGTCGCTGTCCGCAGCGGACCAGACTTTTGGCAATTGATAGGTCATACTTTTCTCCTTTTTTATAAAACCAAGAGCCTGTCATATCTAACAGGCCACCATAAATCTAATAAAGTCAGTCCTTCCACAAATTCATGGCATTGAGGAAATCATCTGAAACTGTCACATTTTGAGGATTAGCGGCTTCACGTTCTTCCCGCTTGGCTTCTACCTGAGCAAGCGTAGTGATGCCTTCTTTACGCCAATTGCGCAAGATAGCCTGAATATACTTCCAGTTGGCCTTGCCATTAAACACAGCCTCACGAAGAGCAGCCTTGACCAAGTCAGGATTGGTTTTATCGTCTTGAACAGTCTTGGTCAAGTCCTCAATTTCAAAGGGTGTCAAGAGACGGCCCAGCTCCTGCTGGAAGGTCTCCACCAAGTCTTTCAAAACATTCTGAGGTGCCTTTACCACAGTCTGCGGACCACTTTTGGCTGCCAGCAGTTCATCCAGCTTTTCTAAAGCCGGTGAAGCATCAAAGATAACCTCTGTCTCTCCATTCAGCTCAATGGTCTTATACTGCAAGAGACCTTTCTCTGTCAGATGGGACATAGAGCGATTGACTTCTGACAGGGTCTTGCCAATATGCTCCGCAATCTGACTAGGCGCCAGCTCTTCCAGAGAAGTAGTATTTTGCAGATAGAAAAACTGCCAGACCAAAAAATCATCGCTGGAATCAAAGATGTCCTTAAAATGTAAAAGAAGGGCACTCGGGATTACTAGATTGCCCGATTTAAAAGCTGATAAATAAGTCATGTCACCTCTTATAGATAAGCAAAAAACGATACATCATTTTCAGGACTCTCCCAGTCGAAAGGCGTCTCCTGATAGACAGCATAATTGACCCAATTGCTGAAAAAGAGTGCCGCGGCCGAACTCCAACGCAAGGCCGGTGTCGCATGGACATCATCGTTTTTAAAATAATTCTCTGGAATGTGTGGATTCTTCCCTGCCTTCAAATCGCGGAAATACTCTTTAGATAGAGTATCGCGGTCGTATTCCATGTGACCGAAGCTATACACCTCTCGCAAGTCTCGGCTAGCCAGCACAGAGAGGCCAATATCTTCACCATATGAGAGAATTTCCAGATTGGTCAGATTGACAATATCTTCCTTCAGAACTTCAGTATGCCGGGAATGCGGCGCATAAAAGTCATCGTCAAAGCCACGGAAAAGTAGATTACTGCTGTCAGCTGACTGGCTATAGACACCCGATAATTTGCGCATCATTTGGTGCTTGTCAACGCCGTAGCGAGCGTAAAGTCCAGCCTGAGCTCCCCAACAGATATGCAGAGTCGAAAAGACATGGGTCTTGGACCATTCAATCACCTGCTGGAACTCTTCCCAGTAGTCCACCGCTTCAAAAGGCAGATGCTCTACCGGTGCACCAGTGATAATCAAGCCATCAAAATAGCGATTTTTAACCTCATCAAAAGTCTTATAGAAAGTCTCCATATGCTCTGCACGTGTCGTTTTAGACTGGTGAGAGCTCATGTAGAGGAAGTCAATAGTCAACTGCAGCGGAGTATTAGCCAAGTGGCGCAGTATCTGAGTCTCCGTCACCATTTTCTGGGGCATGAGATTGAGTACCAGAATATTCAGAGGGCGGATATCCTGATGGTCCGCCCTGTCGTCATCCATGACAAAGATATTCTCAGAACTTAAAATGTCAACAGCTGGCAGTTTCTTATCAATCTTAATTGGCATGAAAATATCTCCTTCAATCGTTAGAAAGGCTTGGAAATACTTTTCCAGCCTATTCTTTGTTTATCCAATGTACTTTCATTATACTGAAAGGAGATATAGTTTTCAATTATACTTTTTCTCTAACTAGATATAGCTAGAAACTATGTATTAATAGTGCATCAGAACCTTGTAGTCGTAATCGCCGATAACTTCGCGACCTTTGAGCTCATCCAGCTCAATAAGGAAGGCACAGCCAGCTACTACACCACCAAGGCGCTCAATCATCTCAATCGTCGCCTTCACTGTTCCACCAGTCGCAAGGAGATCATCTACAATCAGAACGCGCTGATCTGGCTTGATAGCATCTGCATGCATGGTCAGGGTATCCATACCATACTCTTTTTCATAGTCAGCTGAGATAACTTCACGAGGAAGCTTACCAGGCTTGCGGACTGGAGCAAAGCCAATTCCCAACTCAAATGCAACCGGACAACCCACGATAAAGCCACGAGCTTCCGGTCCAACGATCATGTCAATCTTCTTGTCTGTCGCATATTGAACAATCTCACGAACAGCGTAGCTATAAGCATTTCCGTCTGCCATCAATGGGCTGATATCACGGAATGTCACGCCCTCCTTTGGATAATTTTCGATTGTTGCAATGTAGTCTTTTAAATTCATGATATACTTTCTTTCAAAAAAATTTTTTACTCTCTATTATATCACTTTTTCCTCCAAATGGTAATAGAAAAGTTATTTTTTAAGGGGATAGATTATTTAATTTAAAAGAGTATGTTTCATTCATTTATAGACCACCTTATTGAGGCTGGGATTGAGTTGGTTAACCTTTATAATCGTTTTTTCTAGGCAAGTCAAAATTAAATGTATTGCTCTAAATAAAGTGGTGTTGCTATTTCTTGTTCATAATTTTTTACAATATCCTTCGTAAATAAGCCTAATAAGTCCAAATCATTAGATGGATTAATCTCAAATATTGAAAATACAGATTTTTCAAGAAAATCATTCAATTCTTTATAATTCGACATATAACTATAGCCTTGAGGAGCGTTAAATCTCGGTGATAATTCTTTAGCTTGTTTCAATGATATAGGCGAGTCAAGAAGAGACAGGGAGTAAATTGGAGAAAAATACTTAGCACCTTCTTGCAAATGTTTTTCCAAATATGAACGACTACTATTGGCTAAATCTGAATTTTCTAAAAAGTGTTGGATATTATTACGCTGACCTAAAACCATTTTCCCAACAATCATCTTAGCGGGTGAGGAAAGATATAAATAGGCTACCGTTTCTTTTTCAGGAATCCTTGAACGATATTCAAAATGCTTTTTTACTGTTAGCAAAGCTTTAAAAAATTCTGGTTTAAAGCTCAGGATAATTTCATTCATCTAAAATGTTCTCCTTTGCAAGGCTTTGGCTTAGTCTGGTACCATCTCATCTCTCCATCAAATAATTATAAATCTCTTGCACGGTGCCCAGTGCCATGAGTTCTTGTTCTTTGACTAGGCGCTTGAGGTCTTGGTAAATAAGACTGCTATCAATTTCTTTCTTTTCTGCTTCTTTATTGACCTTCATGACGCCTTCGGTGATACTAACAAAACCAAGTTCTTCAAAAATCTGAATCATTTTGACCAAGAGAATAGGATCTATTTTCAGGTAAGCTGCTAGATCCTTGAGCTTATAGCGAACATCAAACTCGGGGAACTGATAGACAGTTTTGTAAAGTTTGGCAAACTGCTCACGGTTACCATAACCTGTAAGATAGTATGGCTTGGCAATCTCATTCTTAAAGTAAATCGCTTCGAAATCCTGTGATTGAAGAATCTTCTTCAAGTCCTGCAAATCATCGGGAAGGTCATAAACCACAACTGCTCTGCTATTTGTCAAATCTGGCAATTCCTCTGTGAAACGCAAGACAGGAACTTTGTCAGGCAAAGTCGCATTTTTGCTGCGGATATTGAAAAGCTGAACGCCGTCCACACGGGCATCTACCAGCATGAGCTGGAGACTGGTCTGTCCATTCCATTTATTGACAGAGAGACTGACAGCTAGCTCCAGATTCTTGGTCTGGTCAAACTCTGTCGCCAGGCTTCCTTGCCCAAAAGCTACTACTTCAAAAGATGCATCTTCCTGAGAAATTTTCAGCTTGAGATGGCTATTGCCAGCCCCCATGGTCCGAGCATTGTCCACTTTAAAGTCCTTGAGATAAAAAAGCGGCTTCTTATTATCCATACCGAAAGGCGCCAGTTTTTCAAAGCTTTTGAGTGTATCGAGGGTCAGTTCTGGCAGGTGCAACTCCTCATCTAAATAAAGGGCTGTTTTGCCAGTCAAATCCAAATCATTGTCTAAAATGTATGCTGTTAGGATATCAGCAAGCTCCGCCAGCTTATCTGCTTCGAGAGTCATCCCAGCTGCTCCAGCATGACCACCAAAGGCAACAAAGAGATCACGGTGGCTGTCCAAAGCCTCAAAAATATTGACCGCTTCAATACTGCGGGCGCTTCCCTTAGCGATGCCATCCTCAATATTGAGCACTATGACTGGCTGGTGCAGCTCTTCCAGCAAGCGACCAGCGACAATCCCTAGCACTCCAGGATTCCAACCTTCCTTGGCCAAGACCTGCACTGGGCTCTTAGGGTCCAGCATGGTTTGTGCCTCTTCATAAATCTGCTGGACGATTTCCTTACGCTCGTCATTTTTCTGGTTGATCATAAGAGCAATGTCACGAGCTTCTTCATCGTCAAAGCCTGTCAAAAGCTCAATCGCTGGATTGGGATCATCCAGCCGTCCCAAGGCATTGAGTCTGGGGGCAAGCTGGAAGCCAACAGTTTCTTCATCCAGTTCATCAGGCTGAATACCAGCTATTTTGAAGAGTTCCTGAAGTCCTACTCGCTGGGTATTTTTGAGGACGGAAAGGCCGTATTTGACTAGGATCCGATTTTCCCCCGTCAGACTGACCATATCGGCAATGGTGCCAATGGCAACTAAGTCCAAAAGTTCGACTTGGACTTCTTCCAGCAAGGCTGTTGCCAGCTTAAAAGCCACCCCACAACCGGCTAAATGCTTGAAAGGATAATCTGCTCCGCTATGTTCCGGATGGACAATCGCATAGGCGTTTGGTAGCTCCTCAGGCATGGAGTGGTGATCCGTCACGATGACATCCACGCCCAGAGACTGAGCTAGCTCGATAGCTTCAAGGCCAGCCACTCCATTATCCACTGTAATAATGAGCGAGATGGCTTGATTTTCAATAAAATATTTGTAAACACTGCTATTAGGGCCATAGCCATCCGTAAAGCGATTGGGCAGATAAACCTGACACTCAGCCCCCAGCTGCTCCAAGGCTTCCTTGACAATAGATGCCGAGGTCATCCCATCAGCATCATAATCGCCATAGATCAAAATCTGTTCGTAATTTTCAATCGCTGCGCGAATGCGAACCACTGCCCGCTCCATATCATGCAAGTCATAAGGGTTGTGAAGCTGGTCTAAACCAGGCTCCAAAAATTCCTGTAAAGCCTCTTCAGTCTGAACACCTCTTTGGTAAAGAAGACTGGCAGCGGCAGGTTCTAATCCAGCTTTCTTAGCCTTTTTTAAAAATTTTTCGTCTGTAAAATTAGTGGCAAACTGCCAGTCGTATTTTGAGCTAATCATGATGAGTGAAACACTTTCTCCGTTCAATCTTGTCTGAATATTATAACATGAAAAGACTGGTTCAACCAGTCTCAAACTTCTTATCTACGAGCGAGGCCATCAGGCTCACTCATCTAGGTAAAGCCCCTTAGCAACACTTTGATCAATAATTTCCTGAGCCAATTCCCAAAGAGTTTCAGAGGTTTCTTGGATAAAGGATTTCTTAGCGATGACCTGCGACTTGGTCAGGCCATAAGGGTTGTCATGAGGCTGAGCGACTTCCAAGTGATTGAGCAGAGGAACCAGAGCGTCCAACACTCGGGCATATTTAGCCTCTATGCTAATGCCGGTCTCAAACTCCTGCCAAAGCTCTAAAAAGGAATCCTGCTGATCTGACGGCAGCTTGTCCAAACTGATTTTCAAGGACTCAAGCTCTCTATCATAAGAATCGCTCTTGCCCACATCGTCAAAGATAAAGGTATCACCAGCATATATTTCGCCTAAATCATGAATCAATAACATAGACATGACCTTTTCCAGATTGACTTCTTCAGGGATATATTCTCGAAAAACTAGCGCCATGAGCGCACCCTGCCAACTATGCTCAGCAGAATTCTCAAAACGATAGGCGTCCAAGGTTCGATTGTTGCGATGAGTGGCTTTCAGCTTTTCCAGCTCATTGGTAAAAGCCAGCTGCTGTTGTAGACGTTCAAGCATGTGGAACTCCTTTGAAATGTTTTATAGTTAATTCTATTCAAAATTGATAGCTGCTCTTAACGCTCTATATGTTTTTCTTCCCTCGCCATCCAATCACCAACTCTGACGTCAGGTGGGTCAGGATAATCGTCAGAAGGAAGGCCCAACGGCCATTTTCCCACTTGGGCAGCTGCTGGGATTTGAGCAGAAAGAAAGATAACTCAATAAAGATAGGATGGAGGAAGAAATAAAGGATACTTAGATCTTTAAAATGTCGCCATTTTTTTTCGCGCTTCCACTCTGCTTTTAGTAGCCAATTGAATAAGAAAAGTGTAAAGGGAATGAGAGCAAAGAAAAAGTTTTTATCCAGTCCCTGCCTGATGTAAACCAACACTCCTTCGCCTGCCAGGAAAAGACTTGCCAACAGAAGAGACAGCCAGCGTTTTTTCTGAAATAAGGCTATCTGCCCGTAATCAGCTAAAAAGTAGCCTAAATAGATAAAAATGGGCGTATAGAAGAGGCCATTCCTGCTGGTGAAAAAGAGCTGGGCATAGGCATCATACCAGTCTGTCAGCAGACTAGGCGACAGATAGGCGTGATAAGTCTCAATAGCACCTAAAGCGTAGAGAATTAACAAAAGGGCAAATGTTTTCTTGGGACCCAACTTCCTATACAAAAAATGGACCAGCAGCAGACCTAAGAGAAAGGCAGGAATATACCAGAGCTGGTAGCTCATTCCGATGTAGAAGAGCGCTGCAAGAATAGCCAGCGGAGCTAGGTAGAGAGGCAAGTGCAGAGATTGGAAGTAAGTCAAAGCATAGGGGAGATAGACCAAGCTCCAAAAGCCATAGACCTTTAAAATGCCTTTAATATACAGAGTTAGTTTCACAGCTTGAGGCTCTTGCTTCCAGCGTACTCGGAAAAAATAGGCTGAAGAAATTAAAAAGAAAGGAACCGCCATGCGACCAAACATACTCTTTTGAACAAAATGCAGGGCTTCATGTTCAAAAAGCCTCTGGCAATGGACCATAATCACAAAAACAGAAGCGATATATTGAAAAAGGCTGAGCAGGGCATAATTTACTGATTGCTCTGGCTCTATGACTTCTCTCCTTTGCATCAAGCTTTCTCCTTAAGAGGTTTGTTTAAGATGTAAATGAGCACTTTTTTCCTTTGACCTAGGACTTGACTAGCCAAACATGCTGAAAGGCAGCGATGTCCCGATAAGGAGATTGGTTGCAGACTGCCAGCTCCATCTCAAGCATCTTTTCAGCCCAGTTAGGGGCAGTTTTATATTCATTGGCCTGCAAGCCGTAAAAAATCCGTATCCCTTGATAATCTTCAACTTCTAATGGAAGACCTGAAATCATATCTTGTATCTGATAGACCTTAGCAGCTCCCATGCTGTGGGTTTGATATGTCTCACCCGCCAAAAGATGCTGGGCTTTTTCTGGATTATTTTCAAAAACCACCGTATGCATAATCCGCCCGACCTCGTGATGCTTGACCAGAGAAATTTTGCCGTCCTTTTTTAAGAGGCGGGAAAATTCTGTCAAATAGAGAGCAGGGTCAGATACATACTCTAAGACATTATGACAGACGATGACATCAAAAGACTGGTCTGGCAATTGTTGCAGAAGGTCCAAGCTGCCTTGCAATTGCTCATAATAAAAGTTCTGCTTGCGCTCAGCAATCATTTCTGGGCTCAGCTCGATGGCGGTCACTTGGTTGTTTTTCGCTAGAAAATCAGCCACAATTCCAAAACCACTGCCGAAATCAAGGATTTTCTGGCCCCTCAGCGACTCTAGAAAGGCAAAAACAATATCATACTGAAGCTTGCCCCAAGGCGCCTGCAGATGAGCTTTGTAAGCTTGTAGATTAGCTGTCATGAGACCTCACTTATAGTTAAACATATTGGCTGCCATCTTGTCGGCAATTCTTGGAAAAAGGGTATAAAGCTTGTGAGCTAGATTGAGAATCCCTGGTAGATTCATTTCCCGCTTATTTTTACCAAAGGAACTGACAATTTTGCTCGCTACAAAATCAGGTTCAAGGATATACTTGTCGACTGCTTTTACATAGGAACCATCAGGATCTGCCTGATCGAAAAAGGCTGTTTTGATAGGACCTGGATTAACCGTCGTGACATAGACCCCAAAAGGCAGGAGTTCCAAACGCAGGGCATTAGAAAAGCCAATCGCCGCAAACTTAGTCGCTGAGTAAAGACTGGACTTGCTACTGGCAATGAGGCCGGCCATACTAACGATATTGACGATGTGTCCTTGACCTGCCTGCTTCATGCGAGCTCCAAAGAGCCGGGACAGATTCATCAGGGCAAAGGTATTGACTTCAAACATGGCCTCAATATCACTGGAGCTGATTTTGTCAAATTCCTCAAAAATCCCATAGCCAGCGTTATTGACCAGGACATCAACACGACCGTACTGGCTGTCAATCCGCTCAGCAAATCTTTCCAAAGCTGAGCTATCTGTGATATCCAGCTCCACTAAGTCAAGAATTTCCCTTTCTCCATATAGTTTTTCCAGCTTAGCCTTGCTCCGTCCGACCAAAATCAGTCGGTCATGGGGCAAGAGCTTAACCATTTCCTGAGCTAGCCCACCGCTAGCCCCTGTGATGATGATGGTTCTCATATCTCAACCTCTTCCAAGTCCTTGACCACATGGACCTTTTCAAAGACAGCACTGGCATCGCGACGCATTTGGCTGATGTCCTTGGCTAGAAAGCGAGCACTGATATGGTTGAGGAGAAGGCGCTTGGCACCTGCTTCCTTGGCTACTTCTGCGGCTTGCATATTGGTAGAATGACCGTGATTGCGGGCCAATTTTTCGTCTCCCTTGCCATAGGTCGCTTCATGGACCAACACATCTGCTGCCACTGCCAGACGGACGCTGGCAGCAGTCTTCCGAGTATCACCCAGAATAGCAATGGTCTTGCCTGGACGAGGAGCTGAGATATAGTCTGCTGCAATAATTTTGGTCCCATCTTCTAGGACGATATCCTGACCGTTCTTGACCTTACCAAAGAGAGGACCAAAAGGTACGCCCGCCTCTCTTAGCTTGTCTGCATCCAGCGTTCCTTCCAAATCTTTCTGCATCACCCGATAACCCACACAGAAAATTGTGTGATCCAGCTTATCCGCATAAACTGTGAACTTGTCCGTTTCAAGAATCTTGCCCAGACTGTTTTCATCAAACTCATGAAAATCAATCCGATAAGGCAGACGAGAGCCAGACACGCGCAGGCTAGACAGGACAAAGTTTTTAATGCCTTTGGGACCATAAATTTCCAAGTCAGTCTGCTCTTCATTAGCCTGAAAAGAACGACTGGACAGAAAACCCGGCAAGCCAAAAATATGGTCGCCATGCAGATGCGTGATAAAAATCTTGCTGATTTTGCGCGGTTTAATTGTCGTCTCCAAGATCTGGTGCTGGGTCCCCTCACCACAGTCAAACATCCAGACCTCATTGATCTCCTCTAACAGCTTGAGGACAAGGCTGGACACATTGCGAGCTTTGGATGGCTGACCGGCTCCGGTTCCTAAAAATTGTAATTGCATGTTTTTCTTTCTAAATGATATAAATCATAGCAGAGCGATTCTGCGAGTGATAGTATTTCCTGCCAGAATAGGACTGAGCCAGCTGACTGACTTCATCTTGATTGTAGCCCAGAACTCTCTGGCTGCCATCAGCTAGCTGCTGCCAATCGGTCAAAGCAGTCAACTCCTGACTATTAACGACTTGAGACTCAGCATTGAGAGGTACCATTTTTATTCTCCCAGCTTCTTCGTAAACCAAGTACTGTGGAAAGACTTGGGCGATTTCAAAGAGCAAGTCAGCTGATACCGGCTCTGGCTTTTCAGGGAAGACCAAGCCGACTTCCTCACTCTCATAGCAAAATCCATAGGACTTGCCAGAAAGATTGAGGCGGACAAAAGGCTTGCTTTCTACAAAGCTAGGCTCCGCATTCCACAAGTCCAGTGCCTGGCTAATCTCTAGAAAATAGGCTGTCGCGGCTTCCGGACTTTTCTTTTGATAAAGCTCAGCAAAGTAAGCATTGATAACGCTGGGCGGCGGTGTGATAAAGCTCAGCTTCTGCTCTTCTGTCAGGCTAGCCAATACTTGCTCTAAGTAGACCCTGTCTAGGCTAGTAAAACCGCCGTATTTGAGGGCCAAGTCAATATAATCAGTCATAAAATTCTTCCAGCTTCCATTTGTTTTTCTCGGCAATCCAGCCTGAAATGACTTCAACATCGTCTATGTATTCTCGATTCCCCATAATCACTACTTTCTCTAAAACATGAATCTTGTAGGCCTTAGCCGGCGCTACCTTGATGGTAAAAGGCAAAAAGAGCTCTTTCATCCGCTCCAGCAGGACTTGCTGTAAAACAGCTCTGCTATTATCAGCCTTAGCCGAAACCAAAGAATAAGGAGTCAGGGTCGGAGTGAAATGCTCCGCCTTGTCCGCTTTGTTATAGAGAGTCAGCCGGGGAATATCCAGCATGTCCAGCTCATTCATGATGTCAAGGACGGTCTTTTCGTGCTCCTCATGATGAGGGTCACTAGCATCAATAACATGGACCATCAAATCGACATTTTTACTCTCTTCCAGAGTCGACTTAAAGCTGGATACCAGCTCTGTAGGCAAATCCTGAATGAAGCCAACTGTGTCCGTCAGAGTGACATTGAGCTGACCACTGAGATTGATGTTCTTGGTCGTGGCATCTAGCGTCGCAAAAAGTTCGTCGGCCTCATACTGGCTCTTGCTGGTCAAGCAGTTCATAATAGTGGACTTTCCAGCATTGGTATAACCAATGAGGCCGATTTTGAAAATACTGGATTCCAGCCGTTTTTCACGAACGGTAGCTCGATTTTTCTCCACTGCTTTGAGCTGGCGCTCAATATCATGAATCTGATTGCGGACACTGCGTCGATTGAGCTCCAGCTGGCTTTCACCAGGCCCACGAGAGCCAATGCCACCTGCCTGACGGCTGAGCATAATACCCTGGCCAACCAAGCGAGGCAGCAGGTACTTGAGTTGGGCCAGATGCACCTGAAGTTTCCCCTCATGACTCCTAGCCCTCATGGCAAAAATATCCAAAATCAGCTGCATACGGTCAATGACCTTGACCCCCAAGCTTTCCTCCAGATTGACATTTTGGCGAGGTGTCAGACGGTTATTGACAATGACGGTCGAAATCTCCTCGGCATCAACCAGCTGCCGGATTTCTTCTAACTTGCCAGAACCGACAAAGGTCTTGCTGTCATACTTCTCCCGCTTCTGGCTATAGGAGCCAACTACCTCAGCCCCTGCAGTCTTAGCCAGACTTTGCAGCTCCTCCATGGATAGGTCAAAATTCTCCGTATCTGCCAGTTCCACACCGACCAGAAAGACACGCTCTGTTTTTTTCTCTATTTCTATCATCTCATATCCTTACTAAGACTTGGTCAGCCAGCTACTTGTCCAGAAAATTCTTAATGTCTTCCATGACCTGATTTTTATAGTCTGGATTTCCTACCTGATAAAAGGTTACGGACATCCGGTTGCGAAACCAAGTCAGCTGTCGCTTGGCAAAACGGCGGGTATTCTGCTTGAGCTTGTCCACGGCCTCTTCAAGGCTCATCTGCCCTTCAAAGTAGGGGAAAAGTTCCTTGTAGCCGATACCCTTGCTGGCTTGACTGGTCGGAGCTTTCTCAAACAGCCAGCGGGCTTCTTCCAAAAGTCCAGCTTCTATCATCAGGTCTACTCGCTGATTGATTCGCTCATAAAGTCGCTCCCGCTCATCATCTAGACAAATCAGCAGGGCTTCATAGTCTGGTTGATTGTTTTCTAGTTGACCACCTAACTGATCAATCTCTAGCGCCCTCATAGCCCTGCGTCTATTTATCTGTGGAATCTCGATGCCCAGCTCTGCTATTTTTTCAAACAAATCCTCATCTGACCAACTGTCCAGCTGCGCCCGATAGGCCAGAATCTCCTCGTGAGGGACGGTTCCGCCCAGATGGTAGCCCTCAAGCAAGCTCTGGATATAGAGCCCTGTGCCGCCGCAAATGATGGGCAGCTGACCTTGAGCCGCAATCTCGCGAATAGCCTGAGCCGCCTCAGTCACAAAATCATAGGCCGAGTAGCTTTCTCCAACCTCCCGCACATCCAGCAGATGATGGGGAATGCCTTCCTGCTCTTCAGGACGAATCTTAGCCGTGCCAATATCCAAGCCACGATAGACCTGCTGGCTGTCACCGCTGATGATTTGGCCATTGAAGCGCTTGGCTACTTCAATACTCAAAGCCGTTTTTCCAACTGCTGTAGGCCCCACTATCACAATTATCTTGGTTTTCATCGTTTTTCCTTGAAAAAATTTTGATTTTTCGTTACTATTAATTATAACATAAATAATAAAAGTTCAGAAAAGGAGAAATCACATGGCTAAAGGATTTGGAAAAGGCGTTCTTACAGGAGTTGCAGCTACTGTTGCTGCCGTGGCAGGCGCAGTATATGCAGTCAAGAAAAAAGTCATCGAACCTGAAGAACAAAAAGCGGCTTTCATCGAAGAAAACCGTAAAAAAGCAGCTCGCAAACGTGTAGCGCACTAAGCCTGCACATTTCACTAAAAAGCCTGGAAAAATCCAGGCTTTTTTCTTTTTTGAAAAAACAGCAGTCAAATCGACTGCTGCAAACAAAGCTATTAGACTTTAAAAGCTCTCTCTTTCTTGGGCGGTTGAATACCATGAGAGCTAAAGATATAATTGCTTAAGAGCAAGAACACTAACAGCTCAAGCACAAAAAACAAATCGAAAGCAGGATTGGAAGACAGAGAAACAAAAGGAATTGCGAGACACACAAGTGTGATATAAAAAATTTTCAAGCCTTTGATATAAAGCCAGAAGAGGTCAAGGCTTTGCCTGCCATTAATCTGCGACTTAGACTTACTTCCAGAGTACCAGATGATAAATGCTTCAGCAAAAAAGAATAGACCTAGCAAAATGATTATTCTCCAAAAATGAACCTGCAGTAGAATTCCCACTGCTAGCAATAACAAAACACCCAAGCTCAGTGCTAGCACTGCTCGCCTAGTATTAGTCATAAAATCAACTCCTTTATATGACTACGAAGAACAGTCAAATTAATTGTTCCTAATCGATTAGATTGCTCTAGGAGAACATATTTTATTTCTGCTTTATTTTACCACTTGGCAAGAAAACTTACAAATAATACGATAAAGCATTGTAGAAGTTATTGGTTACTGAAAAATAGATTAAGACAGAGCTTTAGAAACGTGTTATAATAAGTCATTATCGAAAGGAAGATTTATGAAAAACACCTACAGTTTTAACAGACTACTGCTTAGCCTAGCACTTCTTACTTCATTATTTTGCATCTTTGTTCCTCGTCACATATTGGCTGAAGATGTCGAGAGCAGGATTACATCCTATGTAGGACAGCTAGAGCTGCATAGCGATAATACAGCAACTTTTACAGAGGAAGTAACTTTTGAATACGACAGTTCCTATAACGGCCAATATATCACGCTGGGCCAGGCTGGCAAGATGCCTAAAGGCTTTCAAATCGAAGACAATCCTAAGATAGATATTATCACCAATGGACAGGAAAAATCACCACAAAAGATAAAAGAAGAGGCTGTAAAAGACGGAAAAAAGATTACAATCTATAATTCTGGTAAATCTGGTGATCAAGTCATTATCACTATAACTTGGAAATTACAAAACATGCTTTGGGTGTATCAAGATATAGCTGAGCTGAATTGGATACCGATTTCTGATTGGGATGCGGATATTCGACGATTATATTTTTCTGTTTCTACGGATCGTTTCGATACTAGTGCTCAGCTTTTCGCCCATACAGGCTTCAATAAAAACCAACCAAAGGTAGAAAAATTAAATCAGATTCTGGCGGTTAGGTCAAATAATCTCACAAAAGGAACAAAACTTGAATTGCACGGCGCTTGGGACAAGAGTATATTTACAGATATTGATACTGCCAGTATTATCCCTTCAACCCACCGCAAGCAATTTGAAGAGAAGGAAAAAGAAATTGAACAAAAACAGAAGCAACATAGCTTTATAATTTATGTACTAGGTCCAGTCATTGCTCTCTCGTTTCTGATTATAAGTCTGGCTTGCTTTCTTTACTATTTACTAAGATTTTATTATCTAAACAAGCTTCCTAAAAATACTCGACTCTATGAACCGCCTCAGAATCTTACTCCTCTGCAACTTGCATACAATATCTATAATATATCAATTGAAAAATCTCTTGCTCATACTAGAAAAACAGGAACTCCTAGCTTTTCTAGTTTAGTACAGGCTACTTTAATGGATCTGATTGACAGAGGAAATATAAAATTTCGCATTGGAAGATCAGGAGAGAAACTGGAAATTGTTCACTTAGATAACCTAAGTCGCTACGAGATAAAACTGTTGGAAATGGTCTTTGGCGATAAGGATAAAGTTACTCCTGATACGATGTTCCCAGATTACCAACAAAGCTCCAAGTCTTCTACACGACAGAAATTTCAAGAGGCTCTACGTACTGTTGCGAACTATGTCCGTCAAGAAAGAGTCGATTTAAATCTCCCTATACGATACCGTAAAATAAGCAAAAAAGAAGAAAGACCTGTTTCATTAGCTTATATTTCCTATTATATTGGTATTATTATTCTCTCTTTAGGTTCTCTTTTTTATAATCCTTTTACTACCGGACAGTTTGATTACTCATATTCCTACATTTATCCTTTGCTTCTATTTGTCGCGTGGTTCCTTGGGAAAGCAGCTCAAATAAAATTGAATCGAATGGCAGATAGATACCTAAAAAAGGAATTTAGAGAAGAAGTAATTGAATGGCAGAGCTTCTCCAACATGCTGCGCGATATTGCTCATCTTAGTCAAACTGAGGTAGAGGGAATCATTCTCTGGAATCGAATTCTAGTATATGCGACTCTTTTTGGCTATGCGGAAAAAGTCAGTCAAACATTAAAAGGAAGAGACATTCAATTAAAAGAAACAAATCTTGAAAGTTTCTTCTTCAGTAATATATCTACAGGTTTTGCTACAGGCTTTAGCAATGTTGATATTTCATTGAATCCTCCCAGCTCAAGTAGCTACTTCAGCTTGTCATCTGGTATTTCAGGTGGCTTCTCAGGTGGTGGGGGCGGAGGAGGCGGAGGCTCCTTCTAACATAAACTATAATACAAAAGGCCGCTGTTTGAGCGGTCTTTTGTCATAGTTATCTCCCTTGCATAAACTCTTGGAAACGATGAGTATCAAAGTAAATGGTGGATGCGATTAATTTGTCTGATTCGTCAAATTTTAAAAATTCTGCGACATCCAATTCTAGCTCTTTTCCGTGGGGCGACTGCAGGCGATAGCGATTTAAAGCTGTTGCTTCTCGCCCCTCTACCAATAACATCTTCACTTCAAGATGCTGACTTAAAGCATAGAATTGACCTGCACCTTGCAGATAAACATCACGCCCTTGCCTGATTTCCTGACTGTCGCACATTCCATAATTAAAGTTTTCAGCCACGAAATCTTCCCATCCACCTTTATTGACTGCATTAAAATAGCTTTCTGCTAATGTTTTTGTATCCATATTTTGAACCTCCAAAAATAATTTAGGCAAGCACTCAAACAATGAGATTTTCAAGCCATTTAAGATTATACAAAAAGCAATATGACTACAGTCTGTCATATTGCTGAAGATTTTTTTGAAGAGAATCAATTAATTTATCCTGCAGTTTTTTTGGTGATATGACTTTTACTTGATGAGCAAAACTTAAAATCAATTCGAAAAAGGCCGGTGTCAATGCTCTGAAAGCATGTACCTTTATTCTGGTTTGCTCAACAGTGATTTCTTCTTCTGTGAAGTGGTCATAAATTTTTGGAAGTGCAGATTCTTCAAAAATTAGCTCTATTTCTTCTTTACTGCCTTCAACTTTATCTTTGGATCGATTTAAAAAAAGCTCTAGCTTTTCTTGAGATAAAAGCGGGTAATCTCCAACATCGACAGCCTCTTCGACTGGCTGCAAGTCACGAATTCTGCTGAGTTTGAAAAAGCGAAAATCTAACTTTTCTAAGCAGTAGCCGATAACATACCAAGCATTTAGTTTAAAAATCAGACGATAAGGAAGAATCGTTCGCTGGCTTCGTTCTTGTTTTTTAGAAAAATAAGAAAAGGAAACTTTCTTCCCAGTTTGTATAGCCTGTTCAATCTCAAGTAAATAATTTGTATTAAGAGACCATGAACTGAGATCAAAATAAAATGGATTGACCTTATCAGTCGCTTCTTGAGAAGAAAGCTTATGCTCGATATTGTCAAAACTAGGATGTCCAACAATTTTGCCAACATTTTGGCTCATATTGATGATAAACTGCTTTTCTTCTTCTGTGAAAAAGCTGCTGTCCATCTTGTAGTCATCCGGTATATAAAAGCCTCCCTTATCCCCACGTTCAGAGTAAATTGGGATTCCAGCTAAGCTAAGCGTGTCTATATCTCGATATACTGTGCGGGTAGATATTTCAAAACGTTCAGCAATTTCTTTAGCTGTTATCTGCCTCTTATTCAAAAGGGCTAGTAGAATATAAATTAATCGTTCTAGTTTCATGAGTTTTCTTTTCTTATTTCAATCGGCACAACATCAAATAATCATCTTCCCTCTCTTCAACCGTGACAAAGCCCAGTTTTTGATAAAATCGAACGGCAGGATTGTCTTTAGAAACGGATAGGGAGACACTTGGGTAGCCTTTGGCCTTGAGCAAGTCCAGCATGGCCGTCATCAACTGCTGGCCTAGTCCTTGTCCTCTGAACTCAGGCAGGAATGAAATGGATAGAGAGGGAGTCTGGTCGTCATAATAGCCGTAATCTTTCATGATGCGAACCCAGACTGCTCCGACCAGCTGACCGTCCACTTCTGCTGCTAAAGCCCAATCATCTTGCTGCTGACCAAAGCCCTTGATATACATCTCTAAATATGGCTCTTTCAGGATGCTTCTAGAAAGCGGCGCTAGACCTTGGGGAATAAAAATAGCTTGGTAAAGAAATTCCTCTAAGAGTGGGATTTCCTCTGATTTTAAGGGCATAATCTCGGCCATGATTTCTCCTTCTAGATCAACTGCTCCTCGCCTATGCCGGCCTCCGCTAAGATTTTGGCAACTCGGTCAAATTGCAAGCGGAAATGCTCCAGCTTGTGGCCGTCTGATCCCACTGAAAAGCGCTGACCGCCCAGCTCCTTGACTAGAGAGAGAGCGTAGATATAGAGTTCCTCGTGTCCATATAGATACATGGACTTGCAGTTGAGCTCAAAAGCCAGACCATGGTCAATCATCTTTTGAAAAAGCTGTCGCAACTCTGGTTCAAAAGTTTTTAACTCCTCTACGGTAAGCGCAAATTTTCGGAAACCATAGTCAAAGTGAGCTAGTACATCTGCTGGCACAGCCTCAATAGCCTCCTCTAACTCTATCAGATAGGAGGGAATCAGCTCCATCTTGTCCAGCTGCAAGACCGGATCTTCCAGATAGTCAAAACTGCCATTGTGGTGAACCGATAGGAGCTTGAGGTCATAATCCTTGTCTGCTAGGAAAGCTAAGATATCGCCCTTACGCGGAGCGTAATAGCCAATTTCAATGCCCTTTTTGATGCGGTTGCCATATTGCTGGTTCAGCACTGCTATTTTTGCTGAATAGGCCGCATAGTCAGGCACATCATCGTGGGGCGAGGCAGCTTCGTAAGGGTAGGGATTGGACAAATCATAGTGCTCAGTGGTGACGATCTCGCCCTCGTAATGGTCCAGATAATCACAGAAATCCGCCTCAGAATCATAGGAAAAATAGGTATGAAGATGGTTGTCGCGCATGCTAGACCGCCTTTCTGTAAATCTTATATCCGCTTAGTAATGGTCAATTTCAGGTCGGTCGTGAATCCGGCTCTGCTTGCCCTGACGGGCCTGGAGGATGGCCTCTACCTCTTCCAGACTGACGCCAGTCTCGACGAGAGCGACCGCCAGATGGTAGAGCAGATCAGCTGTCTCATTGGCCATCTCGTTCTTATCAGCGTTTTTGGCCGCAATGACCACTTCTGTCGCTTCTTCACCGACTTTTTTGAGAATCTTGTCCAGCCCCTTGTCATAGAGATAGCTGGTATAGGAGCCTTCCTTGGGCTCTTTTTTGCGTTTGAGGGCTTCTTGATAGAGGGTTTCTAGCATAGTATCTCCTTGTTACTGTCCTTATTTTACTATAAAAAGCAATTCTTTCCAATGGCAGGCCGGTTTCTTGATACTGATTTCTTAGTTTTATATTTGCATTAACCAAGTACTAAAGTAAGGGAGCTTTTAGTCAGTTTTGCCGTCTTCTTCATCCCAGATTGTATGGAAAAAGCAGGATTTGGCACCGGTGTGGCAGGCTGCTCCCAGTTGATCTACCTCGATCAGCAGGGTATCTTGGTCGCAATCAGCTGTGATTTTTTTGACAGTCTGGTAGTGGCTGCTGGTGGCTCCCTTATGCCAAAGCTCCTGACGAGACCGGCTCCAGTACCACATCTGACCGCTGGTGCGGGTCAGATGGTAGGCGTCTTCATTGAGATAGGCCAACATGAGAACTTCTTTGCTAGTGTGGTCTAGGATAATGGCAGGTATGAGACCGCCTTGCTTTTGAAAATCTAACTTTACTTCTGTCATTAGAGGCGCACCTCCAATCCTGCTTCCAGCATAGTTTTTTTGGTCTCTGAGATGGAGACCTCCCCATAATGGAAAATCGAAGCTGCTAAAGCACCTGTTGCCGCAGTCTTTTCAAAAACTTCTAGGATATGCTGGCTACTGCCAGCACCACCAGATGCGATGATAGGAACGGAAACCACTTGAGAGACGGCTTCCAGCATAGGCAAGTCAAAACCGGACTTGGTCCCGTCCTTGTCCATACTGGTCAGAAGAATTTCCCCCGCTCCAAGACCGACGGCTTCTTGAACCCAGTCTAACAGGTCGCGACCGCTGTCCTTGCGGCCGCCAGCTAGATAGACATGCCAGCTGCCATCCGCTTCTTTCTTAGCATCCACGGCCAGCACCACACATTGGCTGCCGAATTTCTCAGCGCAGTCAGGCAAAAGCTGAGGATTTGCCAGTGCTGAGGAATTAACTGCAACCTTATCCGCACCAGCCTGCAGCATCCGCTTCATGTCCTCAACCGTGCGAATGCCGCCCCCGACGGTAAAGGGAATGAAAACCTGCTCCGCCACGCGCCGGACCATCTCGACCGTCGTGTCCCGCCCCTCATGGGTGGCGGTGATGTCCAGAAAGACCAACTCATCGCAGCCTGCTTCATAGTAAGCCTTGGCCGCATCGACTGGATCGCCCACATCAGTCAGATTGACAAAGTTGATGCCCTTGACCACCCGACCGTCCTTGACATCCAGACAGGGAATGATTCTTTTTTTCAGCATGGCTAGCCCCTTTCTGCTTCCTTAATCTGCTCTAGGCTAATTCGTCCACTGTAATAGGCCTTGCCCACAATGGCACCAGCCAAGCCCAGTTTTTTCAGCTCTTCTAAGTCATCCGCTGACTGAATACCACCAGAGGCAATGACATGAGCTTGCTTGAGAGCTGCCAGCAATTTTTTGTAATGCTGGATATTGGGACCAGTGAGAGTACCGTCTCGGTCCACATCTGTATAGACAAAGAGACGGACGCCGATTTTTTCCATGGCCAGCGCTAGGCTGATATAGTCCTGACTACTAGTTTCCAACCAACCCTCAGTTGCAACCAGCCCCTCTTTCGCATCAATGCCAATCACGATTTTGCTACTTCCAAAGCGCTCCAGCGCAGCCTCAACAAATTCAGGATTCTTAACAGCCATAGAGCCAATAATGACACGGTCAATGCCAACCGCCAGGTAATCTTCAATCTGCTCCAGACTGCGGATGCCGCCCCCGACTTGGATAGCTAGACCAGTTTCCGCTTTAATCTGGGCAATCAGATCTCGATTGGCCGCCCGACCTTCTAAGGCCCCGTCCAAGTCAACCACATGAATCATGGTAACCCCGGCTTCTTTGAAAACTCGAGCTTGCTCCAAAACATCGGGATTGACCACCGTCTTCTGACTAAAATCCCCTTTAAAAAGGCGGACGGCCTGGCCGTCTTTGATATCAATAGCGGGCAGTATTTTCATAGACATACTCCTTAAACTTCTCTAGGATACCGAGGCCAACAGCACCAGACTTTTCTGGGTGAAACTGGCAGCCAAAGACCGATCCTCGGTGAATCATGGCTGGGATAGGTCTCCCATAATCAGCCGTCACGTCCAAGTACTCCTTCGGAACATCTGTGTAGTAGCTATGGACAAAATAGACTGACTGGCCCTCGAGACCGGCTGTCAAAGCAGACGTCTGACGGATTTGTAAGTCATTCCAGCCCATGTGAGGCACAGGCAGACCAGCCTGATCCGGAATCCGGCGGCAAACACCGGGAATCAAGCCCAGTCCAGAGCTTTGACCATTCTCCAATCCAGACTCCAGCAAGAGCTGCATACCTAAGCAAATGCCCAAGAGAGGCTTACCATCGGCCACAGCCTGCTGGATAACTGAAACCAGCCCTCGCCTTTCCAACTCCTGCATGGCAGTAGGAAAAGCACCGACACCTGGTAAAATCAAGCCATCGGTAGCTAAAATTTCCTGCGGGTCAGCTGACAGGCGCGCTTCTACTCCGACCTGAGCTAGAGCACGGAGAACATTGGCAGTATTTCCCGCGTCATAATCAATAACAATCATCATCTCTACATCAACTCCTTTCACTCAGAAGGACAAGCTAGAGCAAGCCCTTGGTGGAGTTGACTCCATGAATCTCTGGATTTATCGTAATAGCCTCCCGCAGAGCTCGGCCACTCGCTTTAAAGAGGCTTTCCGCCTTGTGGTGGCTGTTCTTGCCATGAAGGACTTTCAGGTGCAGATTCATCTGCAGATTAAAGGCTAGGGCTTGGAAAAATTCCTCCACCAGCTCGGTGTCAAAATTCCCAAGCTTGGGATTGTCAAAATCCGCCTCAAAAACTAGATAGGAGCGACCGGATAGGTCCAGGCTGGCCATACCCAGCGTTTCATCCATAGGCACAAAGCTAGTGCCGTAGCGGTTGATACCAGCCTTGTCTCCCAAGGCCTGACGCAGAGCCTGTCCTAATACGATACCCACATCCTCGACCGTATGATGGCTGTCCACCCAAAGGTCACCTTCAGCCTTAACCGTCAGAGAAATCCGACTGTGGCGGGCAAAAAGGGTCAGCATATGGTCAAAGAATCCGACACCAGTCTCGATAGCTACCGGCTCCTGTTGGTCGAGATTCACAGTCAGTTCAATATCGGTCTCCTGTGTTTTTCGCTTGATTTCAGCTTGTCTCATGGCAACTCCTTCTATTTTTCCTGTCTGCGGGCTTCAATGGCCTTGGCATGTCCCTGCAGGCCTTCTGCATAGGCCAGACTGGTAATATCCTTGTCAGCTGCCCCTACAGCAGCACGGCTGTACTGGGTGTACTGGATGCGCTTGATGAAGTCATAGACACCCAGAGCTGATGAAAAGCGGCTGGTGCTGGTCGTCGGCAAAACGTGATTGGCTCCCGCATAGTAGTCACCGATTGGCTCGCTAGTATAATGCCCCAGAAAGATAGAGCCAGCATTTTCAACCTGATCTAGATAGCTGTAGGCATCATCCATGGCAATTTCCAAATGCTCAGGTGCCACCTGATTCATGAGCTCAAACATGGCTTCCTTCGAGGGTGCAAGGATGATGCGGCCGTTGTTCTCAATCGAAGCACGCGCGATTTCCTCCCGCGGCAGCTCTTTCAGCTGTCTGTCTAGCTCTGCTTCGACTTGGTCCGCCAGCTCCTCCGAGTCGGTCACCAGAATAGCCCGAGCCAGCTTGTCGTGCTCGGCTTGTGACAGGAGGTCAGCTGCCACATAGACTGGACTGGCTGAACTATCCGCAATGACCCCAATCTCCGAAGGTCCGGCAATCATGTCAATCCCCACGACGCCATAAACCATCTTCTTGGCTGTAGCCACAAAGATATTGCCCGGTCCAGTTATCTTATCTACCTTGGGAATGGTCTCAGTACCATAAGCCAGAGCTGCTACACCTTGGGCTCCACCAATTTGGAAAATCCGATCCACACCAGCCAGCTTGGCAGCGACCAAAATCGCTGGAGTAAAATGCTCCTGAGGTGGTGTAATCATGATGATTTCTTTGACACCAGCAATCTTGGCTGGAATAACATTCATGAGGACGGAGGACGGATAGGCTGCGGTACCACCAGGTACATAGGTGCCGACCCGCTCAATCGGCCGAATCAACTGACCACGGATAACACCCTCACTGGGACTATCCTCAAAACCAGTCTCCAATTGCTGGCGGTGGTAGGATTCAATATTAGCTTGGGCATTTTTCAGGGCGGCCAAGACCTCTTGGTCAATCTCCTCAAAGGCCTTGTCAATTAGCTCCTGCCCAATCTCAAAATCTGTCACCTCAACCTTGTCAAAAAGCATGGTATAGTCTCTTAAAGCTTGGTCACCGTCTTGTTTGACCGTTTCAATAATCTCAGCCACCGCTTCTTCCACATCTAAGTTCTGCTGGCTGAGCTGCAGTTGCTCTTCGTATAAAATCCGTGAAATTTCTTCGTTACTTCCGCTTAAACGTTTGATAATTGTCATTTAAAAGCCACCTCTCTTCTTCCTACTAGGGATTCAATCTTTGCCACAAAAGGCATGATATCCGGGTTATTTTTCAGGGAAGCCTGATTGGCAATGAGCCGGGCTGATACTCGGCAAATGTCTTCAAAAACCAGCAGGCCGTTAGCTGACAGGGTATGCCCCGTCTCCACAATGTCGACAATGGCATCCGCCAAGCCCAGCACCGGTGAAATCTCCACGCTTCCTTGGATGGAGATGATTTCCACATCTTCCCCTTTTTGATTAAAATAATCAGTCGCTACCGTCGGATACTTAGTCGCAATCCGCTTGCGCTTGTGATCATGAGGGTCATAGCTGGGCACCGAGGCCAGTGAGAATTTACAAAGGCCAAAGTTCAGATCCAGCAGCTCCAGATAGCCAGTCGGATGCTCAAAGAGAATATCCTTGCCGACAATGCCCAAATCAGCGACTCCATGGCGCACATAGGTCGTCACATCAGGCCCTTTGACCAAGAGAAAGCGAAAGCAACCGTCTGGGCTTTCAAAAATCAAACTGCGCCCCTTGTCTGCCATGAAAGACATATCAAAGCCAGCCTGAGTCAAGAGCTTGACCGTATCTTCCTCAATCCGCCCCTTGGTCAGGGCAATGGTAATCTGACTCATCTGCTGTCACCTTCCTTTCCGCACTCGTCCGGCAGGTCATCATGAATAGCCTGATAGACACTGTCAATGTCTAGAGACCAGCCGATAGCTGTCAGCTCTGCTGCCCCGAAGCGCTTGAAAAGCTGATCATAGCGACCACCAGATAGAAAAGCATCAGGCACTCGGTCGCTAAAGACCTTGAAGGTCAATCCAGTATAGTAAGGCATAGCCGCCACCTGCCCCAAGTCCATAGTTGTCTGATCCAGCAAGCCTGATAGGCTCCGCAAAACTTGCTCCACATCATCTAAAGCCATCAATATCCGCTCGTTGTCAACTATCTCTCTAGCCCTAGCTAAAACCTGTTGGCTAGGACCAAACAAATAGGGCAGCTCCTGCAAAAAATCATCAAATTCACTCGATCTGGTCTGGGTGAATTCAAAGATCCCCGTCCTGTTTTTCTTGCGAATATAATCTAGCAGCTGGGCCTCCTCCTGCGAATCCAGGGCCAGACTCTCTAAAATGGTCTGCAGGATTGCCGCATGGGAAAACTCGAACTGATAAGACTTAACCTGCGCCAAATCCAGCGACTGCTTGGCTGTCTTGATAGCCTCAAGCACCGCCTCGTGAGCTGGATAGCCGATAATCTCAATACCTGCTTGACTGAGCTCGTTGGCAAGACCGCGCAGCTCTTCTTGATAGTGAAAAACCTTACCTGAATAGGAAAACTTGGTCGGTGTATGCACCCTGGTCGAAGCAATAACCCGACCAATCTGGCTGGTTACATCTGGCCGTAGTACCAATAACTCGCCTTTTTTATCGAAAAGATGATAATGATGGGGCTCCACATGGTCACTGAAGACCTCGAAGTGCTCCAAAGTCGGTGTGTCAATCCGATTGAAACCCTGAGCCATCAGAAAATCACTGATGTCCCGCTCAATCTCGTAGGTCACACGCGCCCTCTTGAAAAGCTTGTCATGCATGCCAATCGGAAGGGTGATTTTATTCATAGGCTGCTTTCCTTTCTAGATCTATTCTTACACTGACTGGCTTTGGGTCAAACTCTCAGCTGCTGCAAATTTCCTTGATGACTGCCAAGACTGCTTCCATCTCCTCTCGCCGTCCGATAGAGATACGAAGGAAGTCTTTGATTCGTTCTGCTTTTGGAAAATACCGCACATAAATCCGACGCTCCTCTAGTTGCTGAAAAAGCTCTGCTGCAGAGATTCTAGTAGGCTTGGCTAGGACAAAGTTGGTCTGACTAGGCAGGACTTGGAAATCCAGCGCAGCCAATTCTCCAGCAAACCAATCTCGGGTCTCTTGAATGGCTCTACCGGTCTCCAAATAATAATCCCAATCTTTCACCGCTGCAAGAGCCAAGCGCTCTGCTAACATATCCACTGAGTAAGGATTGATGGAGTCCTTAACAGCTTTCATGACAGCTATTAAGTCTGGATGACCGATGCCGTAGCCCACCCGCAGACCAGCCAAAGCAGCATCCTTGGAAAAGGTCCGCGTGATAAAGAGGTTGGGATAGGTTTCTAGAAGAGGCAGGGCAGATTGACCGCCAAAGTGAATATAAGCCTCATCCACCACCACGACCACATCTTGATTGGACGCTAGAATTTCTTCCAACTGATCCAGCGGCAGATAAATCCCTGTCGGAGCATTGGGATTGGCCAGAATAATACCGCCATTATCTCCAAAATAATCTGACGGATGGACCTCAAAATCGGCTGTCAGAGGGATTTCTCGAAAAGGCACGTGGTAGAGGTCCGCCCAAACCTTGTAAAAACCATAGGTCAAGTCCGGAAATAAGACCGACTCGCCGCTGTTAAAGAAGGCCAGGAAAGCCATGGACAAGATGTCATCACTCCCGTTACCAATAATGAGCTGGTCGGGCGAAATACCTAAATTTGCCGCCAAAGCTTGACAGAGCTCCGCCTGATCCAAACTGGAATACTTGCGCAACTCCTGGACATCAAAGTTCTGCAGGACCTCTGCCACCTTAGGACTTGGTCCATAAGCATTTTCATTGGTATTGAGCTTAATCATGTCTCGCTCATTGGGCTGCTGCCCTGCTACATAGGGATTAATCTGCCTGAGACCTTTTAGCTTAACCATCTTGCCACCTCTCTTTCACACACTAGCCATTATCTGACTCTGATTATCTTTTAGAACTTCTAATAAATGAAAGACGAAATTTACCGCTTTGGTAACGAAAATAGGGAATCTTCTGGTTTAAATATAATAAAAAACCCTCGCAAAAAAACTTTGCAAGGACGTTGACACGTGGTTCCACCTTTATTCGGACCTCAGTCGCCTGAGGACCCTCTGGGAGTACGAGACTCCAGATTGATAACGGCAATCAGCCGTCGGACACTAGTCTCAGACTGCTGACTGATTTCGCATCCGCACTCAAGAATGTGTCGTCTAAGTATTGCATGCCGTCTCACCATTAGGCACTCTCTGTTTCTTGTCTTAGACTTTTTCTCTCATCGCTTTCAATTTATTGTTGAATATTCTACATGAATTTTTATTAAAAAGCAAGAGGAAAATTGAAAAAAATTAAATATTTTTTTCTTTCTAAATGTATTAACGTTCTTTCAGCATAGCACTGGACAAATCCAACAAATTAATCGCTGTTTCAAAATGCTCCCCCATCAGGTCATAGACAGCATCTTCGCTTAAGACGCCGCAAGCTATATTTTCAGGGAAATCCGGTCCATTCGAGAACTCTAAATCATCAAAAAATTCCTGACCAGTATAGTAGTCCCTCAACTGAATATAATCTGACTGGCAGTGCTCTAACTCAGCTAAAGCTTCCTGGGCTCTTGCCAATACCTGAGAATATTTATTCAGGTGCTTTTCCATTTTTTGAATGCGTTCTAACTGTTCCACAGGATTCCTTCCTTTCTGAACACGACAAACTAATCAGTCAACCTTAACCACCTGAAGCTGCTCACCGCCTAGCAGAATCAAATATTTTTCAATCTGCGAAATGCCATAAGAGCGGCTGAGAGCTTGAGCATATAAGTCTAGCTGGCTTCGATAGCGAGCAATCAGCTCAGATGGCTCTTTGTATTTATCCGTCTTGTAGTCAAAGAGGATAATCCGGTCCTCAAAGAGCAGATAGCCATCCAAAATCCCCCGCAAAACAAACTCCTGACCGCTGTCCTCATCTTGCTTGAGCATGGCAAATGGTGCTTCTCGACGAAGTCTATCACTGTTATCAATCAAGAGTCGCCCCAAATCCGTCTCAAAGAAAGATGCAATCTTAGGCAGTTGAATCTGCTTTTTGACCGCTTCATCGGCCTGAACCTGAGCTAAAGCAGAACGAAGTACAGCCATGCTGGGACTGCTATCCAAAGGAATCCGCTGCATAAGCTCATGAACAGCACTGCCGACTTGAGCCCCAGTTACTTTGGCTTTCTTGCCAAAATCAGGCAAGTCAAAGTTAGGCTGAGGCCGAAAAGCTGCTCGCTCATCCATGATATCCAGGCCATCCGTATCCATGATTGGCTCATAAAACTTCTTAATCTGGCTTGGAGTTCGCACACTAGGCAGCTCAATGGCAGAGCGGTACTGGCTATTCAGTCGGTCCACGCTTTCTAAAATATCCAGAGCCCGACGGATATCACCCGACTGACGATTATCTGCCAAATCATCCGCTGGAAAGAGCACAGGTTCATTAATTCGCCCTATCTCTTCAGCAGTTAGCTCCTCATCAGTGACAAAACGGGTCTCGTAGGCAAGATTCTCATCGGAAAAAACCGCCTGAATGGCATAGAGCCAGTCTTGGAAATTACTGAGTTGGCTGCGCAGACTGGCAGACAAACGCCCTTGCTGGCTCTTACCCCACTGACGCTTATCCAAGGCCTCTTGACTGCCCTTGCCGACTAGATAAAGCTTGGTTTCAGCCCGCGTCATGGCCACATAAAGCAAGCGCATCTGCTCAGACAGACTAGCCAACTGCAGCTCCGCTAGATTCTGCTGATAAGGCAGCGTATCCATGGAAATGCGCAGCTGATTCGGCGCATAAGGATCTTCCACAGAAACCGATACATCCACCACATACTTGATGCCGACTCCCTTGGTCCGGCTGAGGATAATAGCAGAGCTGCTATCCTGACGGTTGAAGGCCTTGTCCATATTGAGCAGGAAGACATATTTGAACTCCAGCCCCTTACTTTTATGAATGGTCATGAGACGAACGGCGTCCTTAGGCGCCGCCACTGGCACACTAGCCAGATCGTGCTGATTTTCCAAGATACGATCTATCATTCCGATAAAGCGAGAGAGACCTTTAAAGCTGGACTTTTCATACTCATTGGCCCGCAAAGAGAGGGCATAGAGATTGGCCTGTCTCTGGACACCATTAGCCAGAGTCCCCACCATGTCATAGTAGAAACGGTCCTGGTAAATCTTCCAAATCAAATCATACAGGGAGTGCGTCTTGGAATAAGTCCGCCAGCTTTCTAGGGTCTCATAAAAATGCTGCAGCTTTTTCTGCAGTTCCTGGGTGACTAAAGCAGAGTTCAAACCTCTTCCTTGGAGAGCATTAACCAGCTTTTCATAAAGATTTTCCTGAGAACGCTCTTGACTGTCTTGCAGGGACAGCCGAGCCAGCTCGTCCTCACCAAAGTCAAACATGGGAGACTTGAGAAGGGCGGTCAAGGCATAGTCATTCAGCGGATTATTGATAGTCCGCAGGGTATCCAGCATGACCAATACCTCAACCGACTGCAGATAGTTTGCTGCGCCATCATCTGGTACCAGCGGAATCTGGTGCTGCTCAAAGGCAGCTAAAATCAAATCATTGCGGGTTCTGGAAGCTGTCAGCAGCGTAATATCTTTAAAAGCCACTCCTTCTTCATTGTGCAGGCGGATGATTTCCTTGATGACTAGGTCCACTTCCCCAGCTGATACTGCCTGTGGCAAGCCCTCATCAGCCTCCTCTTCCGGACTCTCCTTAGAGCCTTCATAGATTAAGAAAGAAGCGCGGTTAGCTGGATTAGGCTCACGTTTGGTTGGATTTCCCGCCACCAAATAGTGGGTTTCATTGTAGTCAATTTCCCCAACTTCTTCATCCATCAGGCGTTTGAAAACATCATTGGTCGCTTCCAGCACCTCAAGATGACTACGGAAATTTTCCTTAAGGACAATCAGCTTGCCCTGACTGCTATCCTCTTGATAGGCCTTAAACTTATCACTGAAAATCTGCGGATCCGCTTGACGGAAGCGGTAGATAGACTGCTTGATATCACCTACCATAAAGCGATTTTGCCCTCTGGAAAGCAAGTCCAGCATGCGCTCCTGCGTGTGGTTGGTATCCTGATACTCATCCACCATGACCTCGTGGTAGCGCTCCTGATAAAAGCGACGTACCTCTGGGAAAGTCTCTAAAATCTCAATAGCAAAATGGCTGATGTCACCAAATTCAAAGGCATTTTCTGCCTTCTTACGCTCCAGGTAAGCCTGTGCAAAGTCCGCCACAAAATCCCGCAGAAGCTCAACTAGAGGCAGGCACTCAGCCTGGTGTTGCTCAATAAAGTCCAGCTGATAAAGCTGCTGGTCAAAGCTTCGCAGCCGCTCAATCATAGGCTTCCTGGCTTCATTGTAATCCTTGGCCATTTCTTTTTTGAGCTCGTCTGCATTCTTACCAACCCGAGCTGTAAAGGCCTGGCTATTGGACAGTTGAGAAAGTGCCACGATCTGCTTGAGAATCTGAGCGGTTTCGTCTATTGAGGACAGTTCATTCAGGCCTGCCAAGACGGTCAGAGCATCTTGGACATTTTCCTGATACTTGGTGCCCGCAAACTCTCTTCCTTCATGCTCCAAATGGGCAGAAAAGAAAGCTTCCAGCTCCCAAAGGGCTGATTTGATTTGGTCAAATACCCGCTCTCTTTCTGCTGCAAAGTCGCTGTGCTCATAGCCATAGAGGAAGGTCTCTTCCAGCCAGCGCTGAGGACTGCTAGTTGACTGCAGAAAGCTGTAAATCCGATAAACTTGCTCCCGAAAGCCTGATAAATCCTTGCGCTTACCAGTAAAGTTCTTTACCAAACGGCTAAACAAAGCCTGACGCTCGCTGTCATAGTAACGGTCAAATACTTGGCTAAAGACTTCATTTTGCAGAATCAGCTGCTCACTGGCAGACTGGAGAATCCGAAAATTCGGTGCCAAACCAAGCAGGTAACCATAGCGACTAAGTACTTTCTGGGTAAAGGCGTCCATGGTGCCAATATCGGCATTGGGCAGGTCAGCTAATTGCTGGGCTAGGTGTTGCTTGAGTTCAGGACTCTCAGCCTCTTTCAAGGCCTTACCCAGTTCCTTCTCCAGCCTCTCTTTTAGCTCGCCTGCCGCCTTGACGGTAAAGGTTGAGATAAAGAGCTGACTGACAGCGACACCTCTAAGAATCTGGTCTATGATTCGCTGGACCATGACAAAAGTCTTACCCGAGCCGGCCGATGCGGAGACCAGAATATTCTGCCCAGAGGAGTAGATGGCCTCAATCTGCTCTGCCGTCTTTTTCTGTGGCTTGTCCGAAGCAGCTTCTTGGGCTTGCTTAAGAGCAATTTCTTCTGCAGTTAAAAAAGGAATTCTCTTCATTTTTCCATCTCCTCCCTCATCTTTTCTAGCCAGGCCTGGCGCAACTTCTCACCAGTTGGCCGCCTATCAAATTTGCTTGCATCTAGTTTTTCTAGCTGGCGTGCCTGTCCCAAATGGAGATTGGCTTCAAAGCCCGTAATGGACTTAAACTGCTCCACATAAGGTGCAATGCTACGCCCATTCTCTGTATAAGGATTGACTGCAAAATGGCCTGATAGAATGCCTTCTGAAGCTTTTTTATAAAGGTAAGCATTGTAAGTCAGGAGCAAGTCCAAGTCTTCCTGGCTCAGCAAGTTGGTCTTATTTTTTTCATAGAGCGGACCAAGCTCCTTGACAGCATCAGCCACAAAAAGCCCCTTGTATTGCAGTGGCTTCATAGACTGACTGACTGCATCCGCCAAAGTCTTGGTATCTTTAAGCGCCACAATCGGATCGGTCATCTGCAAATACATGGCGCCAAAAGTCCCCTTATCCTCTTGATAGTCTGCTAACTCCTCAATCGCCGCCAGATAGGTCGGCAGCTGAGAATTCAGTCCATTAAAGAATTTTTCAAAGCTGAACTTAATATCGCCAGACTTATAGTCCACCACTCCCAGACTCTCGGTCTTGGTCAGACGGTCAATCCGATCCACCTTACCGCTCACGGTCACTGCTCTGCCATTTTCCAAGGTCAGGAAAGGCTTAGAAGCTGAGCCAAAGCCAGTCTCCTCGCCAATAGTCTCAATCCCGCTTGGATGAGCCAGCACCCGGCCGGTCGCCCTCGCCGTATCTAGCAAGAGCTGGCGGGCAAAACGGGTCTGTCCTGACTCACTGTAGATGTTCTCAAACTCAGACTCTCGGCTGGTCTCTTCCATAGCCAGCGCTAAACGCCGGTCAAAATCTGCTGACGAATCATCTTGCAGGACCTTTTCAAAGATCCGGTGAAGGAAAATCCCATGACTGCGAGCATCTGGATGAATGGTCCACTCTTCCTGCAGGCGCAGAACATACTTGAGAAAATAAGCATACTGATGCCGGAAATATTCGTTTAGAGCAGACGCTGAAAGTCGGAGAGGCTGCTCCTGAGGGTAGAGGGCTTGCAGAGTTTCCGACTGTAGAAACTCCGTTTTCAGTTCCTTGCTGATTTGCGGAATGCTGATGCCTTCTGCTGCCAATTTCTTGCGCAGAACCCGGACAGCCACTGCCCAAAAAGTCTGCTCCTCTGCTGTCCTCTCTCGGTCAATCTCCTCTTGGTGGAGCTCGATGATTTGAGAAAGTAGAGCTCGGTAGCTGCCAATATCGTCACTGGAAGCCTGAGGCTTTTTGACAATGATGGGCAAGGAAAGTGGAGCCGCAGTCAATTCCAGCAGATAGGTCGACATGCTGTCCTCTACTTCATTGACCAAGGCTGGCGCAGACAAGACCAGCTCTTTGGTAGCAGAATTCATCAGCGATAGAGCCGTATAGCGATTCTTCTTGAGATTTTCTGAGCTGGCAATCTGGAGTTCCGCCTGAGAATCCGTTGCGTCATTGAGTCGAGCCCGGTCTTCGTCACTGAGCAAACTCTTGTTTTGCGCGATTTTCGGGAAACGCTCTTGGGTCAGTCCAATCGCGTAGACGTAAGGAGCTGCTAAAGGCTCTATCAGGTCATAAGACTGGACCTTGACCACATCTACTGTCGCCGGTACCGTCCGGTAGTTGGACAAAAGCATACCTGACAAGACCAAGGCCAGAAAATCATCCAGTTTGACCTTGCTATCTGCAAAGACCTGAGCAAACTGCTCTAAGACATGACTGAAAGCCTTCCAGACTTCCTCATGACGCTCCTGCTCCTGCTGACTTCCTCCCTGCAGCAGAGCCGTTAAATTGTCAGACAAACGGGCTGCTTGGACGAACTCTGTAAACTTAGCTAAGAGCCCAGACGCCGTCTGGCTGCGGGATTTGAAAAAGTCTTGCAGCGGAGTCATGACTCGGCGACGAATATGATTGAGACGGTCTAGGTCAAATTTCCCTTGGCTATTAGCCGTGAAATCCTTAGCTAGCTTGCCTGCTCCCTTAATGTCCGCAAAGCGCAGATATTGCTCAAAATGATCCAGCTCTTCCTGAGTTAAATCGCCGTAGAGCCCCGTCTTTAAGAGATTGAGCAGATCTTCCAGTTGGAAGTTATAGCGCTTGAGCCGCTCCAAGGACTCGACAAACTGAACCAGCGGATGCTGGGCCATTGACTCGCTCCGCCCTAAATAGTAGGGAATCTGATATTGGTCAAAAATGGTCTTGAGCTGAAGCTGGTAGGCTTCCACATCTCCCAAAAGCAGACGAATATCCTTATAGCGCACACCATCATGAACCCGCTGCCGGATGGACTTAGCCACATACTCCAACTCTTCTTTCTGGTTCATAGTAGCCCAAATTTGAAGCTGTGAGCGGTCTGTCTCACTAACTTCAACAGCCTGCTCAGAAAAATCATAGCGACTCTCCAAGACCTTGGAAATCCGTCCAAAGGCATCTTCTGCTCCCGCATGAGAGATATAGTCAGGCTTGACCTGATAGTCCTCGGCTAGCTTTCTCAAAAAATCCACGCTGGCCTGATAGAGATTGCCCTCACGAAAGGCTGCTCGATAGGCTTTTTGGCTGGCATAGGTCCCAATGACAATCTCCACACCTTTCCGATGCAGAAGACCGACTAAGTATTCCTCTTCGGCAGAAAAACGAGTAAAGCCATCAATGACCAGGGCCAAATTCTCCAACTCCTCATCCGTATCACCAGCCAGAATATGCTGGGCAAAAGCAGCAATCTGAGAAGACGAATCAAAATCACCCTTATTCAGAGCAGCAGTCACCGCTGTAAAAATCTTGACCAGATCCTCCCGCTTCTCAGGCTCCTCGAGAAATTCCAGATCCGCAAAGGACATCTGGGCAGTCTGCAGTTCATGATAAAGATCCATCAATTGCTGGATAAACTGGGCATCCTTCTTAATCCGGCCATAGACCTTAAGCTCTCCATCATCCAGCTCTGTCAAGGTCCGATAAATCAGCATTCCTAGACCAATATCGTCCAAACTCTGCCCTTGCCGAACATCATTGAGGACAAAATACCGAGCCATCTGGGCAAAGCGCGTCACCGTAATGGCAAAGGAAGCCTGAGTTTTCAGGCACTCCAAAACCGCCCGCTCCTTCTCAAAAGATAGCGAATTTGGCGCAATATAAAAGACTCGCTTACCAGCCGCCACCAAGCTCTCAGCCTCAGCCACTAAAACCTTGGTCAAAGAATGGCGAATATCTGTATAAAGTAATTTCATAGCCTGCCTTTTCCTCTAGAAAATATAGGTTTATTATATCATTTTTACCGATAATTCTCATGGAGAATAGTCCCAAAGCCCAATTAGAAACCATCATCCAAAAATAGCGTTAGCGACCGGCCTTGTCATGCCAAAAAAACAAATGAAAAAGCCACTGCTTCCAGTGACTTTCTAAGGCTCTCATTTTTTTCAAAGTAGGAGTTCATCTGATTTTATGCTTATTCATCTTTTCTTCAAAAATGCTTGTCATAATCACGCGCAATTCTTCTCTTTCGTTGTCAGGAAGTTCGCCTTGCTGCTTAGCGACAGCGTATAGCTGAGGATATTGCTTAGCAACTCGCTCAACCGTCTTGGTCGTCGCATGCCCTCTCACGAAGAAAGGAATTCTCTTAATCCACTCTTGGGGCACAAGTGCCAGAATCTTTTTGGCAGCTTCCTTATCGGAAATTTCTGCAGTGCTGAGCCCTTGATTAATCTGCTCCTGTTCCTTTTCTGTAAAATCTTTTAATTCCATACGCTTAATCTCCCAGTTCTATTTTCTTAATGCTAACTAAAGCACATTATTTACCCTCTACCCACTTATCATTGTCCATGATAAAAGGTTTGGCCAGTCCTTCTCCTGTGTAGTCTTTATATTTGGTCTGCAAGTATTTGTAGACATCTTCCTTGGTCGCAAATTTGATTGCCTGATAAGGCTCTTCAAAGGTCAGCTTTTCGACAAATAAATATCCGTCTTTATCTGGAACCAAGACGCCGACATGCCCTACAAAGAGAGAGTCGCCATCAAGATTGTCGTGGACAATGACTGAAAGCATCCGTGCTTTTTCGCTAAACTTGAACTTTTTGAAGTATTCCTCCATCTTCTTAGCATGGACTTTGACATCTTGAGTCGCTTCAGTTTTGACTCTTGAAAACAGGATATTAAATTCTTCCTTATCCTTGGCATCAAAGAGCTTGCCCTTGTCAATCGAATCATTATCTATGAACAAGAGTTCGTCATCTTTTTCGATTTGAGGGATTTCGATGCTATTTTTCAGCAAAGTATAAGTATTAATCCGACAATTTGTTCCGATAAAATCGCCCTTTTTTGCCTGCCATAGAGGATTGATTTTTTCTACGTCATATTCAGTTTTGGTAAACTTAGTGAAATCGCCCCTTAATCCAGTAGAACCAACAAGTCCATTGTAGTCATTGACTAGATTGACAAAGTTATCGACACTGTCTTTATCCAAGTTGGCAGCCAACAAACTCTTAACTTCTTCGACACTCTTTTTACTGTTTAGATTTGAATAAGTCGATGTAGTTTGACTTGTTTCTTTATTTTTCTGCGAACTGGCGCATGCCGCCAGTCCAAAAGTCAAAGCCAGGCAGGCGCAGGACATGATTATTTTGCTGTATTTCTTCATTCTTATTTCTCTCTAATTCTTGTCTTCTACAGACTATTTTGCTTTACAATTTTTTTGATGAGCTTTCAATTTTTTCATGGCCCAGTCATAATGGCTGGAAGTAGCACTTACAAAATAGGAACCTAGTACGGTCCCTCCGACCCATTTATAGACATTTTTTGAAAATAATTCTTCGTTTGTAAATGTGTCTGCCAACTTCAAAACATCTTGATGGGACTGATGAAAGATCTCAGTTGCCTCTTCAAGAGAAGTATTTTGATGCTTTTTCCAAAATTCCAGATTCAACTCTCCATAAGTCTTCCAGTTGTAGGGCGCAGGAAGAAAGGGCTGCTCTTGACCCTTTTGATTGGAATGCACCCAATTCAACAAGAGCTGATGCCATTCATAGAGGTGAATCAAAACATCTCTTAGATTTTTATCCCGTCTCCAATGAGCCTCTTTCTTCTTTTCATCCCGAGAAAAATCAAAGGGTGTATTTAGCTCTTCATCAGACAATTTGGAAATGAGAGTTTGTAGCTTCTCATAGTTTTCCTTAGCAGCTAACAGCAAATCTTCTTTAGTTTTCGGTCTAGGCATAAGATTGCACTCCTTGCATAGTTAAAGCTTAATCGTTATCATTACGAAACGAATGTTCAGAAACCCATTTTGAGTAGCTTTTTAAATTTTGCTCAGACAGTGATGCAACCTCTATTCTTACACACATTTCAACCGCTTCTTCAAGCGTAACAGCAAAATGATAACCGTTTAATCGTAAAAATTTTACTAAAACATAAAAAGCCGTTCGTTTATTAGCACTAGCAAAAACATGTTTTTTTATCAATTGAACAAATAAAATTGTCGCCTTATCAAAGATTGATGGATAAAGAGGTTTCCCAAAAACAAATTGCTCAGGTAAGTTCACAATCATATTTAGTGCTGATGGACTAATCGTCTTGATTTGTTCTTTCGGAGAATAGCGCTGAATAACTAAAGTATTAATCTTTGCAATTTGAATTTCTGTTAAATAGACTGTCATTTTTCCACCAAAGCTTTAAAAATATCATCGTATTCATCAAAAATATTATTTAAATCCAATTCAAAAGATTCGTCAGAAATATAAGTAACCAGATTTTCAGCCTTTTCTGGAGTAAAGACAATTTCGCCACTCGGTAACAATTTAGCATCGTAATGCACGCCACTCGGAATATTAAATTCACTTGGAATCGTTATTGTTATAGAATTCCCTTGTTTTCTAGTTTTTACTGCCATCTTGCTTCCTCCTTAGGGATATTATAACAGATAATTACAGTAATTACAAAAATAGAATAATCTTCCGACTTCCCTTATCTTATTTAGAATACATCATGGGATTAAGATATTAGTTAAACACAACTCAAATGCAAGACTCATCACAATAAACTACAAATCCCTTTGGTAAGATGAGAACTTGCTGGTCATCAGTTTGGCAATGACTCACCAAATCAGCTGAATCTCTGTCTAACAGATAATTCTCATTCGACTGATTAAAAATGGCTCGGATTACTTGATGATCATGTTGCCATTCTAAAGCTAGCACATCAGGAGCGATTTCTTCTAGGGTAAATTTCCCATGCTGAATAATGTCCGCAACATCTTTGCGAAGCTGAATCAAGTTCTTCATAAAATTGAGCATGTCATTGTCATTGGAAACCCGGTCCCAAGGCATGGCTCGTCTACAATCCGGATCCATACCTCCGCCCAATTCTAGCTCGGTCCCATAATAAATACAAGGCGTTCCCCTTTGTAAAAAGAGAAAGGCGAGTGCGGATTTAACAAGCTGGATATCACCTTGAGCTGTCGTCAAAATGCGCTCCGTATCGTGCGAATCCAAAAGATTAAACATAACCTCAGAAATCTGCTGCTTGTAGTACATGGACTGGCAGTTAATCTCAGCTATGAATTGACTAGTCTTCTTGCTCCTGATCAAAAAGTAGTCCTTGATACTATCCGATAGAGGATAGTTCATGACCGCGTGAAACTCATCTCCATTTAACCAAGCCTGAGAGGTATGCCAAACCTCTCCAAGAATATAAAGGTCAGGCTTTTTGGCCAAAACAGCCTTCCGAAAATCTCGCCAAAATTGATGATCAACCTCATTGGCCACGTCCAATCTCCAAGCATCAATATCAAAATGTTCAATCCAATAGGTCGCAACGCTTAAGAGATAGTCTTTCACCTCAGGATTTGCCGTATTTAACTTAGGCATATAGCTGGCAAAGGCAAAGGTATGATAAGGGAGTTCTTTGGGATTCATAAGCTTGTCATTCATCACCGGGAACTTTTGAATGTGGAACCAGTCTTTGTAAGCTGACTTTTCACCATGCTTGAGAACATCCTGCCATTGAGCGGATTGATCGCCCATATGATTGAAAACCGCGTCCAGCATGACCTTCATCCCACGCAAATGAGCTTGCTCCACCAGTTGACGGAAAATCTCTTTGTCCCCAAAGTGTCGATCAACTTCAAAGTAATCCGTCGTATTGTACTTGTGATTACTTGGAGATTCAAAGATGGGACAGAGGTAAAGCCCTGTAATGCCCAAGTCTTGCAAATAATCCAGATGCTCAATAATCCCCTGTAAATCCCCACCAAAGAAATCACTACTTTTAGGTGTGATTGACGAATCCCAATCTAGAGCTCCTTCTGGCGAAAGCACAGCATTTCCATTGGCAAATCGTTCTGGAAAAATCTGATACCAGACCGTTTTTGAAACCCAGTCAGGAACCTGGCAACCATCAATTTCGTGAATATAAGGGAGTTTAAAGCCATTGCCTTCTAAAGCAAGGTTTTCTGGACTATTGTCAGCGAAACCTTTATCTCCATACAAGATGCTTTGACCTTCTTTATCCTTAATCTCAAACAGATACTGGAGCCGAGCAAAGCGCACAGAAAAAGCTACTTGCCAATAATCAAATAAGGCATCAGAGGTCACTTTGACCATCTCTTTCACATCTTCATAAGAATCCTCAAGAAAAATAAAGGGGTCCCCATAGTGCAAAATGATTTTCTCTATATCCTCTTTCTTAGTCCTTATTCTGATATGCACTTGACCTTCTTTATAAAGATAGGCATATTCCGACTCTGGTCTATGATAAACGGCTGTTAATTCCATACTTTTCATCTCCTAGATTTCACTGTTTAAACTCATCGCAACTTTATGCAAACGATTCCATAGTTTAGCCCTAGTATACTATTTTAAAAAAATGATTGCAAGCTATTGTTCAAGTTTAGGAATAAAAGGTATAGTAGAGAATATTAAAAAGCCTTGGAGACAAGGCTTTTAGTTATTCAAGTTTTAGCAAGATTCCTTACTTTTCCAAATCAAGTTATCTAGCCCATTTTTACTGATAGTGACCATTACCGTCCTAAAATGAAAATTCTTTATTAGCTAGATGACATTAAAATCTTTCTAACTATACATCATGAGCAAAAGAATTCCTGTAGTATTTCCAAGAATATGAGAAAGTGCAGAAATCAAACAATTACCAGACTTTTTATAAATCATTGCATAGATGATACTATCAACAAAAATCATTAAAATATCATAGCTTACAAGTTCAATACTTCCACTAGAAATATGGGCTATCGCAAACAATAAAGAAGATAGAATGGCACAAAGGCAAAATGGTAGAATTCTCATTGACTTACCAAGAAAGAAACCTCTCCATGCAATTTCTTCCCCAAAGGCTGCGATTATTATTTGAATCATAAGGAGTGGTATTTTATCGAAGGACAACATACCATCCGTTCTTCCCAAAACATGACTAGCAAAAGCACCCTTAAATACCATATCGCCGATAAGCAAAGTTGCTGCAGCAGATCCTACAGGAAGCAAGACCAAAAGAATTACTCCTTGTTTTTTCAGATCATCGAAAAATGATTTAAAGCGCAAACCTGATTCTATATGTGATTTTTTATCAAAATGTTCAAGAACAAAGAAAAAGAGAATACCAATCAGTACGGTGAGACCTGATAAAGAAAGTTCAGGTATTATCTTTGTCAAAGACAACACCGCCATTAGAAATAAACCAATGATTGTAATATAAAAATACTTTCTATCAATTTTAGCAGAATCAATCAAAACGATATTCCTCCTTGATTTAGTAAGACATCATCAATATTTTTTTATCGAACAATATAAATTCCAATCTCCAAATCGGAATCAATATTATTGTATATTATAAATAGAAAAAAAGCTAATCATCTTATTTTCAAATCCACAAAAAGAGTGGCCTCTGCCACTCCTTTCTAAAAACTATGTATCCACCTATCTCTCCAGTTTTATGACCTTATCATAGCGCTTCAAGTCCTCTTCACTATAGTGATGAATCACTTCTACGACTGCTTGTGGGAGAGAGAAGAGAAGCTGGCTGATTTTCTCTTGATTTTTAAGATCCAGATTGGCCTTGACCTCATCAGCCAGGATAAATTGGCGATTGTGATAGAGCGCGCGGGCAATTTCTAACCTCTGCTTCTCACCACCGGACAGGGTGTGATTGCTGGGTGTTTTGCCTTTGAGAGCTTTCAAACCGGTTTGCTGCAGGATCTCTTCCATCCTTACAGAATCAAGTTCTTGCTCCAGAGCGATATTTTCCTCTAGTGTCAATCCATCAAAGACATGACTGGACTGGAGAATGTAGGCTCCTGCCTGATAGATTTCATCCGAGTTTAGCTCTTGTCCCTGGTAGCGAATCCGACCTTGACTAGGCTTGATTTCTCCATATATGAGGTTAAGTAAGGTTGTTTTCCCAGACCCGCTTTCTCCGATAATGGCAACCTTTTCCCCTTCCTCAATGGTAAGGTCACAAGGGGCTAGGATTTCTTGACCATCACGCTCTACGCTGACTTGCTCTAGCTGAATCGGAAAGACGGAACTTTCAAGAACAGAAGGCATTTTCCACTCCTCTCCCAGCAATTTTTGATACTTATCACAGAGAGACTTGGCTGATTTTCTAGTATTGATAAAGTAAGATAGCTCCTGAAATTGGTAGCCGATATTATGCGATACCAGGTAAATCCCAACAAAGCTGGCTGCAGATAGGTAGTTATAATAGGTCATGAAACCACCAATGACAATAGGCGCAACCGAGCAAAAGGCATCAATCCCATTGATAAAGAGACTATTTAGAGTCCGTTGCTTTTCATAGGCGATTTCTTGCTCTAAAGCCTTGTGCAAATCTTTGGAAAACAGTTTGTAAAACATGCTTTGTCCCAGATAATGCCGTATGGGACGAACACCCGCAATCATATTGGTCACTTGGGAGACGTAGCCTTGGTTAGCTAGGGACTCCTGCTTAGTAATCGCATCCAAGCGTTTGGAACCTATGCTACTACAAAGAACAGGTATCGAATAAAAAATGATAAAGAGCAAGCCAAGATAAAAATTAGTCCAGAGAGCATAGCAGATGGAAACGGTTGTAAACCCCAAAGAAGAAATGATAATGACAGTCGGCTCAATATAGTTATCTTCTAGCTGTTTTACATCATTTTCCAGGTCGGACAAAACCTCTTCATCCGCTATCCGACGGCTATATAAGAAAGTTTGAAAGATAGCCTGCTTAATCCCCGACTTGAAGTCCGTCAGCACTCGTGCATAGTAATAGCGTTTCCCTGCCAAACCCAGCAAGAGAATTAAATTCCCAACAATCCCCCAAATCAAGACCTGCCACAGCAAATGCAACTGGTGATTGGTAAAACTAGAGACAATATACTGAATCAAAGCTGGTGTAATGACAGCCTCCAACCAAGTAATCATAATCGCCACAAAATAGATGAATAAATACTTTTTAGTCACATAGGATCTAAGCATAGCGTATAAACCTCCTGAAGTTATTTACCAACTTAGATGGTCTTTTTTTATCTAGACGGGGATATAAGGGCTTAAAAAACCTTTATCTAAAATGTTCCTATGCTTTCACCAGCAGAGCTACACACTCAGCGGTTCGGACTTACCGTATCATTTCGTCGGTTTTCCTCCTCATTCTACGAGTCCTATCCCATGGGCGGAACATCTGCTTCTACTTCGCTGATACCTCAGCTCGTACAAGCAGTGATACCGCCTCAACATGATGCGTCTGCGGAACTCAAAAGGTTTGGGGAACCTTTTGAGGATTAGCTACGTTTCACTAACAAGCTTACACACTCGACATGGTGCGTTTGAGGAAACAAATCTACAGGCTGTACTTTCTTCAACTCATATCCTAATTCTTGATAGAGTTTGATATCACGCGCCATAGTGGCGACATTGCAGGAGATATAAGTGATCTTCTTGGGCTCCATGCTGACGCTGGCTTTGATGAAGCTCTCGGTCAGTCCTTTTCGTGGTGGATCGACTAGGATGACATCCGCTTGGATGCCCTCTTTCAGCCAGTTTTGGATGGCTTCTTCAGCAGGAGCACAGACATAGCTGGCATTGGCAATGCCGTTGATTTCTGCATTCTTTCGGCTATTTTCGACCGCTTCTGGGATCACTTCCACACCATAGACTTCCTTGACATGCTTCGCGACAGAGAGCCCAATCGTTCCGATACCCGAGTAGGCATCAAGCACCACATCATCTGCAGTCAGCTCGGAAAAATCAAGGGCTGTCTGATAGAGCTTTTCTGCCATCTCGGTATTGACTTGATAGAAAGCTGGTCCAGAGATTTGGAAGTTATTTCCCAGCATCTGGTCGGTAATGTAGTCTTGACCATAAAGCGTTCGCCAGTCTTTTCCGAAAATCGCATTGCCGGGCTGGTCGTTGATATTCTGCATAATGGACTTGATAGTTGGAAAAGCCTCTGTCAAGCGCTCCATCAGCTGCTCTACTCGGAATATTTTAGGACGGGTTGTCACCAAAATTACCATAATTTCCCCTGAATAATGGCCACGACGAACAACTAGATTGCGAATGAGTCCAGTCTTTTCTTGCTCATCGTAGGGTTTGAGGTCAAAACAACGCAGCAAGTCGCGTGTAAAGAGGATCACTTGATCAATGACTGGATCCTGGATATAGAAATCTTCAATCTGCAGGAGGTCATGGGAATTTTTCCGGAAAAAACCTGTTTCCAGCTGGCCATTGACACGGCGGACAGGCACTTGAGCCTTATTGCGGTAGCGCAGCGGCTGCTCCATACCAAGTGTCGGAGGCACTTCAATATCGGACAAACCAGCAATCTTATAGAGACTGTCCTTGACCTGCTTGCGTTTGAAGTCCAGCTGAGCTGGATAGTTCAGATGCCCCAAGTCAGCAATCCCTGTACGCAGATAAGCCATATCAAGATTTTCATTGCGCTGGGCTGAAGTACGAAGAAATTCTTCTACCTTACCAAAGCCAATTTTTTTGTTGACCTTAAGCACACGCATGCGGATGAGCTCACCCGGCAGGGCATTTTCTACAAAGAAAACTAGGCCCTCTGCCTTGGCCACTCCTGCTCCCTCATGGCTCAGATCCACAATTTCAACTTCAATCACATCATTCTTTTTTAACATATTTTTCTCTTTCTGCTTTATCGCTCTGCCATTTCCCAAAAGAAAAGGCAGAACATCGTCCTACCTTTCATTATATCATATATCTTATCTGAGACCCATTTGCTGCAGTCTTTCTTTATAGGCTTCAAAGTCAATCAAGAGCCCTTGACCACCGTACATGTCATAGGTATCAACCCAGTCGCCATTTTCCGGAATCGTCAGGCGCTCAACCCCGTTGCGGGAATCTCCAGCCATAGAGAGACCATTAGTCAAAAGGAAGCTGTATGGTACATTGGTCGAAGTCAAGGCAAAGACCTTACCAAGAGCCTCTGATCCGGTAAAGAGCTTAGTCGGATCTTTGACCTGCTGGAAGACAGCTGTCAAAACTTCCTGCTGGCGACGGGTCCGGCCAAAGTCGCCCTCATCATCCTTACGGAAGCGAGCGTAGTTGAGCAAGGTCCGACCGTCCATCTGCTGCTGACCGACCTTGATTGTTTGATTAGGCACCACACCGTCCTTCATATTCAGGTCATCTGGCACTTCAACTTCTGTCACCTTCTCCCCATCAATCGTTGAGAACTGGGCATTCATGCTGACGCCATTTGGGAAAAGGGTATCAATAGCTGTCGCAAAAGTCTGGAAATCCACCAGTGCATAATATTTGATGTCCAAATCGAAATTATCTTTGAGCATCTGGCGGACATAATCTGCACCTCGGTTGTGGTTTTGCTCCCCAATCGTGTAGGCAGAATTGAGCTTTTGGTCATAGTAATCTGCCTGCGACGGATCGGTGTACTCATTGCTGACGCCGTCAATGTGAATGAGGGTATCACGCATAAAGCTGACCAATTTAACCTTGTGGTCCTTATTACCAACATTCAAGACCATAATGGAGTCAGTCCGCGTCTCAGTCGAGTCGTCACCAACCCGGCCATCTGTTCCGAGAATGAGGATATTCACTCCGTCCTTAGTATCCTTGCCGTCAAAGAATTCCGTTTCTGCTGGCTTAGAATTGCCATTATGAGCTGTCGTCAAGCCTTTGACAAACATGAAAATCATGCCACCCAAGACCATCAGCAGGAAAATCCCTGCCCAAAGCAGAATCCGTTTCAAGCGGATTTTTTTGCGAGGTTTCTTAGGCTTGTCTTGTCCCAGACCAGCTCCTGCCAGAGCTTCCGGCTCCTTCTTTTGCTTTCTGCTGCGAGAAGAACGCTCAGGGTACTTGGGCAAGAGGCCAGAAGAATCCATTTCCACAGGCTCTTGCTCAAAGGCGTCACTAACTGTATGCGGCTGCTCTTTATGGTCCGGCACACTGGCTGAACTGCCAATCCCCTTGGACTTCTGACGCAGATAGTCAAATTCTTTCTTTTCTTTATCGTTTAGATAATAATAATTTTTGTAGAGATAATCTAAGCGGAGCTGTTCATGATGGCTAAGATTTTCTGGTTTCTTCATCTCTTCTCCAATCTATTGCTACTTGTCCTCAATCAGAAACACACTGTAGCTACCAAAAATTTTATAAGTAATTCCAAGACTTGTCAACTCTTGATAGGCAAAATCCGCCAATTTTTTCTGCTCGTTGTCAATGTCAATAATGAAGAAATACTCTCCCAAAGCCGTTTTTAGAGGCCGGCTCTCAATCTTGGTCAGGTCAATCCCACGCCAAGCAAAGGTCGACAAAGCCTTATAGAGGGCACCAGGCAGATTGTCCGGCAAGGTCAAAGCCAGTGTCTGCTTGTCTCCTGTCTTGGTCAGTTCAAGCTTAGGAACCTCATGACCTAGAATCCAGAAGCGGGTATAATTTTCTTCCATTTCCTGAATGTCGCTGGCTGCTACTTTGAGCCCGTATTCTGCTGCAGCCGTGCGCGGGGCAATAGCCGCAAAATTCTTTTCAGGATGCTCTGCCACAAAACGAGCTGCATAGGCCGTACTAGCCGTCACCTCAATGGCGGCCTGCGGATAATGCTGGCGGATATATTTCTTTCCTTGGGCAATAGCCTGGGGATGAGAAAATATCTTCTCAATCGGCTTTTCTAAATCAGTCACCAAGAGCTGCTGCTTGATGGGCTGGACGATCTCAGCAACCGCCTGAATATCTGCTTGATGAAAAAGATAGTCCAAGGTTTCATGGACACTGCCCTCAATGGAATTTTCCACCGGAACGACCGAGTAATCCACTTCCCTAGCCTCATAAGCCTTCATGACCTCGGTGATATTCTGATAGGGCACCAAGTCCTCGCTGGGAAAGGCAGCTTGGGCTACATGGTGAGAAAAGGAGCCTCTAGGACCTAAAAATGCTATTTTCATTGAATTTCCTCAATAATTTCCTGCGGGCTTTTAAGCCTCGTATCAACAATCTGGGTCGCCACTTCCTCATACCAGGCCTGACGCTGATCAAAAATCTGCTGCAAGTCTGATTTGCTCTGATTTAAGAATAAAGGCCGCTCCTGCTCAGCATCCTGCTGGATTCGCTGATAGAGCGTTTCGAAATCTGCTTTCAGGTAGATATTATCAGCATTCTGAGTCAGTAATTTGCGATTTTTAGGGCTGACGACTACACCGCCACCCGTTGAGACGACCAAGTCCGTATCGATCAACTCAGCCAAGAGCTGGGCTTCTGCAGTCCGAAAGGCTGCTTCACCATGCTGATCAAAATAGTCCTTGATTGACATGCCCAGTCGCTGGCAGAGCAGTTCATCCATATCGACAAAGTCTTGGGCTAAGGCTCTGGCCACTGTGGATTTTCCGGCTCCCATAAAGCCCAGCAATATCTTAGCCATGCATCAAGCCCTCCAAATCGCTGAAGAAGCGTGGATAGCTGGTCTTAATAGCTTCAGATCGTTCAAGTTCCACCTGACCGCTTTGAGCCAACAAAGCAGCAATTGCCGTCATCATCCCGATGCGATGGTCGCCAAAGGTGTTGACCTGAGCACCATGAAGAGGTGTTTTCCCTTCGATAATCATGCCGTCTTCTGTCGGGGTAATAGCTGCGCCCATGCTATTGAGAGCGTCTGCCACTACCTGGATCCGGTCGGTTTCCTTGACCTTGAGCTCCTCTGCATCACGAATGACAGTCCGTCCCTGAGCCTGCGTCGCAAGAAGAGCAATAATCGGCAGCTCATCGATCAAGCGCGGGATAATCTCGCCGCCAATCTCAGTGCCCTTAAGCTCAGAAGTCTCAACGGTAATGGTTGCAGACTTGGCTACTGGATCAACATCTGACAGCGTCATCTGTCCGCCCATAGCCTCTATCACTTCTAGAATTCCTGTACGAGTTTCATTGATGCCGACATTCTCTAAAACAATCTTAGAGTCCGGCACAATCAATCCAGCTACCAGCCAGAAGGCCGCGCTGGAAATGTCTCCTGGAACCGTCACTTCCTGAGCAGTGAATTCCTGACCGCCCTGAATGCGAATTTCCTTGCCCTTGACCTCAATCTGCCCACCAAACTGGGCAATCATATCTTCCGTATGATTACGGGTGATTTCCTTTTCTATAATAACCGACTCTCCCTGAGCCTGCAAGGCAGCAAAAATCAAGGCCGACTTAACCTGGGCAGAAGCCACTGGCAGCTGATAATGAATAGACTTCAGTTCCCTACTGCCCTTCATCTTGAGCGGTGGTAAATCACGCTCAGTCCGACCAGCAATCTCGACTCCCATCTGCCGCAGAGGGATGGTCACCCGATCCATAGGGCGCTTGGATAGACTGTCGTCACCAAACATCTCCGCTTCGAAATCCTGACCAGCCAAAACACCAGAAATCAAACGGATAGATGTTCCAGAATTACCCATATCCAGCTTATTTTTCGGTGCTTGCAGCCCTTCAAATCCTACGCCATGAATCTTGACTAGATTTCCATCGTCCTCAATCTGCACGCCTAAGTCGCGAAAAACCTGCATGGTAGACAGCACATCCTCTCCCCGCAGAATGTCGCGAACAGTAGTGACTCCCTTAGCCAAACTGCCAAAAATAATGGAACGGTGGCTGATGGATTTATCTCCCGGTACGCGGATACGGCCCTTCAGGCCTTTTACATTGGTTGATAATTTCATAGGTGACCTCGTACTTTTCTTTGTTGCTTCTTATTTTATCATAAAAAGACCAGAAATTCTTAAAATTTCTGGAATCCTAGTCGAACCAAAAAGAATCCAGGTATTCAGCCCAGATTCCTCTTTTTTATTAGCTTACTTAAGCAAATCCTGCACCGGATCAAAGATGATACGCTCAATGTCCGCTAGATAGATGGATAGTTGCTGTTGCTTATTGAAGAATTCAGAAAGAACAGCATTGCCCTGAATCTTCTCACCAAAGGAAGTCATCTTGTCCTGTACCTCCTGAGTCGGTACCTGACCAGTCTGAGCCAGCTGTTGCAACTCCTGCTGGAAAGCCAGATAATCCGCAAAAATAGCCTTCGCTTCGCTATCAGCATCCACTGCTTTCTTACTTTCTGCGACTGCCTTGTACTCAGGCAACTCACGCAGATTTCTGCTCAGTTCATTGGCTAAATCATAAATATTTGACATAGAGTTCTCCAATCTATATTAGTCTACGGACACTAGATAATCCGTATTTTCTCTTACTATTTTAGCAGATTTTTCCAAATCTTGGCGATTTTTAAAGGTGATTTGCAGAATACCGTTGATATCTTCACGGTTTTCCTCGTTGATACGAATATTAACAACAGAAATTCCGCGCAGAAGCTCCAAAATACCCAAAATCGCATCTTCTTCGTCGGGCACCTCAATAAAAAGGTCATAAAAGCTATCTACACCGGCACGCTTATGAATTTCCATCTGCTTGCGGCTCTGCCGTCCTCGATCGAAAAATTCCCAGATAGCTCTCTCGTCCTTGGCCTCAATCGCTGCGGCAACCTTGTCTAACTGGTCTTTAAAATCTTCCAGCCGCTCCAAAATGGATTCGGGATTTGTCAAGAGGATAGAGGTCCACATGCCCGGCTCACTCTCCGCAATCCGTGTCATATCTCTAAAACCACCGGCTGCAAAAGACTGGGTCAGCTCATGCTCTTGGCTATAAGCTGCCGCCTGCTCCATCAGGCTGGAGGCTAGGATATGCGGAAAATGACTGATTTGACTGGTCACTCGGTCGTGCTCGGCTGCGTCCACCTGGATAAAGCGGGCATGAAGACCACTTAGCAAGTCTTTCATTTCCTCAAGCGTACCAGGCTTGGTCAGGCTAGAGGGCGTGAAGATATAATAGGCATTTTCAAAGAGGGTGACATGGGCAGCCTTGGCTCCGGTCTTGTGACTTCCTGCCATAGGATGAGCTCCGACAAAGCGGACGGGCTTATTCTTCAGGTACTTTTCTGCTGCTGCCACAATCTCTGCCTTGGTCGATCCAGCATCTGAGATGATAACATTTTCCTTCAGGTCCAGCTCCGCTAGATCTTTGATAAATGCTATGGTCTGCTTGATGGGCACAGACAGAATAATCACATCAGCCAATGGAGCAAAGGCGGCAAAATCATCCGTTACCCGGTCTACCATTCCACGTTCCAGGGCGACTCTGCGCGATTCTTCACTTCGATTATAGCCAAGAATCTCTATCTCAGGATGAGCTCGCCTGATGCCCAGAGCCAAGGAAGCTCCAATCAGTCCCAAACCTGCGATATAGACTGTTTTTCTCTCCATGCCTTCTCCTTACTTCTAAAAGTTCTTGACAAATTCCCGATGGCGGGCTACCGCATCCTTTAGTTCTTCCAGATTGTCCGAAGAGAACTTCTCCAGAACTTCAGTGGCTAAAACTGTTGCCACCACGCTTTCCATGACAACACCCGCCGCTGGCAGAGCCGTAGGATCGCTCCGCTCTACTGTCGCCTTATAAGGCTCATGGGTCTCAATATCCACGCTCATCAGAGGCTTGTAAAGGGTTGGAATGGGCTTCATAACACCGCGTACAACAATTGGCTGACCATTGGTCATACCGCCCTCAAAGCCGCCTAGATTATTGGTCCTGCGAGTGAAGCCATCTTCCTCAGACCAGAGGATTTCATCCATTACCTGACTGCCCTTGAGACGACCGGCTTCAAAGCCCACGCCAAACTCGACTCCCTTGAAAGCATTGATGGACACGACTCCTTGAGCAATCTTGGCATCCAGCTTCTTGTCCCATTGGACATAGGAGCCCAGACCGACCGGCACACCTCCAACGATAGTCTCAATGACACCACCGATGGTATCCCCATCTTTCTTAATCTGGTCAATGTAGGCCTTGATTTCTTCTTCGCGCTCGGGATTGACAATGGAAACCTCTGACTGGGCAGCTCTTTCCTTGATTTCTCCTACAGTCAGATTGTTCGGCACATCAATATCAATGCCACCAAAGGTTACGATATGGCTGGCTACCTCTACACCGATTTCTTCCAGCAAACGCTTGGCTACTGCTCCAACTGCTACACGCATGGTCGTTTCGCGGGCAGAAGAACGCTCCAGTGAATTTCGTAAATCGTCAAAGCGGTATTTCATACCACCAACCAAGTCCGCATGTCCAGGACGTGGTTTGGTAATCTTGCGCAGCCCTTTTTTCTTTTCATCCACATCTGCCGCGCTCATAATCTCAAGCCACTTCTGATGATCCAGATTTGTAACATTGAGGGTAATCGGGCCGCCCATGGTCAAGCCATGACGAACCCCAGACGTAATCTCGACTTGATCGCTTTCAATCTTCATGCGGGCACCGCGACCGTAACCACCCTGGCGTCGCTTGAGCTCAGCATTGATATAGTCAGCTGTCAAAGGAAGACCAGCCGGCACCCCTTCAATAATAGCTGTCAAACGTGGTCCGTGCGATTCTCCTGCTGTTAAGTATCTCATACATTTTCTCCTATTTCTGGGATGGAAAGATATGGACAACCTGTCTATTTTTATCCAAACTGTCCAATCGTCTTTAATTCCATCTGGCACTTATTTCTTCAGAAATTCTTTCATCTCTTCCAGCGGAATCTGGTGAATACTAGCCGAACCCAACTTAGGAACCAGTACTAGCTTGATAGAGTTGCCTCGTGCCTTCTTATCATGGGTCAGTGCCTGATAAAGAGCATTCTCATTCCAAGGCTGATAATCCACCGGCAAGCCAAACTTCTGACACATACGGACGATGTCTTCTGTAATTCCAGCTGGCATGAGGCCTTTCTTTTCAGCTACGCGGGAAACCTGTACCATGCCAATCGCCACGGCTTCACCGTGCATGACTTTTCCATAGCCCGCTGTCGCTTCAATAGCGTGCCCAATAGTATGGCCGAAGTTCAGGTAAAGGCGAACACCATTATCCAGCTCGTCCTCGACCACAATCTTACGCTTGACATCACAGGAATGGTAAATGATGCTTTCGGCATGCTCCAAAATTGACTCTGGACTGCCATCCATTTCCGAAAGCTCATTCCAGAGTTCCTTGTCCTCAATCAAACCGTACTTGACCACCTCGCCCATGCCTTCAATCAGTTCCCGCTGACCCAAAGTATGCAAGACTTCTGGATCAATCAGAACTCCGTCAGGCTGGGTAAAAGTGCCGACCATATTCTTGGCCCAAGGTGTATTGACACCTGTCTTACCACCGATAGAGGAGTCCACTTGAGCAGTCAGACTGGTCGGAATCTGCACAAAATGCACACCCCGCATATAGGTCGAAGCGGCAAAGCCTGCCAAATCACCAACAACGCCGCCTCCCAAGGCTACAATGCCGTCACTGCGGGTCAGACCAACCTTAACCAAAAACTCATAGACTTTGTTGACCGTCTTTAAGTTCTTGCTGGCTTCACCCTCCAAAAAGTCAAAGACAAAAGTCTCAAACCCAGCCGCTTCCAAGCTCAGCTTGACCTTTTCAGCATAGAGTCGAGCCACTCGATTGTCCGTGACGATAACTACCTTCTGAGGCTGCCAAAGCTGACTCAGCCAACTTCCAGCCTGAGATAAAGCCCCCTTTTCAATGAGAATATCATAGGGATGATGCGGGAGATTCACATTTAGTTTCATAAGCGCCTCCTTATTTATACAATTCTTCTAAACATTGCCAAATTTCCTGACTGGGCATAGTCTTGCCGGTCCAAAGCTCAAAGGCTTCTGCTCCCTGATAGAGCAGCATACCGAGTCCATTGACCGCTGTGACATTTTGATTTCTGGCCCATTTGAGAAAGGGAGTTTCGAAAGGTTGGTAGATAACATCTGCAACTAAAATCTGGCTAGGCAGCTCAATCTGTTCAGGCAGGGGCATGCTGATGCCATCCATGCCAAGACTAGTCCCATTGACCAGAAGGTCTGATTGGTTGATTGTATCCTGCAAGCTATCCGCATCTTCCAAAGTTAGTACCTGGATACAACTCTTGGATTGGTGGCTGATAGCTGTCATCTTTCTGACAATCTTCTCATAGGAAGCCTGCCGAGTGAAAACAAAAATTTCCTCTGCCTTATCCAAAGCTGCTTGAGCAATAATAGCTGTCGCTGCTCCACCTGCTCCCAAAATTGTCATTTTTTTGCCCTGAATAGCAAAAGAAGGCAAGCTCTTAAAAAATCCCTTGCCATCTGTGTTATAACCAACTAAAATTCCATTTTTATTCACAACCGTATTGACTGCTCCGATAAGACGGGCACTGACATCCAGCTCGTCCAGATAAGGTATCACTTCCTGCTTATAGGGCATGGAAAGATTGACACCAAACATATCGAATCTGCGGATATTTTCTATACTGGCCTGCAGATCCTTTGCTTCTACTTCCCAAGCTAGATAGACACCATTGACACCAGTCTTTTCAAAAGCCATATTGTGAATAAGAGGAGAAATACTGTGCTTAATTGGCTTGGCAACCACAGCAGCCATGCGGGTGTGGCCATTAATTCTCATTCAAAATCTCCTGGATTTTCTTCATATTACTCAGAGAAATCTGACCGGGTGCTGACGCCATATCCTGACTGGCAAAAGACCAGCTGGAACCTGTCAAATCAGCCGCAATGCGTGAAATCTTGCCAACTTTTCCCATGGAAATGGTGACAAAATCTTGCTCAGGATTCAAAGTCTTAAAACCGCGAGTATAGTTCATCAAGTCCAGCACATCCTGCTCATTGTGAGCCATGACAGAAACCTTGACCACCTTAGGGGTCAGAGAAGTCAGCTCAGACAGGATTTCCATCATATTTTCAGGCGTCTCCTCAAAGTTGTGGTAGCTCAGCACCAGATTAGGAAACTCTAGCATTTCTTCAAATTTCCCTTTGTGAGAGAAATATTCAAAGTCGATATAATCCGGCTGGTAAAAACCGGCTACTTCCTTGATGAGAGCTACGTATTCATCATCGGATAGTTCGATTTCTCCGCCTTCCTGACGGGTTCGCAAGGTGAAAATTAATTCACGTCCGGCAAATTTTTCAAAAATAGCTGGCGCAACATTTAAAATGTCATCCTTGGCCAGAAAATCCGCCCGCCATTCAATAATATCCGCATCTTCGTAGCGTGATACATCAATTTCTTGAGCTTCTTCTAAACTCTTGGGCATTACAGAAACGACTAATTTCATTGGTCCACCTTTATTGTAAATACCTTGAGGTAATTACTGCTCCCGTCTTTTTTATTATAGACAAAGTCTGCTGGCAAGCCATACTCCGCAAGATAGCGGTGCTTTCTGCCGGCAAGGCCTTTTTCAATTTCTTGTTTAAACTTACTTTTGGAAAGATTGGCTGCATTGGTACTTAAAATCATGATTCCCTGAGGATTCAGGATTTCCAAAGCTTGTGCAACCAAACGATGATAATCTTTAGCAACCGAGAATGTCCGCTTTTTATTTCTAGCAAAGCTAGGCGGATCTATCACAATGACATCAAAACTTAGAGCGTGACGCTTAGCGTACTTGAAATAATCAAAGACATCCATCACCTGAAAGCGATGCTGATCCAGTGTCAGACCATTGGCCAGAAAATGAGCTTCTGACAGCTCACGGCTGCGTTTGGCCAAATCAACTGATACTGTCTTACTGGCACCGCCTATGGCTGCAGCTACTGAAAAAGCAGCTGTATAGGAAAACATATTGAGTAAACTTTTACCGGCAGCCAGACCATCTACCAGACTAGCACGCACATCGTGCTGATCCAGAAAGATACCGGTCATGAGACCATCATTCAGAAAAACCTGATAGCGAACACCGTTCTCCAAGACTGTGAAGGTTTCTGGAGCTTCCGCTCCGTAGAGATGAGCCGATTCGTAGTCCAAACCCTTGAAACGAATCTTTTCATAAGCTCCCTGAATCTCTGGGAAAACCATAGCGAAGGCTGTCAGAATCTGCTCCTTGATAGCAAAGACAAAGTCATTGTACCAAGAAAAGAGCGCAAAGTCATTGTAGAAATCCACCGTGAAGCCACCGAAGCCATCCCCCTCTTGATTAAAGAGTCGAAAGGCTGTCGTGTCAGACGAATGGAAATAAGTAGAACGTCTGCTCTTAGCCTGCTCAAAGAGAGTTTGAAAAAAATCCGAGTTCAGCTCTACCTTCTTCTGGGAAATCAGCCAGCCTACTCCCTTATTCTGCGGAGAGAGATAAGCTGTGCCTAAGAACTTGCCCTGACGGTTTTGCAGCTCCACACATTGATTCTGAAGAGAAAGAGCGCCAAAATCCTTTTTATCTAATAAAAGAATGCCCTTTCTCAGTTTTTCTTCTGCCTCTCGAGTAACAGTAAGTTTATTCATAAATTATATTATACCAAAGATTGTGAAAATTCTCAAAACATATTTTACATTTGAGTTAATAAAAGATTTCACAAACGAGTGCAAAACGACTATAAACCTCTCTATAGAGAGGATAAGGCTTTTATAGAAATATTACAATTTCGCCGATTTAAAATATCTCAAATGCGGCTCAAATTTTCCTTAACTAGAGAAATTATGTTATACTTAGAGGAGAAAATTTTTAGGAAATAAGACAAGGAAGTAACTTTTTGTGAAAAAAATAACCAAGAATTTACTCAATTTCATGAGTACGAGACTAGGTTTTGTCTTGATTTTACTGGTCCTCTATTGGATAAAAACCATGTGGGCCTACACGATTGATTTCAACCTCGATATTCAAGGTCTTTATCAAGTATTTTTAGCTATTATCAACCCTTTCCCTATCAGCCTCTTGCTGCTGGGACTGGCACTTTATGTAAAACGAACCAAATTATTCTACAGCCTGGCCTTCGGAATCTATCTACTCCTCTTTGCTTGGCTGGTATCTAACTCCATTTACTACCGCGAGTTCAGCGACTTTGTTACAGTCAATACTATGCTGGCTTCTAGCAGCGTTTCTGCTGGACTTGGGGAAGCAGCACTTGAGCTCTTCCGCCCTTGGGATATTCTTTATCTGATTGATTTCCCGATTTTGGCTTTCTTATTCTTTAAGAAATACATCCGCATGGATGACCGGCCTTTCAATAAACGCGCCAGCTTTGCTGTGACCTCCCTGTCCGCTATGCTGTTCTCAGCCAACCTTTTCTTGGCTGAAATTGACCGGCCTGAGCTCTTATCACGTGGATTTTCCAACTATTATGTCGTTCGGGCTCTGGGCTTGCCAGCCTTTCTAGGTTACAGTGCTAACCAGACATATACCGCCAATCGTGAGCGCTCCAAAGCTTCTGAAAAAGACTTGGAACCAGTAACAGAATATATCCAATCCCACTATGCGGAACCAAATCCAGAATATTACGGGATTGCCAAAGGACGCAACGTCATCTATGTCCATCTGGAAAGCTTCCAGCAGTTCCTGATTGACTATAAGCTGCAGGCAGATGGGAAAGAGTACGAGGTGACACCTTTCCTCAATTCCCTCTACCACTCCAATTCGACTCTGGCTTTCTCTAATGTCTTCAACCAGGTCAAGGCTGGTAAGACTTCTGATGCTGAAACCATGATTGAAACTGGGCTCTTCGGTCTCAACCAAGGCTCCTTTATGGTCAACTACGGTGGTACCAATACCCAGCAAGCTGCACCTTTTATTCTTTCCAAAAATGGCGGCTACACTTCTGCTGTTTTCCACGGAAATACAGGAAGCTTCTGGAACCGTAATACTGCTTACAAGCAATGGGGTTATAACTATTTCTTCGATGCATCTTACTTTACCAAGCAGGACGACACCAACTCCTTCCAGTATGGTTTGAATGACAAGATTATGCTGAAAGATTCCATCAAATATCTGGAACACCTGCAGCAGCCTTTCTATGCTAAGTATATCACGGTTTCCAATCACTATCCTTACACGACAAGTCTGATTGGTGACGAGATTGGCTTCCCACTGGCCAAGACCAAGGATGAAACCATCAACGGTTACTTTGCCACTGCCAACTATCTAGATTCTTCTGTCAAGGCCTTGTTTGACTATCTCAAAGAATCCGGCCTCTATGACAACTCTATTATCGTTCTCTACGGAGACCATTTTGGAATTTCCCAAACCCGTAATCCTAACTTAGCCCCTCTTGTAGGAAAGACTTCTGAGACTTGGTCCAATTATGACAATGCTATGATGCAGCGCGTACCATACATGGTAGTGGTACCTGGCATGGACAAAGGAAAGATCATTGATACATACGGTGGTCAAGTAGATATGCTGCCAACATTGGAGCATTTACTGGGCATTGACTCTAAGAACTACCTTCAAGTTGGACAAGACCTGCTGTCATCTCAGCATCAGCAAATCACAGCCTTCCGCTCCAGCAATAACTTTGTCACTCCAAAATACACTAGCTTCAATGGACGGACCTACTACACCCAGACCGGTGAGGAAATTACTAATCCTGACGAAACCATCAAGAAGGAGCTGGATGAGATTCGCAATGCTGCCAATACTCAGCTGAAGATAAGTGACGCTATTCAGACCGGCGACTTGATTCGTTTCTACAAGGGGAATGACTTAGGCAAGGTCAACCCTAAAGATTACTCTTATCTTAATTCAATGAAGGCCTTGTTGGCTATTGAAAAGGAAAAAGGCGACCAATCAACCAGTCTTTACTCTAAGCGAGGCAATGTCTCCACTGTGGACCTCTTTAATTCACCAAGCTATAGGGCACTGCATCCAGAGCAGTTCCAAACTAGCAGCAGCGACGAAGACAGCAGTCAGGAAGACTCGAGCTCTTCCAGCTCTAGTTCCACAGCCAATCCATAGATAGCAAGAGCCTTAAGTCCAATGGACTTAAGGCTTTTCAGGCTCTATAATTTCTGTAGTGGGTAAAACCGCTGTAGGAATGATGGAGCCTATTTGTTGTAGAAAAAAAGTCCCATAAGTCCTATAATGAAAAGCGATGAAACTATCACTAGAAAGACTCTTATGGAACAGTTCAATTTTATCACAAACTTACTGGGAATAAAAGACCAGAATATCACTATCTTGGATGTTCTAGATGCTGGTACACATAAAGAAATCATCGCTAAGCTAGATTATCCCGCTCCTAAATGCACTCACTGCCAAGGACAAATGGCTAAATATGACTTCCAGAAAGAAGTAAAAATTCCCTATTTAGAGTGTGCAGGTTACAAGACTCTCGTTCGATTGAGAAAGCGCCGTTTCCACTGTAAAATCTGTAGGAAAATGGCGGTCGCAGAGACTTCCTTAGTCAAGAAGAATCACCAAATTGCAACCATCGTCAAGTAGAAAATTGCCCAAAAATTAATCGAGAAAGTCCCTCTGATAGCTATCGCCGAAAGTTTATCTGTATCTACTTCCACCGTCATTCGTAAGTTGAAAGAATTCAAGTTCAAGGCAAACCTCAACTACCTTCCAGAACACATGAGCTGGGATGTGGAAACAGTCAGGGAAGTGACTGTTTCAATCGGCAGATAGAGATGAGCTTCATTGCACAGGATTTCGATTCCAGAAAGATTATAGCTATCTTAAGATGGGCGGACTCAAGCAACGATTCGCAATCACTTTCTGCGCTATTCCAGACAGGTCCGAAACCAAGTCAAAATCATTACCATGGACATGTTTAGTCCCTACTACGATATTGCCAGAAAACTATTCCCAAACGCTAAAATCGTCCTTGATCGCTTTCACATTGTGCAACATCTCAGCCGTGCTATGAGTCGTGTTCGTGTTCAAATCATGAATCAATTTGATCGAAAATCACACGAATATAAGGCACTGAAACGCTACTGGAAACTCATTCAACAGGAGAGCCGTAAACTCAGCCATAAACGCTTTTACCGTCCAACTTTTCGCATGCACTTGACCAGCGGAGAGATTCTAGAAAAACTTCTCTCTTGCTCTCAAGAACTCCGAGAACACTATAAACTCTACCAACTCCTGCTTTTTCATTTTCAAGAGAAAAAAACTGAGCATTTCTTTGGACTCATTAAAGATACCATTTCTTATGTAAATCCTATTTTTCAAATTGTTTTTAAGACCTTCTTGAAAAACAAGGATAAGAGCCTGAACGCACTGGAACTGCCCTACTCAAACGCAAAACTAGAAGCTACTAACAACTTCATCAAAGTCATCAAGCGAAACGCTTTCGGCTTTCGGAACTTTGACAATTTTAAAACTAGAATCCTCATCGCTTTGAACATCAAAAAGGAGAGGACTGATTTAGTCCTCTCCAGATTATAACTTTTCATCAACCCACTACAGTTGACAAAGAGCCCGAAAAAGAGGGATAAGTTGCAGATAAGTGAAAACCTCTAAAGTTAGAAAACTTTAGAGGTTCATGCTAAGGTTGAAAATGCTGGTGCAAGATAGCAAAGTAGTCTTCTGGATTGTGGAAAAATGGAAAGTGGCCGCTGTTTTTAATCGTGAACACCTGAGCGCTGGGATAGCGGCTGATGACAAAGTGCATGCTGGCACCAAAAATATCATTGTCACCGAAAGTCACGGTAATAGGAAAAGCAGGATGTTCTAGGCGGGGCAAGAGAGGATAGGCCATAATTTCCTTTCTTGTCTGATTGCCTGCCCGGACTGAAACATTGCTCAAGTTAAACGTCACATCGCGAAAGGCTGGATAGTCGGCATTGTAATTGCGAGCAACCTGACGATAGAGATCCTGCGAAGCCTTGGAACTGCCAAGACCTCCCAGCAGAGAATAGATTCCCATTTTCAGCCATTCGATAGTCGTGCAGTGATTTTTATTGTAATTCATCATTTCCTTTTCCATTTGTTTCCACTGCTTGCCCGTGCCTGTTCCCGGCGAGGAAAGAAAGAGACTAAGGAGCCGCTCAGGGATTTTGCTGGCGTAGATTTGCGCGTACAATCCACCCCAGGAATGCCCCAAAAGGTGAAATTTATCTACATTGAAGTGGTCGGCGATTGTGTTGATGTCTGCAATGTAGGCCTCCATGCTGTAGTCGCCACTCGGACAGGGCGATTTCCTCGTTCCCCGCTGGTGAAAGACAATCAGTTGATAATCTTTTTCGAGCTTAGGGATAAAGAGCTTGAAGTCATCAGGCGTTCCCGGTCCACCGTGCAGCAGGATAATCGTTTCCTTGTCAGGATTGGGATAGCAAACGGTGTAGAGTTGGTCGGAGCCGTTTTGAATCATTGTTTCGATTTTTTGAGAATGGGTCATAACTTTCCTTTCTTTTAGTAGAGCGTCCACCACTTATATAGGCTCCAGTAGAGGAGATTGAGAACGACGATAAGTGAAGCACTGCTGGTCAAGTAGGTCAAGATTTTTCGACCCTTGCTCACTTGGAATTTTGAGCGCAGGAAGAATGAGGCAATAAGGCTAACCAGGAGGCTAACTCCCACAGCTGCAAAGCCCATAGAAAGCCAAACACGGCTGTTTGGTGAGGAATGTAGACTCAGGACGCTTTGGATAAAGAAGTAAAGCAGGAGCATGGTAGATAGAATGAACCCGCAAGTCAGGTATTGCCAGAGCGACCAAGCAAGCGGTGTAAGTTTGTGATTTTTCCGCTTGAAAAGAAGCCGATAGAGTTTGACCAGTAAAGCAGATACAGGGATGAGGAGGGCATAGAAAGCAGCGAGGCACCACAAGACGAGACTGCCGTAATCCTTGACTACATCCCATGTGGAAAGTTTAAGGTAGTCTGCGATAGGCAATTTCAGCCGTTCTTGCTTGCCGTTTTTCTCCAATTCCCAGTATTTTTGAGTGATAAATTTACTATTTTTCTCAAGATAGTTAGTTATTGGCGGAGCAATGCGCGTGATTGATAAGGCATTGGTGAAAACGCGACTTGAGCGATAAACGCCCGGTTTAAACTCTGCTTTTATCTTCTCTGAAGTAGTTGCCTTGTTTCCATAAATCAGCTCAGGAATTTTTTTAAGATAGTTACTTTCGTATTGTTGATTGGTTAAAATGACGGTAGCGATACCTGATTTGAAATCCAAAGTTAATATGGATGAAAAGCCAGCCGTATTACCACCGTGACCGAGGATAACGCGGTCTTGATAAAGGTCACTCCAAAATCCGTGAGCATTGATTGGGAGTTTGCTATCAGGAAAAGTCGAAGTCGCCGTATAAAGGGTGTCCCAAGTTTCCGCGCGCCTAAAAAGTGTCTTCTTTTGCAGGAGTGCTTGGGCAAAGGTCTTAAAGTCTTTCAAAGTTCCTGTTGCTCGCCCGCTCGGATAGTAAGGATTAGGCTTGTTTGCCTCGCCAATCAGCTGACCGTCTGAGGTGTAGCCCTTGATTTCCTTGCGTTTTTCGACCACATAGTCATTATCCGAAAAATCGGGCAAAATAGCGGTGTGCTTCATACCTAAGGGCTGAAAAATATGCTCGTGCACATAGTCAGCGTAAGATTGTCCGCTAATCCGCTCGACGATGTAGCCAGCAAGCACCGTTCCAAAATTGGAATAAGCAGTTATTGTCCCCGGCTCATAGGCTTGAATAATCGGCGCCTTTTGTAGCGTATGGGCTAGGTCTTTGTCTTCATTTTTGGCCAAGTCAACATCTGCGAAGCCTGCTTGGTGGTTCATGAGGTCAAGCATGGTAATGGGTTTGTCAAATTTGAGCTTGCTTTTGAGAAAATCCTTGGGCAGATACTCTTTGATGTCGGTTTTTAGGTCAATTTTCCCCTCTTCCCAGAGCTGCATGACGCTGACCCAGACGGTTAATTTCGTTACAGAGCCCCACTCGAAAACTGAGTTGTCATCCACCGCCCACTTTTTTTCCTTGTCTACATAGCCAAAATTATTTTGGTAAATGGTTTGACCGTCCTTGTCAAAAATAGATGTTGCCAGTCCTGCGCTGGTTTTCTCGTTTTTCTGATAATAATCCTCAATCTTCTGTCCGATTTGGTCGTAAGATGTCCCCGACGGCAATTTTTGCTCATCGGCTCGAACTTGCGCTACTCCAAAAGCGAGCAAGCCGCAAGTCAGCAGCGCCACAGTGCTCTTCAAAAATGATGTTTTCATGATACTTACCTTTCTATTAAAGTGCCCACCACTGGTAAAGGCTCCAATAAAGGATATTGAGAACGACGATAAGTGAAGCGCTGCTGGTCAAGTAGGTCAAGATTTTTCTGCCTTTGCTGACTTGGAATTTTGAACGCAGAAGAATTGGCAAAACAGAACTAGCAAGAAGCAGCAGACCCGTTATTGCAAAGATGACATAGAGCCAAGCACTGTTATTTGGCGAGCCGCTGATGTTCATATTATATTGCACGATGAGAATGGTTATGAGTACAGTGGACAAAACAAGTCCGCAAGTCAGATAATGCCAGAGCGACCAAGCAAGTGTCACAGGTTTGCGGTTTGTCCGCTTGGCAAGGAGCCGGTAGAGCTTGACCAGTAAAGCAGATACCAAACTAAGAAGAGCATAGAAGATTGCTAACCCCCATAGGATGACACTGCCGAATTCTTTGGCAACTTCCCAGTTAGATAGTTTAAAGTAATCAGAAACTGGGCGCTTGATAAATTCTCGCTTACCGACTTTCTCCAAGCTCCAGTAAAATCGATTTTCACTATTTTTATCAATATAGAAGGTCGCCATATTTAGTCGCGCAATGGATAAAGGCCCAAAGAATTGACTAGCGTCACGATAAAAGCCGGGTTTGAGTTCTTCTTTCTTTTTGTTGGGAACATCTTTCTTTTGCCCATAGACCAGCTCGGGAATTTTCTCAACATAATTTTTCTCGCCCAGTTGGTTCGTTAAAATGACAGCAGCGATACCTGATTTTAAGTCTAAGGTCAAACTTGATGAAAAACCAGCTGTATTACCACCGTGCCCGAGGATAACTTGGTCTTGATAAAGGTCACTCCAAAAACCATGAGCATTGGTAGGAAGATCGCTATCAGGATAGTTAGAGGTTGCTGTATAAAGGGTGTCCCAAGTCTCTGAACGCTTAAAAAGTGTCTTCTTTTGCAGGAGTGCCTGAGCGAATGCCTTGAAATCTTCCAAGGTTCCTGTTGCTCGCCCAGCAGGGTACATTTCTATTAGATATGGAGCTTCGCCAATCAACCGACCGTCTCTAGTGTAACCTTTGACTTCCTTACGTTTTTCTACTACATAGGGATTATCTGATAAATCGGGTAAGAGAGCGGTGTGCCTCATATCTAAAGGTTCAAAGATATGCTCGTGGACATAGTCAGCATAAGATTGTCTGCTAATCCGCTCGACGATATATCCTGCCAGAGCCGTCCCAAAGTTAGAGTAGGCTGTCACTGTTCCCGGCTCATAGGCTTGATAGATATGTACTTTTTTGAGCGTATCTCCCAAGTTCTTACTAGTTCCCTTGGCAAGCCCCGTGTCTCCAAAGCCTGCTTGGTGGTTCATCAGATCCAGCATGGTGATTGGCTTGTCGTATGTGAGCTTGCCTTTGAGAAAATCCTTGGGCAGATACTCTTTTATATCTGTTTTAAGGTCAATCTTGCCTTCTTCCCAAAGCTGCATGACGCTGACCCAGACGGTCAACTTGGTGGCAGAGCCCCACTCGAAAACTGAGTTGTCATCCACCGCCAACTTTTTTTCCTTGTCTACATAGCCAAAATTATTTTGGTAAATGGTTTGTCCGTCCTTGTCAAAAACAGATGTCGCCAGTCCCGCACTGGTTTTTTCGTGTTCCTTGTAGTAATCCTCAATTTTCTGACCAATTTGGTCGTAAGGCGTGCCTGACGGCAACTTCTGCTGGTCAGCGTAAGCGTGACCAGCTCCCAGAGCGAGCAAGCCGCAAGTCAGCACAGTTAAGCAATGTTTAAAAAATGATGTTTTCATGATACTTACCTTTCTATTAAAGTGCCCACCACTGGTAAAGGCTCCAATAAAGGATATTGAGAACGACGATAAGTGAAGCGCTGCTGGTCAAGTAGGTCAAGATTTTTCGACCCTTGCTCACTTGGAATTTTGAACGCAGAAAGATTGGCAACCCAGCATTGACTAAGAAAATCAGTGCAAGCAGGGCAAAGAGAATGGCTTGCCAGCGATAATCGGGCATGTACTTGCCCGAAACGGCAACGATGACGAGACCTGCTAGATTGACTAGGCTAACCAAAATCAGTCCGCAAGTGCCATAATGCCAAATTTTCCAACTTCTTGGAGTCGCTCTTTTACTTTCTTTCCCAAAAAGCAAGCGATACACCTTACCCAAAGCAGCTAACAAAAGAACAAGCACAGCATAAACAACTGCGAGACCCAGCAGAGCGACAGAACCATAATCCTTTACCACCTCCCAAAGCGAGAGCTTTTCTAAATGATTATAGGTTGTTTCAACTTCTGTTCGTCCTTGGCGATGTTGCCAAAGCCAGTAGTTGCTGACTAGCAGATGACCGTCTTTGATCACATCTTTCACATAAAAAGTATAAACAGGAGTAAGGCGCGAAATAGAGGTCGGGCCTTGCTGAATGGAGCGGGAAGACCGATACATGCCCTCCTGAAAGTCTTTTTGAGACTGGTTAGGGGCTTGCTTTTTCTTGCCAAAGACTAAATCGGGCAGACCGAAAGAAAAGGTGGCTTCTGCTCTCTGATTTACCATGGTAACCATGCCGATACCCGACTTGAAATCCAGCGAAATCATGGTTGAAAAACCGGCAAAAGAATGACCGCCGTGCCCTAAAATAGAGCCTATCTCATACTCTGTCACCCAAAAGCCGTGGGCATTCTTAGCGACTGCTTTATCTGAGAATGTAGAAGTTGTCTGATACAGTTCATTCCAGGTTTCTGGGCGCTTAAAGAGCTTTTCCTTTCTCAAAAGAGCTTGCGCGAACCGCTTGAAATCGGCAAAAGTCCCTGTCGCCTGCCCCGCTGGATAAATATCCGCGGGAAGCAATTTATCTAGATATAAACTTCCGTTTGTATCATAGGTTTTCTCACCCAGCCGCTTGTCTCGGACATAGGTATTGTCCGACAAATCAGGTAAGAGAGCGGTATGGTTCATGCCCAAAGGCTGGAAAATATGCTCGTGGACATAATCCGCAAAGTCCTGTCCGCTGATGCGCTCCACGATATAGCCTGCTAGAGCTGTACTGTAATTGGAATAGGATGTCACCGTCCCTGGCTCATAAGTTTGAGCGGGCTGGCTTTTTAGTAATTCTTCCAAGCTCTTGCCTGTTCCTGTGTTCAGCGGCGTTTCATCAAAACCCGCTTGGTGGTTCATCAGATCCAGCATGGTAATGGGCTTGTCGTATTTGAGGTGTTTCAGGAAATCCTTGGGCAAATACTCTTTTATATCTGTTTTTAGGTCAATTTTTCCTTCTTCCCAGAGCTGCATGACGCTGAGCCAGACGGTCAATTTGGTGGCAGAGCCCCACTCAAAAACCGAGTTGTCGTCCACAGCCAGCTTCTTTTCCTTGTCCATATAGCCAAAGTTCTTTTGGTAAATGGTTTGGCCGTCCTTATCAAAGACTGCTGCCGCCAGTCCCGCGCTGGTTTTTTCGTGTTCCTTGTGGAAATTTTCAATTTTCTGACCGATTTGGTCGTAAGGTGTGCCTGACGGCAACTTTTGCTCATCAGCTTGGACTTGCGCCGCTCCAAAAGCGAGCAAGCCACAGCTTACTAACGCCACAGCGTTTTTCAAAAATGATGGTTTCATGATATCCTCCTTAAGATATATTTTCCCCTTTGCACCCTTATCCTAACAAATGGACAATAGCAAATCTACCCCTTTTCGGTAAGTGGTAAGATTTCCTAAGTAAGTGGTAGAAAAAGTAGCTCTATAATTTCTGTAGTGGGTAAAACCGCTGTAGGAATGAGCGAAATGCTTTCGGATTTCGGAACTTTGACAACTTTAAAACTAGAATCCTTATCGCGTTGAATATCAAAAAGGAGAGGACTGATTTAGTCCTCTCCAGGATATGACTTTTTAGCAACCCACTACAGTTGACAAAGAGCCGCTTTTCATGTAGCTAATAACTTATTGAATAACTTCAAAAACAGAAACCGTCAGATTTTCAACATAGAAAGGCTTCTTATGACGGCTATTGCCAACTACGAGGCGCAGCTTATCTGCATTCGGCAGATAGTAAGTCAGGCCACTAGCATTAAAAATGACTTGATAATGCTTGTCATCCTTAATCTCAAAGATAATCAAACCACTGCCCTGCTCGGCTGATTGGACAAAGACATGCTTATAAATATCTTCATAGGTCTGATAAGAAAAGGCTTTGCAGCTTGTCTTGAGGCGAATGATGTTCTTGATAAAATCAATACTCTCTTGATGATCCTGCAAAATATCCCAATTCACCTGATTGACTGCATCTGGTGCATTGTAACTGTTCATAGCCCTTTCGCGATCACTATGCAGGACTTGGCCATCCTCCCCCGTAGCTACGAGCTTAGTACGGGAAAATTCCTGTCCGACCTCCATGAAAGCCATACCCTGCATGAGCAGGTTCATGGCAGTTGCCAGCTCAATCCGCTTGGTACGAGTCAGAATATCATCATCGGGATGCAGCTCCGCAAGCAAATCATGCAGATTGAAATTGTCGTGAGCCTCCACGTAGTTAAGGACTTGATCAGGACTGAGATAGCTGCCTAGCTCACTGCTGCCAAGGATAGACTTAGCGACGATATCCTCCGTCGCCTGACCACTGACAAAGCCAGCCTTGATGCCACCGTAAACTTCTGCTCCCTTAACCGCATCCCGCTCTGTATCATTGAAAAATCCAATCCGCGGCAACTGATAGGCATTGTCCTTCTTAGCCTTGTCTTCTGGTCTCAGGCCTGTTCCCATATCCCAGCCTTCTCCATAGAGCAGGATTCTCGGATCTACCTCATCCATAGCATGACGGATGGCATTTATCGTTTCCACATCATGAATTCCCATCAGGTCGAAGCGGAAGCCATCTACATTGAACTCCTCTACCCAGTAGAGCAGAGAGTCAATCATAAACTTGCGAAACATCTCATGCTCGCTGGCCGTCTCACTCCCCACTCCAGTTCCATTTTGGAAAGAACCGTTAGGATTCATCCGATAGTAATAATCGGGTACTGTAGCCTGAAAAGCAGAATCATAGGTCGAGTAGATGTGATTGTAAACAACATCCAGTGTCACAGAAATCCCCGCATCATGGTAGGCCTGAATCATCGTTTTCAAATCGCGAATAGCCTGCGCTGGGTCAGTAGGATTGCTGGAAAAGCTCGTCTCCAGAGCATGATAATTCTGCGGGTCATAGCCCCAGTTGTAGATTAGCTCTCCATTTTCATCATAGTCCTTGTGACGGTCAGAGACAGGCTGAAGCTGGACGACATTAACGCCTAAATCACTGATATAGTCAAAGCCTGTCTTTTGCCCTAGATGATTGGTAGTGCCTTTTTGACAGGCTCCCAAGAAGGTCCCGCGCAGCTGACTATCAACGCCTGAAGTCTCTGACTTGGTCAAATCCCGAATGTGCATCTCATAAATCACTGCTTGATTTGGATTATCCAAGCGCCAGAAAGCTTCTTTGCCCTGTCTAACCTGAAAACCCACTACTTCTGTCTCATCCGCTCCAAGAATCGCTGAGCGCTTGCCATCTGGACTGGTCGCAACGGTATAGGGATCTCGAGTATAAAAATTACGGTATTCAAAGCTAACATGATAGTGATAAGTTTTGCCGGTCAAGTCTTCTGCTATTTCAACTGACCAGACACCGATGGTATTTTCCTTATGGTCGTGAGAATATCGATCTCCTTTTTGCATTGGGAAGATTTTATAAACAGGAGCTTGATTGGAAGCTGATTCATAGACTACTAGTTCTACCTTCCTAGCTGTCGGTGCCCAAACTTTGAAAATATGTGCGCCGTCCATCTGACGGTGTCCCAACCAGCCTTGATAGCCCCAGCATTCATCGAAATAGTCTGTTCTCAGGGCCATATCAAAGTTATGCGGCCGACGGCGTGAATACTGGTGACTTGTCGTTGCAGCCTGCAGGGAATAATACACCTGAGCATCTCCCTCAATCAGCCAAATTTCCGTTACCAGATGAGGCGGTAACAGATCAATATGATAGTCACAGGACTGGCTAGACCAGTCTGAACGTTTGATAATCACATGAGCATGATCTAAGGGCTCCCAGGTCTCAAATGATAATTCTCCCTGAATACCAAAATAATCAAGTTTGGAAAAGGCTGCTTCCTTTCCCCAATGGTTTATTTGCCACTGCCACATATCATAAGAGAAATAATCTCCAGTGGGATTGTGATAATGGACTAAGACTTTATAGTCTAGCATGTTCTTTCATCTCTTATCTAAAATTATTCTATTGAAAGGGCTGTCTGACTGATTTCATCAATATTGGCAAAAAATTCCAAATGGCCGTGCAGCACTTCCAGTTCAACAGGCGTATCACCGCCGTATTCTCCATCCAAATTCAGCATAAATGGACCTTTTTTATCTAAAACTTCCAGCTGCAGCTTGCTTGTTTTGAGGTATTCTACATTGATATCGCCAACGTGCTGACCGCCATTGATAGCCTGCATCATCAGACTCAGCATGTCAAAGAGATTAGCTGTCTTGACCAAAATCAAGGTAAAATTCCCGTCATCTAATTTAGTATCTGGCGCTAGCTTTTCAAAACCACCAATGGAGTTGGTCAGAGCCGCAAACATGAGCGAAATCTTCCCTTCAAAGACACCGTGGTCGTGCTTGATACGGACCTTGCGGAACTTAGAGCGAGGGAGCTTTTTTGCTCCTTCTGCAACATAGGCAAAGTAGCCTAGGCGGGATTTGACCTCGCTAGGAACGCTGTAAGTCAGCTCTGTCAGGGTTCCAGCTGCTGCAATATTGATAAAATACTTGCTGCCATATGCCCGGCCAATATCCATTTTAATGGTCTGGTTCTTTTCAATAATGCGGGCCGCCGCTACTGGGTCTCCCATGGGAATCTTCAGAGCACGCGCATAGTCGTTGGTTGTACCAGTTGGGATAAAGGCCAATTTAGGCCGTTCATCCAGATTCGCCACGCCATTAACTACCTCATTGATGGTACCGTCGCCGCCTGCCGCAATAATCAAATCAAATCCTGCTTTTGCTGCTCTTTCAGCTTCTTTTTGAGCAGAAAGAGGCGCTGGAGTGGTCTGGTAGGCGCTGGTTTCATAGCCCACATCCTCCAAAACATCCAGAACTTCCGCAATATTTTTCTTAATAATTTCCTGTCCCGAAGTCGGGTTATAAATCAATCGTGCTCGTTTAATCTTATCCTTCATACTTCAGCCTCATAAGCTATCAAGCCAATCTTCATCCCGAATTTCAATTCCCAACTCCTGAGCCTTGGCCAGCTTGCTACCGGCATCTTGGCCAGCCACTACCAAATCCGTTTTTTTAGAAACAGATCCAGAAACATTGGCACCTAGACTCTGCAATTTTTCTTTAGCTTGATTGCGTGTCAATTTTTGTAATTTACCAGTCAAGACAACCGTCATACCTGATAGGGCTGCATCAGCTGCGGCCTTTTGCCCCAGATAGTCCAGATTTACACCTGCTTCCTGCAGCTCCTTCAAAAGAATTTGAGAGCCTTCCTGCTCAAAATAAGTATGCAGGCTTTGGGCAATCACAGTTCCAAGACTGTCAATAGCTGCAATCTCTTCTTGGCTGGCCTGAGACAGCTTAGGAATATCATGGAATTTCTCCAGCAAAATCCGACTGGCCTTGCTTCCCACATGGCGAATTCCCAAGCCGAACAAGAGACGTTCAGCCGAGTTCTCCTTGGAAACTTGAATAGTAGTATACAATTTATTTGCTGATTTTTCCTTAAAGTTCTCTAGTTCTAGTAAATTTTCCACCGTCAGCCGATAGATTCCAGCTACATCCTTGACTAGATTTTGAGCAAAGAGCTTCTCTACTACTGCTGGACCAAGACCAGTAATGTTCATGGCATCCCGGCTGGCAAAGTGAATCAAGCCCTCCTTAATCTGGGCTGGACAGAGCGGGTTAATGCAGCGAAGAGCGACTTCATCTTCAAAGTGCACCAACTCACTATCACAACTCGGACAGTGACTTGGTATTTCCAGAGGCTCCTCTGAGACACGCTTGGACTCCACCACTCGCAAGACAGCAGGAATAATATCTCCCGCTTTATAGACGATAACGGTGTCTTTCTGACGAATATCTTTCTCAGCAATATAGTCCACATTATGTAAAGTTGCTCGACTGACAGTCGTTCCCGCTAGCTGCACTGGCGTCAGATTGGCTGTCGGAGTCACAACTCCCGTCCGACCCACTGTCCAGTCAACAGACAGAAGCTGGGCTTCCTTTTCCTCAGCCGGAAACTTATAGGCAATGGCCCACTTGGGTGCCTTGACAGTAAAGCCAAGCTCCTCTTGCACCGCCAAGTCATTAACCTTGATGACAATACCGTCAATCTCATAAGGCAGACTGTCCCGCTCCTGAGCAATCTTTTCGATAAACTCCCAAACTGCTTCGATAGAGTCCGCCAGAATATGAGTAGGATTGACTGAAAAGCCCAAATCTGCCAGCTTGTTTAAGACTTCTTCTTGGCTGTTAGCCTGAGTTGGACTGGCTTCTTGGTAGAGGAAAGTTGCTAGATTGCGCTTGGCCACAACTGCTGTGTCCAACTGTCTCAAGGTTCCTGCTGCAGCATTGCGGGGATTGGCAAACTCTGGCTCACCATTCTCCTGCCGCAGCTGATTGACCGCATCAAAGGAAGCCTTGGGCATGTAGCACTCTCCGCGAACAGTAATGTCCAGCGGTTCTTTCAATGTCAGCGGAATATCCTTGACCCGCTTGAGATTTTCAGTAATGTTTTCACCAACAGAACCATCCCCCCGAGTCGCTCCTGCTACCAAGATTCCATTTTCATAGGTCAGGGAAATAGAGAGCCCATCAATCTTGAGTTCACAAAGATAAGAAACTTGTGGAAATTCCTTGCGAACCCGCTGGTCAAAGGCTAGTAATTCTTCACGTGAAAAAGCATCCTGCAAACTAAAGAGAGGATACTGGTGTGGATATTTTTCAAATCCTTCTAAAATCTTCCCGCCCACCCGATGCGTCGGACTGTCAGGCAGGATATCGGTTGGGTACTTTTCTTCTAACTCCGCTAACTCACGATAGAGTCTGTCATACTCGCTGTCCGATACGCTTGGCCTATCTGCCGTATAATATTCATGGGCGTATCGATTGAGCAATTCTACTAATTCTGACATTCTTTCTTTCATACTTCTATTTTATCACAAATACACAAAATCTTCCTCTATTTGTTCTGAATTCTTCCTAAAAAGCAAAAGGACATAAAAAGAGCGGAAATTCCGCTCTCTGCTGTCTTATTTTGTCAAATCAATACTTTTTGCAATCTGGTTAATAATGATAGCTCCAACAATCAAGGAAGCAAACTCACCAATGGCCGTTGTAAACCAAGTCAGGAAGAATGGCAGGCCTTGCAAGAAGTGTAATTCTGCAGCGATTGTCACCATCGAAATAGAGAATAAAACTGCAAAATAGAAATGATCCAAACGGATCAAGCCTTTAATCAGATATTGATTCTTATAGCGACTGAAAAGGTAGACACCCAGTGACAGGAAGACCAAGGTGGACCCACCGCCAACAAAGACATCAACGATTCCAAAACTATAGAGATTGGCAATCATACAGCCAATGGTCACGCCCATAATATATTTCCGATTATAAAAGGCCATAAAGTTCATCATTTCAGAAATTCTGAACTGGTAAGCACCATAGCTTATAGCATTTAAAGGGGGCGTAATCGTAAGGGCTACATAAATAGCAGCGACAATGGCAATCTGAGCCAAATCACGAACTGTCAGTTTTCCTTGTTTCATGTTTTCTCCTTTAGCGGCTTTACCGCGTGTAATATGCTTGGCGAAAGAAGCTAAGCGCCAAGGGTTGCGTCACATGAGAGGGGCATCATTCGTTGATTCTCCCACAGATTTAGCAACCCAACTAGTATAGCATAAATCCTAGAAATATGATAGACTATCTTTATGAAAACTTTAATCAAAAAATTCTTTGACAATGAGGTTCTGTCCTATCTTTTCTTTGGTGTGGCAACAACTGTCGTATCCGTTATCAGTCGGATGCTCTGCTATGAATTGACGGGAAACGAACTACTGGCTACGATAATTGGTGATATTCTTGGCATTCTCTTTGCTTTTGTAACCAACGATACCATCGTTTTCAAGCAGAAAAGACAGGGATGGCCAGTTCGATTGGTCAAATTTTTCACTGCACGTTTGGCTACTATGGGCTTAAATTTACTATTGACTTTTATCTTTGTCACTAGCTTCCCGCAGATTATAGGCCAGTTTGTCAATAACAATATTAAAATGGTCAATACCATCGAAACTTTCATTGCTCAAGTACTGATCATCGTTCTCAACTATGTTTTCAGTAAAGTCTTTATCTTTGAAAACAAGAAAAGCTAATTGACTATGATACTTCAACCTTAAAATATCAAATCTGGACCAGATAAATCTGATCCAGATTTTTTTATTCTCAGATTTCCAAGCTTGGATTATCAAGCGTCAGATGAGTGATTTCACCTTTGACACCAAAATAGTCCTCAATCAGAGTCTGGAGTTCTGTCATGGCTGCTTGTGCACGCGCTGCTTGCTCTCCATTAATGGCCTCAATGACCAAGATGGCATCCTTGGTCTCCTCGGTCAGCATAGTTCGCTGGGCTTCTCGCCAGTTAAGACAACGACAAACAGCTCCCTCTTCATCATAGTAGATGATTTCTTCTGGCAGAGCCGGCGCGTCACTCTCAGCTCCCAACGGGAAAAAGGCTTCCCCGCCCTTGGCTTTTCCTAAATAAAGACCTCCGACAATCTTATCCAAATCCTCTCCGCCACATGGAACCGCATAAGACAGCGAGACACTGTTGTAGATATCAACCAAAGGATTGATTGGATGAAATTCACGCCCCTGATTGACCCGCTTGAGCAGAGCTTCGATAGAGGATCGTGCTCCTTTCTTGGTCTTGAATTTGCTGAAAGCCTGCCGCCACTCCTGAATAACTTCATTCTGAGTGAAGTTCTCGTCTGGGATAAAGTCCTCAGCTCGTTTTGCTCCCTTATCCAGCAGGGATTTGAAATATGGATCCTTACTTTCATCCACACTATTATCCAGCCTCTTGACCACTAAAACACTAATCTGAGCTTTCGGAAATACTTGCCAAAATTCATTTTCAACTGTAACTTTCATGATGCACCTCTTTAATCTTAATAGTTTCTTTTTTGTCCTTTTTTGACTGCTTCCCAGTCACCTGTGATGTTTTCACGCACTCGGACCAGCATTTTCTCCAAGACTTGAACTTCCGCTTGAGAAAAGCCCTGCAGGGATGTCTCTTCAGAATATTCATTCTCAGCTAGGATAAAAGGATAAAGTTTTTCTCCTTTTTCCGTCACAAACCATTCCTTGTTCTTCTTGTTGTCCTTGGCTGCCTTCTGCTGCACCAAGCCCTTGGCCTCTAGCTTCTTGACAGAACGGGCAACCGTTGAACGATCCACCTTGAGCAGCTCCGACAGCTCCTCTTGGATAATTCCTGGATTCTCTGCGATTCGCACCAGATAAAGATATTGCCCCCGCGCCAGCTCTATATCACGGAACTCAATATTAGCAATGGAATCCAAAGCTCGGGCAATAATCCCAATTTCCCGCAATACTGACATGTCCCCTCCTTTAAACTTTTATTTGAATCTATTATAACACATTTTATTGCAAATGCAATAAAATTAACTAAAAAGAAAAAGAGGAAAATCCTCTTTAAATTTGGTAAAAATGTCTTTTTCTAGTTTTCTTCTTCCTTGTAGTATTTTTGCAATTCTTCCGCTGAGTTAATGACATGCTCCTGCCCATCTACTGAATATTTAGCTGGGATAGTCACGTTCTCAAATACATTCGTTCCTGGCGGAAAGAAGAGTTCAGTTACGTTTTTTACTAATTCAACATCGGTTTCTCTATTTAAGAAAGTAACACGAGCATCCTCACCTTGCATGATTTTGTATATTTCAGGATACTTTTGTGCTAGTAGTGTTTTACCTAAATTTTTCTTTAAGTAAGTTTCACCTAAATACAACCCTTTCGAAAACAAAGTTATGCCTTTTCTCTCAAGATTATCTGATAGATTCGTCTGATAAACGAAATTATTATTGTCTGTCATCTTTTGAATATGAACTTCATCAGCATGAACAACTTTATCTTCTTTCAAATCAATATAATAAACCCGATTAGTTTTTTCTATACGATGGTGGAGGAGAATCGGAATGTATTTTTTCTGAGTTGAATAGTCTAGTAAGACCACCTTCGAATTCAGCTCGGAGGGAATTAAGTCTTTATTATAGGAACGAACCAATTTAAAGATATCTAGCTCTTTTTTATCTAATTTCTGGCCATTAAGCTTATAAATGGCTAATCTCCAATATTCCCCTTTCTCTGGTATGTTACGATTAAATTTTTCGACATTTTCTCGGGATGGATTATCCTTCAGTTTCATAAAACTATTTGCAAAATATCCGTTCTCAAAATACATTATCACATCAAATTTCACAGAAGCATAGGACTTTACTTTTGACATTTGCTCCTGTTCTTCAGAATGAATTACTGACCAATGGTAAGCAAGTGCATTGCCATTTTCAAAAATTTTAAACCGTGGTTCATACTCTGGAACATAATACTCAAACTGACCGTACTCTTCTTGGAACTTCTTTGCCTCTTCCTTGCTCCAAATAAAATACGTTGCAGCTCCTAGAATCAAGACTAGAGCGACCACAATACTCTTCCATTTAGTTAGTTTTTTACTTTTCATACCTATTTATCCTTTTCCACGCTAAAACAACATCAGTTCCCTTCCCCATCCTGCTCCTTCTTCTTGAAAGTAAAGCGTCCAGTGCTTTCAACTTGAAACCCTGACTCACAGCAGCTCTGGATACTAGCATTAAGGACTGCGCCGATAATCAAAATTTTAGCAATCATGATAAACCAAAACATCATCACAACCATAATGATGGAGCTGAAAAAGCGAACATCAACTAGGTGATTTAAATAATTATCCATATAGACGGAAAAGATATTCAGCAAAGCCAGAATAGTCAGAAGCACAAAGGCACTGCCCGGCAGAACATAGCGTTTTTTGTTGATTTTCACATTAGGAAGAAAATAATAGAGCATAACCAAAACCGCAAAGAGTAAGGCGTAAATCAGGGGCTCGGTAAAATTCTGCAAGTGCTGATAGAGCTGGCTATCTAGCTTCCAGTAAGTACGGAGGAAATCCAGCGACATATGGCCGAACATGGTCAGAAAGAGGGCCAAGGCAAAGAGAATCTGCAGACCTAGACTCACAAAGAGACTCATGACGCGATGAGAAATCAGCCCCCGACTCTTAGCTACCCCATAGGCTTTGTTAAAGGCAATCTGTAAGAAATTCATGGACTTGGAAAAAGTCCAAAGAGCCGACAAGACTGAGAAGCTCAGCAGGCCAGTCGAGGGCTGGGTTAGCACTTCACGCATGACTTTTGCTACAACATCATATAAAGTCTCTGGTAGCATGTCCTTGATAGCTGTCAGAAAATCCGCCACCGGAATGTGAAAATAGGGCAAAATATTCACCACAATTAAGAGCAAGGGAAAAACAGAAATCAGCCAATAATAAGCAACTGCAACGCTGCTCAGCTCACTATCTGCCTCTTTATAAAAATGGAAAAATTCTCTTAAAAACTGATTTCTGCGAATCTTGGCAAAAAATTTCTTCACTCTCTTCTCCTTCAAAAAAAGCTGAGACAAGTGCCCAGCCTTTGATTTCTAATAAGTCCCTTCTTCTCCCTGGCTGGTCAGAATGACAGGTCCATCTTTTGTAATGACAAACTGATGCTCATACTGACAGGACAGGCCGCCATCCAGCGTTTTATGTGCCCAGCCGGTCTCAAAGTCCGTATCAATTTCCCAGGTACCTGTATTGATCATGGGCTCAATGGTCAGAACCATCCCCTCACGCAAGCGCAAGCCGCGTCCTGCTCGACCGTAATGCGGCACCATAGGCTCCTCATGCATGGTTGGGCCAACACCGTGCCCCACCAAATCTCGCACAACGCCATAGCCATGACTTTCAGCGTATTCCTGAATAGCTGCGCCAATGTCACCAATACGATTGCCAACCTTAGCAGCCGCAATTCCACGATAGAGACATTCCTTAGTCACATCCATCAGCTGCTGAGCCTCTGGGCTAATCTTCCCTACTGCATAGGTCCAGCAAGAGTCTGCCACACCGCCCCGGAAGCTCTCTGTGTGCTGCTTCATCTCTGCTACATTGTCAAAATCTAGCTTGGACACATCCAGCTCTGCCTTATCGACCAAGCCAACCACCATATCAACGCTGATGACATCACCTTCTACCAGCTTCTGATGACGGGGAAAGGCATGGGCTACCTCGTCATTAAGAGAGCAGCAGGTCGCATAAGGATAGTCCATGACAGAGCCTTCAACACCAATTTGCAGAGGCAGGGCATTGTCTTCTTTACAACGCTTGCGGACATACTCTTCGATGTCCCACATGTCAATGCCTGGCTTAATCAAGTCTCTCAAACCAATATGGACAGAAGCCAGAAAATCTCCACTCTTGTCCATCAAGTCAATTTCACGCTGTGATTTTAAAGTAATCATTCTTTCTCTAAATTCCTCTTCTTAATTAATTTTCACTGTAATCGTGGCTTTGGCAACCAGCATCGCTTCCAAATACATCTCAAAGTCAATAATGGCTGTCCGCCTAGTCTGACGGATAATACGCGGCTGGATATGCAGCAGGTCATCAATCTGGACCGCTTGAAAGAAATAAATCATCAGCTGGTCGATAATCAGGCTGCGGCCGCTGTTGACCATGAGCTGCTGGGTAATCCGAGTCAAAATTTCTGTCAGCACACCGTTGGCCAGCACACCATTTTGCTCCAGCATAAAAGGCTCAACAGTAAAGGAAAACAAATCATCCTGACGGCTAATCTTCTGTCCCACCTGCTCACTGAAGGTCGGCAAGCTGGAAATCTGAGAACGGCTCATTTTTTCCATAATGTCCCGCCGTGTAATCACGCCCAGCAAGGTCTGATTGCTGCGAACCACTGGTATCATTTCAAAATCTTCTGCAATCATGCGCTGACTGATATTGGCAATATTAGTCGATAAACCTGTCATAAAGACGTTTTTCGTCATGACCTTATCCAAGGTTGTCAGAGGAGACTTATCCCCTGCATCCCGCATGGTTACTACTCCTACCAGCATCTGCTGCTGGTTGATAACCGGAAATCGGCTGGCACGATTGCGACGAACCAAGTCCAAATAGTCACGAACAGTATCAGTATCATGCAAGAAGCCGTACTCGTGGCTGGAGCGATAGACCTGCTCCACTGTTAAAATATCGGTCTTGATCTGCATATTGGACAGGGCACGATTAATCATGGTTGCGACTGTGTAGGTATCGTGCTTGGTCCTGAGAACCGGTATATTGAGCAGATTAGCCATCTTCAGAACTTCCGAGCTGACTTCAAAACCTCCAGTTACCAGCACCGCATTCTCATTTTCCAGGGCCAAGAGCTGGATTTTCGTCCGGTCTCCGACAATCAGGAGGCCGCCCTCTGTCAGATAGTGCAGGATATTCTGCTCCGTCATGGCTCCGATGGAAAACTTATTAAATTCTTTTTCAAGACCATCTTCTCCAGCCAATACTTCTGATCCCGTAATATCAACGATTTCCTTATAGGTCAGATGCTCCAAGACAACTTTCTTGGACTTAACCCGAACCGTACCGCTCCGAGGCCTAGTCTCAACAATACCGCGGTTCTCCGCTTCCTTGATAGCTCGATAGGCCGTACCATCGCTGACTCCCAGATAGTTTGAAATACTGCGGACACTGACCCTCTTGCCAATTGGAAGATTTTCAAGATAGGTTAAAATTTCCTGATGTTTACTCATTAAAATCTCCTCTCTCATAACGGTACTCCAGATAATCTCTCATCTTCCTCGTGTACCGATCGCTCCCTTTAAACTGCCGGTAGAGGCTGAAGCCAGATTTTTGAGCCACCTTTTGACTAGCTAGGTTCTCTGCATGAGTGATAATACTGAGGCGTTTGAAGTCAAAGCGGGTAAAAGATAGAAAAGCAATTTCTCGAACAATTTCTGTCATCAGCCCTTGTCCCCAGTAATCTTGCCGCAGAAAATAGCCTAACTCAGCCTCTTTCTTGATCTCGTCCATCTTTTCAAACTTGACAGAGCCAATCATTTCCTGCGTTTCCTTGTGACAAATGGCCCAAATCCCCAGAGGATTTTTCATAAAGAAATTGGCAATGACGTATTCACTTTCCTCTAGGCTTGCTTCTGTCGGAAAAATGAATTGAGTATTTTCCGGATTGGACGCAATCTTATATAGGGCCCCCGCATCTTCAAAGACAATGGGCCGCAAAAAAGCATGCTCTGTCTCAATAAATGAACAGGCCGCCAAATGTGTCCATAAATTCATCTGCTACCTCTACAAAAAATAAGCGAAAAACGCTTATTCTTCTATCAACTGGATATCTGCACCCAGACTTGTTAATTTTTCAATAATATTAGAATAGCCACGCAGAATAAACTCGATATTAGTAATTTCTGTCTTTCCTTGAGCCATCAAACCTGCAATAACCAAGGCAGCTCCTGCTCGCAAATCGGTCGCCTTGACCTGAGCTCCCTGCAGTTGATTTGGCCCTTCATAGACAATCTGATCGCTACTAGTTGAAATTTTACCTGCCATCTTAGCCAGCTCCGCCACATGATTAACCCGCTTCTCATAGATGGTGTCCGTAATCTTACCATGGCCATTAGCCGTCAGCAAGAGCGGAGTGATGGGCTGTTGTAGGTCAGTTGCAAAGCCTGGATAAGGAGAAGTCTTAATGTTTATAGCTCGCAGGTTTTGCTGCTCTTCGACAAAAATGCTGTCTTCAGAAACCGTCATCCGAACACCCATTTCCTCAAGCTTGGCAATAAAACTCTCCAAATGCTCATAAAGGACATTATTAATCTGAATTCCCTGACCAATAGCCGCAGCAAGGGCGATATAAGTTCCTGCCTCGATACGGTCTGGAATTACTTGATGACGCGTTCCATGGAGGTGTGGAACCCCCTCAATCGTGATAATATCAGTTCCTGCTCCGCGGATATGCGCTCCCATATTGTTCAAGAGAGTTGCTACGTCGATGATTTCAGGCTCTCGCGCTGCATTTTCAATAATAGTCCGACCTTTGGCCTTGACAGCAGCTAACATCGTATTGATGGTAGCACCCACGCTGACCGTATCCATATAAATGCTAGCGCCTTTCAGCTGCTGACCTCCAGTAGATAGGTTCATATAGTTGCCGTCCATGGTCATCTTAGCCCCCATCGCTTCAAAAGCTTTGAGATGCAAGTCTATAGGACGCGGCCCCAAGTCACAACCACCAGGCAGACCTACCGTTGCTTCACCATAGCGACCAAGCAAGCTGCCATAGAAATAATAAGAAGCCCTCAGACTGTTGATCTTTCCATAAGGCATAGGGACATTTTGGATACCACGCGGATCAATCGTCAGACTGTCCTCAGAGCGAGTAACACTAGCCCCCATGGCAATCATGATATCAATCAGACTATCCACATCCGAAATATCCGGAACGCCATCCAACGTTACAATATCATCCGCCAGAATCACAGCCGGAATCAAAGCAACGACACTGTTTTTAGCACCATTAATAGTCACCTCTCCTTTTAAGGGGCGACCACCATGTATTACAATTTTTTTCATGTTTAAAATAAAGCTCTTTCAAGGTATTGCCATTTATTATACCACAGATTCGGGAAATTTCCTATACTTTTAGATAAATAAGACAATTGAAATTAAAATGAAACTGAAAAATTACTTTTTTAATAGTATTTTCAGAAAAATACAGTATTACCAGGAATGAGAGAAGCGCAAGGCTAGACTGCTTGCCTTGCAAATATTACCTATATAAAAAAGCTCTCAACCATTACGATTGAGAACTGTCTTCTTACTGCACTGATGCTTTCAATGCCTCTACCTTATCCAACTTTTCCCAAGGCAGGTCAATATCTGTCCTACCCATGTGGCCATAAGCTGCTGTCTGACGATAGATTGGGCGTTTCAGATCCAGCATTTGAATGATACCGGCCGGACGTAGATCAAAAATCTGACGAACAGCTTCCTGAAGCTTGCTTTCTGCAACAGTACCAGTTCCAAAAGTATCAATCCGTACAGAAACCGGCTGAGCCACACCAATGGCATAGGCTAACTGCACTTCTGCTTTCTTGGCCAGTCCCGCCGCCACTATGTTTTTAGCAATGTAACGAGCTGCGTATGAAGCTGAGCGATCGACCTTGGTTGCATCCTTACCAGAGAAGGCACCGCCACCGTGACGAGCATAACCGCCATAAGTATCCACAATAATCTTACGGCCAGTCAAGCCAGAGTCTCCTTGCGGACCGCCAATTACAAAGCGGCCGGTTGGATTGATGAAAAATTTTGTCTTATCATCCAGATACTGGGCTGGGATTACTGCTTTAATCACCTTTTCAATCACATCACGATGAATCTCTTCATTAGTCGCTTCTGGGTCATGCTGAGTCGAAATAACCACCGTATCCACGCGCACAGGCTGGTCATTTTCATCATACTCAACTGTCACCTGTGACTTAGCATCTGGACGAAGATAGGCAATCTCTCCTGATTTGCGCAACTCTGCCAATCGACGGACTAGCTTGTGACTGAGCGAGATAGGAAGCGGCATGAGCTCCGGCGTTTCATCCACTGCAAAGCCAAACATAAGCCCCTGGTCTCCAGCACCAATCAAGTCCAATGGATCTTGATCTGCATTCCCGCGAACTTCCAAGGCTTCATTGACACCCTGAGCAATATCTGGCGACTGCTCCACCAAAGATGGATGAACACCGACCGTCTCTGCTGAAAAGCCATACTCTGTATTGGTGTAGCCAATTTCTGCAATGGTATCACGAACCACACGATTGATATCCACATAAGCTGTGGTCGAAATCTCACCAAAAACATGAACCGAGCCCGTATAAACAGCTGTTTCAGCAGCCACATGGGCATCTGGATCCTGACTCAAGACAGCATCCAAAATAGCATCGGAAATTTGGTCTGCAATCTTATCAGGATGCCCCTCCGATACAGACTCAGACGTGAAAAGTTTACGTTCTGACATAGAAATGTCCCCCCTTAAAAAATATTAAACAAATAAACAAACTCCAAAATGATGAAAATCTTGTCACCTACGAGTTAGGACGCGAAAGAAATAAAAACGATACCTTTTTATTTCTGAGCTAGTAAGGCGCATAGGGTGACCGCAATATAGCGGCAACCGTAGAATGACGAGCGACTTTGGAGCCGTCATTGTTTGCGAGTTACAAAGTACTGATAGAAGTTTCCTACCACCTTATCGGGACTATATAACTTTCTCATTATACCATAATTTACGATACCACTCCCTTTTTTTAAAAAAAGAACAAGATATAGATTAAAACTATACCTTGTTAAGCTCCATTCATTCTTGGAAGTTAACCAACCTATCCAGACTAAATAACAAAATAAAAACATAAAGAGAAGATATAGTTTAGCACCAAATTTTCTTCTGTTACCTCTCCACTTCTTTAGCCATTAGAGTTCCGAACAAAACAAGAGCTGCTAAAACAAATGGAGCGATTTGAAAAAGAAACCAATCTGGGTCTCCTGCAAAAAAGGCAGAAATCAGGTAAAGTCCTGAACCTGCATACAGTAAACCCTTATTTCCTCTATTCTTTCCAATACCAGTTAAAACGGTCGCAATTAAAACACAAATTAAGCTGGGTGCTAGGAAAATTAACAAGACGATCCCCCATGGACCTGCTAGAGTGAAAAGTAAAACAAACAAGACAAGATAAATTATCGATAGATAAAAAGCAAATGACAGCAGACCTGACCTATACTTGGTTTCTTTTGAATTCTTCATAGTAACGTCAGGAATATTTTGTTCCTCAATAGATTGATTATTATCTTTATTCATCTCATTATTCGTCATTTGATTCATCCTTTCAAATTATTTTTTAGACTGAAGAAGCAAGATATCTATCCCACTATTGTTCCTCAGATAATAGCATTTCGCTTATGTCCAACCTCTATAATACACGCTTGATTCAGAGAATATTTTGCTACATAACATACATATGCGCTTTTCACATAAACTCCTCATTCTATACCAAATCCGTCTGAGCGATAGCCTTCTTGACATCATCCAGCGGCAGATGAACTAATTCCACCTCTTTCTCCTTGTAGAGATACTGAGCATAGTCATCTATCCGATATTGGTTGATGTAGACCACTCGCTTACAGCCGACCTGAAGCAGTTGCTTGGTACAGTTGAGACAGGGAAAATGAGTCACATAAGTCGTAAATCCCTTGGGGACTCCCCGCTCGGCTCCTTGCAAGATGGCATTGACCTCAGCATGCAAGGTCCGCACGCAGTGACCGTCAATAACCAGACACTCATGGTCAATACAGTGCTCAGTCCCTGAAACCGAGCCATTGTAACCAGTTGAAATAACCTTATTATCCTTGACCAATACAGCGCCAACCTTGGCTCGCTTACAGGTTGAACGATTAGCGATTAAGAGAGCCTGAGCCGCAAAATACTGGTCCCAAGCTAAACGATTCTCCGACATAATTTCTCCATTCTACTGATTTTTTATTCACATAAGTATCTGTTTTTTCTATTATATCGCAATTCCCTATTTTTAACTAGCTTTACCATGAAAGCTGTCTTATCAGTAACAAGCCTTTATCTATACTATAAGTGGCATGGCGGGCTATTTCTTTCTTTATACTTTTCATTAATAGTTATGGAAAAAGAACCAAGGAAATCCTCAGTTCTTATTTTAATTATTTACCAAGCTTAGCTTTAGCTGCATCTGCAAGAGCTGTGAAAGCTGCTGCATCGTTAACAGCCAAGT